>NZ_JADMNM010000009.1 GCF_016461955.1 Qipengyuania sp. YIM B01966 | reverse complement strand
TGCCGACGGGGCGGGCCATACGTTTACGCCGGCGCGCCGCTGATCTCGTCCGAAGGAGCGCCGCTTGGCGCGCTATGTGTGATCGACCGCGTACCCCGCCCCGAAGGATTGACATCCCTGCAGACCGAGGGGCTGGCGGTGCTCGCCCGCGCGGTGATGCGCCGCCTGCTTGAACGGCGCGGCGTGCTCGCCAGCGAGCGCGAGCGCAAGAGCCGCGATCTGACGCTGCGCTCGCTTGCCGATGCGATCCCCGATATCGTCTGGTCGATCGATCGGCAGGGCCAGTTCGATTTCGTCAGCAACCGGTGGCAGGAATTCACTGGCAACCCGCCGCCGGCCGCGCCGGCCGACTTTGCCAGCCTGATGCACGCTGAGGACCAGGACAGCTTTGTTGCCGCGTGGCAGGCGGCACGGGCGGGGGGCGCGCCGCTCAACGGCGAATATCGCCTGCGCCATCGGGACGGGTCATGGCGCTGGATGGCGGCGCGGGCATTGCCGACCATGCCGGGGCAAGGCGGCACCACGCAATGGTTCGGCACGCTGGCCGATATCGACGAAGCGCACCGCGCGGCCGAAGGGCGCGAATTGCTGTCGCGCGAGTTGGCGCACCGGATTAAGAATATCTTTGCCGTTGTCGGCAGCCTCATCAGCCTGCGCGGCCGCGCCCACCCCGAAGCCGCGCCGTTCGTGGCCGAAATCAGCGAGACGATCGGCGCGCTTGGCCGGGCGCATGATTATGTCCAACCCGGCACCGTCGACGAAGGGGGCGCGCCGGGAGGCGCTTTGGCCGGGCTGCTGCAGGCGCTGCTCAAACCCTATATGCGCGCCGGCACCAGCCAGGTGACGATTACGGGCGCCGCCGATTGCGCGGTCGGCCGCCGCGCGGCGACGCCGATTGCGCTGGTATTCCACGAACTGGCGACCAACGCCACCAAATATGGCGCGCTGTCGGTCACTGGTGGCAGTGTCACGGTTGATGTCGGCCGTGACGACGACGGCGTGCGGATCAGCTGGCGTGAGCAGGGCGGCCCGCCGGTGGCTCCGCCCGAGCGCGAGGGCTTCGGCTCGCGGCTGGCGCGGATGTCGGTCGAAGGGCAGCTTGGTGGCAAGCTCGAGCGGCGGTTCGAGGCAAGCGGGCTGGAGGTCGATGTGACCATCCCCGCCGCCACGCTGGCCGCCTAGTCGACGGGAAAGCCCACCCCGTCGGGCCAGCCGGGCGCGGCGAGACCCATCACCTTGAACAACTCGCCCATCTGGTCGGAAGCGATCAGCCGGTCGCGCTGCGCGGCGAGATCGGCAGCATAATGCGGCGCGCGGTGCGCCAGATTGTCGGCCCGGGTCTCGATCCCCAGCGCGCGCAGCCAGTCGCCCTGCGTCACCGTGCCGAGCCAGCGCGCCTCGCGGGACTGGGCAATCCGTCCCAGCGTCGCGAAATCGACATGCGCGGTAAGGTCGGCAGTGCCCGGCATCGCCAGCGGGTCGACCTTGCGATGCGCGCTGATAGCCTGGAAGGTCGAACCGGTGCGCGGCTCGGCGTGGCCATAATCGATGAACAGCGCGGTGCCGCCCTGCTGCGCCAGCCGCCCGGCGACCTCGTAGACGATCGCCGCCGCCGCGGGCGAGGTTTCGACGATTGTGCCCACCGGCTCGCTCCGCAGGGTATCGGGCACCGCGCTGTCGAAGGGTTGCTGCCCGGCGACATAGCACAGCGCCTCGCCATCGAGGCCGATCATCCGCTCGCGCCAGCCGCCGTCCGTGCGAACCAGCTGGCGCACCGGCAGCGCGTCGAGAAACTCGTTCGCCACCAGCAGCACCGGGCCGTCTGTGGGCACGGTGGCGAGGTCGTGATGCCAGATCGCCTGCGGCAGCGCCGCCTGCTGCACCGCGCGCAATTCGGTCGAGGCTTCGACCAGATGCACCTGCGGCGTCAGCCCGTAACGCGCCGCCGTCCGCAGCGCATCGCGCGCCAGCGTGCCGCGTCCGGGGCCGAGTTCGACATAGAGCGGGTTTTCCGCGCGCCCGGCACGCAGCCACATATCCGCCAGCCACAGGCCGATCAGCTCGCCGAACATCTGGCTGATTTCGGGCGCGGTGACGAAATCTCCCGCCGCGCCCAGCGGATCGCGCGCCGCGTAATAGCGCGCATTGCTCTCGCCCATATAATGGGCAAGGCTGATCGGGCCGGTATTGCGGATCAGCCGGCGGAACGTGTCGAGCGTGTCGCCGCTCACGGCTCTGCGCGCGGCTCCACGGGAACGGTGCCGCTCGCCTCGGGCGGCCGGCGCAGCGCATAGGCCATCACCACGAGGCCCAGCAGGATCAACGGGATGGTCAGCCACTGGCCCATCGACAGGCCGGTCTGCCGGGCGAACTCGGCCAGTTGCGCATCGGGTTCGCGGAAGAATTCGGCGATGAACCGGGCAAGCCCGATGCCGAGCGTAAACACGCCGACCAGCAGGCCCGGCCGGTACCGCGCCCGGGTGCGCCAGAACAGGTACAGCATCACCGCCATCAGCAGCGCCCCTTCGAGCGCGGCCTGGTAGAGCTGGCTCGGATGGCGCGCCAGCGGGCCGCCGCCGGGAAAGATCATCGCCCAGGGCACATCGCTGACGCGGCCCCACAGCTCGCCATTGATGAAATTGGCGAGGCGGCCAAGGAACATGCCGAAGGGCACGTTGACGGCGATGTAATCGCACACCCTCAGGAACGACAGGCCGCCCTGCCGGCACACCCAGGTGATCGCCAGCAACACGCCGACCAGGCCGCCATGAAAGCTCATCCCGCCATCCCACAGCCGCAGCAGGTTCCAGCCGACCAGCGTGCCCGGCGTGGTGGTGGTGAACAGCGACGGGTCGTAGAACATCGCATAGCCGAGCCGCCCGCCGAGGATGACGCCGAGCGTGCAGTAGAAAAACAGGTCGTCGGCATGGCGCTGGGCGAGCGGAGCGCCGGGCGCCTTGATCATTTTCGACAGGTGCCAATAAGCCAGGAGCAGCCCGCCAAGATAGGCGAGCGAATAGAACCTGAGGGTGAAGAAGCCCAATTCGATCCCCGGCCTCAGGCCGAGATCTTCCCAATGGATCGGCGAGGCCGCACCCGCAGCTGGGGCGATGGCGGCAAGTAGTGACAGCAACAGGTGAACCCCCTAGGACTTACGGGCCGCTGGCGCGGATTGGCCCGCGCTAATGGCATAGCACGCCGGTGGTGGGAACCCTCGGCAGCGGCCCCCGCCCGATCCGCCAGTCAGGGCGGACGGCTTCAAACAGGAGAGCACCAGTCCATGCCCACGCAGCTCGACGACACCCTCGAACAGATCATCACCGCGCTGACCGCGCCGGGCGCCATGTTCGAAACCGTGCAGGTCGATCGGCGCGGCGTGGCGATGCCCGCGTTCAAGGCCGCCCCGCCCAGCTTGGCGCATTATCTGGCGCATTATTGCGATCAGCACCGCGACACCGTGTTCCTGGTCGATGGCGATACGCGGCTGACTTTTGGCGAAACCTATCAGGCTGCGCTTCGCGTGGCGCACGCGCTGGTCGGGCAGCACGGGATCAGGCCAGGCGACCGGGTGGGCATTGCCGCGCGCAATTCAGCCAACTGGATCATCGCCTATATGGGCACGCTGCTTGCCGGCGGCTGCGCCACCCTGCTCAACGGTTTCTGGACCGGCGAGGAACTGGCTTATGGCACCCGCCTGATGGGCTGCACGCTGGTGCTGGCCGACGCCCAGCGCGCGACCCGCCTCGAAGGGCATGATCACGGCGCGCGCATCGTGCTTATCTCGCATGGCGGCGCGCCCACCGACGGGCTGGCAGCGGTGTGGGACGAAGCGCTTGGCGCCGCGCTTCCCGAACTTGGCCCCGATGACCTGGCAACGGCGCTTTATACTTCGGGCTCGACGGGTTTTCCCAAGGGCGCGGTCAGCGACCACCGCGCCGTGGTCAACGGAACAATGAACTACATCGCGCAGAGCGTGATGGTGCTGCAATATTTCACCGCCAAGGGCGAAGCGCCTTCGGCCCAGCCCAGCGCACTGGTTGCGGTGCCGCTGTTCCATGTCACCGGCGAGGTGCCGCTGTTGCTGCAAAGCTTCGCGCTGGGGCGCAAGCTGGTGCTGATGCCGAAATGGGATGCAGGCGAGGCGCTGCGGCTGATGGATGCGGAACAGATCACCTATTTCGTCGGCGTCCCGCTGATGAGCTATGAAATCGCCACCCATCCAGACCGCGCGCATTACGATTTGTCGGCCTGCAAGAGCTTTGCTGCCGGGGGCGCGCCGCGCCCCGTCGAACATGTCACGCGGATAAAGGAAGCCTTCCCCGAAGGCTTCCCGCTGCTCGGCTACGGCCTGACCGAAACCAACGGCGTCGGCTGCGGCAATTTCAACGAAAATTACATGGCCAAGCCCGGCAGCACCGGCCGGGCCAGCGTGCCGCTGGTCGATATGGCAATCCTTGACGATGCTGGCGGCAAGCTGGCCGCGGGCGCGGTTGGCGAGGTCTGCATCCGCTCGGTCGCCAATTTCCAGTGTTACTGGGACAATGACGAGGCGACCGGCGCCGCCTATACTGATGATGCCTATTTCCGCACCGGCGATCTCGGCTATCTCGACGAGGACGGCTATCTGTTCATCGTCGATCGCAAGAAGGACATCATTATCCGCGGCGGCGAGAACATTTCGTGCATCGAGGTCGAGGAGGCGATCTACGCTCATCCCGACATCGCAGAATGTTCGGTCTTCGGCCTGCCCGACGAACGCTATGGCGAGGTGCCGGCGGCGGTCTATTTCCTCAAGGACGGGCGCGACCTGGCGCCTGACGAGCTGGTCGAATTCCTCGAGGAACATCTCGCCCGCTTCAAGATCCCGCTCGAGGGGCATATCCGCCGGGTCGATGCGGCGCTGCCGCGCCTCGGTACGCAGAAGATCGACAAGCGCACGGTCAAGGCCGAATACAGCCCGGCGCTGCTGGCCGCGGCTTGATCGCCGAGCGGATTCCGGCCCAGCGGGCGATCATCGACCGCCGGGCGCTGGCGGGCGAGATTGCCGCGCTGGCAGGTGCCAGCAACGGGGCCGAAGCGGCGCGTCCGGCGATCCTCGGCGCGCTGCGCGCCGCGCTCGATGCCGGCCGCGAGGAGCTTGCCCGGCGGCTAGCGGACAAGCCCTCGGCCGGGCACCAGCACGCCGCTGGCCATGCCTTCCTGATCGATCAATTGCTGCGGGTGATCCATGATCATGTCGCCCATGCGCTATATCCTGCCGGCAACCGTTCCGCGGCCGAGCGCTTGGCGATCGGCGCGGTCGGCGGCTACGGCCGGGCGGAGATGGCGCCCTATTCCGACGTCGATATCGCCTTCATCACTCCCGCCCGCCGTACCGCCTGGTGCGAACAGGTGATCGAGGCGATGCTCTATTTCCTGTGGGATCTCGGGCTCAAGATCGGGCATTCGAGCCGCAGCGTCGATGATCTGATCCGCCTGGCGCGCGAGGATCTGACGATCCGCACCGCGCTGCTCGAAGGGCGGTTCGTGTGGGGCGACCGGGCGCTGTACGACCATGCCATGCAGCGCTTCGCCGCCGAGGTGGTGCGCGGCAGCGAACGGCAGTTTGTTACCGACAAGCTTGCCGAACGCAATGCCCGCCACAAGCGGATGGGCGACAGCCGCTATGTCGTCGAGCCCAACGTCAAGGACGGCAAGGGCGGCCTGCGCGATCTCCAGACGCTGTACTGGATCGGCAAATATATCCATGGCGTGCGGGCGGCGCGCGAACTGGTCGATGCCGGGCTGTTCACGCAGGATGAATATCGCGCCTTCCGCCGGGCGGAGAACTTCCTCCTCGCGGTGCGCGCGCATATGCACACGGTGACCGGGCGGGCGGAGGACCGGCTGACCTTCGACCTCCAGCGGCAGGTGGCCGAACGGATGCGCTTTGCCGATCGGCCCGGCAGCCGCGCGGTCGAACGGTTCATGCGCTATTATTTCCTCCAGGCACGCACGGTCGGGTCGCTGACGGGCATTTTCCTCGCGCATATCGACGAGCAGATGGGCAAGGCGCGCAGCCGTCGCGGCCTGCTCGCCGGGTTCACCGCCCGGACGCGCAATCTGAAGGGCTATCGCATCTATGGCGGGCGCATTTCTGCGCCGGGCGACGGCTGGTTTCGTGACGACCCGGTGCGGCTGGTGGAAATCTTCCAGCTTGCGGAAAGCGAACAGCTCGAAATCCACCCCGACACGCTGCGCCTCGTCACCCGCGATGCCGCGCTGATCCGCGACGAGGTGCGTGCGGATGCGCGGGCCAACGCGCTGTTCGTGCAGCTGCTGGCCGGGCGCAACGATCCCGAAACCGTGCTGCGCTGGATGAACGAGACCGGGGTGTTCGGCCGTTTCGTGCCGGATTTCGGCCGCGTCACCGCGCAGATGCAGTTCGACATGTATCACCATTATACGGTCGACGAACACACCATCCGCGCGATTGGCCTGCTCAGCCGGATCGAGCGCGGCGAGCTGGCGGCCGACCACCCGCGCTCGACCCGTCTGATCCGCCGGGTCGCCTCGCGCCGGGCGAGCTATGTCGCGGTGCTGCTGCACGATATCGCCAAGGGCCGCGGCGGCGATCATTCGGTGCTGGGCGCCGAGATTGCCCAGCAGCTGTGCCCCCGTTTCGGGCTGAGCGAGGCCGAGACCGAGCTGGTCGCCTGGCTGGTCCGCCATCACCTGCTGATGAGCGCGACCGCTTTCAAGCGCGACCTGACCGATCCCAAGACGATCGAGGATTTCGTCGCCTCTGTGCAGAACCTCGAACGGCTGCGCCAGCTGATGATCCTGACCGCAGTCGATATCCGCGCCGTCGGCCCCGGCACGTGGAACAGCTGGAAGCGCCAGCTCTTGGGCGAATTGTATGATGCGGCGCAGGAACAATTGCGGCTCGGCCATGCGGGCGCGGGGCGCGAACAGCGGATCGTTGCGCGCAAGACGGCGGTGGCCGAATTGCTGGGCGACGATCCGGCGCTGGCGCTCCACGGGGCAGAGTTCGGCGATGCCTACTGGATTGCCGAACCCGAAGACATCGCCGCGCTGAACCTTCGCCTATATCGCACGGCGCTGGCCCATAACCGTGCGCTGTCGGTCCATTGCGAGGTCTATCCCAGCCGCGGGGCGACACTGGTCAGCGTGATCGCCGCCGATCACCCGGGTCTGTTCTACCGCATCGCGGGCGGCATTCACCTCGCCGGCGCAAACATCATCGACGCGCGCATTCACACCACCAGCAGCGGCTGGGCGGTCGATAATTTCCTGGTCCAGGACCCGCACGGCCAGCCTTTCAGCGCGCCCGAACAGCTGGCCCGGATCGAGGCCAGCATCGCCGATGCGCTGGCGGGACGAAGGCAGATCATGCCGCAGCTCGCCAAACGCCGGCTGGCCCAGCCGCGCGCCGAAGCCTTCGAGGTGCGCCCGCGCGTGGTGTTCGACAACCACGCTTCGAACCGCTTTACGGTAATCGAGGTCGGCGCGTTCGACCGCCCGGCCCTGCTGGCCCGACTGGCGCGCGCGCTGTTCGACAGCCAACTGATTGTCCATTCAGCGCATATCACCGGCTATGGCGAGCGCGCGGCGGACACGTTTTACGTTACGGATCTGCTGGGAAAGAAGATTTCCGACACCACGCGCATGGCCGCGATCGAGGCATCGCTGCTGACAGCGGCAAGTGATGCAAGCGAACAACGGCTGGAAAAAGTCTAGGGTTTCGGCCGCTTTTGGCTATTGCGGCGGCGCCTTGTTGGGTTATTGTTCCGGCAAAACAAAATAAGTTCATAACAGGAAGGGAGACCCTGATGTCCAAGCCGCTTTCCACCCGCGCGCTCGCGCTGGCCGGCGTTGCCGCCACTTTGATCCCGCAAATCGCCCAAGCGCAGGATGCCGATACCGGCGCCGAAGCGCAGACGGAAATCGTCGTCACCGCGCAGGGCCGCGAACAGGCGCTGGCCGATGTGCCGGTGGCGGTCTCGGCCGTGACCGCCGAAACGCTGCAGAATTCGGGCACCAGCGACATTCGCGAACTGAACCAGGTCGCCCCGTCGCTGCTGGTCTCCTCGACCGGGAATGAAGCCAACGGTTCGGCCCGTATCCGCGGGATCGGCACGGTCGGCGACAATCCGGGTCTCGAAAGCTCGGTCGCGGTGTTTGTCGACGGGGTCTATCGCTCGCGTTCGGGCAATGCCTTGTCCGAACTCGGCCCGCTCGACCGGGTGGAAATCCTGCGCGGGCCGCAGGGCACGCTGGGCGGGCGCAACTCATCGGCGGGGATGATCAGCATCTACACCGCCGCGCCGACCTTCGATTTTTCAGGCTACGGCGCGTTCACCTACGGCAATTACGATGCGATGAGGATCGAAGCAGGCGTCAATGCGCCGCTTGGCGAAACGCTGGCCGCGCGGGTGGACGGGGTCTATTTCAAGCGCGACGGTTTCTACTACGATGCGGTCAACGATACCGACATCAACAATCGCGACCGCTATCTGGTGCGCGGCCAGTTGCTGTTCGAACCGACCGAAAGCCTGTCGCTGCGGGTTGTCGGCGATTATTCCAAGAAGGAAGAAGCGTGCTGCGCGGCAACCTTCGTGCAGGCCGATTTCGCGCCGCTTTCGCGCGTCAGCCCGGGTCTCGACTCGTTCGCCCGCCCATTGCCGGGCGCACCGTCGCTGACCAGCACCGGCAACCCGATCGTGCCGGTTGTGCTGGCGCTGGGGCAGAGCCCTGCCGGGCTCACCCAATCGACCTTTGAACGCACGATCTATCCCACCCGCGGCCGCTCTTACGAAGGCGAGACCGAGGATTGGGGCATCTCAGGCGAGCTGAATTACGATTTCGGCGCGATCAATTTCACCTCGATCACCGCCTATCGCGATTATTTCAATTCGCAGGGGTCGGACACCGATTATACGCAGCTCGACCTCCTTTACCGCACACCGGGCGACAATGCGCTGTCGCGCGAATTCAAGACCTTCACCCAGGAAATCCGCTTTAACGGCACGGCCTTCAACGACCGGCTCGACTGGCTTATCGGCGGCTATTACGCCCACGAGAAGCTGGAAACGCGCGATAATGTGCGCTTCGGCACGCAATATGGCGCATTTGCGCCGTGCCGCGTGGTGCTGGCGATCAATCCGGCGCTGGTTTCGCCGGCGAGCACCGGCTGCCTCAGCGCCGGGGGCCGTGCGGTGTTGCAGGCCGCCAATGGCGGCGTGGGCGCGTTCGGGCCGGCCACCCCGCTGATCTTCGCCGGGCTCAACAACCTTGCCACGGTCAACGATCGCGGGAGCCTGGGCGAAGTCTATAACCAGACCAGCGAGAACTTCGCGGTCTTCACGCACAACATCATCCATTTGACCGATCGGCTCGATCTGACGCTGGGCCTGCGCTACACGACCGAGACCAAGGATTTCTCGGCCGCGTTCCGCAACGACAACACCGCCTGTGTAACCAACCAGGCGCTGCTCTCGGGCCTGCTGACGACGCCGCTGGCCGGCCTTGCCGGCGGGATCCTCGGCCTGTCGTGCCAGGGCAACTCGACCGCCGGGCTGGACGGCAAGACGCTGGCCGACACCCGCGAGGAAGACCAGCTGACCGGGACGGCAATCCTCAGCTACAAGCCGACCGATGATCTGATGGTCTACGGCTCGTATTCGCGCGGCTACAAGGCGGGCGGGTTCAACCTCGACCGGTCGGCGCTGGGCAATCCGGTGACGCTCAACGTCAATGCGCTCGATCCGCGGCGTCTCCAGTTCGACGAGGAGACCGTCAACGCCTATGAAATCGGCGCCAAATACGCGACCCGCCAGTTCAGCCTCAGCCTGGCGGCGTTCCGCCAGGAATTCACCAACTTCCAGCTGAACACGTTCAACGGTTCGGTCTACCTGGTGCAGAACATCAATGGCTGCAGCGAGGATCTGGGCCTGACCGACAGCGACGCCAGCCCCACCACCGGCGGCTGTGCCGCCGATAATGTCGCGCCGGGCGTGATCGCGCAGGGCATCGAGCTGGAAGCCGCGCTTAGCCCGGTGCGCGACCTGTCGGTGACCTTCGGCGTGACCTATACCGATACGTCCTATGTCGATGATCTGATCGGCAATGAAAGCGGCGCCCCGCTCGATCCGGCGCTGCGGCTGCTGCCGGGCGATAACATGTCGAACGCGCCGGAAGTGGTGGGCACCACCTCGCTGACCTTCACCCCGGCGATCGGGACCAGCGGGATGCGCGGCCTCGTGTTCCTCAACGCGCGTATGACGGGCGATTACAACACCGGTTCGGACCTGCAGTATGGCAAGGAGCAGGACGGTTACGTGGTGGTCAACGGCCGCATCGGGCTGACCGATATTGGCGGGCGCTTCGCGGTCGAAGGCTGGGTGCAGAACCTGTTCAACGAACAGTACACGCAGGTCGCTTTCAACACCCCGTTAGTGGCCCCGCAGCAGATGTTCTCGGCCTTCCTTGCCGAGCCGCGGACCTACGGGATCACGGTGCGCGGCGAATTCTGAGCCACGCTCAACTTGATACCGAAAAGGGCGCCCGCGTGGCGCCCTTTTTTGTGCGCTAGCCGCGCGCGCCGAACAGAGCGGTGCCGACCCGCACATGCGTCGCGCCGAGCATGATCGCGGTGGCGAAATCGCCGCTCATCCCCATGCTGCGCCCCGACAGCCCGTGATCGGCGGCGAGTTTGTCGAGGAAGGCGAAGAACGGCGCCGGCTCGATCCCGGCAGGCGGCACGCACATCAGCCCCACCACCGGCACCTCGGCCGCGCGCGCGGCGGCGAGCAGCGCGGGCAATTCGGCCACCGGGCAGCCGCCCTTCTGCGGTTCTTCCCCGACATCGACCTGGACAAAACACGGCACTTGCCGCCCGACCTTGTCGAACGCGCGGGCGAGCGCGCTGACGAGTTTGGGCCGGTCGAGCGAATGGATGCAATCGAAGAAAGCCGCGGCCTCCTCCGCCTTGTTCGATTGCAGGCTGCCGACCAGATGCAGCGCGATGCCGGCATATTCCTCGCGCAAAGCGGGCCATTTGGCGGCGGCCTCCTGCACACGGTTCTCGCCGAACACGCGCTGCCCGGCGGCGAGCAGCGGGCGGATCGCGGGCGCTTCATGCGTCTTGCTGACCGCGACCAGCGCTATCTCTGCCGCGTCGTGCCCGGCAATGGCGGCGGCGCGGGCAATCTCCGCGCGCACCGTTTCGAGCGGGGCATAGGGCGCGTGCTGGGTCGTCTGGTCCATGCGGGCGCGCTATAACCTGGCGATGCGCCAGCGCCAGACCCCCCGTTCCGCCTTGCCGCTGCGCTGGCTGCTGACCGATGCGCGCAACGATGCACTGCTGGATGCCGCGCTCGCCGCGCTGCCGCCCAATTCGGCGCTGGTGCTGCGGCATTACCACTTGCGACCCGCCGACCGCATGGCCCGAATGGGCGCACTGGCCCGCAAGGCACAGGCGCTGGGCCATCTGGCGATCCTGTCGGGCACAGCGGGGGAGGCACGGGCGCTGGGGGCCGAGGGGATTTATGGAGCCGCCGCGCTTCATCCCGCACCCGGCCTGCTCCGCCTCGCCACCGCGCACAACACCGCCGAGATCGCCGCCGCGAATGCGGCGCAAGCGGACGGCGTGTTTGTCTCCCCCGTGTTCGCCACGCGTTCGCATCCCGGCGCGCCCGTGCTGGGACCGGCGGGGTTCCATACGGTGGCCGCTGAAGCCACCATGCCGGTAATCGCGCTCGGCGGAATGAGCGAGACCCGTGCGGCCGAATTGGGCTGGCCGCGCTGGGGCGCCATCGACGGGCTGATCCAAGTTCCTTGACCTCGGACCCTTGAGGATTCATGCTGTGTTCCAGGCGGGACACGGGACACAATCGGACATGGCCACGAGGGCAATCGGCAAGCAGGGCATGAGGCCCGCCGCGGCAGACTGGCGCGCCGCCTTCCGCCGTTCGGCCCGCCGCGCCGTGCAAATGGCCGGTGCCGCCGCCCTGTTCGCGCTGATGCTGTTTCTCGGCCTTGCCATCGCCAGCTACACGCACACCGACCCGAGCAATTCGACCGCCGCCGCCGGTAACGACATCGCCAACTGGATGGGCGCGCCCGGCGCCTGGGCGGCGGAGCGGGTGCTGTATCTGTTCGGCCTTCCCGGCGTGCTGCTGCTGCCACTGTGCTACGTCGGGGCGCGCAAGCTGTGGCGCGATGTCGAGCGCGAGGAGATCGACACCGAGACCCGCTGGTGGCGGCCGCTGGGTATGCTGCTCTTCGCGATGGCGCTGCTCGGCACGGTGCTGGCGCTGATCTTCGACGGGCCGGGATCGAGCTTCCCGGCATCGGTCGGCGGGATTGCCGGACTGTTGGGCGAACGCGCGGTCGAGGCGGTGGCCGCGCGCTTTGGCAGTGGGCTGGAAGGCTGGGTTATCCTCGCCCTTGCCGTTGCCGCGCTGGCCGGCGGCACCGCGCTGGCCGCACGCGTGTTCGCCTTCGATTGGGCCACGCTGCTGACGCTGCCCGCCTTCCTGAAGCGCGCGCCGGCAGGCGAGGATGAAGCGGCACAATCCCCCGCCCCCCGCCTGCGTGACCGGCTGCCCCGCCCGCGCCGCACCGAACCCGCCGAAACCGGCGAGGACGCCGCCCCCGAAGCCCCCCGCCGCGCGCCGGAAATTCCCGATCCGCTGCAACCGCCCAAGCCCTCCACCCGCGCGCCCAAGGCCCAGCAGCGCGACCTGTTCGCCGCCGATTTCGCGCTCCCCACGCTAGACCTGTTGCAAGACCCACCCAAGGACAGCGCCCCCAAGCTCGACAAGCTGGCGCTGGAAAAGAACGCCCGCCTGCTCGAAACCGTGCTCGACGATTTCAAGATCAAGGGCGAGATCACTGCCGTCCGCCCCGGCCCGGTGGTGACGATGTACGAACTCGAACCCGAACCCGGCATCAAGGCCGCGCGGGTGATCGGCCTGGCCGAAGATATCGCCCGCAATATGAGCGCAATTTCGGCGCGCGTGTCGTCCATCCCCGGGCGCACGGTCATGGGCATCGAACTGCCCAACGCGCACCGCCAGATGGTAGTGATGAAGGAACTCGCCGCCAGCGAAGCCTTTGTCGAATCGCGTGGCGGGCTGCCGATCATCCTCGGCAAGGACATCGCCGGCGAACCGATCGTCGCCGACCTTGCCGCGATGCCGCATCTGCTGGTCGCGGGCACCACCGGCTCGGGCAAGTCGGTTGGCCTCAACTGCATCCTCTTGTCGCTGCTCTACCGCTTCACGCCGACCGAATGCCGGCTCATCATGATCGACCCCAAGGTGCTCGAGCTCAAGAGCTACGACGACATCCCGCACCTCCTCTCGCCGGTGGTGACCGAGCCCGCCAAGGCGGTCCGCGCATTGAAATGGGCGGTCGAGGAGATGGAGCGCCGCTACCGGATGATGTCGAGCATCGGGGCGCGCAATATCGGCGGCTTCAACGACCGGGTGAACACCGCGATCGCCAAGGGCAAACCGCTGGGCCGCCGGGTGCAGACCGGCTTCGACCCCGAAACCGGCGAGGAGCTGTTCGAGGAAGAGCAGCTCGATTACGCGCCGTTGCCGCTGATCGTGCTGGTGGTCGACGAACTGGCCGATTTGATGGTGACTGTGGGCAAGGAAATCGAGGTGCTGATCCAGCGCCTCAGCCAGAAATCGCGCGCCGCCGGCATTCACCTGATCATGGCGACGCAGCGCCCCAGCGTCGATGTCATCACCGGGGTGATCAAGGCCAACCTGCCGACGCGCATCTCGTTCCACGTCACCAGCCGGATCGACAGCCGCACGATCCTTGGCGAACAGGGCGCCGAGCAGCTGCTGGGCAAGGGCGACATGCTCTACAAGCCGTCCTCGGGCCCGCTGGTCCGCGTCCACGGCCCGTTCGTGTCGGATGACGAAGTCGAACGCGTGGCCGATCACTGGCGCGGCCAGGGCAAGCCCGATTATGTCGATGCCGTGACCGAGGAACCCGAAGATGGCGGCGGCTTCCTGTTCGACGACGAACTGACCGCGTCGGACAACCCGGAAGAACGCAAATATCGCCAGGCGTGCCAGGTGGTGATCGAAAACCAGAAGGCGTCAGGCTCGTGGCTGCAACGCCAGATGGGGGTCGGCTACAACACCGCCGCCAAGTGGATCGAACGGATGGAGAGCGAAGGGCTGGTCGGCCCCGCCAACCATGTCGGCCGCCGCGAAATCTTCCGCGATGCGGATGGGAATCCGCTGTAGGAAGTTGACCGGACCTGCTGCCCTTTGCGGCCGAAAAGCTGGATCCCGGGTCAAGCCCGGGTGACGGGAAGGGAATAGGTTGACATTTCGTCGCCCCGGATTTGATCCGGGGTCCCGCTAATCTACACGCCCGTGACGATATTTGTCAGTAGCGCCCGGCAGCGCGCGGTCTAATCTCGGCTATCCTTCACGGAGCCATATCATGCCGCGCACCCGCCTTTTTTACGCTCTGATCGGTGCGCTGTTTGCGGCGGTGCTGGCCGTGGCGACCGCCCCCGCCGCTCATGCCGAGGCGTGGCGCAATCTCAACCCGCTCGCCAAGCGCCAGCCGGTCCGGCTCGCCAGCGAGGGCGTCAGCGTCGAGCTCGTTCCGCAGATCGAGACGCATGAGGCTGATGGCGAGACCTTCGAGCAGGCCAGCGTGCGGATCGCCGTCACCTTCCCTGGCCGGCCGCCGTTCGTACTGCCGGCAGACGAGGAGACGCTGGCGCATCACGGCCTCGGCATCGGCATCGCCCGCTGGGCGCGCGGCGATGCGCAGCCGGCGGTGCTGGTGGTCGGGTTTACTGGCGGGATGCATTGCTGCGTCACCACGCGGATCGTCACGCTCGGTCCGGCCGGGCCGCAGGTAAACGCGCTGCCGCCGGCCGATGCGGCGCCCGAAACCCGGTTGCCGCGCGATGTCGATGGCGACGGCGTGCGCGATCTCGTCCGCAGCGACGACCGCTTTCTCTATGCCTTCACCTCCTACAATGCGAGCTGGCCGCCGCCGCAGATCTGGAACCTGGCAGGCGGCGCGCTGGTCGATGTCAGCGACGCGCCGCGTTATGCCCCGCTGTTCCGCCGCTTCGCGCGCCGAGCATGGACAGAATGCCGCGAAGGCAGGCCAGGCGCCTGCGCGGGCTACGCCGCCGCCGAGGCGCGGCTGGGCAATGGCGAACCGGCGCTCGCTCGCGCGATCGCTGCGGCCGGGACAAGCGGCTGGCTGCCGGAGCCGTGCACGGTTCCGCTGGTCGAGGACGCCTGCCCCGACGGGTACGAACGCCGCTTCGCCGATTATGCCGAGGCTTTGCGCTGGTTCCTCGGCGAGCATGGCTATCTGCGCTAGCGCTGTCCTACAGCGGCGAGCGGATGGTAGGACCATCGCCATGCCAGCCACCCTGCCCCCGCCATCCCAGCGACCTCGAAGGTGACACACCGGTGCTCCCAGCCAGTTCCTACTTGATTGAAAATCTACACGAAACCGCTGTGTTGCAAGTTCTCCAAAACCCCCGGTTCACTGTCGCCTCGCCAGTGCGCCGAATTGCCAAGCCCGGCCCGCCGCGCTAACCCGCAGGCCACCTTCCCTCCCCAGCAAGGCCAAGTCTCATGCGCATCGGCTGCCCCAAGGAAATCAAGAACCACGAATATCGCGTCGGGCTGACCCCCGAGAGCGTCCGCGAACTGACCGGCCATGGCCACGAGGTGTGGGTGGAGGCTGGCGCGGGGCTGGGCATCGATGCGACCGATGACGAATATCGCGCCGCCGGGGCCGAAATCGTCGCCGGGCCGGAACCGATCTTTGCCGAATGCGAGATGGTGGTGAAGGTCAAGGAACCGCAGGCGGGCGAACGCGCGATGCTGCGCGAAGGGCAGATCCTCTACACCTATCTGCACCTCGCCCCCGACCCTGAGCAGACCGCCGATCTGGTCAAATCCGGCGTCACCGCGATCGCTTATGAAACGGTCACCGGCCCCGGTAATTCGCTACCGCTCTTGAAACCGATGAGCCAGGTCGCCGGGCGGATGAGCATCCAGGCCGGCGCCACCGCGCTCGAAAAGGCGCATGGCGGGCGCGGGGTGCTGCTCGGCGGGGTGCCGGGCGTGCTGCCGGGCAAGGTGCTGGTGATTGGCGGCGGCGTGGTCGGCTTCAACGCCGCGCAGATGGCGGTGGGCCTTGGCGCTGATGTGACCATTCTCGACCGCGACCCCGAAGTGCTCGAACGGCTCGGCACCCATTTCGAAAGCCGCGCCAAGACGCGTTTTTCCAACCGCGCCAATATTCAGCAGATGATCTGCGAGGCCGATCTGGTGATCGGCGCGGTGCTGGTGCCCGGCGCTGCCGCACCGAAGTTGGTGACGCGCGACATGCTGCCGTGCATGAAACAGGGCGCGGTGCTGGTCGATGTGGCGATCGATCAGGGCGGCTGCTTCGAAACCAGCCGCGCGACGACGCATCAGGATCCGACCTATGTGGTGGACGGCATCGTCCATTATTGCGTCGCCAACATGCCCGGCGCGGTGGCGCGGACCAGCACCTATGCGCTCAACAACGTCACCCTGCCCCACGCGCTGAAGATTGCCGAGCTGGGCTGGCAGGCCGCGCTCAAGGCCAATCCGCATCTCGCCGCGGGGCTCAATGTCCATGCCGGCAAGGTGGTCTATCAGGCAGTCGCGGACGAGCTCGGCTATGCGCATGTGCCGCTCGCCGAGGTGCTCGACTAACACACTGCTAACAGGCGCTTAATCGCTTGGCAGGGTCTCGCAGCTAAGGCCGCGCATGGATGGGATGGAAGCGAATCCTCGCGGCCCTTGGGGCAATGATGGCGATGGTGTGGGCCATCCCGCTGGCGGCTGCACCGGCCGCACCGCCCGCCATGTGCAGTGCGGTACGCGACGCGAATGGCGGTTGGTCGCAATGACATTGTGGCGCGCGCGACTGGGACCGCGTTCCGGCCGAGGCGCGGGTGCGGCTGGCAGCGCCGCCGGGAGAAGCACCGCGCTTCGTCACCACCCGCCTCTCGCAATTTCGCGGGGGCGAACTGACGGTCGAGGGGCGCGACGGCTCGGTCATCCGCCGGCAGATCGCGCAAGATGATTTCGAGGTGGCGCATGGCCAATGGCTGATGCGCCTCCCCGTGCCGCAGATGGCGGGCGGGATCGCGGCGGTCGAATTGCGCTATG
Source organism: Qipengyuania sp. YIM B01966 (assembly GCF_016461955.1). Taxonomy (GTDB): domain Bacteria; phylum Pseudomonadota; class Alphaproteobacteria; order Sphingomonadales; family Sphingomonadaceae; genus QFOP01. The sequence goes on along the minus strand of NZ_JADMNM010000009.1, from coordinate 66,645 downwards.
ACCAGCCGCGCCATACCGGGCTGGTGGACGAAACCCGGCTGGTGACAGCGAGCGGGGCCGAACCGACATCGGAGGTGTTCGATCTTGCGGTCGCGGCCCTGTGCGGCCTCCTCGCCGCACCGCTATTGTTCAATTTCGCCTTCTGGCGGGTGCTGCGTCAGCGGTTCCTGGTGTGGCACACGCTGATGGTCGTGTTCATGCTGGTGCAGACCGCCGTGACGTCGGGCCTGATCACGCATTTTGCGCGCCTGCCGGTCTCGACCGTGTTCCACCTCGGCATTTTCAGTCTGACCGGCGCGGCGGCGATGGGCTCACTATTCGCGGCTTCGATGATCGAGCCGGGGAAAATCGATCCGCTGCATCGCCGCTTGCTCGAATGGTCCGTGCTGTGGGGCCTCGCCATCAGCGTTTTCTACGTCACAGCCACCGGGCCGGCCGCCGCCTATGCGCCGCACGTCTATTATGGCGGTTATATCCCCGTCTTCCTCGTCTATTTCTGGGCGGTGATCGTGGCCTGGCGGCGGGGCAGCCGGGCGGTGATGTTCCTGGCGCTGGCGTGGTTGCCGGTAATCGGCGTCAACGGGCTCAGGATTGCATCGTTGCTGGGTGCAGGAGACGCGCCGCTCGACCTCTATTTCGCCCATCATCTGGCAGCGATAGCCGAGATTCTCATCACCGGGATGGGCGCGGTCGACCGGTTCATGATCCTGCGGCGGGAGCGCGACAATGCCATGTTCACGAGCCAGCGGCTCGAACAGGCGGCCGACCGCGACCCGCTAACCAGCCTCTCCAACCGCCGCGCGCTATCGGCCAATTTCGCCGCCGATTATGCCGGGGGTTTTCGCACGCTGGCGCTGTGCGACCTCGATCATTTCAAGGACATCAACGACCGCTTCGGCCATGCGGTGGGCGACCGGGTGATCGTTGCTGCGGCGAACGCGCTGGCGCCTGACGAAGATACCCGCGTGGTCCGGATGGGCGGCGAGGAGTTCCTGCTGATGCTGCGCGGTCCCGATGCGGCGCAGCGCGCCGAGATGCGCCGGCAGGCGATCGCCCAGCGCGTGGCGGCCGAGATTGTCGGGCTCGACCGGGTGGTCACCGCCAGCATGGGGCTGGTCGAACAGGCCGGGCCCGGCACCGGCATCGCCGCCGATTTCAGCACCCTGTACGACTATTGTGACCGCTTGCTCTACGATGCCAAGCGGGCCGGGCGGAACCGGATGATGCGCGAGAAGCTGCAGCATTTCGCCGACCGCCGGCAGGCCGGCCGGCGCCAGTCGGCAAAGCCTCAGGCGGCGTAGAACGGCGCGGCGATTTCAGGGCGCACCCGCGCCACCCGGCCGCTGGCCCGCTCGATCATCGCCCAGGTGGAGCGCGCCGAGACGATGACCTTGCCGCCCGCATCGCGAAACTCGATGCAGCGGTCGAAGCGCGCGCCGCGCGGCGGATCGGGAATGAACGTGGTCGCAGTCACGCTCTCGCCGACCGCGATATTGCCGCGATAGTCGATCTCGTGCCGCAGCACGACCCAGTAATAGGCGGCGACATCTTCCGCCCGCGCCGCCGCCTGCCAGTGCGCGGTGGCGACATCCTGGATCCAGGTCACCCAGACGGCATTGTTGACATGGCCCAGCTCGTCAATGTGCTCGGGCCGGGCGGTGAAGGCGAGGGTGAAGGGCGCGCTCATGCCGCCCTCATCTGCCATAGGATGAAGGCGAATTCCTCGGCCGTTTCACGCAGCCCCTCGAACCGGCCCGATTTCCCGCCATGCCCGGCGCCCATATTGGTCTTGAGCAGCAGGACATTGTCGTCGGTCTTCAGCTCGCGCAGACGGGCGACCCATTTGGCAGGCTCCCAATAGGTCACGCGCGGGTCGTTAAGCCCGGCGGTGACCAGCATTGGCGGATAGGCTTGCGCGCGCACATTGTCGTACGGGCTGTAGCTGCGGATCAGCTCGAAAGCGGCTTCATCCTCGATCGGGTTGCCCCATTCGGGCCACTCGCCCGGCGTCAGCGGCAGCGAAGCGTCGAGCATCGTCGCCAGCACATCGACAAACGGCACATGCGCCACCACCGCGCCCCACAATTCGGGATCGGAATTGACCACCGCGCCCATCAGCTCGCCCCCGGCCGAGCCGCCCGAGATCGAAATCCGCCCGGCCCGGGTGAATCCGCGCGCGACCAGCCCGCGGGCGACATCGACGAAATCGGTGAAGGCGTTGGTGCGCTGCTGCAGCTTGCCCGCCTTGTACCAGGCGCGCCCGAGATCGTCGCCGCCGCGAATATGCGCGATGGCATAGGCAAACCCCCGGTCGAGCAGGCTCAACCGCGCGGTCGAGAAGCCCGGATCGATCGCGATACCATAGGCACCATAGCCATAGAGGTGCAGCGGCCCGCCAGCCGCCCGGTCGCGGCGCATGACGATGCTGACCGGGATCGCCGTGCCGTCGCGCGCGTCAATTTCCAGCCGCTCGGTGGTGTAAAGCGCAGGGTCGTAGCCGGAGGGTATCTCCTGCACCTTACGCACCTCCAGCGTGCGTTCCGCGACGTGGTAATCGTACACGGTCGCCGGGCTGACCATACTTTCATAGGACAGGCGCAGCTGGCTCGTCGACCATTCGGGATTGTTGCCGAGCGATGCGGTATAGGTGCGTTCCGGAAAGACAATCGGCTCGATCCGGGCCGGATCGTCGTAATAGCGCACCTCCAGCCGGTCGAGCCCGCCGATCCGCCCCTCGACCACGTAGAAATCGCGGAACAGCTCGAACCCGGTGAGGTAGAACGCATCCGAGCCGTCGATCAGCGTGGCCCATTCGCCCGGTGCGGCCAGTGGCGCGGTGGCGAGGCGGAAATTCTCGTGCGTGTCGTTCGTATGGACGAACAAGGTTTCCCCGCGCAGATCGACATCATATTCGACCCCCGGCTGACGCGGGCGAACGAGAACGGGTTCGGCCAGCGGATCGTTGGCGGGGATCAGGCGGACTTCGCTGGTTTCATGGTCCGATGTGCCAAGGATGACCCATTCTTCATTGGCCGACAGGGCAACGCCGACGCGAAAACCCTCATCATCTTCGTGATAGAGTTCGACATCCTCGCTCGCCGGCTGGCCCAGCCAATGGAGCCGGGCATTGTCGGTGCGCCAGTTCTCGTTCGCCAGCGCATAGACCAGCGCGCGATCATCCGCTGCCCACACCAGCGCCCCCAGCGTGCCGGGAATTTCGTCCGCCAGCAGCGCGCCGGTGGCCAGATCCTTGATCCGCGCGGTGAACCGTTCGGAACCATTATCATCGACCGAATAGGCCAGCAGCTGGCCGCTGCGACTGACCGACACAGCGCCCAGGCTGAAATACTCATGCCCCGCGGCCAGCGCCACCTCGTCGAGGATCAGCTGGTCGGCGCGACCATCTTCGGGCGCTCTCACCGGTCGGCGCCACCATTTCTTATATTCGGCGCCCTCCTCGAACTCGATCCAGTAGAGCCAGTCGCCATCCTTCTGCGGCACCGAGCGGTCGGCTTCCTTGATCCGGGCGCGCATCTCGGCAAACAGCGTGTCGACCAGCGCCTGCTGCGGCGCCATCTGGTGGCGGAACCAGGCGTTTTCCGCCTCGAGATAGGCGAGAACCTCGGGATCGCTCACTTCGGGATAGGCGGGATCGCGCAGCCAGGCGTAATCGTCGGTGACGATCTGCCCGTGATGGCTGGCGGTCGACGGCTTTTTCGCGGCCACGGGTGGCTTGGCGGCGGATTGCTTGGTGGTATCGGTCATGCCGCGGCCCTATGGTGCCGGCGAAAGGACCGCAACAATGCTGATGCAAACCCACGAAGCCCGCCTTGCCCGCTTGCGCGAGGAGCTGAAACGCCAGCAGCTGGACGGCTTCGTGGTGCCGATCTCGGACGAGCATATGAGCGAATATGTCGGCGCCTATGCCCAGCGGCTCGGCTGGCTGACGGGCTTTGGCGGATCGGCCGGGTCGGCGGTGGTGCTGGCGAACAAGGCGGCGATGTTCGTCGACGGGCGCTATACCCAACAGGTCCGCGAGCAGGTGGACGGGCAGCTTTACGAATATCACCAGGTGCCCGCCTCGCCGCCTGCCGCTTGGATTGGCGCCCAGGCGGGCGAGGGCGCACGGATCGGCTACGATCCCTGGCTGCATACGCAGGGCTGGGTGGAACAGACCGACAAGGCGCTGACGAAGAAAGGCATCGCGCTGGTTCCGGTAGAGCGCAATCCGATTGACGCGGTGTGGGACGACCGACCGGCGCCCTCGCTCGCACCGGCGCTGGTCCATGCCGACGAGCAGTCGGGCCGATCCAGCGCCGACAAGCGCGCGGCGGTGGGGGAATGGCTCAAGGATGAAGGGCACGATGCGGCGATCATCAGCGCGCTCGATTCCATCGCCTGGCTGCTGAACATCCGCGGCAGCGATGTCGATCGCACGCCGGTGGCGCTGTCCTATGTCATCGCCCATGCCGACGGCACCGCCGAACTGTTCATCGCGCCCGAAAAGGTGACGCCCGAACTCACCCGCCATCTCGGCAATGCGGTGACGGTGCGCGCGCGGGGCGATTTTGAAGGCGCGCTGGCGGGGCTGGGCGGCAAGCAGGTTGCGGTGGATCCCTCCTTCGGCGTTGCCGGCATCTTCAAGGCGCTGCGCGATGCGGGAGCCGAGGCGGTCGCGGTGCGCGACCCGACCATTCTGCCGCGCGCGATCAAGAACCCGGTCGAGCAGGCCGGCCACCGCGCCGCGCAGGCGCGCGACGGGGCGGCGATCGTCAAATTCCTCCACTGGCTGGCCGTCGAAGCGCCCAAGGGCGGCGAAACCGAGCTGTCGGCGGTGGCCGCGCTGGCGCGCTTTCGCGATGAGACCGGTTGCCTCGTCGATAACAGCTTCGACACGATTTCCGCCGCCGGTCCGCACGCCGCGCTGCCGCATTACCGGGTGGACGAGGACAGCAACCTGCCGATCGAACCGGGCAGCGTCTACCTGTGCGATTCGGGCGGGCAATATCGCGACGGAACAACCGATATCACCCGCACCGTCTGGATCGGGCCGGGCGAACCCTCGGCCGAACAGAAGGACCGCTTCACACGCGTGCTAAAGGGCCATATCGCGCTTGCCCGCGCGCGCTTTCCGCAAGGGACAGCGGGCAGCCAGCTCGACACGCTGGCACGCCAATTCCTCTGGGATGCCGGGGTCGATTACGCGCATGGCACCGGCCACGGAGTCGGTAGCTTCCTGTCGGTGCATGAAGGGCCGCAGCGGATCGCCAAATCGGCGGGCGGGCAGGCGGGGACCGATCAGGAACTGTTTGCCGGCATGATCCTGTCGAACGAACCGGGCTATTACAAGCCGGGCGCGTTCGGCATCCGCACCGAAAACCTGATCCTGACGGTGCCGGCCGAGATTGCGGGTGCGGAAGGCGACTGGCTCGGCTTCGAAACGCTGACATTCGCCCCGATCGACCGCACGCTGCTCGACCACGCGCTGCTGACCCGTGAGGAGGCCCAATGGTGGAACGCCTATCACGCCCAGGTGCGCGCGCTCCTCGCGCCCCAGCTCGACGGGGCGGTGCTGGCGTGGCTGGAAGAGGCCTGTGCACCATTGACATCGTAACGATGTTCTGCTAATGTTCTTCACTGTGGGCGCAGTGCGAGGAGGAGATTCGCGATGATCGGTTATGTCACGCTGGGGACCAACGATCTGGCACGCGGAGCGCGCTTTTACGATGCGCTGGCGGCGGAAATGGGGACGCCGCGGATGATGGAATATGACGGCTTCATCGCCTGGGGCGTGCCGAACGGGCCTGCGGGCATCGGCCTTACCAAGCCTTATAATGGCCAGCCCGCCAGTGTCGGCAATGGCGTGATGGTCGCGCTGGAGGCGAAGGACCGCGCGCAGGTCGATCGGCTGTACGACGTCGCGCTCGCCCATGGCGGCACCTGCGAAGGCAAACCCGGCCCGCGCGGTGATAGCGGGTTCTATGCCGGCTATTTCCGCGATCCTGACGGTAACAAGCTCAACGCTTTCGTGATGGGATGAACGCGCCGGATCATCGCGACGGGCTGTCGCTGGCCCGCTTTCCGGTGCATCTCGGGCGTGGCGGCAGCGCGTGTGCGCAGGGCGAGTTTACCGGCATGGCGTTTTATGCCGATTACGAGGCACGCACTACCGGCGATGGGCCCGATGGCCGGCTGGTCAGTCTCCACAGTTTCTCGGCACCGTGGGACAGCTGGGAAATGCATCCATCGGGCGACGAGCTGGTGGTGTGCACCGCGGGCGGTCTGGTGCTGATCCAGGACACCGGCGGGAAGACGTGTTCGCTTACCCTGTTCCCGGGCGACTATGCCATCAATCCGGCGGGGACCTGGCACACCGTCGATCTCGCGCCCGGCTGCGCCGAAGCGACGGCGCTGTTCATCACCGCAGGTATCGGCACGCAACACCGCGAACGCCGTGGCGGACCGACAAGGTGAGACCCTGATCGCCGATGACGGCGGAACCGCGGACGAACGGGGTTGGTGACATCCGGCCTAAGGGGGTTGTCGCGGCTGATCTGCACGGCCGCCGCGGGCGTTCATCGCCCGATCAGCCGCCCGCGGCATAATCGCGCCGTGAAGCATGGAGACAGATGATGCGTAGGATGACGATGGCCCTCGGCGCGCTGGCGCTGGCCCTGCCGATTACCGCAGTGCTCGCCCAGACCGCCCAGCAAGCACCGCGCGGTGCAATGCGCGCGCCGATGGCGGACATGACCCGGCAACAGGCACAGGCACGTGCCGAGCAGCATTTTGCACGCATGGATGCAAATCAGGATGGAAAGGTTGACGCCGCCGATCGTACGGCGCGCCATGCCGCGCGGTTCGACCAGCTCGACACCAACCGCGACGGCGCGCTGAGCCGCGAGGAATTCGCTGCCCTGCAGGGGGACCGCGCGGATCGTCGCGGCAACCACCGGATGGGCCAGCGCGGCGATCGGGGCCATCATGGCGCGCGCGCCGGGCAGCCAGTGCCGGTGGATCGGGCCACCTTCGTCGCCCGCGCGCTCGAACGGTTTGACCGGGCGGATGCCAACCGCGATGGCACGATCACAACCGCCGAACACGAGGCGATGCGCGAGGCGCGCCGCGCAGAATGGCGCGCGCAGCGCCAGCAGGACCGCGCCGGGTCAACGCCGGTTCAATAAATTCGCAGGTGACAGCAGCCTGGTGCCTCAGCGCATCAGGCTGCCGATCAGATTGCGGACGAACCGGCCGGCGATTGCGCCGCCGAGCCCGGTGGCGATGGTGCCGGCCGCGGCGCTGGCGGCGCTGGCCGTGGGGCTTGAGCGGCTGCGCCGGCCGGTCATCCTGGCGGCGACCAGCGTTGCCGCAGAACTCGCGGCCGCCCCCGCAGCCGCTTTGCCCGCCTTGCCCCAAAGCGAGGTGTGCCGCCGTTCGCGCCGGCCGACGTCCTCGCGGCTGCTCGCCTCGACTTCCTCGGCCGTGGCCGCCGCATCCGCGGCCTTAGCCGCCAGTACCTCCTCGGCGCTTTCGCGATCGACCGCCTGGTCGTATTTGCCATCGACCGGGCTGATCGAGCGAATGATCGCCCGTTCCTTGTCGGTGACCGGGCCCAGCCGCGAACGGGGCGGCTTGATCAGCGTGCGCTGAACAATCGACGGCGCGCCGTCCTCCATCAGGGTCGAGACCAGCGCCTCGCCGACGCGCAATTCGGTAATCGCCCGCTCGACATCGAGCTCTGGGTTGATGCGGAAGGTGTCGGCCGCGGCCTTGATCGCCTTCTTGTCGCGCGGGGTGAAGGCCCGCAGAGCGTGCTGCACGCGGTTGCCGAGCTGGCCGGCAACCGCTTCGGGAATGTCGATCGGGGTCTGGGTGACGAAATAGACCCCGACCCCTTTGGAGCGGATCAGCCGCGTGACCTGCTCGATCTTTTCCAGCAGCGCCTTGGGCGCATCATCGAAAAGAAGATGCGCCTCATCGAAGAAGAACACCAGCACCGGCTTTTCCGGGTCGCCGACTTCGGGCAGGCTTTCGAACAATTCGGCCAGCAGCCACAGCAGGAAGGTGGCGTAGAGTTTGGGGCTGCGCATCAGCCGGTCAGCGGCGAGCACATTGACGAAACCGCGCCCCTGCTCGTCCGTGCGGATGAAATCGGCAATCTCGAGCGCCGGTTCGCCGAAGAACGCGTCGGCGCCCTGGGCCTCGAAGCTCAGCAACTGTCGCTGGATCGCCCCGATGCTCTGCTTGCTGACATTGCCGTAGCGGGTGGTGAGATCGGCCGCATTCTCGCCCGCATAGGCCAGCATGGCCTGCAGATCGCCCAGATCGAGCAGCAGCAGGCCCTGTTCGTCCGCCAGGCGGAAGACGATCTGCAGCACGCCTTCCTGCGTCTCATTGAGGCCGAGCAGGCGGGCCAGCAGCAGCGGCCCCATCTCGCTGATCGTGGTGCGGATCGGATGGCCGAGTTCGCCATACAGATCCCAGAAGATCACCGGATTGTCGGCATAGGCATAATCGGTGATGCCGAGTTCGCGCGCGCGCTGTTCGAGCGTGGCGGCGTGCTTGAACTGGGGCGAGCCGGCCATAGCGATGCCGGCAAGATCGCCCTTCACATCGGCCACGAACACCGGCACGCCGGCGGCGGAGAAATCTTCCGCCAGGCCTTGCAGCGTGACGGTCTTGCCGGTGCCGGTGGCGCCCGCGATCAGGCCGTGACGGTTCGCCCGCGACAGGTTGAGCACCTGCCGCTCGCCATTCTCTGCCAGGCCCAAGAAAATCTCGGTCATCCGCGCACAGCTCCTATCGCTTGAAGGCACCGCCTGTGCGCGGCGGGCCCTGCCCGGTCAAGGTGCCTCGACTTGGGCGGCGAAGCGGTTAAGGGCGATGACGATGGCTGAGCCGGCATCTCCTTCCCTCGCGCCCTTCGTGCTGCTCGACGATGCGCGGGCGGAGGGTGCGGCGCCGGCGCATTATTACAGCGCGCCCGCCGAGCTTTTCGTTGCCTACCGCCCGGCCGAGGTCGCCGGGGTGCTGGCGGCGGCGGACAAAGCGCTGGCAGAGCGCGGCGGGACGCTGGCGGGCTATCTCGCTTACGAGGCGGGGCTGGCACTGGAAGACCGGCTCTCCCCACTGGCCGAAGGGGCGGCGGGCGCTGGCGGGCCGCTGGTCTGGCTGGGCCGGTTTGAGCGCTGCGAAACCATCCCACCCGAGGCGGTCAGCGATTGGCTGGCCGCACGCGGGGCCGGGCCGGATGCGGTCGCCACGCTTGGCCCGCTCGACCCGCAGCTTTCGCCGGGCGGCTATGCCGAGGCATTCGCTGCCGTGCAGGAAGCCATCCGCGCGGGCGATATCTATCAGGTCAATCTGACCCTGCCGCTCGCCGGCAGCTATCGCGGCGACCCGCTGGCGCTATATGCCAGGCTGCGCGGCGCGGCGGCGGCGGGCTATGGCGGCGTGGTGTTCGATGGCAGTAACTGGCTACTCAGCCTGTCGCCCGAATTGTTCGTCTCGCTCAAGGAGGGCACGGCGCGGGTCAAGCCGATGAAGGGCACCCGCCCGCGTGGGCCCGATCCCGCAGCCGACCGCGCGCTGGTGGAAGATCTTGCCCGCTCGGACAAGGACCGGGCCGAAAACCTGATGATCGTCGATCTGCTCCGCAACGATCTGTCGCGCGTGGCGGTAGCCGGATCGGTGACAGTGACCGCGCCCTTCGCGGTCGAGACCTATCCCACAGTCCACCAGATGGTCAGCACGATCGAGGCGCGGCTAGCACCGGGGAACAGCGCGGCCGATCTGGTGCGCGCGCTGTTCCCCTGCGGCTCGATCACCGGCGCGCCAAAGATCCGCGCGATGGAAATCATCTCCGATGTCGAGCGCGATGTGCGAGGGCCCTACTGCGGGGCGATTGGCCGGGTCGGCGCGGATGGCGAGGCGGCGTTCAATGTCGCCATCCGCACGCTGCGCCTGACGCCGGTCGAGAATGGGCAAGGCACAGCGGTGCTCGGCGTCGGCTCGGCCATCGTTGCCGATAGCGAAGCGCTGCCCGAATGGCGCGAGGTGCTCGTCAAAGGCGGATTTGCCCGCGCAGCCAGCGGCGCCGACCTGATCGAAACCATGCGGTTCGATCCGGCCGAGGGGATCGCGCTGCTCGACCTACATCTGGGCAGGATGAAAGCCAGCGCGGCGGCACTCGGCTATGCATTCGACCACCACGCGGCGCGCAACCGGATACAGGCGCTGTGCTTCGATCTCGAAGCGCCGGCGCGGCTGCGGCTGCTGGCCGCGCGCAGCGGCGCGCTGGCGCTGGAGGCCGCTCCGCTGCCGCCGCCCAATGAGCACCCGGTGACCTCCGCGGTGCTGCCGTTGCCGGTGGATCCCGGTGATCCCCGTTTGCGCCACAAGACCACTGACCGCTGGATCTACGATGCGGGTCTGGCCGCCGCCCGCGGGGCGGGAGCGGACGAGGCGCTGTTTGTTCGCGATGACGGGCTGCTGACCGAAGGCTGCACCACCACTCTGTTTGTCGAACGCGGCGGGCGCTTGCTGACGCCCCCGCTAGCGCTGGGCCTGCTCCCCGGCGTTATGCGCCAGGCGCTGCTCAGCGAGGGACGCGCGATGGAAGAGCCGCTGACGCTGGCCGACCTTGCCGACGGGTTCCTGCTCGGCAACGCGGTGCGCGGGCTGATGCCGGCGCGGCTCCGCGCATGAGGCCGACCATCCTGTATGAAGACGGCGAGGCGCTCGTCATCGACAAGCCAGCCGGCTTGCCGATGGACCGCCCCCGGCGCGGCGGGCCTTCGCTGGCCGATTCGCTGAGCGATCTCCGACTTGGCTTCCAGCGCCGGCCGGCCCCCGTCCACCGGCTCGATACCGATACCTCTGGCTGCCTGCTGCTGGCGCGCAATGCCAAGGCGCTGGCCCGTTTCGCGCAGAGCTTCGAAGCGCGGCTGGTCGAGAAGGTCTATCTCGGCATTCTCACCGGCATCCCGCAGGAGGATTCGGGCAGCATCGACCTTGCGCTGGCCAAGGTTAGCAGCGCCGAACAGGGCTGGCGGATGGTGCCTGACAGCGCGGGCAAGCCATCGCTGACCCATTGGCGCGTCATGGCCCGTGCCGGTGGCCGCGCGCTGATCGAGTTCCGGCCGGAAACCGGGCGCACGCATCAGCTGCGCGTGCACGCAGCAAGCGGCATCGGCCTGCCGCTGCTGGGCGACCCGCTCTACGGCACGGGCGAGCCGGCTGCGCGGATGATGCTCCACGCCGCGTCGCTGATCGTGACGCGGCCGGGCAAGACCCCGATCACCGCCCACGCCCCGCTCCCCGCACCGTTTCACGCGCTCGGCTTCGGCGATGGATGAGGTGATCGAGCGCGCGCTGGCGCTCGCCGAGGAGAGCTTCATCGCCGCGTCCGGGCCGGGCGGCCAGAACGTCAACAAGGTGGCGACTGCGGTGCAGCTTCGCCTCGACATCTTCGCGTTGCGGCTGCCACCGGCGATATTTCATCGACTGAAGGCGCTGGCCGGACAGCGGTTGAACCAGGCCGGCGAGCTGGTGCTGACTGCGCGCACGCATCGAACGCAGGATGCCAACCGGCAGGAGGCGCGCCGGCGGATGATCGAGGTGTTGCGGGCCGCCCATCAGCGGCCGGCGGTCCGCAAGAAAAGCCGGCTCAACCGCATCAACCGCGAAGGACGGTTGAGAGGCAAAAAGGTCCGTTCTGCCGTCAAGGCCGGCCGCGGCCCTGTTCGGCCCGACTGAAACGGCGCATGAGGCACGCTTGACTTTACGGGTGGAATCACCCAAGGGGCCGGCCAAGAGGCGGCGCCCGCGCGCCGCCTGTATTGTTTTGGCCCGCGACGGGCTCCAACCGATCAGGAAAAGCCCATGGCGAAGCCCGCAACCATCAAGATCCGGCTGGTCTCCACCGCCGAAACCGGCTTCTTCTATGTCACCAAGAAGAACCCGCGCAATACGACCGAGAAGATGAGCTTCCGCAAATACGATCCGATCGTGCGCAAGCACGTCGAATTCAAGGAAGCCAAGATTAAGTAAGCGGCGCTGCCGGCGCCGTGATCTGGCGGTTCCCTCCGGACCGGGCGGGTTCACTGTCGGTTCAAGCCTCCACCGCCACAGGACGAGGCATGAGCATCTTGACCAAGAAAAACCGTTTTCCGATCCGCGCCGCGCTTGCCGGCGCGCTTGCCGTTGGCCTCCCTGCGTCAGCACTGACCATTCCCGCGCAGCCCGCCCAGGCGCAGTCGCAGGACGATCTCGACCGCGTGGTGACGGCGCTGCGTGCAATTACCACGATGCGCGCCGATTTCACCCAGACCGATCGTCGCGGCCAGACGCTGCTCGGCGTGATGACGTTGAAGCGCCCCGGCAAGATCCGCTTCGAATATCAGGGCGCGCAGATGCTGGTCGTGTCGAATGGCCGCTCGCTGACGCTGGTCGATTACGAGGTGAACCAGGTGCAGCGCTGGCCGATTTCCAATTCGCCGCTTGGCGCGCTGCTCGACCCCAATCGCGACGTTAAGCGGTATGGCCGGCTGGTGCAGACCGGTAACCCTGACGTGATCAGCGTCGAGGTGCGCGACCCGCGTCGTCCCGAATTCGGCGTAATCACGATGATCTTCACCCGCAACGCTGCGGCGCCCGGCGGGCTCGAATTGACCAGTTGGGTGGCGCTCGACGCACAAAATCAGCGGACCACCGTTCGCCTGCGTAATCACCGCTATGGCCTGAATCTGGCTGACAGCGTGTTCACTTATCGTGACCCGCGCCGCTCATCTGGCCGGCCCCGATAATCGCTTCGCGGCCCAGACGTGCCCCGCGTGCGACAAGCTGACAGGCGCTGTTCATGGCGCTGAAAGCGAGCGGTCTTTAAGGTCCACTGGACAAGGCGGCCGAAGCGGGTTTCCCCCCTGTTGCCCGGTCTTCAGCAAGGCCGTTTTGTACAAGCGTGACGAACGCTCCAAGGAACCCTCGTGCCAATGCCCCCGGCACGAGGGTTTTCCTTTGCCCGCGCCTCGCGCGCCTTGCCCGGCCGGTTCGCGCGCCCTATCCGCGAGCCATGGTTTCTGTCGCATCCTGGAACATCAATTCGGTCCGCCTGCGGATGCCGCTCGTCGAACGGCTGCTGGATGAAGAAACGCCGGACGTGCTGTGCCTCCAGGAGATCAAGTGCGAAGAGCATCTGTTCCCCTACGAAGCGTTTGCCCGCGCCGGCTATCAGCACATGATCGTTCATGGGCAAAAAGGTTATCACGGTGTCGCCACGGTCAGCCGGCTGCCGCTGCGCGAAGTGTCGCGCCATGACTGGCAGGATAATGGCGAGGCCCGCCATGTCGGCGTCGAGGTCGGCGGCGCCGGGCGCGGGATGATTGTCGAGAATGTCTATATTCCGGCAGGCGGTGATATCCCCGATCGAACGCTCAACACCAAGTTCGGCCAGAAGCTCGATTTCGTCGAGCGGATGACCCGTTGGGCCGACGCGCTCGACCGGCCGACGCTGATCGTGGGCGATTTCAACATCGCCCCGCTCGAAAGTGACGTGTGGAGCCACAAGCAGTTGCTCAAGGTGGTGAGCCACACCCCGGTCGAGGTCGAGGCACTGACGCGGTTCATGGACGCGCATGGCTGGGACGATATCGGCCGCCGCCATATTGCCGCGCCGCAGCGTTATTTTTCCTGGTGGAGCTACCGCTCGGCCGACTGGAAGAAGAACGACCGCGGGCGCCGGCTCGACCATATGTGGGCCAGCCCCGAACTGGCTGCACAGACGGTATCGCACCGGGTGCTGGAGGCGGCGCGCGCTTGGGAGCGGCCCTCTGATCATGTGCCCCTGATCACGGAGTTCGCGCTCTGAACGGGTGGGAGAACCCTCCTACTTCGCCTGCGCGACGCGCCGCTCAGGCCATCGATGCCTTGCGGCATGGCTGGCCGGTCGAATTTGCCGGCGGCCCGATTCTGCTCCCGGCGGAAACTGGCGTGGCAGCCTGCGCCAGCTCACCCATGATGCTTATCTCGGCGGCGCGAGCTGCCACGCTCAAGCTCGCCAACCAGCGGGACGCTGCGGCGCCGCACGCGCCGGTGCTGATCCGCGCGGCGGAGCCGTTCACACCCGCCAATGCGCGCGCCGTGGCTGACCCGGCGCTCGACCTTGTCTTTCCCCTGAAGGGACCGTTTCAGGCGCTCCCGCTTGATTGGCCCGAAGAAGCAGTCGCTGCGCTCGAACTGGCGCGTCGCGCAGGCATACTGCCCGCCTTCCTGGTCGATCCCGTCGATGCGGGGGAAGCCCAGCTTGTCGCCGTAGGCGATCTGGCGGCACAGGCCGATCCGGCACAGCTCGCCATCATCACCCGCGCAAAATTGCCGGTAGCGGCGTGCGAAGAGACGGAAATCGTCGCCTTCCGATCGCCCGATGATTTGCGCGAGCACGTCGCTTTACTGATCGGCGTGCCGGATGGAGGCCGCACCCCGCTGGTCCGGCTGCATTCCGAATGCTTGACGGGCGACATCCTCGGCAGTCTCAAATGCGATTGCGGACCGCAGCTCGACGCGGCGCTCAGCGCGATGGCGGCGGAGGCGGCCGGGGGCGGCTGGGGGGTACTGCTATATCTGCGGCAGGAAGGGCGCGGGATCGGTTTGATCAACAAGCTGCGCGCCTATCGGCTGCAGGATCAGGGGTTCGATACGGTCGAGGCCAATCAGCGGCTCGGCCTGCCTGATGAGGCACGCGATTTCGCCACCGCCGCGCGAATGCTCGAACTGCTCGGCGTCAGCACTGTCAGATTGATGACCAACAACCCGGCCAAGGTTGCCGCGCTCGCGAAAGAAGGGGTCGAGGTGCTCGAGCGTGTGCCGCACCAACTGCCGTCCAACCCGCATAATCAGCATTACCTCAATACCAAGCGGGCGCGCAGCGGCCATCTGCTTGATTAGCGCAGCTGGCTGTCCTTGCTTCCCCGGCGATTGATGGCAGAATGCCGCACGGCCCGGTCGCGTTCGGCCTGGCAGGCGATGCAGGTGCGTACGCCGGGAAGCGCTTCGCGTCGCCGCGGCGGGATCGGCTCACCGCATTCATCGCAATATTCCGCACTCGGCCCCGCCGCCATCCGCGCGCGGGCCGCGGCGACCGCATCTTTCACCGTATCGTCGATCTGATCCTGCACCGCGCCATCGCGCGTCCATCCGCCAGCCATCACTTGCTCCTTGTGCAAGAGCAACGCCGTGCTGGGCTGGCGCGTTCCTCAGCGCCGTTCGAAGGCGGTGAGCCCGGTGCCGAGGCTATTGTCGGAGAGACGCAGCGCCTCGCCGCTCCAGTCCGCGACGAACACGGTCTGCCGCCGAATGCCGGGGACAATCCGGGCATTATTGCCGCGGATCGCCAAGCCGGCCGAGCTATGCAGCCGATCCTCGGCCCCGACCGCGACGAACGCCGAGTAATTTTCCTTGCTGGCGCCCTGCACGAACCAGTTACCGGCAATCTGCCCGACCGCACCGGCTGGGAGGTCGATCATGTAATTGGTCCGGGTCCCCGCAGAGTCGTCAAAGCTGTTGCCGCGAATATCGACCCGCGCGGCGCGCGATTTGAGGTAGTGCCCGCCACTGCCCTGCTCGAACCGCGAGCGTGTGACCGTCAACGAACCATAATCACCGATATACACTGAATGCGCGCATCCGCCGGGCCCTTCGCAGGTGCCGAGCCGGGTGAAGGTGGACTTGTCGATCAATATCCGGCCCGTGGCATCGGTGGCCGAGAGAATTCCCTGCTGGCTGGCGCGAAACCAGCTTTGCCGCACGGTGAGGTCGCCGCGCTCCAGCCGGATACCAGCGCCGTTAAAATCAGGGACGGCAATGTTCTGAAAGATCAGGCCATCCACCTCGGCGCTGCGGCCCCGCAGGACCAGTGCCGCCTTGCCCTCGCAAGCAACGCCGTCGAAGATCGCGTGGCCGGGCTCCGCCGCTTCAAAGCGCACGGTACCCGCCTGCTGCACCGCGCATTGCCGATGGATGCCGGTGGGGACGACGATCGTGCCGCTACCCGCGCCGATCGCTTCAACCGCTTGTTGCAGGCTGGTATAACGCAAGCCGGTTTCACGGATGGCGAAAGCGCCAGCGGCCGGCTGTGCCAGCAGCGCCGCCGCCGGGATCGCCAGCACCGCCAATGCCGCCAGCGTGGCGGTGGCGATGAGCGGCGGACGGCCGGGCAGAGCGGGGCGTAAGTTTGCCATACCACCGCGATAACGGCACATGATTAAGAAGCTGCTAACCATACTGGCGCACCGCGTCGAGCAGCTCGGCACCATACGCCTCGAGCTTCTTCGCGCCCACGCCGGGGACACGCGCCAGTGCGGCAGGGCTGGCGGGCCGAGCTGCCGCGATTTCGCGCAGCGTGGCGTCGTGGAAGATGACGTAGGGTGGCACGCCTCCATCCTGAGCAAGCTTGCGCCGCAATTCACGCAGCGCGTCGAACAGCGGGTCACCGACGGGGTTCGCCACTGCGCCGCGCCGTTTGCGGCTGGCTGGCGGGATCACGATCTCGACTGTCTCCTCGCCCTTAAGCACCGCGCGCGCATTGCCGCCCAATGCCAGGCCGCCGTGCTGGGTCGCGACCAGCGTGCCGCGTGCCTGCAAGGCGCGGCTAACCGGGCGCAGCAACGGCGCTTCGCCCGAATCGACGATGCCGAACACACCCAGCGCGTCGTGCCCGCGCTGCCGAACCCGTTCGTCGGCGTTCCCCGTGAGCACATTCTGGACATAGCCGAAGCCGAAGCTCTGCCCTGTACGATAAACGGCAGATAGCAGCTTGCGGGCAAGCTCGGTCGCGTCGCGCACTGCGGGCTTTTCGAGACAATTGTCGCAATTGCCGCACTCGTCCGGCGGGGCTTCACCGAAATGGCGGAGCAGCACCGCGCGCCGGCAGCCGGCGGTTTCGACCAGCCCGGCCAGCGCGTCGAGCCGCGCGCGTTCGGCCGCAACTCGGCCGTCATCGACCTCGGCCAGCCGCTGGCGGGCGCGGACAAAATCCTCGGCGGACCAGAACAGCACCGCCTGCGCCGGGTCGCCATCGCGCCCCGCACGGCCGGTTTCCTGGTAATAGCTTTCGATCGATTTGGGGATGCCCGCATGGGCAACGAAGCGCACGTCGGGCTTGTCGATGCCCATGCCGAACGCCACCGTGGCCACCATTACCATGTCTTCACTCTCGACGAACGCGGCCTGGTTGCCTGCCCGCACCGCGGGGTCGAGCCCGGCATGATAGGGCCGCACACTGCGCCCGGTGGTCGCCGCGAGGCGCTCGGCCAGTTCTTCGACCTTGCGCCGGGTGGGCGCATAAATGATGCCGGGGCCAGGCGCAGCGGCCATCAGCGCGGCCAGCTGGCGCACCCCGCCATCGCGCGGGCGAATCGCGTAGCTGATGTTGGGCCGATCGAACCCGGCGATAATGATGCCCGCGGCATCAATCCCGAGCTGGGCGAGGATGTCGGCCCGCGTATGGGCATCCGCCGTCGCGGTCAGCGCCAGGCGCGGGACATCGGGGAGGGCATCCATCAACGGGCGCAGCAGGCGATAATCGGGCCGAAAATCGTGGCCCCATTCCGACACGCAATGCGCCTCGTCGATTGCGAACAAGGCGATCGGCGCGCTGGTCAGCAGATCTCGGAAATGCGGCTGGCTGGCCCGTTCCGGCGCCACGTAGAGCAAGTCCAGCTCGCCCGCCCGGAATGCGGCGATGGTTGTTTCTCGGTCGGTATCGGCGCTGGTCAGCGTGGCGGCGCGGATGCCGTTCGCGCGCGCGGCGCGCAACTGGTCGTGCATCAAGGCGATCAGCGGCGAGATGACGATGCAGGTGCCCTCGAGCATGGTGGCCGGCAATTGATAAGTCAGCGATTTACCGGCGCCCGTGGGCATCACCGCCAGCGTCGATTGGCCGGCAAGTACGCGCGCCACCACCTGGGCCTGCACGCCGCGGAAATCGGCAAAGCCGAACAGCTCGCGCAACCGGTGGCGGGCGCTGTCCAGCGGCGCATTCGAGAGGGTGGCGGCGACCATCAGGCTGCTTTGGCAGCCCTGCCGGACAAACGGAATGGTGCATCGCGCCGATGTACCCGTTTGCCGCAGCGCGCAGGGCGCGATACATCGCGGCCATGCGGTGGCGGCACCGGGCCGCACCGCCTGACGGAGACCTGATGATGAAGACCCTTGCCCGCCTCGCCCTCCCCGCCGCTGCGCTGCTGGCCCTGTCCGCCTGCGGCAGCGCCGACAACGCTTCGGAGGAAGCGGTCGCCGATACGGTCGAGATGCCGGCCGACGAAGCACTGAGCCAGACCGAGGCGCTGCCGGTCGAAGGCACCGCGGCGACCACCACAACGGCGACGACAGGCGCTACGGCTCCTGCCGCGACGACGACCAGCCCGGCACCGGCCGCTTCGGCCACGGCGACCGCCGAGCAAGCGGCGCAGAACGCGCAGGACGTTGCTGCCCGCGCCCAGGCTGCCGCCAACGCGGCCGAAGCGGCGACCAATGCGGCGGAAGCGGCGACCGAATAAATCGCCCCGGCCCTTTCCGGCAATGCCGTAGGGTCACGCATGGTCACAGGCAAAGCGGGCGATCGCGCAGGCGATTCGCCCGCTTTTCCTTTGCCTGCGCTTGATTATGGTGCGGGGATGGTCCGGTCGATCTCTGCCCTGCTGTTGCCACCGCTGGCCGCCTGCCTTCTGGGCGCGTGCGGGCAGGCCGATAACGATCCCGGTCCCGGAGGCGTCACCGTTGGCGATGCTCGCGCGCTCGACCGGGCCGCCGCCCGCATCGAAGAGCGCCGCGGCCCGATGCCCGGCGCCGCATCGCCTGCAATCGGCACGCAGCCGATCGAAGAATCCCCTGAATCTCGCCAGTAAAGGACTTTCCGCATGACCATGGCTACCGGGATGGACCCCGAAATCTTCGACCAGTTCATCGACCAGCTGAACCGCTATGTCCGCGAACGGCTGATCCCGGCAGAACCGCAGGTCATCGCGGCCAATGAAATCCCCGCCGACATCATGGCGGAAATGCGCGAGATGGGGCTGTTCGGCCTGACCATGCCCGAAGAATATGGCGGCGCGGGCATGAATATCAGCCAGTATGTCGAGACGATCCGCGTCCTGTCCTATGCGCTGCCGGCCTATCGCTCGATCACCTCGATCAATCTCGGCATGGTCTGCTCGGCGATCAAGAATTCAGGAACCGAAGAACAAAAGCGCGAATGGCTTCCCCGGCTGGCGGCTGGCGAGATTGCCTGTTTCGGCCTCACCGAACCGGGCTCGGGCTCGGACAGCGCGGCGATGCAGACGACCGCGCGGCGCGAAGGCAATGGCTATGTCCTTTCGGGCTCGAAGCGGTACATCACCAATGCCCCGTTCGCGAAGCTCGGGCTGATCATGGCCCGCACCGAGAAAGAGGCGCTGCCGCGCAACGCCCATGTCTCGGCCTTTCTGGTCGATATGGAGACGGCGGGCGTCAGCGTCGGCAAGCCCGACAAGAAGATGGGCCAGGAAGGCAGCCAGATCGCCGACATCTATCTCGACGAGGTCAAGGTGCCGGGCGATGCCCTGCTCGGCGGCGAGGAAGGGCGCGGTTTTGCCACCGCGATGCAGAGCCTCGATAATGGCCGCCTGTCGGTCGCTGCGGCGAGCGCGGGCTATGCCCGCCGCATCCTCGACACGGCCATCCGCTACGCCTCCGAGCGCAAGGCATTTGGCGAGCCGATCGCCAATTTCCAGCTGGTGCAGGCGATGCTGGCCGATAGCGAGGCGGAGATTTACGCCGCCGAATGCATGATCCGCGATGCCTGCGCGCGCGCGGATGCGGGCGAGGCGGTGCTGCTGAAGGCCGCCAGCGCCAAGATGTTCGCCTCCGAAATGTGCGGCCGCGTGGCGGATCGCTGCGTCCAGATCCATGGTGGGGCGGGTTATCTGGCGGAGTACGAGGCCGAGCGCTTCTTCCGCGACAGCCGCATCTACCGCATTTACGAAGGCACCACCCAAATCATGCAGCTGGTCATCGCCAAGGCGATGCTGCGCCAGTTCGCCGCCGGGGCGCAGGGCTGACCGGTCGGCGGGCGCGATGTACAACCTCCTCGCCGGCCTCGGCATCATCGAGGTTTCAAGCTTCGTCGCATCCCCCACGGCGGGGCTCTATTGCGCGCAGATGGGCGCTGAGGTCATCCGGGTCGACCAGATCGGCGGCGGGCTCGACTATGATCGCTATATGCAAACGGCCGAAGGGCGCTCGCTGTCGTGGGAGAACCTCAACCGCGCGAAGAAAAGCGTCGCGCTCGATCTGGCGGGGGCCGAGGGGCGCGAATTGCTGGTCGAACTGGTGCGGCAGACGGGGCAGCTGATTACCAACCTCCCGGCGGGCAGCTTCCTGTCGCACGAGGCTATCGCGCAAGAGCGGCCCGACCTCGTTTCCGTGCGGATAATGGGCTGGCATGACGGGCGCCAGGCGATGGATTTCACCGTCAATGCCGCCACCGGCTATCCGCTGATGACCGGCCCGGCCGAATGGGACGCGGCCACTGCCCCGCCGGTCAACCAGGTGCTCCCCGCCTGGGACTTCATCACCGGCGCCTATTGCGCCTTCGCGCTGCTGGCGGCGCTGCGCCAGCGTGACCTGACCGGCGAAGGCATCGAACTGCGCGTGCCGCTGGGCGATGTCGCGCTCGGCACCTTTGCCAACAGCGGGGCGATGGCCGAAATGCTCTATCGGGGCAGTGATCGCGAACGGCTCGGCAACGCCATATGGGGGGCACTGGGGCGCGATTTCACCAGCCGCGATGGGGTGCGCTTCATGGTCGCCGCGCTGACCGCCAAGCAATGGCGTGGATTGATCGAGGCGCTCGGTGTCGCGCAAGACATTGCTGCGCTCGAAACCCGCACCGGGGTCAGCTTCACCACTAGCGACCGCAACCGCTTCACGCACCGCGAGGCGCTGTTTGCCATTCTGCAGGACGCTGCCAGCAACTCGGATTACGCCGAACTGTCCACGCGCCTCGCGGCGGCTGGCGCGACCTATGAACGCTATCGCACCGCGTATGAGGCGGCGCGCGATCCCGCGCTGGTGACGGAGAACCCGCTGTTTGCGCTGACCAAGGGTAATCCCAGCGGGTTCGACTACCCCGCGCCGCGATCCTTCGCCGCCATACCGGGCGAGCCCGCCGGCGCACCGCGACCGGCCCCGTTCCTCGGCCAGCATAGCGAGGAGGTGCTTGCCGATCGTCTCGGCCTGTCCGACGCGGCGATTGGTGAGCTCATCGCGCGTGGCATTGTCGCGACCAGCGACGAAGGCAGCGCCCCGCGTTTGTAAGCGGGCCGGGCCGCTGCTAGGTTGCGGGCATGGCCACCGTCCTCGAACCGAACAGCGATTTTGCCGCCCTGCCCGATCTGCCGCCCGAGGTGTTCACTGCCCCGCTGCAAAAGCCGGCACATCTCGGCGATGACTGGCTGGAGCCCGCTCAGGCCACCTATAGCGCAGAAGATCACCGCATCTGGGATGATTTGTTCGCCCGCCAGATGGAGGTGCTGCCCGGCCGCGCGGCAAGCGCTTTCATGGCAGGGCTGGAGCGGCTCGATCTGGGGCGCGGCGGGATTCCCGAATTCGGCCGGTTGAGCGAGGAACTGGGTGCCTTGACGGGCTGGAGCGTGGTGCCGGTGCCGATGCTGATCCCCGATCACGTGTTCTTCTGGCACCTCGCCAATCGGCGCTTCCCCGCGGGCAATTTCATCCGCACCCGCGAGACATTCGATTACATCCAGGAGCCCGACGTGTTCCACGATGTGTTCGGCCATGTGCCGATGCTGGCCGACCCGGTCTATGCCGATTACATGCAAGAATATGGCCGCGCCGGGTGGAAGGCGATGCGCTACAACCGGCTGAAAGCGCTCGGGGCCTTGTACTGGTACACCGTCGAATTCGGACTCATCCTCGAGGGTGAGGGCGATGTGCGCGCTTATGGCGCGGGGATTCTATCAGGGCCGACCGAGGTAGTCTTCGCGACCGAAGCAGCCAGCCCCAACCGGATCATGCTCAATGTCGACCGCGTGATGCGGACCGATTACGTGATCAGTGACCTGCAGCCGACCTATTTCGTCATCGACAGCTTCGCCGATCTTTACCGCCAGACGGTCGAGCGCGATTTCGACCGGCTTTATCGCAGCCTGCCACCGGCTTTCACTTACGCCAATTCGGCGGTGATCGACGTAGATAACGTGCTGCATCGGGGCACGCAGGAATATCTGCTGCGCGGCGGGCGAGGGTCAGGCGCCTCACCCGTCTGAGAACACAAAAAAGCCGGCCCCAGTCTCCCGAGGCCGGCCTTTCTGATCAATCCTTGCGGATTATTCCGGAGCGGCGTCCATGTTGTCAGCCGCGTCTTCCATGGCGTCAGCCTTGGTGTCGGCGTTTTCTTCAACCACGTCGGCCTTGTCTTCCAGCGTGTCAGCGGTCGCTTCCGAACCACCGGCGTCACGCACGGCTTCGGCGTTGGCTTCCATCTGGTCAGCCTGAGCGTCGCCAGCTTCACGCACGTCCTGCGCCTGATCTTCGGCAGCGTTTTCGGCGGCGCTGTCGCAAGCGGCGAGGCCGAGGCTCATCGCGGCAACCGAAGCAACCATGGCGGTCTTGAAAATGGTCTTCATAAGTAACGTCCCCTTGAAGGATGGGAGGCCGCTATAGCACCGCTCTGGCGGCTGCATAACAAAAAAGTGGCAAAAAGGGGGCAGGCCCGGGCGAGCCCGCTCGGCTACCGTGTTCCGAGCCAGATCAGCGCGACCGTGCCGGCGACGATGCGGTACCAGCCAAAGGGCGCAAAGCCGCGCCGGCTGACAAAGGCGACAAAGGCGCGGATCACCACCAGCGCGACGACAAAGCTCACCACGAAGCCGATGGCGATCTCTCGCCAGCCCACCGTCATCGCACCGGAGGTAAGCTGATCCCCCTTCTGGATCAGTTCCAGCGTTGTTGCGCCGATCATCGTCGGAATGGCGAGGAAGAACGAGAACTCGGCTGCCGTCTTGCGATTGATTCCCATTGCAAGCGCACCCATGATCGTCGCGCCGGAGCGGCTGACCCCCGGGATCATCGCCAGACACTGCGCCAACCCGACACCGATCACCTGTTTTAAAGGTAGCTGTGCGACGCCGATGTCACCTTGCGGATTGACGACCTTTTCGATGCCGATGATCGCCATCCCGCCGATGATCAGTGCCCAGGCGACCAGCTCGGGGCTGCCCAGCATGATGTCGATATAATCCTTGAGCGCCAGCCCGAGTACCGCCGAGGGGATGAACGCGACGAGGATATTGCGGGCAAAGCGCAGCCCTTCGCTTTCCAGCCGCAAGACGCCGAGACCGGCCTGCCAAATCGTCGGCCAGTATTGATAGACCACGGCCAGGATCGCACCGAGCTGGATGACGACGTTGAACATCGCCCATTGCGCGGCATCGTAGCCCAGAAGCTCGCTGGCGAGGATCAGGTGGCCGGTCGAGGATACCGGCAGGAATTCGGTTACCCCCTCGACAATGCCGAGGAGGATCGCTGTCAGCGTGAGGTTCATGGCAGCGCTCCCTCGGCGGGGAGCGCCGCCTAGTCAAGCCAATGGGCGGGCAGCGTACGCCGCCCGGCCACCGAAAATGTCACCAGATCGTGATGCGCTTTTCGGGCGGCAGATAGAGCGCATGGTCGGGTGTCACATTGAACGCACGGTACCAGGCGTCCATGTTGCGCACGACACCATTCACGCGGAATTCCTCGGGGCTGTGCGGGTCGGTCAACAACCGCTGGCGGGCCGAACCTTCGCGCTGCGCCGAGCGCCATACCTGTGCCCAGGCCAGGAAGAACCGCTGGTCACCTGTCAGCCCGTCAATCACTGGCGCTTCTGCCCCGTTCAACGAAAGACGATAGGCCCGATAGGCGAGGCTGAGTCCGCCAAGATCGCCGATATTCTCGCCAAGCGTCAGGCGGCCATTGACGCAGGTCTTGCCATCGTCGAGCGGGCAATAGGCATTGTACTGTTCGACCAGAGCGTTGCCGCGGGCATCGAACGCCCCGCGGTCGGCATCGGACCACCAGTTGCGCAGCATCCCCGTGCCGTCGGATTTCGAGCCCTGATCGTCGAAGCCGTGGCCGATCTCGTGGCCAATGACCCCGCCGATCGCCCCGTAGTTCACCGCCGGATCGGCCGTCATGTTGAAGAAGGGCGGCTGCAGGATCGCCGCGGGGAAGACGATCTCGTTCATGGTCGAGTTGTAATAGGCGTTGACCGTCTGCGGCAGCATGAACCATTCGCTGCGGTCGATCGGCTGGCCCAGTTTGGTGACATTGTCGGCCAGGCTCCAGCGCGCGCTGGCCAACCGGTTAGCGAGCGGGGATCCGGCTGCGATGGTCAGCCCGTCATAGGTTTCGAAGTCGTCGCGATAGCCGATTTTGGGCGTAAACGCGTCCAGCTTGGCAGCTGCCTCGCGCTTGGTCGCCGGGCTCATCCAGTCGATCTCGTCGAGGCTGAGCGCCAGCGCGCGCCGCAGATTGGCCACCAGATCCTGCATCGCGGCCTTGTTGGCCGCCGGGAAATAGCGCGCCGCATAGGCTTCGCCGAGCTGCTCGCCGACCAGCCCTTCGACCTCGTCGATCGCGCGCTTCCACCGCGGGCGCTGCTCGGGCGTGCCCTGCAGCGTCTTGCCGTAAAGCGCGAATTGCGCCTCGTCGAACCGGGCGGGCAGCACCGCTGCGTTGGCCGACAGGAAGCGGGCGATGGTCCAAGCCTGTAGCGTCGCCACCGGCATTTCGGACAGCAGCGCGAACATCCCCGGCGTGCCGCGTCCGATCTGTGCCAGCTGTGTCTGAGTCAGTCCAAGTGCACGGGCTTCCTCGGCGCTCGGCGGGACCAGCGGCACGACGAATTTGGGCGCGCCCGCCAGCCCAACCTGCTCGAGCATCCGCGCCAGCGGGAAATTGCCTGCCATTGCGGTCAATTCGGCCGGGGCCAGCGCATTGTAGGTGAGATCGCGATTGCGGCGCACCGCGCGGTCCCAGTCGATCTCGCGCGCAATCCGGTCTTCGAGCGCATAAACCGCCTCGGCCGCGGCGCGCGGGTCGGCATAGCGCGCCTCGCCCAGCAGGAAAGCGAGGTAGTCGCGATATTGCTGCTGGATCGCGCGGCCCTTGTCGCTGGTATCGAGATAATATTGCCGGTCGGGAAGCCCCAGCCCGCCTGTCCCGACATAGACCGCGTAGGTATCGGGCTGCTTCTGGTCGATCGTGACGCCGGCGCTCACGGGTGAGGGATAGCCTGCCTCGCCCCATAGGGCCGCCAGCGCGTCGAGCGTGGTAGCCTGCGCGATCCGGTCGAGATGCGGCTGCGCCGGGGCAAGGCCGGCGGCCTCGATCGCCGCGGTGTCGAGGAAGCCTTCATAGGCATCGACGATCCGGCGTGCCTGCGTGCCGGGCGCCGGATTGGTCGCGCGCAGTTCGTCGACCAGCGCATGAACGTCAGCGGTCGATTTCTCGCGCAGCAGGTTGAACGCGCCGAACCGGGCGAATTCGGGCGGCAGCGGGTTGGCGGCGAGCCATTTGCGGTTGGCGTAGGCGAAGAAATCATCCCCCGGCGCGATCGCTGGGTCGAGCGATTCCGGGTCGAAGCCCCAGGTGCCGAAGCTCATCGTCGGCAACTGGCTGGCGGCGGCCGCCGGCGCAGCATCCTGCGCGTGGACCAATTCCTCAATGGCCGGCGCCGCATCGTCGGCAACATCGTCCTGCGCCAGTGCCGGCGCGGCCATCATCAGCGCGGCGAGACTGGTTCCTGCGGCGAGCAAAATCTTCATAAAAGTCCATTCCCAGGGTCAAAACATCGCGTAGCGACTGTAACCCAGCGCGTACGGGCACTGACAACGCACGTCGCGTGGCATACGGCGTTGGTAGAATAGGGCGGCTTGCCCCGCGATTTACGCCGCTGCGAACCGCCCCCCGTCAAACTGCAGCGCCGCGAGCCGGGCATAGAGGCCGCCGGCGGCGGTCAATTCGCCATGCGTGCCCTGTTCGACAATCCGCCCGCCATCCATCACCACGATCCGGTCGGCGGCGCGCACGGTGGCGAGCCGGTGCGCGATGACCAGCGTGGTGCGCCCTTCCATCAGCCGGTCAAGCGCCTGCTGGACCAGCAATTCGCTTTCCGCGTCGAGCGCGCTGGTCGCTTCGTCGAGCAGCAGGATCGGCGCATCGCGGAGCAGAGCGCGGGCAATCGCCAGGCGTTGCTGTTGCCCGCCCGACAGCCGCGTCCCGCTTTCGCCGAGATAGGTGTCGAGCCCATGCGGCAGGTCGCGCAGGAAACCCTCGGCGTTGGCAGCGCGGGCTGCGTCCCAGATCGCCGCATCGTCCGCATCCCAGCGGCCATAGCGCAGATTGTCGCGCGCATTGGCCGAGAACAGCACGCCGTCCTGCGGCACCAATGCGATGCGCCGGCGGATATCGGCCGGATCGGCCGATATCAGCGGGATTCCATCGATTCGAATGGTCCCGCTCTGCGGGTCGTAAAACCGTTCGACCAGCTGGAAGATGGTCGATTTGCCCGCCCCCGACGGGCCGACAATGGCGACCGTCTCGCCCGGCTCGACCTCGAGGCTGAAATCTACCAGCGCGGGCGCTTCGGGCCGCGTGGGATAACGGAAGGTGACATTGCGGAACGACAGGCTGCCGCGCGGCGGTTCGGGCAGGCGTTCGGGGCGGGCCGGCGGGGCGATGGTCGGCCGCTCGTCCAGCAATTCGTAAAGCCGGCTGGCCGCGCCCGCACCGCGCAGCAGATCGCCATAGACCTCGGTCAGCGCACCGAACGATCCGGCGACGATCCCGGTGGCGATCACGAAGGCGATGATCGTGCCCCCCGTAAGCGCGCCGCTGACCACCAGCACCGCGCCGCGCCACATGAGCAGCGTCAGCGAGCCGAAAATTAGCGTAATCACCACCGCGGTCATGATCGCGCGGATCAGGATGCGCCGTCTGGCCGTATCGAAGGTCGCCTCGACCGCGCGGGCGAACCGGCGCTTCTCGCGTGCCTCCTGGTTGAACGCCTGGACGATCTTCATCGCACCGAGCACTTCGGCAACCATCGCGCCGACATCGGCCACCCGGTCCTGGCTGGTGCGGCTGATATCGCGCAGTTTGCGGCCAAACAGGAAGATCGGCACGATCACCACCGGGATGGCGATCACCAGCAGCCCCGACAATTGCGGCGCGAGCCAGAACAGATAGGCCGTGCCGAGCACCGCCATGATGGTATTTCGCAGCGCCACCGAGACGGTGGTCCCCACCACCTGTTCGATAATCGCCGTGTCCGAGGTCATCCGCGAAGATATCTCCTTGGGCGAGTTTTCCTCGAAGAAGGCCGGGGCGAGCCGCAGCAGGTTTTCGTGCACCCGTTCGCGCACATCGGCGACCACGCGTTCGCCCAGCCAGCTGACGAAATAGAACCGCACCGCCGTACCGAGGCCCAGCACGCCGACGATCACCAGCAGATAGCGGAACCAGCGGCCGATATCGGTCGGATCGCCGCCTTCGGCAAAGCCGCGATCAACCACCAGTTTGAGCCCGGCCGGGAATGCCAGCATCGCGGTCGAAGTGACGACCAGAGCGAGGAACGCGATGGCGATCTGGGCCGGATATTTGGCCGCCTCGCGCCAGACCATCCGCAGCGGGCCAAGCGACTTTGCGCGGGGCGGTTCTTCGGCGCGCGGCGGCGCGGCGGCGTCGTCAGGCTCGGTGGCGGGATCGGGAGAAAGCGATGCGGCGCGGTCGTCCATGGCCCTGCGCCTAGCCCTCGCGGCCGACAAAATCCACCGCCGTACGCGCCCTTCGTCAGGGCCGGTTGCAAATTGCCACCAGTCGCGTCATGTTGCGCCGCACAATCACCGTCCGAGGGGGAGCCCTCGCGCGCAGGAGAATGCCCGATGCTGTATCACGCCCATGAATTGCAGCGCTCGTGGCTCAACAGCGCGAGCACCTTTGCCGCGATGGCGGCGGAAATGCTCGCAAGCCCCTACCACCCGCTGAGCTATTTCGGGCTGGGCCCGCTCGCCGCGTCCGCGCTGGAGGTGTTTGCCCACGCTGCCCAGCCGCGCGGGAAGCCCGAATTCGACATCGAGACGGTCAAGGTCGGTGGCAAGATCTGGCCGGTCACCCAATCGCGAGTGTTGCACCGCCCGTTCGGCGATCTGCTGCGCTTTACCCATACCGGCCACGCGGCCGACGTGCCCAAGCTGCTGATCGTCGCCCCGATGAGCGGGCATTACGCGACCTTGCTGCGCGGCACGGTCGAGCGGATGGTCGAACGCTGCGAGGTGTACATCACCGACTGGGCCGATGCGAAGATGGTCCCGCTAAGCGCGGGGCGGTTCGATCTCGATGATTATATCGATTATCTGATCGGCTTTCTCGACCATATCGGCCCGGGCACCCACGTTCTCGCGGTGTGTCAGCCATCGGTGCCCGCACTGGCGGCGACGGCGGTGATGAACGCGGCCAATCACCGTGCCGCGCCGGCGACGCTGACCATGATGGGCGGGCCGGTCGATACGCGCCAATCGCCGACAACGGTCAACGATCTGGCGATGGAGCGGCCGATCGCCTGGTTCCGCCAGAACGTGATCGCCACCGTGCCGCTGCAATATCCGGGCGAAGGGCGGCGCGTATATCCCGGCTTCCTGCAACTGGCCGGGTTCATGAGCATGAACCTCGGCAATCACCTGATGAGCCATTACGAGATGTTCAAGCATCTCACCGTGGGGGACGAACAGAGCGCGCAGGCGACCAAGAATTTCTACGACGAGTACCGCTCGGTCTGCGACATGACCGCCGAATTCTACCTCCAGACGGTGGAGGAGGTGTTCCAGAAACATTCGATCCCCAACGGCACCTTCATCCATCGCGGCAAGCCGGTGGATGTCGGGGCGATCACCCGCACGGCGATGATGGCGATCGAGGGCGAGCGCGACGATATTTCGGGCATCGGCCAGACCCGCGCGGCGTTGACGCTCGCGACCGGCCTGCCCGACGCGAAGAAGCGCTATTTCCTCGCCCCCGAAGTCGGGCATTACGGGATCTTCAACGGCAGCAAATGGCGCACGCGGATCGCGCCGGTGCTGGAGGAATTCATCGGCGCGGTGCCCGGCAAGACGAAGCTGGCGGCAGTCGCCTGACGGAGGTTCAGCCGGGCCGGGGGCAGGTCTGCCGGTAGCGGGCGGCGATCCTTGCCGAGGAACTTGCGGATCATCCGCCGCGCGATCAGCAGCAGACCGATCACCAGCGCCAGCAGGCCGAGCGCGATGCCGCCGGCGGCCCAGGGATATTCATACGCCGCGTAAAGCAGACCCGCGCTGGCGACATCCTCGACCGTGGACAGCGCGATATTGCTGACCGGTTCGGGGCTGGCATTGACGACCGCGCGGGCGCCGGCCTTGCTGCCATGTGCGGCCAGTGCCGCGCCGCCGCCGAGGATAAAGGCGATCACCTGCGTCGCCGGGTCCGACGGATCGACGATCGCCAGCGCCAGCAGCGCCCCGCCGATCGGGCGGATGGCGGTGTGGACCGTGTCCCACAGGCTGTCGAGCCACATCACCTTGTCGGCCAGGAGTTCGACCACCGCGGCGACGCCGGCGACCCCCATCACCCAGGGGTTGGCCAGCACATCCAGGCTGGTGAGATTTTCGGGCAGCGGCAGGGCGCCCAGCCGCATGGCAAGGCCAGTGGCAAAGATGCACAGATACATCCGCCAGCCGGCCAGCAGGCTGACGCTGCCCGCGATGCCGAGAATTTCGATAATGCCCATCCGCTGCGCCCTTCGTTCGACCGGCCAGAAACAGCTAAGTGCACCAGAGATGTGCCTTTGCCGCCAGTCGGGCAAGCGCAATTATCGGATCGACGGTGGCAAAGAGCCGAGCACGCGGCGGGCGTTGAGGGCCACCCGCCGCGTCATCAGCAACTCATATAGAACCGATTTGGTTAAATGTCAATGGAAATCTAACCAAATCCTACAGAATTTCAAACAAGCCGGCCGCGCCCTGGCCGCCACCGATGCACATCGTCACCACGGCGTATTTGACGCCCCGGCGCTTGCCTTCGATCAGCGCGTGGCCCACGCAGCGCGCGCCGGTCATGCCGAACGGGTGCCCGATCGAAATCGACCCGCCATTGACGTTCAGCCGCTCGTCGGGAATGCCCAGCTTGTCGCGGCAATAGAGCACCTGCACCGCGAACGCCTCGTTGAGCTCCCACAGCCCGATATCGTCCATCTTGAGGCCCGTGCGTTCGAGCAGCTTGGGGATCGCGAACACAGGGCCGATGCCCATCTCGTCGGGCTCGGTGCCGGCCACTGCCATCCCGACATAGCGGCCCATCGGCGCAAGGCCGCGCCGTTCGGCCACCTTGGCTTCCATTACCACGCAGGCCGACGACCCATCGCTGAGCTGGCTGGCATTGCCGGCGGTGATGACCCCGCCTTCGCCCATCACCGGTTTCAGGCTGGCGAGTCCTTCCAGCGTGGTGTCGGGGCGGTTGCAATCGTCCTTCGTCGCAGTGACTTCCTTGTAGGAAACCTCCTTGGTCTCCTTATCGACCACCGCCATCGTCGCGGTGCAGGCGACGATTTCGTCGTCGAACTTGCCCGATGCCTGTCCGGCGGCGGTGCGCTGCTGCGACTGGAGCGAATATCCGTCCTGCGCCTCGCGGCTGATGCCATAGCGCTTGGCGACGACTTCGGCGGTGCCGATCATCGGCATGTAGATGTCGGGATGCATCTCGAGCAGTTCGCGGTCGGGCTCGATGAACATCTTGCCGCTGCCGACCACCTTGGAAATCGATTCGAGCCCGCCGGCAACGCAGATGTCCATGTTGTCGACGATCACCTGCTTGGCGGCGGTGGCGATGGTCATCAACCCGCTGGAGCACTGGCGGTCGATGGTCATCGCCGGCACGGTGACCGGCAGACCGGCGCGCAGCGCGGCAAGGCGGGCGACATTGCCGCTGGTCGAGCCCTGCTGCACCGCGCAGCCCATCAGCACGTCGTCAACCTCAGCGCCTTCGAGCCCGGCGCGTTCGACAGCGGCCTTGATCGACCATGCGCCCAGCGTCGCGCCGGTAGTATTGTTGAACGCTCCGCGCGCCGCCTTGGTCAGCGGGGTGCGGGCGGTGGAAACGATGACTGCATCACGAGACATGGGAAACCTTTCGTCACAGGAGCTTAAACGAAGAACTGCATGATCCATTCGGTGATCAAAGCGGGCTTGTCCTCGCCTTCGATCTCGATGGTGATTTCATGCGTCTGCTGCCACTGGCCAGGGCGCTTTTCGACCAGCTCCAGCAGCTTCCAGTGGCCGCGGATACGCTTGCCGCTGCGGACCGGGCTGATGAAGCGCGTCTTGTTGCCGCCGTAATTGACGCCCATTTTCACGCCATCGACCTTCGGCAGGTCGGAATTGGCGCTGAGATAGGGGATCATCGACAGCGTCAGAAACCCGTGCGCGATGGTCCCGCCGAACGGGGTCAGCGCCGCCTTGGCGGGATCGATATGGATGAACTGGTGATCGCCGGTCGCTTCGGCGAACTTGTTGATCCGTTCCTGCGACATTTCGACCCATTCGCTGGTGCCGATATTCTCGCCGACCCGGGCCTGGATATCCTGCGGGCTCATTGCGGGCGCTCCTTTCGCTGATGTTCGGTTCGGCGAAGGTCATGGCGCATCCCGCAGCCGAGCGCAACGCGGCGGCGCAGTGCCGTTACGGCATGGCGGCTGCGCCGGCGGGGCTGGCAGGAGCAACGCGGCGGCGCGGGGCGGCTTGCTCCGAATCGCGCCGCCGGCACCAGGAATAAAGCCCGATCTGCAAGCCGAAGATCATCAGGAAAAACGGCTGGTAGGCAATCCCCTGAAACAGCGCGCCGACCAGGAACACGACCTGCGCCGCCTGCAGCGCGGAAGCGAGGCTGGCATCCCACGGCAGGGGCGCGCCCTTGCCCACCTTGCGCCGCGCGCGCCGACGCAGCCGCTCCATCTGCCACAGACCGCCGGCCTGGAAGATGAGCCAGACGATCAGCCCGGGCCACCCCTGCTCACCCAGCATCTCGAACACGGATGAGTGATAGGCGCGGGCATGGTCGGTCACCTCCTCGTATGTCACGCTGACATTATTTCCCTCGCCCGTGCGCTTGGGTAGCCGATAGGTGAAGGAATTGCCGCGATAGGCATCGAACCCGCCCCCGAGCGGATGCTCGGCGGCATAGTCGAGCGTCCAGCGCCAGACGGCAACGCGGGTCGAGGCGGATTCGTCGCCATCATGCCCGCTGATGGTCGCCATCCGTTCGGTGTAGCTGGCCGGCAGGAACGGCACGGCCAGCGTCGCCAGGGCGCCAGCGAGGCCGAGATAGACGAACCGTCGCTTGACGTCGCGCAGCATCAGCACCGCCAGCGCCCCGATGCACAAAAGGCCCGTGCGCGCCTCGGTGCCGATCGGGATCAGCAGGCAGGCGAGGATCAGCCCGGCAGCGAACAGCTTGACCCGCCAGTCGGGGCGGAACACCGTCCCATGCCGCGCCAGCCACACGGCCAGCGGGATGATCGCCACTGCCGCTGTCGACAGGGTCGAACTCTCATAGAGGCCGGTATTGTCATCGACGAACAGCCGCAGGCCGCCATATCCGCCCCCGCCGCCCAGCGTCTTCATCCCGCCGCTGATGACAATGGCCGCCGCCGTCAGCACCATCACCAGCGCGGTCCCTTCGATCCGCAGCCGCGTGGTCAGCGTCAGCGGGAGGAAGATCGCGAAAACCAGCGCCTTCCAAACCCACGCCCATTTCTCGGCCGCGTTCTCGGGAAAATCCGCATAGGCCGTGGTCCAGGCGCAATAGACCAGCAGGAACAGCAGCGCGCCCTGCCGCCAGGTGAAACGGCTGCCGACTTTAGGGTCGGCCAGCAACCAGCCGGCGAAAGCAAGGACGAAGGCGATCAGCGATACCGGGATCGAGGCAGTCAGCGACCAGCCGATCTTCTGCGGCGAAAGGATGTCGATATAGAGATAGGCGGGCACCCACAGCCACGGGCGCCGGAACCCCAGCGCCAGCGCCGCGAAGAGGAAGGCGAACAGCGCCAGGTCAAGCATCGCCCGGCCTTTGTGGCGGCGCGCCGCTGCTGCCCCGCCGCCGCTGCGTCGGCGGTTCTTCACCCGCGCTATCGGCGGCCACATCGTGGTCGAGATCGCGGCGCAGCATCAGCCGGACCAGCGCGATCGCCAGAAGGCCGTGCGTCAGCACCAGGGCGAAGTTGTCGATCATCGGTGGTCGGGGTAATAGACGCGGGTTGACGGGCCGTTAAGCTTGTTGCGTCTAGAAGGCCCGGCGATGCGCGTGCTTCATGTTCTCGATCATTCGCTGCCGCTGCACAGCGGCTACACCTTCCGCACCCGCGCGATCCTCAAGGCGCAGCAGCGTGCGGGGATTGAAGTCGCAGCGATCACCGGCCTGCGGCACACGGCTGATGGCCCCGATCGTGAAGAAATCGACGGTTTGTGTTTCCACCGCACGCGCGGCGCGCCGGACCGGATGCCGCTGGTCGCCGAATGGCGCGAGGTGGCCCGGTTCGCCGCGGCCATCGACCGGGCGGTGGGCGATTTCCAACCCGATATCCTCCACGCCCATTCGCCGGTCCTGTGCGGCATGGCGGCGGCGCGCATTGCCCGCCGGCGCAGCCTGCCGCTGGTCTATGAAATCCGCGCTTTCTGGGAAGATGCCGCGGTCGGCAACGGCACGGGGCGGGAAGGCTCGGTCAAGTATCGCGCCACCCGCGCATTCGAGAACCGCGTGATTGCCGAAGCCGATGCGGTGTTCACCATCTGCCACGGCTTGCGCGACGATTTGATCGCGCGCGGCGTACCGCCGGGCAAGATCGGGATTGCACCCAACGGGGTCGATCTGACGCTGTTCGGTGACCCGCCGCCGCGCGATCCGGCGCTGGCCGCACGGCTTGGGCTAGCCGACGCGGCAGGACCGGTGATCGGCTTCATCGGCAGCTTCTACGATTATGAGGGGCTGGACGATTTGATCGCCGCCATGCCCGCGCTGCTGGCGCGAGAGGCCGGGGCGCGGCTGCTGCTGGTCGGCGGCGGCCCGAAGGAAGCAGAATTGCGCGCGCAGGCGGCCGCCTCGCCCGCGAGCCACGCGTTTCGCTTTGTCGGCCGCGTGCCGCATGGTGAGGTCGAGGCCTATTACGCCCAGTGCGATATCCTCGCCTATCCGCGCAAGGCCAGCCGCTTGACCGAACTGGTGACGCCTTTGAAGCCGCTCGAGGCGATGGCCGAAGGGCGGCTGGTCGCGGCCTCGGATGTCGGCGGGCATCGTGAACTGATGCGTGATGGCGACACCGCCACGCTGTTTGCGCCGGACGATCCCGACGCGCTCGCCGCGGCGCTGGCGGGGCTTGCCGGGCGACGCAGCGAATGGGCCGCAATCCGCGCCCGGGCGCGCGCCCATGTTGCCACTTGTCATGATTGGTCGCACAATGTGGAGCGTTACCGCTTCGTTTACCAACGGCTGTTAGGGCAGGATCGGATGGAACCGGCCGAGCGCGCCGCATGACGGGCGCAGATAGCCGCCGGTCCGGACCAGTGGGGGAATTGTGACGGTGATAAACGACCAGTTCGGCGGGCCCTTTGATGATGAGGGCGACACCAGCCCCGCATGGGAGCGCGGCGCTACCTCTCCTGGAGCCCAGTCCATCACCGCGCACGCGGTTTTTCCGGCGATCGTAGGCTTGTGGTTTGCCGCGCTGTTCGGCCTGGGAATGCTGGTTCTGCCCGTCGCCACGCTGGAAAGCATCAGCATGGCCCTGCGCCTGCCATCGGTGCTGTCCGCCGCAGCGCCGCCGCTTGGGCTAACAGCCCGGCTGCTTTTCGCACTGGCCGCCGCGCTCGGTGGCGGTGCGGCCGGGCTCGTGCTGGCGCGCCAGCTCCGTCCGAAGTCCGAAGCGGCGTCGCCACGCCGCCGGTCGCCGCGCAGCGAAGCGGCGCGCCGGCCGATCTCGGCCCGCGAAGAATTGGGCGAAGACCGGCTCGACGCGCCACTCGCCCTGCCCGGCCGGCGGCGTGCGCTGTCGGTCAGTGATGACGGTGCACGCAGCGAATTCCTCGAGCTTGCGCCGCTACCCGGCGCCGATGCCTCCGCAGCGGCCAACGAACTGATGTCGGCGCCGCTGGAGCTGACGGCCTTGGCGGACGCGCCTGTCGAGGCCGAACGCCCTGCTTTGCCGCCCGAAGCGGAATCGGATTTTGCCATTCAATGGGCGGCCCGCCGGGGCGAGGCCGAACCGGCCGCTGCTCCCGCACCGGCACCCGTCACCACGCCTGCGTCGCCGGCCGCACCCATCGCCTCGCAGGACGTGGCTGGGGCGCCGCTGACCCAGCTATCGGTCGCGCAACTGGTCGAGCGATTTTCGCTGGCGCTGGAAACGCGGCCCGCGCCGCCCGCCGCGCCGGTCCTGCGGCCGCACGTGCCGTTCGCGATCGACACCGCGCCAGCCGCGCCTGCCCCCGCGCATGTGCCTCCCGCCGCTTGCTTGGAGTACCCCGCGCCAAGTCATCCGGCGCCTGATCTCGTCCCTCAGGCGTTCCGCTCGCTCGACGCAACGCTGGGCGGACCGGTCGACGATGCGGACAACGCCGATGACGAACTCGACACGATCTTCGGCCTGCCTTTGAAGCGCGAGGCGCGGCCGTTCGATCCGCCGGCGGGCACCGCTGCGCCCTTCACTGCGCCTGCCGGCCCTACCGCGCCAGCGCCGTTCGCGCCGCCCGCTGATCAGGCTGCGGATGGCGACCAGGCGGGGGCGGACGACGACATTTACCCCTCGCTGCTGGCCATGAAGAGTCCGTTCCAGCCTGGCCGCGAGCCGGTGCGAATCGAGGACAACAGTCCCGCTGCGCCATTCGACCAGCCGCCGCCGGCAATGGTCGTGTTCCCGTCCGAAACCGCGTCCAGCGAACAGGCGCGGTCCGCGTCTGCGCCTTTTGCTTCGCCGGCGGCTGCAGCCAACCCAGTGCCCCATTCTCGGCCAGACGATCATTTGGCGCCGGTGGACAATATCCGCCGCCCGTTTGACGGGCCCGGCGGACTGCGCGCGGCGCCTTCGACTGCGCCGGCCCCGCAGCGCCCAGAACTCAGCGCGTCGGAGCGGGCGCTGCGCGAGGCGCTCGAGAAGCTCAACCGGATGAGCGGCGCGGCCTGAGCCCCGCCAGCGCCGACCAAGCGCAGCTTTCCGCGGGTCAACGCAAAACCGACAGGCGACGCGACCGTTCGCAGTTGCAAAACGCATATCCTGTCGCCACAACCGCATTTCGCGAAATATTTGCCGCGCCACTGCGCGCGGAGATTGCGGTTCATTTCCGGGCTGACGACTGCCCGGTGTGACAGGACGGAACGTGCATGGCTTACCCCCGCCCTCACGGGCTTTATGATCCGCGTAACGAGCATGATGCCTGCGGCGTCGGCTTCGTCGCGCATATTAAGGGCGAGCGGAGCCATGCGATCGTCGAGCAGGCGCTGCAGATCCTCGCCAATCTCGACCACCGCGGCGCGGTAGGGGCCGATCCACTGCTCGGCGACGGCGCGGGGATCCTGATCCAGCTGCCCGATGCGCTGCTACGCCGCTGGGCCGGCAGCGCCGGGCACCAATTGCCGCCGCCGGGCGATTATGCGGTCGCGATGTGCTTCATGCCGCGCGACGAAGCAGCCCGCGCCTTCGTGACCGAGGCGTTCGAACGGTTCATCGCCAAGGAAGGCCAGCGCCTGATCGGCTGGCGCGACGTGCCGGTGACGGCCGACGGCCTGGGCGAAGCGGTCATCGCCTCGATGCCGGTGATCCGCCAGTGCATCGTCGCCCGGGGCGAGAACTGCCCCGATCAGGCCGCGTTCGAGCGCAAGCTGATCGTCATCCGCAAGCAGACCCAGAACCCGCTTGAGGCGCTGGCCGAAAAGCACGCCATGCCGGGCCTGGCCGAGCTCTATATCCCGAGCTTTTCGAGCCGCACGATCGTCTACAAGGGGCTGCTGCTGGCGACGCAGGTGGGCAGCTTCTACGACGATCTGCGCGACCCAGAATGCGTCAGCGCGCTGGGCCTCGTCCACCAGCGGTTTTCGACGAATACCTTCCCCAGCTGGCGGCTGGCGCACCCCTATCGGTTCATGGCGCACAACGGTGAAATCAACACGGTGCGCGGCAATGTGAACTGGATGAATGCGCGCCGGCGGACGATGGAATCGCCGCTGCTGGGCGCCGATCTCGACAAGCTATGGCCGATCATCCCGCATGGCCAGTCGGACACGGCCTGTCTCGACAATGCGCTCGAACTGCTGCTGGTCGGCGGCTACGATCTCGCCCATGCGATGATGATGCTGATGCCCGAGGCTTGGGCCAAGAACCCGCAGATGGAGCCGGGGCGGCGCGCTTTCTACGAATATCACGCCGCGCTGATGGAGCCGTGGGACGGGCCGGCGGCGGTGGCCTTTACCGACGGGCGGCAAATCGGCGCCTGTCTCGACCGCAACGGCCTGCGGCCCGCGCGCTATTGCGTGACCAAGGGCGATATCGTTTGCCTCGCGTCCGAAAGCGGGGTGCTGCCGTTTGCCGAAGAGGACATCGTCCGCAAATGGCGGCTCCAGCCGGGCAAGATGCTGCTGATCGACCTAGAGCAGGGGCGCATCATCGAGGATGCCGAGCTGAAGGCCGGACTGGCTGCCGAACATCCGTACGAGGACTGGCTGGCCGCCGCGCAATACAAGCTCGACGATCTCGACGAGATCGAACCCGAATTGTCGGCCGTGCCGCAGCATCACACCACGCTGCTCGATCGTCAGCAGGCGTTCGGCTATACGCAGGAGGACATCACCCGCTTCCTCGAACCGATGGCGCTGGCGGGCGATGATCCGATCGGGTCGATGGGCACCGATACGCCCATTGCCGTCCTGTCCAACAAACCGCGCCTGCTCTACGATTATTTCAAACAGAATTTCGCGCAGGTGACCAACCCGCCGATCGACCCGATCCGCGAGGATCTGGTGATGAGCCTGCTGTCGATGATCGGGCCGCGCCCCAACCTCTTGGGCCGCGAGGCGGGCACCCATCGGCGGCTGGAGGTCAGCCAGCCGATCCTCAGCAACGAGGATCTGGCCAAGATCCGCTCGGTCGAGGTCGCGCTCGACGGGGCGTTCCGCACCGCCACGATCGACATTACCTGGGAC
Source organism: Qipengyuania sp. YIM B01966 (assembly GCF_016461955.1). GTDB lineage: Bacteria > Pseudomonadota > Alphaproteobacteria > Sphingomonadales > Sphingomonadaceae > QFOP01. Next base: position 28,338 of record NZ_JADMNM010000009.1, on the reverse strand, counting down.
GCGGCCGGCGGCGCGGCGGCGCTTGAACTGGCGCTGAAGGAAATGTGCTGGGCCGCTACCGAGGCGGTGCTGGCCGATCACACCATTCTCGTCCTGTCGGACCGCGCCCAAGGGCCGGATCGCATTGCCATGCCCGCGCTGCTGGCCACCGCGGCGGTGCACCATCATCTGGTGCGCCAGGGCCTCAGGATGCAGACCGGGCTGGTGGTCGAAACCGGCGAAGCGCGCGAGGTGCACCATTTCTGCGCGCTGGCCGGCTATGGCGCGGAAGGCATCAACCCCTATCTCGCCTTCGAGACGATGGAGGATATCCGCGCAGCGAAGTTCCCCGATCTGCCGGCCGAGAAGGCGGTGGCCAATTACATTAAGGCGGTCGGCAAGGGCATTTTGAAGGTCATGTCCAAGATGGGCATTTCGACCTACCAATCCTATTGCGGGGCGCAGATCTTCGACGCGGTCGGGCTGTCATCGGCCTTTGTCGAACGCTATTTCACCGGCACCGCGACCAGCATCGAGGGCATCGGCCTCGCCGAACTAGCGGAAGAAACCGTCCGCCGCCACGCCCGCGCTTATGGCAGCGATCCGTTGCTCGAAACCATGCTCGATACAGGCGGGATCTACCAATACCGCCTGCGGGGAGAGGATCACGCCTGGACGCCCGAGAGCGTGGCCCGCCTGCAGCACGCGGTGCGGGGCAATAGCTGGGCGACCTATGAAGAGTTTGCTCGCACGATCAACGACCAGTCGCGCCGGCTTTTGACCATTCGCGGGCTGATGACGCTGAAGCCCGCCGACCGGCCGTTGCCGCTCGAGGCGGTCGAACCGGCCAGCGAAATCGTCAAGCGCTTCGCCACCGGCGCAATGAGCTTCGGCTCGATCAGCCGCGAGGCGCATACCACGCTCGCGCGGGCGATGAACCGCATCGGCGGCAAGTCGAATACCGGCGAAGGGGGCGAGGAAGCCGACCGCTTCACCCCGCTACCCGACGGCGATTCGCTGCGCAGCGCGATCAAGCAGGTCGCCAGCGGCCGATTCGGCGTGACCACCGAATATCTGGTCAATGCCGACGATATCCAGATCAAGATGGCGCAGGGCGCCAAGCCCGGCGAAGGCGGGCAACTGCCCGGCCACAAGGTGGACAAGGTGATCGGCCGCGTGCGCCACGCCACCCCCGGCGTCGGGCTGATCTCCCCCCCGCCGCACCACGACATCTATTCGATCGAGGATCTGGCCCAGCTGATCCACGATCTGAAGAGCGTCAACGAGCAGGCGCGCATCTCGGTCAAGCTGGTGAGCGAGGTCGGCGTCGGTACGGTCGCTGCGGGCGTGTCGAAGTGCAAGGCCGACCATGTCACCATCTCGGGCTATGAAGGCGGGACCGGCGCGTCGCCGCTGACCAGCCTGACCCATGCCGGCAGCCCCTGGGAAATCGGCCTCGCTGAAACGCAGCAGACGCTGCTGCTCAACGATCTGCGCAGCCGCATCGCGGTGCAGGTCGACGGCGGCCTCAGGACTGGACGCGATGTGGCCATCGGGGCGTTGCTTGGGGCGGACGAATTCGGCTTTGCCACCGCTCCGCTGATCGCTGCCGGCTGCATCATGATGCGTAAATGTCACCTCAACACCTGCCCCGTCGGCGTGGCGACGCAAGACCCGGTGCTGCGCGCGCGCTTCACCGGGCAGCCCGAACACGTCATCAACTACTTCTTCTTCGTTGCCGAAGAATTGCGGCGGATCATGGCCGAAATGGGCTTTGCCACGCTGCAAGAGATGATCGGCCGGGTGGACCGGATCGATGTTGCCCCGGCAATCGGCCACTGGAAGGCGCATGGCGTCGATCTCTCGCGCGTGCTGGCCAGCGTCACGCCGCAGCCGGGCCGCGCGCTGCACCGGACAGAAGAACAGGATCACGGGCTGGGTTCCGTGCTCGACCGCGATCTGATCGCCGCCGCCGCGCCCGCGCTCGAACGCGGCGAGCCGGTGCAGATCGACCGGTCCGTGCGCAATCTCGACCGCACGGTCGGCGCGATGCTGTCGGGCGAGATCGCCCGCCGCCATGGCCATGCCGGGCTGCCGGCCGATACCATAAGGGTCAATCTGACCGGGGTTGCCGGGCAAAGCTTCGGCGCCTGGGCCGCGCATGGCCTCACGCTCGATCTGACCGGCGATGCCAATGATTATGTCGGCAAAGGGCTCTCGGGCGGGCGCATCATCGTGCGCCCGCCAGCGGGCACCGGCCGCGATCCGCTGGCCAATATCATCGTCGGCAATACGGTGCTCTACGGCGCGATTGCGGGCGAAGCCTATTTCTGCGGCGTCGCCGGCGAACGCTTCGCGGTGCGCAATTCGGGCGCCATCGCGGTGGTCGAAGGATGCGGCGATCATGGCTGCGAATACATGACCGGCGGGGTGGTGGTTGTGTTGGGCGATACCGGACGCAATTTCGCTGCCGGGATGAGCGGCGGGATTGCCTATGTCTATGATGCGGAACAGGGCTTCCTCGGACAGTGCAACCCCAACCAGGTCGATGTCCTTCCGCTATCGGTCGAAACTGGTGGGGGCGAGGACCGCCCGCGCCAGCGCGGCAACGGCGTCGATGATGCCGGGATGGGCGATATGCTGCGCCATGATGGCGAACGGCTGCGCATTCTCCTCGAGCGCCACCAACTGCACACCGGCAGCGCGCGGGCGGCACAACTGCTGGCCGACTGGCCGCGCGCCATGGGGCAATTCGTCAAAGTGATGCCGCGTGATTATCGCCGCGCGCTCGAAACCCTCGCGGCTGAACGCGAGGCTGCGGCCAACGTGGCGGCGGAGTAAGGCAGATGGGCAAGGAAACCGGCTTTCTGGAACTCGACCGCCAGGATCGCTCGTATACCGATCCGCGCGAACGGCTCGGCCATTATAACGAGTTCATCGTCCCCCACAGCGAGGAAGCGCTGCGCGCACAGGCCAGCCGGTGCATGAATTGCGGTATCCCCTATTGCCACAATGGCTGCCCGGTGAACAATGTCATCCCGGACTGGAACCATCTGGTCTACGAGGCGGACTGGAGACAAGCGCTGGCGCTGCTCCATTCGACCAACAATTTCCCCGAATTTACCGGCCGGGTCTGCCCGGCCCCGTGCGAGGCGGCGTGCACGCTCAACCTGATCGACCAGCCGGTGACCATCAAGAGCATCGAATGCGCCATTGTCGACCGCGGTTGGCGCGAAGGCTGGATCGTGCCGCAGCCGGCCGCGCGGCAGACGGGCAAATCGGTGGCCGTGATCGGTTCGGGGCCGGCGGGCCTCGCCTGCGCGCAGCAACTCGCCCGCGCCGGCCATGCGGTCACCGTGTTCGAAAAGGCCGACCGGATCGGCGGGCTGCTCCGTTATGGCATCCCCGATTTCAAGATGGAAAAGCACCTGATCAACCGCCGCGCGGTGCAGATGGAGGCCGAAGGCGTCCAGTTCCGCACCGGCGCCGAGGTCGGGGTGGAGGTCGCGTTTTCGGCCCTGCGCGAGAATTTCGACGCGGTGGTGCTGGCGGGCGGCGCGGAAGAGGCGCGCGCCTTGTCGATCCCCGGCGCCGAGCTTGCCGGCGTGCGACTGGCTATGGAATTCCTCACCCAGCAGAACAAGCGCAATGCCGGCGATGACGAACTGCGCGCCGCACCGCGCGGCACGCTGACGGCGAAGGACAAGCACGTCATCGTCATTGGCGGCGGGGATACCGGCTCGGACTGTGTCGGCACCTCGAACCGGCAAGGCGCGAAAAGCGTCACCCAGCTCGAAATCATGCCCCGCCCGCCCGAACGCGAGGACAAGGCGCTGACCTGGCCCAATTGGCCGCTCAAGCTGAGAACCTCATCCAGCCACGAGGAAGGGGTAGACCGCGATTGGGCGGTTCTGGCCAAGCGCGTGGTCGGCGAAGGCGGCGCGGTGAATGGCCTCGAATGTGTCCGGGTCGAATGGTCCGGCGGCGCGATGCGCGAGATCGAAGGAAGCAGCTTTATCCTGCCGGCCGATCTGGTGCTGCTGGCGATGGGCTTTACCGGCCCCAGGCGGCGCGGCCTGCTCGACCGGGCGGGGGTCGAACTCGACGCGCGCGGCAATGTCGCGGCGGATACGGTGCGCTACGAAACCAGCGTGCCGGGCGTGTTCAGCTGCGGCGATATGCGCCGCGGGCAGAGCCTGGTGGTGTGGGCCATTCGCGAAGGCCGGCAGGCCGCGCGCGCGGTGGACGAGGCGCTGATGGGCGCAAGCACTTTGCCGCGCTGAGCGTGGTCTAGCGTTGCGGGACGGTAAAGGTGCCGGTGACGCGGCCCGAACCGGTGCTGACCGCGCCCTCGCCCGTCACGCCGGACGAGCCGCCGGCGCTGCCATCGATGCTCGATACGCCGCTGGCGAGGTCGATCACCAACCGCCCGCCATTCAGCGCATCGCCGCCGCGGCGCAGGCGGACATTGCCGGCCATGGTGATGATCCGCCGATTGAAATCATAGACCGCGACATCGCCCTGCGCCGATTCGCCCCCGCGCGTCACGGTCACCCCGCCGGTGGCGGTAATACGCTGGATTTCGAGGCTGCCGGCGTTGCTGTAATTGACCAGCGTGCGCGCCGAACGCAGCCGCAACCCGGCCTGCGCAATCTCGACATTGCCCGACAGCACCACGCGTTCCTGCCGGTCCTGCAATTCGATCCGGTCGGCGGCGAAATTGACCGGGGCGTTGGAATTGTGCCCCGCCAGCGCCTGCGCGTGGCCCTGGATGCCGGCCAGCGCGCCCAGCGTCAGCACGAAGCCGAGGGCTGCGTGGCGCGGGGCGCGGGCCAAGCCATCGCGAAAGAGTGTCTGGCGCATTACATGGTCCCCAATCTGCCCGGTATCATCGAGAGCCGCGCATTGCCGTCAAGCGTGACGGTGCGCGCTTCCATGTCGACCGCGATCCGGTCGGCCGAGAACGTCCCCGCCGGCACCGCGCCCGACACGCCGCCGCTGCCCACCATCCGCTTGGCCGGCAGGTCTAGGGCTACCCCGCTGGCGGTCATTCGGTAGCCGTCCGCCGCCTCCAGTCGTACGGGGCCGGCGACCTCGACCCGCTCGGAACGCAAGATATACTGACCGCCATCCGCGCTCAGCCTTGCCGGTCCTTCGGGCAGGATGATCCGCGCGACCATATCGCGCAGCCGCACGATCCCCTCGGCCGAGGATTGCTGGACCGCCTCGCCCGCGGTGAGCGAGAACGGCCGCCCGCTATTGTCCTGCCCGCGATACATCGCATTATCGACCCGCAGGCGTTCCTCGATCTGGCGCGCCTTGTTACGGTCGAGCAGGAAGCTGACCTCGCCGCGCGGGGTCAGCGGCGAAATGATCATCAGCGCGGCCATTACCCCGATCCCCATCGGCAGCGCGGCGGCGAGAAAGCGGACCAGCCGGTCGTGCGATCCACCGGGCGCGGCAAAGCGGCGGCGCCGGCTGCGCTGGGCCCGCGCCTCGGCGGTCTCGATTTCGTCGGTCAGCTGCATGGCATGGGCGTATATAGGGGCGGCTTACGCGTGGCTGAAGATGTCGTGTTCGGGCCAGCCGGCAAGGTCGAGGCGGGCGCGGGTGGGGAGGAAGTCGAAACAGGCCTGCGCTATCTCGCGCCGGCCTTCGCGCGCGAGCCGTTCCTCGAACACATCGCGCAGCCGGTGGAGATAGCGCACGTCAGAAGCGGCATATTCACGCTGCGCCTCGGTAATCACCGGCGCGCCCCAGTCCGAGCTTTGCTGCTGCTTCGACAATTCATGGCCGAGCAGTTCGGAAACGAGGTTCTTGAGTCCGTGCCGGTCGGTATAGGTGCGGGTCAGCTTGCTGGCGATCTTGGTGCAGAAGACGGGCGCTGACATGACACCAAGGTAATGCTCTATCGCGGCGAGGTCGAAGCGGGCGAAATGATACAATTTCAGACGGTTGGGATCAGCCAGCACCGCCTTCAGCACGGGCGCGTGATAGGCGCTGCCGGGGCCGAAGCGGACCAGATGTTCATCTCCCCCGCCATCGCTGATCTGCACCAGGCACAGCCGGTCGCGGCCGGTGATGAGGCCCATGGTCTCGGTATCGACCGCCACCGGCCCTGCGGCGAGGACGCCTTCGGGAAGGTCTTCTTCGTGAAAATGGATTGCCATATGCCGCTGGCCTTAGGCCGTTCGGAGGGTGAGGGGAAGGGCGCGCTGGCGCGGCGCGCATGGCGCCGCTAGCTACGCGCATAATGACGCCAGCAAGCGACCAACCCGCCCCCAACGTGCCCCAGGCGTGGCAGAACGTGCTCTGCCCCGTGCTGGCCACGCCCGAAGCGCGGCGGCTGGGCGGGTGGCTGCAGGCCGAGGAGGCGGCGGGCCGCATGATCTACCCTCTGCGCGGGGTGCGGCTGCGCGCGCTGGAATTGACCCCGCCGGAGGCGGTGCGCGTGGTGATCCTCGGGCAGGATCCCTATCACGGGCCAGGCCAGGCGATGGGGCTCGCCTTTGCCGTGCCCGAAGGCGTGCGCCCGCCGCCGAGCCTCGCCAATATCTACCGCGAACTGGTCAGCGATTGCAGCGTGCAGATGCCGGCGCATGGCAATCTCGAGCGCTGGGCCCGGCAGGGCGTATTGCTGCTCAATGCCAGCCTGACGGTCGAGGCGGGCAAGGCCGGCAGCCATGCGGGCAGGGGGTGGGAAGCGATTACCGACGCGGTGGTCGCGGCCATCGCCGCCGCCCCGGCGCCGAGCGTGTTCCTGCTGTGGGGCAGCCATGCGCAGGCCAAGGCGGCGCGGATCGCGGAATTGCGCGACGTGACCGAGGGCGGGCGCCATTTGTTGATCCGCTCCCCTCACCCCAGCCCGCTGTCGGCGCATCGCGGGTTCTTCGGCTCACGCCCGTTCAGCCGCGCCAACGCGTTTCTAATCGCACACGGACGCGGGACGGTGGACTGGGCGCTCTAGCCGGGCAGCGCACAACCGGGCGGCAGGGCGAGCATCACGGTTCCGTCTTTCGCCCGCCACGTCCCGTCAACCGCCTGCGCCAGCCCGGCCCCGACCAGCCGCCGCCCCAGCCGCGCTGCCACGCCGCAGTCTAGCGCGCCGCGCGCGTCCGGTTCGCGCAGCACCGCCGCGCGCGCCAGCAGGGCGCTCTCCGCCAGCGGCCCCGGCGGGTCAGCATAATCGGCGAGCCAGTGCGGCCGGAGCGCAATCCGCCGAGCGAGGGACGTGCGACCCGCGCCTGCCCCTTCCAGCGGCGCCGCCAGTTCCGCCAGCGCTGCGCGGCGCGGATCGACCCGCAGCAGCGCGTCATAGCGCTTGGCGGCATTGCCCCATTCACCTGCAGCGGCCGCCACTTGCAGCCAGTACAGCTGCGTCGCCGGCTCGCGCCAGCCAAGCTGCGCTGCGTGGCGAAACACCCGCTCGGCCATCGCGCCATTCCCCGCGCGCCATTCAGCTGCGGCGAGCGCGCCGGCGGCCAGTGCCGACAGCGGCTGGGCGGAAAACCCTGCGCGGGCGGTAGCGAGGTCGGCCGGCGGCCCGGCGCGTTGCGCTGCCATCCGCTCCATCCCGCTCGCCAGCGCGGCGAGCGCATAGGCCAGCATCAGACCCGCCAGCAGCAACCGGGCGGCGCCGGAACCTCCCCCGGCCCGCTCAGCCGGCGGCGTTGCGATAGGCATAGCTCTCATTGCCGTAATAGGACGAATAGGCATTGCCCCCGGCGGTCGGATCGAACCGCGTCAGCACGGCGCCGAGCAGGATGGGCCGCAACGCGCGCAGCCGCTTGAGCGCGGTGCGCAGCGCGCCGCGATCCGCCTTGCCCGCCTGGACCACTAACACCACCCCGTCCACCAGCACCGCCAGCGTGGGAGCATCGGCCAGGCCGAGCACTGGCGGCGAATCGATCACCACCAGGTCGAAGCTGTCGGCCAGGCTGTCGATCACCTGCTGCATCCGCGGGCTGGCGAGCAATTCGCCCGGCGCGGGCGAGGGCGGCCCGGCGGGTAGTGTCGCCGGGGCGTTGTCCGCGCCTGCCAGCAACGCCTCGGCCAGCGGCGCCTGCCCGGTCAGCACGGTGGTGAGGCCCACGGCATTGTCCGCCCCCGCGGCCCGGTGAAGCGAGGGGCGGCGGATATCGGCATCGACCAGCACCACCCGCTTTCCGCCGCGGGCGAACCCATCGGCAAGTGCGCGCGCAGTGGTCGATTTGCCTTCATGCGGCGCGCTGCTCGTCACCAGCAGGGTGCGTGGCAGGCCGTCGGCGGTGGCATACAGCAGGCTGGCGCGCAGCGAGGCATAGCTTTCCGACAGTGGCGATTGCGGGTCCGCCAGCGCGGTCTCCACCCCGCCTGCGCCCTTCGCCAGCGGGACCACGCCAAGCAGCGGCAGGCCGAGCCGGCTTTCGACGTCCTCCGGCACGCGAACCGACAGGTCGAGCTCGTTGCGCGCGTACAGCGCCAGCGCGGCCAGCGCGCTGCCGAGCAGCAGCGCCAGCGCCAGGTTGCGCATCAGGCTGGGCGCAGACGGCACCGCGGGTACGCGTGCGCGATCGATGATGGCGATGTTGCTGGTCGCCACCCCGGCGCCGGCATTGAGCTGTTTGTAGCGTTGCAGCAGCTCGTCATAGAGCTGGCGGTTGGTATCCGCCTCGCGCGCCAGCAGCGCATATTGCACCGAGCGGTCCTGTTCGGCCAGCGTCGCGCCCTTCAGCGTTTCGACCTGCCCGGCCAGCTGGCGTTCGGCGGCCAGCGCCGCGTCATAGTCGCTGCGGATCGAACGGCGCACGTCGTTCGCGGCGCGCGTCAGCTGGCTGTCGATCTGGCGCAATTCCGCCTGCTTCGCCTGGACCGCCGGATGCGCGTCGAGCCGGCGCGCGCGTTCTTCCGCCAGCTCGCCCTGAAGCACAGCCTTGCGCTGCATCAGAGCAGCCACGGTGGGATCCTCGCGCACCGCTGCCGGGCTGAACAGCGGCGCGCCCGAAATCGCGTTCCAGCGCCCTTCGGCAACCACCCGGCTGGCGCGCGCGGCCAGCGCCGCCTGGTTGACCTGCGCCAGGCTCGCATTGGTCAGAGAGATATTGCCCGCGCTGCCCGCCGCATTGCCGCCCTCGCCCAGTTGCGCCGGATCGCCCAGCCGCACCAGCCCCTGCCGGCGGGCATAGGCGTTGAGGTCGCGCTCGGACATTTCGAGCTTGTCCTTGGCCTCGCCCAGTTGCTGCGACAGGAACCGCCGGGCATAGGCCGAACTGTCATATTTGCGCTGGAGATTGGCCTCGATCAGTTGTTCGGCATAGGTGTTGATGACCCGCGCGGCGACCGCCGGATCGCCACTTTCGAAAGCGATCGGGATCACCCGCGTGCCGCGTGGCGCGGTGACGGCGATATTGCGTTGCAGCAGGTCGTGGACGATCGTCTGCCGCATCGCCGGCACGGTGGGCATCGCCGCCGGATCGACGCCCATCCCGCGCAGGAAGCCTTCATCGCCCGACAGCGAGAGCGCGTTGGCGACCCGTTCGGCCAGCGCCCGGCTCTTGAGGATATCGACCTGCGTCTGCGCGAAGCGGTCGTAATCCCAGGTATTGGCCTCGGTCTCGGCATCCTGTTCGCCGACCACGCTCGGCACCGTCTCGTTGACCTGGATGGTCGCGGTGGCGGTATAGACCGGCCGGGTCAGCAGCGTTGCCGCGACCGCCACTGCCAGCGCGCCGCCGATCAGCAGCGCGATCAGCCACCAGTTGCGGCGCACCAAAGCGGCGAGATAGGGCCAGTCGAACCACGACCCCCCGGGGCCCGGATAAGATTGCGGCGGCGCGGCAGGGCCATTTGAAGGGCCAGATATTGCGCTCTCGGTCACGGCAGGCCCGTCAGAGGATCGTGAAGACATTGATCAGCGGCGCCGCGCGCAGGAAATCCTGCACCAGCGCCCGCCGCGCGGAATGGCCGACCACAACCGTGTCGCCCGGCAGGATTTGTGGATCGGCCACCAGCCCGCTGCGCAATTGCGCCAGGTCGAAGCGCGCGCCGATCCGCTCGGTGCCCTGATTGCGGAAGACGAAGATCTCGTCGCGCCGGGCGAGGTCGGTCGGGCTGCGCGCCAGCGCCAGCGCGCCGAGCAGCGTCAGCCGGCCGGTGACCGGATAGATGCCCGGCTGCTCGACCTCGCCTTCGACCACCACCGTGCGCGCGGCGCTTTCGACCAGATTCACCGCCACGCGCGGATTGCGCAGATAGCGCGCGCCGAGCCGCTCGGTCAGCGTGCGGGCCAGCGAATCGGGGTCGAGCCCGGCCGCGGCGACCGCGCCGATCAGCGGCATCTGGAACTGGCCGCGCTGGTCCACGGTGATGCGGTCAAAGCTCAGCTCGGGCTCCTCGAGCACCGTGATCGCCAGCACATCGCCTGGGCCGATCCGGTCAGCCAGTTGGTGGCCCTCCGGGCTGGAAACGGGAATTGCTTCGTAGGCGGCGGCGCCCGATGGCAGGGCCGGGTTGGATGGCACCGTCTGGCACCCGGCGAGCAGCGCCGCCACGCTGGCGATGCCGGCAATGCCCCTCACCCCTCGTTTCATCGCCGCCCGTTACCTTCGTGGCCCTGCCTACGTATTTCTGCGTAATTGGCCAGCACGATGCCGCCGGCAAGCGCCGCGAGCAAGGCCAGCGCCAGCGCGCGCAGCGGATAATCGACGGTCGAATGGAGCCCGAGCACGGCGAGGCTCGCCCCGGCCCAGCGCAATTCACCTCGCCGTGCCGGATCGCGCCAAGCGTGACAGAAGGCCCGACCGAGGACGGCGACGATAACCGCACCAGCGAGAATGCCGGGCAAGCCCGCTTCGAGCAGCCATTCCAGCCAGTCATTATGCACCCGGTTGGGCAGGGTCTGGTCGACCGTGTCGAGCCGCTCCTGCGCCATCAGCATGATCGGGGCGGTGCCGACCCCGCTGCCCGCCGGCCAGGTCGCCCGCACGCCCTGCCAGCCGGCGGCCCACAGCGCGGTGCGGGCCCCATCGCCTTGCATGAAGCGTGCGGCGACTGGCTGGAAAGCGGGCACCGCCATCAGCGCGGCGATCGCCAACGCACCGCCGGCAAGGCCCGCTGTCAGCCGCCTCGCCAGCCGGCGCGGTTCGCGCGGGGCAGGCCACAGCGCCAGCGCCGTTGCCGGCACCGCTACGGTAACCAGCAGCACGATGCCCGCGCGTGAGCCGGTCACCAGCACCCCCAGCGCCAGCAGCGCGGCCGCCATCAGCGCCAGCACGCGGCCGCGCGGCAGGCCCGCGCAGGCGACCGGTGTGGCCATCAGCGCGATCAGCAGGAAATCCGCCGCCGCGTTGCGATTGGCGAATTGCAGCGGGGGAAAGTCGCGGTGGCTTGCAGCATAGAACCGCATGGCGCCCGGCCCGCCGGCCCATTGCGCCGCGCCCAGCACCACCGCCGCCAGCCCGGCGGTGACCAATACGGCCAGCAGGAACTGCCGATCCCGTCGGTCCAGCGCGCTGACGCCCACCAGCATGATCGCGGGCACCACCAGCGCGAGCGCGCTGGCCAACGTCAGCGCGGGATGCAGCGACAGCGGGTGCCAGGCGTGGTCGCGGCCGGCGATCGCCAGCCCTTCGCGCAGCACGCCCCGGCCCGGCAGCGCGTGCCAAATGCCCGGCGGTAAGGGGATCAGCTGGAGAATCGGCACCGCCAGCAGCAGCCCGACCACCACCCACGCCGTCAGGGGCGGGCTGCGGTGCCAGCGCCACGGGCCAATCACCAGCGCGGTAGCGGTCAGCGCCGCGAGCAGTTGCACCACCACCTCGCTGAGCGCGGCCGGGCTGCCCCCGCCGCCCAGCAGCAGCCCGCCCGCCAGCAGCGCGGCCAGCGGCACGGTGGTGCGGGCGAAGCCTTCTCGGATCAGCCGGGGCTATCCTGGCCGGCGCGGGCGAGCAGGCTGGCCGAAGCCGCAACCGCCACGAGCAGCGACAGGATCGTGGTCAGCGGCAGAGTGAGAGTGACCGGCATCGTCACCGCCGATTGCGGGGCGATAGCGGTTTGGTCCGCCGGCGTTGCGGCAGCGGGATCTTCGCATACCGGCCGCCAAACCTGGTCGATCAGGCGCCAGCGCATCTCCTCGCCCCGCTCGAACTCGCACAGCGTAATGCTGCCCGGCTGGACGGGGGGCAGCGCCGCGCCCGATGTCGCCGCTGCGGGAGCGGCGAGCGCGAAGGATGCAGCGCAGGCGAGCGAAATCAGCAGGCGGGCAGGGCGGCGCATCGCGCATCTCCAGTGGCGGAGCGCTACCTATACGCAAAACTGCCTAGCCGGCCAAGCGGGGCGCGGTCAGAACACGCTGTCGAGGAAGTGGATGGTTAGCCCGACCAGCCCGCCGACCAGCGTGCCGTTGATGCGGATGAATTGCAGGTCGCGCCCGACGGCGCTTTCGATCCGGTCGGTCACCGTGCGCGCGTCCCAGCGACGGACGGTTTCCGACACCAGCTGGACGATCTGCCCGCCATGGCGCGTCGCCACCCCCACCGCAGCGCGGCGGGCGAAGCGGTTGATTTGCACCTGCAACCGCGGATCGCGCTTCAACGCTGTGCCGAGATCGGCCAGCGCGCCGGCGAATGCGCCAGTCACTCCGCCCCCAGCAACATTGGCCCCGCGCTGGCGGACGAACTCGATCAGACCCACCCGCAGCCGTTCCCACACGCCCTGCCACCACACGCCGACCGCCTGATTGGCGAGCAATTCGTTCTTCGCCCGCTCGACCCGTTCGCGGGTTGCGGGATCGTGCTGCAGGTTGGCGGCGATGCTTTCCAGCGCCTGCTCGATCCGCCCGCGCACGGGATGTTCGGGATCGACCAGCACTTCGGCCAGCAGCCGGTAGAGCCCGTCGAGTACCGAATTGGCCAGCCGCTCGTCCAGCCCGGTGATCCTGAGCAGCGCATTGGCGCGCTGGTGGATCATCTCGCGAACCAGCGGCTCGTTCGCTTCGAGCGCATGGCCGGCCCAGCGGATCGTCGCGTCGAGCAGCGGCAGATGCCGCTTGTCGGCAATCGCCGCCTCGAGCACCTGTCCGAGCACCGGGGCAATCTCGACCTTCTCGATCTGGCCCGCCAGCCCTGAGCGCACGCTGTCGCCCAGCCGTTCGGGATCGAGCGATTCGAGCACCTCGGCGAACAGTTCGCCCGCGCCGCCGGCAATCCGCGACCCGCCCCCGCCGCGTTCGGACGAGGCGAGGAAATCGCCCAGCCCGCGCGCCAGGTTCATCCCGCTCATCCGTCGGGCGACCACCGCCGGCGTCAGGAAATTGTCGCGCAGGAACGCCGCCATCGTGTCGGCGATACGGTCCTTGTTTTCGGGGATGATCGCGGTGTGTGGGATCGGAAGGCCCAGCGGGCGGCGGAACAGCGCGGTCACCGCGAACCAGTCGGCCAGGCCGCCGACCATCGCCGCCTCGGCAAAGGCCAGCACGTAGCCCCAGGCGGGGTGGAGATGCGCGAACTGGCGGACAGTCAGGAACACCGCCGCCATCGCCACCAGCAACAGCGTCGCGGTAATGCGCATCCGCCGGGCCCGGTCGGCGGGCGGCGCGCCGGGCAGCGCGGCCGGACGCGGCGTCACTCGGCCGGGACCGGCGCCGGCGCGTGGGGTGCGGGCCGCACGGGCGGACCCTCCAGATCATCGCCCGGCTGATAGGTCAGCAGCTTGCGGCGCAGCCACGGCCCGAGCCGCTTTTCAAAACCATCGGCGATGCTGAAGCCGGCCGGCACGATCAGCAAGGTCAGCAGCGTCGATAGCAGCAGCCCCCCGATCACCACCGTCCCCATCGGCGCGCGCCACGCCCCGTCGCCCGAAATCGAAAGCGCGGTCGGCACCATCCCGGCGGTCATCGCCACAGTTGTCATCAGGATCGGCTGCGCACGCTTGTGCCCGGCATCGATGATCGCCGCCTTCTTGGGCACGCCCGAGGCGATTTCCTCGATCGCGAAATCGATCAGCAGGATCGAATTCTTGGCAACAATGCCGAGCAGCATGAGCAGGCCGATATAGACCGGCATCGAGATCGGCTGCCCGATCAGCCCGAGCGCCAGCAGCCCGCCCAAGGGCGCCAGCAACAGCGAGGTCATGTTGACCAGCGGCGACACGAACCGGCGATAGAGCAGCACCAGCACCGCAAACACCAGGAGGATGCCGGTAATCACCGCGACGATGAAGTTCTGGATCAGCTCGGCCTGCCACTCATCCTCGCCCACCGGCGCGTTCGACACGCCCTGGGGCAGGTTCTGCATGATCGGCAGCTTCTGGATCGCTTCGTTGACCGGCCCCTTGACCGCGCCGGGGGCAAGGTCCGCGCCGACGAAAATACGCCGCTGCTGGTTGAACCGCTGGATCTGCGTCGGCCCGGCGCCGAAGCGGATATCGGCCACCCGGTCGAGTGGGACCGAGCCGCCGCTCGCGGTCGGTACCGGCAGTTTGCGGATCGTCTCGATATCGCGGCGCGACTGTTCGGGCAGGATCACCCGGATCGGCACCTGCCGGTCGCTGAGCGAGAACTTGGCCGCGTTCTGGTCAATCTCCCCCATCGTCGCGATGCGGATCGTCTGGCTGAGCGCCGAGGTGGTGACCCCGAGCTGCGCGGCGAGATCCATCCGCGGGACGATGATCAGCTCGGGACGCTGCATGTCGGCGGCGATGCGCGGGGCGACCGCGCCCTTCACGCCGCGCATCTGTTCGACCAGCGTCTGCGCCGTACGGTGGAGGAGCTCCGGGTCAGAGCCCGACAGCATGATCGAAATATCGCGCCCGGTGCCAAAGCCTCCCGATTGCGACATGAAGCTGATCCGCGCATCGGGGATCTGCTGCAATTGCGGGGTCATCCGCCGCTCGAATTCGAAGCTCTTTTCGTCGAGCCCTTCCTTGAGCGTGATGAACAGCCGGGCATTGCCCTCGCTGACGCGTTGCATCACCCGTTCGACATTGGGCTGCCGTTCCAGCAGCGCGGTCGCCTGATCGGCCACCGCCGCGGTCTGCTGAATGGTGGTGCCGGGCACCATTTCGATGCTGATCCGGCTCGACGTGTCGTTGATCTGGGGCTGGAATTGCTGCGGCAGGCCGGTGAGGAGCGCGAAGCTGTAGATCAGCGCGAACACCCCGGTCGCGAACATCCACATCCGGTGATCGAACATCCGTGCCCAGGTGCGCCCCGCCATCCAGCGATACCATTGGCCGAATCGCCCGGGAATCGCGCGCATGACGAAGCCGAGCCCGAAAGCCACCACCGCGCCGGCTGCAACCGCCGCCAGGATCGCCCCGATAACGGTGGCGATGATTGGGCTTTCCATTGCCGACAGCTTGCCGAACACCGTGACAAAGGCGAAAATTCCGGCACCCAAAGTTGCCACGATCACGAGGAAATAGGCGATCCCGAAGGTCCAGTGGAACCGCGCCGGGGTCAGCGCGGCTTTCATTTGCGCCGCCTTGCTGTCATCGAGCGTCCAGCGCAGGACCGCCATGTAGAGGTCCATCATCCGCCCCTCGCCATGCGAGGCCTGCCCGTGCGCTTTCAGGAAATAGGCCGACAGCATCGGCGTGATCATTCGCGCGACCGCCAGACTGATCAGCACCGCGACAACGATGGTGAGGCCGAAATTCTTGAAGAACTGCCCGGAGATGCCCGGCATTAACCCGACCGGCAGGAACACCGCGACAATCGACATTGAGGTTGCCACCACTGCGAGGCCGATCTCGTCCGCCGCGTCGATCGATGCCTGATAGGCGCTCTTGCCCATGCGCATATGGCGCACGATGTTCTCGATCTCGACGATCGCGTCATCGACCAGCACGCCCGCCACCAGGCTGAGCGCGAGCAGCGAGATGAAGTTCAGCGTGAACCCCATCAGGTCCATGAAATAGAAGGTCGGAATGGCAGAAAGCGGGATCGCGATTGCCGAGATGAATGTCGCCCGCCAGTCGCGCAGGAAGAAGAACACCACCACGATGGCGAGGATCGCCCCCTCGATCATCGCCGCCATCGAGCTCTCGTACTGGCTCTTGGTATAATCGACAGAAGTGAACAGCTGGATGAACTCGACGCCGGGGTTTTCCGCCTTGATCTTGGCCAGTTCCTCGACCGCCGCATCATAGACGGTCACGTCCGACGCGCCCTTGGCCCGTTCGATGCTGAAGGTGACGACCTGCCGCCCGCGCAGCTTGGCGATCGAGGTCTGTTCCGAACTGCCATCGCTGACCCGGGCGACATCGCCCAGCCGGATAGTCCGCCCGCCGCCCAGATTGACGCGGGCATCGGCGAGCTCGGTCGCCGTATCGGCATTGCCCAGAACGCGCACCGACTGGCGCGACCCGGCAATCTCCGCCTTGCCGCCGGCGGCATCGACATTCACCTGGCGCAGCGCAGCATTGACCTGCATCGCGGTGACGCCGAGCGATTGCATCCGCGCGGGATCGAGCACCACGCGGATTTCGCGGTCCACCCCGCCTGCCCGGCTGACTGCGGCCATGCCGGTAATGCCGAGCAGCCGCTTGGACACGGTGTCATCAACGAACCAGCTGAGCTGCTCGATCGTCATGTCGTCAGCGCGCACCGCGTAATAGGCGATCGGGCCGGCGCCCCCGATATCGACCTTGGTCACGCGCGGTTCGATGATACCGTCGGGCAGGTCGGAGCGGATCTGATCGACCGCGTTCTTGACCTCGTTCACCGCCTCGTCGGGATCGGTGCCGATTTCGAACTGGACGAAGGTGTTGCTCGCGCCTTCGCTGGCGGTGGACTGGATTTCATCGACCCCGCGCACCGAACGAATCGCGCCTTCGACCTGTTCGGTGATCTGGGTGACGATTTCGGTCGGCGCGGCGCCCGGCTGGGCGATGGTCACGTTGACTGCGGGAAAATCGATATCCGGATTGTTGTTCACATCCATCCGGTTGAAGGCCAGGATGCCGGCCATCATCAACCCGATGAAGAAGATGATCGGAATGATCGGGTTGCGGATCGACCAGGCCGAAATGTTACGCAGGTTCATGTCGCTCGCCGTCCGCGCTCAGTTGCGCCGCTGCAGGCGCGGCGAGACCCTGTCGCCTTCGCTGAGAAAGCCGCCCGCGCGCAGCACGACCCGTTCGGTGCCGGCGAGACCTTCGATGATGGCGATCCCGTCATTGGTGACAAGCCCGGTCTTGACCGCCTGCCGCTTGACCCGGTTGTCCTGCCCCACGATCCAGACGAAGCTGCCATTATCGTCGGTCTGGATCGCGCTTTCGGGCAGCATCGGGGCGACGACTGTGCCGCTGTTGATGGTCGCGGTAGCAAACCCGCCTGGCCGCAAGCCGGCTGCATAGGCGAGCGCAATGCGCGCGGTGCCCTGCCGCGTGGCCTCGTCGATGGTTGGCGCGATCTGCCAGACCTGGCCGGTGAATTCCTGATCGGTGCCGACCGGCGTGACCGTGGCGGACGTGCCGGGCGCGAGATTGCGCAACGAATCCTCGCCGACCCGGGCCAGCAATTCCATTTCGCCGCCCTGCGCGATGGTGAACAGCGGGCCGGAGCCCCCGCTGACCACCTGGCCCGGCTCGACATTGCGCGCCAGCACCAGCCCCGATGCCGGGGCATAGACGTTGAGCCGCGCGGTCCGTTCGCGCAATTCGCGCGCCTGCGCCTGCGCCACGCGCACGCGCGCGGCGGCGGCATCGCGGGTGGCGGTCAGCCGGTCGACATCGGCCTTGGAGATAAACCCACGATCGACCAGTTGCAGCGCACGGTTGAGATTGGACTGGGCGAGATTGGCGTCGGCCTGCGCCACCTGAATTTGCGCGCTGGCGCTCGCAGCCTGCTGGTTCTGGACCTCGCGGTCGATCGCCACCAGCACCTGGCCCTGGCGCACCCAGTCGCCCTGATCGACAGTCACCGAGACGACCCGGCCGCCTTCGCCGACGGCCCCGACAGGCAGCTCGCGCCGCGCGGCGAGCGTGCCGGTGGCGCTGATCGTGCCTTCGATGGTGGCGCGGCCGGGGGCGATGACCGTGACCACCGGCACCTGCTCGGCGGACTTGTCGTCCTCGGCCGGGGAGCCGTCGCGCATGAAATACCAGGCCGCCAGCGCCGCGCCGAGCGCGAACAGTACCGCCAGAATGAGATAGCGGCGGCGCTTGTCCGCGGGCGGCGCGCCGACCCCTTCCAAGGAAGGCTCGACGGTCGAAAAGCCGTGCATCTCACCCTGTTGCGGCGCGATCCCCGCCGTCCTGTCGTAATCCATTGACCGCCTCAGTCCCGCGCCCCGGCGGGTGTTATATTCGTCTAGGTCACTGCTCGCAACCTTGGACGCCGGGCGATAGCGGGTGCGCGGGCTGCCGGCAATCAGTCACTCGACCGGCGACCTTGTCGGGACGACCGAACGCGGACAAGCAAAAGGGGCGGAAGCCTGCGCCTCCGCCCCTTCACTTTGCTGCTGTTACAGCGGGCGCCGATATTACCGGACGCGGCCGCGCTGCACCAGATTGGCGATAGCGAGCAGGATGATGGCACCCAGCACGGCGATCAGGAACGAGCCGAGGTCGAATTCCTGGATGCTACCACCGAAGCCGAGCAGCGGCGCCAGCAGCGCGTTACCGATCAGCGCGCCGACGATACCGATGATGATGTTCCACATGATGCCCATCGAGGCGTCACGGTTCATGACCAGGCTCGCCAGCCAGCCGGCGACACCACCCACGATAATTGCGATAATCCAGCCCAGCATTTGCATTCCTCCTGTTTGAAATACCATACGGTATTGCCACCTTAACGGCGGTCTGGGCCCTGTGGTTCCCGCAAAAGCGCGGCAAGGCGAACAGATGGTAAGGCAAAGAGGTGGAACCGCCAAACGCCTCGTGGGCCCCGGTGGATAAGTCTCAATATTTCAGCTGGCGTTCGTAAAGGTCGCGGTAATGCTGAATTCGGGTGACGCGCAGACCCTGCATACCCGAGCGATCGACGGCCCGCTGCCACGATGCGAATTCCTCAAGGGTGAGGTTATATCTCTCGAGCACCTCGTCGAGCGTCAGCAAACCGCCATTAACCGCGGCGACAACCTCGGCCTTGCGGCGCACGACCCAGCGGCGGGTGTTAGGCGGGGGCAAATCAGCGATCGTCAGCGGTTCGCCGAGCGGCCCGATGACCTGCGCTTGCCTGATATCCTGATGTTCCATCACTGCGATCCCTGGTAAACGTCCGCTAGAACGGTCGGTATCGCCGACGCTCCCTTGCGATGTCCTGAAGTGCCATGGTTAATGCGGCGTTTGGCGCGATAGCCAGGTTGGTTGCGCCGGGCCGCGATACGCGCAACCGATCCCGCCCAGTCGAGCGCGAATACGGCATCGGACTCGAGACCGGCGTGGGCAACGGGAAAGACATTCGGCAAAGTCATCGACACCCTGATGGCACCGGTTGGTCAAGATCAGGTAAATGCCCTTCATATCGGAAACCCTGTTGCCGGGAGTGCCAGTGCGGTATGGGCGCGGCTGATGAGCGCCCTTATGCCCATAACCGCGCCCGGCCCCCTGCGCGATCCGGCCGCCGCCGCCCGGCTGTTCGACCTGCCCCGTCCGGCTGACCAGTGCCGGATCGTGGTGGCGATGTCGGGCGGGGTCGATTCCTCGGTGGTCGCCGCGCTGGCTGCCGCCACCGGTGCCGAGGTGCTGGGCATCACGCTCCAGCTGTACGATTACGGCGCTGCGACGGGCCGCAAGGGCGCGTGCTGCGCAGGCGACGATATCCGCGACGCGCGCGCCGTGGCGGACCGGCTGGGCATCGGCCATTACGTGTTCGACCATGAAAGCGCCTTTCGCGAGGAGGTGGTCGAACGCTTTGCCGACGATTATCTCGCCGGGCGGACCCCGGTGCCGTGCATCCGCTGCAATATGGGGCCCAAATTCACCGATCTCCTGCGCATGGCCCGCGAACTGGGTGCCGATTGCCTCGCCACCGGCCATTATGTCCGCCGCGTCATGGGCGCGGACGGGCCGGAGCTGCACCGGGCGGCCGACCACGCGCGCGACCAGTCCTATTTCCTGTTTGCGACGACCGAACCGCAGCTCGATTTCCTGCGGTTCCCGCTGGGCAGCTTGCCAAAGAGCGCGGTGCGTGAGCTGGCCGAGGCCGCGGGCCTGCGCAACGCCGCCAAGCCGGACAGCCAGGATATCTGCTTCGTGCCCGACGGCGATTATGCACGGATCGTCAAACAGCTCCGCCCGGCGGGCGGGGAGGACGGCCCGATCATCCACGCCGAAACGCGCGCCGAACTGGGCCGACATCACGGGATCGTCCATTTCACCGTCGGCCAGCGACGCGGCCTGGAAATTGGCGGGCAGAGCGAGCCGCTCTATGTTGTCGGCATCGAGGCGGCGAGCCGCGCGGTGCTGGTCGGCCCGCGGCGGATGCTGGCTGTCGCCAGCGCGCGCCTTGGCGGCACGAACCGCATCGGCCCGCGGCTTATGTCCGAGCAGCTCACTGCCAAGGTCCGCAGCCTGGCCCGGCCCGTGCCAATTACGCTGGAAGGGCCGCTGGGCGACGGGGCCGAGACGGTGATCCGCTTCGCCGCGCCCGAATATGGCGTCGCGCCGGGGCAGGCGGCGGTGCTTTATGCCGGTGACCGGGTGGTCGGCGGCGGCTGGATCGAGGATACCGAGGCGGCGCTTCAGCCGTCCCACGGCTCCAGCACGCAGCCATAGCCGTCGCGCAACCGCGCCGTCTCGCTCGCCAGCAGCGGGAAGCGCGCGGTAACGCTTTTCGCCTCGGCATCCTCGCTCAGCATGACCAGTTCCATCCCCGCCATCTTGTCCTTGGCGCAATCCTCGAGGCTGCGCCCGGCGACGAAGCGGCACGAGCAGCCGACGCGCGCCATATAGGCCGCACCGACCCCGCTATAGCCGAGCATGGGCGTGCGCCAGACGAAGGCGGCGGCGGCGATCGCGGCGATCACCGCCAGCATCACCCAGCGCATCATGCGCCCGCCGGCCCTTGCCCGCTGCCTTGCGCGCCTGCTGCTGTTTGCAATTGCCAAGCCCGATTCCCCTGTGCGAATGCGCCGCAATGCCGCGTTTCCGCCGCCCCTCTATCGCCGCCCCGCTGCTGGTGCCAGTGCTTGTCGCGCTGGCCGGATGCGGCGCCCCGGCGCCGGCTGAGAAGCCACCGTTGACCCAAGCGGCATTGGCTGCCGTCAAGGAGGATGCCGGCGCCCCGCGCGACCAGCTTGCCCGCAAGATCGACGATCTGTTCGCCGATCCGGCGGCGATGGGCGAAACGCGCGCGCTGCTGGTGATGCATGGCGGGCGGGTGGTCGCCGAACGCTATGCACCCGGTTATGGCCCCGACACGCGCTTTGTCAGCTGGTCGATGGCCAAGACAATTACCGCAGTGATGATCGGGATGCTCGTCGCGGACGGGCGGCTGAGGTTGGACGAGAGCCCGCCAATCCCGCTGTGGCAGCGGCCGGGCGACCCGCGCGGCGAAATCACGCTGCGCCAATTGCTCCAGATGCGCTCGGGCCTGCGCCACACCGAAGGCGGCGACCCGCCCTACGAATCGAGCGAGGCGGTGATGCTGTTCCTCGCCGGGCGCGACGACATGGCGCGCTTTGCCGAAGAACAACCGCTGGAAGCGGAACCGGGCGCGAAATTCGAATATTCGAGCGCTACGACGGTGATTCTGTCAGACATCGCGGCGCGCGTGCTGGCCCATGCGGCCGGCGCCGAGGCGCGCCGGCAGGCGGTCGACGAATTCCTCAAGGCGCGGATTTTCGCCCCGCTGGCGATGGATTCGATGGTCCCCGAATATGACGCTGCCGGCACCCAGATCGGCGGCAGCCTGATCCACGGCACTGCGCGCGATTGGGCCCGGTTCGGCGATTTCCTCCGCAACAAGGGCTCGTATCGCGGCTCGCAACTGGTGCCCCGCCAATGGGTCGAGTTCATGACCCGGCCCAGCCCGCGCGCGGCCGATTACGGCGCGCAGACCTGGCTCAACCGGCGCAGCGAGGCGCGCGGGGATGATCAGGTGCTGTTCCCCGGACGGGGCCCCGCCAGCCTGTTTTCGCTGGTCGGCCATATGGGGCAATATGTTATCGTCTCGCCCGACCAACAGCTGACCGTGGTGCGCCTTGGCCATTCTGACGATGCCCAGCGGGCCGCGCTGATGCCGGCGCTGGCCGAGATCGTCGAACTCTATCCAGCGCGCTGAGCGTCAGCCGGGCAGCCGGAACGTTCCTGCGACCACAGTGGCGCAGCGCCCGGTGAGGATGGCCCTGTCGCCGTCAAGCCGGCACAGCGCCTCGCCGCCGCGCTGGCTGGCCTGCAGCGCGCTGAACCGGGCACGGCCCAGCCGCTCAGCCCAATAAGGCGTCAGCACCGCATGGGCCGACCCAGTGAAACTGTCCTCGTCCACCCCCGCGCCCGGCACGAACACGCGGCTCACCACGTCCGTCGCGCCGCCTGGTGCGGTGCAGATGAACTGCCAGTCGCCCAAAGCGGCAAGCGCGCGCAGATCGGGGCGAAGCGCGCGCACAGCGGCCTCGTCAGCGAACACGAACAGCGCATAGCGATGCTCGCTGAGATACACTCTAAGCATATCGCCGCCGAGCAGCGCCACCGCGTCATCAAAATCGCCCGGCACCGTGGGAATCGCCGGCAGCGCCAGATCGTAACCGTCCGCGCAACGCCTGACGCTCAGCACGCCGGCCTGCCGCGTGCGGAAGCGGACTTCGGCCGCATCGCCTGCCGCCAGCATCGCATGGCCGCTCGCCAGCGTGGCGTGGCCGCACAGGCGGACCTCGGTGGCCGGCGTGAACCAGCGCAGCTCCCAATCCGCCGCGTCGCTGGTGTCGGGCACCAGGAAGGCGGTTTCGGCAAAGTTGTTTTCCGCCGCGATCCGCGCCAGCCAATCATCGCTGAGCCAGTGGTCGAGCACCATCACCGCCGCCTGATTGCCGGTCAGCGGGGCATCACCCAACGTGAAAGCATCAATATGCCAGTAGGGATAGTCCTTCACCCCGGCAGTCCTTCGCGGCCCGGCAGCAGCTCGGTCGCGGCGACGCCGACCTCGTCGAGATGGCCCTCGGGATCGGGATGGATAAACACCTCGACCCCGGGAAATTCCTGCTCCAGCCGGGCTTCGATCTCGTCCATCAGCCGGTGCGCTTCGAGCACGGTCAGATGCGGATCGACCGCGGCGTGGAACTGGACGAAATCATGCGCCCCGCTGGTCCGCGTGCGCAGATCGTGCACCCCGCGCAGCTCCGGATGGCGGGCCAGCACGGCGAGGAATTGCTGGCGGCGTTCTTCCGGCCATTCGCGGTCCATCAGATGGTCGAGCGCCTCCGAGGAAGCCGACCATGCGCCCCAAAGCAGCCACAGCGCGATCGCGAGGCCGAACAGCGGGTCAGCCCCGGTCACACCCAGATAGCGGTCGAGCACCAGCGCCGCGATCACCGCCAGGTTGAGCAGCAGGTCTGATTGGTAATGAACGTTATCGGTCCTGATCGCGACAGAACCGGTGCGGCGGATGACATGGCGCTGCCAGGCAAGCAGCGCCAGTGTGGCAAGGATCGCCAGCAGCGACACGCCGATGCCTTCCTCCGCGCTGGCCACCCGGCTGCCGGCGAGCCATTGCTGGACCGCGCGAAAGGCAATCCCGACGGCCGAGATCACGATCAGCATGACCTGCACGAACGCCGCCAGCGCCTCGGCCTTGCCGTGGCCGAAGCGGTGGTCTTCGTCCGCCGGCATGGCCGCGATCCATACCCCCGCCAGCGTGGCGAAGCTCGCCACCAGGTCGAGCGCGGTATCGGCCAGGCTGCCGAGCATGGCGGTCGAGCCGGTGCGCCAGACCGCCCAGGCCTTGAACCCGACCAGCACCAGCGCCATCGCAACAGAGGCATAGGCCGCGCTGCGGGTCAGCCGGGCGCGTTCTTCCGCGGCCGCCGGGGTGCGCGCCGGGCTCATGGATAGAGCAGGGTGCTGGTCCACCCCCCTCCATCGCGCTCGAACCGCCGGCGGTCATGGATCCGCGCCGGCCGGTCGAGCCAGAATTCGATCGCGCGCGGGGCGAGGTTAAAGCCGGTCCAGTGCGGCGGGCGCGGGATGTCGCCGGTCGGATGCTCGGCCGCCAGCGCCGCGATCCGGTCGAGATAGTCCCCCCGCTCGGCCAGCGGGCGCGACTGGTCGGACGCCGCCGAGCCGATCTGCGAGACGCGCGGGCGCGAATGGAAATAGGCGTCAGCCTCGGCTGCGCTGACCTCGGCGAGCGGCCCCTCGACGCGCACTTGTCGCCTGAGGCTCTTCCAGTGAAACAGCAGCGCCGCCTGCGGATTGGCGGCAATCTCGCCGCCCTTGCGGCTGCCGGCGTTGGTATAGAAGGTGAAGCCTTCCGGCCCGAACCCCTTCAGCAGCACCATCCGCACGGATGGCGCGCCTGTTGGCGTGGCAGTGGCCAGTGCCATCGCATTGGGATCATTGGGCTCGGCACCTTCCGCCTCGGCCAACCAGCGCGCGAACAGGCCCAGCGGGTCGCTGTCGGGCAAGGCGCTGTCGCGATTGTCGGGGCTGTCGCTCATGGCGGTTATCTTCCTTGGCTCGGCCATTGCCCTAGCTGCGGCGGCGGGGCGGGGAAAGTCCCCTCGCCCGCGCGGGCGATCACCGCTTGCGCCCCGGCGGTGCATTACCTAGCTACCACGCGATGCCTGATCCCTACGCAATTCTCGGCGTGCCGCGCACCGCCTCCGACAAGGAGATCAAGAGCGCCTATCGCAAGCTCGCCAAGGAGCTGCACCCCGACCGCAATACCGACAATCCCAAGGCGGCCGAGAAATTCTCCGCCGCGACCCAGGCCTACGATCTGCTGTCCGATGCCGACAAGCGCGCCCGCTACGACCGGGGCGAGATCGACGGCGAGGGCAATCCGGCCAATCCCTTTGCCGGTATGGGCGGCGGCGGCGGCTTTCGCGGCGGGCCGGGCGGCGGTTTCCGGCCCGAGGATTTCCGCGGCTATGCCGGCGGAGGCGGCGGCGAGGAAGTCGATCTCGGCGATATCTTTGAAGGATTGTTCGGCGGGCGCGCCGGAGGTGCCGGCTTTGGCGGTGCGGGCAGCCGGCGCGCCGCCCCACCACCGCGCGGCGCCGATATCCAGTATCGCCTGCGCGTGCCGTTCATCGATGCGGCGACTCGCGCCGACCAGCGAATCACGCTGGCCGATGGCAAGACGATCGATCTGAAACTTCCCGCCGGCACGGCTGACGGCACGCAGATGCGCCTCAAGGGCAAAGGGCAGCAGGGCCCGGGCGGCACCGGCGACGGGCTGGTCACGATCGAGGTCCAGCCGCACGCTTTCTTCACCCGCGAGGGCGATGATGTCCGGCTCGACCTGCCGGTTACGCTCGACGAGGCGGTGGCCGGCGCCAAGGTCCGCGTGCCGACGGTCGATGGGCTGGTGATGATGAATATCAAGCCGGGCACCGGCAGTGGCACCGTGCTGCGGCTGAAGGGCAAGGGCTTTTCCAAAGCCGGCGGCGGGCGCGGCGACCAGTTGGTTCGGGTCGCGCTGGTGCTGCCGGCTGACACCACCGAGCTTGCCGCGCGGCTGGAAGGGTGGCGCGACAGCTCGAATCCGCGCAGCGCGCTGGGCGTATGACCGGGGCGGCCGCCCCGCTGCCGGACAGCGCCGCCGCCGATGCTGCCGCTGACGCGCCAGTCCCCGACGCGGAGCCGGTCCCCTCGCTGTCCCCCGAGGCGCGCCGCCGCGCGGCCCGCCGGCAGCAGCTCAGGACCCGCGTCGCCAGCCGCGTCGGCCCGGGGACGCGCATCTTCGAGATCGCCAAGCGGGTGCTGCTGGGCGCCTATAATGACGGTTTCATCCACGCCGGAAACCTTGCCTATATGGCGATCCTGGCGATCTTTCCGTTCTTCATCACCGGCGCGGCGATCTTCTCGCTTTTCGGCGAGGAGGCGGACCGGGCGGCGACCATCAATGCCATCCTCCTGGCACTCCCGCCGGTTGTGGCCGACGTGATCGAACCCGTCGCGCGCGATGTCGTCACCGCGCGGTCGGGCTGGCTGCTGTGGATCGGCGGCGCGGTCGGGCTGTGGACCGTGTCGAGCCTGGTCGAAACGATCCGTGACATCCTGCGCCGGGCCTATGGCACGCCCGCAACGCTGGCCTTCTGGCGCTATCGGCTGCTGTCCTTCGGGATCATCCTAGCAGCGGTCATCCTGCTGTTCGCCTCGCTGTTTGCGCAGGTGCTGATCGGCGCCGCGCAGGAAGTGATTGATGCCTATATGCCCGAACTGGGCGATGCGCTGGGCACCTTGCGGCTGACCCGGATCGTGCCCGCATTCGGCCTGTTCGGCTCGATCTACCTCCTGTTCCTGACGCTGACGCCCAAAGCCTATCGCAAGCGGCGCTATCCCAAATGGCCGGGCGCGCTGACGGTCACCGTCTGGTGGATCGCCGTGACGCTGGCGCTGCCGCCGGCGCTGCGCAGCTTCTTTTCCTATGACCTCACCTACGGAGCGCTGTCGGGGATCATGGTGGTGCTGTTCTTCTTTTACCTCGTTGGCCTTGGCGTCGTCGTCGGGGCCGAACTGAACGCGGCTCTGGCCGAAACCCCCGAGGAACAGAATGTGGTCGGCCAGGCCGATGATCTTGCGCGAGCCGCCGCGCACCGGCAACAACAGACGGACACAGAGTTGGAGACAGGGCAATGAACGGTCTGATGGCAGGCAAGCGCGGCCTCATCATGGGGCTGGCGAACGACAAGTCGCTGGCCTGGGGGATTGCCCGCCAACTGCGCGAACATGGCGCGGAGCTGGCGTTCTCCTACCTCGGCGAACCCCTAAAGAAGCGGGTCGAACCGCTCGCTGCCGAGCTTGGCTCGGACTTCGTGTTCGAGGCCGACGTTGCCGATATGGACGCGCTCGACCGCGCTTTCGCGTTGATCGAGGAACGCTGGGGTACGCTCGACTTCGTGGTCCACGCGATCGGCTTTTCCGACAAGACCGAGCTGCGCGGCGGCTATATCGATACCAGCCTCGACAATTTCCTGATGACCATGAACATTTCGGCCTACAGCCTGGTCGCGGTGACCAAGCGCGCCGCCGCGCTGATGCCCGAAAGCGGCGGCAGCATCCTCACGCTGACCTATTACGGGGCGGAAAAGGTCATCCCGCATTATAACGTGATGGGCGTCGCCAAGGCCGCGCTGGAAGCCAGCGTACGCTATCTCGCCAACGACCTCGGCCCGCGCAACATCCGCGTCAACGCGATCAGCGCCGGCCCGATCAAGACGCTGGCGGCCAGCGGCATCGGCGATTTCCGCTACATCCTGCGCTGGAACGAGCTGAACGCCCCGCTGCGCCGCAACGTGACCATCGACGATGTCGGCGGGGCCGGGCTGTACCTGCTATCCGACCTCGCCAGCGGGGTAACGGGCGAGGTGCATCACGTCGATGGCGGTTATCACACAGTCGGCATGAAACAGGAAGACGCGCCCGATATCGGGCTGGATTGAATGGACTCATCATTATTTACCGATAAGGAAGCCCGCAAATTCAGTTTACAAGACGATCATGCTGACACCAAATTTGCGCTACGCACTTCATCCAATTCTTCCTCGGAGGATGGGTTTTCTAAAACTGCTCAGCCAAATGCAACCCACGCTGGCGAGGCTGATCGAAATCAGCAATCCGTACACGCTGGTTTCGGCTCGAATCGCGTAAGCCTGTATCGTTTGGCCGAGCAAACCATGCTCAATGGGATTGCTGGTGATTGTGTGGAAATCGGCGTGCACCGCGGGGGCAGCGCTGCAATCCTTGCTGGCCTGCTGAAAGAATGTGATCCCACAGGCCACCGCACCCTATCTGTTCGACCGATGGGGCGATCTACCGGACACGACGGTGGGATGGCTTTCGGGCAGAACAGTATGCTCGCGCGAACATTCCGGACAAACTTGCCAAATTAGCTGCCGACAATCCGCTGGAATCGACTAGTCGGGGTTGAGCCGGGGCGATCTGAGCGAAGCGGAATGGTGTATTTTGAGAGGGTTGCTGTCAATTGACGTGGCAAACCGCGGCCGGGCGCGACCGCCTGAAGAGAACCGCTCCATCATCAACGGCATACTCTGGCGGGTGCGTTGCGGGACGCCGTGGCTCGATGTGCCGCCCAAATACGGCAACTGGAACACGATCTACCGGCGCTTCCGGCGCTGGAGCGAGGCCGGGGTCTGGGAGGCGCTATCGGTCAGCCTGGCCGAGGTCATGGCGGACAGCGGCCACTACAGCATAGACAGCACCACGGTTCGCGCCCACGTTTCGGCGGCGGGCGGAAACGTATGGCCCGCCCCG
>NZ_JADMNM010000008.1:77500-119493 GCF_016461955.1 Qipengyuania sp. YIM B01966 | reverse complement strand
CTCGCGGCGTCCGAAACTCTAAACGCTAGCGGAATGTCTGTTTTGAAGCGTGGATCCCTACGAAGCAGACTTTCTGCACAAGCCGCCTCCGACATTTATCAGTCTGCTGCTAGTCCGGCTTTCTCGACGTGCGTTTCTACTGGCAAACCCTTGTCCACGCGTTCGGAATACCGATCGACCAGTTGATCTGCATGCGGCCGCAGGAGGACGGTGAAGCGGACCAGTTCCTCCATCACGTCGACGATGCGGTCATAATAGGCAGACGGCTTCATCCGCCCGGCTTCGTCGAACTCATCATACGCCTTGGCGATCGAGGACTGGTTAGGGATGGTGAACATGCGCATCCAGCGACCAAGCACGCGCAATGTATTGATCGTGTTGAAGCTTTGCGAGCCGGCGCAGACCTGCATCACGGCCAGCGTGCGTCCCTGTGTTGGGCGCAGGCCTTTGTAGGCCAGTGGCAGGTGGTCGATCTGCGCCTTCATGATCCCGGTCATCTGGCCGTGCCGCTCGGGACTGCACCACACCTGCGCTTCCGACCACAGCGAATGCTCGCGCAGCTCATGAACGGCGGGATGATCGTCGTCTTTCACCTGATCCGGTAGCGGCAGGTCGGATGGGTCGAAGATCCGCGTTTCGCAACCGAAGAACTGCAACAGGCGGGCAGCGTCCTCCACCGCCAGCCGCGAGTAGGATCGCTCCCGCAGCGAGCCGTAAAGCAGCAGGATGCGCGGCGGTGGGTCCATGGCGCCGAGCCCCATTGTTGGGTTGCGATGGAGATACTCGGCACGCAGCGAGGGCAGGTGATCGGGATCGGAGAGGGTGCGAAGGCGGGACATAAGGCTCGCTTTGTCTCAGGACTGGGGGAAGCGATCGCGCGTGCGGTTGGCGAAGGCCACTAGCGACAGCATCACCGGGACTTCCACCAGCACTCCGACGACGGTCGCCAGTGCTGCGCCACTGGTCAGGCCGAACAATCCGATGGCAACGGCCACCGCCAGCTCGAAGAAGTTGGATGTGCCGATTAGCGCGCAGGGCGCGGCTATGTCGTGAGGCACTTTCCACGCCTTGGCCGCAGCATAGGCGATGGCGAAAATCCCGTAGGACTGGATGATGATCGGAATGGCGATCAGCACGATCAGCAGCGGATTAGCGATGATGGTTCCGGCCTGAAAGGCGAACAGCAGAACCACGGTCGCCAGCAGGCCGATGATCGACCAGGGCTTGAGCCGCGCAGTGAAGGCATCGACCGCCGCCTCGTCCCCATCGTGCGAGCGAATGACCTGCCGTCTGGCGATCGCCCCTGCCACCAGCGGAATGACGACATAGAGCACGACCGAGAGGAGCAGCGTCTCCCACGGCACAACGATATCGGTCACGCCCAGCAGCAGCGCCACGATGGGCGCAAAGGCGAAGATCATGACGAGGTCGTTCACCGACACTTGCACCAGCGTGTAGGCCGGATCGCCCCGCGTCAGCTGCGACCAGACGAACACCATGGCGGTGCAAGGTGCTGCGCCCAGGATGATGAGCCCGGCGATATACTGGTCCGCGTCACCTTCCGACATCAGCCCGGCGTAGAGATAATCAAAGAACAGCACCGCCAGCGCCGCCATTGTGAATGGCTTGACCAGCCAGTTGACGACCAGCGTGATGACCAGCCCCTTGGGCTTGCGACCTACGTCCTTGATGCTCGAAAAGTCGACGCCCACCATCATCGGGAAGATCATCGCCCAGATCAGCACCGCGACCACCAGATTGACCGAGGCGTATTCCAGCCCTGCCATGACGCCGACTACGCCCGGTGCGACCATGCCAAGCGCCAGGCCGACGAGGATGGCTCCCAGCACCCAAAGTGAAAGGAAGCGCTCGAACGTGCCGAGTGGCGAGACCGCCGGAGCGGGTTCTGCAATGGTCCGGGTCATTTGCGTTTCCTGTCATTCGCTCAGCGCACGCGCATGCCTGCTGCGCCCACCACCTGTTCGCCATCTTCCTTGGTGAATGCAGTTTGTTGGTCAGCCGGAACGAGATCGAGCACCTCTTCCGACGGGCGGCAAAGCTTCACGCCGAGCGGCGAGACCACCAGCGGGCGATTGATAAGCACGGGATGCTCCGTCATCGCGTCGATAAGCTGCACGTCCGGCAGGGTAGGGTTGTCGAGCCCGAGTTCGGCGAACGGCGTGCCCTTTTCACGCAATAGCTCGCGAGGGGTGATACCGGCCCGCTCGATCAGGCTTTCGAGCATTGCGCGCGAAGGTGGCGTCTTGAGATATTCGACCACGTGCGGTTCGATCCCGGCATTGCGTATCATGGCGAGCGCGTTGCGCGAGGTCCCGCATTCGGGATTGTGATAGATGACGATGTCGCAAGTCACTGGGCGTTCCCGTCTTTGACCTGTGCCTTGGCGCTAGCGCCATCCTCTCGCCCGATCTCGGCAAGCTTGCTGCGCATTGACATCTCGTCGATGGTCTTGATCGGCAGCATCAGGAACAGTTCGATCCGGCGCTTGAGATAGCTCAAGGCGTCGAGGAAGGCCTCACGCTGTTCCTCTCCTTCGACGGCGGCAGGGTCCTCGACGCCCCAGTGGGCGGTGATCGGTTTGCCGGGGAAGACGGGGCAGCTCTCGCCAGCGGCATTGTCACACACCGTGAAGATGAAATCGAACTGGGGCGCGCCGGGCTTCGTGAATTCGTCCCAGCTTTTCGAATGCAGGCCTTCGGTCGGATAGCCAAAGTCGCCCAGCACTTCGATCGCCATCGGGTGCACATCACCTTTCGGCTGGCTGCCAGCGCTGTAAGCAGCGAACCGGCCTTCGCCCATCTTGTTCATCAGCGCTTCGCCTAGGATCGAGCGCGCCGAATTCCCGGTGCAAAGAAACAGGGCGTTGTAGACCCTGTCAGACATTGAAACCTCGAAATGAGCGGTGGTTGATGATCAGGGCTTGCAGGCCGCGATCTCGGAAAAATCGGCGCAAAGCAGCGGATCCCCCTGGCAGCAATCTTCCATCAGGAAGGCGAGCAGCTGCCGCATGCCGGCGTAATCCGCACGATAGCGGATCACTCGGCTCTCGCGCTGCGATGTCGCGAGGCCTGCCCGCTCGAGATCGGCAAGGTGATGCGACATCGTGGAGGCGGGAACGCCGCAACCCTGCGCTATCTCGCCCGCCATCAGCCCGTCGGGCCCAGCCTTTACGAGCATGCGGAAAACTGACAGCCGCGTTTCGTGCCCGAGCGCCTGCAGGGCATCGACGGCCCAGATCTGATCGCCCTGCATCATACGAATCCGTTTGCTTTGGACATATTATAAAGCGGTTCCGCACCAGCTCAAACCATAATTCGAGAAGAATCGAAATTACGGATTTAGGCTCGATATGCTGCCCGGCAGAAAACCAGTTGCTTGCCAGAATTTGCGTGCAATTAGGGCGGCAGGCTCTTCCCTTGAGGTTTGTAGATTTTGCAGGAACTGAAAACGAAGCAGGGCATCCGTCTCTCCTC
This sequence comes from Qipengyuania sp. YIM B01966, assembly GCF_016461955.1. Taxonomy (GTDB): domain Bacteria; phylum Pseudomonadota; class Alphaproteobacteria; order Sphingomonadales; family Sphingomonadaceae; genus QFOP01. The sequence continues at coordinate 115,999 of NZ_JADMNM010000008.1, read as the reverse complement.
CACGGGGTGGTCGATCATCGGCCTGCTGGTGGGCGTCGGATTTTTCCTCGTCACGGCATATGCCGCCTACGGCAACGTGGCCGGAATGCGGGACAACGAGGCGCGGATCCGCAACACGCACGAAGTGCTCACGGCGCTCGACGAGCTGATGATCGCGACCCTGGATGTGGAAAGCGGCCAGCGTGGTTTCGTCATTACCGGTGAAGACAAGTATCTCGAGCCCTATCGAATGGGGGTTGAGGATGCCCGTCGAAGCCTGTCCTCGCTTGAAACGCTGATGCAAGCCAATCCGGTCGGGGGCGAGAGCCTCGATGTGCTTCGGTCCAAAGTCGAAACCAGGCTCAGACTTTCCGAAGATGCGATCCAAACGCGGCAGGAGGAGGGGTTTGCAGCAGCTGTAGAAGTGATCGACAGCGATCAGGGCAAGGTCGCCATGGACGCAATCCGGCAGCAAATCGCGCAGATGAATGTCGAAGAGGCCCGGCAGCGCCAGCAGCGTATCGCTGAGCTGGCGGCGGCTTCGCGTGCTGCGATCATCGGCGCTGTGATTACGAGCCTGATCGGTATTGGCCTGACCATCGCCATCTTCATCCTCATGGCAAGAAGCAGTCGCAACCGCGAGCGGCAGAGCTGGCTACAGGCTGCACAGGTGGAATTGAGCGAAACCATGCGGGGCGAGAAGACGGTGCCCCAGGTGGCTGGCGCCGTGCTGTCGTTTCTTGCCGAAAGAACCGGCGCGAATGCCGGGGCACTCTTCAAGGGCGAGAGCGGCACGTTCAATCGTGTAGCCATGCTCGGCGTTGCGGACAGCGCGTCTGTGCCGGAGACGTTCGGCCTGAACGAAGGCCTTCTAGGCAAGGTGGCAGCGGATGCGCGCGCAACCACGCTGTCGGACCTACCCGCCGGCTATCTGAAGATCGGATCGGCGCTGGGGAGTGACACGCCGAGACATCTCATCGTGGCCCCTATCTTCAACGAAGGATCGGTTAACGCGGTCGTCGAGCTCGGATATTTCGATGCCGTGGATGATCGCGTGCTCGAACTGCTCGACAACGTCTCGGGCTCGATTGGCGTCGCGCTCCGCTCGGCGCGCTTCCGCGAGCGATTGCAGGAAGCACTGGAGGAAACCCAGCGGCAGGCAGCCGAATTGCAGGCCCAGAGCGAAGAACTGCGGGTCTCCAACGAGGAGCTGGAGGAGCAGGGCAATGCGCTGAAGGAATCCCAGGCGCGCCTTGAACTCCAACAAGTGGAGCTGGAACAGACCAACAGCCAGCTCGAAGAGCAGGCGCAGACCCTTGAAGGACAGCGCGACGAACTCAAGCGCTCTACGGCCGCCCTGCAGCTCAAGGCGCGTGAGCTGAAACAGGCGAGCCAATACAAGTCGGATTTCCTCGCCAACATGAGCCACGAGTTGCGCACACCGCTCAATTCGTTGCTGATCCTGTCCAAGCTGCTCGGAGACAACAGCGACGGCAATCTCACCGCCGACCAGGTCAAGTTCGCCCGCACGATAGAATCGTCCGGCAACGATCTGCTGAACCTCATCAACGACATCCTCGACCTGTCGAAGATCGAGGCCGGCCATGTCGAAATCGAGGCTGGCACGGTTTCGACCGACCGGCTGACCTCCGATCTGCGCAAGGTTTTCGAGCCGCTTGCACAGCAGCGCGGCCTGGAGCTCAGCATCGCACTGGAATCCGGTGCGCCGCGTTCGATCGAGACCGACCGGATGCGGCTGGAGCAGGTGCTGAAAAACCTGCTGTCCAACGCGATCAAGTTTACCGAGGACGGAAGCGTCACCCTGACCATATCGCCAGGGGAGAACGATATGGTCGACTTCGCCGTGGCCGACACCGGCATTGGCATCGACGAAGCACAGCGCGAGGCGATCTTCGAAGCCTTCCGCCAGGCGGACGGCACGATCAGCCGCAAGTTCGGCGGAACGGGACTGGGGCTGTCCATTTCGCGCGAGCTGGTCCGCCTGCTTGGCGGCAGCATCCGTCTCGAAAGCGAAAAGGGCAAGGGCAGCACCTTTATCGTCAGTGTGCCCGCCACATATGACCCCGCAATGGTTGCACCGAGGCAGCTTCCCTCTGCTGGCGAGGTAGCGACGGAGACGGCGCTCGCCCCCTCGCCCGCACCCGCCAGGCCAAAATCCTCAAAAGCGAGTGCGCCCGTGCTGGACGACGACCGCAAGGACCTTTCGGAAGACAAGCGGCTCCTGCTGGTGATCGAGGACGACACGACCTTTGCCGGTATCGTGTGCGACCTGTCGCGCGAGCTGGGCTTCCAGTGCATCATTGCCGGAACGGCGACCGAAGCCATCGAGCTTGCCCGCGAATATCGCCCGAGCGCGATCGTGCTCGATATCGGATTGCCCGATCAGTCCGGCCTGACCGTGCTCGACCGGCTCAAGCACGAGGAAGAAACGCGCCATATCCCGATCCACGTGATATCCGGGACGGAACAGAGCCAGACCGCGCTGGCGCTCGGCGCGATCGGCTTTCTCGAAAAGCCAGCCCCGCGCGAACGTTTGGCCGAAGTGCTCTCGGGCTTGCAGGAGAAACTGGCTTCGCGCGTGCGGCGCGTGCTGATCGTGGAGGATGACAAGGTCCAGCGCGAAGCGGTGGCCAGCCTGCTCGGTTCGCAGGATGTCGAGACCGTGGGTGTCGGCACCGCAGCCGAATGCCTCGAGGAATTGCGCGAGGGGCAATACGACTGCATGGTTCTCGACCTCGCACTGCCCGATGCGTCGGGGTTCTCGCTGCTCGAAACCTTGAGTGAGGAACAGGACGGGCCCCTTCCGCCGGTCATCGTCTATACCGGCCGCGACCTGTCGGCCGACGAGGAGCAGCGCCTGCGCCGCTATTCCAGTTCGATCATCATCAAGGGTGCCAAGTCGCCCGAGCGGCTGCTGGACGAGGTATCGCTGTTCCTCCATCGGGTCGTATCGGACCTTCCACCCGAACAGCGCCAGATGATCGAGAAGGCGCGCCATCGCGACGCCGCGCTGGAAGGACGGCGCATACTGATTGTCGAGGACGACGTGCGCAATGTCTACTCTCTCACCAGCATCCTCGAGCCGCGCGGTGCGCTGACGCAGATCGCGCGCAACGGGCAGGAGGCGCTCGACGCGCTCGGCGAGGCTGCGGACGATCCCGATAAGGCCATCGACCTTGTGCTGATGGACGTGATGATGCCGGTGATGGACGGCCTTACCGCCGCCCGCGCGATCCGCGCCGATGCGCGCTGGAAGAAGCTGCCGATCGTTATGCTTACTGCCAAGGCGATGCCCGACGATCAGCAAAAATGCATTGATGCCGGCGCCAATGATTACATGGCCAAGCCGATCGATGTGGACAGACTGCTGTCGCTGGTGCGCGTATGGATGCCCCGGTAATGGGCGAGAGTATCGAGGATATCGAAATCCAGTTGCTGCTGGATGCCGTCTATCGCCATTATCACTACGATTTCCGGCACTATGCCCGAGCGTCGATCAAACGGCGGCTGCTGCAGGCCCGCAGCCAGTGGGGATACGACAGCATCTCCGCTATCCAGTCGGCCGTTCTCCACGACGAGAGCATCCTCCCGCAGCTGCTGAATTTCCTCACCGTGCAGGTGAGCGAGATGTTCCGCGATCCATCCTATTTTCGCGCTCTGCGCGAAAAGGTCGTGCCCCATCTGCGCACCTATCCCTCGCTCAAGGTATGGGTTGCAGGTTGCAGTCACGGCGAGGAGCTGTATTCCTTGGCCATTCTCTTCGCAGAAGAGGGGCTGTTCGAACGAACGATCTTCTATGCTACCGATATCAATCCGGCTGCCCTCCGTGCGGCACAGGCAGGCGTGTTTCCGCTCGAACGCATGCGCCTGTTCACCGAGAATCACCGCCTGTCCGGCGGCCATACCTCGCTCTCCGACCATTACACCGCAGACTACGACCGGGCGGCGTTCAGCAAATCGCTGCGAGAGCGCACTGTCTTTTCGGACCACAGCCTGGTGACCGACGCAGCCTTTGGCGAGATGCACCTGATCTCCTGCCGCAACGTCCTCATCTACTTTGATCGCGAGTTGCAGGACCGGGTTGTGGGCTTGTTCGGGGAGTCGCTCGTGAGAGGCGGTTTTCTCGGCATTGGATCGAAGGAAAGCCTGCGCTTCTCGGAACACGCGGACTTGTTTGCGGAATTCGTGCGAGAGGAAAGAATCTATCGGAGGAGTTCGCAATGACCCTCCAGGCCGTCGTGATCGGCACTTCGGCTGGCGGCGTCCAGGCGCTGTCGCAGGTGCTCCCCAGGCTGCCGGCGGATTTTCCCGCCCCGGTTCTCGTGGTCGTCCATGTCCCGCCGAGGCAAAGCAATTCGCTCGTCGACCTGTTCGCCGCGAAGTGTCGACTCCCGGTCAAAGAAGCGGAGGACAAGGAACCTCTAGCGCCCGGCACGATCTATTTCGCTCCGCCGGATTATCACCTGCTCGTCGAAGCCTGTGGAACCATCGCCCTGTCCTCGGACGAGCCTGTCAATCATTCGCGTCCGGCGATCGATGTGCTGTTCGAAAGCGCAGCCGATGCCTTTGGTCCGGATTTGGCCGGCATCGTAATGACCGGGGCAAACAGCGATGGGGCGCAGGGCCTGCGGGCCGTATACGCCGCCGATGGACAGGCCATCGTGCAAATCCCCGCCACGGCAGAAGTCGCGACCATGCCTGAGGCCGCACTGACCGCCTGTCCCGACGCGCGGACGATGGCACTGGAAAGAATTGTACCCGCTCTGGAGGCGATGATCGCGCGATGACCGATACTGTCAAATTCCTGCTGGTAGACGATCTGGAGGAGAACCTCCTTGCGCTGGAGGCGCTGCTGGCGTGTGAAGATCTTGAACTGCACAAGGCTCACAGCGGGGAGGAAGCTCTCGAACTGATGCTGGGCAACGAATATGCGCTTGCCCTGCTCGACGTGCAGATGCCTGGCATGGATGGCTTCGAATTGGCCGAAATCATGCGCGCAAACGAGCGTTCGCGGCATATTCCAATCATTTTCCTCACCGCAGGCAGCGGGGACGCGGCGCGCAAGTTCCGCGGATACGAGGCAGGCGCGGTCGACTTCATCCAGAAGCCGATCGAAGCCGACATCCTGCGATCCAAGTCGAGCGTCTTCTTCGATATGTTCATCCAGCGTCAGCAGATTATTTTGCAGCGGGACGAGTTGGCAAACTTGACCAAAGCGCTGCAAGCCGCCGACCAGCAAAAGAACCGTTTCCTGGGGGTGCTCGCCCACGAACTGCGCAACCCGCTGGCGGTGCTGGCGGCCGGGCTCAATTTCCTAGAACGTCCGAGAGAGGGTCTGGACCGCGAGACCGTCCACAAATCGATCAGGCAACACCTCGGTCACATGACCCGGCTTGTCGACGATCTGCTCGATATCAACCGTATCGAGCACGGCAAGATATCGCTGCGCAAGGAGACCCTCTTGCTCGGCGACCTCATGCCGCAAGCACTGGAAATCGCAGGGCCGTCAATCGAGGCGGGAGGTCATGAACTTCTGGTGGATCTTCCCGAAGACCCGATCATGCTCGATGTAGATCCAGCTCGCTTTATCCAGATTGTTGGCAACATCGTCGGCAACGCGGCTCGGTATACACCCAATGGTGGCCGGATCGCTGTCACTGCTGCGAAGTTGAATGATCGCGCGACCCTGACAGTGTCGGATAACGGCGTAGGCATCCCGACCGAACGGCAAACGCTGATTTTCGAAATGTTCGAACAATCGGATAATGGTCTCGGGATCGTCAGTGATGGACTGGGGATCGGTCTCGCACTGGTGAAACAACTCGTCGAACTGCACGGCGGGGAAATACGCCTTGTCAAGAGCGTTCCGGGAGAAGGCAGCACGTTTGAGGTATGGCTGCCACTAGCTCAGCTAGAGTGAACTCGAATGCAGCCGCTTGCGAGCGATTGAGCTCCTTTCTCCGATCATCCAGGACGAAATGCTCCCGGAATAAGAGACGCCCGCGGCAGGTAGTCTAATGCATCCGGACGAAGCTCTTTGAGCGCTCGGCGCTAAGGGCGCGAACTCAAAGGATCCGGGTTGAGAACGGCAGCTTTCAGGACAAAAACCCAAACACTCGAATGACTGGGATTGGGGCGCGTTGCTGCCCGGCAGCTTTCGCCAAGAGCAGCCTGACGGCTATTGGGCCGTTTGCAGAACGTCCGCTCATGGCAAGCAAACGTGGTAAGCGGCCCTTTACGCTCTTATGGCAGCTATCGCGGATGTCTTGGCATGGTCGCACCCGGCACGCCAGGCTACAGCGGCAACGGCGCCTAATAAGGACAGAGACGACTTTGGAGACCGCTAATCGATACGGTTTTGTTGCCGTCGCTTCAGGCCTCGGCATAACGTTCGGCGTGAATGCCTCGGATAACGCGCAGAAGCGCGAGGCCATCCTCGCGGCATTACCGCAAGGCTAGCCTATTCTGGTTGCGACGAAGTCCGTGCCGCTGGTGGCGCGCCGATCTACAGCTTCGAGATCGGCTTTTCCAATCGCTTGGAGGGCGAGGGCGATGGCGATGGAATTGGCTCCTATGGAGGCTAGTAACTGGGCCGATTGCTGGCCTTCCAGATGCCCGTGGGCGAACAGAGGAAGTCGACTCTTGGTGAGTCGTCGACCACCATGCCTACTGAGGTTCGCAGTTTGTGCGACCCCCGCTCCTCAAGGCGAGGTTAGCAAGGTCAGTCCCATGCCGCGATCCTGTAGCGTGGCCAATTCGGAATAAAGCATGTTGGTCGGACCCCACTGCGCGTGGACGATGCCAACACCGTCGGTATAGGTAAAGCCCGACCAAACCGGCCCGCCGCTGTCGCCCTTGTCAACCATCAAGCTTACGCCCGCATCCGCTTTGATCCAGCTCATATATCCGTAGCCATTACTCCAGATCAGGTCGTCTTGCAGAACGCCACACGTCTGGCGAGTCACCTGTCCGAATTTGCATAAGTAGGAACCAGTGACCGGAGTGTATTGATACCTCACCGGCCGATACGACGATCCATCCCAGATGTAAGGCTCATAGGTGTCCGAAGAATTTCGGTGATAGGAGATGTCGACGCCATAGCGCGCGACGGTGCTGCTATCAACGCGACCTCTGTACTCCTTCACATACGACTGCAGCGTGCCGGACCGACAATCGGTTATGTTGGTTGCTGTGGTGAACACCAAGGGCTGGAGGTTGTTTTCGATGGACGTGTGTGCAGCGGTTAGTACCCCCCTTCGTGAAGGAGCGGCCGTCTCGTAGACGACATATCCCCATGTCCCTCCCGCGCACGACGATCCTTTCACGTAAGGGGCTGGTCTACCTCCGCGCACCGCAGCAGTGAGGACGATCGGGTCGCTCTGCTCAACGGAAATGAAGTCAGGCAAATCATTAAGCGCAGCGTCCAGCGCCTGACGCGTCGCTGCTACGTCGGTAGTCAAGACTGTCGCGAGGCCCTCTTTTCGCTTGAGCCGAAAACCTTGGAAGCCGGGAAGTGACTGCAGAACAGGCTCTATAAGCGCGACGGCGTCTTTGAGTTGTCGGGGGGTTCGAGCCAGCTCCCTCTCAGACACTTCCGATCGCAGATCGCTCTCTATCTCCGTGGCGATAACGTTGGCCATCGATGCGTCACCACCGCGATAGACCACAATCTTGTCGCCCTCCAAGGCCACTACCACCTCATCGGCCTTGCCCTGCTGCCTCACTTTAGCCGCCAGCCTCGCGGCGTTCCGCTCCAGGCGCAGCCTCTTGGTCGCCTGACCGACGGAAATATTCAGACGAGCAGATAGGGCTTTGGCCTCTTGGTTGCCTGGATCGCTGAATGGCCTGCTTTCCGCGTTTCCGCCAGTTTGAGACGCCGCTCCAGTCGGCCATACCGCAACTGCTGCGAGCAACACCAAAGATGAAAGCGACATTCCCTTATGCATTAGGATCGACCTTATTGAGGATGAACGCTGGCCCGGAGCACGTCGTCGGATTGCTGATGTGACGGGCGCTCTCGTTGAGTACGTCGAAGCCACCCTGCCCGCTAAACGGTTCACCAAACCTGATGATTGCGCCACCGTTACGAGCAGGCAGAACAACAGTGTCATCGGTCACACGGGTACCGCGCGGCAACACCAAGACGACATCCCTCCCTGGGGGACTGGTAGTCGCCACTCGAAGGCACGAACCGTCGCGACGAACCGAGCCTTCAATCGGCGCAAGCAGGTCAATGCCTTGATACTCATATGTGGGGAAAGACTCGTGCACGCTCGTCACGCAGCCAGCACCCAATAGAACCAGAAACGGCACGGCGCGGCAGCGAGCAGGAATCATGTCGAGGTTCCTAGTAAGATCAGAAAGAGTAATGGTTTAACAGTGAGATCGTTCCGCCACCGACACGAGTGCTATGTTCAGGCCTACATGCGTGCGTCGCCGCACCCGCGATCTCCTGATGGCATCAATGAGTCCTCAGCTCGTCGCCAGGGAGCGGGCGCGTTCGGGGCTAAACGCCTTTGGCTGGGCCGTTTGCAGACCGTCCGCTACCGGCCGAAAATTCAAGCGAGCGGACGGCGCTTTCACACCCAGGATCGCCCACGTTCGTGACGCCTTGCCTGGCGCCAGCGAACTTTGGTGCCTTATAGTCCTGATGTCCAGCTCCGCCCTAAACCTCTAGACACGAAACAAGAACTATGACGCGGAGAAAGATCAGAACGGCGACATCTCGTGCTTTCCGCTGGACCAGTCATGACTTATGGGTCAGCTAGGGGGAGTTGATGCGCTTCATACACACATCCGATTGGCAGCTCGGCAAGCCGTTCGGGCGCGCGCCGGAACAGGCGCGCGCCGCGCTGCTCGAAGCGCGGCTCGACGCGATCGACGCGCTGGCAGCGGCGGCGCGGCGCGAAGGTGCCGGCTTCGTGCTGGTGGCCGGCGACGTGTTCGACAGCCCCGAGCCCGGCGATCGTATCTATCGCCAGGCGCTTACGCGCATGAAGGCCGCCAGTGACATCCGCTGGGTGCTGTTGCCCGGCAACCACGATCCGGCGCGCGCCGACGGCCTGTGGAGCCGCCTCGCGAGCGAGGCGCCGGACACCGTAATCGTCTGCCTCGAACCGCTGCCGATCGAACTCGCCGAAGGATATTGGCTGCTGCCCGCGCCGCTCCAATATAAGCGGACGCAGGATGATCCCACCGCTTGGTTCGACCATGCCGAGACGCCGGACGGTGCCAAACGGATCGGTCTCGCTCACGGCCCGATCCGCGATTTCGGATCGAGCACGGCCGCGGCGAACCTGATCGCACCCGACCGTGCCCGGCGCGCCGCCCTCGGCTATCTCGCGCTCGGCGACTGGCACGGCCGCCGAGAGATTGATGCTCTGACCCATTATTCCGGCACGCCCGAACCCGACGATTTCGATCGCGAGGTGAGCGGCGTCGCGCTGCGCGTCGACCTTGCGGGTGAAACGCCGGACGTCGTGCAGGTGGGGATCGGCCGCTATCACTGGATGTCGGAAAGCTGGTCGGTGGCCAGCGGCGGCGAACTCGACGGACTCCTTGCCAATCTCGCGCCCGGCATCGAACGGCAGCATCTCGTGCTCCGGCTCAGGCTGTCAGGCCTGCTCACGCTCGCCGAGCGCGTAGCGCTTCGTGACCGTCTCGAAAGCGAGCTGGCCCATGAGGTCCGCTGGCTCGATCTCAATCTCGACGATCTCTACGCACGTCCGACCGACGCCGATCTTGCCGACATCGACGCCAGTGGCGTGCTGCGCGTCGCCGCCGAGCGGTTGCAAGCGCTGTCGGCGACAGAGGATGCCGCCGGCAGGCGCGCGGTGGCCGCGCTCGAACGCCTCTATGTCGAGCAGCGCCGCGCCGACCGGCTGGAGGCGCGTTGATGAGGATCCGCGAGCTTCGCATCGAGAATTTCCGTAAATTCCGGCAACCGCTGCACCTGACCGGCTTCGAGGATGGGTTGAACCTCGTATGTGAGCAGAACGAGGCCGGAAAATCGACGGTCCTCGAAGCACTGCGCGCCGTCCTGTTCGAGCGGCACGGTTCGCGGAGTGACCGCATCCGTTCGTTTAGACCGCATGGCGATGAGGTCGCGCCGACTATAGAGGTCGGCTTTGATCTCGGCGACGCGAACTGGCGGCTGCGCAAGCGCTTCCTCCAGAACCCTTCGGTCGAACTGGAAGGTCCGACCGGGCGGGCGACCGGCGATGAAGCCGAGGAGCGCTTGCAGACCTTGCTCGGCTTTGCGCGCGCCGGGAATCGCGGCGCCGACGACGACAGCCGCGGCGCCTTGGGTCTGCTCTGGGTCGAACAAGGCCAATCCTTCGTGCTCGGCACGCCCGGTCAGGGCGCCCGCCGAACGCTGGAAGAAGTGCTCGCCGGCGAAGTGGGTGCCGTGACCGGCGGCCAGCGCACCACCACCGTTCTTCAGGCCATCGAGCGTAGTCTCGCCGACTATCAGACCCCGACAGGTCGACCCACCCGTCGCCTGCTTGAAGCGCAGGAGGCTGCGGCGTCGGCTGCCGAGGACGCCCGCGCCGCGCAGGCCGAGCTGGAGCAATTCGACAGCGTGCTGGAGCGGCTAGAAGCGAAACGCAACGAACAACGGCGGCTCGTCGCCGAACTGGACGATCGGGAGCAACAACAAAAACTGACTCAGCTCGAGGCCGACCTCGATCGTGCCAGGACTGCGGGCCAGGCGCTGCGCACTGCCGAAGCCTTGCTCCGCGAAGCGACCGGCGAACGCGGCCGACTGGAGTCGCGCGAAAGCAGCCGCCGCGAACTGCGCACCCAAGTCGCGCAGGCAGACCAGGGCGCGACGACGGCGCGCTCCGCCGCCGCGGATCATGACCCGGTTCTGGAAGCCGCGCGCCAGAGCGAAAAGGATGCGACCGCTGCTCTCGAATCGGCGCGCACCGCCCTTCGGACGGCCGAAGAACGGCGCCTGGTAGTGCAGCGCGGCCAAGCCGCCCAAGCGCGGCAGCGCGCGCTTGCGGCCGCCTTTCTCCGGCTCGATGCGGCGGAGAATATTGCCACCACATTGCAGGCGCGCCGCGACGAATTAACTGCCAATCGGATGACGGCTGACGCGCATAGCGAATTGCTAAACCTTGAACAGACCGTCGCCGAGGCTCAGGCCGCCGCTTCCGCCGGCGCGGCGGTCCTTTCGGTGGAGCTATTGCCATCCGCGCCGGCCGCGCGACTCAACGGCGCGGCGGTCGAAGGCGGCCTGCGTGTCCTCGTCAGCGAGCCACAGAGTCTCGAATTGGACGGATTCGGAACCGTGTCGGTCACGCCGCCGGCTTCGGGAGAACCGGCGCAGGCTAGGCTGCGCGCAGCCGAACAGGACCTCGCCGCCTTCCTCGCCGACGTCGGCTGCGCCACGCCGCTCGCCGCCAAGGAAGCGGCGCAGGCGCATCGCGACGCCACGCAGGCTTCTGCGCTGCTTGCAGCCCAGCTAAAGGCCGCCTGTCCCGAGGACGCGGCGCTCGGCATCGGCGCCGGCCTAGAATCCTTGCGCGGGGCGCTCGCGTCCGAAACGCGGCCGGGCGCGAGCGCGACACCTAAGGACGGTGCCGCCGGTGCCGAGGATGTCGACGATGCGTGGCAGATGGCGCGCACGGCCGAACGCGAGGCCGAAGGGCGCCGCCAAGCCGCGCTCGACACGTTGCAGGATGCTCAGATCACCAACGTCAAGCTGACCAACCAAGTCGAGCGCACAGCGGCCGAAGTGTCGCGGCTCGGCGAGCAACTGACCGCCGACCTCGAAGCGATGGACGATGACGCGCTCGCCGCCGCGCTGGACGCGGCCAAGACGGACGAAGCCCGCGCGATCCTGGCCCGCGACGAGGCGAAGCGCGCCGTCGAAGGTCTAGACGAGGCCGCCCTGCTCCAGCGCCGGGACGCCCTTCGCAAGCGCCGCGAGCGGCTGGTCAACGACCGGCTCGGGCTCGTCGGGGAAATCGCCCAACTCGAGGAACGCGCCAAGGCACTCGGCGGCGCCGGCCCCGCCACCCGTGCTGCCGCGGCCGCCGAGCTCGCGGAAGCCGCCGCCGCTACCCATGATCGGCTCAAGGAAGAAGCCGAAGTGCTCTCCCTTCTCGCCGAGACAATCCGCGACGCCCAACGCGAGACCGCCCGCCGGTTCCTCGCACCGATAACCCAGCGCGTGGCGCCCTTCATCGGACGGCTGCTACCCAACGCCAGTATTGTGTTCGGCGAGGATCTGCGGCCCACCCTGCTCACGCGGGGCGGCCGCAAGGAGGCCACGGACGATCTCAGCAAGGGGACACAGGAGCAACTCGCGGTCCTGACGCGCATCGCCTTTGCCGACCTGCTGATCGAAAAGGGCAAGCCCGCGTCGCTCATGCTCGACGACGCGCTCGTGTTCGCGGACGACGACCGCTTCGAGGTCATGCTCGAAATTCTGGCCGAAGCCGCGCAGCGTATGCAGATCATCATTCTGAGTTGCCGCACCAGTGCCTATCGCGGCCTCGAAGCCAAGCGGCTTCTGCTCGCATGAGAGGCGGCGGCGCCTTTCCACCTCCGCGCGGCGCAACGGCCATGTCGCGGACCATACCGACGGCGTGTCGGTTCGCTTAGATCGATCGGGGGGACAGATATGGCGGCCAAGAGCGCGGCCGGAATCGCGCAGGAATTTGCCCAGGGCGCGCTGAGCGCGACCCCGGTGATCATTCTCGGGAGCGGCGCATCGGCCGCCCACGGCGTGCCCGGCATGGACGCGCTCGCGACCCATCTGAAGGGCGCCGCGCCGCCCGCCGCGTGGACGGCCGAGGAGAATAAGGAATGGGACGCCTTCCTCGCTCATCTCACGGCCGGAACCGATCTTGAAAGCGCCTTGCAGGCGGTCCGTCCGACCGAGCGCCAGACCCATTTCATTGCCGGCGCGACGCGGGACTTTCTGCTGCCGTCCGACCTGGCCGTGCTGTCGGCGCTGCTGGCGGACCGGCATCACCTGCCGCTGTCGAGGCTCTATCGGCACCTCTTCGACAGCACCCACACGACCATTCACGTCGTCACGCCCAATTACGATCGCCTCGCCGAATATGCCGCCGACGCCGCGGACGTCAGCACCTTCACCGGGTTCAATTACGGCTATCTTCAGTCGCGCGCGCGCGATCCCAGGACGCGGATCACGATCAGGGGTCGCGAGACGCGCACGGTCGCGGTGTGGAAGGTTCACGGCTCGCTCGACTGGTTCCAGGACGCTGCCAAGCAGATCACCGGGATACGCAGTGCGCTTGCCATCCCGCCCGACTACGCGCCACTCATGATCACGCCCGGAATCGACAAATATCGCCTGACCCACGGCGAGCCTTTCCGGACGATCCTCGCGTGCAGCGACAACGCGCTGGAGAATGCCCGCGCCTATTTTTGCGTGGGCTATGGCTTCAGTGACGAGCATGTCCAGACCAAGCTTATCGAGCGCTGCGACCGCGATTCCACGCCGCTCGTCGTCATCACCAAGGAGCTGACGCCGACGGCCAAAACCTTTCTGACAAGTGGACGGTGTCGGCGCTATCTCGCCATCGAAAATGGCCCGGCCGGCGCGCGGGGCTACATGCACGATGCGCCAGCGGGCTTCGATTTCGACCGGCCGCTGTGGCGGCTCGACCAATTCCTTGATCACATAACAGGGACACCGGCATGAGCATCCTCGATTTCGCCGACGAAGAGGCGCTCGGACGCGTCCAATCGGTTGACACGGCCACGGTTATCGTTCGGATCGCCGACGTAGAGGCGCTGCGCGCGCTCCAAGTCAATCGGCTGGTCGCCCTTCAGAGCAGCCTCGCCGGCCACAAGCTGATCGGCGTCATTCACAAGATCACTCGCACCGCGATCGAGGAGGCGAAAGTGGCCGAGGTAGAACGAGGCGAGGAAGCCCATCCCGAGGTCAATCTGGTTCGCATCACGCTAATCGGCACCTTGCTCGACCGGGACGGAACACGCGCGAACATTTTCCGCCGCACCCTCGAAACCGTGCCGGAGATCGACGCCTGCTGCTTCGCTCTCGAAGGCGAGCGGCTGACCCGCTTCATGGGCGTGATCTCGGAAGTGACTGGGGGCGCGCAGCGTCTTTCGCTCGGCGCTTATACGCTCGATCCCAACGCAGAAGCCTATGTCAACGGCAACAAGCTCTTCCAGCGCCATGCGCTGGTCGTCGGCAGCACGGGTTCTGGCAAATCCTGGACGACTGCCCGGCTGCTCGAACAGGTCGCTGAGTTGGAGAGTGCCAATGCGATCGTCTTCGATATGCACGGTGAATATGCGTCGATGGCGGGCGACGGCTTCGTGCATCTCCGCGTCGCGGGGCCGGGCGACATTGAGGCGGACAAGGGGCTCGCCGACGGCGTGCTTCATCTGCCCTACTGGCTGATGAGCTACGAGGCGCTGGTGTCGATGTTCGTCGATCGCAGCGACCAGAACGCACCCAATCAGGCGATGGTCATGTCCCGCGCCATCGTCGAGGCCAAGACCGGCTTCCTGACGGCTGGCGGGCATACCGATGTTCTCGCCAATTTCACGATCGACAGTCCGGTGCCTTTCGCGATCGCATCCGTGCTCGCCGAGTTGGAGCGGCTGAACACCGAAATGGTGCCCGGCGCTCGAACCGAAAAGCAGGGCGATTTTCACGGGAAGCTCAGCCGCCTGATCCAGCGCCTCGAAGGCAAGCGCACCGATCGCCGGCTCGGTTTCCTGTTTCCGGCACCTGGCGTCGCCGACAGCTACAAGTGGCTGGACGAAGCCGTCACGCTGCTGCTCGGCGGCCGCGCGGCGAAGGGCGGTCAGGGCGGCGTGAAGGTCATTGATTTCTCCGAGGTGCCTTCGGACATTCTGCCGCTGATCGTCGGCATGGTTGCGCGCATGGTGTTCCACGTCCAGCAGTGGAGTGCCCAGGGCGCCCGACATCCGGTCGCGTTGTTTTGCGACGAAGCGCATCTCTACATTCCGCAGGACGCGACATCCGGGGCGGCGGAGAATGCGATTGCGACCTTCGAGCGCATCGCCAAGGAGGGCCGCAAATATGGTGTCGGCCTGGTGGTGATCAGCCAGCGCCCGGCGGAAGTAAACCGCACCGTCGTCAGCCAGTGTAACAATCTGATCGCCATGCGGCTGACCAACGGCGACGATCAGACCGTCGTGCGCCGCTTGCTGCCGGACAGCTTAGGCGGGTTCGGCGACTTGCTGCCGGTGCTCGACACCGGCGAGGCGCTGGTTGTCGGCGACGCCATTCTGCTGCCGACGCGCATCCGCATCGCAAAGCCGGTCAATGAACCGCTCAGCGGGACGATCGAGTTCTGGGATCGCTGGGCCGACGCTGGGGCCGCTTCGGCGCTCGACAAGGCCGTCGAGAGCTGGCGCCGGCAAACGCTTATAAAATGACCGCAGTTGCAGCTATCGCTGTACGCAGATCTATCCCGATCCAAGAGTCCGCCGGTGCACGCCGCCCGCAAAGAGCTTTCCGCGCACCGATCATGCGGCGGATTGGCGACACTGTAGTCGCGGTCCGGCGCGGCTTCACGTCTCAAGTGCCGAGACTTCGGCAGCTTACGGGAAGGGTGACAAGGTCGGCAAATGGCAAGGATTGGGCGCAAAGCTGCCATCCCACTCGGCCCCGTCAGGCAGTCGAGAAACCCGATGGCCAAGCCCGCCGGCTCTGATAATTGTTCGCCATGAGCCATAACCTCCACCCTTGGTCGCCCTACGAGGAGCGCTCGAACGCTCATTCGGTCGGCCGCGTCACGCTCATCTGGGCGTTTGGTCAGCTCGTGGAAGCGATGCTCGGGTTCATGCCCTACGAGCTGCCGACGATCTTCGCGCGACCGGAAGACGAAGGTCAGAACGACGCAGCACGTGATCTAATCAGGCTGCAATCCGAGGACATGACCAGGGCGTTTGTGCATGCTCGATTGGCGAGCTTTATGCGGCCGCTGGGCGGCGGCGAAGTCCAGCCTATCCCGAGCGAATGGTGGGAGATTGACGAACCGCTCCCACGCTTTGCGATCGGCGCGTTCGATCCCGAACGCTGGGCGGAACCTGATGCTGTCCCCACTCATCGCATTCTAGTGGGCGCCGAAAGCTTTGACCGATGGCTGGCTGCGCTGCCCGAATTGGGTCCGCTGACCGCCAGACAGATCGAGATGGTAACCGAACCGAAGCTGCGGGCCGCACGAGCGGTCTCCCGCCAAGCTCAACCGGCGGTGGAACCAGCTGACAAGCAAGCGCCATCGGACAGGAGCGATCTGGCCGGGGTTGGTCCTCCGCTCATCTCGATCGAAGCGGTGTGCGAGATGACCGGAATGGCCAACTCGACCGTCTACAAGCGCATCGATGATGACGGCTTTCCGCAGCAGATCAAGCTCGGCTCGCGCTCGCTGTGGTACAAGGACGAGGTCGCCGCATGGCTTCGTGAAAAGGCAGCTCTGCGCAGCAACTAGGTCCGCCGTTTGCGACGGGGACTATGGACGATCTCGTCAACCGGCAACGCGTCGACCATGATCATCGACGCCCAGTGCTCCGCCAGTTCCCGGCGCCGCGGCATGAAGGCCGCCCGGTTGTAGCGTAGCTCGCTGGCGCTGAGGCCCTTGGGCGAATGCGCCAGCATCAGGTCGATGATCATCCGGTCGGCGAACAACCTGATGTCATCGCCAAGTTCGCGCTCCGTCAGCTCGTTCATGATGGTCGAGAAGCTCGAGCGCCAGCCATGCGGGACGTGCCGGCCCTTGTAGCCCTCGCGGTTGTAGAGGTATCCGATCGCGTTCTCGCTGATCGGTGTCAGCCCCGATAGCGAACTCGGGAACACGTAGGGCGAGCGACCGGTGAGCCAGCGCACACCGCGCAAGGTGGCGACCGCCTCGGGCGCAAGCGGTACGCAGTGCTCGAACGCTTCGTCCTCACGCAGATGCAGTTCCAGCTTCATCTCGTCGGCGGGGATGGTCCACAGCGCTTCGGGTGAGGGAGCCGAGGCGTCCTTCCAGTCGATCCCACTCAACTGCTTCCAGGTCATGCGACGCACCATGCCAGGCCGCTGCGCGGTAAGGGCAAGGAAGCGCGCAGCTAGTCTCGTGACCGGCGAGGCGCCTGCCCGGTCGACATCGTGGATCAACTGGCGGATACTCTTCACCTTGATCAAGGCAGGGTAACGCTTTGCCGGCGGAACCGGCTTGAGCGCAGCGCCGACGGCCACCGCCGGGTTGTCGGCCTTGATCCCCAAGCCCCGCGCGTAGACGAACACCGACCCGACCCGCTGCTTCAAGCGACGGGCGGTCTCGATGGCGCCGCGCGCCTCGACCTTGCGCAGCACGGCAAGCAGCACTGGCTCGTCGATCTCGCCCAGTTCGAGCGCGCCGATGTGCGGAAACACGTCTCGCTCCAAACTTGTGATGACGTCGTTCGCGTGGACCGGCTTCCAGCGAGGCAGCTGCTGCTCATACCAGTCGCGCGCGATGGCTTCGAACGTCTGTCGCTCGTCCCGTCCTCCGATCAGCTTGCGTCGCGCCTTGTCCATTCGAGGATCGCGACCCGAGCGAAGGATCTTGCGCGCATCGTCCCGTGCCTCGCGAGCGGCGGCGAGAGATACATCGGGATAAGTGCCGAGACCGAGCGCCTGCTCCTTGCCGTCGAATCGGTATTTGTAGCGCCAGGTCTTGTGGGCCTTGGGTGAAACATGGAGGAACAGCCCCTGTCGGTCGGCGATCTTGTAGGCCTTTTCTCGCGCCGCAGCCGCTTTGACCGCCTTGTCCGTCAACATGTGCTTTACCCCCAAACCACCTCGAAGCTTACCCCCATTTTACCCCGACTTGATCGGAGCAAGGGGTAAATGAGGAGACATGAAGATGGACGCCAAACGGCGCAAAACGCAAGGTTTCTGGCGCTTTATGGCTGTTCACAGATCTGTGGAAATCGGGTGGTGGCGGAGACGGAGGGATTCGAACCCTCGGTACCCGGATAGGGTACGGTTCCTTAGCAGGGAACTGGTTTCAGCCACTCACCCACGTCTCCGGAAAGAGCGGGCCGTATAACCACGCCGGCATGGGGCGGCAAGGTGCTTGTGCCGCAACGTCCGAACGCGTTTTCGATTCGCTTGGTCGCGCGTTCATTGCCGCTTCACCGCGCCTGCGGTCTGCTACGCGCGGGTGCCATGCGCAGGGACGGGACGGGATAATGACACGCTTTTTTCGCACGATGCTCGCGGCGCTGGCGGGGGCGGGCCTGATTGCCGCCCCGGTTTCGGTGGCCGCACAAACTTTCGAAACAATCGACCCCAATGCCGCGATTGCCGCAAACCCGGTCGAGCAGCCGGGATCGGCGCCCGTCTATGCCGATCCGGCGCCGGCCGCGCAGGCCGATGTTTCCGCCGCGCCGGATTGGGCCGATCCCGCGTCGCCGGCAGCCGAGGTGACCCCGGCGGCCACCGCGGCGGCGCCTGTAGCCAGCCAGGCTGACCCTGCAACCACCTATCGCGAAGACGACCTGATCGGCGCTGCCGAGGGGGTGTTCGGCAAGGGTGCCGAAGGGGTGGCGCGGATGATCCAGCGGATCCTCGCCGAGCAGGGCGAGCCTAACGCGTATATCGTCGGGCGCGAGGCGGGCGGCGCCTTTGTCCTTGGCGTGCGCTATGGTTCGGGGACGCTATTCCACAAGATCGAAGGCCAGCGGCCGGTCTATTGGACAGGGCCGTCGATCGGGTTCGATGCCGGCGCCAATGCCGGGAGCACCTTTGTCCTCGTCTATAACCTGCATGACAGCGAACAATTGTACGAACGCTTCCCCGCTGGCGAAGGGCAGGCCTATCTGGTCGGCGGCCTCACCGCGAGTTATCTGCGCAGGGGCGACATCGTGCTGATCCCGATCCGCGTCGGGGCCGGCCTGCGGCTCGGCGTGAATGCCGGATATATGCGCTTTTCGAAACGGCAGCGCTGGTTGCCGTTCTGATTGCCCGTTGCGGGCGGCGGACGGACACGGCAAGGGGGCGGCCATGCTGAGCCAACTGGAAGCCCAACCCGCCGATGCGCTGCTGGCGCTGATCAAGCTCCATCGCGACGATCCGCGCGAGGACAAGATCGACCTCGGCGTCGGCGTCTATCGCACCGATGACGGCGCGACGCCGGTATTCGGCGCGATCAAGGCGGCCGAGCGGCGCCTGCTCGAACAGCAGGACAGCAAGGCCTATCTCGGGCCCGATGGCGATCTGGGCTTCGTCGCCGCGCTGATGCCCTATGTCTTCGGCGCAAGCGATCCCGATCGCGGCGGGAGGATCGCCGGAGTGCAGACACCGGGCGGCACGGGGGCGGTCCGGCTGGCGCTGGCATTGGCGAAGAAGGCTGGGGTCCGGCGGGTCTTGCTGGGTAAGCCGAGCTGGCCCAATCACGCGCAGATCATCGCGGATCTTGGGCTGGAGACGGTGACCTTCGATCACGCGCAGGCCGATGGAACCGCCAATCTGGCCGCGCTGGAACAGGCGATGGCGGGCGCCGGCGGGGAAACCGCGCTGCTGCTGCATGGCTGCTGTCACAACCCGACCGGAATCGATTACAGCCCCGATCAGTGGCGTTCTATCGCGGCGGCGCTGGTAAGCAGCGGCGCGCTGCCGATCGTCGATGTTGCCTATCAGGGGCTGGGCGAGGGGATGGCAGAGGATGCCGCCGGGCTGGCGATCGTGCTCGACGCCGTGCCCGAGGCACTGGTGGCCTATAGCTGCGACAAGAATTTCGGCCTCTACCGTGACCGGGTCGGCGCGCTGTATGTCATGACGCAGGCTGCGAGCAATCTGCCGGCGATCCTGTCCAATATCGTCGCTTTTGCTCGCGCCAGCTGGTCGATGCCGCCCGATCACGGGGCGGCGGCGGTGCGGCTGGTGCTGGAAGACCCGGCACTGACCCGGCAATGGCAGAACGAATTGACCGCCATGCGCGCAAGGATGCGGGCCATGCGCGAGCGGCTGGCGGCAGGCGATAACGAGGTCGCCGGAATGAACCTGGCGCCGCTGGCCCGGCAACACGGCCTGTTCGCCATGCTGCCACTCAGCCCTGCGCAGGTCGAGCGGCTGCGGGCGGATCACGCGGTCTACATGGCTGGCTCGGGGCGGATCAACGTGGCGGGCCTCACCAGCCACAATATCGACCGCTTCATCGCCGCTCTGGCGGCGGTCGCTGCGTGATGGACCGCCAGCCGCATCTGGCTGGCCCCACTCTGCTGCTGCGCCCCTTGGCCGAGGCAGATCGCGAGCCGCTCTACGCGGTGGCATCCGATCCGCAGCTCTGGGCGCTCCACCCGGCGCATGATCGCTGGCAGCGGCCGGTGTTCGACGCGTTCTTCGACGATGCTCTGGCGCGAGGCGGGGCGCTGGCGATTGTCGAGCCATCGACCGGGGCCATCATCGGTTCTTCGCGTTTCCAGAACTACGATCCGCAGGCGGGCGGCAGCGTGGAGATTGGCTGGACGTTCCTCGCGCGCAGCCATTGGGGCGGGGGCACCAATCGCGAGCTGAAGCGACTGATGCTCGGTCATGCGCTGGCGCAGGTGGAGCGCGCGTTCTTCATGGTCGGCGCGGACAATCTGCGTTCCCGCCGGGCGCTGGAGAAAATCGGCGCGGAACTGACGGACATTGCCGAGGTTCGCCGGATGGGCGGGCGCGATGTGAACCATCTCCGCTATCAGATAACGCGCGACAGCTTCGCCGCGGGGCCGCTGGCCGGCTAGCCCAGCCCCGCCGCCACCGCGATCCAGTAGGTCAGTCCGGCAAAGACATAGGCCAGCGCGAACAGATAGAAGAGCATGAACAGCGGCCATTTCCACCCGTTCGTCTCGCGGCGGGTGACGGCGATGGTTGACAGGCATTGCGGCGCGAAGACGAACCAGGCGAGGAAGGCGAGCGCGGTCGCCAGGCTCCAGCGCGAGGAGAGTTGGCTCGCGAGGCCCGCGGCCTCCGCCTCCTCGTCGGGCGCGTCGACCGCGTAGGTGGTGGCGAGCGAGGAAACCGCCACCTCGCGCGCGGCCATCGCCGGGACCAGCGCCAGCGCGATCTCGCGGTTGAAACCGATCGGCTTCACCAGCACCTCGAGCCCGCCGGCGATCTGCCCGGCGATCGAGGCATCGACCTGGCTTTCGCCCGGCTCGGCCCGCGGAAAGCTCAGCAGCAGCCACAGGATAACGGTCGCGGCAAAGATGATCGTGCCGGCGCGGCGCAGGAACACCCAGGCGCGCTGCCACAAGCCGATCAGGAGATCGCCAAGGAGGGGCAATTGGTAGCGCGGCAATTCCATGATGAAGCCGCCCGCACTCCCTTTGGTCACCGAACGGCGCAGCACCAGCGCGACCGCCATCGCGCCGACAATGCCGGCAACGTAGAGCGCGAACAGGACCAAGCCTTGCAGTCCGATGCCCGCGCCGACGCTTGTATTGGGGATGAAGGCAGCGATAATTACCGCATAGACCGGCAACCGCGCCGAGCAGGTCATCAGTGGGGCCACGAGGATCGTTGTCAGCCGATCCTTGTCATCGGCGATCGAGCGGGTCGCCATGATGCCGGGGATGGCACAGGCGAAGCTCGACAGCAGCGGAATGAAGCTGCGGCCCGACAGCCCCACGCCCTGCATCATCCGGTCCATCAGATAGGCCGCGCGGGCCATATAGCCGCTCGCTTCCATCAAGAGGATAAAGGCGAACAGGATGACGATCTGCGGCAGAAAGACAATCACCGAGCCGACACCGTTGAGCACCGCGTCGGTCAGGAAATCGCGGATCAGACCGGCCGGCAGGGCGCTTTTGACCGCTTCGGCCATCGCCCCGATTGCGCTTTCCAGGGCGTCGGCAAAGGGGGTTGCCCAGGCGAACACAGCCTGGAAAACGACGAACAGCAGCGCGAACAGGATGATCGGCCCGATCCACGGGTGGAGCAGCACCTTGTCGAGTCCAGCATGAAGCCGGTGCGTGCCGCTCTCGGACAGAATCGCGCCCTTGGCCATGTTGGCGGCGTTGAGGCGCCTCTCGGGAAGGGTGATGTGCTGCTGCGGCGCGGGGGCGAGGCCCGCCGCCTCGCCGGCGCCGGCCTCATCCAGCGCGGCGAGCAATTCGTCGAGGCCGCGCCGGCGGACCGCGACGGTGGGAATGACGGGCACGCCCAGCGCGCTCGACAACGCGGCGGGATCGATCACCAAACCGTCGCGCTCCGCAAGATCGACCATGTTGAGCGCAACAACGGTCGGCCGGCCAAGTTCGAGCACCTCCTGCGCGAACACCAGATGCTGTTCGAGATTGGCCGCGTCGAGCACCAGCACGATGAAATCGGGTGTCGCTTCGCCCGGCAATTCCCCATGCACCACCCGGCGGGTGACATCCTCGTCGGGGCTGGTGGCATCGAAGCTGTAGGCGCCCGGCAGGTCGATCAGTTCGACCGGCTCGCCCGAAGGCAGCGTCAGCCGGCCCGCCTTGCGCTCCACCGTGACGCCGGGATAATTGGCGATCTTCTGCCGCGCGCCGGTCAGCGCGTTGAACAGGGCGCTTTTGCCGGCATTGGGATTGCCGACGAGGGCAGCTGTGCGCAGTCGGCTCATCAGATGGGGGTGATCCGCATCGCCAGCGCGTGCGCGCGGCGGACCGCGACCGTCATCCGCCCGACCATCACCGCCAGCGGATCGCGCCCGCCGAACACTCCGCGATGCGCGACGGCCACCCGCGCGCCTTCGTCCATGCCCAGGGCGCGCAACCGCTTGCCTTCGGACGGGTCGAACCGGCTCCAGTCAATCGCGATGATGGTGGCGCGCTTGCCCTGCGGCAATTGATCGAGGGTCATGCACGCGAATTAATCCAGCGCAGGGCTAATTGCAACTGATTTGCAATAAGCCCGCCTGGATCAAATTATGCCGCCGGATAGCGCAGCCGGCCGAGGAAGCGGGTGAGGCTGAAATGCTCGCGCTCGGATTTGAGCAGCTGCGCCTTTGCCTTTTCGAACCGCATCACCCCCTCGATCCGCCGGTCGAGAAAGGCGCGTGTTGCGGCCTTGTCTTCGCTGGTATCGCCGGCATGGACGGAGAGCGTCGCGGCGTAGATCGAGGCGAGCATCGCCCGCTTGGTATAATGGTTGTAATCGGTGGCGGTGTCGCCGGCGAGCCGCCACATCCGGTCGGCACTGAGCCACCCGCGCTTGAGCGCGAAGCCGGCATTCTGCGGCAGCGCCATGATCGACAGCGCCCGCGACAGCGCCTCTTCCTTGCCGGTGGCTTGATCGAGCCGGAACTGCACCAGCCGGCGGATGCGCTCGCGGATCGGTGCGCCGGCCAGGCTTTCGGCCGGCAGCGCGGCCTCCATCGCCTGGTCAATCGCGTCGATCCACGCGCCGATCATCGCCTGCTGCCCGCCCTTGAAAGCATAGCGGACCACGTCGCGGTCAACCCCGTGCTCGTCGGCCGCCATGTCGAGCGCGGCTGTGCTCCACCCGTCGAACACCGCCGCATCGGCAATCGCCGGCGCGATCGCGACGCGCAATTCGTCGAGCGGCAGATCGGCCAGCGATGTCGGGGCGGCCACCATCAGCGCGGCCCGTAGCCGGCGCCATTGGCCGCGCCGGCGCGGGCGGCGGCGTCGAATTCGGCCAGAATCGCGCCGCCCTGTGCCTCGGCAATTTCGCGCGCCGAGCGGCCCGATGCATCGGTTTGCTGCGGATCGGCCCCTTTGGACAACAGCAACCGCACCATCGCCGTATCGCGCCGGTGGGTGGCGATCATCAGCGGGGTTTCCCCCGCGCCACCGCGCTCGTCAGGGCGCGCGCCGGCGTTAAGCAGCGCCTCGGCCCCTTCGACATGGCCCAGACTGACCGCGATGGTCAGCGGCGTCACCCCGTTGCGATCGCGCACATTGGGATTGGCGCCGCGCTGGGCGAGGAAGCGGATCCACACCGCATCGCGCCGCTGGGCCACAATATGCAGCGCGGTTTCGCCGGTCGCCAGATCGCGCGCATTGATTACCGTGGAGCCCGGCTTGTCGAGTGCGTCGGTCACCTCGGTCCCGTCACGGTCCTTGACCGCTTTCAGGAACTGGAACCCTTCGGAGAAATTCTGCGCCGCCGCGGGCGTGCCGGCAGCCATTGCCGCCAGCGCAATTGCCGCCATCGCTGCCTGCCACACCCGTGTCATCTTAACTGCCCCTGCCATTTCGGCTTCACGTTCAAAAGCTGTGCAAGCGACCTTGCGAAACGGGGGTTAGCAGAGCATGAACCGCCGCGCCATGCCTTCGCCCATCACCCGCTTGCCATATCGTGTTGCTACTGTCTGCGCGGCTGCCTTGGCGCTTGCCGCCTGCAATCCGGCGGGCGGGGGCGGCGCGGGTGAGCCGCCGCTGGCAGGCGCAGCGATTGGCGGGCCGTTCACGCTGACCGCCAGCGACGGGCGCACGGTGCAGTGGGAGGATTTCGCCGGAAAATATCGCATGGTCTATTTCGGCTATGCCTATTGCCCCGACATCTGCCCGGTCGATGTCCAGCGGATGATGCAGGGCTATAACGCCTTCGCCAAGGTGCAGCCCGCGCTTGCGGCGCGCATCCAGCCGATCTTCATCACCGTCGATCCCGAACGCGACACGCCCGAGGTGGTCGGCGAGTTCACCCGCGCCTTTTCCCCCCGATTGCTCGGCTTGACGGGCACCAGCGAACAGGTGGCGGCGGCGGCCAAGACCTTCGGCGTCTATGCCGCGCGCGGCACCGAGCAGCCGGGCGGCGGCTATCTGATGGACCATTCGCGCGTGACTTATCTGTTTGGCCCGGAAGGGCAGCCGCTGACCACGCTGCCGGTCGATCAGGGCGGCGATGCGGTGGCCGCCGAGCTGGCCAAATGGGTGCGCTGAGGGCGCGTTTCTGGCGGCTCCCGCTCGATCAGCTGACCCGCGCTGAGTGGGAGGCGCTGTGCGATGGCTGCGGCCGCTGCTGCCTGCACAAGATCGAGGATGCCGATACCGGCGACATTCAGGATACCAATGTCGCCTGCCGGCTGCTCGACCCGGCGACCGCGCGCTGCCGCAATTATCCCAATCGCCGCGCCCATGTGCCCGATTGCCTGCAACTGACGCCCGAGCTGCTGCTCGAGATCGGCTGGCTGCCATCGACCTGCGCCTATCGCCTGCGGGCGGCTGGGCGGCCGCTTTATCCGTGGCATCCGCTGCTGTCGGGCGACCCGGAGGGACCGATTGCCGCCGGCGTGTCGGCTGCCGGGCGCATCATCAGCGAGGACGAGGCGGGCCCGCTCGAACATCATCTGGTTGATTGGGACGAGACCGACGGATGATCGACTGGCTGCGCCATAGCGGCGATCCGGTGGTCGAACTGCCCAGCGGCGAGCTGCTGCCGCTGGCGCTGCGCCGGCACCCCACGGCGCGCCGGATGGTGCTGCGCCTCGCCGCCGATGGCAGCGAGGCGCGGCTAACCATGCCGCGTTGGGGCCGCACAGCGGAGGCGCTGGCATTCGCGCAAGCTCGCAGTGAATGGCTGGGGCAGCAACGCGCGCGCATCCCGCGTCGGCTGACAATCGACCACGGTATCGAATTGCCGTGGCGCGGCAGGCCGCTGATCATCGACTGGCAGGCCGGTGCACCGCGCGCTCCGCAAGTGGCCGACGGCCGGCTGGTGCTGGGCGGCGAGCGGGCGGCCATTGCGCGCCGGGTGCAACGCTGGATGGATCATGAGGCCCGCCTGCTGCTGGCGGCCGATCTGGCGGAGTATGCGCCCCGCGCGGGCTGCGCGGTGCCCCCGCTCGGCCTGTCGCGCGCGACGCGGCGCTGGGGCAGCTGCTCGGCGCGCGGGATGGTACGGATCAACTGGCGGCTGGCGATGGCGCCCGATTTCGTCCGCCGCTCGGTCGCCGCGCACGAGGTCGCGCATCTGGTGCATTTTGACCATTCCGCGGCGTTTCACGCGCTGCTGGCCGACCTTTATGAAGGCGATCTGACAGCCGCCAATCGCTGGCTGCGCGATCATGGGCGGACGCTTTACGCACCTTTCGGTTAACGCGCCACTCCTGGTGGCGCCCTAGGCATTCATTAACCATACTGCGCCATGATGGGCTGATGATCGCCCGTCTGACTGGCCTGCTGGTACTGCTCGGTGTTGTTGCCGGCACGCCGATGTCCGCCCTCGCACAAGGGCAGTGCGTCAATTGCGTGCTTCCGCCAGGCTGCCGCGGGGTCGGTAATGGCAAGAAGAACGATCCCCGCTGCGTGCCCCTCCCGGCGCTCGACCTGACGGTCGAAAGCAATATCGATTTTGGCCGGTTGCTGCTGGTCGGATCGGGCAATGGCTATGCGGTGATTGATCTTACCACCGGCAGCCGCACGCTGTTTGGCGAGCTGGACGATCTGGGCGGGATGCCGGTTGCTGGGCAAGCGACCATCACCGGCGGGCCGCGCGCCTCGGTGCGGGTCGACTTGCCGGCCAGCGTGACGCTGGTCGATGCGACGGGTGCGTCCGCCGAATTGCGCGATTTTCGCACCAGCCTGCCGTTGATCGCGACGCTGGGGGCCGACGGGCGGTTGACCTTCCGCTTTACGGGCACGCTCTACACCACCGCGCGCGCGGCAGGTGCGGGTCGCTTGCGCGGGCGGGTGCCGCTGCGCGTCGCTTACGAATAGCGCCTTTGCGCAGCGCGGGGGCTGGCGCGCAGCGGCTGCGCGCCCTATCTTCGGCGTGATGGGCAAGCTCAGCAAATATAATCCCGGCACCGGCATCGCCGATTTCTGGAGCGAGTTCCGGCGGCCGAACAAATGGCGCTGGCCGATCCTCGGCGCCGCGGCGCTGATGACCTTCGGCCTGCTCTACACATTGATTCCCGGCACGACCTATGGCGACCCGGTGCGCCCGCCGGTGACCTATATCACCACGCTGGCGCCTGATCGGAGCGATGCGGAAATCCGCGCGCGCAACCTCGCGCACCAGCAGGAAAAGGAGCGGCTCGCCGCCGAACAGGCCAAGCGCGACGAAGAGGTGCGCAACCTCTACCGCACGCTCGGCAGGATGTCGGGCATGGATGTCGAGCGGATCGAACGCGAAGCGGCTGCCGAGCGCGCGCGGGCAGAAGCCGCCGCTGCGGCCGCTGCCGCTGCTGCGCAGAGTGGGGGCGCCGATCGCAACTGATCGCGATTGGCTGGATGCGGCGGCGCGGCTGGCTTTGCGCGCGCGCCCGCTGGCCCGGCCGAATCCTGGCGTCGGCGCGCTGGTGGTCGCTGGCGGCAGGGTCGTCGGACGCGGCTGGACAGCGGCGGGCGGGCGGCCCCATGCCGAGGCCGTTGCGCTGGCGCAGGCGGGCAGCGCAGCGCGCGGCGCGACGCTTTATGTCACGCTCGAACCTTGCGCGCATGACAGCGCGCGGGGGCCCGCTTGCGCCGAACTGATTGTCGCCGCCCGGCTCGCGCGGGTGGTGGTCGGCGTTATCGACCCCGATCCGCGAACGGCCGGCGCCGGCATCGCCCGTATGCGCGCTGCGGGCATCGTGGTGGACTTGCTGGCGTCTGATGAAGCGGTTGAGAGCCTTGCTGGCTATCTTGTGCGCGCCGCGCATGGCCGCCCACACGTCACCCTCAAACTGGCTGTCTCGCTCGATGGCGCCATCGCCACTGCGGCCGGGGAAAGCCGCTGGATCACCGGGCCCGAGGCGCGCGCCCATGTCCACGCCCGGCGCGCGCTGGCCGATGCGATTTTGGTGGGCGGCGCGACCTTGCGGGCCGATTCCCCGCGGCTCGATGTGCGCCTGCCCGGCCTCGAGGGCCGCTCGCCCGCGCCCGTGGTGCTGAGCCGCCAGCCGCTCGCCGAGGTGCGGACCATCGCCGCGCCCGCCGATATTGCCGGGCTGGACGGGGTGTCGTGGCTCTATCTCGAGGGTGGAGCGGGCGCCGCCGCAGCGTTTCTCGCGGCCGATCTGGTTGACCGGCTGGACCTTTACCGCGCCCCCATCCTGCTTGGCGCTGGGCGGCGGGCGCTGGGCGATATCGGCCTGGGGGCGCTGGCTGACGCGCATGGCCGCTGGCAAGCGGTCGAACGGCGCGTGCTTGGCAAGGACGACTACGCCGCCTATCGCCGCCTCTCCACCAAGGAGCAGCCATGTTCACCGGCATCGTAAGCGCCATCGGCACCATCCGCGCCAGCGAACAGCGCGGCGATCTGCGGCTGACGATCGCCTGCCCCTACGACCCGCATACGATGGCGCTGGGCGCGTCGATCGCCTGTTCGGGGGTCTGCCTGACGGTGGTGGACAAGGGCGGCACAGAAGGCGACAGCTGGTTTGCCGTCGACGTCTCGAACGAGACGGTATCGCGCACGGCGGCGACCATGTGGGACACCGGGCGCGCGCTCAACCTCGAACAGGCGTTGAGGCTGGGCGACGAGCTCGGCGGCCATCTGGTGACCGGCCATGTCGACGCGGTGGGCGAAGTGGTTGGCCGGCGGGAGGAGGGCGGCTCGATCCGGCTCGACATCGCCGCGCCCGCCGCCATTGCTCCGTTTATCGCCGAAAAGGGTTCCGTGACGGTCGATGGCGTGTCGCTCACGGTCAACGGCGTTGCCGACCGGGCCGATGGCAGCACCATGTTCGCGCTCAACATCATCCCGCATACCGCCGAGGTGACCACGCTGGGCGCCTTGCGCGAAGGGGATGCGGTCAATCTCGAGATCGATACTATCGCCCGCTATCTCCAGCGGATGATGGCGCTGCGCGCGGCCTGAGCGCGGGAAAACTTGCTGGCCGCGCTTGGCTTTGCCGGCCGGGCATGGCTAACCGGCCAGCGAACAGACAAGGAATGATTCCATGGCAGGCAGCCTCAACAAGGTCATGCTGATCGGCAATCTCGGTGCCGATCCCGAGGTCAAGAGCTTCCAGAACGGCGGCCGGATAGCCAATCTGCGTATCGCGACCAGCGAGAACTGGAAGGACAAGCAGACCGGCGAGCGCAAGGAGCGCACCGAGTGGCACACGGTTGTCCTGCAATCGGACGGGCTGGTGGGTGTCGCGGAGCGCTATCTGCGCAAGGGCAGCAAGGTCTACATCGAGGGCCAGCTGCGCACCCGCAAATGGCAGGACCAGTCCGGCAATGACCGCTACACGACCGAAGTGTCGGTCGGCGGGATCGGCGGCGTGATGACCATGCTCGATGGCGCACCCGGTGGTGGCGGCGCCGGTGGTGGGGGCCAGCGCGGCGGCGGTAGCTCCGGCTATGGCGGCGGCAACGATAGCGGCAGCTGGGGCCAAGGTGGCGGCGGTGGCGGTGGCGGCGCGAGTGGCGGCGGGTCGAATTACGACGACCTCGACGACGATATCCCGTTCTGAGGTTTACTCGCGCGGGCGCAGCGCGCGCAGCGCATCGGCCAGCGTGCCGCCCGCCTGATCATCTGCAACGATTCCGGCGGCGCGGCGCACCTCGTCGGCGGCTGGTCCCTCGGCATAAGGGTCGATTGCCAGCCCGAGGCTTTGCGCAATCGCTTCACCCAGATCGAACGCGTCGCCGGTATAGGGGATTTCGTCCAGATCGCCGGCGGCCAGTTCGATTTCCTCGTCGAACCCTGTGCTGGGCGCCGCTGGCACGAACAGCAGTTCGACCCGCTCCTCGATCGATACCTCAAGCGGCTCGCCCGAGACTGCGCAGGGCTGCACCAGCGCCGCCTTGAGCCAGCCCGATGCGCGGGTGGCATCGCCATCATCGGTCAGCGTAACCTGCGCGTTCAACGCATCGAGCCGGACCAGCGCGAACCGTTCCGCCAGCGCCGCGCGCTCGGCTGCGCTGGCGGACAGGTCAATCGGCGCCGCGGACAGCGGGCGGGCCTTGACCAGTCGGGAAAATTCGGGGTCGTTCACAGCGCAATCCTCCCCTGTAGCAGACCGGCCGCGTCGGTCCGCGCGAGCCGCTGTGCCAGATCGGTAAGCCCCGCCACCACGCACGCAGCCGAACCATTTTCGCCCAGGGTCACATTGCGCAGCACGGCCCCTTCGAGCAGCGCCGGATCGCCGCCCGCATCGCGCAGCGCGCCGATCCGCCCGCCCAGCGTCGCCATCAGCCGGCCGACATGCTTGCCCACCACCACGTCGCCGACACCCTGCTCGCGCAATTGCCCGTCCATCTCCTCGACGAACCATTCGGTGAGCAAGGCCGAAGGGATCTTGAGCATGGGCTCGTGTTCCATCCGCAGCAATATCTGCGCCAGCACCAGCGTCACCATATCGAACCGCCCAGCCAGCGTGTCAGCCACACCGCACTGCGCATACCAGCGCACCGCGCGCGCCTCGGCCACAGTGGTACGCCACAAGGGGGCAAGCTCAGCCCGCGGATCGCGGCTAACGCGCATCATCTGCTGGAGGAATTTGACGATCATGCGTTCACCACGGGAGGTCAGGCCTTTCGGCGTCAGGATTGTTCAGCGGCAATTCAATCCCGCGCCGGCAGGGGCCGGCGGAGCGAAGTTGCATGGGCAGGTCGTTCGCCGTAAGGCGGGCCGGATATAGGCATCCGTGCCGCGCTCGGGAAGGGCTGCGCGGGCGCTGCTG
This sequence comes from Qipengyuania sp. YIM B01966, assembly GCF_016461955.1. Taxonomy (GTDB): domain Bacteria; phylum Pseudomonadota; class Alphaproteobacteria; order Sphingomonadales; family Sphingomonadaceae; genus QFOP01. Next base: position 85,451 of record NZ_JADMNM010000008.1, on the reverse strand, counting down.
GACAAGATTGGACGATTGATGCGGGCAGGCAAGGTTTTGGGCGTGGCGCTGGTACTTGCGGCGGGCGCTTCTACGGGCGGTTGCAGCTCGATCCGCGAGAACCGCGGCTATATCGTTGACGACGCGCTGCTGAGCGCGGTGCAGCCCGGGATCGACAATCGTCAGTCGGTGCAGGCAACGCTTGGCCGCCCGACCTTCACCAGCCAGTTCGGCGAACCCGTGTGGTATTACGTCTCGAGCGTAACCGGCCGCGCACCGTTCTCGCGTCCCCGTACGATTGGCCATCAGGTGCTGGCGGTGCGGTTCGATCAGGCAGGCAATGTCATCGCCGCCGATCGCAGCGGGATAGACCAGGTGGTCCGCCTGTCGCCCGACGGCGCCTCGACCCCCACCGTCGGGCGCGAGCGTGGCTTCTTGGAAGACCTGTTCGGCAATATCGGCCAGGTCGGCGCGCCCGGTGCGCGGCCTCCAGCGGGCGGTCCGGGCGTCTGACCCCTCTTCGCGCAGCTTGAAGCGCGCAGCGGCCATCCCATATCGCCGCGCATGACTGCTTCCGACATGAGCGCCCATGGGCTGATCCCGTGGCACGGCACCACCATCATCGGCGTGCGCCGCGACGGCCGCACAATCATCGCAGGCGACGGGCAGGTGTCGATGGGCAACACGGTGATGAAGCCCAATGCCCGCAAGGTTCGCCGGATCGGGGAAGGGGGCAAGGTGGTGGCCGGGTTCGCCGGGGCGACCGCCGATGCCTTCACCCTGTTCGAGCGGCTGGAAAAGAAGCTCGAACAGCATGGCGGGCAATTGCTGCGCGCGGCGGTCGAACTGACCAAGGACTGGCGGACCGACAAATATCTCCGCAATCTCGAAGCATTGATGATCGTCGCCGATGCCGACAATCTGCTGGTGCTGACTGGCAATGGCGACGTGCTCGAACCCGAAGAACGCGGCGGTACCGTGATCGCGGCAATCGGTTCAGGCGGTAATTACGCGCTCGCCGCCGCGCGCGCGATCAGCGACTATGAAACCGATCCCGAACTGATCGCGACCAAGGCGATGCAGGTCGCCGCCGATGTCTGCGTGTTCACCAACGACCGGGTCACGGTCGAAACCGTCTGACGGATACCAACGCTTTATGATTGACAACCTGACCCCGCGCGCGATCGTCGCTGCGCTTGACGAACATATTGTCGGCCAGGCCGAGGCCAAGCGCGCAGTCGCCGTCGCGCTTCGCAACCGCTGGCGGCGCCAGCGCCTGAGCCCCGAATTGCGCGACGAGGTGACGCCGAAAAACATCCTGATGATCGGGCCGACTGGCTGCGGCAAGACCGAAATCAGCCGGCGGCTGGCGAAGCTGGCCGAAGCGCCTTTCGTCAAGGTCGAGGCGACCAAGTTCACCGAAGTCGGTTATGTCGGGCGCGATGTCGAACAGATCGCCCGTGACCTCGTTGAAGAAGCGATCCGGCTGGAAAAGGAACGTCGGCGCGAAGCGGTGCGCGAGGCGGCGAGCAAGGCGGCGATGGACCGGCTGCTGACCGCGCTGGTCGGCGACAGCGCCAGCGAGGCCACCCGCGAAAGCTTCCGCCAGCGGATCGTCCAGAACGCGATGAACGACACCGAGGTCGAGATCGAGCTGGCCGAAAGCCCGGCCAATCCGATGCTCGACATGCCGGGGATGGGCGGCAATGTCGGGATGATCGACCTGGGCGAAATGATGGGCAAGGCGTTCGGCCGCCAGCAGACCAAGCGACGCAAGCTGAAAGTGCCCGATGCGTGGGACAAGCTGGTCGATGAAGAGGCCGACAAGCGGCTCGACCAGGACGATGTTGCCCGCGTGGCGCTGGCGAATGCCGAGACGAACGGGATCGTCTTCCTCGACGAGATCGACAAGATCGCGGTCAGCGATGTGCGCGGCGGCTCGGTCAGCCGCGAAGGCGTGCAGCGCGACCTGCTGCCGTTGATCGAAGGGACCACGGTGGCGACCAAATACGGTCCGATGAAGACCGACCACGTGCTGTTCATCGCCAGCGGCGCGTTCCATGTGGCGAAGCCGAGCGATATGCTGCCCGAATTGCAGGGCCGCCTGCCGATCCGGGTCGAGCTGAAGGCGCTCACCGAAGATGATTTCGTCCGCATCCTCAGTGAAACGCGGGCCAATCTGGTCGAGCAATATCGTGCGCTGATCGGCACCGAAGACGTGCAGGTGGAGATCACCGAGGATGCGGTGCACGCGATCGCCAGCATCGCCGCCGAGGTCAATCGCAGCGTCGAGAATATCGGCGCGCGGCGGCTGCAGACGGTGATGGAAAAGCTGCTCGAGGAGATCAGCTTTGCCGCCGAGGATCATCGCGGCGAGACGATCACCATCGACGCCGCCTATGTCCGCGAGCGTCTGGCCGATCTTGCCGGCAATAGCGACCTGTCGCGCTACATCCTGTAGGCGCGGCGGATTATTCAGCGGCGAGAGACGCGTCCTCGACGCTCTCGGCCTGACGCGCCCACATCTCTGCATAAAGGCCGCCATCGCGCAGCAGGTCGCGGTGGCGGCCTTGTTCGGCCAGGCGGCCATGTTCGAGAACCAGGATGCGGTCGGCATCGGCCACGGTCGACAGGCGGTGCGCAATCGACAGCGTGGTGCGATTTTCGCTCACCCGGTGCAGCGTTTCGAGAATGTCCTGCTCGGTCCGCGTGTCGAGCGCGCTGGTCGCTTCGTCGAGGAGCAGGATCGGTGGGTTCTTCACCAGCGTCCGGGCAATGGCGACGCGCTGCTTTTCCCCGCCGGACAGCTTGAGCCCGCGCTCTCCCACCTCGGTATCGAAGCCATCGGGCAGGGCTTCGATGAAGGGCAGGATCGCGGCACCTTGCGCGGCGCGCAGGACGTCCTCCGCGCTTGCCCCCGCGCGGCCATAGGCGATGTTGTAGCCGATCGTGTCGTTGAACAGCACGCTGTCCTGCGGAACGATGCCGATCGCCGCGCGCAGCGAATCCTGCGAGACGGTAGCGATATCCTGCCCGTCGATCAGGATGCGCCCCGACCACGGATCGTAGAAACGGAACAGCAGCCGGGCGATGGTACTCTTGCCGGCGCCCGAGGGGCCGACCAGCGCAATATGCTGCCCCGCCTCGACCGCAAAGCTCAATCCGTGAAGGATGGTCCGTTCGCGTTCATAACCGAACACGACATCGTCGAACACCACGGTCGGCCGGCGGATGACCAGCGCCGGGGCACCCGGCCGGTCGGCGATCTCCACCTCGGTATCCATCAGGGCAAACATCGCCGCCATGTCGATCAGGCCCTGCCGGATCGAGCGATAGACCATGCCGAGCATGTCGAGCGGGCGGAACAACTGGGTAAGGTAGGTCTGCACCGCCACCAGGTCACCTACCGACAGCCGCCCACGGCTCCATTCCCAGACGGTGAAGCCCAGCGCGAAGGCCATCAGGAGGTTCATTACCAGCGCCTGCGCGATATTCAGCAGCCCGAGCGAGTTCTCGCTCTTGGTCGCTGCTGCCGCATAGGCGCGGGCGGAAGCGGCATAGCGTGCGTTCTCGCGCTCCTCGGCGTTGAAATATTTGACCGTCTCGTAATTGAGCAGCGAATCGACCGCGCGACTAAGCGCCTGCCCGTCGAGCGCGTTCATCTCGGCCCTGAGCTTGGTCCGCCATTCGGTGATCAGGCGGGTGAGAAAGATGTAGATCACCACCGTCACCGCCGTCGCCAGCACCAGTGGCGCCCCGAACAGCGTGTAGAAAATGATCCCGACCGCGATCAGTTCGATGATGGTCGGGGCGATGTTGAAAAGCAGGAAATAGAGCATCGTGTCGATGCTCTTGGTGCCGCGCTCGATCAAGTTGGTAACCTCGCCTGTCCGCCGCGAGAGGTGGAAGCGCAGGCTCAGCCGGTGGAGCCGGCGGAACACGTCCTCGGCAAGATGGCGCGCGGCATCCTGGCCGACCCGCTCGAAAATCATGTTGCGGACGTTATCGAAAGCTGTTGCCAGAAAGCGCCCGGCGGTGAAGGCAAAGGCCATGCCCAGCGCCAGCCACAACAGCGGGTCGCCGCCTTGGGCCATGGTATCAACCAGGCGCTTCATCGCCAGCGGGGTGGCAAGCGTGACGCCTTTGGCCAGCAGGACCAGCACCATCGCCCGGACGATCCGTGCCCGCAGGTCTGCGCGCCCGGCGGGCCACAGATAGGGGATGAACCGCCTGAGCGTGCCCCAGCCATCGTCGACGGCTGGGGGGGAGGTGGCGGCGTCGGGCGGCATCGTGGGCAAGATGGGGCGGCGAACCGCTCACTGCAACCGGCCCGATCCCGGTCGGTCAGTTCAGGCGGCTGGCATCGCGGTGATCGAGATGGATCTGGCTGTCGGGCACATCGAACAGCACGCGCGCCCGGCGAAAGTCGATCGCCACCCGTTCGAACGTCCGCAAGTCGCGCATCCCCAGTATCAGCGCGGGCTTGTCCGAGAGGCCGAGTTCGCGGAACGCCGGGCTGTCGGTAAAGGACATCGGCATGTCGGCCAGTTGCAGCCGGTCGATGGTGATGTTGCGCACAAGTGCCAGCGTTCGGGTCGCCTCGACCCCGTTGACGTCGCGCGAAGTCACGGTCGCCCCGGGCCGCGTACGCAGCCGCGCCTGCAGCGCCAGATTGCCGATTGAGGTGTTGGCGCCGGTATCGACGATTACCGCCGTCCGGACCCCGGCGACGCGCGCATCGGCAATAATCATCCGGCCCAGCCGCCGCCGCGCGCGCACGACAATCTCGTAACCCTTGTCGCCACCGAGGTCGTGGGCGTCGGCAACCCGCAACTCCCGCGCCCGGAAATCGAGCAGCACGCGCAGATCCTGCAACGCGTCGAGGCCGAGGATCCCGTCAGCGCCAATATTGCGCGCCTCGAGCTGCGGCACGACAAGATTGCTGAACGATCGGTCGGCAAATTCGAGATCGTCCATCGTGAACACGGGCACCAGCACGCGGCTGTCGGTGCCGACCACCCACGCCATCCCTGCTGCCGGTAAGCCCAGCCGCGCAACCAGCGCGGGCGTCACCACGGTCGCCTGCGCGCCGGTGTCGACCAGAAAGCGGAACGGACCATGCCCGGCGATCATCACGGGTACGGTCACGCGCTCCGATGCATCATGCGCTGCATCGACAATCGTTTCGGCGGGCGCATTCACCGTCTCCGCTCGCTCGGCCGGCGTGACTTGTGCGAGAAGCAGGGCGAGCGTGGTACCGATCACGAAAAGCACCTCCGCGAGGGGCTTTACCACGCCGAGGTTTGTGAAAACATCGCTTGTGAAGCGGTCAGCGGCTAAGGTCGGGCATCAAGGCGGACCGACCGTTCGCGCGTTTGCCAAACGAGCCGCCATGCTGGCGGGATATGGCACCACCCACATCACGCGCACAGTCGCCTACCGCGCGGTCGCGCGGTCGAACAGTGCCTCGATGCGCTCGGCGCCGAGAGGCTCGATGCGCTGGAAAACGCCGCCGGCTGGAAGTGGCGCCAGCGCCGATGGGCCAGCTATACCGAGATGAACTGGTCGCAATACGACATCTGCGAGCACGTGCTGGACCGGCAGTTCGACGTGATTATCGCCGATAATGTCTGGGAACACCTGCCATATCCGGCGCGCGCCACGCGGCACGTGCTGCAAATGCTGCGCACTGGCGGCATGTTCATCAATATCACCCCGTTTCTCATCCGCCGCCATCTGGTGCCGACTGACTGCACCCGCTGGACCGAAATGGGGATGCGCTATTTCCTCGAAGATTGTGGGTTCGACCCGACGGCGATCCATACTGGAAGCTGGGGCAACCGGGCGGCCGTGCGGGCCAATTTCAACCGATGGGCCCGCACTGGCTGGAGGCGCCGGCTGCCGAATGCGCGGGACTTTCCGGTCACCGTCTGGGCCTTCGCGCGCAAGCCGGAATGAGCGGGTTGGAACGCATCGCGATCATCGTCCTCGTGCATAATGAGGAGCGTCGTATCGTCCGGTGCCTGGCGAGCCTGCCGCTCGGCGCCGAAGGGGTGGCGGTGCACGTGGTGGTCAATGGCAGCAGCGCCAGGACGGCCGAAATCGCGCGCGGCTTTGCCGGGGTCGGCGTGCACGACTGGCCAGAAGGCGGCAAATCACGCAGCTGGAACCGGATCATGCTCGACACGCCGGCGGTCGATGCCAGCACGGCCTATGTACTGGTCGACGGCGATGGCGAACTGATAGCCGGCGCGGTCGATGCGCTGGCCGATGTTCTTTCCGGCGCGCCTTGAGCCAATGCTGCCGCCGGGATGCCGCGCAACGGCCGCCGTGCGGCCCATTATCGCGGCGAAATGGCGCGCGAACGTGGCCTGTTCGGTGATCTTTATGCCCTGTCCGCCAGTTTTGTCAGCCGCTGGCGGCAGAGCGGGCTGCGGCTGCTCGACGACCTGATCGGCGATGACGGGTTGGTCGGAGCCCTTGCGAAAACGGACCTGGGGCATGAAGCGATGTGGGACGATACGCGGGCTGTGCCGCGCGTCGATGCCGGTTTCGTGTGCGAACCGGTGTCGCTTGCCGCTCCGTCGAGCTGGCCGCTGCAATATCTCCGGATGATCAATTATTCGTTGCGACATTTCCAGGACCGGATCATCAGCGCGATCCTGCGCAGCCAATTCCCGACCGGCCTGCCGCCGAAATTGGCGGTGCTCTATCCTGCCTATCTGCCCGGCTTCGCGCCCCGCCCCGACCCGCGCGTCTGCCAGTTCGATCGGCTCGCACTCGCCCGGAGGCTGCTGACATCTAGCGCGTTGGCACCCGGCGCAGCCGCCAGCCGCGCAGTTTGCCGAGCGCGACATCGGCGAGGTCGGCCGCACTGGGATGGCGCACCGCCAGCAATGTCGTGTACCACAAGGCAACCCCCGCACCCGCAAGCAGGGCTAGGGCCGCCAGTGGTGTCTCGATTGCGGGGCGCCACAGGGTGTAGCTCACGAGCAGCGGGACCACAGCGGCGAAGGCGGCAAGCGCGGTCTTGGCATAGAGTGTCAGCAATTCGCGCCAGGAAAAGCCGACCAGCCCCTGCACGAAGGCCGCATGGATAACCCACCAGATCAGGCCATGAACCACGCGCGACATCGCGACCCAGATCAGCCCATAAGGTGCGGTGAGCAGCATCAGTCCGACCGAGATCACCGCATCGGCCATGGTCAGCCCGATAACCCGGCGCCAGCGCCCCAGCAGATACCCAACCTCGATCTGCATCGGCAGCGCGATGAAGAAGACCTGCGCCAGCGCGACCCAGCTCAGCACCGGGGCAGCGCCTAGCCAGCGCGGGCCGTACAGCGTGTTGATCAGCGGCTCGGCCGCAACCGCCAGCCCGGCCATCGCCGCCCAGGTGATGGCGCACAATGCTGCAGTGAGGCGCAGATAGAGCGGCCCCAGTGACTCCCCGCGATCCTTGGCACGGGCCAGTGAAGGATAAAGGACCGAGGCAACCGGCCCGCCGACCAGCATCCGGAATTGCAGCGCCAGCCCCGTCGCCCGACTATAGAGACCCAGCGCCGCCTCGCCGATCAGCTTGCCGATGACCAGATCAGGCGCGCGCGACCCGATGGAGCCGGTGAGCGAGAGGGCGCTGGCGGACAGTCCGTAGCGGAACAGCCCGGCCGTGCCCCGCCAGCTTGGCGGGAGAACGCGCCAGATCGGGCGGACGAATTGCGCAAACAGCGCCCGGCTCGACTGATATGCTAGGATGCCGAACGCCAGCGAGAGCGAGGAGAAGCCCAACCACGCGGTTAGCAGCGTAGCCCCCACGGTGACGATGTTGGCACCGATATCGACCAGCGCATAGGCCCGAAAGTCCATGTCCCGCTGTGCCAAAGCCAGCGGGACCACCGTGAACGGGATAAAGACGAAGGAAACACCGATCAACGCCGTGATCGCGAACAGGTCGGGATTGCCATATAGGCGCGCG
>NZ_JADMNM010000008.1:0-72500 GCF_016461955.1 Qipengyuania sp. YIM B01966 | reverse complement strand
ACCGAAGCTTAGGGTTCAGTCTTCGGACTGAGCGGTAGCGGAGCGTTCCGTAAGCGAGTGAAGGAGAAGGGTAACCGACTCTGGACGTATCGGAAGTGCGAATGCTGACATGAGTAGCGACAAAGAGGGTGAGATGCCCTCTCGCCGAAAGACCAAGGGTTCCTACGCAATGCTAATCAGCGTAGGGTGAGCCGGCCCCTAAGACGAGCCCGAAGGGGGTAGTCGATGGGAACCACGTTAATATTCGTGGGCCTGGAGATGTGTGACGGATCGCGTAAATTGTCCTTCCTTATTGGATTGGTTGGGCGGTGAAGCGGTTCCAGGAAATAGCCTCTCCATATAGACCGTACCCGAAACCGACACAGGTGGTCAGGTAGAGTATACCAAGGCGCTTGAGAGAAGTATCCTGAAGGAACTCGGCAAATTGCCTCCGTACCTTCGGAAGAAGGAGGCCCCGTTATTGCGCAAGCAGTAGCGGGGGGCACAGGCCAGGGGGTAGCGACTGTTTAGCAAAAACACAGCACTCTGCTAAGTCGGCTTCAAGACGACGTATAGGGTGTGACGCCTGCCCGGTGCTCGAAGGTTAAGAGGAGGAGTGCAAGCTCCGAATTGAAGCCCGAGTAAACGGCGGCCGTAACTATAACGGTCCTAAGGTAGCGAAATTCCTTGTCGGGTAAGTTCCGACCTGCACGAATGGCGTAACGACTTCCCCACTGTCTCCAGGATATGCTCAGCGAAATTGAATTCTCCGTGAAGATGCGGAGTACCCGCGGTTAGACGGAAAGACCCCGTGCACCTTTACTGCAGCTTCAGAGTGGCATTAGGAATAAACTGTGTAGCATAGGTGGGAGGCTTTGAAGCACCGGCGCCAGCTGGTGTGGAGCCATAGGTGAAATACCACCCTGTTTGTTTCTGATGTCTAACCACGCACCGTTAGCCGGTGTTGGGACCCTCTGTGGCGGGTAGTTTGACTGGGGCGGTCGCCTCCTAAAGAGTAACGGAGGCGCGCGATGGTAGGCTCAGGACGGTTGGAAACCGTCTGCAAGAGTGCAATGGCATAAGCCTGCCTGACTGCGAGACTGACGAGTCGAGCAGAGACGAAAGTCGGTCATAGTGATCCGGTGGTCCCTCGTGGAAGGGCCATCGCTCAACGGATAAAAGGTACGCCGGGGATAACAGGCTGATGATTCCCAAGAGCTCATATCGACGGAATCGTTTGGCACCTCGATGTCGGCTCATCACATCCTGGGGCTGGAGCAGGTCCCAAGGGTTTGGCTGTTCGCCAATTAAAGTGGTACGTGAGCTGGGTTCAGAACGTCGCGAGACAGTTTGGTCCCTATCTGCCGTGGGCGTCGATTGTTGAGAGGAGTTGCCCCTAGTACGAGAGGACCGGGGTGAACATGCCTCTGGTGTACCTGTCATCGCGCCAGCGGTGCCGCAGGGTAGCTATGCATGGACGGGATAACCGCTGAAAGCATCTAAGCGGGAAGCCTCCCTCAAGATAAGCAATCTTCGAACCGTCATAGACCATGACGTTGATAGGCCGGGTGTGGAAGTGCAGTAATGTATGGAGCTAACCGGTCCTAATAGTTCATATCGCGCTTGATGAATCCCACCATCAATGACAGCCCTGCCTTTGGCAGGCTCGTCCGGTGGAGGATTGTCCAGCCAGACGCTCATCGACAACAACAGCATCGATTTAACCCGCACACGCCGGCTTCATTGCTTGGTGGCCATAGCGCCTGTGACCCACCCGATCCCATCTCGAACTCGGACGTGAAACCAGGCAGCGCCGATGGTACTAACGCTCAAGCGTTGGAAGAGTAGGTCGCCGCCAGGCATTGCAGCCGGCGTGTGCGGGAACCCATTCACAAGTCTAAAGGGCTGATCCTCCGGGACAGCCCTTTCGGCGTCTCTGACGTCCGAACGGTGCCGCGGGGTGGAGCAGTCCGGTAGCTCGTCAGGCTCATAACCTGAAGGTCGTTGGTTCAAATCCAACCCCCGCAACCAGTTCTTAGCGCCCGCATCCGTCAGGATGGCGGGCTTTTTTGCGTCTGGCGCCGGCGGGTCCTCAGTGCTGCGTGATGCCGATGCCGTGGAGGAACCATTCGGGCGGCGTGCCGGTCTGGTCGTAGACATGGCCCTGCCGGTAGATCCAGTAATGCCCGCCATTGGCGGCCTGGGTGGCGTAATAGTCGCGTGGGCGCTCCCGCGAATGCTGGCGCCACCATTCCGGCCCGAGGCGCTCGGGGCCGCGTGCATAGGTCACCCGGTGGAGTTGCCCGCGCCAGCGAAAGCTTCGCGGCAGGCCTTCGGGCGTGGCGTAGATCACCGCGATCGCTTCAGGCCGGTCGAGTAGCTTAAGCGGGCGCAGGCGGACTGGTGGCGCGCTGGCGGATTGCGGAGCATTGCTGAGTGCCGCGGCCTCGCCTTGGCTGCGTTCGGGCAAATGGCTCGCCAGCGTGACCACCCGGTGGACCGCCCCGGTGCCCAGCCGCGTGATCACTCGGTCTAGACAGGCGGGGAGCGTGGTCCCTTCGCGTGGCGGTTCGTCCAGCCGCACCTGCGCCTGGCCGAGCGCCTCGGTCCAGGGTGCGACCAATTGGGCGCAATCGATCCCGAAACCCGCATCGATATCATCCAGCTTGCCCGCGAACAGCCGGACGATGTGGGCTGCGTCGCGATTGGGTGCGGCCAGTTCGAGGGTGCGCTCGCAGCTTTCGCCATCGACTCGGAACAATCGCAGGATCAGCCGCCGGGCGCCTTCGCGGCGCGTCTCGAGGAGTGCCTCCAGCTCCTGCGCCAGATCGTGCACGATCCGGTCGAGCAGACTGCGATGCAGCAACGGATCGGCGAGGCGGCGTTCGGCAAGGGCGACGGGTCTATCCACGACCGGGATCAGCGGTTCGGGCATCAGGCCGAGCAATTGGTCCAGCCGGGCCAGAGGATTGCCCGTCGGCGCGCGGTGATGGCGGAAACGGCGGGCGATCAGCTGGCGGTCAACCGCGACGAGGTCGCCGACGTGCTTGATCCCAAGCCGCTTGAGCACCAGCAGCACCGTTTCGTCGAGCCTCAGCGCGGCGACGGGCAAGGGCGCCAGCCATTCGGCCAGCACCGCGTCGGGCGGGCAGATGGCCGGCCCGGCCAGCGCATGATGGCTAAGCGCCCAGGCCGCCCCGCACGTGGGAGCAATGGCCGCGCGCGCCTGCAGGCCGTTGCTGTTCAGCCGGGCTGCCACATCGGCCAGCACCGCCGTTTCCCCGCCATGCAGATGGCTCGCCCCGGTAATGTCGACCAGCAGCCCGTCAGGTCCGTCAAGCGCGCTCCACGGGCCCCAGCGGCGTGCCCACAGGGCCAGCCGTTCGAGTAGCGCGCGATCACCCGCCGGATCGTGCGGGCAGGTCTGCAATTGCGGGCAGAGCGGCCGCATATCGGCCAACCGGGCGCCCACTTGCACCCCCGCCTCGGCGGCCGCACGGTTGACCGCCGCCACGCGCGGGCCGTGCGCGCTGTCCGCCGTCAGCGCGACGGGAAGCGTGGCCAGCTCAGCCGGCGCGGTTTGCTGCCAGCGGTCGATCGCCAGCGTAGGCAGCCAGATCGACAGCAGGCGGCGGTGCGGCATGGTCATGGCCGCGGCTCCAGCCGGTCGTGAAATTGCCGCGCCAGCTGCCGGGCGCGACATCGCGCGCGCGGAACAGGTCGGCCGCGAATTCCGCGCCCCCCGGGGCGCGTGCGTCCCACGGGTCGGGCGCGGACGGCATAGGGCCGACCCGCCAGCGGCGGCGCGCGGCGCTGAGTTCGGGCACGGCCTGGTGGCGCACCAGAAACAGCGGCACGCCGTGGCGTTCGCTGGCCACGGCCAGCCGGCGCGAGGCGGTGAAGTCGAGCGCGCGGGGATTGCCCTCAAGTTCGCCCAGCACGAAGGCAAGGTCGCGGCAGCGCAGCCCTTCTTCCAGCGCGAACAACGCGTCCTGGGGTTTGCGGGCGACAATGTGGATCATCCCCGCGCGCAAGCATGGAGGCAGGCCGGCGATGAATGGCCGCCCTTCGGCGCGGATCGAGGCCGTATCCTGCACCCACAGCCAATGCGCGCGCGCCGGCGGGCCGGGCATCAGCGCAAGACCGAGAGCAAAGCTGGCGGCTGCCCCGAAGCTGCCTTCTTGGGCAAAGATCTCCTGCTTGATTGCCCCGTCAGGCGGGGCCGGAAAGCCCCGCACCCCTGATGGGGCAGCGGGCAAGTGCGATGGCAGGAAAAGGGATGGCGACTCGCTCATGTTCCTATAATGTTCTTTTTGAGCGAGTCGGACAAGTGCCCCAAAACGATTCCATTCCCCGGCGTACTCTGGCCGGCCAGGGTCCGTTGCCTGACGGGCCGCGCAGCCGTGCGCCCTTTGTCGAGCTGGGCGTGGCGAGCTGTTTTTCCTTCCTCAAGGGCGCGTCCGACGCGGTCGATCTGGCGCGTACCGCGGCCGAGGCGGGGTATGACGCGCTGGGGATTGCCGACGTCAATTCGCTGGCCGGCGTGGTGCGGCTGCATACCGAATGCACCGCGCTGGGCCTCAGGCCGATCATTGGCTGCCGGCTGGAGACGGTCGAAGGCGCGGCCTTCCTCGCCTACCCGCGCGACCGGGCGGGTTATGGCCGCCTGTGCCGCCTGCTCAGCCAGGGCAAGATGCGCGATCTGGCCGAACAATGGCAGGCCAAGGGGGCCTGCGACATTTCGCTCGGCATGGTCGGCGAACTGGGCGAGGGGGTGCCGCTGGTGCTGATCCCGCCGGGCGATCCGGCCGAGCTGGAGGACGGCGGCAGCCTGCCGCTGGCAGGGCTCGTCGCCCAATTGCCGGGGCTGCGCTATGTCGCGGCCAGCTGGCTGTATCAGGCGGCCGATACTGCGCGGATCAACCGGCTCGACGCGCTGGCGCAGGCCGCCGGGCTGGGGCTGCTGGCAACCAATGATGTGCTCTATCACGCGCCGCACCGCCGCCCGCTGCAGGACGTGATGACCGCCATCCGGCACAAGACCACCGTCGCCAGAGCGGGCTTCCTGCTTAATCCCAATGCCGAACGCTATCTGAAGCCGCCGGGCGAGATGGTGCGCCTGTTCGCCGACTGGCCGCATGCGATCGCCAATGCCCGCGCGCTGGCAGATGAATGCACCTTCTCGCTGGACGAGCTGCGATACGAATATCCGCAGGAAACCTATCCCGACAATCGCACCCCGCAGCAACAGCTCGAGGTGCTGACCTGGGAGGGGGCCGCCGGGCGCTATCCCGACGGGCTGCCCCATGCGGTGCGCGAGACGCTGGAACGCGAGCTGGTGCTGATCGGCCGGATGGAACTGGCGCGCTATTTCCTGACCATCAAGGACATCATCGATTTCGCCCGCAGCCGAACCCCGCCGATCCTGTGCCAAGGGCGCGGCAGCGCGGCCAACAGCGCGGTCTGCTATGTGCTAGGTATTACCGCGGTTGATCCGGCGAAGCACGCGCTGCTGTTCGACCGGTTCATTTCCGAAGAGCGCAAGGAGCCGCCCGATATCGACGTCGATTTCGAGCATGAGCGGCGCGAGGAGGTGATCCAGTACATCTACGGCAAATATGGCCGCGAGCGTGCGGGCCTTGCCGCCACGGTCATCCACTACCGCCCGCGTATGGCCATCCGCGAGGTTGGCAAGGCGATGGGTCTATCCGAAGATACCACCGCCGCGCTGGCCCGTACGGTGTGGGGCAGCTGGGGCAAGGAAATCGGCGAGCGCCATGCGGGCGAGGCCGGGCTCGACATCCGCGATCCCTATCTGCGCCGCGTACTGAAGCTTGCCGAACAGATGATCGGGATGCCGCGCCATCTGTCGCAGCATGTCGGCGGTTTCATCCTGACCGAGGGGCCGCTGATCGAGACGGTGCCGATCGGCAATGGCGCGATGCCCGAGCGCAGCTTCATCGAATGGGACAAGGACGATATCGACGCGCTCGGCATCCTCAAGATCGACGTGCTGGCGCTGGGGATGCTCACCTGCATCCGCAAATGCCTGGCGCTGCTGGGCGCGCATCATGGCCGCGAACTGACGCTTGCCACCGTCCCCCGCGAAGATCCGGAGGTGTACCGGATGCTCCAGCAGGGTGACAGCCTGGGGGTGTTCCAGGTCGAAAGCCGGGCGCAGATGAACATGCTGCCCCGGCTGAAGCCGCGCGAATTCTATGATCTGGTGATCCAGGTGGCGATCGTCCGGCCGGGGCCGATCCAGGGCGACATGGTCCATCCCTATCTGAAACGGCGGCGCGGGGCCGAGGTGGTGGAAATCCCCGCGCCGGCACCGCGGCACGGCCCGCCCGACGAGTTGACCAGCATCCTCGCGCGCACGCTGGGGGTGCCGATCTTCCAGGAACAGGCGATGAAGATCGCGCTCGATGCGGCGAAATTCAGCCCTGCCGAAGCGAACCGGCTGCGCAAGGCGATGGCCACTTTCCGCAGCCGCGGCATGGTCGATGAACTGCAGGACATGATGGTCGAGCGGATGGTCGCGCGCGGCTACAACCGCGAATTTGCCGAACGCTGCTTCAACCAGATCAGGGGGTTTGGCGAATATGGCTTCCCCGAAAGCCATGCGGCCAGCTTTGCTCATCTGGTCTATGTGTCGAGCTGGCTCAAATGCCATTACCCGGCGGCATTTGCCTGCGCGCTGCTCAATTCGCAGCCGATGGGCTTTTACGCGCCCAGCCAGATCGTCCAGGATGCGCAGCGCCACAAGGTGCAGGTGCTGCCGGTCGATGCCAATTGGTCGCACTGGGACAATACGCTGGAAGGCGCGGCGCTGAGGCTCGGCTTTCGCCAGATCGATGGCCTGTCGGAAGCCGCCATCGCCCGGCTGATCGATGCGCGCGAGCGGGGCGGGCCGTTCACCTCGCTGGCCGAATTGCGGATGCGGGCCGGCATCTCGCCGGCGGTGATCGAGCGGTTGGCCGCGGCCGACGTGTTTCGCGGCATCGGCCTGCCCCGCCGGCAGGCACTGTGGGACGCGCGCAGCCTGATCCCCGGGCCGGAGCTGCCATTGTTCGCCGCCGCTGCGGTGCCCGATAATGGCCGCGATGCGGTGCCCGCCCTGCTCCCCGCGATGCCGCTGAGCGAGGAGGTGGTGGCCGATTACCAGACCCAGCGCCTGTCGCTGAAAGCGCATCCGATGGCCTTCCTGCGCGCCGAATATGGCGATCGCGGCTTCGTCCGCGCGAGGGAATTGCGCGACCGCGAATTCCGTTCGGCGGTGAAGGTGGCCGGCGTGGTGCTGATCCGCCAGCGGCCGGGCAGCGCCAAGGGGGTATGCTTCATCACGCTGGAGGATGAAACCGGCGTCGCCAATCTGGTCATCTGGCCCGACGTGATGGAACGGTTCCGCCGGACCGTGATGACCGCGCGCCTGCTCGAAGTGCGCGGGCGGGTCGAATATGATGACGAGGTGATCCATGTGATCGCGCACGATCTGGTCGACGGTTCCGCCCGGCTGGCGCAATTGTCGGACGACCGGCTGGAGCCGAGCTTTGCCCGCGCCGACCATGTCCGCAGCCCGCTGGGCGGGCGGTTTGCGCCCGATGCCCGCAATGTCGCCTGCGTCCCCACCGACGAACGCCCGTCGAGCCTGCGCCACCGCGCCGGCGCGCTGGGGCAGATCAATACCGGCGGCTCGCGCACCGAGAGTCTGACCTTCCCCGAAGCGCTGGAAGCCGGGCCCGATCCGCTGCACCGCCATCCGCGCGATGTCCGCCTGCTCGGCAAATAGGCGTGAACGCGGGAGCGCAATCGCGTGCCGACCATTATTGTTCTGCTGGCTGGAAAAGCGGCGCCCAGCGCCTAACTTGGCCATGAAAGAACATAAGCAGGAGCGTGATCAACATGGCCGATGTCGAAGCTGCGGTGGCAGACAGCAAGGAAGTGCGCCTGCAAGTTGCCGCAGCCCGCCAGGAGGAAAGCGGGCAGGGCATCGCCCGTATCCCGCGCTCGGCCTTCCAGGCACTCGGCATCACCGAAGGCGACCGGATCGAGATCGAGGGCAAGCGCGTCACCGCCGCCCTCGCCATGGCCGCCTATGACGAGGATCAGGCGCTCGATGTGATCCGGCTCGACGGGCTGCAGCGTGGGAATGCCGAGGTTGGCTCGGGCGAACATGTCCGCGTGCGCCGCGCCCAATCACGGCCCGCGACCCGGGTGGTGTTCGCCCCCGCCCAGCGCGAGATGCGGCTGCAGGGGCCGACCGAGGCGCTGAAGCGCAATTTCTTCGGCAAGCCGCTGGTCGCGGGCGATCTGGTCGCCACCACCGGCCAGCAGCCGGTTGACAACATTCCGCCCGAAGTGCGCCGGATGTTCAACGCGCCGGCCTATGCGCTGACGCAGATCCGCCTCAGCGTGGTCTCGACCACGCCCAAGGGCATCGTCCATATCGACGAGAATACCGAGGTCGAGCTGCGCGCCGAATATGAGGAGGCGAGCTCGGGCCGTGCGCTGGTCAATTATGACGATGTCGGCGGGATGGGCGACACTATCCAGCAATTGCGCGAGATGGTCGAACTGCCTTTGCGCTTTCCCGAACTGTTCACCCGGCTGGGCGTCGATCCGCCGCGCGGGGTGCTGCTGCACGGCCCGCCGGGCACCGGCAAGACCCGGTTGGCGCAGGCCGTGGCTAACGAGTCCGATGCCGAATTCTTCACCATCAATGGCCCTGAAATCATGGGCTCCGGCTATGGCGAGAGCGAAAAGCGATTGCGCGAAGTGTTCGAGCAGGCGGCCAAGGCGGCCCCGGCGATCATCTTCATCGACGAAATCGATTCGATCACGCCCAAGCGCAGCCAGGTGCCGGGCGAAGCCGAAAAGCGCCTGGTCGCCCAGCTCCTGACGCTGATGGACGGGCTGGAGGCACGCTCCAACCTCGTGGTCATCGCCGCGACCAATCGGCCCGATGCGCTCGACGAGGCGCTGCGCCGGCCCGGCCGGTTCGACCGCGAGATCGTGATCGGCGTGCCCGATGAAAACGGCCGGCGCGAAATCCTCGGCATTCATACGCGCGGGATGCCGCTGGGCGACAAGGTCGACCTCAAGGAACTGGCGCGGATGACCTACGGCTTTGTCGGGGCCGACCTTGCCGCGCTGACCCGCGAGGCTGCGATCGAGGCGGTGCGGCGGATCATGCCGAAACTCGACCTCGACGAACGGACCATCCCGCAAGACGTGCTCGACGAGCTGCAAGTGACGCGCGAGGATTTCCTCACCGCCGCCAAGCGCATTCAGCCATCCGCTATGCGCGAAGTGATGGTCGAAATGCCCGATATCGGCTGGGAGGATATTGGCGGCCTCGGCGAAGCGACCGGCAAGCTCAAGGAAGGGGTCGAACTGCCGCTCAAGAACCCCGAGGCCTTCCGCCGGCTTGGTATCCGCCCGGCCAAGGGGTTCCTGCTCTACGGCCCGCCCGGCACCGGTAAGACGCTGCTGGCCAAGGCTGTCGCCAAGGAGGCCGAGGCCAATTTCATCTCGATGAAAAGCTCGGACCTGCTCAGCAAATGGTATGGCGAGAGCGAGCAACAGATCGCGCGGATGTTCCAGCGCGCCCGCGCGGTGGCGCCGTGCGTGCTGTTCATCGACGAGATCGACAGCCTCGTTCCCGCGCGCGGCAGCGGGCAGGGCGAACCGCAAGTGACCGGACGGGTGGTCAACACCATCCTTGCCGAAATGGACGGGCTCGAAGAACTGCAATCGGTGGTGGTGATCGGTGCGACCAACCGGCCGACGCTGGTCGATCCGGCGCTGCTGCGGCCGGGGCGGTTTGACGAACTGGTCTATGTCGGCCCGCCCGATGCCGCCGGGCGCGAACATATTCTCGGCATTCACACGCGCAAGATGCCGCTGGCCAAAGATGTCGATCTGGCCAGGATCGCGGCCGAAACCGAACGCTTCACCGGCGCCGATCTGGAGGACGTGGTCCGCCGCGCGGGTCTCAACGCGATCCATCGCGGCGGCAGCGAGGTGACCGAGGTGACGGCGGCCGACTTTACCGCCGCGCTGGCGGATTCGCGCGCCACGGTGACGCCCAAGATGGCCGAGGAATATGAAAAGATGCGCGGCGAGTTGAAGGCGCGGGCGATGGAGGTGCGCCAGATCGGCTTTATCCAGGAAGGGATGGTCGCCCCGTCGCGCGAGCGCAAGCATTCCTGACGTCCGGCGCGCACTGTCGCTATGCAGTCAGGCGCTGGTCCGGTGGATCAGCGCCTCGGGCTGGGCATCGCGCAGCCAGCCGATCATGTGTTCGCGCACGGCGGCGCGCAAAGTGAACAGCTGGCTTATCGCGTGCGAACTCATCGCGATGCGTAATTCGACATAATCGCTCTTGGCGTCGGTCATGTGGACGCTGGCGGTGCGGCCGTCCCATTCGGGGCGCGTGGCGATATAGCGCTCGGCTTCCTTACGGATCGCCGCAATCTTTGCGACGGGATCGAGATAGAGGAATACCGCCCCGCTCAGCACCTCGTTCTTGCGTGACCAATTCTCGAAGGAACGGTCGATGAAAAAACTGGTCGGGACGACCACGGCGCGCTCGTCCCAGGTCCGGATCACGACATAGCTCATGCGGATGTCCTCGACCCGTCCGGTATGCCCGTCGACCACCACCTGGTCGCCGATGCGGACCGGTTCGGTCAGCGCCATCTGCAGGCCCGCAACCAGCGATTTCAGCGCCGGCTGGGCTGCTGCGCCCACCGCCAGTGCGGCGAGCCCGGCCGAGGCGACCAGCGTCACCCCGACTTCGCGCACACCGGGGATCCGGAGGAGCAAGAGCCCGGCCGTCACTACCACGATCGCCGCCGCTGCCGTGCGGGAAAAGATCGCGATCCGCGTATGCCGGCTGCGCAGCGCGGCCGGATCGTCGGCCAGTTGAGCCTGCCGCTCGAGCGCGATGGCCCCCGCGCGCACCAGATTGAGCGCAATCCACCCGACCAGCGCGGGGATTATGAAGGGGCCGGCCAGTTCGCGTGCCTGTTCCAGCAGCGGGGAGAGCGGGGCGGCGAGCGCGAACGCAAGTGCCAGCATCAGCAGCAGCGCCGGCTGCCGGATGCGGTCTAGCGCGAGGTCGTCGGCGTCGCTCGCCGAGAGGCGCGCAAGCCGGCCGAGCACGGCAAACAGAATCCTGTGCGCCACTCCACCCAGCGCAAGCGCGAGTGCGACGCCCCCGGCAGCCCTGAGCATTTCGTCCAGCGAGAGATGGGGCAGGATGTCGAGCGGCATGGGTATGGGCGGCTTAGGAAAAGTGCCGGGGCGTGGCAATGGCGCCGCTCAGCTGGCCAGCGGGAAGGCGATATCGACTTCGACACCCTCGGGGGTGAAGCGCCGCTCTACGGTGCCGCGCAACTGCCGGGCCGCACTGGTCATCATCAGGCTGCCGAACCCCTGCCGTTCGGGCTCCGCAGGAAGGCCGGGGCATTCCTCGCGCCAGGTAAGCGCAAGCATGCCGTTCTCGACCTGCCAGTCGACCGCCAGCGCGCGCCCCTTGGCCCAGCATCCATATTTGACCGCATTGGTCGCCAACTCGTGGAGCACCAAACCCAGCGGCGTGATCTGCTGGTTGGTCAGCGTAACCTCCGGACCGCTGAGGGCAGCGCGCGCTGTGGCCGAGCGGTAGGGGGCGAGCGTCTTGTCGAGCAAGGCACCGAGAGAGGCGACCTGTTTGGCGCCGGTAGCCTGGGTTACCTCGTGCGCATTGAGCAGCGCGTGAATCCGCTCAGCGATGGCCTCCACGGTCGGCTTTGCCTCGGGCTTGTCGCGGGCGCTCATGCGAACGATGGCAAGGATCACCGCGAAGAGGTTCTTGACCCGGTGATTGAGCTCGCGGGCAAGCAGATCGGCGCGGTCGCGCGCCTCCTCCAATTCGGCAGCATGGGCTGCTGCAGCCTCCGCCCCCGCAGTACGCACGATCATCAGGAAGCCGAAGACCATCGCCACGACGATCAACAGGCTGACTGCGGCAAGCAGGGGTAGCAGCATGTCCTCCGCACCGTCGGCGTCGGCGATCGCGCTGTCGAGCACGTCGTTCTCGATTCGCTCCAACCGGGCGACCGCATCGCGCAGGCGAACCATCGCAGCCTGCCCTTCGTCGGTCAGCAGGCCGCGTTGCGCCTCCATCAGACGGCCATCGCGCACCAGCGCGACGCTCGCGTCGAGATCGGCAAACTTGCGTCCCCCTTCGCGTTCGATCCGGTCAAGCAGTGCGCGCTGCTCTTCGGTAGCTACCGGCCGCAGATGGTTGCGCAGCCGCGTGACCGCCGGGCCGAATTGCTGGCGGCCGATGTGGAACGGTTCGAGATAGGCGCGGTCGAGCGTCAGCATATATCCGCGCTGTCCGGTTTCCGCATTGATCGCGGCCTGACTGATGGTGCGCAATTCCGTGAGGATCGCGATGGTGCGATCGACCTGCGCGCGTTCGCTGCGCTCTGCCTCGACGGTGCGGAAGATCAGGATCATCGCGACCGCCAGCGACGCGGCGATGGTGAGCAGCGTTGCGCCCATCAACCACAGGGTCCGGCGCCGGGCGGGGGCGCTGCTCTGGGCAGATTGCGGCAGCCCGCTCAATGCGCGGCGCCCCAGCTGGCTCCGGTGCCGATATCGATACCGAGCGGCACGTCGAGCGTGACGGCCGGCAATGCCGCGCCAGCCATGACCTGTTCGATCACCGGCGTGGCAGCGGCAACATCGCCTTCGGGCAATTCGAACACCAGTTCGTCATGCACCTGAAGCAGCATTCGCACGTGGCGCAATCCGGCTTCGGCGAGGGCAGGGCCCATCCGCGCCATGGCCCGCTTGATGATGTCAGCGCTGGTGCCCTGGATCGGGGCGTTGATTGCCGCGCGTTCGCTGCCTGCGCGTTCGTTGGGGTTCTTCGAATTGATCCGCGGAAACCACGTCTTGCGGCCGAACAAAGTCTCCGAATAGCCACGCGCGCGCACGCTTTCGAGCGTCGCATGGATATAATGCTGGATGCCGGGAAAGCGCTGGAAATAGGTGTCGATGATCGCCTGCGCCTCGTCTGCCTCGATCCCCAGCCGCCCGCCCAGACCCCAGCGGCTGATGCCGTAGAGGATCGCAAAATTGACCGTCTTGGCGCGCGCCCGCGTGTCGCGGTCGACCAGGCCGAACATCTCCATCGCGGTGCGCGCGTGGATGTCCTCGCCGCTGGCGAAAGCCTCTTTCAGCTGCGGCACATCGGCCATGTGCGCGGCGAGGCGCAGTTCGATCTGCGAATAGTCGGCGGCGAGCAGGACATTGCCCGGCTCGGCCACAAAGGCGTCGCGGATCTGGCGCCCGATTTCGGTGCGGATGGGGATGTTCTGCAGGTTGGGATCGGTCGAGGACAGCCGCCCGGTCTGCGCGCCGACCAGGCTGTAGCTGGTGTGGACGCGCCCCGTCGCGGGGTTGATCGCCGCCTGCAACGCATCGGTATAGGTCGATTTGAGTTTCGACAGCTGGCGCCATTCGAGCACCTTGGTCGCGACCTCGGCCCCTTGCGCGGCGAGCCCTTCGAGGATCGCCTGATCGGTCGAATATTGGCCGCTCTTGCCCTTGCGCCCGCCCTTGTAGCCGAGCTTGTCGAAGAGCACGTCGCCCAATTGCTTGGGGCTGCCGATGGTGAATTCGACCCCGCAGCAATCCCACACCTCGCGCTCGATGCGGGTTATTTCGCGGGCGAATTCGTCGGACAGGCTGCCGAGCCGCGCCCGGTCGACCTTGATGCCGTGGCGCTCCATCTGGGCGACCACCGGGATCAATGGCCGGTCGACGCGCTGATAGACCCGCGTGCCGCCCTCATCGGCCAGCCGCGGAGCGAGCACCCGGTGCAACCGCCAGGTCACTTCGGCATCCTCGGCGGCATATTCGGTCGCGCGGTCGAGCGGCACCTCGCCGAACGCGATCGCCTTCCTGCCGCTGCCGCAGATATCCTTGAAGGTCAGCGTGGTATGGCCAAGATGCCGCTCGCTCAGCTCGTCCATCCCGTGTCCGCCGCCGATCCCCTCGAGGCTGCGGCCGGCATCGAGCGCGAAGCTGATGATCATCGTGTCATCGACCGGGGCGAGGGTCACGCCGTGCCGGGCGAGGATGTTGATGTCGTATTTGATGTTCTGCCCGATCTTGAGCACCTCGTCCGCTTCGAGCAGCGGGCGTAGTATTTCGAGCGCGCGGTCCAGCGACAGTTGCGGCGGGCGTTCGGATAAGAGGTCGCTGCCGCCATGGCCGAACGGGATGTAGCAGGCATCGCCCGGGCCGAGCGCGAGGCTGATCCCGGTCAGCTCCGCCCGCATGGCGTCGAGCGCGCTGGTCTCGGTATCGATCGCCACTCGCCGCGCGGCAAAGGCCCGCGCGCTCCAGTGGAGTAGGCGATCCTCGTCGGTCACAGTCTCGTACACGCTGCGATCGACTGGCGGCATATCGGGGAGGGGCTGGCGGTTGCCGCCGGGACCGGCCGGCGCGCCGGGGGTACCGTGCTTCACCGGGTTGAGGTCGGTGCGCCGCTCCGGGCTGCCATTGCCCGCTTCCAGCCGCTTGAGCAGGCTGGTGAAGCCATGGCGGGTGAGGAAACCGGCGAGCGGCTCGGGTGGCACGCCATCCAGCTTCATGTCGGCGAGCGGGACGGGCAGGTCGCAATCTTCCTTGAGCTGGACCAGTTCGCGGCTGAGCAGCGCCATTTCGCGCCCTTCGATCAGTCTGTCGCGCAGCTTGGAGGGCTTCATCGCTTCGGCCGCATCGAGCGCCGCAACGAGCGAGCCATGATCCTGGATCAGCTTGCTGGCGGTTTTGGGGCCGATGCCGTAAATGCCCGGCACATTATCGACGCTGTCGCCCATCAGCGCCAGCACATCGCCCACCAGATCGGGTTCGACCCCGAACTTCTCGACGACCTCGGGGATGCCGATGCGCTGGTTTTTCATCGTGTCGAGCATATCGATGCAGCCGCCGCCTTCACTGCAGCGGCCGACCAGCTGCATCAGATCCTTGTCGGAACTGACGATGGTCACATCCCAGCCGATCCGCGTCGCCTCGCGGGCATAAGACGCGATCAGATCGTCCGCCTCGAGATTGTCTTCCTCGATACAGGGCAGGCTGAAGGCGCGGGTGGCATCGCGGATCAGCGGGAATTGCGGCACCAGATCGGCCGGCGGTTCGGGCCGGTTGGCCTTGTACTGATCGTATAGCGCGTTGCGGAAGCTGGTTGCTCCCTTGTCGAGAATCACCGCCAGATGCGTCGGCCCGTCGGCCTGGTCGAGATCGTCGGCCAGCTTCCACAGCATGGTGGTATAGCCATAGACCGCCCCGACCGGGGTACCCTCGGGGTTAGTGAGCGGCGGAAGGCGGTGATAGGCGCGGAAGATATAGGCCGAACCGTCCACCAGATAGAGATGCTGCTTGTCTGCCATTGACCGCCTGCTAGCAGGCTGGACCGCCCCGGTCATGCGCGTTAACCGCCTGATTGGACAGATTAAGGTAAAAATGTGGCGGAACGGGTCGCAATTCGCTTGCGCTGCCACAAAGCTGCCACTATTTAGCCATCAGAAGCCCACCTTTGGGGTTTCGCGTAGCGGGCTACGGTCCGCTGCGGATCTCTGATCGAGGACACATATATTATGCGTAAGATCGTTCTTGCCGCTGCCGCCGCTGCCAGCGCCCTGACCCTCGCCGCTTGCTCGGAGCAGACCGAAAACGCTGCTGCCGAAACCGCTGAATCGGCTGCTGCCGACACCGAAGCGAACGCCGAAGCTGCTGGCGCTGCGGTTGAAGAAGCTGCCACCGACACCGCCGTTGCGGTTGAGAACGCTGCCGACGCCACCGCGACTGCCGCCGCCAACGCTGGCGACGCTGCTCAGGCCGGTGCGGCCGCTGCCGAAGCCGAACTGCAGAACGAAACGAAGGCCGAAGCCAAGGCTGACTAATCCTCAGCTTGCGTTAGTTACAAAAGAGGGGCGGTACCGCGAGGTGCCGCCCCTTTTTGTTGGGAAGCGGGCGGCGACCTTACTGGCTGGCGCGGACCCAAGCGGCGCCGGTGCCGCTGAAGGTCGAATAGCCGTCATAGATGCCGCGGGCAATTTCGGCGATGCGGCGTTCGCGGTTGAGCCGCGTGCCCTGCCCGGTAACATAGATTGCCACCGCGATCGGCCGCCCGTCGGCCAGCCGGAAGATGCCGATGTCGCTCGACGTGTTGTTGAGCGATCCGGTCTTGTGCTGGACCCGCGCGGTGAGCGGCAGCAGGGCCGGGATGCGGCGCGTACCGGTCTTGCAGCGCTCCATCGCGTCGAGGATCACCTGCCGGCTGCGGGCCGACAGGAAGCGTCCCTGGTGCAGCCCGGCCAGCAATTGCGCCATCGCCATCGGCGTTGCGCTGTCGCGAATATCGATCCGGTTGGCAGGATCGACCTCGCCATCGTCACGCACCAGGGTGGCAATATCGCGGGTCAGCGTGAAATCGGTGATCCCGTTGCGCCGCGCCCAGTCATTGACTGCCGCCGGACCGCCGACCGCGGCCAGCAGCGCATCGGTAGCAGGGTTGGAGCTGCGGGTGATCATCAGGTCGATAAGGTCGTAAGCGGTCATGTACGAGCCCGGCCGCACCGGCGCCCGCGCGCTCGAAAAACGCGGCGACTGGACCGGGATGAGCAGCGGAAATTCGCTCGACAGCGTCCAGCGGCCCTGTTCGACCCCTTCCATGAAGGTCGCGGCGATGGCGATCTTGCTGGTGCTGGCCATCGGGAAGCGCTGATCGCCGAGGATCGAGATCATCTGCCCCGAAGTAAGGTCGATCGCGGCCACGCCGATCCGCCCCTGATCGCCGGCGGCGAGCATCGCCACCCGCTGCGCCAGAGGTGTATCGTAACGCGCGGTCAGATCGCGCGGCGCGCGCAATTCGCTCCCCAGCACGTTGTCGAAATGCGATTCGACGCTCTGCGCGTGCGCGGGGGCAATGCTCGCCGCGCCGAGTGCCAATGCGGCGGTCAGCCGCCCGATCAGTCCCCGTTTCATTACCCCGATCTATCCCAAGCTTGCTTGCCCCTTGGTTAACTCGGGCGGCCGCGGCGGCAAGCGGCCAAGCGACAGGCCGTGGCGCAGCTTCGATATACGGGAAAATCCGGGGGGGCCGCTTGCCCGCCCGTGCCGGGCAGGGCAGCATCGCGATCGAGCAGGGCAGGGGATGGCAATGGCTGCACAGCTGAGCGCGCTTCTGAGGCCGATGCTGGCCCGGTTAGGTCTGCCGCCGGCCAGCGCCGTCACCCGGCTCACCGGCGGGGCGACGATGGAAAGCTGGTGCATCAGCTCCGGCGGCGCGGATTACGTGCTGCGCCGCGCGCCGTCGCCCGCCTTCATGGCCGGCCGTCCGTTCGGCCATGCGGAGGAGGCTGCGATCATCCGCGCCGCGCGTGCGGGCGGGGTGTGCGCGCCCGAAATCATCGGCGTCCTGGAAGACAGCGACGCCCTCGGCAGCGGTTTCCTGATGCGCGCTTTGCCCGGCACCGCCGATCCGGGCTCTATTCTCGGCACAGCGGACGGGCCGGCGCTGCTGGCTGAATGTGCCGGGCAGTTGGCGCGGATTCATGCGCTCTCCCCCGCCGCTCTGCCGGAAGCGGTCCCAACGCTGGATTACCGCGCGGGAGTCGCCGAGCTGGTGCGTCAGTTCGAGGCGACGGGCGGCGACCGGCCCATCATCGCACTGGGCCTTCGCTGGCTGCGGGATAATTGCCCGCCGCCGGCCGAGCCGGTGCTGAACCACGGCGATTTCCGATTGGGCAATCTGCTGGTCGATGATGGCCGGCTGACGGGCGTGCTCGATTGGGAGCTGGCCCATCTCGGCGACTGGCACGAGGACCTTGCGTTCGGCTGCATGGCCGTCTGGAGGTTCGCCCGCTATGACCGCCCGGCGCTGGGGCTGGGGGCGCTGGACGATTATTTTGCCGCCTACGACGCCGCCGGCGGGCGCACGGTGGATCTTGGGCGGTTCCGCTTCTGGAGCGTCTATCGCACTGTCTGGTGGGCGCTTGGCTGCCTGAGGCAGGCGCAGGTCTGGCGCGACGGGCAGGACCGGATGCTCGAACGCGTGGTCATCTCGCGCCGGACGAGCGAGAATGAGCTCGATTTGCTGATGCTGCTCGATGGCGAATTGGCGCCCGGTATCGCGCCGCCGCCGGCCAAGGCAGCCGCCGCGGAAACGGGCGAAGCGAGCGCAGCCGAACTGGCCGAGGCTGTGGGCGAATGGCTCGCCAGCCTGAAGGACAAAGTCAGCGGGCATGACCGGTTCCAGCTCGCCGTCGCCCGCAATGCGCTGGGCATGGCGGCGCGCGAGCATCGCATCGCCCCTAACGTGCGCGACCGGGCGCTCGCCGATGCGTTGCTGGCGGGACGCAGCGATGACGCCGCCGGCACCGCCATCGCGCAGCTGCGCCGCGATGCGCTGGACAAGCTCGCGGCCGACGTGCCCAAATATCCCGCCCTCGCCGCGGCGCGGGCGCTGTGGGAAGGAGAAGACTGATGGATTTCACCGTCCCCGCTGATCTCGAAGCCTATTACGCCGAACTGGTCCGCTTCATCGAGGCCGAGATCGTCCCGCTCGAACAGGCGGATGACAACATACGCTTCTTCGACCATCGCCGGGAACATTCCCGCACCGATTGGGAGCGCGGCGGCCTTCCCCGCGCCGAGTGGGAGGCGCTGTTGCGCGAAGCCAGCCGACGCGCCGACGCCGCGGGCCACTGGCGCTTTTCCGCGCCCAAGAAATATGGCGGGCAGGACGGGTCAAACCTGTGGATGGCGGTGATCCGCGACCGCTTCGCCCAGCGCGGGCTGGGCCTCCACAACGATCTCCAGAACGAACATTCGATCGTCGGCAATTTCCCCTTCGTGGCGATGTTCGAAACCTTTGGCACGGCCGAACAGCAGGAGGAGTTCATCGCCGGCGGCTTTGCGCGGGAAAGGCGGGTGGCGTTCGGCCTGACCGAACCCGATCACGGCAGCGACGCGACGCATATTGAAACGCGCGCAGTGCCCGAAACACGCGACGGCGTGGCCGGCTGGCGGATCGTTGGCGAAAAGATGTGGATCACCGGGATGCACCACGCGACGCATTGCGCGGTGTTCGCCCGCACCAGCGGTGCGGCGGGCGATGCGCGCGGGATCACCTGCCTGCTGGTGCCCAATCCCACGCCCGGCCTCGAGATCGAGGAATGGCTGTGGACCTTCAATATGCCGACCGACCATCCGCGCCTGTCGCTGACGAACGTCTGGGTGCCAACCAGCGCGATGCTGGGTGAGGAAGGGCGCGGGCTCGCTTTGGCGCAGAGCTTCGTCCACCAGAACCGCGTCCGCCAGGCCGCCAGCAGCCTCGGCGCGGCGACCTATTGTATCGAGGAAAGCGTGCGCTACGCCCGGCAGCGGAAGCCCTTTGGCGAGGAACTCGCGCGCAACCAGGCGATCCAGTTCCCGCTGGTCGAACTCGCCACCCAATGCGAGATGCTGCGCCTGCTGATCTACAAAACCGCGTGGGAGATGGATCGCCTGCCCCACGAGGACATCGAACGGACGATCTCCGACAAGGTCAGCATGTGCAACTACTGGGCGAACCGGCTGGTCTGCGAAGCGGCCGACCGAGCGATGCAGGTCCATGGCGGGATCGGCTATTCGCGGCATAAGCCGTTCGAACATATCTACCGCCACCACCGCCGCTACCGCATTACCGAAGGAGCCGAGGAGATCCAGATGCGGAAGGTCGGCGCCTATCTGTTCGGTTATTTAGGACCGCGGAGGGGGCTGTTCGCGTAACAACCTGTGCGTTGCAGCACCGTCACAGTTAAGAAACATTCGTGTCGTCCCGGCTGTTCATGTCGCGGCAAGGTGCTAGTCATCCCTCGACAGAGGGAGAACCGCCGATGACCGCCGCCCGCCGCTTCAGCCTGCTCGCTACCCTTTCGCCGCTCGCGCTGGCTGTGCCGGCCCATGCGCAGGACACGTCTGAGACGGCGCAGGACCAGCCGACCATCATCGTCACCGGAACCCGCGCCAGTGCCCGGACGGTGGAAGATTCGCCGGTGCCGGTCGACGTGCTGAGCGCCGATGCGATCCAGAATGGCGGGCAGGTCGAAACCAACCGCGTGCTCAATCGGCTAGTGCCAAGCTTCAACTTCCCGCAACCGGCGATCGCCGACGGGTCCGATGCGCTGCGCCCGGCGACCTTGCGCGGGCTCGCGCCCGATCAGACGCTGGTGCTGGTCAATGGCAAGCGGCGCCATGTCTCGGCGCTGCTCAACATCAACGGCACGGTCGGGCGCGGCTCGGCGGCGGTCGATATGAACTCGATCCCCGCGCTGGCGATCGACCGGATCGAGGTGCTGCGCGACGGCGCCTCGTCGCAATATGGGTCGGACGCGATCGCCGGGGTGATCAACATCCGCCTCAAGGCTGCGGGCGAAGGCGGGCGGGCCAGCGCGTCCTATGGCCGCTATCACACGACCATAAACGATGTGGCCGAAATTGCCGGCCTGCAATTGGTCGGCGGGCAGCCGGTGCTCGACCCGGCGGACGGCCGCTATCTCGCCGCAACCAGCACTGGCGAGCGCAAGGCGCGCGACGGCGAAAGCTATGCGGTGGCGGCCAATGTCGGCCTGCCCTTTTTCGGCAGCAGCGGTGGCTATCTCAACCTGACCGGCGAATATCGCCATCGCGGTTATACCAACCGCCAGGGCTATGATCTCAGGCCCAATTACATCCGCCCGACCAGCACGACGTTCGACCCGCGCGAGGCGAGCTTCGACCGGCTGCAATTCCGCTTCGGCGATCCGCAGGCGGACGATTTCATCCTGTTCGCCAATGCCGGAATCCCGCTGGGCGAGGCGGCGGAACTGTATGCCTTTGCCAGCTTCAACCAGCGCGATTCAATCTCGGCGGCCAATTACCGCCAGGCCAATGCGGCGGCCAATCGCGACTTTTCCGTGCTGGCGCCCAACCAATCGCCCAGCAACGCCAATTTCGTCGGGCTGACGCCGGACGGTTTCCTGCCGTTCATCCAGTCGGACCTGACCGACCGCGCTGCGACCATTGGCGTGCGAACCGAATTGGGCGGCTGGCGCGGCGATCTGTCGCTGAGCTGGGGCAAGAACACTTTCGACTATCGGGTGGAAAACTCGCTCAACACCAGCTTCGGCCCGCAATCGCAGCGCGCGTTCGATGCCGGCGGGCTGGGCTACCGGCAGTGGATCGCCAATCTCGACCTCAGCCATGAATACGAAGTCGGCTTTGCCGCGCCGCTGACCGTGGCGGTGGGGGCGGAATACCGCTCCGAAAACTTCACCATCCGCCCGGGCGATCTGCAATCCTATGCCATCGGGCCGTATTTCCGCGCCTCCTTTGCGACCACGGCCGTCAATTGCGCGGCCCAGACCGGCGTGTTCAATGCAACCAGCGGGATCTGCTCGTTCCCCGGCCGCACGGCGGGCGCGGGCGCGCAAGGTTTCCCCGGCATTCCGGCGGGCAGCGCGACGGATGAAGGCCGGCACAATGTCGCGGCCTATATCGAGTTCGATACCGAACCTTTCGCAGGCCTGACCACCACGCTGGCCGGCCGGTACGAGAATTATTCGGATTTCGGCAGCACGGTGACGGGCAAGTTTGCCGCGCGGTTCGAACTGACGCCCGGGTTCGCGGTGCGCGGCTCGGTCTCGAACGGGTTCCGCGCGCCGTCGCTGCACCAGCAATATTTCACCACCACCTCGACCAATTTCATCGGCGGGGTGCCGGTCGATATCAGCACGCTGGCGGTTGGCAGCCCGGTCGCGCGCGCGCTCGGCTCGCAGGATCTGCGCCCGGAAAAAAGCTTCAACCTGTCGGCCGGGTTCACTGCCAGCCCGCTCAATGGCCTGACGCTGACGGTCGATTATTACAATATCCGCATCAACGACCGGATCGTGCTGACCGAAAATCTCGGCGCGGCGGGCAGCGGCACGGCGGCGGTCAACGCCGCGGTCAAGGCGGTGCTCGACGCCGGCGGGTTCAATTCGGTCGGCGCGGCGCGGTTCTTCGTCAACGGCCTCGACACCCGCACGCAAGGGGTCGATGCGGTGCTCAACTGGCGGTTGCCGGTGGAAGGCGTTGGCCGCTGGAACCTGACTGCAGCATATAATTATAACGACCAGCAGATCCTCGAACGCAAGAACGAGCTGGGGCCCCTGGCGACCATCCCCGGCCTGATCCTGTTCGGCCGGGTCGAAGGGCTGCGCTTTACCGAAGGGCAACCGCGCGACAAAGTGGTCCTCAGCCTCGATGGCGATGTCGGGATGTTCGGGATTACGGCACGCACCACGCGTTTTGGCAAGGTCACCTCGCCCGGTTCGGCCAATCCGATCGCCGCGCCGACCAGCCTCACTGATTACGGGCCGGACGATATCTTCTTGCGGCCCAAATGGATCACCGACCTCGAGCTGCGGCTGAACCTTGCCGAGCGCCTCAGCATCGCGCTGGGGGCAGATAATGTGTTCGACATCTATCCTGACCGTTCGCCCTACGGTCCACGCCCGGCGACGATCGGTGGGCTCTACCCGGCGAACCAGCAATATATCCCGTTCTCGATCTTCTCGCCCTTCGGCTTCAACGGGCGGTATCTCTACGGCCGGGTCAGCCTCGACTTCTAAAGGCTCGGCACACAAACGACAAAAGGGCGGCCCGGCATCAGCCCGGCCGCCCTTCCTGCGCTTGCCCGATGGGTCAGGCGTTTTCGATCGCGCGGATGATATCCTCGACCGGCGAATTCGTCAGCGTCTTGTCGATCTCGCCGACTAGCGCGGCCTGCAATTCGGTATGATAATGCCGGCGCATTTCGCCCAGGCTCGACGGGTCGGCGATGATTACCACCTTGTCGAGCTTGTTGGTCACGGCGAGGTGGTTGAGCTTGTCGGCAACGCCCGCCGCGTGGCTCAACTCCTCCATTTGGCGCCCGCCATCGAGCCGGTCCGTCGCCTCGTGATCGCGCACGCCCGCACTCTTGTTGTTGGTTTCGATGTCCTTCGCTTCGATCCCCTGCAGCTTGATTGCATTGGCTTCGCCGACATTCCTGAAGAACCGGAACTGGGTGCCATCGACGACGGCGACATGGGCATTGGCGGGCAGTTTCATGAAAGCTCCTGTTGGCTGAACACCTGTCGGCTCAACGCGTACCGCCCGCCAAGGTGCCCGCTCAATCGTCGGTGGGCAGGTCGGGCTGACGTGGCAGGTCGGGCCAGCGGCGCTGCGGCGTCGCCTGCCGGTGCCAGACAACCATGTCGAACCCGGGTGTCCAGATGAAGGCGGTGCGGCAAAATCCTTCTGCCAATTGTCCGCGAACACAAGCCACCCTTCGGCCGGCCAGAATTTCCAGGCTGTGCGGAACCCGGCGAGCGCAGGTTCGGCGCGGAGGCGGTCCATGTCGATCCAGGCCGCCTGCCGTCCCGGAAGCGCCGCTGCGAACAGCGCGCCAACCGTGTCCGGCCCGCTATTGGGGAGCGGCACCAGTTGATCATTGACCCGGACCTGTGCCAGCTGTTGGCCCGTTCGCGCCGGGGTGGTCCGCACGATCGCGTCGGTAAAGCTGAAACCGATGCTGCGATAGCCGGCACCCAGCGCATCCTCGAGCTCCATCCCAAGCGAGCGATAGCCGCTCATCGCGGCAAAGGGTGGGTCCAGCCGGTCGATCACGTGCAGATCGTGCGCCCAGATGACCGCGCCTTTTCCGGTGCGCTGCTGCATCCTGAGAGCGATGCGCGCCATCGCCCTGTCGCGCCGACCGTAATATTCCGCCCGGTTCATCCCTTCCGGCGGGTCCAGCCCGTGCTCGAAAATGCTCAGCCCGGCGACCGCGGCGTCACGCGCGGCGAGGTAGGTCAACGCAATGTCCGCGTCGCGGCCGCTATCCTGCGCGTCGAAGCCTGCGATGCGGACCATGTCGTCCGGGTGCGCCAGGTTCCAGGCCCGCATCCACAGGACCAGCCCGGCAAATTCGTCGCCCTTGACGTTGCGGAACTGGCTGAGGTCGCGCAGCGCATCGGCCGGGTCGCCGATCCCGGCGCGGACATAGTCGTCAAGCCGCGCATTGGGCGCCAGATTGCTCTTCATCAGCAGCAGCCGCACCTGTCCGGTGCGCACCAGCGCCTTGATCAGTTCGGCCTTGAACGCCTGATCCTCGTGCGTGCCATGCGTCGCCTCGCCTATGCGACGATGCTGGCGCCGGCCAGCCGCGCGACTATGGGCGCGACGTCGGCTTCGGTCGGGCCGGCGGCGCTGATCGGCGTGGCGTTGGCGGCAACCCAGGCGGTAAAGGCCGCATCTTCTGCCGGGGTCGCATGGCGCGGTACTGGCTCGGCGGGTCGCGCCAGGGCAGGCGCCGCCGCGGGGAGAGCAAGTGTCAGGCCGGCGAACAGAATTCGGGTGCGCAGCATCGTGCGGCTCCCTCCCTTATCCGACCCGGCGCGTATCCTATGCCGCTTCTTTCCCCCGGCAAGCGAAAACCGCAGCTTATGCCCCGACGAGATGCAGTGCCACTTCGCGCCGGTGCGGCGCGCGGCGATGTTCGGCCAGAAAGATGCCCTGCCACTGGCCGAGAGCCAGCCGCCCGCCAACGAGCGGGATAGCGAGCGACACGCCGGTCAGCACCGCTTTGAGATGCGCTGGCATATCGTCGGGCCCTTCGTCGGCATGGGCGTATCCAGCGCCCTCCGGCGCCAGCCGGTCGAGCCATGCGCCAATGTCGTCCAGCACCTCGGGCGAGGCGTTTTCCTGAATCGTCAGCGAGGCCGAAGTGTGGCGGCAGAACAGCGTGAGGAGCCCGGACGCGAACGCTGCCTCAGCGGTCCATTGCGCCACGTCATGCGTGATCGGATAAAGGCCCGCGCCGCTGGTCCGGAAGGCGAGGATCGTACTGTGCTGCTCCATGGCGGGCGAACGAAAAAAGCCGGGAAGGTTTCCCCTCCCGGCTCCTTTTCGGATGCGAAGTGCGGGGCTTAGAAGCCCATGCCGCCGCCCATGCCGCCCATGTCGGGCATCGCCGGGGCCGGCTTGTCTTCCGGCTTCTCAGCGATGGCCGCTTCGGTGGTGATCAGGAGACCCGCGACCGAGGCCGCGTTCTGCAGCGCGGTGCGGACCACCTTGGTCGGGTCGATGACGCCGGCCGACACGAGGTTTTCATAGGTGTCGGTCGCCGCGTTGAAGCCCATCGTTTCGTCATTGCCGTCAGTCAGCTTGCCCGACACGACCGCGCCGTCATGGCCGGCGTTCGAGGCGATCTGGCGGACCAGCGACGACAGCGACTTGCGGACGATATCGACGCCGCGGGTCTGGTCTTCATTGGCGCCGTTGACGCCGTCCAGCGCCTTGGCGGCATAGAGCAGCGCGGTGCCGCCACCCGGGACGATGCCTTCTTCGACCGCGGCGCGGGTCGCGTGGAGCGCGTCGTCGACGCGGTCCTTGCGTTCCTTCACCTCGACTTCCGACGCGCCGCCGACCTTGATCACGGCCACACCGCCGGCCAGCTTCGCGAGGCGTTCCTGCAGCTTTTCGCGGTCATAGTCGCTGGTGGTGGCGTCGATCTGCGTGCGGATTTCACCCACGCGCGCCTTGATCTCGTCAGCCGAACCGGCGCCATCTACGATGGTCGTGTTGTCCTTGTCGATGGTGACCTTCTTGGCCTGGCCGAGCATCCCGACGGTGACCGATTCCAGCTTGATGCCGAGATCTTCGCTGATCATTTCGCCCGCGGTCAGGATGGCGATATCCTGCAGCATCGCCTTGCGACGATCGCCGAAGCCGGGCGCCTTGACCGCCGCGACCTTGAGGCCGCCGCGCAGCTTGTTGACCACCAGGGTCGCCAGCGCTTCGCCTTCGATGTCTTCGGCAATGATCAGCAGCGGACGGCCCGACTGCACCACCGCCTCGAGGATCGGCAGCATCGCCTGGAGCGAGGACAGCTTCTTTTCGTGGATCAGGATGTAGGGGTTATCGAGTTCGACCGTCATCTTTTCCGGGTTGGTGATGAAGTAGGGCGACAGATAGCCCCGGTCGAACTGCATCCCTTCGACCACGTCGAGCTCGAATTCGAGACCCTTGGCTTCTTCGACGGTGATGACGCCTTCCTTGCCGACCTTTTCCATCGCTTCGGCGATCTTTTCGCCGACTTCGCGGTCGCCATTGGCCGAGATGATCCCGACCTGGGCGATTTCCTGCGAACCCGACACCGGCTTCGAGCGGTTCTTGAGGTTTTCGGTGACCTTTTCGACGGCCAGATCGATACCGCGCTTCAGGTCCATCGGGTTCATGCCGGCCGCAACCGACTTCATCCCTTCGGTCACGATCGCCTGGGCAAGCACGGTGGCGGTGGTGGTGCCGTCACCGGCATTGTCGTTCGTCTTCGAGGCGACTTCGCGCAGCATCTGCGCGCCCATGTTCTCGAACTTGTCCTTCAGTTCGATTTCCTTGGCGACGGTAACGCCGTCCTTGGTGATGCGGGGGGCGCCGAAGCTCTTGTCGATCACGACGTTGCGGCCCTTGGGGCCCAGCGTCACCTTGACCGCATTGGCGAGCGTGTCCACGCCCTTGAGGATGCCTTCGCGTGCGTCGCGCGAGAAGCGTACGTCCTTGGCTGCCATTGGAATTTCTCCGTAAAATCAGAAGTTGAGGGGGAGGTAAGCGATGGGCGGCTGGATCAGCCGATGATCCCCATGATGTCGCTTTCCTTCATGATCAGCAGGTCTTCGCCGTCGAGCTTGACTTCGGTGCCCGACCATTTGCCAAACAACACGCGGTCGCCGGCCTTGACGTCGAGCGGGGTGATCTTGCCATCTTCGGCCTTGGTGCCCGAACCCACGGAAATGACTTCGCCTTCGCTCGGCTTTTCCTTGGCGTTGTCGGGGATGATGATGCCGCCGGCGGTCTTTTCCTCGGCTTCGATGCGGCGGACCAGCACGCGGTCGTGCAGCGGACGAAATGCCATGATATGTGCCTCTTTCGATAGAGTGTGAATGGTGCACTTGGCACTCGCCCGGGGGGAGTGCCAGCGAGGTCCATATGTGAATGGCGCGCCGGCGAGTCAACCGCTACGGCGGGAAAAATGTGCCGGGCCGCGGCGCCTAAGGGACCAGCGCCAGCGCCTCTCGCCGGTGCCAGCGCCAGGTCAAAAGCGCGGCGGCGAACACCAGCCCGACGGCCAGCCCGATCCAGATGCCGGTCCCGGCAAGCGGCGTATAGAAGCCCAGCCAGATCGCGGTGCCAAAACCCGGCACCCAATAGGAAAAGATCGCGATCAGCATCGGGATGCGCGTGTCCTGCAGGCCCCGCAACGCGCTCGCCGCGACCGCCTGGATGCCGTCGACCAGCTGGAACGCGGCGGCCACGACCATGAATTGCAGCGCAAAGCCGACCATAGCCGCATTGGCCCGCGCTGCCGGATCGACGTAGATGCGAAGGAGCCACAAGGGCGCCAGCACCATCGCGGCGGCGGTGGTCAGCATGAACGTGCCGCCAAGGATGATCCCGCCCCAGCCCGCGCGCCCCAGCGCCAGCCGGTCGCCCGCGCCGTAATGATAGCCGACGCGGATGGTGGTCGCCTGCCCGATCCCGAACGGCACCTGAAAGGCAAGCGCAGCGATCTGCAACGCGACCGTGTGCCCGGCCAGTTCGGACGCGCCGATCCGCCCCATCAGCAGCGCCGCGCCCGAAAACAGCCCCGCTTCGGCAAGGATAATGACCATTACTGGCAGGCCCAGCCGGACCAGCGTGCGCAGGCGCACCCATTCGGGCCGCCACCAATTGCCGAAGATGCGATAACGCCGCAGCCGCCGGTCGATCAGGATCGCACTGACATAGCTCGCCAGCTGCACCAGCGCGGTCAGCACGCTCGCCAGCGCCGAGCCCTCCAGCCCCAGCGCCGGCGCGCCGAGATTGCCGAACACGAAGGCGTAATTGAACAGCAGGCTGGCGGCGAGCGCGATGCCGGTGATCGCGGTGGCAAAGATCGGCCGGCCGAGCGCGCTGACGAAATTGCGCAGCACGCTGGCCGCGACCATCGGGATCATCGCGAACTGGATGATCCGCAGAAAATCGCCGGTGCGTGCCGCAATGTCCGGTTCCTGCCCGGACGCGCGCATCAGCGCCTCGCCGCCGAGGCCGCACAGTGCCATTCCCGCGAGGCCCGCACCCACTGCCAGCCACAGCGCCATGCGCACGCTGCGCCGCACCTCGCGCACCGCGTGCTTCTTGCGCCCGAGTTCTTCGGCAATCAGCGCCGCGACGATCCCCGTCAGGCCCGACAGCGCCCACATGACGAGGCCGAACAGCGCCACGCCGAGCGAGGCCGCGGCCAGCTCGCGCTCGCCCAGCCGGGCGACAAACATCACATCGACCGCGTGGACCAGCATCTGCAGCAGATTGGCCAGCGCCAGCGGCCAGCCGAGCGCCAACACCGCCAGCAGCTCGCTGCGCCAGGTACCGCTGCGGGCCGGGGGGATGAAGGATGCCATGACGCGCGGGCGGTAGAGCCTTGTCCGCCTGCGGGAAAGGGCCGAGGCGCTTCAGCTTGCGGCAAGCATGGCGCCGCCACAGCGCGGCCCATGACCAGATCAGCCTTGCGCGTCGCCACCGCCGTTGCTGGCTCTGCCATCATCTTCTCCGCCGCGCCCGCCCATGCCGGCGAGCTCTATGGCGGGCTTTATGCCCACGGGGTCGAAACCCCGTTCACCTTCGACACGGGCGAGGGCGGGGCCGATATCCAGGCCGGCTACCGGTTTGACGGGATCGAGGCGCTATCCGCCATCGGCAGCCCGGCGCCGCAATTGTTCGCCTCGGTCAACATGCATGGCGAAACCAGCTTCGTCGGGGCCGGGCTCAGCTGGAAAGCGCGCCTCGGCCCGGTCTATCTGCCCCCCGGCGTCGGGCTGGTGGTGCACAATGCGCCCGAATTGCGGGTCGATCCGGATAGCGGGATGCGCACCGATCTCGGCAGCCGGGTGCTGTTTTCGCCCGAACTGGCGGTCGGCACGCGGCTGTCTGAGCGCGTTTCGGTCGAAGCGAGCTGGGTGCATATCAGCGGCGCGCGGCTGTTCAATAACGAGCAGAACCCGGGTATCGACATGATGGGCGTAAGGCTGAATTACCGGCTGTAGCTTGCTGCCGATCAACGACAGCGCCGGCAACCTGTGCTAGCGGGTGCGCGGAACAGGGAGAGTGCCATGCACAGCATCAGGGCGTTTATCGTTGCATTTGCCATCAGCGCACCGCTGGTCGCTTGCGGTAGCCCGGCAGAGGCGCCCGCCGCACCCGCGACCGGCGCGGCGGCGATGGCGCAGACGGCCACACCGCCAGCCGCCTCTCCGACCGCGCCCATGGCCGCAGCGGGCGCCGCGCCGGCGGCCTTTGCCCAGTGCCGCGCCTGCCATTCGGTCGAGGCGGGCAAACACGGCGTCGGCCCCTCGCTGCATGGGGTCTTCGGGACCAGATCGGGCGAAATCCCCGATTATGCATTTTCGGAGGCAATGAAGACCGCCGGTCTGACCTGGGACGAGGCGACGCTCGACCGTTATCTCGAAAAACCGCGCGAGGTCGTGCCGGGCAGCAAGATGGCCTATCCGGGCCTGCCCGACCCCGCCGCGCGGCAGGCGATCATCGCCTATATGAAAACGCTGAAATAGGGCACTGTCGTACAGGGCCGACGCGGTGTTAGGCTGATAGGCGCTCTTTGCCATCGTCCGACCCACCTGACGCAGACCCAGCGGGGTCCCTGATCAGGTCCGGGGCGACAAGGATGGGGATGCAAATGTCGCATCCGCCGCTCTAACGCCCCACCCCGTCACCCAGGGCCTGACCCGGGGTCCAGCTTCTCTGGCCGCGATCGCCATGCCTTCGGATCAAAACCGCTCGCCTCGCAAAGTTGACACAGGTGTCGCCTTTGTCATCCGCCAAGCGCCTGCCCAACCCCCGTCACCCCGGGCTTGGCCCGGGGTCCAGCTGCCCTCCGAAGCTCAAGCGGGGCCCCGGATCAAATCCGGGGCGACAGAAAATGCGCGGGAAAATCACGTTAATCCAATAGATTATACGATAATCCCGACGTTAACACCACTGTCGCCTTTGTCACCCCGCGCAGCAAAAAGGGCGGCCCGTTGCCGGACCGCCCCTCGTGCAAAAAGCGAAGATGTGCCTGGTTGGCTTACTTCAGCTCGACGGTGCCGCCGGCTTCTTCGATCTTCTTCTTCACTTCTTCGGCTTCGGCCTTGTTCACGCCTTCCTTGATCGGCTTGGGCGCGCCTTCGACCAGCGCCTTGGCTTCGGTCAGACCGAGGCCGGTGATCGCGCGGACTTCCTTGATCACCTGGATCTTCTTGCCGCCGTCACCGGTCAGGATGACGTCGAATTCGTCCTTTTCCTCAACCGCTTCGGCAGCAGCGCCGCCACCGGCCGGGCCAGCAACGGCCACGGCGGCCGCGGCGGAAACGCCCCACTCTTCTTCCAGCGCCTTGGCAAGCTCGGCGGCTTCCATGACGGTCAGCTTCGAAAGTTCTTCAACAAGCTTGGCTACATCGGCCATGATCTGTCACTCCATTCAACTGGCTGGGGCACCTGCCCCGAATTGTCGCTTTTCGGGCGAAAAACCGCTTACGCCGCTTCCTTGGCGCCATAGGCACCGAAGACACGGGCCAGCTTGGCTGCCGGCTCGTTGACGACCCGGGCGATCTTGGTCGCCGGGGCGTTGATGAGGCCGATCAGCGTGCCGCGCAGCTCGTCGAGGCTCGGCATCGAGGCAAGCGCCTTGATCCCGGCTGAGTCGAGCACCTGGCTGCCCATCGAACCGCCGACGATTTCGAGCTTGTCGTTCGTCTTGGCGAATTCCACCGCAGCCTTGGCGGCTGCCACCGGATCCTCGGAATAAGCGAGGGCGGTCGGGCCGGTGAGATACTCATCCAGCCCGGTGTAATCGGTGTCCTTGAGGGCGAGCTTGGCGAGGCGGTTCTTCGCAACCTTGTAGGACGCCCCTGCTTCCCGCATCTTCGCGCGCAGATCGGTGGATTGCGCCACCGACAGGCCCAGGTTGCGGGTGACAACCACCACGCCTGCCCGGCCGAAGACCTCGTTAAGCTCGGCGACCGATTCGGTTTTCTGCGAACGATCCATGCCGTACTCCTTCACAAATGACCGCGTTGCCGCCCCGCACAGGGCGCGGCGCCGCGGCCGGCTCACTATTGTCCGCCGCGCGTGGCCGGACGGCCGTGCGAGGGCGGGCGAGTCCGTCGATAGGGAAGGAGGAGTGCCGTCACCGGCGCGCCGCTGCACGATGGCAGCGGATAATCTCGTTTCCCCGTCTAGGCTGCGGATTAAGCGCCGGCAGACCCGGTGCAGCAGCTGTCTCGGACGGATGACCGTGCAGACGCAAAGAGGCCCGCCGGTCGGGCGGGCCTCTAGCAGAACTCCGGCCGGGGTCAAGCCACGCTGGCAACCCCGCGCGGCACCGGTTTAGCGCAGCTGGTCGCGGGTTTCCTGCCGCGCCTTGGCCGCCGCTTCGAGGCGGTCGGCTTCGGCTTCGTTCACGCCCTCGACGCGGTCGGCGCGCTCTTCCAAGTTCTCGGCGGTTTCGTCGAGACGCTCAGCAGCCTGGCGGGTGGTTTCGCCCGCGGCGACGCCGTTGGGATTGGCGTTGGCGGTGCCGGTGGTGCCGGCGGCGCCGGTCGTGGCGGTCGCGCCGGTGGTCGCCGTGGTGGTACCCGTGTCGGCCGGAGCGGCCATCTCGGTGGTGGTGTCCGTCGCCGCGGGGTCGGCGGTTTCGGGGGTCGAATCGCAAGCAGCGAGGCCGAAAGCAAGCGCGATCGGGGCGGCGGTCAGAGCAATCTTTTTCATCGTCAATTCTCCCTAGTGGGTGCCTTTAAATCGCCACAATTAAACTTTGTTCCCGGCGCCGTCAGCCTTTCTACCCGTTTTTGCCGGCGGGTGCGTAGCCCAGCAGGTCACCTGGCTGGCAGTCGAGTTCGCGGCAGATCGCCTCCAGCGTTGAAAAGCGGATCGCCTTGGCCTTGCCGGTCTTGAGGATCGACAGGTTGGCCAGCGTGATCCCGACCCGCTCGGCCAGCTCGGTCAGCGTCATACGCCGGTCGTAGAGCAAGTCATCGAGTTTGATCACGATGCCATCACCTTCGGTCCGGGGGGTGTCGGGCGGGGCCATCAGACGGTCCCTTCCAGTTCGGCCCGCATCATCGCCCCCTGACGGAACACGCGGGCCAGGATGAACAGGGTCAGGATCAGCATGATGCCGCTCAACGAAATCGAGATGTGGTCCTCGATCACGAGCTTGCCATTGGCCCCGTCCTTGACCTCGTGCGTGAACCACAAGACCAGCGCGCCGACGGGCAGCGCGAGCAGGTGGCCGGTCAGCGCGGTCCAGCCCATCCGCGACAGGCGCTCGGCATTCGCCGGGACGAAAGGATCGCCTTCACTCACGCTGACAACGATCGCCAGGAGCTGCCGCATGAAATACATCGCCAGCCCGAGTAGGCCCCCAATCGCAAGTAGCAGGACAGACAGGGCGGGCACCAGCGTCCGGCCGTTGGCGATGCCTTCTCTTGCCATTTCGGACACGATCCGGTCGCCGGCAAACGGAACGATGATTGCCGCAAGGATGAGCATCGCGGCGGCAAAGCCAAGCACGGCAAGTAGGAAATAAAGCAGCCCGCGCGCAAAGGCGAGCAGCGGGTCACGGGTAAGAATGGACATCGCGTGGTCTCCTCAAGGTCTATGGTCAGGCGAGGTTGAGCGTCGCCGATGCGGCAGGGGCAGGCGGGACGGTCAGCACCGGGACGAATGTCGCGGTCACGATGAAGATCGCTGCGATAGCGGCGGTAAAATGTTGCGTGAGGCTGAGCATGATTGTTCTCCGATATGTTCGATATCGAAAATCGATAATGCGGGTCCCTCTTACTGTCAAACGATAATATCGAAAAGCGATGTATGTCTTATCGTTAGGCGTGATTGGCGAGCTGGTCGGTCAGAGCAGGACGGGCGTTTGACACGAGAGGATGCGCGCACTATAGCGCCGCCCGAACTGCCGTTTCGAGCAAGTCGGCCGCGGGCGCGCGTGCTGACCGGGATGGAAACGGGTTCCTCGACACGCGATGCTGGCTGCTCACGCCCTCCCTCTGGGGATCGGGCCGTGCGCGGCCTGTCTGCGTCCGGCGAGGCTTCCTCACGCACCGGCAATTTCCAGGCGCCTGTATCCCGGCGCACCACATTTCTGACAAGAGGCTGATCTCCTCCATGGCGACCAAGGCAAAAGACGCGGGCAAGCTGACGGCATCGGGCGCAGCCCGCACCGGCAAGGCGCAGGGCAGCGCGAAGCGGCGCATTCGCAAGATCTTCGGCGACATCCACGAAGTGGTGGAAATGCCGAACCTGATCGAGGTGCAGCGTGAAAGCTACGAGCAGTTCCTGCGCTCCGACCCGGCGACCGGCTATGTCTCGGGCCTTGAAAAGACGCTCCGCAGCGTATTCCCGATCCGCGACTTTGCCGGCACGGCCGAACTCGATTTCGTGCATTACGAGCTGGAGCCGCCCAAATTCGACACGGTCGAATGCCGCCAGCGCGGGATCACCTACGCCGCGCCGATGAAGGTCACGCTGCGCCTGATCGTGTTCGAGGTCGATCATGAAACCGAAACCCGCTCGGTGCTCGATATCAAGGAGCAGGACGTCTACATGGGTGATATGCCGCTCATGACCGAGAACGGCACGTTCATCATCAACGGCACCGAACGCGTCATCGTCAGCCAGATGCACCGTTCGCCGGGCGTCCTGTTCGACCATGATCGCGGCAAGACCCACAGCTCGGGCAAGCTGCTGTTCGCCGCGCGCGTCATCCCCTATCGCGGTTCGTGGCTCGATTTCGAATTCGACGCCAAGGACGTCGTCAACGTCCGCATCGACCGCAAGCGCAAGCTGCCGGTCACCAGCCTGCTCTATGCGCTGGGCCTCGACGGCGAGGACATCCTCCATCACTTCTACGACACTGTGACCTGGCAGCGGGTTTCGGGCAAGCAGGGCGAAGGCTGGAAGGTGCCCTTCACAGCCGAAGCATGGCGCGGGCAGAAGCCGGCCTTTGCGCTGGTCGACGCCGATACCGGCGAGGAAGTGTTCCCCGCCGGCCAGAAAATCAGCCCGCGCGCCGCTAACAAGGCGGCCAAGGATGGCCTCGCCAACCTGCTGATCCCGACCGAGGAAATCTTTGCCCGCTATTCGGCGCGCGACCTGATCGATGAAGCTACCGGCCGCATCTATATCGAGGCCGGCGACGAGGTGTCGCCCGATAATCTCGAGGCGCTCGATAAGGCTGGCTTCGACAAGGTCGAACTGCTTGACATCGACGAGGTCAATACCGGCCCGTGGATCCGCAACACGCTTAAGGTCGACAAGGCCGAGAACCGCGACGAGGGGCTCGAGGCGATCTACAAGGTGATGCGCCCGGGCGAACCGCCCACGAAGGAAACTGCCGAAGCGTTGTTCGAAGGGCTGTTCTTCGACGCCGAACGCTATGACCTTTCAGCCGTCGGCCGGGTCAAGCTGAACATGCGGCTCGGCCTCGATGCTGAGGACACCGTCACCACGCTGCGCAAGGAAGACATCCTCGCGGTGGTCAAGGAACTGGTCGATCTGAAGGACGGCAAGGGCGAGGTCGACGATATCGACAATCTCGGCAATCGCCGCGTGCGTTCGGTCGGCGAGCTGCTCGAGAACCAGTACCGCGTCGGCCTGCTCCGGATGGAGCGCGCGGTCAAGGAGCGGATGAGCTCGGTCGATGTGTCAACGGTGATGCCGAACGACCTGATCAACGCCAAGCCCGCAGTGGCCGCGGTGCGCGAGTTCTTCGGCTCCTCGCAGCTGTCGCAGTTCATGGACCAGACCAACCCGCTGTCGGAAGTGACGCACAAGCGCCGTGTCTCGGCGCTCGGGCCGGGCGGTCTGACCCGCGAACGCGCGGGCTTCGAGGTGCGCGACGTGCACCCGACCCATTACGGTCGCATCTGCCCGATCGAAACGCCCGAAGGCCCGAATATTGGCCTGATCAACTCGCTCGCCAGCTTCAGCCGGGTGAACAAATACGGCTTCATCGAAACCCCGTACCGCAAGGTCGCGGACGGCAAGGTCACCGACGAGGTTATCTACCTGTCGGCGATGGAAGAGCAGAAGCACGCGGTGGCGCAGGCCTCGGCCGAGCTGACCGAGGACGGCGCTTTCGTCGAAGAGCTGGTTTCGGCACGTGAGAATGGCGAATTCGTCATGCTTCCGCGCGAACAGATCACGCTGATGGACGTCAGCCCCAAGCAGCTCGTTTCGGTCGCCGCGTCGCTGATCCCGTTCCTCGAAAACGACGACGCCAACCGCGCGCTGATGGGTTCGAACATGCAGCGCCAGGCGGTGCCGCTGGTCAAGGCCGAGGCGCC
Organism: Qipengyuania sp. YIM B01966; assembly: GCF_016461955.1. Classification (GTDB taxonomy): domain Bacteria; phylum Pseudomonadota; class Alphaproteobacteria; order Sphingomonadales; family Sphingomonadaceae; genus QFOP01. The sequence continues at coordinate 37,014 of NZ_JADMNM010000008.1, read as the reverse complement.
GTTCGTCGGCACCGGGATGGAAGAAACCGTCGCACGCGATTCGGGCGCGGCGATCACCGCCACGCGCGGCGGTGTCGTCGACCAGGTGGACGCGACCCGGATCGTCATCCGCGCCGTGGGCGATGTCGAACCCGGCCAATCGGGCGTCGACATCTACACGCTGCAGAAATTCCAGCGCTCGAACCAGGATACCTGCATCAACCAGCGCCCGCTGGTGAAGGTGGGTGACGAGATCGAGGTGGGCGATATTCTTGCCGATGGTCCCTCGACCGATCTCGGCGAGCTTGCGCTCGGCCGGAACAGCCTCGTCGCGTTCATGCCGTGGAACGGCTACAATTACGAAGACTCGATCCTGATCAGCGAACGCATCGTCAAGGACGACGTGTTCACCTCGATCCATATCGAGGAATTCGAGGTCATGGCCCGCGACACCAAGCTCGGGCCCGAGGACATCACCCGCGACATTCCCAATGTCGGCGAGGAAGCACTGCGCAACCTCGACGAGGCGGGCATCGTCTATATCGGTGCCGAGGTGCATCCGGGCGACATTCTGGTCGGCAAGATCACGCCCAAGGGCGAAAGCCCGATGACACCGGAAGAAAAGCTCCTACGCGCCATCTTTGGCGAGAAGGCCAGCGACGTGCGCGACACCTCGCTCCGCCTGCCGCCGGGCGTTGCCGGCACCATCGTCGAGGTGCGGGTGTTCAACCGCCACGGCATCGAGATCGACGACCGTACCCGCGCGATCCAGAACGAGGAAATCGAGCGGCTGCGCAAGGATGCGGCGGACGAGCGCGCGATCCTCAACCGGGCAACGTATAACCGGCTGCGCGATATGCTTCTCGGCCAGACGATTTCGGCAGCGCCCAAGGGCGTCAAGAAGGGTGAAATCGTCAACGAGGAAATGCTGGACGGCATCGAACGCCACGAATGGTTCAAGTTCGCTGTCGCCGACGATGGCCGGCAAACCCAGATCGAGGCCGTCAAGAGCCAGTACGACGAGGCCGCCAAGGTCATCGACGAGAAGTTCGAGGACCGCAAAGAGAAGCTCGAACGCGGCGACGAACTGGCGCCGGGCGTGCTCAAGATGGTCAAGGTGTTCGTCGCGGTGAAGCGCAAGCTGCAGCCGGGCGACAAGATGGCCGGTCGCCACGGCAATAAGGGCGTCATCAGCCGGATCCTTCCGGCCGAGGATATGCCCTTCCTCGAAGATGGCACCCCGGTCGATATCGTGCTGAACCCGCTCGGCGTGCCGAGCCGCATGAATGTCGGACAGATCTTCGAAACGCATCTCGGCATGGCGGCCCGCGGCCTCGGCCAGAAGGTCGCTGCCGCGCTCGAGGATTGGCGCATTGCCAACCCCGATCCGCAGGCGGGCAAGGCGCCCGATGCGGTGCGCGAGACCCTGAAGGAGGTCTATGGCGAACAATACCACGCCGAGATCGACGCGCGCTCGGCGACCGAGATCGTCGAGCTGGCAGGCAATCTGACCAACGGCGTGCCGATGGGCACCCCGGTGTTCGACGGCGCCCGCGAAGCGGACGTGACGGCCATGCTGGAGAAAGCCGGGCTCGACGGGTCGGGCCAGGTGACGCTTTATGACGGGCGCACCGGCGACGCGTTCGACCGCAAGGTGACGGTGGGCTACATCTACATGCTCAAGCTGCACCACCTTGTGGACGACAAGATCCACGCGCGCTCGATCGGGCCGTACAGCCTCGTCACCCAGCAGCCGCTGGGCGGCAAGGCGCAGTTCGGCGGCCAGCGCTTCGGCGAAATGGAGGTCTGGGCGCTCCAGGCCTACGGCGCGGCCTACACCTTGCAGGAAATGCTGACGGTGAAGTCCGACGACGTGATCGGGCGGACCAAGGTGTACGAAGCGATCGTCAAGGGCGACGACACCTTCGAAGCCGGCATCCCCGAAAGCTTCAACGTGCTCGTCAAGGAAATGCGCAGCCTCGGCCTCAACGTCGAACTGTCCTCGCTCGGCGAGGACGACGAGGACGACGATCCGGCCATGCAGATCGCCGCGGAGTAATTTGTCTCCCCTCCCGTGCGCGGGAGGGGCCGGGGGTGGGCCTTTTATCCGGGTCCACCTTGAACAGACCCACCCCTAACCCCTCCCGCCAGCGGGAGGGGGATGGAGCGAAAAATGAACGAACTGACCAAATTCACCAACCAGCTCGCCAAGCCCGAGACGTTCGACCAGATCCAGATCGGCATCGCCAGCCCCGAGCGCATCCGCTCGTGGTCGTTCGGCGAGATCAAGAAGCCGGAAACCATCAACTACCGCACGTTCAAGCCCGAGCGTGACGGCCTGTTCTGCGCGCGCATCTTCGGTCCGGTGAAGGATTACGAGTGCCTGTGCGGCAAGTACAAGCGCATGAAGTACAAGGGCGTCGTCTGCGAAAAATGCGGCGTCGAGGTCACCGTCACCAAGGTTCGCCGCGAGCGCATGGGCCACATCGAGCTCGCCGCCCCGGTCGCGCACATCTGGTTCCTGAAGTCGCTGCCGAGCCGCATCGGCCTGCTGCTCGACATGCAGCTGAAGCAGCTTGAGCGCGTGCTGTATTTCGAAGCCTATATCGTCACCGAGCCGGGCCTGACGCCGCTGGAGAAGTACCAGCTGCTGACCGAAGACGAGCTGCTCGACGCGCAGGACGAATATGGCGAGGATGCCTTCACCGCCGGCATCGGCGCGGAGGCGGTCAAGCACATGCTGATGGATCTCGACCTCGAGCAGGAGCGCGACGATCTGATGGAAGAGCTGGCGACGACCAAGTCGAAGCTCAAGCCAGCCAAGATCATCAAGCGCCTGAAGGTGGTCGAAAGCTTCATCGATTCGGGCAACCGCCCCGAATGGATGATCCTCGAAGTCGTGCCGGTCATCCCGCCCGAACTGCGCCCGCTGGTGCCGCTCGACGGGGGCCGTTTCGCAACCTCGGATCTCAACGATCTTTATCGCCGCGTCATCAACCGCAACAACCGCCTCAAGCGCCTGATCGAACTGCGCGCGCCGGACATCATCGTCCGCAACGAAAAGCGGATGCTGCAGGAAGCGGTCGATGCGCTGTTCGACAACGGCCGGCGCGGCCGCGTCATCACCGGCGCCAATAAGCGTCCGCTCAAGTCACTGAGCGACATGCTCAAGGGCAAGCAGGGCCGCTTCCGCCAGAACCTGCTCGGCAAGCGCGTCGACTATTCGGGCCGTTCGGTAATCGTGACCGGGCCGGAACTGAAGCTGCACCAGTGCGGCCTGCCCAAGAAGATGGCGCTCGAGCTGTTCAAGCCGTTCATCTACGCCCGCCTCGACGCCAAGGGTCTGTCGATGACCCTGAAGCAGGCGAAGAAGTGGGTCGAAAAGGAGCGCAAGGAAGTCTGGGACATCCTTGACGAGGTGATCCGCGAGCACCCGGTGCTGCTGAACCGCGCGCCGACGCTGCACCGTCTGGGCATTCAGGCGTTCGAACCCGTGCTGATCGAAGGCAAGGCGATCCAACTGCACCCGCTGGTCTGCTCGGCCTTCAACGCCGACTTCGACGGCGACCAGATGGCGGTCCACGTGCCGCTCAGCCTCGAAGCCCAGCTCGAAGCGCGCGTGCTGATGATGAGCACCAACAACATCCTCAGCCCCGCCAATGGCAAGCCGATCATCGTACCCTCGCAGGACATGGTGCTGGGCCTCTATTACCTGTCGATGGACCGTGAAGGCGAGCCCGGCGAAGGCAAGATGCTGGCCGACATGGCCGAAGTGCATCAGGCGCTTCATGTCGGGGCGGTGACGCTCCATTCGAAGATCATTACCCGCGTGCCGCAGACCGACGAGCAGGGCAACGAGGTGATGCGCCGGGTCGAAACCACGCCCGGCCGGATGCTGATCGGCGAATGCCTGCCCAAGAGCCACACGGTGCCATTCGAAGTCGTCAACCGCCTCCTCACCAAGAAGGAAATCGGCGACGTCATCGATCAGGTCTATCGCCACACCGGCCAGAAGGACACGGTGCTGTTCGCCGATGCGATCATGGCGCTGGGGTTCCGCCACGCGTTCAAGGCTGGCATCTCCTTCGGCAAGGATGACATGATCATCCCCGACAGCAAGGAAGAGCTGGTCGAGGCGGCCAAGGCCGAAGTTGCCGATTACGAGCAACAATATCAGGACGGCCTGATCACCCAGCAGGAAAAGTACAACAAGGTGATCGACGCCTGGAGCCGCACCGGCGACAAGGTGGCCGAGGCGATGATGGACGAAATCCGTGCGCGCCCCAAGGACGATGACGGCCGCGAGAAGCCGATCAACTCGATCTACATGATGAGCCATTCGGGTGCGCGCGGTTCGCCGGCGCAGATGAAGCAGCTCGCCGGGATGCGCGGCCTGATGGCCAAGCCGAGCGGCGAGATCATCGAGACCCCGATCATCTCGAACTTCAAGGAAGGCCTGACCGTCCTTGAATACTTCAACTCGACCCACGGCGCCCGCAAGGGTCTGGCCGACACCGCGCTCAAGACGGCGAATTCGGGTTACCTGACCCGCCGTCTGGTCGATGTGTCGCAGGATTGCGTCGTGATCGAGGAGGATTGCGGCACCGAGCGTGCGCTCGAAATGCGCGCGATCGTTCAGGGCGGCAGCGTGATCGCCTCGCTCGGCGAGCGCATTCTTGGCCGCACCGTGTCGGAAGACATCGTCAATGCCGCCACCGGCGAAGTGATTGTCAAGGCCGGCACGCTGCTCGACGAGCCGATGGTCAAGACCATCGAGGAAGCCGAGGTGCAGCAGGCCAAGATCCGCTCGCCGCTGGTCTGCGAAGCCGAACAGGGCGTCTGCGCGACCTGCTATGGCCGCGATCTTGCGCGCGGTACGCCGGTTAATATCGGCGAAGCGGTCGGCGTGATCGCCGCCCAGTCGATCGGCGAGCCGGGCACGCAGCTGACCATGCGGACCTTCCACATCGGCGGCGCGGCGCAGCTCAACGAAACCAGCCACCTCGAAGCGATTTCGGACGGCAAGATCGAATATCGCGATATGCCGACCATCGTCGACAAGCGCGGCCGGATTCTGAGCCTTGCCCGCAACGGCGAACTGGCGGTGATCGATGCCGAAGGGCGCGAACGCGAAATCCACCGCGTGCCTTACGGGACCGTCCTGATGTTCAAGGACGGCGACAGTGTGAACGAGGGCGACCGCCTGGCTGAGTGGGATCCGTTCACCCTGCCGATCATCACCGAGCAGTCGGGCGTGGTCCGCTATCAGGATCTGGTCGACGGCAAGACGATGGAAGAGCGCGTCGATGATGCCACCGGCATCGCGCAGCGCGTCGTTACCGAAAATCGCGCTACCGGCCGCGCCAAAAAGGACGAGCTGCGACCGCGCCTGACACTGCTCGGCGACAGCAAGGACGAGACCGAAGCCGCGCGCTATCTGCTGGCGCCGGGCACCTCGCTCTCGGTCGAGGATGGGCAGCAGGTCGAAGCGGGCGACATTCTCGCCCGGGCCAGCCGCGAAGCCGCCAAGACCCGCGACATCACCGGCGGTCTGCCGCGGGTTGCCGAACTGTTCGAAGCCCGCATCCCGAAGGACAATTCGATCATCGCCAAGATTTCGGGCAAGATCGAATTCGTCCGCGAGTACAAGGCCAAGCGCAAGATCGCGATCGTCCCGGAAGAAGGCGATCCGGTGGAATATCTGATCCCCAAGACCAAGGTGATCGATGTTCAGGAAGGCGACTTCGTCAAGAAGGGTGATACGCTGATCTCGGGCAGCCCCAACCCGCATGACATTCTGGAAGTGATGGGGGTCGAGGCGCTGGCCGAGTATCTCGTCAACGAAATCCAGGAAGTCTACCGGCTCCAGGGCGTGAAGATCAACGACAAGCACATCGAGGTGATCGTTCGCCAGATGCTGCAAAAGGTCGAGATCACCGATGGCGGCGATACCACGCTGCTGCCGGGCGAGCAGGTCGATGCCGAGGAAATGAACGAGATCAACGGCAAGCTGGGCAAGGGCAAGCAGCCCGCCACGGGTACGCCGGTGCTGCTCGGCATCACCAAGGCCTCGTTGCAAACGCGCTCGTTCATCTCGGCGGCCTCGTTCCAGGAAACCACCCGCGTGCTGACGCAGGCGGCGGTCGAAGGGAAGAAGGACACGCTGATCGGGCTGAAGGAGAACGTCATCGTCGGCCGGCTGATCCCGGCAGGTACTGGCGCGGGCATGAACCGGATGCGGATCGCCGCCTCGGGCCGTGACGCTGCCATCCGCGCTTCGTGGAAGGCCGCGCAGGAGCATCTGCTGATGGCCAACAGCGCCGAGGAAGAGCACGCCGCCGAGCTCGAGCAGGGTGCCGAAGCCGCGCTTGGCAACGATCCGCTCGCGGTGATGGAAGGCGAAACGCACGGCACCGACGCCGATGCCGGCGATTACCTGCGCGAGGATCAGGCGCACGCGCCCGATCCGATCGAGATGAACGAACAGGCGGACGAGGAAGAGTAAGCTTCTCCACCAGTGCAATCACCAGAGGCCCCGCCGGAGCGATCCGGCGGGGCTTTTGCATGGCCGGGACGGCTGGTATGATCCGCCTCATGCCTCCTGTGCCACTTGCTCTGGCGATCCTGCTTGCCGCGTGCGCCCCGGCCACGCCCGAAGCGGCGCCCGAGCCTCCCGCTCCCGTCGCCGCGCCGCAGACGAGCATTGCCGGACGTTGGCGGCTGGTCGAACTCGACGGCAAGACCGGGACGCCAGGCTTCGGGATCGACCTGATGGCCGATGCCGGGCGTATCTGGTGGGAACCGGCCTGCGCCGGGCAGAGCGCGCGCTATATGGCTTCAGGCACCAGCTTTCGCCAATTGCCCCCAATTGACGCGGAGCCACGCGCGGTGTGCGACATCGGTTTCCCGCGCGAATTGCTCGACATGTGGGACGTGGTCGCCGCCGCGGACCGGGTTGATCGCGCCCCTGAGGGTACCTTGCGTTTATCGGGCGGAGGCCGTTCGCTGGTGTTGCGGCGCTTGCCCGACCTGCCACGACAGCCGGACGCGCCATCCTCGGCCGACCTCAACGCGCCCGTGGCGTCACCATCGCAGATGTCGTCCGCGCATTCGGTGTCACTCGCCGGGCACTATCGGGTGGCGGGGATCGATGGCGGCGAGCTAGGCGGAAGGCGCGGGCTGGCGCTCGAAATCGGCCGCGACCGGATTGAGTTCGACAATTGCCAGCAAATCGCCTGGCATTATCGCCATCGGGATGGGCGGCTGATGACCGAGCGCACCCCGGCCATTACCATCGATATCGCGCCGAAGCCGACACCCTGCGCGGCACCCTTATCTGAACCGGAAGCGCGCATGGTTGCGGCGATCGACGCCGCCGATACCGCTACACTCACCGCCAGCAACGGCATCCTGCTCAGCGGCGGCGGGCGCAGTGTGCTGCTGTTCTCGCAATAAGGCAGCCGCCGCGCTAGAGCGGCGCGCATGACGATCACCACCCGTTTTGCGCCGGCTCCGACCGGCCGGCTCCATGTCGGCAACATCCGCACCGCGCTGCACAATTACCTGCTGGCCAAGAAGCATGGCGGGACGTTCCTTTTGCGGATCGACGATACCGACGCGGCGCGCAGCGAGGAGCGGTTCGTCAGCGCCATCCGCGAGGATCTGGCCTGGCTGGGTCTCAACCCTGATGGCGAGGCGCGACAATCGGAGCGGCTGGACCTCTACAGCCGTGCGTTTGATGCTCTGCGCGCGGCGGGGCGGATTTACCCGGCCTATGAAACGGCGCAGGAACTCGACCTCAAGCGCAAGGTGCTGCTCGGGCGCGGGCTCCCCCCGATCTACGACCGCGCAGCGCTGGCGCTGAGTGATGCGGAGCGCGCGGAAAAGGAAGCTGCGGGCATCGCGCCGCATTGGCGGTTCAAGCTCGACCAAGATGCGCCGATCGTCTGGGACGATGCCATTCGCGGACCGCAGCATTTCGATCCGGCACAACTGTCCGATCCGGTGATCCGCCGCGCGGATGGCTCGTGGTTATATATGTTGCCAAGCGCGGTGGACGACATCGACATGGGCGTCACCCATGTGCTGCGCGGAGAGGACCACGTATCCAACACGGCTTTGCAGATTCAGATATTTACCGCACTTTTTGAAGCGGGCTTCGGTGCAGCAAAAACCCTGCCCTGTTTCGCGCATGAGGCGCTGCTGGTGGGCGCGGAGGGCAAGCTGTCCAAGCGGCTCGGCTCGCTCGGCGTGGATGAGTTGCGCGCGGCAGGCTTCGAACCCATGGCGCTGACCTCGCTCCTCGCACGGATCGGCACGTCGCAGCCGGTCGAGCCGCACCACGAGATGGAGGCGCTTGCGGCGGGGTTCGAACTGGCGGATTTCGGCCGCGCACCTGCGCGGTTCGACGATGCGGAGCTGGTGCGCATCAACGCTGCTCTCCTGCACCGAGCAGAGTTTGCCGAGGTCGCGGCGCGGCTGCCGGCAGGGATGGATGCAGCCGCGTGGCACGCCATCCGCCCCAATCTCACCATGCTGTGTGAGGCAGGCGAATGGTGGAAAGTCATCACCGGACCTATCGAACAGCCGGATTTCCCGCCCGAGGATCGCACCTTCCTCGCCCAGGCAGCGGATGCGCTGGTATGGACCGATGACCCGTGGCCCGCGCTGACCAGCGCGCTGAAACAGGCCACCGGCCGCAAGGGCAAGCCTCTGTTCCTGCCACTGCGTCAGGCGCTGACCGGGCGCGACCACGGGCCGGACATGGGTGAATTGCTGCCGCTGATCGGGGCAGATGAAGCCCGCGCAAGGCTGCGAATTGCGGCGGGGATGTGACAGTCGGGAACGGCTGGCGTCCGCTGCGTTATCTTGAGGAACCCTGCAACCGGAGTGAGCCATGCGCGAGAAAGAACCGACCGCCCTCGATATCGAAGCCGAAACCAAGGCAAACGACAACTATCGTACTGTCGCGTGGACCGGGCGCTATCTCCAGGTCACCTATATGTCCATTCCGGTCGGCGAATCGGTCGGGCTGGAGGTCCACGAGGAAACCGATCAATTTCTCCGTCTCGAGGCGGGGAAGGGCAAATGCGTGATGGGCCCGGCCAAAGACAATCTGACGTTCGAACAGGCTGTCGCGGATGACTGGGCGATCATGGTTCCGGCGGGGACATGGCATGATGTCATCAACGAAGGCGACGAGCCGATGAAGCTCTACGCCATTTACGCACCCGTCCATCACGCGGCCGATACCGTGCAGAAAACGAAGGAAGAGGCTGACGCTGACGAGGAAGCAGGGCGCGACGAGCCCCCGGCCTGGACGGTGCAGCCGGGCAAGTAAGGGGCGCATGATGACCCCGCGCTGGCCTGAAACTCTATGGATCGTCCGCCATGGGCAAAGCGCGGGCAATGTCGCGCGTGACGCGGCGCATGAGAGTGGCGCCTTGCGGATCGATCTCGTCGACCGCGATGTCGATGTCCCTTTATCCGATCTCGGCCGCGAGCAGGCAGCTTCTCTCGGCAAATGGTTTGCCGGCAAAGGCGAGGTGCCCGACGTCGTCCTCGCCTCGCCCTATGTGCGCGCGCAGCAGACGGCCGAAATCTTTCGGGCGAATGGCGGCTGCGATCCCGACGAATGCATCTGCACCGACGAGCGCCTGCGCGAAAAGGAGTTTGGCATTCTCGACGGGCTGACAACGGGCGGCGTGGCGCATTTTCAGCCTGACCAGGCGGAATTCCGCCGCTTGCTGGGCAAGTTTTATCACCGTCCCCCTGGCGGCGAGAGCTGGTGCGACGTGATCTTCCGCCTCCGCTCCCTGCTCGATACCGTGTCGCTCCATTATGGTGGCCGCAAGGTGATGATCGTGGCGCATCAGGTGGTCGTCTTGTGCATGCGCTATGTGATCGAAAACCTGTCGGAAGCGGAAATTCTCGCGATCGACCGAGAAGGCGATGTCGGCAATTGTGCGGTGACCGAATATCGCTTCGATCCCGGGGCGGGCAAGGATGGCGGGTTGAAGCTGGCGGCCTACAACATAACCGCGCCGATGGTCGAGGATGCTACTCCGGTAACGGCCGAACCCGACCGGATGGTTGCCGCGCGTGGCTAAAAAATCAGTGGCGCAGGCTGCCACCGTTCCGCTTGATCGCGCATGGCTGGCTTCCCATCCGTTGATCGGCGTCGCGCACGATACCGACAAGAACCGCCGCGGCACGGTTCTGGTAGTTGGCGGCAGCCGGCTTTCGGCGGGGGCCCTGCGCCTGACGGGCGAAGCTGCCTTTCGCGCCGGTGCTGGCAAGGTTCAGCTCGCGACCCCTGAATGCCTGGCCATCCCGCTGGGCATGGCCGTGCCCGAAGCCGGGATCATTGCGCTTGCCGAAGGCGAAAAGGGGGAACCTGCGCGCTCTTCCGCCGAGCAGCTTGGTAACGCGATGGAACGCTGCGACTGTCTGGTGCTCGGACCCGGCATGGGGGATAGCGAGGCAGCGGGAACATTGCTCGATGCAGCGTTCGCTACGCTCAAACGCGGTCAGGCGCTGGTGATAGACGCCGCCGCGATCCGCGCTTGCAGCGAACGCCACGCGGCGTTGCGAAAGGCTAGCGTTCCGTGCGTCATCACCTCGCATCCGGGTGAACTCGCGGCCTTGCTGGACGCCGACGACGCCCCGTCGCCGGATGAACAGGCGGTAATGTTGACATCGGCAGTCAAGGCGACCGGGCAACTCGTCCTCGCCAAGGGCGCGATCACGTTGCTTGCCGCGCCTGGCGAGCCGACGCTGTGCTTCGCTGGCGGCGGGCCGGGGCTCGCCACAGGTGGCTCAGGCGATGTTCTGGCCGGAATAATCGGCGCACTGCTGGCGCGCGGTCAGCCGCCGGTCAGCGCGGCAGCTTGGGGGGTATGGCTTCACGGAGAGGCCGGGCGGCGGCTTGCCGAACAGCAAGGGCCGCTGGGATTTCTGGCCCGCGAGTTGCCACCGCTGATTCCCTCGCTGATGCGGGGTTTTGCTTGATACGCGCTAGTGGCCCAGGCGCTCGAGTTCGTCGCCGCTGAGCGTCACCACATGGAGCAGGTTGGTGCTGCCCGGCGTTCCGAAGGGTACGCCGGCCAGCGCGATCAGCTTGCTGCCCGCCTGGCCGAAACCGTGGCGCAGCGCCATCCGCTTGCCCTTGGCGATCATCTCTTCAAAACTGCCGATATCGCGGGTGTGCACCGCGTGCGCGCCCCATAGCAAAACCAGTCGGCGTGCGGTTTTGAGCGCAGGGGCCAGCACCAGCATCGGCACCGCCGGCCGTTCGCGCGCCACGCGCCGCGCGGTCGAGCCGGAGCCGGTGAACACGACGATGCCGGCGACCGTCACCGTTTCGGCAATGCTCGCGCAGGCATGGGCGAGCGCATCGGCGGTAGTCCGGTCGGGCAGAATATCGGTATAGCTGACCTGCCGGCGATAGCCCGAATCGCGTTCCACCTCGCCGGCGATCCGGTCCATGATCGTCACCGCTTCGACCGGCCATTGCCCGGCCGCCGTTTCGGCCGACAGCATCACCGCATCGGCCCCGTCATAGACGGCGTTGGCGACGTCAGACACCTCGGCCCGGGTGGGGGCGGGGCTGCTGATCATGGACTCGAGCATCTGGGTCGCCACCACCACCGGCTTGCCCGAGGTCCGGGTCATGGAAACGATCCGTTTCTGCAACGGCGGCACCTCGAAGGCGTTGAGTTCCACCCCCAGATCGCCGCGTGCGACCATGATCCCGTCGGCCAGTTCGATGATCTCGGCCAGCCGCGAGATTGCCGCCGGCTTCTCGATCTTGGCCATCAAAGCGGCCCGCGCGCCGATAATCTTGCGCGCTTCGGCGACATCTTCGGGTCGCTGGACGAAAGAGAGCGCGATCCAGTCAGCCCCGTGCTCCAGCGCGAAATCGAGATCGCGGCGATCCTTGTCGGTCAGCGCGGGCACCGGCACCACCGCATCCGGGATGTTGACGCCCTTCCTATCCATGATGAACCCGCCCACCTCGGCGCTGCACAGCACGCGGTCAGGCTCGGCGCGGATCACCACCAGGCGCAGCTTGCCATCGTCGATCAGCAGGCGCTGGCCCTTGTGCAGCACGCCGAACAGTTCGGGATGCGGCAGGCAGACGCGGGTGTCGTCGCCCGGCGCTGGATCGCGGTCGAAGGTGAAATGCGCCCCGTGGCGGATGAACGCCTTGCCGCCTTCGAAGCTGCCCACCCGCAGTTTGGGCCCCTGAAGGTCCGCCAGGATCGCCACCGGCCGGCCAAACTCCTTTTCCGCCTCGCGGATCCGGGCGATAGTTTCGGCATGGCCGGCATGTTCGCCGTGGCTCATATTGACGCGGAAGGCATCGACGCCGGCCTTGAGCAGCCGGCGGATCATCTCCGGCTCGCGGCTGGCGGGGCCGATGGTGGCGAGGATCTTGACCTTGCGGTCGCGCGGGGAAAAGCGGGTGGGCTGGGCCATGGGGCCGCCTATGCCAGAGCGGTGTTGCAACACAAGGTCGGCCAAAGGCTGGCGGTCTGTGGATGGGCGCCGCTGGCGCCTTGCTGCTGCGGCCGGGGGCGCTATCGGACCGCCAACCGATTCACCCAATACCGGAGCCTAGACGATAATGGCCGATGCCACAGACGACCGCCTGCGCCTGCTGATCGAGCGCATCGAGCGCCTTGAAGAAGAAAAGAAGGGCATCGCCGATGATATCCGCGACGTCTATGCCGAGGCCAAGGCGGTCGGTTACGATGCCAAGATCATGCGCCAGATTGTTCGCCTGAGGAAGATGAAACCCGACGACCGGGCGGAAATGGAAATGGTGCTCGACACCTACAAGGCGGCGCTCGGTCTGGGGTAACTGCCGGGAACGCCGCGGCGCGCGGGCGATTGGAGGAGGAACCCTCTCGTCGAACGCAAGGTGCGCCCACATGGCCAAGCAAGCAAAATCCGCCCCGGCAAAAAAAGGCGCCGCAAAGGCCGCCAAATCCGGCAAGAACGACGAGGCCGCACGCAAGGTCGCCCCGTCCGCCAAGAAGGCGGAAGCGGCGAAGGCCAAGCGGCGCGGCACGGGCGACCCAAACAAGAAGCGCGGATCGAAATCCGGCCCGGTGGTCGCCGAAATCCCTTCGGGTCTGCCGGGTAGTGAAGCCGAACTTGCCGAACAGCCACAATTTGAACCGCGTTATCCCGGCTCGGGTCGGCTTGAGGGGAAAGTGGCGCTGGTGACCGGCGGCGATTCCGGCATCGGGCGGGCGGTCGCGGTGCTTTTTGCCCGCGAGGGCGCGGCGGTTGCGATCTCCTATCTTTCAGAAGAACAGGACGCGCGCGAAACACAGCGCGCCTGTGAAGCGGAAGGCGCCCGCGCGATGCGCTTTGCCGGTGACCTGGGTGATCCGAAGGTCTGCAAGAAGCTGGTCGATGCGGTGGTGAAGGCGTTCGGCGGGCTTGACGTGCTGGTCAACAATGCCGGTGAGCAGCATCCTAATGCGGAGATCACCGCTATCACCCCGCAGCAACTGCAGCGCACGTTTCAGTCAAACATCTATTCGATGTTCTATCTGACGCAGGCCGCGCGCCCTCATCTCAAACGCGGGGCGGCCATCATCAATTGTACCTCAATCACGAGCTATCAGGGCTCGGGCGAGTTGCTCGATTACAGTTCGACCAAGGGCGCTATCACCGCTTTCACCCGCTCGCTCAGCGAAAACCTGATCGAACACGGTATCCGCGTGAATGGGGTTGCACCCGGGCCGATCTGGACCCCGCTCAACCCGGCCGGAGGGGCACCGCCCGAAAAGGTGGCAAATTTTGGCGATGACAGCCCGATGGGCCGGCCTGGTCAGCCAAACGAAGTGGCACCCAGCTTCCTGTTTCTCGCCTGCGAGGATTCGTCATACATGTCGGGGCAGGTGCTGCATCCCAATGGCGGAACCGTAGTGAACGGATAAGCCAGCGGGAACTGCCCCTAGTGTACCCCGGCAGCGCGGGTCGCCAGCAGCACCGCGCCGACAATCACGCCGTTATGCAGCGCGTGGAGCAGGATCGCGCTCCACAATCCGTTGCGGACCCGCACATAGCCGAGCACCAGCCCGGTGAGGAATTGCGGGATCACCAGCGGCAACAGGAACAGCGCCGTGCCCTCGGTGTAATTGGTCAGGTGTACGCTGGCGAAGGCGGCGGTGGCGGCGAGGTAGAACCACCGGAAGTGGCGGCGGAAGAACGGCAGCGGATTTCGCCCGCGCCAGCGCCAGGCGGCGATGCCGGCTACCACCAGCGCGGTCAGCGCCGTCGCCCCACCGGCGAGCGGTTGCGCCGGGCCGAGCAGGATCAACGCTGCCAGCGCCGCCACGATCAGCAGCGGCGGCGCAATGTGCTGCGGCCGGCCCGACAGCCACGAGCGGAACAGCAATTCCTCCATTAGCGGCGCACCGATCACTATCAGTGTGATCAGCGGGCCGGTCAGCGGCATGTTGGCAAAGACATTGTCGGGCAGTTGGTAGCCCGCCATCTGCGCCAGTCCGGCGACGAGCACGATCGGCGCGAGCAGCGCCAGGTCGAGCAGCAGAAGCCTGACGGTCGAGGTAAGCGCAGCCCCGCTCAATCTCGCCGGGCGGTCGGGCAGAGCCGGCGCCTTGAGGAACGGCCAGAAGCCCCGAACGCTGGCGGGTGCTGCGGACAGCCCTGGGCGCGGCACTATACCTGCGCGTTCGCTACTTGAGACTTGCCCCTCCATGCGGCTATGCGCCCTTCGACAATTCATCCCGAAGGACGCGTTACCCGCCATGGCAGGCCATTCCAAATTCAAGAACATCATGCATCGCAAGGGCGCGCAGGACAAGAAGCGCAGCGCGATGTTCTCCAAGCTCAGCCGCGAGATCACCGTCGCGGCCAAAATGGGCGCGCCCGACCCTGACATGAACCCGCGCCTGCGGCTGGCGGTCAACAACGCCAAGGCGCAGTCGATGCCCAAGGACAATATCCAGCGCGCGATCGACAAGGCATCGAAGGGTGATGGCGAGAATTACGAGGAAATCCGCTACGAAGGCTACGGCCCGGGCGGGGTGGCGCTGATCGTCGAGGCGCTGACCGACAATCGCAATCGCACCGCCACCAATGTCCGCACCGCCTTTGCCAAGAATGGTGGCAACCTCGGCGCCTCGGGCGCGGTCAGCCATGGTTTCGAGCGCAAGGGGCTGATCGAATATCCGGCCGGCGCGGGCGATGAGGACAAGGTGCTCGAAGCCGCGATCGAGGCAGGCGCCGACGATGTCGAGAGCAGTGCCGACGGCCATGCGATCTGGACCGATATGGAAGCCTTGCACGAGGTCGCCGCCGCGCTCGAAGGGGTGCTGGGCGAGGCCGACGGCGTTAAGTTGGCGTGGAAGCCGGGTCTGACGGTCGATGTCGCCGAAAGCGACGCGCAGACGCTGTTCAAGCTGATCGACGCGCTCGACGATGATGACGATGTGCAGACCGTCTGGGGCAATTACGAAGTGTCCGACGACGTGATGGCGAAACTGGGCTGATGCTTCAGCTTGTCGCCAAGGCGCTGCTCGCCGGGGCGATGATCGCGGCGATCGGAGAGATCGGCAAGCGGCTGCCGGGGGTGGCCGCGCTGGTTGCCTCGCTACCGCTGGTGTCGGTACTGGGCATGATATTCCTGTGGTTCCAGCGGCCCGACGCCGAAAACATGGCGATCCATGCGGGTGCGACATTCTGGTACGTGCTGCCGAGCCTGCCGATGTTCCTTGTGATCCCGGCGCTGATGCGCAGCGGTGTGCATTTCTGGGTAGCGTTGACCCTTGGCTGCGCGCTGACAGTGGCGTTGTACCTCGGTTTGATCGGGCTGGCGCCGCGTCTGGGCCTGCGGATCTGACGCTGATCCTGGGCCTTGATCCGTCGCTGTCGTGCACCGGCTGGGGGGTAATCCGCGCCGAGGGGAGCCGGCTGGCGCATATCGCCCATGGCGAAGTGCCGAGCGCGCCGGCGATGCCGATGCCGTTACGGCTGGCGGGGCTTTATGCGGCGATTCAAGCGGTCATTGTCGACTACCGGCCTGAACGTGCGGCGGTGGAGGAGGTGTTTGTCAACCAGAACGCCCAATCGACCCTGAAGCTGGCCCAGGCCCGCGGCGCGGTGCTGGCGGCCTGCGGAGCGGCCGGGCTACCAGTGGCCGAACATGCCGCGCGACTGGTCAAGAAAAGCGTTGTCGGCACCGGCGGCGCGGACAAGCGGCAGGTGCAGGCGATGCTCCGCGTATTGCTGCCCGGGATCACCGTTACCGGCGCCGACGCCGCCGATGCGCTGGCGGTGGCGATTGCTGACGCGCATTTATCTCCACGGACAACAACGCCATGACCATCCAGCTCTACGGCATCCCCAACTGTGACACCGTCAAGCGCGCCCGCGCCTGGCTCGATGCGCGCGGCCTCGCCTACACTTTTCACGACTACAAGAAAGAGGGCGCCGATCCCGCGCGGCTGACGCGCTGGATTGCCGAGGTCGGCCACGAGGCGCTGCTCAACCGCCGCGGCACCACCTTCCGCAAGCTGCCCGAGGCCGAGCGCGAGGGGATTGATGCGGGCCGCGCTGTCATGCTGATGACGCGCGAGCCCAGCATGATCAGGCGCCCGGTGGTCGAACATGATGGGGCCCTGCTGGTCGGCTTTTCGGAGGATGGATGGTCCGCAGCTTTTTCGTGATGCTCGCAGCGTTGCTGGGCGCGCTCCCCGTTCTCGGCGCTGCGGAGCCGGCACCGGTCCTGATCATCGCGCATCGCGGCGCCAGTGGCGAACGGCCCGAACACACGCTGGCGGCGTATGAGCGGGCCATCGACCAGGGCGCCGACTACATCGAACCCGATCTGGTGGTGACCAAGGACAATATCCTCGTCGCGCGGCACGAGAACGAGATTTCGGGCACGACCGACATTGCCGACCGCCCCGAGTTCGCCGCGCGCCGCCGCTCGGCGACGATTGACGGCACGCTGGTCAGCGGGTGGTTTGTGGAGGATTTCACCCTCGCCGAATTACGCACCTTGCGCGCACGCGAGCGCCTTCCCGGCCTGCGCCCGGGCAATGCGCGATTTGATGGCCTCGACGCGGTGCCCACCTTTGCCGAGATCGTTCAGCTGGTCCGCGCCAAGGAGGCTGAAACGGGGCGGCGTATCGGCCTTTATCCCGAGCTCAAGCATCCGACGTTTCTGATGCAGCAGGGCTTTGACGTGGTCGATTTGCTGGTCACCGAACTGCGCCGAGCCGGACTGGCGGGGGCCGATGCCGCGCTGTTCATCCAGTGTTTCGAGGTCGGCCCGCTGCGCCGGCTTGACCGGATGGTCGAGGTGCCGTTGATCCAGCTGGTCGCGGCTGATGGCGGCCCGGCGGACGAACCCGCGCTGCGCTATGCCGAAATGCTCACGCCTGCCGGCCTTGCCGAGATCGCCATCTATGCCGACGGGGTCGGGGCCGATCTGCGGCTGGTCCTGCGCACCGATGGCGCCCCGACGCCGCTGGTGGCCGATGCCGCACATGCCGGGCTGGCTGTTCATGCATGGACCGTACGCAAGGAGAACGCCTTCCTCCCGCCCGCCTTACGCAGCGCAGGGGAAGAGGGTGCAGCGGGCAATATGGGTGGCCTGATCGCCTTACTACGCGCAGCAGGCGTGGCCGGCATCTTCACTGACGATCCGGCTGGAGCGGTCAGCGCCGCTCGGCGCTGAGAATGTAGTTCAACGCCAGATCGTCCGACAGGTGCAGCCCGCGCCCAGGGGTGAAGGCGATGCCGCTCCTGGCGGTGACGGTGAAGCCTTCAGACGCCAGGATAGCGCTCAACTCGTCCGGGGTGATGAAATCGTCCCACTGATGGGTGCCGCGCGGGATCAACCCCAGCAATTCGGCGCCTTCCACCATCAGCAACCGCGAGCGGGTCGTTCGGTTGGGCGTCGACAGGATCATCATTCCGCCGGGCGCGAGATGGCTGGCAAGCAGACGGACGAAAGCGGCCTTGTCCGCGACGTGCTCGATCACCTCAAGGCAGGTGACGAGATCGAAGTGCCCCAGTCCCAGCTCGGCCAGTTCGCCCGCGTGATAGGTGATGGCAAGCCCCATCGCCGCCGCATGGGCGAGGGCCGCCGCGACATTCTCCGCAGCTGCATCGACCCCGGTGACATCTGCCCCCAGCCGCGCCAATGGTTCGGCCAGCAGGCCAGCGCCGCAGCCGACATCGAGCGCGCGCTTTCCCGCCAGCGGCCGCGCGACCGAGCCTGTGGCCCAATGCCGGTCGATCGCCGCGCGGATGAAGCCCAACCGGACCGGGTTGAGCCGGTGAAGCATCGCGGACGATCCCTTGGGATCCCACCAATCCCCCGCCAGACGGCCGAAATGGGCGGCCTCTTCAGGGCGGATCGTCGCTGTCTGACGGCTTGCATCGCTCATCATGCAACCCTAACAGCCGCGACAGCCGCAAGCCAGCGGCAGCTTTGAGCGAAGGGGCACGCCCAGCCTTGGCACGGATCGTGATGAAATTCGGCGGTACGTCGATGGCCGGGACCGAGCGCATCCGCCGGGTGGCCAATATCGTGCGCCGCCAGGCTGCGCCCAAGCCCGATGGCACCCGCGACGAGGTGGTCGTGGTCGTCTCGGCGATGGCCGGCGAAACCGACCGGCTGGTAAATTTCTGCCGCGAGGCCAATGCGCTGTACGACCCGGCGGAATATGACGTGGTCGTCGCCAGCGGCGAGCAGGTCACCTCGGGTCTGCTGGCGCTTACGCTACAATCGCTCGGCTGTGCGGCGCGCAGCTGGCTTGGCTGGCAATTGCCGATCCGCACCAGCGACGCCCATGCCAAGGCGCGCATCGGCGAGATCGACAGTGCGGCGCTGATCGCCTCGCTCGAACGCGGCGAGATTGCCGTCATTCCCGGCTTTCAGGGCATGGCCGACGATGGCCGCGTGACCACGCTGGGTCGCGGCGGTTCCGACACATCTGCAGTCGCGGTTGCTGCGGCGGTGGGGGCGGACCGCTGCGATATCTACACCGATGTCGACGGGGTCTATACCACCGACCCGCGCATCGTCGCCCGCGCGCGCAAGCTGAAGGCGGTAACCTACGAGGAAATGCTCGAACTGGCGAGCGTCGGGGCCAAGGTGCTGCAAACGCGATCGGTCGGGCTGGCGATGAAGGAAGGGGTGCGCGTGCAGGTGCTCTCCAGCTTCATTGATGATGGCGCGACGCCGGCCGATGATCTTCCGGGGACGATGATCGTTTCGGAAGAGGAGATGAACCAACTCT
Source organism: Qipengyuania sp. YIM B01966 (assembly GCF_016461955.1). GTDB lineage: Bacteria > Pseudomonadota > Alphaproteobacteria > Sphingomonadales > Sphingomonadaceae > QFOP01. Next base: position 17,740 of record NZ_JADMNM010000008.1, on the reverse strand, counting down.
TGGAGGATGGCGAAATGGAACGCCAGCACGTCACCGGCATCGCGCATGACAAGAACGAGGCCAAGATCATCCTCACCCGCGTGCCCGACAAGCCGGGCGCGGTGGCGACCATCTTCGAGCCGTTGGCCGGCGCCAGCATCAATGTCGACATGATCATCCAGAACGTCGGCCGCGACAAGGGTGAGACTGATGTGACCTTCACCGTGCCGCAGACCGATCTGCCGCGCGCGCAGGCGCTGCTGGAGGATCGCCGCGAGGATATCGGGTACAACCGCATCATCACCGACAGCAACATCGCCAAGATCAGCGTGGTCGGCGTCGGCATGAAGAGCCATGCGGGCGTTGCCAGCACGATGTTCCGGGCGCTGGCCGATCGCGGGATCAACATCCAGGCGATCTCGACCAGCGAGATCAAAGTCAGCGTGATGGTGGACGAGGACGAGACCGAACTGGCCGTGCGAGTGCTGCACACCGCCTACGGCCTCGATGCGGCGGAAGAGGGTTGAGGCGCGCCACGCCCGCGCTTACCGGAAATTAACCCCGCCCCGCGAACGCTGCTGCCGCACAAGGAGCGGCAGATGGTGATACGGGCGCATCTCGATCAGGCGGATCAGCGACAGGGAGTGAGGCGTCAACTGCGCCTCGCCACCAGCGGCGCGTTGCCTTCGGGCGAGGCAGCTAACGTGCTGATCCACAATGCCTCTGCCACCGGGCTGCTGATGCAGAGCCCCGCTCCGCTCAGCGAAGGCGAGACGATCGAACTGGTCCTGCCCGAAGCGGGTGTGGTCGCGGCCGAGATCGTCTGGCAGAGCGGTGAATTCTACGGCTGCCAGTTTGCCCAGCCGTTGCGTGAGGCGGTGTTGAGCGCCGCCGAACTGCGCAGCGCGCCGCCGGTTACCGAGGCGCTGCCGCCGGCAGGCACGCTGGGTGAACGGCTGCACCGGCTGCGCCTCGTCAGCGGGATGACGCTCGATGAGGTGGCACAGCGCTTGTCGGTCAGCAAGCCCACGGTCTGGGCGTGGGAGCATGACAAGGCGCGCCCGGTTCCGCAGCGGTTCGACGAAATCGCCGCGCTGTTCGGGGTGGATGCCAGCTCGTTGACGGAAAGCGCGCGGGCCGACCCGGCTGCAGAAATCATCGGCCGGGCGCGCCGAATGGTGGCCGAAGCACTGGGTATTTCTGGAGAGCGGGTGCGCATCATGGTCGAATACTGATTGCTGCGAAAAATAATTCATGGTTAACAGTGAAGGGCGAATCGAAGTTAGCCTGGTTAACACAACAGGCGTACTTCGGTTCGATCTCCATCGTACTGCAACCGGGGGCAATCGGTTCGATGGGATACGAATTCACGGCGCGCGAAGGCGCGGCTTTCTTGCGGCTTTTGACGGGGTCTGCACGGGATATCGTGCTGCGGATCGATGCGGGAGGCCGGATTGTCCGGGCCAGCGACGGGCTTGCTGCGCTCGGGGTGCAGCTTGCCGATATGCTGTTTCCCCCGACGCTGGCGGACCTTGCCGAACCGCGCTTCGCCGGACGCATCCGCGCCTATCTGGCCGAGCGGCCGTCGGCGCGTGTGGCGCCGCCCGATCTCGACCTGCCGCTGCGCACAGCGGACGGACGGCGCTGCTGGTATCGGCTGCGCGCGCTGCCGGTCGGTCGGGCAAGGGGGTTTGTTGCGCTGTTGCGCTCAATCGACGATCTGCGCGAGTTGGAGGATGCCGCCTTCGTCGCCGGCATGACCGACCCGCTGACCGGGCTCGCCAACCGTCATGCCTTCCAGGCGATGCTCGCGCATCTGATCGACAGCGGCCAAGGCGGGGTGTTGGCGCTGTTCGATCTCGAACGTTTCCGTGCGCTGAATTTCGCGCACGGCCCGCGCGCCTGCGACGAGTTGCTGCGCAGCTGTGCAGAGCTGATGCGGCAGGGCATGGCGCGCGATCACATCCTCGCGCGGATCGGGGCCGACATGTTCGCCGCGCTGATGCCCCTGCATGATCTCGCGCGGGCGCAGATCCCTGCGCAGCAGGTGTGCGAATGGTTCAACCAACTCGCCCGGCAAGGGGGCGGCCCGGCGCTGGCGCGGATGCACGCGGCCTGCGTGCCGTTTGCGGGCGATTTCGACGCGACCCTGCGCGCGGGCGAAGCGGCGCTGATCCGCGCGCGCGCCGGCGGCGTCCTGGCTGCCCGCACGATCAACCGCGCCGCCTGAGCTTGGCGCGCCTAGCCCGGCCGGTTAAGGCCCGCGCATGAGCTTCATTGCCACCGTCATGCTGCTCGGTTCAGGCGAGCTGGGCCGCGAATTCACCATCTCGGCCAAGCGGCTGGGCGCGCGGGTGATCGCCTGCGACGCTTATGACAATGCCCCCGCCATGCAACTGGCCGATGCGCGCGAGGTGTTCTCGATGCTCGACGGGGCGGCGCTGCGCCGCGCGGTGGAACGCCACCGGCCCGATTACATCGTGCCCGAGATCGAGGCCATCCGCACCGAGGTGTTGGCCGAACTCGAGGGCGACGGACACCGCGTCGTCCCGTCAGCCCGTGCCGCGCAGATGACGATGAACCGCGATGCGATCCGCCGGTTGGCGGCCGAGGAACTGGGCCTCGAAACCTCGCGTTACCGCTTTGCCGAAAGCCTCGCCGAAGCAGAGGCCGCGGCCGCGCATACCGGCTTTCCCTGCATCGTGAAGCCGGTCATGTCGTCCAGCGGCAAGGGGCAGAGCACGGTGCGCGATGCGGCCGGGATGCAGGCGGCGTGGGATTATGCCGTGGCCAATATGCGCGGCGATACGGCGCGGGTGATCGTCGAGGAGTTCATCGCCTTCGATTACGAGATCACCCTGCTGACCGTGGCGCACAAGGCCGGCATCACCTTCTGCCCGCCGATCAGTCACCGGCAGGAACGCGGCGATTATCAGGAAAGCTGGCAGCCGGCGGCAATGGCGCCGGCCGCGCTCGAGCAGGCGCAGGCAATGGCCGAGAAGGTGGTCGCGGCGCTGGGCGGCTGGGGACTGTTCGGGGTCGAATTCTTCGTCGCCGGCGAGCGGGTGGTCTTTTCCGACCTGTCGCCCCGGCCGCATGATACCGGGATGGTGACGCTGATCTCGCAGAACCTGACCGAATTCGATCTCCACGCCCGCGCGCTGCTGGGCCTGCCGGTACCGGGCGAAAGGCGCGCGCGCCCGGCGGCCTCGGCCGTGATCCTGGCCGACCGCGATAGTGACACGGTGCGCTATGACGGGCTGGCCGAGGCGCTCGCCGTGCCTGGCGGCACGGTCGATGTGCGGCTGTTCGGCAAGCCGACAGCGCGCCCCTATCGCCGGATGGGCGTGGCGCTGGCGACAGCCGGCGATACCGCAGCGGCCCGGCGGATTGCCGCCGAGGCCGCTGCGCGCATCCGCATCAGCTACGCCTAGCGGCGGCGGCGCTGGCGCGGCGCCGGGGCGGCCCGCAGTTCGGCCACCAGCGCCGGGGCCGGATAAATCTTCTCCAGTGCTTCCTGCACCGCATCGGTCGAGACGACCACGGTGCGGTTGAGCGCCGGATCGTAGCCGTAATTGCCGCCGAGCGAGTGGATGTTGCCGTCAAAGGCCGCGCCGATCACCGTCCCGTCGCGGTCGATCACTGGGCTGCCCGAATTGCCGCCGATAATGTCGTTGGTGGTGACGAAATTATAGGCCGTGGCCGGATCGATCGCCGCGCGATTGGCGGCAAAGGCGGGGGCAAGGTCGAACGGCGCATTGCCGGTCGCCCGGTCGAACGTTCCGCCCATGGTGGTGGCAATCGGCACCTCCTGCCCGCGCTCGGTCCAGCCCTGCACCCGGCCGTAGCTGATCCGCAAGGTGAAGGTCGCATCGGGATAGAGCGTGTCGCCGAACGCTGCTAAGCGGGCATCGGCCAGCTGCGCGCCGGCGGTGGTCAGCGGCCCGGCATAGCGTTGCTTGACCTGCTGCTCCAGTTCGCGCTGGCGCGGGTCGAGCCGGCGGGCATATTGGATCATCGGATCGTCCGACGCCTCGATCGCAGCCCTGCCGCCTTCCCACAATTGCCGGCGATAGGCCGGGTCGGCGAGGCGGGTGCCGGTCACCAGCCGGCGGGCCAGCTGCTCGGGGCTTTCCTGACCAAGCAGCAGGCGGGTATCGGGATCGTCGGCCCCCAAATATTCGCGCGCCTTGCTGAGGCTCCAGCTCATCATCAACTCGTCGAGCCAGGGATAGACCGGGCGCTGGTCGAGCAGGCGCTTTTCCGTGAGCGGCAACGCGCTGTCGGTGAAGCCCGGCAGACGCTCGCCATTGGGCTTGCCGCGTTCTTCGGCGGCCATCACCAGCGTCTGGGCATAGGCGTAAAGGTCGCCCGACGGGTCGGTGAAGCGATAAGGCAGATAGAGCGCGCGATACGCCGTCACCGCCTGTTCGACGCTGCCCCACGGATCGGCAGCCCCGACGCTGCTGCGCGCACGCAGATCGCGCTCGGCATCGGCGAGCGTGCGGGTGAACGCCGGATCGCCCAGCGCCTTGGTGCGGCCAATCTGGACCTTGAGCGAGTTTTCGAGGCCGTTCAGCGTATCGAGCCCTTCGCGGTGGTGCTGGGGGCTCTCCTCCATCGCGCGGATCAACCGACCGCGCAGTTCGGAGGTCGTCGCCACGGTCACCGGCAGGCGCACCTCGCGTTCAAAGGCCAGCTGGCTCTGCGTGAACAGGCGCGAAGTTGACCCCGGATTGCCGACCACAAAGGTCACTTCGCCGGCCTGCGGCGCGCGCGGGTTCCAGCGCAGATGCTGCGGTGTGGCAACCGGCCGGTCGTTTTCATAAGCGCGCAGGAAAGCCGCATCGAGCGAATAGCGCGGGAAATTGAAATTGTCGGGATCGCCGCCGAACGTCGCGGCGCGGTCCTCGCCTGCCCAGACCAGCCGGATGTCGGAATATTTGCGATAGGTGTAGAGCTTGTACTGCCCACCGCCGAACAGGGTGACGACCTGGCAGCGGGTGGTCGCACGGTCGGTGCAGCCGGCGGCCTCGATCGCGGCGATCCGCGCATCGCGTGCATCGGTCAGCGCCTTGCCGGCCAGCGTGCCGATCGCGCCCTTGATGTCGGCCGTCACGTCAGTGATGCTGGTGACGATCTCGGCCTGCTGTCCAGGGCAGGGCAGTTCGTCCTCGAGCCGATTGGCGACGTGGCCGCGGTCCAGATAGTCCGCCGTGTCGCTCGAATTGTCGAACAGGCACGAGGCGATGCAATGGTGGTTGGTCAGGATCAGGCCGCGCGGCGAGACGAAGCTGGCCGAGCACCCTCCCGTCAGCCGCACCGCGCCGGCGCGCACGCGGTCGAGCCATTGCTGGTCGGGCGCCCAGCCATATTGCTCGCGCATCCGTTCGGCCGGGAAATTGTCGAAGGTCCACATCCCCTCCTCGGCGGCGGCGGGGGTGGCAAAACCGATCGCGGCGAAAGAGGCTGCGGCAAGAAGCGCAAGACGTGCTGACATGGTGTGTTCCCTCGGGAGTCGGGTGATGGCTGCTGTGTTGTCGCCAACCGCCTCCAAGTCCAGAGGGTGCATAGAAAAAAGCGCGGCGCCGGTTGCCCGGGCCGCGCGTTTTAGTGACTGCGCGTGGCAATCAGTTGAACGTCACATAGCTTTCGCTGCAGACATTGATGCCGCGCCGTTCGATGTTCCGGCTGCTCGAGGTTTCGGCGCGGAAATCGAAATTGCATGCGCCCGAGCCGTCATCGACATTCATCGTGACCTGCGAGCCGGCGGCGATGGTCTGCGAGCTGCCGAGGCGATCGGGGCCCCAGCTGCCGGCGCCCGAGTTGGACCAGCGCAGGATCATGATCGTTTCGCCGGTATAGTTGCGGATGGTCATCTGCCGGTTGCGGCCGTCGCCCGAATTGCCCTGGCTGACCGCATTGCCGCCACCCTGGTTGACCATCGTCACGGTGTACTGGTTGTACACGCTGCCCAGGTTCTGCACCCGCAGCGAATAGTTGCGGCAGCCTCCGCCGCCCGACACCGTGAAGAAGGTGATATCGGTCGTGTCGGTATCCTGGTGCACCAGGTTGCCGTTTGAATCATAGACCCAGAAATCGAGGTCGGTGTCATTGTCGCCATCGACCGTCACCTGAACCTGCGGATTGCAGATGTTGAGGCTGATCGTGTCGGTTGAATTGGCGTTAACGCGGTACGTTTCGGCCTGCGCTGTGCCGGCCCAGCCAGCCATCAGCGCCGCTGCGGCAAAAACGCCGGATTTGATCCAAGATCCCATTGCTTTCCCCCTTCTTTCTCATGGGACCGCGCCGGTATGCCGCCTGCCCCGCCTGAACGTCGGTGAAGTCAACATATCGCAATCTTCCCACCAAGGAACAGCCAATCTTATTCCGTTCGGGATTTGTCACGTTTTGGAACGCGTCTGTTATACTTTGCCGGTCGTGCGCCTTGTTCGCCGCGGCGGGCTTGCTTACAGCGGCGCGGATGACAGCCTATCCAAAGACCGCCGCGTTGATGGAGCGCGGCGCCGCATTCCTCGGCAGCGAATATGCGATCATGTGCGGCGCGATGAGCTGGGTGAGCGAGCGCCATCTGGTCAGCGCGATCTCGAATGCCGGCGGGTTCGGTGTGATCGCTTGCGGCGCGATGACGCCCGAGCTGCTCGATGCCGAAATCGCTGCGACCGCGGCGCTGACCGCGAAGCCCTTTGGCGTCAACCTCATCACCATGCACCCGCAATTGCCGCAGCTGATCGCGGTCTGCACCCGCCACCGGGTCAGCCATGTGGTGCTGGCGGGCGGCATTCCGCCCAAGGGCAGTGTCGAAGCGATAAAGGCGGGCGGCGCCAAGGTGATCGTCTTTGCGCCCACGCTGGCGCTGGCGAAGAAGCTGCTGCGTTCGGGCGGTGACGCGCTGGTGATCGAGGGGATGGAGGCGGGCGGTCATATCGGCCCTGTTTCGACCAGCGTATTGGCGCAGGAGTTCCTGCCCGCGCTCGCCACCGACCATCTGGTGTTCGTTGCCGGCGGCATCGGCCGGGGCGAGGCGATTGCCGGCTATCTCGAAATGGGCGCGGTCGGCGTCCAACTCGGCACCCGCTTCGCCTGCGCCAGCGAGAGCATCGCCCATCCGGCGTTCAAGCAGGCGTTCTTCCGCGCCAATGCACGCGACGCGGTGGTCAGCGTGCAGGTCGATCCGCGCCTGCCGGTGATCCCCGTGCGCGCGCTGCGTAACAAGGGCACCGAGGCGTTTACCGCCAAACAGCGCGAGGTCGCCGAATTGCTTGATTCCGGCAATGTCGAGATGATCGAAGCGCAGTTGCAGATCGAACATTACTGGGCCGGAGCGCTGCGGCGGGCGGTTATCGACGGCGATATCGAGAACGGATCGCTGATGGCTGGCCAGTCGGTCGGCATGGTGACCGAAGAAGAGCGGGCCGCGGTCATCGTTGATCGCCTGCTGGCCGAATGCGAGGCCGCGCTCACCCAACGGTGACAGGTTGCAGTGCGCAACCGAAAACTGGCGAGATTTCCTTTCTTTAGCTCCGGAACCATTGTCTTGTTCACCCATTAGCAATCGGGGTCTGCGGTTTTCGCAACCTTCTGCAATGCTTTGGTGAGGAGAACAGCATGGTCGATCCGCATAACAACGACCGCGACGTACACGGTCATTCCACGATCAAGGACGCGCCAGATCGCGACCGTGGCGGCATGGGCTGGTTGCCCTGGGTGCTCGGCGCGCTGTTGCTGCTGGGTCTCCTGTGGCTGCTGACGCGCGATAATGACGAAGACCGCGTTGTCGAACCGGTAGCCGAAGAAACGCTCGCGCCGACTGCGACCGAAACGACGCCTGCCGCTGCGATGACCAACGGCACTGCCGCTGGCACGGTGGCGACCACCGCCGCCTATAGCGGTGCAGAACTCGACCGGTATCTTGCCTCGCAGGATCCCATCGGCCGCGCCTATACGTTCGACAAGGTGACCTTTGCTTCGGGTTCGTCCGCACTTTCGGCTGACAGCAACAGCGAGATCGCCGACGTTGCCGCTGTGCTGAAGCGCTATCCGAATGCCCGCGTTGCGCTCACTGGTACGGCTGATCCGTCGGGCGATGCCGCCGCCAATCAGAAGCTGTCGGCGGATCGGGCCAATGCGGTTCGCGACGCGATCGTCAAGGCGGGCGCCGCTGCCAACCAGATCACCACCGCTGCGGTGGGTGAAACGGGTGCCACCGCTACGGCTGGTAACCGCAAGGTCGAGATGCGGGTTACCGCACGCTAAATTCAGTACACCAACTCGGCCGGGGCCTCCCCCTAACCACGCGCCCCGGCCGGGTCTCTTCTACGGGAAAGGAAATTGCCATGTCGCAAGTAATCACCGCTTATTATGACAGCCGCGAAGAGGCCGAACGCGTGCAGAACCGTCTGCGTGAACTCGGCATCGTCAAGGACAACGCTGATACCCACAGCAGCGGCGGCCTCTATCACAGCGGCTCCACCAATTATCGTGCCGGACATTATTCCAGTGCTGAAGATCGCGGTTTCTGGGCGAGCGCCGACCACAGCAGCGATGATTATCTCATCCCCGACGAAGATCGGCACGCCTATGAAGAAGGTGTGCATCGCGGCGGCGCGGTCCTCACTGTCACCGTCGACGATCAGATGGCCCAGCAGGCCCGCGATATCATCGAGCAGTCGAACGCTGAAGATATCGATACCAAGGCCTCCGAATGGCGCAGTTCGGGCTGGAACGCTCCCGCCAGCGCCGCTGCAGGGACCGTTGCGGGCTCGCGGTATTACGATCGGGACACCGACACTACGTCGACCCGCTATCGCTCCTATCGTCGGACAGATATCGGCAACGGCCCGGGCGAAACCAGCTACAAGGCTTCCGGGATGGCCAATGAAGCCATCGGGAAAGTCAAGCAGGCGGTCGGTTCGGCTGTCGGCAGCGAAAGCTTGCACCAGTCGGGCCTAGCGCAGGAGCGCAAGGGTGAAGCGCAGCAGCAGACCGGCGAACAGCTGGGCAATCGCGGCAACGAGCTCTAATCGGCCATCTCTCCCAGGGTCGCACCAGGGGGAATTTGGGGGGCGGCATCGCGAGATGCCGCCCCTTGCTTATGGTATCAGACCGCCGCGTTCTTGCGCACCGTGATTACCTGCGGATAGGTGAATTCGAGCAGCCCTTCCTTGCCATATTCGGCACCAAAGCCCGACTGCTTGTGCCCGCCAAACGGGACGAATGGTGAGAGGTGCATGTATTCGTTGATCCACACCGTGCCGGTTTCGAGCTGCTCGGCAATCCGCACGCCGCGGTCGGTGTCCTTGGTCCAGACCGCACCGGCAAGGCCATAATCCGATGCGTTCGCGCGCTCGATCACTTCCTCATCGGTAGAAAACTTCATCAGCGGCATGACCGGTCCGAACTGCTCTTCGGCGACGATGCGGGCATCCTCGGGCGGATTGTCCAGGATCGTGATCGGCACAAAATAGCCTGTTCCGCTGGGATCGACATCGCCGCCCAGCAGGAACTGGTAACCCTGGTCCTTGGCATCCTGGATCAGTTCGCAGACCCGTTCGAATTGCTTGCGGTTCTGCACTGGCCCCACGCCGGTGCCCTGTTGCGCCCCGTCGCCGACCTTCACGGTGCGGGCATAATCGGCAATCGCCTTGCTCAGTTCGTCATAGATATCCTCGTGGATATAGACCCGCTTGGCGGCGACACAGATCTGCCCGGCATTGGTGAAGCTCGACCAGAACAGTTGCTCGGCGACCTTTTCGACATCGGCATCGGGGAGCACGATCGAGGCGTCGTTGCCGCCCAGTTCGAGCGTGATGCGTTTCAGATCGCGGCTCGCGCCTTCCATGATCTTCTTGCCCGTCGCGGTCGAGCCGGTGAAGGTGATCTTGTCGATACCGGGGTGGCTGGTGATGAGCGGCCCCAGACTGTCCTCGCCGGTAATGATGTTGACGGTGCCAGCGGGCACGACATCCTTGATCAACTCGGCCAGCCGCAGCGTGGTCAGCGGCGTGAAGGGGGAGGGCTTGAGCACGATGGTGCAGCCCGACAGCAGCGCGGGCACGATCTTCTGCACCGCCATCATCACCGGGAAGTTCCACGGCACGATCCCGCCGACCACGCCCACTGGCACCCGCCGGGTTCGGCTGATGCGCGCGTCGCTGTCCTCGTTCACCTCGTCATCGAGCTCGAGCGTCGATTGCGCGCCCGCCATCATCGAAGCGCCGATAATCTCGCCAATGGCCTGTTGATGCGGCTTGCCCTGTTCGGCGGTGAGCAGGCGGTGCAGCTCGTCGGCATTTTCCTTGATCGTTGCCGAGATCGCCTGGATCACCGCCCGGCGCTGTTCGATCGGCGTTTTCGACCAGCTCCTGAACGCGGTGCGCGCCGCAGCCACCGCCCGGTCAAGCTCGTCCTTGCCGCAAGCGGGGACGGTGCCGATCACCTCCTCGGTTGCCGGGTTGACGACGTCCATCGTCGCTGTGGTCGAGATCATCTCGCCACCGATGAGATTGGCATAGGGCTTGGTCATTCGTGCTCTCCTTGCACCGCCGAGCGGACATTGCCGCATCGATTCGTTTTTTGCGTTGTTGCCCGCAACCTATCAAGCGGTCGCCCCCAGCGCCACTTGCCAACCTGCCGGCTGCGCCTAGGCTACGGCGGACGAACAGAAAGAGACCTGGCTCATGTGCGAAGAGGACGTCCATCACCGCCAGGCCAGACTGACCCGGCGCCAGTTCGCCGCAGCCAGCGCGGGCACCGCCGCGAGCCTCGCGCTGGCGGGCTGCGCGAGCCTGCTGCTGACCGACGCTGGCCTTGCTGAAAGCCGCGAGCGGATCGCCACCCCGTCAGGAATGATGGATGCGCTGTTCGTCCGGCCGGGACGGGGTCGGCATCCGGCAATCCTCGTCTGGCCCGACATCGCGTCGCTGCGCGACGCGTTTGGCGCGATGGCGCGGCGCATGGCGGCTGCCGGCTATGCGGTGCTGGTGCTCAACCCCTTCTACCGTGACCAGCCGGCGCCGCAATTCGCCAGCTTCGCGGATTTCCGCGAGCGCGACGGCTTCCTTCTGGTCGGCCCGTGGCGGGACAAGCTCACCCGTCCGGCGGTGAGCAGAGATGCCGAGGCCGCGATTGCGTGGCTGGATCGGCAACCAAGCGTCGATCTGCGTCGGGGGGTGGGGGTCGAGGGATATTGCATGGGCGGCCCGCTCGCCGTGTGGAGCGCGGCCGCCGTGCCGTCCCGCGTCGGCGCTGTGGCAAGCTTCCACGGCGGCGGTCTGGTGCGCGAAGGCGCCGACAGCCCGCACGCGCTGTTGGGCGCGGCGCGGGCGCACTATCTGTTTGCCATCGGGCAGGACGACCATGCCCGCGACCCCGCTGTGCGCCCGGCGCTGGAGGCTGCCGCCGCCGCCGCAGGGCGAGAAGCGGAGGTCGAGGTTTATGCCGCCGACCATGGCTGGACCGTACCCGACAGCCCGTCCTATCACGCCGCCGAGGCCGACCGCGCCTTTGCCCGCAAGCTGGCGCTCTACGCCGGCTTATAGCCGCTCGTCGGTCGGCGGCGCGCGGCGGTCCGGTTTTCCTTGCCCGCTTTCGGCAGCCTTCTATCATGCGGCTTCCTGGTGGAGAGTGAAGCGATGGATTTCTTCCTGATCGGATTGTTGCTGCTGCTGGTCCTGTTCCTGCTGATGGCGGTGCGGGTCGTGAAGCAAGGGTTTGTCTATACGATCGAACGGTTCGGCCGGTTCACCAAGGCCGCCGATCCGGGCCTCCATCTGATCACCCCCTTCGTTGACCGGGTCGGGCACAAGATCAACATGATGGAGCAGGTGCTCGACATTCCTGGGCAGGAAATCATCACCAAGGACAACGCCATGGTCGGCGTCGATGCAGTGGTGTTTTTCCAGGTGCTCGACGCCGGCAAGGCCGCGTACGAGGTGCACAATCTCTACGCCGCGATCATGGCCATCACGACGACCAATCTGCGCACGGTGATGGGCAGCATGGACCTCGACGAGACGCTGTCCAAGCGCGACGAGATCAATGCCCGGCTGCTCGGGGTGGTCGATCACGCAACCTCGCCCTGGGGTGTCAAGATCACCCGCGTCGAGATCAAGGACATCCGCCCGCCGCTGGACATTTCCGAGGCGATGGCCCGCCAGATGAAAGCCGAACGGCTGAAGCGTGCCGAAATCCTCGAGGCCGAGGGCGAACGCGCGAGCCGCATCCTGCGCGCCGAGGGCGAGAAGCAGAGTGCGATCCTATCGGCCGAAGGCAAGAAGGAAGCCGCCTTCCGCGACGCCGAAGCTCGCGAACGCGCCGCCGAGGCTGAAGCCCGCGCCACGCAGGTCGTATCCGACGCGATCGCCACGTCGGGCAGTCAGGCGATCAACTACTTCATCGCGCAGGAATATACCAAGGCGGTCGGCAAATTCGCCACCAGCCCCAATGCCAAGACCATTCTGTTCCCGGTCGAAGCGACGCAGTTGATCGGCTCGCTTGGCGGGGTGGGCGAGCTGCTGCGCGAAGTTGTCGGGCCGCAGGACGGCGCGACCTCGGCCGCACCGCGCCTGCCCGAGCCGGGTCCGGGCGATGTGCAGGTGCCGTCACGGTCTACCAGCGGCGCGCCGCGTCCCAGTGTCCCGCGCAGCGGCGGGCAGGGTTGAGCCTGCCGATGGACGATCTCGCATCCATCGACGCGCACTGGATCTGGCTGACCATCGGACTGGCTCTGGCCGCGCTCGAACTGCTGGTGCCCGGCGTCTATCTGATCTGGCTGGCGGTGGCCGCATTCCTGACCGGCGCGATCACCTTTGCCCTGGATCCCTCGCTACCGATCCAGATTGTCAGCTTCACCGTGCTGTCGTTGATCACCGCATATGCCGCGAATCGCTTCTATATTGAACAGCCTATCGCCAGCAGCGACCCCCATATGAACAATCGCGGCGCACGGTTGACCGGCCAAACCGCCACCGTCGTTCAGGCCATCGAGGAGGGCGGAACCGGCCGCGTGAGGGTGGGTGATGGCGAATGGCTGGCCGATGGCCCACCGCTCGCCGCCGGGGCGCGGGTGCGGATTACCGGCCATGCAGGCGCGGTGCTGCGGGTTGAGCCGCTGGTGCTCCAGGCGCCCGTCGATCCCGGCGATGCGGCGCGTCGCCGGCTCGAAGATGGCGGAGACGAAGCCTAGCTTGCCTCAAGCGGTCCGCAGATGGTCGCTGAAACGGCCGTGGCGGCGATAGCGGGTCATCCAGCGGTCGAGGAACAGGCCGATTGGTTTCGGCTCGACGCCCAGCGCCTCGATCCCCGGATATTGGCCGCTGGGTACATTACCCGCCTTGAGCATTTCCCACTGGTCGCTGGACAGCGGTACGAGCGGGAGTTTGGTCATGAGCGCCGACAGTGCATCGGGCACTTGCGGAAACAGCCTCTTGCGCCCTTGCAGGCGGGCGACCTCATCGTGCAGGCCAAGCATCGTCAGATCCTCGGGCCCGGCGATTTCGTAGATCTTTCCGCCATGCGCCAACGGATCGGCCAGCGCATGGACGATCGCGCCGGCGGCATCGCCGACGAACAGCGCGCGGAGCGGCGCATGCGGGGCGAACACCGGAACGATCGGCCAGGTCCGCACCATGCCCGCGATCAGCGGGATGAGCCCGGCCTGCTGCCCGAACAGCACCGAAGGGCGGATGATCGTCGCGCTCGGAAACGCGGATTGAACCGCCGCCTCGCCGGCCGCCTTGGCCTGGGCATAGCGCGAAGGAGAGCCGGCATCGGCGCCGATGGCGCTCACCTGCACAAGGCTTTCCACGCCCGCTGCGGCGGCGGCCTCAGCGATATTCCCCGCACCGGCGCCCATCAGCGCCATCAGGTCACCGTGGAAGCTGCCGACCAGATTGACAGCGGCATCGGCCCCGGCGAGTGCGGCTGCAACACTGCCCCGATGGCGAACATCGCAGGGGGCAAATTGCATCTGCCCGAGATTGGCGAGCGGCTTCAGCGACCAGGCGTCGCCAGCACTGCGCCCCGCGATCCGCAAGCGCGCCCCGCGCGCGAGCAGTGCCTGCGCCACGTGGGTCCCGACGAACCCGCCGCCGCCGAACAGCACCACCAGTTTGCCGTCGAGAGGATTGTTGCGCGCCATCTTCGCCAAACTCTTTAGCCTTGAGGCCGAAGCCGTTGAACCACGACCAGCCATTGCCTCATCCCCTGCCTCAGGGCAACCTTCCGGACGCGGTGCAATGGGCGTTGACAGGCTGGCCCAGACTTCCTAGTTGCGCGCCCCTACCCGCGGTTCCCGGCGCCTTTGCCGAGCCGCTGTGTGCCCAGATGGCGGAATTGGTAGACGCACCGTCTTCAGGTGGCGGCGCTCGCAAGGGCGTGGAGGTTCGAGTCCTCTTCTGGGCACCATTTGTTCTCATCAGAACGTTCCAAAACATTGCAGAAACGGCGGAATTCTGCCATTCTTGACCTCTAGCGCAGAAAGCGAGGTCTTGTTTTGTTCCGCTTTGTTCCAACGTCTCTGGGGGCCTCGGCTGGGGGCTCCAGCTCAAAAGCCCCCAAATCGCACGAAAGTGAGGCCCCCAAATGAGCCTCAATGTGCAGGAAATCAAAGGCTTCCGGGCTGCCGACAAGTCATACAAGAAATACGACTCGCGGGGGCTGCTGCTTTTGGTGAAGCCGAACGGCTCCAAGCTCTGGTATTTCAAGTACCGCTTTGGCGGTAAGGAGAAGAAGCTGCCCATCGGCGCGTTCCCTGAGATCAGCTTGTCGCAAGCGCGCCAGCTTCGCGACCGAGCACGGCTCAAGGTTTCCGATGGCATCGATCCAATGCTGGAGCGTAAGCGCAAGAAGGCCAGGATCAAGCTAGGTGCGGAGAACACCTTCGAGGTCATCGCCAATAAGTACATCGACGAGAAGATGGTGCCCGAAGGCAGGGCAGAGGCCACGCTGCGCAAGGCGCGCTGGTTCCTTGAACTGCTCAAGCCAGCGATCGGCAATATGCCAATCAACGATGTCGATCCGCAGTTGATGCTGGCGGCGCTCAAGAAACTCGAAGCCAAAGGTAATCTCGAGACAGCGAAGAAGTGCCGCTCCTTCGCAAGCCGGGTGTTCCGGTATGGAGCTGCGCTTGGCCAGTGCCAAACCGATCCGACTTCGATCCTGCAGGGTGCACTGGTCACGCCCAAAGCACGGCACTACGCGGCGATCCTCGAACCAGAGAAGTTGGGCGGGCTGCTCCGTGCTATCGATGATTTCGAATGTTACCCGGCGACGAAGTTCGCGCTGAAGATCGCACCCCATGTCTTTGTGCGACCCGGTGAGCTTCGCCACGGCGAGTGGAACGAGATCGATTGGGACAAGGCCACCTGGACAATACCGGAAGGCAAGATGAAGGCGCGGCGGGCCCATGTGGTGCCGCTATCACGCCAAGTGTTGGACCTGTTGCGAGAGCTCAAACCAATTACCGGGAGCAAGGGCTACATCTTCCCGGCGTTCCATACGCGTCAACGTCCCATGAGCGAGAATACAATCAACGCGGCATTCCGGCGTATGGGGTTCACCAAGGATGAAGTGACAGCGCATGGCCTGCGCTCAACGGCCTCGACCATGCTCAACGAGAGCGGGCTTTGGCACCCAGACGCAATCGAACGTGCTCTGGCCCACGGCGACAGCAACGCTATTCGGGGCGTCTACAATCGCGGGAACTACTGGGATGAACGCGTAAAGATGGCGCAATGGTGGAGCGATTATCTTGATGAGCTTCGGCGACGCGAAGCGGCTCGCCTCATCGTAAAGTGATGCAGAGGCAGCTTCGCGCCCCAAATATCGTCGTTCGGTCTAGCTCCGAGCGAACCTTAAAGCGGACGTATGCTAAGCAACTGCGATCCGCTTCACGAACGAGCGCTAGGTTGGTTTTGCGAGCCGAGTGCAATCGTACTGGACAAATCCCCCCCGCCCGAAAGCCCGATAGAGTCCGCTAGTTCGCTTAGGGGTAAATTTTCCGTGCGGCCTGAAGCTTGACGGCGCTGATCTCGCGCTCCTCCTCAAATGTCATCAAGGATAGATCGATGGGGCGGCCAAGTTGATCAGGATCGATCGCTGCACGCAAGGCGTCTGCCTGCGCCGCAGTTCCACACAAAATCAGAAGGTCAACATCGGAGCAAAACTCCTCCTCCCGATCCATTGAGCCGAACAGGTACCATTCCGTCCCTGCTGCGACCGCTCCGAGCTGCCCGGCCAAAACTACGAGTGCATCTACATTTTGGGCGCGGGTCACTTAGCGAGGCGTCGCATGAGGTCACCGAACATCATGGCCTCAGCCCCCATCGAGTCTGCTGCGTTTCGTGCTGCATCGGTCACCTTGCCGTAGCTCGACATTTTCAACGCGATGTCGAAGGCGCCGACCATCTTGCGTGCGTTGCGGAGGTCTTCCGCACTGAGGTTATACGCATCTATGAGAGCGATAGTTAGGTCGCCGCCCCTTTTGCGGTGGGCGACGAATACAGACTCGTACAGCCGCGAGACTTGCCTAACATTAGAGTGCTGGCCGATCGCGTCCTCGAAGAAGGCGAACTCCTTGTTTCGGTAGCCGGTCAGGTCGCCTTGTCGTACTGCCTTCCCGAGTTCCCCGAACGTTCCGAAGCCCGCCGGCACGCCTTGCGCCAGAGCGATAGCATCACCGGTCCAGATAGAGCTCGATGGCACATTGATGATGAAATCCGGCTTGGTCGCCATCGCTAGTACGGGGGCAACGTCACCCGCTTCGACCATCGGCTTGGCGCCGATTACAGCAACGGTGCCGGTATTGCCCTTGCCATCATCGATTATCAGGAAATCCTCTGCGGTCCGCCCCACTACTTTGTAGCCCGATTGATCATCGACGTGGGCTTCGACCCAATCTGTAACGCTGCCGGCCACGATCATTTCTCCAAAATTGTCTGCATGCCCGCTGGGAAGCAGCTTGCATCTTCGTTCGCACCACCGATGTGGACGGCTTCGAGGTCGTCGACGTGCTGGCGGAATGCCTCGACGGTTTTAAGTTCCTCTTCGGAGAGCAAATGCCGGTTCGCGTCGAGCTGAGCCAGCACGCGATTGTTGTTGGGCAGGATCCCGGTGAGCATCTTGCGGCGCCACGTTTCGGCCGCGCCGCTTTCCGGATCGCGTGCAGCCTCAATGTGAGGACCATATTGACTGAAGATCGCATGGTTCTTGGCTAGCAGCGGGGCGATCGCTTCCCGCGCAGCGGCACGATCGGGGAACTTCGTAACACCGAATACCGCCGCCAGCTTTTTGGCGTGCTCGCGTTTCCATTCGAGGATGCGCGTGTCGGGAAAGGCGTCCGGCGCCTTGTCGATCATGGTATGGCAGATCGCGCAAAGCAGGATCAGGTTCTCGAAGGCTCCCCTTTCTTCCTTGGAAAGTTCCGGATTGGCGCGGGGCCCATCGTCATTTGCTGCGAATACATGGGCCATTTCTGCGACGTTCACGGCTTGGCCGTCCGCGTCGATAAAAAGCTCCCGAAGGCAGTCCGGATTTTGACAATATCCGCCTGATGCAGCGAACAGACGCCGCTGAGTGTTGGTGTTCGGTGAGGCAGCACCGCGAGCACAAGCCAAGTTCAATCTCCGAGATCGCCAATTTGTCAGCAAATATAGGAAACCACATTAGGAATTTTAGGTTTGGACAGGCGAGCAGATATTGATCTGAGTCGCTCCAATGTCCGTCGTCAGAACATTTGGCG
>NZ_JADMNM010000007.1 GCF_016461955.1 Qipengyuania sp. YIM B01966 | reverse complement strand
CGAAGGAACGTCCGCAATGGGGTCGTTCGCCGACCATCTGCTTTCAGGTCCGAATAACGGACATCACCCCAGCGCGTAATCGCTGACGAAGGCGTTGGTCTGCCGCTCGCGGCCGAAGGTGCTGGTGGGGCCGTGGCCGGGGATGAAGGTGACGTCGTTGCCGAGCGGCCACAGCTTCTGCGTGATCGCGTCGATCAGATCCTGATGGTTGCCCAAGGGGAAGTCGGTGCGGCCGATGCTGCCCTGGAACAGGACATCGCCGACAATCGCGAACTGGCTGGGGCGGTGGTAGAACACCACGTGGCCCGGCGTGTGGCCGGGGCAATGGAGCACCTCCAGCGTCAGGTCGCCCACGGTCACGGTGTCGCCATCGATCAGCCAGCGGTCCGGCTCGAACACCTCGCCATTGACGCCGTAGCGGGCGCCGTCTTCGCCCAGCCGGCTGATCCAGAAGCGGTCCGCCTCGTGCGGGCCTTCGATCGGCAGGCCCAGTTCCTTCGCCAGCACGCCGGTCTCGCCGCAATGGTCGATATGGCCATGCGTCACCAGCAGCTTTTCCAGCGTGACCCCGGCCTTGGCCACCGCCGCCTTCAGCCGGTCGAGATCGCCGCCCGGATCGACCAGCGCGCCGCGCATCGTCGCGGTGCACCAGATCAGCGAGCAGTTCTGCTGCAGCGGGGTGACAGGGATGATCGCCGCCTTCATCGGCGGCTGGGAGCGCTCGGTCATGGGCAAGGAAATGGCGGGGCGCCCGCGCGAATGCAAGCGGGCGGTCAGATGCGCCCGCCCTTCCACACGACGCGGCCGATGACGGCGATCTCGTCCAGCCCCAACTCGACCGGGGGATAGGCCTCGTTGGCACTGATCAGCGCGATCCGGCCGCTCCCACGCGCCTGCACCTGCTTGACGTGGAGTGCATCGCCGATCCGCACGACGAACACCCCCTCGCCCGCGCGGCGGGTCTGATCGACCAGGATTTCATCGCCCGATTGGAGCAGCGGAACCATCGAATCGCCCTCAACCCGGATCGCTGCGACCTGTCCCGGTTGCAGGCCCATCTCGCGCATCCAGCGCGGGCTGAAACGATAGGCGTCAAAGGAAATTTCCTCCGCACCGACCGCGCCCGGCCCGGCGGAGGCGTCAATCGGGAGCCGGGGAACCACGACATAATCGTCGCCCGACGCGCTGACCGCACCATCCCCGCCGAGCGTCTGTTCGCTGATGCCGAGGAACTGGGCTAGCACCCGGCGGTCGTGTTCTTCCAGCTTTCGCGGGCTGCCCTTGCGGATATATTGCTGCAAATAGCTGGGGTTACGGCCGATCATCTCCGACAGCGCCGCAAGGCTCACCCCGCGGCGCGTAGCGGCACCCAGCAGCGCCTGACGGGCGGCGTCCGGTTCGAAAGCGGGCGATGAAACTGGTCGAGCCACAATCAACCTATAGCATAGGATTTTTCCTAGACAAGTAGGATTTCGCTTGGAACAAACATGGAACACCGAATCGGCAGAGAGGGTCCATGCTCATCCGTATTATCGAACAATTCCTGCGCGAGACCGAGATGGCGCCCACGCGCTTCGGCCGCCTCGCGGTGCGCGATCCGCGCTTTGTGCTCGATCTGCGCAATGGCCGCGAGCCGCGCCCGTCGATGGAGCGGCGCGTGCACCATTTCATCGCCCGCGAGCGGAGCGCGCAGCATGGGCGCTGATCGGCCAGTTCGCGGCCTGGCCGCCCATCTGCGACGCGCGCTCAAGGCCCTCGCGCATAATCACGGCGAGGTGCTGCGCCACGACCAGACGGCGTGGGCCAGCGTCACCTTCGCCGGAACGCGGCACCGCATCGCGCTCCGCTACGCCGGCGACCAGGCGGTGGCCGGCGGCGAGCACTTGATCGCCGAGCTGTCGGATCACGAGTTCACCGTGCCCGGCCAACTGGTCGCCAGCGCGGAGGTGATCGCCGCCGAACACACCATGCTCCCCGCCCCGGAGCTGACCGTCACCTGCGAACTCCTCCTGCTGGAGGATGCGTGATGTCAGTACCCCAACGCCGGGTCGAAGCGCGGCGCGACGGGTTCGCCGGCGCGGTAGCGGGCGAGGTTGGCGAGGAAGCGTTCGGCGGAGCGGACGAACATCTTGTCCTGCGCGCGGCCCGACAGGTGCATGGTGACCTGCGCATTGTCGAGCGCCCACAGCGGATGGTCGGCGGGCAGCGGCTCGGGGGTGGTGACATCGAGCAGCGCGCCGCCGATCCGCTTCGCCCCGAGCGCGGCGACCAGCGCCGCCTGATCGACCACGCTGCCGCGCGCGATATTGACCAATACCGCGCCCGGTTTCATCGCCGCCAGTTCGTCAGCGCCGATCAGATGTTCGGTCTCCGCCGTGGCGGGCAGCGCCAGGATCACCCAGTCGAATTCGCCCAGCCGCGCGCGCCATTCATCCGGGCCAAGCTCGCCGGCGCCCGGCGTGCGGCGAGTGGGAGTGACAGCCACCTCGAACGCCTCGAGCCGGGCCTTCACCAACCGGCCGATTGCGCCCATGCCGATCAGCAGCGCGGACGAGCCGGCCAGCTCCTTCTTGCCCGGCGAATCGAGCAGCCATTCGCGCCGCTCCTGCGCGCGCACGACATCGCGATAGCCCTTCGCCTCGACCAGCATCAGCATCACGACATATTCGGCGATGGTGATGGCGTTGATTCCGGCGCCGTTAGTGATCGCCGTGCCGCGCCGGGCGAGCAGATCGAGCGGCAGGAAATCGAGCCCGGCATAGATCGAGTTGAGCCATTTGACGTTCGCGGCGGCGGTGACAATCTCGGCCATCGCGGCGTGATCGTGAAGATCGAACCAGCCGATCTCGGCATCGGGCGCAAGGGCCAGCGCCTCATCCTTGCTGGCGAACCAGCGCACATCGAGCCAGTCGGGCAATTGCGGTTCGAGCAGCGGGCGGATCAGCGCGGACAGAACGGCGGTGGTCAACAATCATCTCCCCCGGCTTAAATCGCCAACCGCCAGTCCCACCCCAGCGGGTCGCCGTCCATCACCTCCACCCCTCGCGCCGTAAGGTCATCACGGATCGCGTCGGAGCGGGCAAAATCCTTCGCCGCGCGCGCGTCCTTGCGTTCAGCCAGCGCGGTTTCGATTTCCGCTTCGGTAATGGTCGCGGATTTGGGCCGGACGCGCAGGTCGGCGCGGGTGATGTGGAGCAAGCCAAGACCTAGGACAGTATCCATTTTTTCGATCGCAACGAACTTTTCGACAGGCCCAATGCCTTTCAAACTCGGCATGGTTTCCAGCCAAAGCAGGGCCTCGGCTGTGTTCAAGTCCGCGGATAGAGCCCCTTCGAAGCGGTCAAGGTGACTGCGCACATGCTCGATGCTGGTGACATCGCCCTCGGCGGAGTGTGCGCCGCTGCGGACAGTCTCGACCGCCATCACCAGCCGCTTCAACCGCACTAGCGCGGCGTGTAGCCCCTCCCACGAAAACTCCAGCTCGCTGCGGTAATGCGCCTGGAGGCACATCAGCCGGTAGGCGAGCGGGTGATACCCCTTGTCGATCAGCAATTGCAGCCGCAGGAATTCGCCCGAGGATTTGCTCATCTTCCCCGTCCGGTCGACGAGGAAGTTGTTGTGCATCCAGATCTTCGCGCCCGAGTGGTCGGAGCAGGTGTGCGCCTGGTTCTGCGCGATCTCGTTCGGGTGATGGATTTCGCGGTGGTCGATCCCGCCGGTGTGAATGTCGAACGGGAAGCCCAGCACCGCGCCGCTCATCGCGCTGCATTCGAGGTGCCAGCCCGGCGCGCCGCGGCCCCAGGGGCTGTCCCATTCCATCTGCCGCGTCTCGCCCGGCGGGGTCTTGCGCCAGATGGCAAAGTCAGCCGCGTTGCGCTTGCCCGCGACCGCCTCGATCCGCCCCTCTCCCTCGTCCGTCCGCGAGCGGGCGAGGCGGCCGTAATCGGCCACGGTCGACACATCGAAATAGAGCCCGCTGTCGAGTTCGTAACAGTGCTTGTCGGCGATGCCCTTGGCGAACTCGATCATCTGGGGGACGTAATCGGTCGCCACCGTCCACTGCGCGGGCTGGCGGATATTGAGCGCCTTGATATCGTCCCAGAACGCCTCGGTATAATGGCGGGCGATATCCCAGATCGAGCGGGCACCGGCTGCCGCCGCTTTCTCCAGCTTGTCCTCGCCCGCATCGGCATCGTCGGTGAGATGGCCGACATCGGTGATGTTGATGACGTGGGTGAGCTTATAGCCCTTGAAGCTCAGCACCCGGCCCAGCACATCGGCGAACACATAGGCGCGCATATTGCCGATGTGCGGGTAATTATAGACCGTCGGCCCGCAGGTATAGACGCGCGCCTCGCCGTGGTGGATCGGCACGAAGGGTTCGAGCTGGCGGGTGAGCGAATTGTAGAGCTTGAGCGGCGTGTCAGACATGGCCCGCGCTTTGCCGCCCGCGCGGCTGGCTGTCAAAAGCCGCGCAATTCCACTGCCTCGGTATAGGGCACGCGCGGCACGGGGAAATTGTTGATCGGCGCGTCAGGGTCCCGCCAGCCGATCGCCATACCGCAGAAGAAGATGTGATCGTCGGGGATGCCGAGCAGGGCCTTCATCGGTTCGCCATACATCGCCCAGATTTCCTGCGCGCAGCTATCCAGCCCCTCTTCCCGCAGCAGCAGCATCACCGTTTGCAGCCACATGCCCATATCCGACCATTGCGGCTGGTTCATATATTTCGGGCAGAAAGTGAACATCTGCACCGGCGCGCCGAAGCTTTCCCAATTGGCCTGCATCTGCTCGATGCGGCCCACTTTGTCCTCGCGCGCGATGCCCAGCGAATCGAACATCGCCGCGCCGACCGCGAAGCGCTGGTCGTTATAGCGCCCGTTGAGTTCGGCGGGGTAGATCGGATATTCCGCGCCCTTGCCCATCGGCGCTTCTGCCACCAATGCCTTCACCGCATCTGTCACCCGCGCCAGTTCGGCCCCCGTCACCACCACCGCGTTCCACGGCTGCGTATTGCCGCCCGACGGAGCCCTCTGCGCTTTCTCGAGCACGCGACGCAATGTCGCTTCCTCCACCGGACGGCCCGAAAATTGCCGGATCGAACGCCGGCTGGCGACGGCTTCGGTTACGTTCATTGTCCCTCCACCTCGAACAAGCCGGCGAGCTGTTCGATAATCGTCCCGCCCAATTGCTCCACATCCATGATCGTCACCGACCGCTTGTAATAGCGGGTCACATCATGGCCGATGCCGATCGCGGCGAGCTGCACCGGCGATTTCTGCTCGATCCAGCCGATCACCTTGCGCAGATGCTGTTCGAGATAACCGGCATTGTTGACGCTCAATGTGCTGTCATCGACCGGCGCGCCGTCGGAAATGACCATCAGGATGCGGCGATCTTCCGCCCGGGCGAGCAGGCGCTCATGCGCCCAGAGCAGCGCCTCGCCGTCGATATTCTCCTTCAGCAGCCCCTCGCGCATCATCAGGCCGAGATTGCGGCGCGCCCGGCGCCATGGCTCGTCGGCCTGCTTGTAGACGATGTGGCGCAGATCGTTGAGGCGGCCCGGATGCGGCGGCTTGCCATCGGCGAGCCACGCCTCGCGGCTCTGCCCGCCTTTCCAGGCGCGGGTGGTGAAGCCCAAGATCTCGGTCTTGACCCCGCAGCGCTCCAGCGTGCGGGCGAGAATGTCGGCGCTGATTGCGGCGATGGAAATCGGCCGCCCGCGCATCGAGCCCGAATTGTCGATCAGCAGCGTGACGACGGTGTCCTTGAACTCCTGATCGCGCTCGATCTTGTAGCTCAGCGAATGGCCGGGGCTGATGACCACGCGGGCGAGGCGCGCGGCATCGAGCAGGCCCTCTTCCTGATCGAAATCCCAGGCGCGGTTCTGCTGCGCCATCAGCCGCCGCTGCAAGCGGTTGGCGAGCCGGGTGACGACACCCTGCAGCCCCTGCAACTGGCTGTCGAGATAGGCGCGCAGCCGGGTCAGCTCCTCCTCGTCGCACAGTTCGTCCGCCTCGACCACCTCGTCGAAACGGGTGGTGAAGGCGCGATAATCGAAATCTTCGGGCAGATCGGTCCACGGGCGGTTGGGGCGCACGGGCATCATGCCCTCCTCGCCCTCGTCCTCGCCAGTGCCCTCGGCCATGTCCTCGTCTGCGGCCGGCTCGGTTTCGGCGTCGCCCTCGCTATCGCCGTCGCTCAGCTCGCCGGCCATTTCACCCGACTGGCGCTCGCTTTCGTCCTGATCGCCCTCGTCGTCGCCGGCATCGTCCTCGGCGCCCTCATCGTCGGCGTCGGGGTCATCATCAGTCGCATCTGGTGCATCATCGTTGCGGGTGAGATCGAGATGCCGCAGCATATCGAGCGTCAGCGACTGGAACGCCCGCTGATCTGCCAGCGAGCCTGCCAGATCGTCGAAATCGCTGCCGGTTCGGCTTTCGATGAACTCGCGCACCAGCTCCACGCCCGCACGCGCGCGCTGTGGCACCGGCGTGCCGGTCAGCCGTTCGCGCAGCAGCAATGCCAGCGCCGTTTGCAGCGGCACGTCACTGGCCTCGGTCGCCCGTGCAATCGGATCCCCCGCCGCACGCAGCTCAGCCGCGGCGTCAAGATTGGTGCGCATTCCGCTGAAATCGTTTGCCCCCAGCGCCTCATAACGCACCTGCTCCACGGCATCGTAACAGGCGCGCGCCAGCGGTTCGGCCGGGGCGTGCTTGCTGTGCAGCGCGTCATTGTGATGCCGCAGACGCAGGGCAAAGCTGTCTGCGAAACCGCGCGCCTCCTGCGCTTGCGCCGCCGGCAGGGTCCGCCCCGGGAGCGGGACGCGGAAGTTCTTGCCGCTGGCGGCGGGCGCATCGGCGCTCCATGCGACCTCCACCTCGGGCTCACGGGCAATGGCGCGCGCGGTACCGGTCAGCGCGCGGCGGAACAGGTCGAGGGGCGTGTCGTCGGCCAAGGCTCAGTCGCGCAGGATGGTTTGGCCAGTGGTCCCCCAATCGGTGGCGAACCCCTCCAGCCCCTTGTCGGTCAGTACATGATTGGCCAGCGTCTTGATCACTGCAGGCGGCATGGTCGCCACATCGGCGCCGATCCGCGCCGCTTCGAGCACATGGGTCGCATGGCGGACCGAGGCGACAAGGATTTCAGTATCGAAGGCATAATTGTCGTAAATCAGGCGGATATCACTAATTAATGACATCCCGTCGAAGCCATTGTCGTCGTGCCGGCCGACAAACGGCGACACGAATGTCGCCCCCGCCTTCGCCGCCAGCAGCGCCTGATTGGCCGAGAAGCACAGCGTGACATTGACCATCGTCCCCTCGCCCGTCAGCGCGCGGCAGGTCTTGAGCCCGTCAATCGTCAGCGGTACCTTGATGCAGACATTATCGGCGATCTTTCGCAGTACCTCGGCCTCGCGCAGCATGGTCGCATGGTCGAGCGCGACCACCTCGGCGCTGACCGGCCCATCGACAAGTCCGCAAATCTCGCGCGTCACCTCGAGAAAGTCCGCGCCCGATTTGGCGATCAGCGACGGGTTGGTGGTGACGCCATCGACCAGCCCCGCCTCGGCCAGTTCGCGGATCGCGGGGATATCGGCAGTGTCGGCGAAGAACTTCATGGCGGGCAGGCTCCGGCTGGGCGGGAATCGCGAGTTGACCCCGCTCTAGCGGCGCCATGCCGTGCCCGCCAGCCCGTCAGAACGCGCGCGCAGGGCCGAACACCGCCGCGATCAGTGGATCGCCCACCGCGCCGGGATTGGCGCGAATGGCGGCCTCTTCGGCGGCAATCTCGCGCCAGATGATGTCGTCCACCGAACCGGAGACGCGCCGGGCCGCACCGGGCAGATCGACCCCGGTGAGCGCACCGAGCGCCTCGCCCACCAGCGGATCGGAGGCGACCCGCATTGCTTGGCCGATTTCCGGCACCATTACGTCGATCAGCCGCCCACCCATCTCGCCGCGCAGGAACGCGGTCGCCGCGCTGGGTCCGCCGCGCACGAGATCGATGGCGTTCTGATAACCGACCAGGCGGATTGTATCGGCCACCACCGGCGCTGCACGCTGGGCACCTTCATAAGCAAAGCCGGCAAATTCGCGGTCAAGCCGGTTCTTGAACAAGGGCGATGTCAGGATGCGGCTGAGCACATCGCCCCGCCCGCCCAGAAAGCCGCCGAGCCCCAATTGCGCGACCTGCTGATCCCAGAAGCCGTCGCTGCGCAGCATCCGGTTGAACGCGCGGTCGCTCGACAGGAACAGCAGCCGCGCGATCGCATCGGTAAAACTGAAACCGCCGCCAAGCGAGGTGCAGGCCGGCAAGGCAAGCGCGCCCGATACCGCCGCCAGCCCGGCGAGGAAGCGCCGCCGCCCGACGGCTTCGGGCAGCGCGAGATGAGACGCGTGCGTCTGGGACAATCCGGTCATTTCTTTGCTCCTTGTCTTGTCCGCCCACCACGGCATTGCCCATATGGCACGCGCAAGATGAACCGCGCCAGATGCCTTGTCCTGAACGCCGCGCTCGGCCCGCTGGATTACCGCGTCCCCGCCGGCCTTGACGTGCCGCTGGGCGCGGTGGTCGCCTGCCCGCTCGGTCCGCGCGAGGTGCTGGGAATCGTCTGGGAGGCCGACCGCCTGCCCGGCGCAGAAGTGCCCGAGGCGAAGCTCCGGCCGCTGAGCGGCGTACTGCCCGTCCCGCCGCTGAAGGCCAGCTTGCGCCGGTTGATCGAATGGACCGCCGATTATTATTGCGCCCCGCTGGCGGCGGTGGCGCGCATGACGCTGGCAAGCGGCGGGGCCTTGCGCGGGCCTGCGACGATGACCGAATACCGTCTGTCGGGCGGCCTGCCCGAACGGATGACCCCGCAGCGCGAACACGCCATTGCCGCACTGGAGGGCGAGCAGGCCACCATCCGCGAACTGGCCGCCATCGCCGGCGTGTCCGAAGGGGTGCTGCGCGGGCTGGTCAACCAGGGCGTGCTGGAACCGGTGGTGGTCGATTGCGACCGCCCCTACCCCCCCGCCGACCCCGATCATGCGGCACCGCACCTCAGCCCGGATCAGCACGCTGTCGCCGCCCGGCTGGTCGAGGCGGTCGGCGCGGGCGAATTTGCCCCGTTCCTGCTCGACGGCGTGACGGGTTCAGGCAAGACCGAAACCTATTTCGAGCCGGTCGCGGCGGCTCTGCGCGCCGGGCGACAGGTGCTGGTGCTGCTGCCCGAGATCGCCCTGACCGAGAACTTCCTGCGCCGCTTTGCCGACCGTTTCGGCGCCCCGCCGGTGGTGTGGCATTCGTCGCTCAAATCGACCGAGCGGCGGCGCGCCTGGCGGGCGATTGCCGGCGGCGGTGCGCAGGTCGTGGTGGGTGCGCGCTCGGCGCTGTTCCTGCCCTATGCCGATCTCGGGCTAATCGTCGTCGACGAAGCGCACGAGGTCAGCTTCAAGCAGGATGATGGCGTGCGCTACAACGCGCGCGACGTTGCCGTGATGCGCGCGCGGTTCGAAAGTGTGCCGGTCATCCTCGCCAGCGCCACCCCGGCGCTGGAAAGCCTGCAAATGGCCGAGAGCGGCACATACGAGAAGCTCGACCTGCCCGCGCGGTTCGGCGGCGCGACCCTGCCCGACATTGCCCTGATCGACCTGACGCAGGAGCGCCCCGAGCGCGGCCGCTGGCTTGCCCCGTCGCTAGTCGCGGCGATGGGCGAGCGCCTCGCGCGCGGCGAACAGGTGCTGCTGTTCCTGAACCGCCGCGGCTATGCCCCGCTGACCTTGTGCCGCAATTGCGGATACCGCTTCCAATGCCCCAATTGCAGTGCGTGGCTGGTCGAACACCGGTTCAGCCGCCGCCTCGCCTGCCATCATTGCGGGCACGAGACGCCGCCACCGGCGACCTGCCCCGAATGCGGCGAGCCCGACTGCCTGGTCGCCTGCGGGCCGGGGGTCGAACGAATCGCCGACGAGGTGGCCGAGCTGTTTCCCGATGCGCGGCAGGCGCTGGTCACCTCGGACACGCTTGGCGCTCCCGACCGCGCGGCCGAATTCGTCGCCGCCGCCGAAGCCGGCGCGGTCGATGTGATCATCGGCACGCAATTGGTGACCAAGGGGTTCCACTTCCCCGAACTGACGCTGGTCGGCGTGGTCGATGCCGATCTCGGCCTTGAGGGCGGCGATCTTCGCGCGGCCGAGCGGACCTATCAGCAGATCGCCCAGGTCGCGGGGCGCGCCGGGCGCGGCACCAAGCCCGGCGCGGTGCTGATCCAGACGCGTCACCCCGACGCGCCGGTCATCGCTGCGCTCGCCGCCGGCGACCGCGATGCGTTCTATGCCGCCGAAACCGAGGCCCGCCGCCATGCCGGCGCCCCGCCCTTCGGCCGCTGGGCGGCGATCATCGTCTCGAGCGAAGACGAGGCCGAAGCCCGCGATGCGGCCCGCGCGATCGGCGGCGCCCGGCCCGAGCTGCCCGATGTCGCAATTCTCGGCCCCGCGCCTGCCCCGCTCAGCCTGCTGCGCGGCCGCTATCGCTATCGTCTGCTGGTCAATGCGCGCCGCTCCGAACCGCTACAGGACATTATTCGCCAATGGCTTGGCGCGCTGCACCTGCCGGCGAGCGTCCGGGTGAGTATCGACATCGATCCCTACAATTTTGTGTGAAACGCTTGTCGCGGGCAGCAGGTGCTTGCATTTCAGATGTTTGGCGGCAGGATGGCGCCAAACAGGGGGTAAGGGTCCGATGATGAGGTTCTTGATCGCAATCCTGGCGCTGGTCTCGTTCGCGCCGACGGCGCAGGCCGCAGACTGGTGGGAGGCTTCGACCGACCATTTCGTCGTCTATTCCGACACCTCGGGCCAGGCAGCGCAGGATCTCGCCGTCAAGCTCGAACGGTTTGACGAAGCAATGCGGTTCATGCTGGGCGTTGCGGCCGACACCACGGCGACTCCGCGCAGCGGCAAGCTGACCGTCTATCAGTTCGGCGAAACGGCCGATATCGGCCGCCTCAGCGGCTCAGCCGGGGTCGCCGGGTTCTTCATCCCCCGGGCCGGCCAGTCGGTCGCTTTCGTGCCTTCACGCGACGATCGTCGCGCGACCCCCGGCACCCGCAACGAACGGGGCGGGCTCACCCCGCAGATCGTGCTGTTCCACGAATATGCGCACTATTTCATGTTTCAGCACGCCGCTGCCGCCTATCCGGCATGGTATCGGGAAGGCTTTGCCGAGGTCTATGGCACCATGGAGCTGCTGCCGAACGGGTTCAGGCTCGGGGCCCCGGCCGCGCACCGTGCCTCCGTTCTTCAGCACCTCAACGCCTATCATGTCCGCCGCCTGCTCGATCCCCCCGAACAGATGACCGGCGAGGACGGCGCGCAGATCTATGCGCTGGGGTGGATGCTGTCGCACTACCTGACCTTCTCCGGTCAGCGCGAAGGGCAACTTGCTACCTATCTGCGCGAGATCAACCAGGGGGCCACATCGCTTGAGGCCGCCCAGCGCGCGTTCGGCGATCTCGACGCGCTCAACAACGATCTCAACACCTACCGGCGCGGTCGTACCCCGCTCAAGGAAGTCACCTACTCGAACTATGCGGCGCCTACCGCCACGGTCCGCAAGCTCGGGCCCGACGAGCAGGCAATGATGGCGATGCACATCGTCTCGACGCGCGGGGTCGACGAGGCCAAGGCGCGCGCGCTGGTGCCCGACGCGCGGGCACTCGTTCAGCGTTTCCCCCAAAGTGTTCCGGTGCTGCTGGCGGCGACCGAGGCCGAGTTCGATGCAAAGAACCTCGACCAGGCGGCCGCACTCGCCAACAGCGTGCTAGCGATCGAAGCCAACAATCCGCGCGCGCAGCTCTATTTAGGTCGCATTGCGCTGGAGCGGGCCAAGACTACGCCGGCAGCCTTTGCCGAAGCGCGACGCGCCTTTGCCGCCGCAAACCGGGCCGATCCGGCCAACCCGGACCCGCTCTATCATTACTACCTGACGCACGTGCTGGCCGGTGAAACACCGCCCGATCCGGCGCTGGTCGCCCTCGAAACCGCGTATGACCACGCGCCGTTCGATTCCTCGATCCGCGAAACGCTGGCGCACCTGCTCCTCACCGAGGGACGCGACCAGGAAGCGATTACGGTGCTCAACCCGATCATCAACAATCCGCACGCAGGCAAGCGGGCGAAGGAGATCAGGGAACTTGTCACGAAGCTCAAGGCCGGCGACCGCGCGCCTGCCCTGGCCGAACTGGCACCCAAGATGCCCGGCGCCGAGGACCAGGAGGACGACGATTGAGCCTGCCGCCCAGCATCGGCCGAGGATGCGGACTATGTTGACCATCCACCATTTGCGCCAGTCTCAGTCGGAGCGCATTGTCTGGGCCTGCGAGGAGCTGGGGCTGGACTACGAACTGAAGCTCTACGACCGGCGGCCCGACAATCGCCTCGCGCCCGACGACTACAAGGCGCTCCACCCGATGGGCATCGCACCGGTCATCACCGACGGCGATCTGGTGCTGGGCGAAAGCGGGGCGATCCTCGAATATATCGCTCGGGTGCATGGCGCGGACCGGTTGGTCCCCCCCGTCGGCGACGCTGATTATGCTGATCACCTGTTCTGGTTCCATTTCGCCAATGGCACGTTCATGACGAACATGATGATGCAGCTGGTGGTTATGCTGGGTCAGGCGCATGGCCCGTTTGTCGATGGGTTCGTCAATGACCGGGTGGCAAAGGCCTGGGCGCTGGCCGAGCGGCGGTTGGATGAGGCGCGCTACTTCGGCGGACGGGGACTGACACTGGCCGACATCATGATGGGCTATCCGCTGACCACCGCACGCGCGATGCGCGGCACTTCGATCGAGCAATATCCGAATATTCGCGCCTATCTCGCCCGCATTGGCGAGCGGCCCGCCTATCAGCGCGCAATGGCCAAAGCGGAGCCGGGCTTTACCCCGAAGCTGGACTGACCCGGCGCAGCCCGCCCAACGGGATGAGCTGCCCGGCGCGCACGGCGCGGGTGAGGAGCCATGCGCCGGTCGCGCCGGCCAGCACCATGGCGATCACCGAAGCTTCGAGCCCGAACGCACCGCCGGTTAGCAGAGCCGGCCCTTCCAGCCGTGCATCGACCAGCCCGCGCAGGGGGAAACCCGAGACGGGAACGTCCCACACCAACCCCTGCACCACGTTCCAGCCGAAATGGATGCCGATCGCGAGCCACAGTGACCTTGTGAGCATATAGGCCGCGCCTAGCATAAGGCCGGCTTCGAGCGCGATGGCGAGGGCGGCCAGCCAGCTGGCATTGTCATTCGCCAGATGCGCCGCCCCGAAGGCCAGCGCCGAGACCGCCATCGCAACAATGCTCCCGGCCCACTCTTCGACCCAGCGGAACAGGATCCCGCGAAACAGCACTTCCTCGACAAAGGCGGCGAACAGCCCGGCCTGGAAAACCAGTTCGACTGCGTCGCTGGTCGTGCCCGGGCCGACAATCCGGTACACGCCCGCAAGCGCCGCCACGCCGACAATCGCGCTCATCAGGACAGCGGCCAGGGCTACGCCCGCCATACTGTCGCGCAGAGCACCGCGCAGGGGCAGATCGTCGTGGCGGTGCCGACCAAGGCGACGGATCACGAGCTTGTAAGCCGCGAACAACAGCCCGATCGTGAGCAGCGTGCCGACGATCGCGGCGACCGGGCCCTCGGGCAGGTAGCGCACCGCAAAGGATGCCAGCACAGCTGTCGCGGCGAAGGTCGCCAGGCCCGTCACCAGCGCGGTGAGCGGATGGCGCCAGATGCGCCGGCCAAGCGGCTCGGCGGGGGGCGGTGGCGGTGCGGCGGCAGGCAAGTCCGTATTCACGCCGCGATGCTAGGCGCTCTATCGCCGGGTCGCCACCCCTTCGCGCCGGAGCAATTCGCGCTTGATGTCGAGGCCGTAGGCATAGCCACCCGCTGTCCCGTCCGACCGCACCACCCGGTGGCACGGGATCAGCACTGCCACGCTGTTTGCGCCATTGGCCGAGCCGGCCGCTCGGACCGCCGTTGGCCGTCCGACCGCGGCGGCGATCTGGGCGTAGGAGCGCGTCTCGCCCGGTGGGATGCGGCGCAGTTCCTCCCATACCCGTTCCTGAAAGGCGGTGCCGCGCACGTCGAGCGGGATGGCGTGCGGCGCCCCCGGCGCCTCGACCGCCGCGACGACCTGCTGCACCAGTTCCGCAAAGGCGCCTGCGGCCGGCACGATCTCGGCCTTGGGAAAGCGGCGGCGCAGCGCCCCGGCATCTTCGCCGAACGCCACCCGGCAGACCCCTTCGGCAGTACCGGCGATCAACACCGGGCCGAGCGTGCTGTCCGCAATCGCATAGTGGATCGTCACCCCGCGCCCGCCATCGACCCACGCGCTCGCGCTCATGCCCATTCTCCCGCCAAGATCATCATAGAAGCGCGACGGCGCGCCGTAGCCTGCGGCATAGACGGCGTCGGTGACAGTCCCGCCCGAGATTGCTGCCTGCCCCGCCCGCTCGCGCCGCAGCGCCCGCCAATAGGCACCCGGCGACAGGCCCACGGCGCGGGTGAAAATCCGCTGGAAATGCCCCGGCGAATAACCGGCGGACGAGGCCAGTTCGGCCAGCACTGGCGGCGCTTCGGCCTGTGCAACCCTCTCCAGCGCGCGCGCCACCGCCGCCTCGTCGCGGGCGACGTCATCAGGCCGGCAGCGCTTACAGGGCCGAAGGCCTGCCGCGCGCGCCGCCAACCCGTCGGCAAAGAAGCGCACATTTGCGCGTGCGGGATGCCGCGCTGCGCAAGATGGCCGGCAATAGATGCCCGTGCTGAGCACCCCTGTGACGAACCGGCCGTCCCATGCGCGGTCGCGTTGCAGCACCGCTGCCCAGGTGAGGTCGGGATCGATCGGTTCCATGCAAGCTGCCCTAGCGCATTGCACCCCCGCCCGCATCCCGCGGCTTGCGGTCAAAAGCGGCAATCGCCTATTGCGCAGCCCATGACCCGCCTGCTGCTGCTTGTCGCCTGCCTGTTGACCCTGCTGGTGCCGCACCGGGCGTTGGCCGAGCCGGGCGATATCGATGCCGCGGCGCGCGGGGTGGTGCGGGTGGTCATCATCGGCACCGACGGAACCAATTTCTATCCCGTGGCGCATGGCACGGGCTTTGCCGTCAGCCCGACGCGCATCGTCACCAATGCCCATGTCGTGGCCGAAGCGCTGGAGGACGAGACCCTGCGCATCGGCGTCGTTCCCAATCACGGCGAAGGCGGCGCGCTGGCACGGGTGGTTACCGTCTCCGAGGGCAAGGATCTGGCGCTGCTCGAACTGGCGCCGGGCCTCCGGCTGGCGCCGCTGACGCTGGCGGGCGCGGCGCTCCCTTCGGGTGCCGAGGTCAACGCGGTCGGCTACCCGATGAATGTCGATCAGGCGCAGGGCCTGTCGGTCAATGACATCATCCAGCCGCAGCCGCCGGTAAAGAGCCGCGGCTTCCTGTCCGACGCGCGGTCGAGCCGCGATGTCGCAACGCTGCTGCACACCGCCCCGATTGCACGCGGCAATTCGGGCGGGCCGCTGCTCGACGCCTGCGGGCGCGTGCTGGGCGTCAACAGCTTCGGCGCCGAATCGAGCGGCGGTGATGCGGAGTTCTTCTTTGCCATCGCTACCACCGAACTGGCCGCATTCCTGCGCGCCAGTGGGGTCGAGCCGCAGATCAACGCCCGCCCCTGCCGATCGCTGGCCGAGCTCGACGCCGAGGATGCCGCGCGCCGGTCGGCCGATCAGGAACGCGCACGCGCCGCGCTGGCCGAACGCGCCACCAGCGCCCGCGAGGCGCGCGAACGCGCACGACTCGAGGCGGAGATGGCGGTGCTGCAGGAGCGCGAGAACGCGATGGCAATTGCGCTGGTGCTGTTGCTGGCGAGCGCCGGGTTGGGTTTCGCCGCCTGGCAGGTGTCGCGCGACCCGGCGCGGCGCCGGCTGGCCATCGCACTCGGCGCTGGCGCGGGTATCGCGCTGGTCGGCGCCGCGGCGAGCTGGCTGACGCGGCCGGGCCTCGCCGAGATCGACCGCCGGGCGCTCGCCGCCACCCGCTCGCCCGCAACTGCCCCCGCACAGGCCACCACGCGGCCAGAGGGTGGCACGCTCACATGCACGCTCGATGAAGGGCGCAGCCGTATCACCGGACCGTCCGAAGCGAGCATCGCCTTCACTTGGGATGGCAAGGGCTGCGTCAACGGGCGCACGCAATATGGCCTCGCGGAGGGCGAATGGTCGCGGCTGTTCGCGCCCGACAGCGAAGACGTGGTGGCGATCAACACCTATGATCCGGGCGCGCGCGCTTTCCGGGTCGAGCGGTATTTGCTGTCCGCGCCCGCGATGCAGGCCGTCCGTGCCGCACGTGCGCGTTACCAGGCGCCGACCTGCAATGCGGGGCAACCACCCGCCACGCTGGGCGAGCGGCAGAGCGAGGTGCGAGCCCTGCTCCCCACGCGGCCGAACGAACGGCTATATTACAGCTGCCGCGCCGAGTAGGCCGCCGCTCAGGCGGCGAGCAGTTCGCCGGTCAGCGTGATGCGGTGCATTTCGCGCGCATAGCCTTGATAGTCGTTGAGCTCATAATGCCAGGTCGTGCGGTTGTCCCAGATCGCCACCGTGCCTTCGCGCCATTCGAGCCGGTATTGATGCGCCGGATCGACTGCTGCTGCATAGAGCTGTTGCAACAGGCCAAGGCTTTCATCGCGCGTCATGCCGAGGAAATGGGTGGTGAAACCGGGATTGACGTAGAGCAGTTTGCACCCCGTCTGCGGGTGGCGAATGACCACCGGGTGCTCGGCCCCCGTCTTCAGATCCTGCCCGCGCAGCTCGCTGGCCATGTCCGTCTGGGCGTAGACACCTTCGGGTGAATAGACATGGTCGGCGCTATGCCAGGCGCGCAGACCTTCGATCTGTTGCTTCACTTCGGGTGCGAGCACGTGGTAGGCCGCGCCCATATGGGCAAACAGCGTGTCGCCCCCGCTGGGCGGCAGTTCGCGGGCCACCAGGATCGAGCCCATCGCGGGCACCGCATCATAGGAATGATCGGTGTGCCAGCCGCCGCCGATATTCATCACCTGATCCGCGCGCTTTTTCACGAGCGCAATTTCGGGCTGCGCTTCGTGCAGCGGGAAATAATTGTTGAGGTCGATCCCGCCCCAGCGTTTGGCAAGGCGATGTGCTGTTCGGGGGTCAGGCTCTGGTCGCGGAACACCGCGACGCCGTGTTCCCAGACCGCCCGGCGAATCGCATCGAGCGTGTCCCCGTCGGCTTCGGCCATCTGGACGCCGCGAATCTCGACGCCGATTGTGGGTTCCAGCGGGACCATCTCCATGTCGCCCTCTCCTCTTGCATGCTGCGCCCGGTCGCAGCTTATACCGACATCCCGGTCACGCGAGTGACCGGATCACGCACGTAGGCCAGGGGTCGGCACATCGGGTTGCATCGCAGCAAAGCCGATGCTAGGCGCGCGCCAACCTTGCCGGGGCCGCGCT
Organism: Qipengyuania sp. YIM B01966; assembly: GCF_016461955.1. GTDB lineage: Bacteria > Pseudomonadota > Alphaproteobacteria > Sphingomonadales > Sphingomonadaceae > QFOP01. The sequence goes on along the minus strand of NZ_JADMNM010000007.1, from coordinate 107,980 downwards.
CAGCGACGGCCCGCATCGGCCTGGCGACATCGTTCCTTTCCGGATCCAAGAGGACTTTCGCGTGGAGAATTCCGCCGCAATTCAGGCTAGCCTGGCAGGCCGCTACGCTTCGGCCCTGTTCGATCTGGCGGCGGAACACGGCACGGTCACCAGCGTCGAAGCAGATCTGGACCGGGTTGAGGCGGCGCTGGGCGAATCGGGCGACCTTGCGGCGATGATCCGCCATCCGCGCGTTTCGCGTGCAGCGCAGGCCACTGCGATCGACGGCGTTGCCGGCGTGCTCGGCTTGGCCGCGCTGACCCGCAATTTCATGGGCGTGCTGGCAAATAACCGCCGGCTCGGCGATCTGCCCTCGATCATCCGCGCCTTCCGCGCGATTGCCGCAGCCCAGCGCGGCGAGATGACCGCCGAAGTGACCAGCGCCCACGCGCTGAGCGATGCGCAGCTCGCCGAGCTCAAGGACCGGTTGACTGCCCGCGAAGGGCGCACCGTCAAGCTTTCCACCAAGGTCGATCCCGAATTGCTCGGCGGCCTAGTCGTCACTATCGGCTCGAAACGCATCGACGGTTCGATCCTCACCCGTCTCAATTCCCTCGCGCAGGCAATGAAGGGCTGACAGCCCGTATGCCCGTTGGACCGATGAAAGGCTGAAGGCAAACCCATGGAAATCCGCGCCGCAGAAATCTCCAAGGTCATTAAGGACCAGATCGCCAATTTCGGCACCGACGCCGAGGTCAGCGAAGTCGGTTCGGTGCTGTCGGTGGGGGATGGTATCGCCCGCGTGCACGGCCTCGACAACGTCCAGGCGGGCGAGATGGTCGAATTCGCCAATGGCATACAGGGCATGGCGCTCAACCTCGAGGCTGACAATGTCGGCGTCGTGATCTTCGGCACCGACGCCGAAATCAAGGAAGGCGACAGCGTCAAGCGCACCGGCACCATCGTCGACGTGCCGGTTGGCAAGGGCCTGCTCGGCCGCGTGGTCGATGCGCTCGGCAACCCGATTGACGGCAAGGGGCCGATCGTTTCCGACGAACGCCGCCGGGTCGAGGTCAAGGCGCCCGGCATCATTCCGCGCCAGTCGGTCCATGAACCGGTGCAGACCGGCCTCAAGGCGATCGACGCCCTCGTTCCCGTCGGCCGCGGCCAGCGCGAACTGATCATCGGCGACCGTCAGACCGGCAAGTCGGCTGTCGCGCTCGATACCTTCATCAACCAGAAGGAACTGAACGCCGGCGACGACGAATCGAAGAAGCTCTACTGCGTCTATGTGGCGGTGGGTCAGAAGCGCTCGACCGTGGCCCAGATCGTCCGCGCGCTCGAGGAAAATGGCGCGATGGAATATTCCATCGTCGTCGCGGCGACCGCGTCGGAGCCCGCCCCACTGCAATATCTCGCGCCCTATACCGGCTGCGCGATGGGCGAATTCTTCCGCGATAACGGGATGCACGCGGTCATCGTTTATGACGACCTTTCCAAGCAGGCCGTCGCCTACCGCCAGATGAGCCTGTTGCTGCGCCGCCCGCCGGGCCGCGAAGCCTATCCGGGCGACGTGTTCTACCTCCACAGCCGCCTGCTCGAACGCGCCGCCAAGATGAGCGCGGAAAACGGCGCGGGCTCGCTTACCGCGCTGCCGATTATCGAGACGCAGGCGGGCGACGTGTCGGCCTACATTCCGACCAACGTGATCTCGATCACCGATGGCCAGATCTTCCTCGAAACCGGGCTCTTCTATCAAGGCATCCGCCCGGCCATCAATGTCGGCCTGTCGGTCAGCCGCGTCGGCGGTGCCGCCCAAACCAAGGCGATGAAGAAAGTTGCCGGCTCGATGAAGCTCGACCTCGCGCAGTACCGCGAAATGGCCGCCTTCGCACAGTTCGGCTCGGACCTCGATGCCGCGACGCAGAAACTGCTCAACCGCGGCGCGCGCCTGACAGAATTGCTCAAGCAGCCGCAATTCTCGCCGATGCCGTTCGAAGAGCAGACCGTGTCGATCTTCGCCGGCACCAATGGCTACCTCGACAATGTGCCCGTGAACCGCGTGACCGAATACGAGGCCGCGATGCTCAGTTTCATGCGTAACGAGCATGGCGACGTGCTCGCCAAGATCCGCGACAGCCGCGATTTCGGTGACGACGCCAAGGCCGCCACGGTCGCCGCGCTCGACGCCTTTGCGAAGCAGTTCGCCTGATCCGATCGAAGGGGTAAGGCTCGATGGCCTCGCTTAAGGAACTTAAAGGGCGGATCAACTCGGTCAAATCGACCCAGAAGATCACCAAGGCCAAGCAGATGGTCGCCGCCGCTAAGCTGCGCAAGGCGCAGGCCGCGGCAGAAGCCGCGCGCCCCTATGCCGCGCGGCTGGCCGGCGTCATGGGCAGTCTCGCCAGCAAGATTGCCGGGCAGGACAATGCCCCGCTGCTGCTGCGCGGCACGGGCGCGGCGCAAAAGCATCTGTTGGTCGTCGCCAATAGCGACAAGGGCCTCGCCGGGGCGTTCAACTCGAACATCGTAAAGGCGGCGATGGTCAAGGCGCAGGAACTGCTCGCCGCCGGCAAGGATGTCGAATTCTACCTGGTCGGCCGCAAGGGCCGCGCACCGATCCGCCGGGCGCATCCCAGCCGGGTGGGCACGATGTTCGACACCACCGAAGTTCGCGAACCCGGCTATGCCGAGGCCGAGCGGATCGCCGAAGAGCTGGTGGCAATGTACGAGGCGGGCAAGTTCGACGTGGCGCACCTGTTTTTCTCGCGCTTCCAGTCGGCGCTGACGCAGGTGCCGACGGTGCAGCAGATCATCCCGGTGCCTACGCCCGACACGCAGGTCGCCAGTGACGCGGTGGTTGAGTACGAGCCTGACGAGGAGGAAATCCTCAAGGAATTGCTGCCGCGCTATCTCAAGACGCAGCTGTTCGGCGCGCTGCTTGAGAACCAGGCGAGCGAACAGGGCGCCTCGATGACCGCGATGGACAATGCCACGCGCAATGCCGGCGACCTGATCAACAAGCTGACCATCCAGTACAATCGCAGCCGCCAGGCCGCGATCACCACCGAACTCATCGAAATCATTGCCGGCGCCGAGGCGCTCTGAGGATATGTCTGTGAAGCATTCGCTGTTCCTTCTACCCCTGTTTGCCCTGGCTGCCTGCGGCCAGGAACCGGCCCCCGCGCCGCAACCGACGGCGAGCGTCGCTGCTGCACCCACGCCGACCTTGCCGGCACCCGATCAGGAAACCTTCAGCACCGCCTTTGCCAAAGCGTGCGAGGGTGCTGAGCCGGTCAACACCGCAGTCTGCAAGCGCGCCGGTCTCGGTTCGAACGATGTGCTGTGCGATTACGGATTGGGTGAAGACAGCTATCTGCGCCACAAGGCTACGCTGACCGCCAACGCAGCCGGCACCGGCTGGACGCTCGCCGAACCTGCAAAGATCTGCGCCGAACACGGCGCTCATCACAAAGCCTCCTGATAAAGGACACGAACATGGCCACCGCCCCCATTATGGACACCACCACCCCCAACCTGTCGGCCAATGGCACGATCGCGCAGGTCATCGGCGCCGTTGTCGACGTGCGCTTCGATGGCGAGCTGCCGGCGATCCTGACCGCTCTCGAAACGAAGAACGGCGACAACACGCTGGTTCTCGAAGTCGCGCAGCATCTGGGCGAAAATACTGTCCGCACGATCGCGATGGACGCAACCGAAGGTCTTACCCGCGGCCAGCCGGTGACCAACACCGGCAAACAGATTTCGGTGCCCGTCGGCCCCAAGACGCTCGGCCGGATCATGAACGTCGTCGGGGCGCCGATTGACGAGCGCGGCCCGATCGGCGCCGACCAGACCGCCCCGATCCATGCCGAAGCGCCGCTGTTCGTCGACCAGTCGACCGAAGCCAGCATTCTCGTCACCGGCATCAAGGTCATCGACCTGCTCGCCCCTTACGCCAAGGGCGGCAAGATCGGCCTGTTCGGCGGCGCGGGCGTCGGCAAGACCGTGCTGATCCAGGAACTGATCAACAACATCGCCAAGGGCCACGGCGGCGTCAGCGTGTTCGCGGGCGTCGGCGAACGCACCCGCGAAGGTAACGACCTGTATCACGAGTTTCTCGACGCCGGCGTTATCGCCAAGGACGCGGAAGGCAACGCCACCAGCGAAGGGAGCAAGGTGGCGCTCGTGTTCGGCCAGATGAACGAGCCCCCGGGCGCGCGTGCCCGCGTGGCACTGTCGGGCCTGACCATGGCCGAATACTTCCGCGATCAGGAAGGGCAGGACGTGCTGTTCTTCGTCGATAATATCTTCCGCTTCACGCAGGCCGGTTCGGAAGTCTCGGCGCTGCTCGGCCGTATCCCCTCGGCGGTGGGTTATCAGCCGACGCTGGCGACCGACATGGGTAACCTGCAGGAACGCATCACCTCGACGACCAAGGGCTCGATCACCTCGGTGCAGGCGATTTACGTTCCGGCCGACGACCTTACCGACCCGGCGCCGGCGACCTCGTTCGCCCACTTGGACGCGACCACCACGCTCAGCCGCGCGATTTCCGAACTCGGCATCTATCCGGCGGTGGACCCGCTCGATTCGACCAGCCGCGTGCTCGAACCGCGCGTGGTGGGGCAGGAGCATTACGAAACGGCTCGCCGCGTTCAGGAAACGCTGCAGAAGTACAAGAGCCTGCAGGACATCATTGCCATCCTCGGGATGGACGAGCTGTCGGAAGAGGACAAGCTTACCGTCGCCCGCGCGCGCAAGATCCAGCGTTTCCTCAGCCAGCCGTTCCACGTGGCCGAGGTGTTCACCAACATCCCGGGCAAGTTTGTCCAGCTCGAAGATACCGTGCGCTCGTTCAAGGCGGTGGTCGATGGCGAATATGACCATCTGCCCGAAGCTGCGTTCTACATGGTCGGCGGGATCGACGAAGCGGTCGAGAAGGCCAAGAAGCTGGCCGAAGAGGCGTGAACCATTGCCCCTCCCCCAAGCGGGAGGGGTCGGGGGTGGCCTGTCCGCCCCATGCAAAAAACCCACCCCCGGCCCCTCCCGCGCGGGAGAGGAGGAGTAGCGTAAATGCCCCTGCACTTCGAACTCGTCACCCCGGCCCGCCTCGTCCGGTCGGAAGAGGTCTATATGGTGGTGGTCCCCGGTACCGAGGGCGAGTTCGGCGTGCTCGAAGGGCACGCGCCGTTCATGTCGACCATCCGCGACGGTGCGGTGCAGATCTATCGCAGCGCCGGCGCCACTCCCGAGGAAATTCAGGTTCGTGGCGGCTTTGCCGAAGTCAATGCCAGCGGTCTGACGGTTCTGGCGGAACACGTCGAGGACTGAACCGGCGTACCGACCGCTTTAGGAACCTAACTCGTCAGGTCCCGTTGCCCCGGTCTATCCCTTTGCCGAAGAACTCCCGACCATGGCGCATATCCTGATCGTCGTCACTTCAACTGACGAATACCGCAAGGCGGGATATCGGACAGGGTTGTGGCTGGCCGAACTGACCCACTTCTGGGATGTGGCCGATGAAGCCGGGCACACGATGGATATCGCCAGCCCGGCGGGCGGGGTTGTGCCGATCGATCCGGAAAGCTTGCTGGTAAGCGGTGTTGCGTCTGCCGTAGGGCTGGATGGCAAGATGGCCAAACGATACGAAGATCGAGCTTTCATGGACCGTCTGCGCGCGGCACTCCCCCTCGCCGAGGTGCGCGCGGACGATTATGATGCCATTTACCTCACCGGCGGTCATGGCACGATGTTCGATTTCGTCGAACAGCCCGCGCTTGCCCGGTTGATCGCTGCGTTCTGGGATCAGGGAAAAATCGTCTCGGCGGTCTGCCACGGCCCGTCCGGCTTGCTCGACGTGAAGCTCGACGACGGAAAGCCACTGCTCGCGGGCCGCAAAGTCACCGGTTTCTCCTGGGCCGAGGAAAAGCTCGCCCGCCGCGACGAGGCCGTTCCGTTCAATTTGCAGGAGCGGCTGGAAGCGCTGGCGGATTACGACAAGGCACGGATCCCGTTTGCCGCCCATGTGGTCGAAGACGACAGACTGATCGCGGGGCAAAACCCCTCCAGTGCCCATTCGGTGGCCGAAGCGGTGATGAAAGCGCTCGCAAACGGGCGCTAACGCGCGGGCGCCCCCGCTACGTTATCGTTGAAACTGGGAGAGGCGTCGACGAACGTCGCTCGCGCCCTTGCCAATCGTACGGCCCTGCCAAAGGATGGGCGGGGTTTCACGCAACCAACCGGGGACGCAATGACTTCTACTCGCACCTCCATCGCGGCGCTTGCCGCGGCTCTCGCCTTGACTACAGGAACTTCGGCCATGGCCCAGACCACCTCGCCTCCTTCGGCCGCTTCCGGGGTCCCGGGCGAGGCGGAAGATCCCTATATCTGGCTTGAGGAAGCGCGCAGCGACCGGGCGCTGGCCTGGGTCCGGGCCGAGAACGACAAGACGCTGGCGCAGCTCGCCAATGACCCGCGGTTTGAGGCGCTCAAGGCCGAGGCGCTGGCCATTCTCGATGCCGAAGACCGCATCCCGATGGTCAGCTTCCGCCCTGACGGCCTGTACAATTTCTGGCAGGACCGCGCCAACCCGCGCGGCGTTCTGCGGCGCACCACGCTGGAAAGCTATCGCACCGACACCCCCCAATGGGAAACGGTGCTCGATATCGACGCCCTGGCCCGGGCGGATAATCGCGAATGGGTCTATCAGGGCATGAGCTGCCTTGAACCCGACATGCGCCACTGCATGGTCGCGCTGTCGGATGGCGGCAAGGATGCGACCATCCTGCGCGAATTCGACATGGCGACGCGCAGCTTTGTCGAAGGCGGCTTTACCCTCCCCGAAAGCCAGGGCAGCGCGAGCTGGGTCGACAAGGATACGCTGCTGGTCAGCCGCGATTTCGGCGGCGGCACCGTGACCGAAAGCTTCTACCCCTTCACCACCCGCCTGTGGAAACGCGGCGAGACGCTCGAACAGGCGCAGGAAGTCTTTCGCGGCGCGGCGAGCGATGTGTCCGCCGGCGCGGGCCTGCTGCGCGATTCCGCCGGCACGGTGCACGGCATGGTCGCCACGCGCGGCCTGACCTTCCACGAATCGACCACCTATATCCGGCAAGGCGATGAATGGGTCGGCCTCAACCTGCCGCGCAAGGCAGGTCTCTATGGCATCGTTGACGGACACGTCCTGATCTCGACCGACGAGGTCTGGAATACCGGCAGCCAGGTCTTCCCGGCCGATGCGATCATTGCGGTCGAACTCGAAGCGTTCAAGCGCGACCCCAATGGCGCAGCAAAGACGCTGGTATGGGCGCCAGGCCCGCGCCAGACGCGGCAAGGCGGTGCGGCGACTGCCAACAGCCTGTACGTCAACCTGCTCGACAATGTGCGCGGGCGGGTGCTCAAATTCGATTATGAGGGCGGCCAGTGGGTCAGCCGGACGGTCGACCTGCCGCAGAATGCTACGCTGGGCGTTGCAGCGGCATCGAGCAAGTCCGACGAGGTGATGTTCTCGGTCACCGATTTCCTCACCCCCAGCACGCTCTATTACTCGGCCGATGGCAACGCGCCGTCGGTCATCAAGACCAGCCCCGCGCGCTTCGACGCTAGCGGGATGGCAATCGAACAGTATAAGGCGACCAGCGCCGATGGCACGAAAATTCCCTATTTCATCGTCCGGCCGCGGGGCATGGCGCTGAATGCCGGGACGCCCACCCTGCTGACCGGCTATGGCGGTTTCCAGGTGCCGCGCCTGCCGGGCTATCTCGGCTCGACGGGCAAGATGTGGCTCGAACGCGGCGGCGCCTATGTGCTGGCCAATATGCGGGGCGGCGGCGAGTTCGGGCCTGACTGGCACCAGACCGCGATCCGCGAAAACAAGCAACGCACCTGGGACGATTTCATCGCCGTCGCGCAGGATCTCGTCACGCGCGGCTTCACTACGCCCGAACATCTCGGCATCCAGGGCGGCAGCCAGGGCGGCCTGCTGGTCGGCACGGCCTTCACCCAGCGCCCTGACTTGTTCAACGCCGCGATCGTGCAGATCCCGCTGTTCGATATGCTCCGCTATCACCTGATCGGGCGCGGAGCCTCTTGGATCGGCGAATATGGCGACCCGCGCATCCCCGAACAGCGCGCGTGGATCGAGCCATACTCGCCCTATCAGAAGATCGTGCGCGGGCGCGATTATCCGATGCCGTTCTTCGTTACCTCGACCGCGGACGACCGCACACATCCCAGCCACGGGCGCAAGGCCGCCGCGCGGCTGGCGGAAATCGGCCAGCCCTACCTCTACTACGAGGACATGACCGGCGGCCATTCGGGCGGGGTCGACAATGAACAGCGCGCGCGCCTGCTAGCCTTGCAGACGGTCTATCTGCTGCAGAGGCTCAAGGATTGAGCGCCGCGCGCCGACGCGGGCCTCTCAGCGGGTCCGCGTCGGGGCGTGGAAATCGGGCGGCTTGCTCGCCACCCAGCCAACGAATTTCGCTACCGCCGCGCTAGTGAGCAATTGCTCGCGATCCTCGGCGATGCGCGCCAGTTGCGCATTGGTGAAACTGGCGTGGATCGTCTGATGGCAGATCGGGTGCAGCGGCACGACCAGTTTGCCCTTGCGCGATTTGGGCACCGGGTGATGCCACTGGATCAATTCGCCCAGCGGCCGCTCGCACAGCCAGCAGGCCGCCGGTTCAGCGCCCGCCATCGGCCCGCGCAGTTTCTTCGGTGAACAATGCGCCAGCCGTCGGCATCGCCTGCTCCGCCAGCGTCAGTTGCACCGCGATCGGCTTGATATCGTCGCATTTTTCAAGCGCCGCGAAGGCCCCGTTCTTCAGGACTACCACCCCGTCGCTGATCGCCGGTGCGTTGCCACCATCGTCAAAGCCGGTTCGGACCATCCGGCTGAACACGACATAGCGCGTGTCGCCATGGTCGAACGCGATCTGCGATTCGCCGCCGCCCGAATAGGCCACATTGGCGAACTGCCCGCCGGTCAGGCGGATTTCAGGCGCCCCTTTGCCGTAACGATATTCGGCCTTGCCGGGCCCTGCTGAACAGACCGCAATCCGCTTGCCCCCGTCCGCGCGGCAGGAAAACACCGTCTGCTGATCGCCTGGGCAATCGACCGGGTCGATGCCGCTGTCCGCCACTGGTGGCAGCGCAGTCTCGCCCTCAGGCGGCGCGGCGGTATCGCCCTGCCCGCAGGCGGCAAGCGCGGCCAGCGCCAGCGGGGCCAGAAAAAGCCTCATCCCTTCTTCTCCGCCTTCTTGCCCCGCATCGCGTCGTGGAACCGGTCGGCCCAGCCAGGCTTGATCAGCTGTTCGCCGCGCACCATCCGCATTTCGCCATCGGCGACATCGCGGCTGACCGCACTACCGGCCGCGACAATCGCATCCGCGCCGATCTTGACCGGGGCGATCAGCGCGGAATTCGAGCCGATGAATGCCCGCTCGCCGATCTCGGTACGGTATTTGAAATAGCCGTCATAATTGCAGGTGATCGTTCCCGCGCCGATATTGGCGCCGGCACCGATTTCGGCATCGCCCAGATAGGTCAGATGGTTGGCCTTGGCCCCCGCCCCTAAGACCGTGTTCTTCATCTCGACGAAATTGCCGATCTTGCTGCCCTGTTTCAGCACCGATCCGGGGCGCAGGCGGGCATAGGGGCCGATCTCGACCCCGTCTTCCAGTGTCGCCCCCTCGAGATGGCTGAACGCGCGGATCGTCACCCCGTCACCCACAGTGACCCCGGGGCCGAAAACAACGTTGGGCTCGATCGTCACATCGCGGCCGAGCACGGTGTCGAAGCTGAAAAACACGGTTTCGGGCGCCTTGAGGCTCGCGCCGTCCGCCATCGCTTCCTCGCGGCGGAATTCCTGCCACTGGCGCTCGGCCGCGGCGAGTTCGGCACGGCTGTTGATGCCCGCAACCTCGCCCGGCGCGTCGGTGCTGATGACCGCGCAATGGCGCCCATCCGCATTGGCGATATTGACCACATCGACGAGGTAGTATTCGCCTTGCGCGTTATCGTTGCCGACCCGCGCCAGCAGCGCAAACAGATCGGCGGCGCGGGCGGCCATCAGGCCCGAATTGCACAAGCGGCAGGCCCGCTCTTCCTCGCTCGCATCCTTATATTCGACCATCTTGGTGATCCGCCCGTCGGGCGCGGCGATGACGCGGCCATATTGCAACGGATCATCGGGTTCGAAACCGAGCACGACCACCGCTGGCGCATCATCGGCGTGGAGCCGGTCGAGCATCGCGCGCATCGTCTCCGGCCGGACAAACGGCACATCGCCGTAGAGGATCAGCACATCGCCGGAAAAGCCCGCAAGCGCCTCCTCAGCCTGTTGCACCGCATGGCCGGTGCCAAGCTGCGGTTCCTGCAAAACGGTGCTGGCGCGGCTTCCCAGGGCATTTTCGAGTTGGTCGCGCCCGGCACCCACCACCACCACGGTATCGGCCGGGCCGAGCTGTGCGACCGAGGCCAGCAGATGGTCGAGCATGGCGCGTCCGGCAATCGGATGCAGCACCTTGTGCAGATCGCTTTTCATGCGCGTGCCCTTGCCCGCGGCAAGGACGATGGCGGCAAATTCGTGCATGGTCTCTCCTTGGCGGCGGCCATGCCACCATTCGCTTGCGGTTTGAAGAACCATCGGCCACGCCGGCGCGCATGGCGGATTTTCCTTTCGACATTGTCGGCTTCGATCTCGACGGCACGCTGCTCGAAACGCACCGCGATCTCGGCGCCGCGGTCAATCATGCGCTGGCGCTGGGCGGCTTTGCGCCGGTCCCGGTCGAGCACGCGCAGGACCTGATCGGCGGCGGAGCCAAGATCATGCTTCAGCGCGCAATTGACGATCAGGGGGGCCTGCCGGACGAGGAGTTCCGCCCGCTCTACAAGGCGATGCTGGCCTATTACGGCGCGCATAATGCGGTACATACGCGGCCCTATCCGGGGGCCGAGACGGCACTTGATTATCTCGCCGCGCGCGGGGTGAAGCTGGCGGTGGTGACCAACAAGTTCGAGAGCTTTGCCGTGCATATCCTCGACCAGCTGGGCCTCGCGGCTCGCTTCGGCGCGGTCATCGGCGGCGATACTTTGGGGCCAGGCCGCGCCAAGCCCGCGCCCGATCCGCTGCACGAAATGATCGCACGCCTGGGCGGCGGGCGCGCAGTGTTCATCGGCGACAGTTCGTACGACGTGATGGCCGCGCGGGCCGCCAATGTCCCGGTGATCGCGGCTGCCTATGGCTATTGCGACGAGCCGGCGGCAGAACTCGGCGCGGATGCGGTGATCGATTCGTTCAGCCAGCTTATCCCGGCGCTCGAAGCGCTCACCATGCCGCTACGGAACCCGCCGGGCTGACAGCTTGCGGTTGCCAGCACGGCGCGGATGTGCGACCGCTCCGCTTGACCTTTACGTAAAGCTGACAGCGAGGATTTTCCCATGACCATCTCGTTCAAGGACAAGGTAGCGATCGTCACCGGCGCGGGCGGCGGGCTCGGGCGCGAATATGCGCTCGAACTGGCACGGCGCGGCGCGAAGGTGGTGGTCAACGACCTCGGCGGTGCGCGTGACGGCACCGGTTCGTCGGATGCGGCCGCGCAGGTGGTGGCCGAAATCGAGGCTGCCGGCGGCGAGGCGATGGCCAATGGCGGCTCAGTCACCGAATATGAGCAGATGGAAAAGATGGTTGCTGACGCCAAGCAGAAATGGGGCGGCGTCCACATCCTGATCAACAATGCCGGCGTGCTGCGCGACAAGACCTTCGCCAAGATGGAGCCGGCCGATTTCGAATTCGTCGTCAAGGTCCACCTGACCGGCTCGGCCTTCGCCACCAAGGCGGTGTGGGAAACCATGCGCGAACAGGCCTATGGCCGTATCCTGATGACCGCCAGCAGCACCGGCCTGTTCGGCAATTTCGGCCAGGCCAATTACGGCGCCGCCAAGCTGGGTGTTGCCGGCCTTACCAAGACGCTGCAGCTCGAAGGGGCGAAATACGGCATCAAGGTCAACACGCTGTCGCCGGTGGCGGGCACGCGGATGACGCAGGACCTGTTTCCCGAAGAAGCGTTCAAGCTGTTCGATCCGGTCAATGTGGTGCCGGCCGCGCTGTTCCTGGTCAGCGAGGATGCACCGTCCAACGCCATCGTTGGCGCGGGCGCCGGCGGCTTCCACTCGGCCTGGGTGATGATGAACGACGCCGTCTGGCTGCGCGACGAGGACCGCACGGTCGAAGGTTTCGCCGCCAATTGGGACAAGATCAGCGCGCAGAACAATCTTCGCGCGCCGCAATCGGGCAGCGAACAATCGGCCGCGATCCTGAAAGCGATGCAGGAAGTGCTCGGCCCCGACGCCGCGCCTAGCAGCGCGCGGGGCTAAGCGCGCCGCTTGATTGACGTTGGCCGGCCCCGCCGCCACCCTCGCCTAGGACAAGGGTTGCGGGGGGCCGCCAGTGTATTCGAACGATGATCTCAATTCGGCAGTCGCCGCCGGTGCGCTGAGCGCTGAGGCGGCTGACGCGCTGCGCGCCCATATCGCAGTGCAGCGGCAGGCACCCTTGCAGGACGAGGAAAACTTCCGCCTCGTCACCAGCTTCAACGACATCTTCGTCACCATCGGGGTGATCATCCTGCTGATTGCAGTGGGTCGATCGTCGCTGCGGCGATGCCCAACGAAACCGGCGCGAGCCTCCTCAACACCGCATTATCGGTCGGGATGCCGGCAGCGGCGATCGCGGCGACCGCGTGGGGTCTGGCGGAAATCTTCACCCGCAGGCCGCGGATGGCGCTACCCTCGATCGTGCTGCTGCTGGCCTTTGCCGGCGCCGCCTACCTCGCCGTGGGGAGTGTGGTGGCGTTGCCCGTGTTCGCCATCGCTGGTGAAAATCTGACGGCCGGCAATCAGGCGCTTTCCGGCCAGCAATCCGCCGGCCCCGGCACAGCCGCGTTGCTGCTCGCCGCGACACTGACAGCGCTGCTGGCGCAACGCCGTCCTCTCCCGTCTGCCGGAAAGCTGGCGGACAGTCCTGCCACCCCCCGCTCTGGTTCCGGCAGCCGCCGGCCAAGCCGCGACTTAATCGGCGACTGCCTTGACCAGCCGCCGTTCGAGCGGGGCAAGCACGCCGGCAAGGTCATGCCCGCGCTTGAGCATTTGCCCATGTTCGCCGAGCAAGGCCCACATCCCCTGCCGGCTCCGCAGCGCTGGCCGCTTCTCGATCCGTGCCTGGGGCCGTTCGGCGGTGCGCCGGAAGGCGGAAAATACCGCCGCTTCGCGGGTAAAATCCATCGCGTAATCGCGCCATTGTCCGGCGGCCACCATGCGACCGTACAGGTCGAGAATGCGTTGCAGTTCAGCCCGCTCGAAACCAACCTGAAGGGCCTGCCCGCGCGGCGTGAAGGGCACGATGGTGTCGCCCGGCGAGCACCCCATCAATCGCCCGCCCGTCTGCGTCTGGCGGGTTTGCCCCCGCCCTGCTGCGCGGCACGCAGTTCGGCTACCTCGCCCCGCAAGGCCTTCAACTCGGCCTCGAGCTTTTCGAGGCTGTCGCGGCTCGGCTCGCAAGGGTCGTCGCACGGGGTGCCATAGGGCATGAACTCGCGCAGCCAGGTTTCGACCGGCACCAGCGTGGAGCGGGCCTTGAGGCCGATCATCGTCGCGCCTTCGGGCACATCGTCGGTCACCACGGCATTGGCCCCGATCCGGGCCCGCGCGCCGACATGGATCGGGCCGATCACCTGGGCACCGGACCCGATGATGACATTGTCGGCCAGCGTCGGGTGCCGCTTGCCTGCCTTGCCATTGGTCGGGTTCGTCCCGCCCAGCGTCACGCATTGATAGATCGTGACATTGTCGCCGATCTCGGCGGTTTCACCGATCACGGTGAAGCCATGATCAATGAAGAAATTGCGGCCGATTTGCGCGCCGGGGTGAATGTCAATCGCGGTCAGCATCCGCGACAGATGGTTGATCAGCCGGGCCAGAAAGAACAGCCGGGCGTGATAGAGCCAGTTCGCCACGCGGTGGAAGCCGAGCGCCCAGACCCCGGGATAGAGCAAGATCTCCCAGCGCGAGCGCGGCGCCGGATCGCGCGCGCGTATGGAATCGAGATAGCGGATCAGCCCGGCAAACATCGCGTCATATCTCCCACCACAGGCCCGTCAAAGCAAGCGCGGCTGGAGCATCCCTTGCACGCCCTCCAGCGCGTCGCGGCACAGGCCGACGCCCGCCGGAACCTTGCGTTCGAGGCTGAGCCGGTCGATCGCGGCGATCAGCGCCTCGATCCCGGCATGGGTGCGGTGAATGCGCGGCAGCAGATAGGCGCGCGCCTCCTCGCTAAGCACCAGCCCGCGCCGTTCGGCGTGGTGTGCTATCAGGCCGGCAGCCAGCGTATCGTCCGGTTCGGAAATTTCGAGTTGAAGCGCAGCTCCCAGCCGCGAGCGCAGATCGGGCAGTGCGATTTCCCACGGCTGGCGGTCGGTTATGAGCAGCAAATAGCCGCCATCCTGCTGGACCGCATTCCAGCGGTGGAACAGGCGCGTTTCGTCCCACCCGTCGGCCCCGTCGATCGCCGCGCACTCCGGCTGCGCTGCGAACCAGCCGGCGAAGAGCGACTTGCCCGCGCGAGACGGCCCGGCCAGCACGGCAGTGCGATAGGGCCAGCGCGACGGATCGGCCAGCGCGTCGGCAACCGTGCGATTGGCCGCGCCGAGCACGATCCGTTCGCCTTGCCCGGCCGGCTGCGCGGCAAAAGGCAGGATCGTCTGGCGCGGCGCCACTTGCGCGGCCTCAGCGGCTGACGGACAGGATGTTGCCGCTGCGCGAGACGGTCAGCCCGCGCGCCCGCAGCGCGTCGGCAAGCGCACCGACTTCGCCGGCATACATCACGCTGAAGACCGAGGTGCCGCCCAGCGCAAGACTGCTGGTCGCCGCCGCGCGGACCCCCGCAGCGCCGCGAATGGCGCCCAGAATCGTATCGGCCGCCGCCGCGTCGGGCGTCGCTGCCTGGATCGTCACCCCTTGCACCGGTACAGCCGCCGGCGCGGGCTCCGTGCTTGTTTCCGGTCCTGCAGCAGCCGCCGCATCGCGCCGCGCGCGCTCGGCCGCAGCGGCCGCCGCCGCGCGGTCCTGCGCCTGCGCAGCGCGGCCATATTCGACCAGCGCGGCAATCGCCGGGTCGAGTTGCGGTGCGCCCATATCGAGCGTTGGATCGGGTGCCAGCAACCCGTCGGCGAGCGCGCGGCCATAGATCGCGTCGATCCGCTGGACGGCATCGCCCAGCATCGCCGGCAGTGCTGCATCGTTGGCTGCCGTCAGGCGAAAGCTTTCGAGGAAGCGGTTATCCGGTCCGTAGCGCGCGGTGAAGGTGCCATCGATCGGGCCGCCGGGATAACGATGCTGGAGATGCGCGACCGGGATCAGCACATCGGAGGCGCCAAAGGTGTCGAGCACGGTGCGCCACCACGTCCGGCTACGGCGCCCTGTCTGCCCCGCCGTCACCAGCAGCGAATCCCCGCCCGCACCCGAGGCGCGGACATAATCGATCCGCCCGCTGCCGGCCTGAAATTCGGCCCAGGCGCGCTGCCAGGGATTGCGCGTCTCATAGACCGTTGCCACCCCACCGCTGATCTGCACCGGTACCAGCAGCAGCGGTGCCGAGCGCGCCGCCTTGCCATCGCCGCCGAGGTAGGATGCGGCCCGCTGCCGGTCGAACACCACGCCCAGTGTGGCGATATAGCGGCGCGGGCCGATCTGTTCGCGTTCGACCACGATGGCCGAGACCAGCGAGGACAGTTCGCCATCGCCGATTGCCGGCCCGCCAAGCTTCTGCCAGCCCAGCCGGGCGGCTTCTTCCCACCCCTTTTCCCGCGCAGCCTGCGCGTTGTCGCCGCGCACATCGACCTTGATCCCGCCGACATTGATGTCGCGGCTGACCGCCACCGGCGCGATCCCGCGTTCGGCCGAGACCTGCGCCACCAGCGCCCGCGCGCCGAGTACGGCCAGCGCCAACACGGCAAGCACCGCCAGCACCGCCGCAATCATGCGGGCGGGCGAGCGGCCTGAGGCAGCGGGAAAGGCGAGGGTCATGGCCATCGGGGAAACTGGCGGCCTTTTGCCCAAAGGCCGATGGAAATCCAAGCGCGAAAAGGCTAGCGCGCGGCCATGTCCTCCAACAATTCCCCTCCGGCGCATTATTCCTACGAAGGCGCGGGCGTTTCGATCGCCGCCGGCAACGCTCTGGTCAGGGCGATCGGCCCGCTAGCCAAGGCGACCGCCCGACCCGGCGCCGATGCCGAGCTGGGTGGGTTCGGCGGCTTCTTCGACCCGCGTGCCGCCGGCTATGCCGATCCGCTGCTGGTCGCCGCCAATGACGGCGTCGGGACTAAGGTCAAGCTGGCGATCGACCACGACCGGCACGACACGATCGGCATTGATCTCGTCGCAATGTGTGTCAACGACCTGATCGTACAGGGCGCCGAACCGCTGTTCTTCCTCGACTATTTTGCCACCGGCAAGCTCGATAACGGCGTAGCAGAGCGCGTCGTTGCCGGCATCGCCGAAGGCTGCAAGCTGGCCGGCTGCGCGCTGATCGGCGGAGAGACCGCCGAAATGCCGGGGATGTACGCGGCGGGCGATTACGACCTTGCGGGCTTTTGCGTCGGCGCGGTTGAGCGCGGCGAGCAATTGACCGGCAGCAAGGTCGCGGCGGGCGATGTGCTGCTGGGTCTGGCCAGTTCGGGGGTCCATTCGAACGGCTATTCGCTGGTCCGTCGCATGGCGGACGATCTCGGCTGGAAGATGACGCGCCCGGCCCTGTTCGATCAGGACCGGCTGCTGATCGATACGCTGATCGAACCCACCCGCATTTACGTCCGCAGCCTATTACCGTTGATCCGTGCGGGGCGGATCAATGCGCTGGCGCACATCACCGGCGGCGGCCTGCTTGAAAATGTGCCGCGCGTACTGCCCGAAGGCCTCCATGCGCGGATCGATGCCGATGCCTGGCCGCAGCCGCGGCTGATGGCGTTTCTCCAGGCGCAGGGGGGCATCGAGCCGGCAGAGATGGCGCGCACCTTCAATTGCGGCATCGGCATGGTGCTGGCGGTGCCGGCCGACGGGGCAGAGGCGCTGGCCGCCGATCTGGCCGCTGCGGGCGAGACGGTGTTTGCCATTGGCACAATCGTCGCGGGCGAGCGCGGGTGCACCGTCAGCGGCGGGGCGGAAAGCTGGTCGGCCCGCGCCCCGTGGAACGCCGTGCACCATGCCTGAGCGCGGCTGATGCAGCGCGCGCGTGTCGCGGTGTTCCTGTCGGGCCAGGGGAACACCTTTGCCGCTCTGCTTTATGCCAGCCGCCTGCCCGGCGCGGCGTACGAGATCGTGCTGGCCGCAAGCAACGATCCCACTGCCCCCGGCCTTGCGCTGGCCGCCGGAGAAGGCGTGCCGACCTTCGCCCTCTCGCATCGCGGGACGGACCGCGCCGCGCATGACGCCGCCATGTCGCAAGCGGCGGCCGATGCCGGCGCCGATCTGATCGCGCTTGCGGGGTACATGCGCGTGCTCGGACCGGCTTTCGTGGCACGGTGGCAGGGCCGGCTGGTCAACATTCATCCCTCCCTGCTGCCACTTTATCCGGGGTTCGACACCCATGCCCGCGCACTAGCAGCGGGCGACAGCCATGGCGGGGCGACGGTGCACTGGGTAACCGACGAGCTCGATGCGGGCGAGGCGCTCGGCCAGATCCGCGTGGCCATTACCGCCGGCGACACGGCCGAGAGCCTCGCCGCGCGGGTCAAGCTGGCCGAACAGCAGCTCTATCCGGCAATGTTGAGCGAGATTGCGCGCCGTCCGTTCGATGCGGGCTGGCTGCTGGCACAAGTGCGCGCCAGGGCGCTCGCCTTGCCCGAGACGGAAGAGCGCGACAGCCACGGCGCGCCGGGGTTCCGCACGGGCGGCAAGAGCGGCAAGTTCTTCGCCTATTTCAGCGATCAGCATCACGGCACGCCGTATGTTTCTGTACTGTGCAAGACCTCCGGCCCGGACGAACTGGCGGCGCTGGTCGAAAGTGATCCGGATGTGTTCCATCGCCCGGCCTATTACGGCGCGAGCGGTTGGGTCGGGCTGATCCTCAACCGGCCGGACCTCGATTGGGCGCAGGTCGATTACTGGCTGGCACGCAGTTGGCGCGCGGTCGCGCCGCGGCGGCTCACCACGCTGCTTGACGCGGCGGACGCGTTCTAGATAGCGCCCGATGCCGCCGCCACGGCACCACCCCCTCGCCCGCGCGCCGCTGGTCGATCGCGGCAATCGCTTGCTCGCCCGCGCCTGGCCCAAAGGCTGGCTGGCTGTGCCGCCGCTCGACCCGCCCGCGCTGTGGGCCAAGGCCAGCAAGGGTTTCTCGCCTGATGATGAGAGCGCCGGACGCAGCGCCGTCGAGGTGGCGGATTTCCGGCTGCGGCTGGAGAAGTTGGCCGGCTCCGCCGCGGCGGAAGCGCAGCTCAACCCGGTGGGCCTCGCCGCCGCGCATGGGCAGTTGGTCCGCGCGATCCGCCAGCGACTGGCGCTTGGGCGGTTGTGGCGCGCGCGGCCCGATCTGCCGGCCACAATGCTCGCGCCGCCGATCCTCGTCGTCGGCCAGATGCGCGCCGGGACCACCCGGCTGCATCGTCTCTTGGCGGCCGACCCGGCCCACGTGGCGACGCGATTTTGCGATAGCTGGAACCCGGTGCCGCAGCGGCCCGATCTGCGCCCCCTGCGCGGCGCAATGGCGCTTGCCCTGGGGCGTCTGGCCAATCCCTGGCTCGATACGCTGCACCCCTTCGGCGCCAGCGAGCCTGACGAGGAACTGGGCTGGCTGGCCGCCGCGCTGGACCACGCAACCTACGAAGCACAATGGCGTATCCCCTCCTTCGTCGCGTTCAGCGAAGCGCGCGATCCTGCGCCGGTCTATGCCGAATTTGCACGCATTCTGGCGACTGACGCCGGCTGGCATCGCAACTCCGCGCAGCCGCGCGTGATGAAAGTGCCGCAATTTGCCGAGGACCTAGCCGCCGTGCTGGCGCGCTTTTCCGATGCGCGCGTTGTCGTCGCACGGCGCGATCCGGCGGCGGTTCATGCCAGCGCCTGTTCGCTGGTGGCCAATCAGATGGCGATGCAATCGGACGCGGTGGACCTGGCCTGGCTCGAGCAGGAGTGGCACCGCAAGGCGGCGCTGCGCGAAGCGCGCATGGAAGCGGCGCTGGCGAAATTCACCGGCCCGGTCGCGGTGGTGGAATATGACGTTGTCAGTGACGATTGGCAGAGCGCCATGCGCGGCATCTACAGCGCGCTGGGCCTCGCCTTCACACCCGCCGCAGCGGCCGGCATGGCGCGGGTCATGCGGGCGGGCGACGATGCCGCGCATCGCCGCCACGCCGATAGCTTGCGCCACTTCGCCGCCCAGCGCCCCGGCTGAGCGGCTGTGGGATCAGGCGCTCGTGCGCGCCTTGGCGACGATGCCGGCAATCTCGTCGACCAGCGCGAGCCGCTGCTTCTTCAACTCTTCGGTCCGCTCGTCGGATGCGGCCTCGACCTCGCTCTCGATGCGGTGAATCTCGCGGTTCACCTCGTGATAGCGGTCAGCCAGGTTGGCGTAATGATGGTCTTCCATCTTCAGCCGGTGAAGGATGGCGTGATCCTCGGGGAACTCATCGGCTAATTCGTGCGGGGTATGCGACATCGGTGATCTCTCTCGTCTGTCTGGTGCCGAATTAACCGACGATTTCGTCATCGGTGAAGAAGAAGGCGATTTCCTTCGCGGCGTTCTCGTCCGAATCCGAACCGTGGACCGAATTGGCCTCGATGCTCTCGGCAAAGCTCTTGCGGATAGTGCCATCGGCCGCGTCAGACGGGTTGGTCGCGCCCATCACGTCGCGGTTGCGCTTCACCGCATCTTCCCCTTCGAGCACCTGCACGACCACCGGGCCGCTGGTCATGAAGTCGCACAATTCGCCATAGAACGGACGTTCCTTGTGCACTTCGTAGAAGCCTTCGGCCTGCTCGCGGGTCATCTGGATGCGCTTGCTGGCAACGACGCGCAGGCCGGCATCTTCCAGCATCTTGGTGACCGCACCGGTCAGATTGCGGCGTGTGGCGTCGGGCTTGATGATCGAAAAGGTGCGGGTGGCCGCCATCGTGGTGTCCTTGTCTGGAGAAATAGGGGAGTGAATATCGCGCGCGCCCCTAGCCGCGTTTGCCCCTTCCGGCAAGTCACGCAACCTTGACCCAGCGGCCCCCATCCTGACGGTAAAAGGCCCGTTCCAGCCCCTCCGCCCCGTCGAGCCCGCGCCAGCAGGCGCGCGCCGCTTCGATCGTCGCTTCGCCGAACAGCAGGAACGCGCGGGCAAAGCCGTCGGCCGCCCGGCAGACGCCGTCGGCGAAGATCACATGGCTCGCCCCGTTGGCAGGGGCACCCGCAAGTTCCTTCGCGATCAGCACTGGCTGGCGCGCATCGTGCGGACCGCCCGCCTGCCCATTGGCGAGGAAGCTCCCCTCGCCCGCATCCCACAGCGCGGCGCTGATGGCCTCGCGCAAGGCTGCGTCGCCGGCCACCACCAGCAGCCGCTCGCCCTCGGCCAGTACGCGCCCGGCAATCAGCGCGACGACCTTGTCAGCCGGGTCGCGCTCCAACTGCCAGAAATCGGCTTTCACGCCGCGCGACCCCGGCCCACCCGTTCAGCCGCCGAGCGCGTCGCGGACATAGCGGTCGATCAGCCGCACGCCGTAACCCGTGGCGCCCTTGTCCCAAGTCGCCCCGGCCTTGTCGGCCCAAGCCATGCCGGCAATGTCGCAATGCGCCCAGGGGAGGCCATCGCGGATGAAGCGCAGCAGGAACTGCGCTGCAGTGATCGACCCGGCCTGACGCGGGCCGACATTGCGCATATCCGCAATCGGGGAATCGATCAGCTTGTCGTAGGCCGGGGCGAGCGGCATCCGCCACAATTTGTCGCCGCTGGCGACGCCGGCCAGCAGCAGTTTTTCGGCCAGCGTCTCGTCATTCGAGAACATCCCGGCCTGTTCGTTGCCGAGCGAAATCACCATCGCCCCGGTCAACGTGGCGAAATCGACAATGGCTGAAGGGCTATAGGTCTCCTGCGTCCAGTGAAGTGCATCGCACAGCACCAGCCGGCCTTCCGCGTCGGTATTGATCACCTCGATTGTCTGACCCGACATCGAGGTCACGACATCGCCCGGCCGCTGCGCATTGCCGTCGGGCATGTTCTCGACCAGCCCCATCACGCCCACGACATTGGCCTTGGCCTTGCGGCGGGCGAGCGCCAGCATCCCGCCGGCCACCGCGCCCGCGCCGCCCATGTCCCACTTCATTTCTTCCATGCCCGGGCCAGGCTTCAACGAAATGCCGCCGGTATCGAAGGTAACGCCCTTGCCGACGAAGGCCATCGGCGCGGCGCCCTCGGCCCCGCCCTGCCAGCGCAGCGCCAGCATCCGCGAGGCGCGGCGAGAACCCTGCCCGACCCCGAGCAGCGCCCCCATGCCGAGCGCGCCCATTTCATCCTCGTCGAGTACCGTGATTTCGACTCCCGTTCCGGCAAAGCGCTCGCGGCAGCGTTCGACGAAGCTTTCGGGGTAGATCACGTTGCCCGGTTCGGTGACGAGTTCGCGGGTAAATTCGACCCCGTCGGCCACTGCCGAGGCATCCGCCCATGCGGCATCCGTGCCATCGGGCACGCCGACAACGGTGACGGCGGCGAGCGTCACCTTCTGCTCGTCTTTCAACTTGGTGCGATATTTATCGTATCGCCAACTCCGCAGCCGCAGACCAAGCAGCATCGCCGCCGCCTGTTCGGGTGACAGGCCGCTATTGCTGAGGTCGAGCGCCAGCTCCTTTTCGCCCGAGGTGAGATATTTCGCCGCCAGCGCAGCGCCCGCTTTTTCCAGCAGCGGCAGGCGCTCCTTCTCGGTCGCTGCGCCCACCCCGACCAGCGCCAACCGGTGGACCGCGCCGCCGCGTTCGACGAACCCGTCGAACACCTGCCCGGCCTTGCCGGTAAAGCGCGCCGCCTTGGCCCCGTCGCGCAGCGCCGGTTCCAGTTCGGGCGGCAGCGTATCGAGCAGCACCGGCAGCGCGATGGTGCGGATGGACGCGGGGACGGATTGGGCGAAGGTGAAGTCCATGGATGCTCCGGCAGAGATAGCGGGAATGGGCGGCCGGCAAGGCGCGCGCGATGGCGATTGCGATTAGGCGGCACCGGTGCGATAGGCAAGCCATGCTGCCGCCTTCCGCGCGCTGGTCTCGCGCGATCCGCTCCTCCGCTCTTCTCGCCGCCAGCTGCGCCGCCTTCGCCTGCGCGCTCGCGGCGCGGCCCGCCATGGCGCAGGAAGGGGCGGCCACCGGTATGGGCACCGCGACCCAGCCCGACGGGCAGACACAGCGCCGCGGCGAGGCGGCCGAGGTGGCCGAAACGCTGGCTCCGCCCGTGGCGGCCGAGCCCGCCCCGGCGGCCCCCGATACTACCGGCCTCCCGCGCCCCAGCGGCGAGAACGAGGTCGCGTTTGCGGCGGATTCGATCGAATATGACAGCAATTCCGAAGCGGTCACCGCGCGCGGCAATGTGCTGCTGCGCAATCGCGATCGTACCGTGCGCGCCGATGGCGTGCGCTGGAACCGCGATAGCGGCTTGATCGAAAGCGAAGGCGAGGTCGTGATCGCCGACGGCACGGGGCGCACGCTGCGCGCCGATCAGGTGATCTGGAACAGCCGCACCGGCGAAACGGTCGGCACCGGCAATGTCCTGATCGGCGACGGGCAGGACCGGTCGGTGCGCGCCGACCGGGTGGAATGGAACCAGCAGACCGGCGACATCACTGGCACAGGCAATGTCCGACTGGTCGATGAAAACGGCAACCAGCTCTTCACCGAACGGGTCACGCTGAACGAGGATTTCGACGCCGGCGCGATGGACGATCTGCTGATCGCGCTACGTGCAGGCGGTCGGCTCGCAGCCGAGCGGGGAACGCGCGCGGCGGGTGGCGCGATCACGCTGGAAACCGCCGCCTATTCGGGCTGCTCGGTGGTCGATGCGGAAGGCTGCGACAAGCGGCCCAGCTGGCGCATCACCGCCGACTGGGTGACCTATGATCCGGCAACCTCGCGTATCCGGTTCAGCGGGGCCTTCTTCGAGCTGTTCGGCGCACGGCTGCTGCCGTTGCCGGGCCTGGCGATACGCACCGATGGCCGGGCAAGCACCGGTTTTCTGCTGCCCGACATTCGTTTTTCCCAGTCCAACGGGCTCGAGCTGGCGGGCAGCTATTACTGGCGGCTGGCACCCAATCGCGACCTCACGCTGGCCGGCTATCTGTTTACCGAAGCGCCGCCGATGGTGTCGGGCCAGTATCGCCAGTTGGCCGATCGGGGGGCATTCCAGATCACGGGTTACGCCACGCATAGTGCGCGGATCGACCCTTTCGGCAATCCCTTGGGCACCAGCGAGCGCGATGTACGCGGCTATCTGTTTGCGAATGGACGGTTCCAGTTCGACGAAAAATGGAGCTTTGACAGCTCGGTTCGCTTCGCAACAGACCGCACCTTCTTGCGCCGCTACGACATTTCGCGGGACGACCGGCTGCGCTCGGTCGCCCAGCTGGAGCGGATCAGCGCCACCTCCTACTTCCAGCTCGCCGGCTGGGCCACGCAGACGCTGCGGATCGGGGTCGACCAGGGGCAAGTGCCGCTGGCGCTACCGGCAATCGACTATCGCAAGAGGATCATCGATCCGTGGCTGGGCGGGACGGTCGAATTGCAGGCCAACAGCCTCGCCATCTTCCGCAGCGCGGGGCAGGATACGCAGCGTGCCTTTGCGGGGGCACGGTGGGATTTGCGGCGGCTCACCCCGCTCGGTCAGGCGCTGACGCTGACCGCGCTGGTGCGCGGCGATGTCTATCATTCCGACGAGAATGACCGCACCGCAACCGCGATCTATCGCGGCGAGGAAGGCTGGCAGACCCGCGCCGTGGCGCTGGCGGCGGCCGATCTGCAATGGCCGTTCGCCGGCTCGCTGCTGGGCGGGACGCAGGTGTTCACCCCGCGCGTCCAGCTCGTCGTCAGCCCGCCGATCCGCAATCTCGCCGTTCCCAACGAAGACGCACGGGCGATCGACCTCGAAGATTCGAACCTGTTCGCGCTCAACCGCTTTCCCGGCTACGACCGGGTCGAGGAAGGGCCGCGGGTGACCTACGGTTTCGACTGGCAGCTCGAACGGCCGGGCTGGCGGGTGAAGACGACTTTCGGCCAGTCCTATCGTCTCAATTCGGAGCCGACCATCCTGCCGGACGGCACCGGCCTGTCCGACCGGCTGTCGGATTTCGTCGGCCGCACCGAGCTGCGCTTGCGCGATTTCGTGCGCTTCACGCACCGCTTCCGGCTCGACAAGGATAATCTGGCGATCCGCCGCAACGAAGTGGACGCTACGGTCGGCACCACCCGCACCTATGGCGAGATCGGCTATTTGCGGCTCAACCGCGACATTACTCGGACGATCGAGGATTTGCAGGACCGCGAGGAGCTGCGCCTTGCCGGACGGGTCGCCTTCGCCAATTACTGGTCGGTATTTGGCTCCGGCGTGTTCAATCTGACCGATCGGGAAGAGGATCCCGGCCTCACTTCCGACGGGTTCGAGCCGCTGCGCACGCGGCTGGGTGTGGCCTATCGCGACGATTGCCTCGAAATGGGGCTTACCTGGCGGCGCGATTATTTCGAACAGGGCGATGCCCGGCGCGGCAACACCTTCCAGCTGTTCTTTTCGCTGCGCAATCTGGGTTTCCGGTGACCGCGCGGCGTGGCGATTGGCACCGCACGGGAAAGCGGCTATCGGCAGCGCGGCCGGTAGCACTCAGCTTGGGTTCAGCCGCTGCGCGGCAGTCGCCGCGGGCAATCGGGCAGCCCGCGCTGTCCTCTCAACGATAGGTTTTGCGTGTGATTATCAAGCGTCTTGCCACTTTCGCCGCCTCTGCCGCCTGTCTCGCACTGGCCGGCGCACCGATTGCCGTTCAGGCACAGGACGCAGCGACCGCGAGCGCGCCTGAAGCCAACCCGCTGAACCTGCCGGCCAATCCGCAGATGCTCGGCACCCGCGATCCCAACCTTCGCACGGCGACGGCGGTGGTCAACGGTTCGGTCATCACCGGAACCGACATCGATCACCGCGTGGCGCTGGTGGTCGCGGCGAGCGACGGCCAGATCGCCGACAGCGAACTGGCTCGCTTGCGGATGCAGGTGCTGCGCAACCTGATTGACGAGACCCTGCAGATTCAGGCCGCCAAGGCGCAGGAGATCGAGGTTCCGCAAGCGGATATCGATCAGACATATGCCCGCGTCGCGGCACAGAATTTCGGGCAGGATGTGGCCGCGATGGACGCGCATCTGCGCTCGATCGGGTCGTCGCCAGCTTCGCTCAAGCGGCAGATTGAAGGGGAGCTCTCGTGGCAGCGCCTGCTGCGCCGCAACATCCAGCCCTTCGTCAACGTCTCGGAAGATGAAGTGCGCGAATTGCTCCAGCGGCTCGAAGCGTCGCGCGGTCAGGAGGAATACCGGCTGGGCGAAATCTATCTGTCGGCGACCGCCGAAAACGCCGCGCAGGTTCAACAGAATGCCCAGCGGATCATCGAACAGCTACGCCAGGGCGGCAGCTTCATCGCCTATGCCCGCCAGTTTTCCGAAGCCTCGACGGCCGCGGTCGGTGGCGATCTCGGCTTCGTGCGCCCGGCTCAGCTGCCGAGCGAACTGGCGGTGGCCGCGCAATCCATGCAGCCCGGCCAGGTGGTCGGCCCGATCGCCATCCCGGGCGGGTTCTCTATCCTCTACATGATCGACCGCCGGCAGGTGCTGACCGCCGATCCGCGCGATGCGGTGCTCAGCCTCAAGCAGATCTCGATCAGCTTCGAACCCGGCATGACCGAGGCGCAGGCACAGGGGCGCGTGCGGCAGTTCAGCCAGATGGTCCAATCGATCCGCGGCTGCGGCGATGTCGAACGCGCCGCCGCCACGATGGGGGCGCAGGTCGTCGCCAATGACGAGTTGCGCGCGCGCAGCTTGCCCGAACAGTTGCAGGCGGCGATGCTGCAATTGCAGATCGGCCAGACCACGCCGGCGTTCGGCTCGGTCGAGGACGGTGTCCGGGTGCTGATGCTGTGCGGCCGCGACGATCCGGAGCAGAGCGCCGGCCCCAGCTTCGACGCGTTGATGCAGCAGCTCGAGGAAGACCGCGTCAACAAGCGCGCGCAGCGTTATCTGCGCGACCTGCGGAACGACGCGATCATCGAATATAACTGACCTGCCTTGCGCCCGCTCGCGCTCTCGCTCGGCGATCCGGCCGGTATCGGGCCGGAACTGATCTGCGAGGCATGGGCGGCCCGGGCATCGGGTGATGTGCCGTTCGCCGCGATCGGCGGCGCCGGGGTGCTGCGTGCAGCCGCCGCAGCGTGCGGGCTGGACGTACCGATTGCCGCGATTACCGACCTCGATCAGGCGGCAGCCGCCTTTCCGGCCTCTTTGCCTGTGCTCGGCGCTGAGGACGGCACTTATACGCCCGGTCTCCCAAACAAGGCCGGCGCAGCGCTGGCGCTGGCTTCGCTCGATCATGCGACCGCGTTGGTGATCAGCGGGGCAGCGGCGGGGCTGGTCACTGCCCCCGTCGCCAAGGCGCACTTGGCGGGGGTTGGCTTCACCCATCCCGGGCAGACGGAATTCCTCGCCGCCGCCTGCAGTTTACCCGCCGAGGACGCAGTGATGATGCTCGCCGGGCCGAGCCTGCGCGCGGTGCCGCTCACCGTCCACCTCCCTTTGAGTGCAGTCCCGAGCGCGCTCTCCGCCGAGCTGATCGTCCATCGCGGTCGGATCGTCGCGGCTGCGCTGGCGCGCGATTTCGGAATCCTGGCGCCGCGCCTCGCTGTTGCGGCGCTCAACCCGCATGCCGGCGAGGATGGCCGGATGGGCGATGAAGAGGCGCAGATCATCACGCCCGCCATTGCACGCCTCAGGGCGGAGGGGATCGACGTCACCGGGCCGCACCCCGCCGATGCGCTGTTCACCCCCCGCGCGCGGATCACTTACGACGTGGCGCTGGCGATGTATCACGATCAGGCATTGGTGCCGCTGAAGGCGCTCGATTTCGACGAGGGCGTCAATGTTACGCTGGGATTGCCTATCGCGCGCACCAGCCCCGATCATGGCACGGCGTTCGATATTGCCGGCCAGCGCCTCGCGCATCCGGGCGCGATGATCGCTGCCATCCGCATGGCTGCTGCCATTGCCCAGCGGCGGGCGGCGTGATCGAACTTCCTCCTTTGCGCGAAGTTATCGCCCGACATGGCCTGTCGGCGTCAAAAGCGCTCGGGCAGAATTTCCTGTTCGACGAGCAGTTGCTCGCCCGGATCGCTGCCATCCCGGGCGATCTTGGCGGGGTGCAGGTGCTAGAGATCGGCCCTGGCCCGGGCGGCCTCACCCGCGCCCTCTTGCGCGCAGGGGCCGACGTCACCGCGATCGAGATGGACCGCCGCTGCCTGCCCGCGCTCAGAGAACTGGAGACTGCCTTCCCCGGCCGGCTGCGCGTTCTGGAAGGCGATGCCACGCGCATCGATGCCGGCATCACCGGGCCATTCCATGTCGTTGCCAACTTGCCCTACAATGTCGGCACCGCGCTGCTGGTCGGCTGGCTGGGAGGCGAGGCCTGGCCTCCGCAATGGGCCAGCCTGACGCTGATGTTTCAGCAGGAGGTCGCCGAACGCATCGTCGCCGCGGCCGGCAGCTCGGCCTATGGCCGATTGGCGGTGCTCGCCCAGTGGCGCAGCCACGCGCGCCTCGCGATGAAGGTCCACCGGAGCGCATTCACGCCGCCGCCCAAGGTCATGAGCGCCGTGGTCCACATCACCCCCGCCGCGATGCCCGAGGGCGTGTCCGCGCGCGCATTGGAGCGCATCACAGAAGCTGCCTTTGGCCAACGTCGCAAAATGCTGCGGCAGAGCCTCAAATCGGTCCCCGGCGCGCTGCCTGCGCTGGACAGCCTCGGCATCGACCCGCAACGCCGCGCCGAAACGCTGAGCGTCGCGGAATTCGTCGCGATCGCCCGCGCGCTCCGCTAAAGGTCAGCCCGCCTTGGCGATTTGCCGCCAATGGTGGAGCAGCGGCTCGGTGTAGCCGGATGGCTGCTCCGCGCCGTTGAAAATCAGGTCCAGCGCCGCGCGGAATGCCGGCCCATTCTCGTTGCCGATCAGAGCCACATAGGCCGGGTCGCCGTCATTCTGCGCATCGACCTTGGCCGCCATGCGCCGCAGGCTGTCCATCACCTGCTCGTCGCTGCACACGCCGTGCAGCAGCCAGTTGGAGAGGTGCTGGCTGGAGATACGCAAAGTCGCCCGGTCCTCCATCAGCCCCACATCGTCGATATCGGGGACCTTCGAACAGCCGACGCCCTGATCGATCCAGCGCACCACATAACCAAGAAGCCCTTGGCAATTATTGTCGAGCTCGGCCCGGATTTCGTCAGCGCTCCAGTTGGTGCCGGCTGCGACGGGGATGGTCAGCAGTGCGTCCAGACCGGGAGCCGGTGGCAAATGTTCCTGCGCGGCGAACACGTCGACCGCATGATAGTGCAGCGCGTGGAGCGTGGCGGCGGTCGGGCTTGGCACCCAGGCGGTGTTGGCACCGCTGCGCGGATGCGCGATCTTCTCGATCATCATGGCGCCCATCCGGTCAGGCGCCGCCCACATCCCCTTGCCGATCTGCGCCTTCCCCGACAGTCCGCAGGCAAGGCCAATGGCGACATTGCGTGCCTCGTAGGCGGTGAGCCAGTCGGAACCCTTCATCGCTGCCTTGCGAACCATCGGCCCGGCCTGCATCGACGTATGAATCTCGTCCCCGGTGCGGTCGAGAAATCCGGTATTGATGAACACGATGCGGTCCCGGACAGCGTGAATGCAGGCGGCCAGATTGGCGCTGGTGCGCCGTTCCTCGTCCATCACACCAACCTTGATGGTATAGCGTGGAAGTTCTAGCAGGTTTTCAACTGCGTCGAACAAGTCATTGGTAAAAGCGCACTCTTCCGGCCCGTGCATCTTCGGCTTTACGATATAAATGCTGCCAGTGCGGCTGTTGCGCCAGCGCCCCTCCCCCGCGACGTCGAGCGCGCCGATGGCAGCGGTGATCGCCGCGTCCATGATCCCTTCGGGAATATCGCTGCCATCGGCGAGCCGGATCGCGGGGCTCGTCATCAAATGGCCGACATTGCGTACGAACAGCAGGCTGCGACCCGGCAGGCTGGCAGCACGCCCCACCGGATCGGTATAGGACAGGTCGCTCGCAAGCTGCCGGGTAAGCGTGTCTCCACCCTTGGCAAAGGTGTCGGTCAGATCGCCGCGGATGACTCCGAGCCAGTTGCGATAGGCTGTAAGCTTGTCAGCCGCATCCACCGCCGCGACCGAATCTTCCAGATCGACGATGGTGGTAAGGGCAGCTTCCAGCAGAACATCGGAAATGCCCGCCGGATCGCTCTGCCCGATCGCGCTGTCAGGGTCGAAGCGGACCTCGATGTGAAGACCGTTGTGGCAGAACAGCCGGCCAGCCGCCGTCGCGCCGACATATTGCGACGGGTCGGAAAGCGCGATGCCGCCATCGTTCGGCGCGGCAAGATCGCGCCAACTTGCCCCCTCTGCCAGCGGCACCGCCCGGTCGAGGAAGTCGCGGGCCGCCGCGATCACCGCCGCGCCGCGCACAGGATCGTACCCGCCATGCCGGGCCGCCGGCGCATCGGGCAGCGCGTCGGTGCCGTAAAACGCATCGTAAAGGCTGCCCCAGCGGGCATTGGCGGCATTGAGCAGGAATCGGGCGTTGAGCACGGGCACGACCAGCTGCGGCCCGGCAAGGCTGGCAATCTCGCGGTCGACATTGGCGGTGCCGATGGTGAACGGTGCCGGTTCGGGCACCAGATAGCCGATCTGTTCCAAGAACGCGCGATAGGCTGCCGGATCGTGCGG
The DNA here is from genome assembly GCF_016461955.1 of Qipengyuania sp. YIM B01966. GTDB lineage: Bacteria > Pseudomonadota > Alphaproteobacteria > Sphingomonadales > Sphingomonadaceae > QFOP01. The sequence goes on along the minus strand of NZ_JADMNM010000007.1, from coordinate 77,980 downwards.
CTGGCCGCGGTGGGCCTTGTGCCAGCCGTCAATCTCGGCCTGAAGCGCCTCGCGCCGCGCGAGCAAGGCGCGGTTCCGCGGCACGTAGTCGGCCAACAGGCCCGCAAAGCCCTCCCAGAACGCGGCCGGATCGTGGCCACCGGCTTCCAGCACCTCACGTTCGACGAACGCGGCCAGCGCCTCGTCGACTTGAAGCCCGCTGCGTGCGACCATTGTGCTCATGAAGTCCCCTTTTTCGTCCGGCGCGCAGCCGGCGTAATCCTTGCCATCGTGCCCGGGGAGGAGGCGAGCGGGCTATGGGCAAATCGGGGGCAAAACGCAACCGGGCTTGGCCCGGTGCGGCCCGGCGGCTAACGCAGCGCGCGATGGACCCGACCAGCGACCTCGCCGCCCGTCTCGCCGCGCCGCTCGATGGCGCGGTCATGCTGGAGCAGGTGCTGGGGTGGAGCGCGATCAATACCGGCACCGGCAACCTCGACGGGCTGGGGCGGCAATGGGAGGCGCTGGCCGAGGCCTTCTCGGCGCTGCCCGGCACGCTTGAGGCGGTGGCCCCTGCCCCCGTCACCGCGATTGCCCCGGATGGCAGCGCGGTCGAGCAGTCCAATGGCGATCACCTGGTGCTGCGGGTGCGACCCGACGCTCCGCGCCGGCTGCTTCTCACCGGCCATATGGACACGGTGTTCCCCGCCGCCCATCCGTTCCAGCAGCCGGTTCGCCTCGACGATAACACGGTGAACGGCCCCGGCGTGGCCGACATGAAAGGCGGCATCGCGGTGATGCTCCACGCGCTGCTCGCCTTCGAAGCGAGCGGGGATGCAGACCGCATCGGCTATGACGTGCTGCTCAATTCGGACGAGGAAACCGGCTCGCTTGCATCTGCTGCGCTGATCGAAACACTGGCGCGCGGAAAATATGCCGCACTGACCTACGAACCTGCTGCCCTGCCAGATGGCACGCTCGCCCATGCGCGCGGGGGCACGGGGAATTACGCGGTGATCGTTCGCGGACGTGCCGCCCATGCCGGGCGCAACCCCGGGGATGGACGCAATGCGCTGGTTGCGGCGGCCGCGCTGGCGGTGGGGTTGAAGCACGGCGAGGAGGGCGATTGCCCGGTCAACCCCGCGCGGATCGACGGCGGGGCGGCGAACAATGTCGTGCCCGACAATGCCGTGCTGCGGTTCAACATCCGCCCGCGCTCGCCCGACGCTTCGGCCCGGTTCGATGCGCGGCTGGCGCGGCTCGTAGCCGATGTCGCGCAGGCGCACGAGGTCACGCTTCATGTCCATGGCGGCACCACCCGCCCGCCCAAGCCGGTCGATGCCCGCGCGCAGAACCTGTTCAACCTGGTCCGCCAATGCGGCGCGATGCTAGGGCAGGAGATCGGCTGGCAACCCTCGGGCGGAGTGTGCGACGGCAACAACATCGCCGCCTGCGGCGTGCCGGTGGTCGACACGCTGGGCGTGCGCGGCGGGGCGATCCATTCGTCCGACGAATATCTCATCACCCCCTCGCTGACCGAGCGCGCGGCCCTGTCCGCGCTCCTGCTCCATTCGCTTGCCACCGGAGATCATCTGTGACCTTCCGCCTGCGTTCGGCTCATGCCGACGATCTCGAACACCTCTATGAAATGGCCAAGCTGACCGGCGGCGGGTTCACCAATCTGCCGCCCGACCGCAAGGCGCTCGCCGCCAAGCTCGAGCGCGCCGATGCCGCCTTCGCCCGCGACGAGAACAGCGTGGCTGATGAGCAATTCGTGTTGGTGATGGAAGATTCCGAAACCGGCGCGATTCGCGGTACCTGCCAGCTGATGAGCCAGGTGGGCCAGAAGTGGCCGTTTTATTCCTATCGCAAGACCACGCTGACCCAGCATTCGGAAGAGCTGGGCCGCACCGTACGCGCCGAAATGCTGAACCTTGTCACCGATCTCGAAGGGTCGAGCGAGGTTGGCGGGCTGTTCCTCCACCCCGGTGCGCGCGCGGGCGGGCTGGGCCTGCTGCTCGCCCGCAGCCGGTATCTGTTTGTCGCCATGCACCGCGCGCGCTTTGCCGACCGCATCCTGGCCGAATTGCGCGGCATCATCGACGAACGCGGCGGCTCGCCCTTTTGGGACGGGGTCGCCGGCCGGTTCTTCGGGATGAGCTTCCAGGAGGCCGATTATTTTAACGCCATCAATGGCAATCAGTTCATCGCCGACCTGATGCCCAAGCATCCGGTCTATATCGCGATGTTGGATGACGAAGCGCGCAAGGCCATCGGGATGCCCCACCCCTCGGGCCGGGCGGCGATGCGGATGCTGGAGGATGAAGGCTTCGCGTTTGAGGATTACCTCGACATTTTCGACGGCGGCCCGACGATGACGGCGCGGACCGACAACGTCCGCTCGATCGCCGCCGCCCGCGCAGGAAAACTGGTGGCGACCGATCTGGACGAAGGCGACAAGGCGATCCTCGCCGCCGGGCGGCTGGGCACGTTCCGCGCGTGCTATGGCCTGCGCTCGCTGGCAGCCGATGGTACGCTGGCGATCAACCCTGATGCGGCGCGCATCCTGCAGCTCGAACCGGGCGAGACGGTGTGGAGCGTCGCCCGATGAGCGCGCCGGGCGCGCTGGTCGAAATCAATTTCGACGGCATTGTCGGGCCGAGCCACAATTATGCGGGGCTGAGCCTCGGCAATCTCGCGGCGACCAGCCATGCGGGCGATGTATCCTATCCGCGCGCCGCCGCGCTTCAGGGTTTGGCCAAGATGGAGGCCAACCGCGCGCTGGGGTTGGCACAGGGGTTTTTCGTCCCGCTTCCCCGCCCGAACGATGCACTGCTAGTGCAACTAGGCGCGGACGAGCGGGCAGAGCGCGCGCTGCGGGCGGCTGCCTGGTCCGCCAGTGCGATGTGGACCGCCAATGCCGCAACGGTCAGCCCGGCGCCCGACACAGGGGACGGGCGCTGCCATCTGACGCCGGCGAACCTCGTCACTATGCTCCACCGCGGGCAGGAATGGCCCGACACGACGCGACAACTGGCGCTGGCCTTTGCCGACGAACGGCATTTCGTCCTACACGCGCCCGTTCCGCCCAGCTTCGGCGATGAGGGCGCGGCGAACCATATGCGGCTGACCGAGGCGCATGATGATCCGGGGATCGAGGTATTCGTCTTCGGCCGCAGCGGCGGACGCTTCCCCGCCCGCCAGCATGAACAGGCCAGTCGCGCGGTAGCCCGGCTGCACCGGCTGGATCGGGCGCGGACCGTGTTCCTCGAACAGAACCCCGAGGCGATCGCGGCGGGCGCGTTTCACAACGATGTAGTTGGCGTCGCCAATGGCCGCGTGCTGTTCACTCACGAACGGGCCTTTGCCGACCAGCAGGGCGCCTATGCCGCGATCCGCGCTGTCTTCCCCGCGCTGGAAGTGGTCGAGGTGGCCGACAGCGAAGTCAGCCTCGCCGAAGCGATCCGCACCTATCTGTTCAACGCCCAGCTTCTGACATTGCCGGACGGAACGATGGCGCTGGTAGTGCCCAGCGAATGCGCCGAGAGCGCGGCGGTTTCGGCCTGGCTCGACCGGATGGTGGCCGGCAACGGGCCGATTGCGCGGGTGATCCCGGTCGATGTCCGGCAAAGCATGGCCAATGGCGGCGGGCCGGCCTGCCTGCGCCTCAGGGTGGTGGCCGATCCGCGCACGGTGGATCCGCGATTCCTGCTCGACGATGCCAAGGCGCAGCGGATTGGCAATGTGCTAGACGAGCATTGGCCCGAAACCATCGCGCCGGGCGAGATCGGCGATCCCCACCTCGCCCGGCGGGTGCGCGCAGCGCGGTTGTCCCTGCTCAACGCGCTCGACCTCGAGACGCTCGCCTGACCCGTCGGGATGGCTTACAATCCCGCCTGCGCTTAACCATTGGAAACCCCGCAAAACTGCGTCTGGCACGGGCTTTGCTGGGGCAAAGTGTTAACGGGATTTCGCAGATGCTCGCAAAGATCAGCCGACTGTTTGTCATCAAGACCCGCTGGGAGGCCTTTCTGATCATTTACGCCCTGGCCCTTGGCGCGGTCGAGCGTGGGCAGGTCTATCTTGGCCAATATCCAGGTTTCGGCGGCAAGCTGCTGTTCCTTGCCTGCACTGGCTCGGTGTTTCTGGCCGGCGCGAAAATCCTTGATTGCCTGAAATACGAACAGGCGGCGACCCAACCTGCCGAACCCGGAACCTGAAAAAGGAAGGTGGGGGTTTCTGTTGCTACGTACCCCCGGACGCCCGGTTTCCGATTCTGTTACCCGGTTCGGTCCGAACCGTGCTCAAGTCTTTGTAAGATCAGGCCGTTAAGCCGTCAGATTACGCAGCAAGAGCAAGTGCTTCGTTGTCGTTGGCACTTGTGTGTTGTGAGCCTTGAACGGGTTACTCAGCCCGGGCAAAAACACTGTCTTTCAACGCACGTCGATCCTGGTTCGGCCCCGTCATGCCCCCCGCCGCAACGGAGGAGATGGTGGAGCCGCCGGGTACTGCCCCCGGGTCCGTTGCATCTATTGCACAGCGCAGTTTATCGCCATATCCGGCCGAAGCCGGCACCGCCCCATATAGGCGATACCGGCTTAATGTGAAGTGACCGTGGCGCAACCGCGTCTCAGACGGTCGGGCGACCCTTCAGTTCGTCGCGGATTTCGGCCAGCAATTCGACATCGGTCGGGCCGGCCGGCGCGTCAGGGCCGCGGCGCATCGCCTTGTTGGCCGCCTTGACGATGAGGAAGATGATCCAGGCAAGGATCAGGAAATTGATGATCGCGCTGACGAAGCTGCCCCAGGCCAGCACATTGGCGCCCGCCGCGCGGGCGGCCGCGAGAGAGGTGCCGGGTGCGACATTCCCCGCCAGCACCAGATACTGGTTCGAAAAGTCGAGCCCGCCGAAAATGCGCCCGACCACCGGCATGATCACGTCGTCAGTCAGCGACGAGACGATTTTGCCGAATGCCGCGCCGATGATCACCCCAACCGCCAGATCCAGCACGTTGCCCTTGGCGATGAATTCGCGAAATTCACCCAGCATATTTAACCTCCCTCAAGTTTGTCCAGGAGACCTCTGGCAGCGTGGTGTGCAATTGCTAAGCCACCGGAGTTCTTGAAACAAGGGCATGGTGTGCTAACTAGCCAACACAGAGGCGTGCGCGGTGGTCGTGCGCGTCAAGGGGAGTGCCCGATGAAGTTCACCCGCCTGCCGCGCTTTGCCGTGGCCGCTCTCGCCTCGCTTGGCCTTGCGGCCTGCGGGGTCAATTCCGTCCCCACGGCCGAAGAAAACGCCAAGGCCAAGTGGGCCGATGTGGAGGCCGCGTTCCAGGAACGCGCCAACCTGATCCCCAACCTGCAGGAAATCGTGCTGTCGTCGGCAGAGCAGGAACGCGGCACGCTGACCGAGGTCATCGCCGCGCGCGCATCGGCCACGCGCCCTGAAATCAAGTTGTCGGGCGAAGATCTCAGCGATCCCGAACAGATGCGCCAGTATCAGGCCGCGCAGAACCAGCTTGGCGGCGCTCTGTCGCGGCTGCTGGTGTCGGTCGAGCAATACCCACAGCTCCGTAGCCAGGAAAATTTCGGCCGCTTCATGACCCAGTTCGAAGGAAGCGAAAACCGCATCCGTGTCGCCATCCGCGATTACAACGAGGCGGTGCGCCAGTATAACACCACCATCCGCACCTTCCCCGACATCATCGGCGCCAAGGTGATCCACGGGGCCGAGCCGATGGTCCCCTACGAAGCGGCAACCGCCGGTGCCGAAGTAGCGCCGCAACTCGATATGCGCGGCGCGGCGGCGGCCCCTGCCGGCACCGCCCCGGCCTCCGGCGTGAACGACAATGCCGCACCGGCTTCGGCGCGGACCGCTACCGCCAACTGATCGGCGGATCGGCGCGATGAGCCTGCTGCGCCTTGTCGCGCCGCTGTTCGTGTGGCTGGCGTTCGCCGCGCCGGCCACCGCACAGACCTTTCCCCAACGCGGCAACGCCCCGGTGGTCGATGCGGCAAACGTGATCGACGATGCTGCCGAAGCCGAACTGTCGGCCAAGCTCGATGCGTTCGAACAGCGCACGCAGCGCCAATTCGTGGTGGCGACAGTGCCGAGCCTCGAAGGGTACGAGATTTCCGATTACGGTTATCGCCTAGGGCGCCAGTGGGGCCTCGGCGATACCGAGAATGACGATGGGATCATCCTCCTTGTCGCGCCCAATGAGCGGCGCGTGCGGATCGAAACCGGTTACGGGATTGAATCGATCATTCCCGATGGCCTCGCTCACGATATTATCGAAGGCGAAATCGTGCCGCGCTTCAAGGCGGGCGACATGACCGGCGGAATTGTCGCCGGCGCCGATGCAGTGATGAAGCAGCTCGAGCTGCCGCCCGAAGAGGCCGCGCGCGTCGCCGCCGAGGCCCAGGCGCAGCCCGCTCAGCGCGGTGATGATGGCTTTCCGATCGGGACGGTGATCTGGTTCATCTTCATTTTCTTCTTCTTTATTCTCCCGATGCTGAGCCGCGGTGGCAGGCGCCATCGCCGGCGCAGCGGCGTCAGCGGCGCGATCGGCGATGTCATCCTCTGGTCGGCAATCAATGCCGCAGCCAATAGCGGGCGCGATCATGGCGGCGGCTGGGGAGGCGGCGGCGGATTCGGTGGCGGGTTCGGCGGCGGCGGCGGCTTTTCAGGCGGCGGCGGCAGCTTTGGCGGCGGCGGCGCGAGCGGGAGTTGGTGATGCGCTATCTGTCTGCCGACGAACACGACAAGGTAACCAGCGCGGTCGAAGCGGCCGAGGCGCACACCTCCGGCGAAATCGTCACCGTACTCACCGACCGCTCCGACGGGTATAGCGATATCGCACTGGCCTGGTCAGCTGCCGCCGCGTTCACGGCGATGGCCGTCTGGAGTCTCTTTCCAGATTTCTATTTCGGGCTGATCGACCGCTTGTTGGGCGGCTGGAACCACAGCTGGACCCCGGCCCTTGTGCTGACCACGATCACCGCGGTGGCGATCCTTAAATTCCTCGGCATGTGGCTGCTACAACTCTGGCGGCCCCTCAAATTCGCGCTGGTCCCCGGCCCGGTCAAGACTGCGCGGGTACGCGAACGCGCGATCGACCTGTTCAAGGTCGGTGCCGACCGGCGCACGCAGGGTCGCACCGGCGTGCTGCTCTACGTCTCGCTGCACGAACATCGTGCGGAAATCGTGGCCGACCAGTCAATTTCCGAGAAGGTCGCACCTGAGGTCTGGGGCGAAGCGATGTTCGACATGCTCGAACATATTGCCCGCGGCCGCGTGGGCGATGGTCTGGTCGCCGGCATCCGCGATGTCGGTGCGGTGCTGGCCGAACATTTCCCTCGAGTGGAAAACGACATCAACGAACTGCCAGACCGGCTGGTCGAAATTTGATGGCGGACGCGGGCGCGACGGACGGGCCGGCACCGGTCGCCGATCACGACGCGCCCGAGCAGACCGTGTGGCAGGGCCGCTTCGTCACCGCCAAGGTGCGCGGTCGGTGGGAATATGTCACTCGTTCGCGCGGGATCCGCGCCGCGGTGATCCTGGCCATCGACGAAGGCCACGTCCTGCTGGTCGAACAATATCGGGTGCCGCTGGGCCGCAACTGCCTCGAACTGCCCGCCGGGTTGATCGGCGACCACGAGGACAGCGACGGCGAAGACGCGCTTGCCGCCGCCGGCCGCGAGCTTGAAGAGGAAACCGGCTACCGCGCCGCGCGGCTAGAGGATTGCGGCAGCTTCTATTCCTCGCCCGGAATGCTCGGCGAAAGCTTCACCTTGGTCCGCGCGCATGGCCTGAGCAAGGTGGGCCCCGGGGGCGGGACCGAGGGGGAGAATATCATCACCCATCGGGTCGAGCTAACCGAACTGGCGGGGTTCGTCGCGACCATGCGAGCGCGCGGCGTGGGGATTGATGTACGGTTGATGGGGCTGATGCTGGCCTTCGAACAGACAGGAGACGGGGGATGAGAACCAGGCGGGCTGCGGGCAAGAAAGCGCTGGTAACAGGCGGCGCGCAGGGGCTCGGCGCGGCGATTGCCGAGCGGCTGGCGGCGGAAGGCGCGCAGGTGCTGGTGACCGATATCAACGGCCAGGGGGCAGAAGAAAGCGCCGCAGCGATCAACGGCAGGCACGGTGCGGGCACAGCCTTCGCCCTGCAACACGACGTGACCAGCGAGGCGGCATGGCAGGCAGCGGTGGCAGAAGCGCAGGCGCGGATGGGCGGCCTATCGGTGCTGGTCAACAATGCCGGCATCGGCGTGCGCGGAGATATCGAAAGCTGCACGCTTGAGGAATGGCGGCGCGGCTTTGCGGTCAATAGCGACGGCCCATTCCTCGGCTGCAAATATGCCATGCCGCTGCTGAAAGAGAGCCAGCCTGCCGCGATCGTCAATATCAGTTCGATCGCCGGTCTGATCGCCAGCCACACGATGCCGGGCTACAATGCCAGCAAGGCAGCGGTGTGGATGCTGACAAAATCGGTCGCGCTCTACGCTGCCAAGCGGGGCTGGGACATTCGCTGCAACTCGGTCCATCCGACCTTTATCGACACGCCGATCCTCGACGGGATGGCGGCCAACACCGGCTATGACAAAGCGGTGGTGATGGACAAGCTGGCGCGGCAAATTCCGCTTGGCCGGGTGGGCGAGCCGGCGGATATCGCCGCCGCGGTGCTTTACCTCGCCAGCGATGAAAGCCGCTTCGTCACCGGCACCGAACTGCGTGTCGATGGCGGGATTTCGGCGATGTGAGCTGCCGGAAGCCTCAATCCGCCAGCAGCCAGATCGCGAGATAGATCAGCAGGAACGAGCCGAAGCCGACCAGCGTGCCGATCACGAAGACCGCGCGCACCAGCAGCGGGTCGATCTCAAAATAATCGGCAATCCCGGCGCAGACCCCGGCGACCTTGCCATCCGCCCGATCCCGGCGGAAGGGGCGGCCCAGCGACCGCCCCGAGCGACGAGGTTCGATCCCGCTCATGCGACGCCGCCAGCGGCCAGCGCCACGGGGGTGGCGGGAATGATCGCGAAAGCGAGGAACAGCGCCGAAACCAGCAGCGAGGCGGTGGCAGCGGCGACGCGGGCAGAAACAGTATCACGCGGCATTTTTCGATCCCTTCATCAATGGTTCGGCGGCTATCCGCCGATAAGCCCATGCTTGCAGGGACCGTGCCACGCCGAGAAAATGGCTGATTTCCGCCCTTTTCGGACCGGGCGAAATTCTTTCAATCGGTTCAGGTTGAAAACATTGGTGGATTTTACCACAAGGTGGGATGCAGCCTCTAGGCGCGCTTGCGGGTTGCCTTGCTGACCAGCCAAATGGCTAACCACGCGGCGATAAAGCCGGGCAGGATTTCATAAATCCCCTCGCCGCCCAGAAAGCTGGCATTCCATCCCAACAGGATCCAGGCGGCCACAACGACCGCGCCCGTGACGAGGCCAGCCACCGCCCCTGCCCCGGTCATCCCGCGCCAAGTGAGCGACAGAATGATCAGCGGCCCGAACGCCGCGCCGAAGCCGGCCCAGGCGTTGCTCACCAAGCCAAGCACTTGGCTATCGGGATCGCGGGCGAGGAAAATCGCCGCCAGCGCCACCGCCAGCACGCTCAGCCGGCCGATCATCACCGCTTCCTTCTCGCTCGCCTCGCGCCGCGCAAGCAGGCGGTAGATATCCTCCGTCAGCGAGCTCGCGGAAACCAGCAATTGCGAGCTGATGGTGCTCATCACCGCCGCCAGCAAAGCCGCCAGCAGCAGCCCGGTAACCAGCGGATCGAACAGCACCTCGGCCAGAATGATGAAGATCGTTTCCGGGTCGCGCACCGGCAGGGCGTGGCGCATCGCATAGGCCCGCCCGGCCAGCCCGGCCCCGATCGCCCCCGCCAGGCAAACCGCCATCCACCCCATCGCGATATTCCGTGCGGTGGGAATCTCGCGCACGTCGCGGATCGCCATGAACCGCACGATGATGTGCGGCTGCCCGAAATAGCCCAGCCCCCAGGTCACCGCCGACAGGAAGCCCAGCCCGGTAAGGCCATAGGTCAGGCTGGTGAAGCCCGCCTGCACCTCGCCCAGCTCGGTGATGCCGCTGCCGCCGGGGCCGAACATGATCACCAGCGGCATCGCGACCAGCGCGACGAACATGATCATGCCTTGCACGAAATCGGTCAAGCTGACGGCGAGGAAACCGCCGATGATGGTGTAGACCAGCACCACCCCGGCGGTTAGCCAGATGCCGATCAGATAATCGCTCGCCCATGCGGTATCGAACAGGGCGGCAAAGCTGGTTTCGAACAGCTTGCCGCCCGCCACCATGCCCGAGGCGGTATAGACAGTGAAGAACACCACGATCACCACCGCCGATACCAGCCTGAGCGCGGTCGCCTTGTCGGGGAAGCGGTTGGCGAGGAATTCGGGGATGGTCAGCGCATTGTCCAGTTCCTCGGTCTGCTGGCGCAGGCGCGGCGCGACAACGATCCAGTTGACCAGCGCGCCGACAAACAGACCAATTCCGATCCACGCCTCGACCAGTCCGGCCGTATAAAGCGCGCCCGGCAGGCCCAGCAGCAGCCAGCCCGACATATCCGCCGCACCGGCCGACAGCGCCGTGACCGAGGGCGACAGATCGCGCCCGCCGAGCAGATAGCCTTCCGATGTCAGCGCGGTCTTGCGCCAGGCATAGACCCCGATGGCGAGCATCAGCACGAAATACGCGCCGAGCGAAATGATGGTCCCCGTCTCCATCACCGCCATCTAGCGCGGCCCCGCCCCGGCGCCAAGCGGCAGTGGCGGCGGGGCAAGGCGACAGACAAAGGGGTTGCCAGACTGTGACCTTTCACAGAAATATTCCTTCCCCGCCAGAGCGTTGTGCCAATTTTTGGCCGGGCGGCCGGTGACTTTTCGCGGCGCAATTGTCACCCGCCACTACGCTGTGGCGGGACGGAATGATTTGACGCGACCCCGCAACGTATCACCCGATGCCGATGTAGGAAAATCCGTCACGCGCTAGGAGCCAGGCGGCGCTTGGCGCGTTGAGGGCAACACACCGATTGGAGACACGATGATGGCCGAGACCGCCAAACCCGCCGCTGACACCCCGCGTGACAGTTCCGCCGTCAAGCTCGACCCCGAAACCGCCGCCATCGCGGCGCAGCAATCGGGCGGCGCGCAGTCAAAGGATGCGGCCGACGGGTTGCAGAATGCCGATCATGCCGACCAGCTCGAAGGGCATGACAAGCAGGAACCGGCGAAGCCCAAGGACTGACTTGGCGACCGGGCGGCGCACAGGCCACTGGATTGCCGCGCTTCGCTCGCAATGACGAAGGTGGGCCAGTAGGCCCGTCATTGTGAGGAGCCGTAAGGCTCCGTGGCAATCCAGTGGCACCCGCAGCACTATGCCGCCTGGATTGCCGCGCTTCGCTCGCAATGACGAAGGTGGGCCAGTAGGCCCGTCAGTGTGAGGAGCCGTAAGGCTCCGTGGCAATCCAGTGGCACCCGCAGCACTATGCCGCCTGGATTGCCGCGCTTCGCTCGCAATGACGACGTTGGAGAAGCCGCCCGCCGCTGGGAAGTACAGTGCAAGCGCCCCGTACACTCGTCATTGCGAGGAGCCGTCAGGCTCCGTGGCAATCCAGTGGCCCCGGCAGCGCTACGCCGCGTCGATTGCCGCGCTTCGCTCGCAATGACGACGGTTAAGCCCGTCATTGCGAGGCGCTGTCAGGCGCCGTGGCAATCCAGCGGACGCCTCCTCACCTCGCTCAATCCTCGCCGCGGCGCCGGGCTTTCTTGCGCTCGTGCGGGTCGAGGATCGCCTTGCGCAGCCGGATCGATTTCGGCGTCACCTCAACCATCTCGTCATCGTCAATATAGGCGATCGCCTGTTCCAGCGTCATGATCCGTGGCGGGGTCAGGCGGATCGCATCGTCCTTGCCGGTCGAACGGAAATTGGTCAGCTGCTTTGACTTCAGCGGATTGACCTCAAGATCGTCGGGCTTGGCATTTTCGCCGATGATCATCCCTTCATAGAGCTTCGCCTGCGGGCTGATGAACAGCACGCCGCGCTCTTCCAGCGCGTTGAGCGCATAGCCGACCGCCTCGCCGGTCGCGTTGGAGATCAGCACGCCGTTGGGCCGCCCCTCGATCGGGCCCTTATGCGGGCCGTATTTCTCGAACAGCCGGTTCATGATCCCGGTGCCGCGCGTGTCGGACAGGAATTCGCCGTGATAGCCGATCAGCCCGCGGCTGGGCGCGCTGAAGGTAATGCGGGTCTTGCCTGCGCCGCTCGGGCGCATCTCGGTCAGCTCGGCCTTGCGGCGCTGCATCTTTTCGACGACCGTGCCCGAATGTTCGTCGTCCACGTCGATGACGACGGTTTCGTACGGCTCCATCCGCTGGCCGGCTTCCTCGCGGAACAGCACGCGCGGGCGGCTGATGCCGAGCTCGAAGCCTTCGCGGCGCATCGTTTCGATCAGCACGCCCAGCTGCAATTCGCCGCGCCCGGCGACTTCGAAGCTGTCCTTGTCGGCGCTCTCGGTGACGCGGATGGCGACATTGGTTTCCGCCTCGCGCAGCAGGCGGTCGCGGATCATCCGGCTGGTCACCTTGTCGCCTTCGCGCCCGGCCAGCGGGCTGTCATTGACGGCAAAGCGCATCGACAGCGTGGGCGGGTCGATCGGCTGGGCGGCCAGCGGCTCGGTCACCTCGGGCGAGGCGATGGTGTTGGCGACGGTTGCCTTCTCGAGGCCGGCCAGCGCGATGATGTCGCCCGCTTCGGCGCTGTCGACCGGCACCCGCTCCAGCCCGCGAAAAGCCAGCAGCTTGGTCGCGCGGCCGGTTTCGATGACCTTGCCATCCATGTCGAGCGCGCGGATCGGGTCGTTGACCCGGACGCTGCCCGACACCACCCGCCCGGTCAGCACGCGGCCCATGAAATTGTCGCGGTCGAGCAGGGTGGCAAGGAAAGTGAACGGCCCGTCGGCATTGACGCGCGGCGCGGGGACGTGCGCGACGATCTTGTCGAATAGCGGCGCCAGCGTGCCCTCGCGCTTGTCGGGCTCGGCATTGGCATAGCCGTTGCGGCCCGAGGCGTAGAGCACCGGAAAATCGAGCTGCTCGTCATTGGCATCGAGGCTGACGAACAGGTCGAACACCTCGTCGAGCACTTCCTGGATACGCTCGTCGGGCCGGTCGACCTTGTTGACCACCACGATCGGCCTGAGGCCCAGCGCCAGCGCCTTGCCGGTGACGAATTTGGTCTGCGGCATCGCGCCTTCGCTGCTGTCGACCAGCAGGATCACGCCATCGACCATGCTGAGGATGCGTTCTACCTCGCCGCCGAAATCGGCGTGGCCAGGGGTGTCGACGATATTGATCCGCGTTGTCTCGCCGCCTTCGGGCGGGGTCCATTCGACGCTGGTGCATTTGGCGAGGATGGTGATCCCGCGTTCCTTTTCGAGGTCGTTCGAATCCATCGCCCGTTCCTCGACGCGCTGATTGTCGCGGAAGGTGCCGGACTGGCGGAACAGTTGGTCGACAAGCGTGGTCTTGCCATGATCGACGTGCGCGATGATCGCCACGTTGCGCAGATTTGCGGACATCAGGGGAAAAGCTTTCTCGAAAGGGGCGCTGCAGGGGCCGCGAAAGGGGCGGCCGGATCGCGCGCGCCTCTACAGGCAGGGGCCCGCTGCGGCAAGGCATACCTGTGGCCCGCCTGCAACAGCGCCGGCGATGCGGTGGGCCGGCATGGCAATACGCTTGTCGTAAAAACAGCCTGTTTCTAAGGCGGCTGCCGGAAAAAAGCACGCTGACCGGGCCGCACCGCATCGCGCGGATGGCCCGGGACAGCCTTGGCAGAGGAACCACTTGCATGATTTCGACCCGCTTCTCGCTGCTCACCGGCGCGGCCGCCTTTGCGCTGGCCGTGCCCGGCCTCGCTTTTGCGCAGGCCGCCCAGCCGGGCGAGCCCAACACCGACGGCGACACGTACGAGAACCAGGAAGACAGCGCGACCGGCAACGAGATCATCGTCACCGCGACCAAGCGCGAACAGACGCTGCAGGAAATCCCGGTCGCGGTTTCGGTCACCACCGCCGAAACCATCGAACGCGCGCAGATCCGCGATGTGGCCGACCTGTCGACCGTGGTGCCCTCGCTGCGGGTGACCACGCTGCAGAGCGCGGCCAACACCAATTTCATCATCCGCGGCTTCGGCAACGGCGCCAACAATGCCGGCATCGAGCCGTCGGTGGGCGTGTTCGTCGATGGCGTCTATCGCAGCCGCACCGCCTCGCAGATCTCGGACCTGCCCGATGTGCAGCGCGTCGAAGTGTTGCGGGGGCCCCAGTCGACGCTGTTCGGCAAGAATGCTTCGGCGGGCGTCATCTCGATCGTTACCCGCGAACCGCAGTTCAGCTTCGGCGGACAGGCGGAATTGAGCTACGGCAATTACAATGCGATCCTGGCCAAGGGCGTCGTCACCGGACCGGTGAGCGACAGCCTCGCCTTCAGCCTGGCGGGCGGGATTAACAAGCGCGACGGTTATCTCGACGATCTCGGCACGGGCAACGCCACTAACGAACGCAACCGCTGGTTCGTGCGCGGCCAGGCCTTGTTCGAAAATGAAGGCCCGGTGCGCGCGCGCATCATCGCCGATTATGACAGCATCGACGAGTTGTGCTGCGGCGTCATCAATGTCCGCCAGTCGGCCGCCACGCAGGCGATCTTCGCGGTGGGCGGGCGGGTCAATAACCCGGCCGATCCCTATGCTGATGTGGTTTATTCGAACTTCGATTCGACCAACGAGATCGAGAATTATGGCATTTCGGGCCAGGTCGATTTCGAACTCGGCGCCGGCCTCACGCTCACCTCGATCAGCGCCTTCCGCAAGAGCAACGCGGTCACCAATCAGGATGCGGACTTCACCAGCGCCGACCTGATCGGCCGCAAGTTCGACGATGTCGGGATCGAAACCTTCACGCAGGAACTGCGCCTCGCGGGGGAAATCGGCGATCGCGTCGGCTTCCTGCTCGGCGGCTATTATTTCGACGAGTCGGTCGAACAGAACAGCGAGATCTTCTTCGGCAACCAGTTCCGCCCCTATGCCGATCTGCTGATCCGCGGGGCCAGCGCGGGTGCGCTGAACGTGGCGGCGCTTGAAACGCAATTCGGCGCGCTGGCGGGCAACCCGGCGCTCTATACCGGCCGCTTCTTCGGCACCGGGCAGGGTCTCACCGAAGCGTACTCGCTCGACAACCAGGCATGGTCGATTTTCGGCCAGCTCGATTTCGAGATCGTTGACGGCCTGACCGTGACGGTCGGCGGCAACTACACCAAGGACAAGAAGGAAATCGCCACCAACGTCGTCTCGACCGACGTGTTTGCCGCGCTCAATCTGCCGGCGATCCGTACGGCGGCGACCAATGCGGGCATCTCGCAGACCATCGGCGGCCTCCTCGGGCTGCCCGGCGGGTTTGCTACGCCGGCGCAGATTCAGGGCTTTGCCGCGGCGCAGCCGGCCCTGTTCCAGACCATCAGCACCACGGTCGCCGGGCGCACTGCACCGCTGCTCGGCCTGCGTTCGCTGCAATTCCTGCCGCCGTTCCTCAACGTTCCCAACGCGGTGGAAGACGGCAAGACCAATGATGGCGATTTCAGCTACACCGCGCGGGTCGCCTACGATGTGACGGAATCGATCAACCTCTATCTGTCTTACGCGACCGGCTTCAAGGCGAGCAGCTTCAACCTGTCGCGCGACAGCCGCCCGCTGGCGAGCGACATTCCGGCGCTGACAGCGGCCAATCTCATCACCCCGAACCTCACCACCGGCTCGCGCTTTGCCGGCCCGGAAGAATCGACGGTGTACGAAGCTGGAATCAAGGCCGATTGGGGCCTCGCTTCTGCCAACCTCACCGTGTTCCAGCAGGAGATTGACGGCTTCCAGTCCAACATCTTCACCGGCACCGGCTTTGCGCTGGCCAATGCGGGCAAGCAGAGTACCTTCGGCATCGAGTTCGAAGGGATGGCGCGGCCGATGGACGAGCTGACGTTGAACGTCGCCTTCACCTATCTCGACGCCAAATATGACGAGTTCCTCAATTCGGCGATCGGCGACCTCAGCGGTCGGGCAGTGGCCGGGGTGCCGGAACTGTCGGCGACATTCGGCGCGCAGTGGAACCAGGAACTGGGCAATGGCGACCGCCTGATTGCGCGCGGAGATCTGCATCTCGAATCGCCGGTGCAGGTGGTCGAAGGGCTGCCTGGCTTCCTGTCGCAGGGCGGCCAGGCCGCGGCCGTTGCCGCTGCCCGTCCGTTCCGCCGTCAGGTCGACAACCTCAACGCCTCGCTTACCTATGCTATGATGAACGGGCTCGAATTCACCATCTGGGGCCGCAATCTGACCAACGACCGCTATCTGCTGTCGCTGTTTGATTCGGTGGCGCAGGCAGGCTCGATCTCGAGCTATCCCAACCAGCCGCGCACCTACGGTGCGTCGATCCGCTACCGCTTCTAAGCGGGCAGCGCTCAGAACAAAAAAAGGGGCTCCGCTGCGGCGGGGTCCCTTTTTTATTGCGATAAAAAGGCACATAACTACGGATGACGGTAAAGCCACATGGGGAGAATAATGGGCAGCTTTATCGACAGCACGTTGAATGACGGCGAAGTGGTGCGACACGAGGCCAAGGTCAGCATTTGGTCGTTGGCGGGATGGATCATTCTCGGGTTGGTGACCCTGCCGATCTTCATTGGCCCCGTTTTTTGGCTAATCGCATTTCTGCGCTGGAAGACAACTGAGCTCGCCGTCACGAATCGGAAGGTGGTGGCCAAGTTTGGCTTCATTTCGCGCGATACAACCGAGCTTCTGCTGCCGAAGGTCGAAAGCGTTCGGGTTCATCAGGGGATATTCGGCCGCATCTTTAATTATGGTTCGGTCATTATTTCGGGGACAGGCACATCGCAGGCACCCATCAAGGGGATCAGCGATCCCATGATTTTTCGCCGCCAGTTTATGGAAACGCAGCAACAGGTCGTCGGCTAGGCGTTTCGCGCCCGGTCCATCACAGCGCCCGCAGGGCTTGGGCCGGGCGGGCGCGCAGCAGCGGCAACGATCCCCCGACGGCAAACGCCAGCACCAGCGCCAGCCCGCCGCCGAGCGTCGCGAGCACGGTCGGCCGATGGGGCAACCATTCAAACTCGAACAATTGCGTAACCACCAGCCAGGCGATCCCGGTGCCGAGAGCCAGCGCCACGCCCGCCAACGCCAGCGCCAGCATCCCGTATTCCGCCGCCTGCATCGCCAGCACCTGCCCGCGGCTGGCCCCCAGCACCCGGAGCATCACCGTGTCATAGGTCCGTGCCGCTCGGGCAGCGGCAATCGCGCCGGCGAGCACGGCAAGACCCGCCAGCACCGCGACGGAAGCCGCCGCCAGCGTCGCCAGCCCGACTTGCCCCAACAGATCGCGCGCCTGCACCAGCACATCACCCACCTCGATCACAGAGCTTGACGGGAACGCCCCGACCAGCGCCCGCAGCAGCGGGCCGGTTTGGGCACCAGCCGGCAAGTCGATGGTGGCGGCCAGATTATGCGGCGCATCAGCCAGCGTACCGGGTGAAAACACCAACACGTAGTTGAAGCCCATGCTCTCCCAGTCGATCACGCGCAGATTGGCGACGCGGGCGGTCCGCTCCACCCCCAGCACGCCGATGGTCAGATAATCCCCCACCTCCAGGCCGATGGCCTGGGCGAGATCGGCATCGACCGACACCAGCCGCTCGCCAGCCTGATCGGCGCTCCACCATTGTCCTTCGGTCACGCGATTGCCGGGCGGGACGCCCTGCGCATAGGTCAGCCCGCGCTCGCCCCGTAGCGCCCAGGCGCCGTCGGGAATGTCCTCCAAATCGGCCACGCGGGTCATCGCAGCTTGCGGCCCATAAGCGAGGATCGCGCCCCGCAGCGCCGGGACGGTGCGGATAGCGGCCTGCGGCTGGCTATCCGTCACCAGCGCGCGGAACGCATCCTCGCGCTCGCGCGGGACGTCCAGAACGAAGAAGTCGGGCGCCTCGCGCGGGACGGTGCGGGCGATATTGCCGTCAATCGCGGTCTGAATCGCCGCTAGGAGCACAAAAGCCGCCAGCCCGAAACCCAGCGCGGTAACCAGCGTGGTGGTGGCAGCCCCTGGCCGGTGGAGATTGGCGAGGGCCGCGCGTGCCAGCGGATTGCGCGGGCGCGGCAGCGCGGCGGCCGCGCGGGCAATCCCCCTGCCGAGCAGGGCCAGCAACCCCACCACCACCGCCGCTCCGAGCAGAAAACCGCCCGCCAGCAGCGGCTGGGCCGATGTCGCCACCACCAACAGCGCAATCGCTGCAAGGCCGCCCGCGCTCCACCACAGGCCCGCGCGGCGAAACGCAAGCGGCGCCACCCGCGCGCGCATCATCGCCATCGCCGGATAATAGCGCGCCCGCATCAGCGGCGGCGCGGCGAACACCAGCGCGACCAGCAGGCCATAGGCCGCCGCCAGCAGCAGCGACCGCGGATCGGCCAGCAGCCGCGTCTCCACCGGGAGCAGCCCGGCGAGTGCGCGCGCCAGCAGCGGGGTGGCAAGCGTGCCGGCAATCATCCCCAGCACCGTCCCCAGCGCGGTCGCGGCGGCGATCTGCAACGCGTAGATGCGGGCAATATCGCGGCTGGTGGCGCCCAATACTTTCAGCGTCGCAATCGCCGCGCGCCGCGCGTCGAGATAGGACGTCACCCCGCCGCCAATGCCGATCCCGGCAATCACCAGCGCGGCGAGGCCCACCAGCCCGAGAAATTCGCCCATCCGCGACACGAACCGGTCCGCACCCGGCGAGGCCCGGTCGCGCGTGCGATATTCAAACCCCGCAGACGGCGCGGCGGCGGCAATCGCCTGCTGCGCCGCCGCCGGGTCGGCCCCCGGCGGAAGCGCAAGGCGATATTTGCTCTGATACATCGCGCCCGGTGCGAGGAGGCCCGCGCGCGCGGGGAAATCGGCCGCCACGATGACCGAGGGGCCAAGCTGGAACCCTTCGGACAGGCGGTCAGGTTCGTTGGCAATGATCCCGGCCAGCACCAGTTCGCCGGTGCCGACGGTGAACCTTTCGCCCACCGCAATCCCCAGCCGCTCGGCCGCGCCCTTGGCCGCCCAGGCCTCGCCCGCTGCCGGCGCACCGACGCGGCGGCCATCGGCCAGCACCAGCCGGCCATAAAGCGGCCACGCATCATCCACAGCCTTCAGCCCGACCGGCGCGGCCTGCGCGCCGGCGACCGCCATCGCCTGCATCCGCGTCCCGGCCGAGATGCGCCCACGCGCGGTCAGCAGCGCACGTTCGGCAGCGGTCAGGTCACGCTGCCACACCTCGACTTCGAGGTCTCCGCCAAGTATCTCCTGCCCTCGCCCCGCCAGTTCGCGCTCGATCGCGCTGGTCAGCGTGCCGATCGCGGTCAACGCGGCGGTGCCGAGGAACAGGCAGACCAGCAACAGCCTGAGGCCGCGGAAGCGGGCGTTGAGGTCGCGCCGCGCGATCTTCCAGGCGGTGCGCCAATCGAGCGCCGGGGCACCGCTCATGGCGCCACATCGCTGGCAATCCGGCCATCGGCCAAAGTAATCACCCGCCCGCAGCGCACCGCGAGTTCGGGGTCATGCGTGATCACCAGCAAGGTCGCCCCCGTTTCGGCGCGGCGCGCGAACAGCAGGTCGATGATCGTGTGGCCCGTCCGGACATCGAGATTGCCGGTCGGCTCGTCGGCAAAGATCAGCGCCGGGCGCGGGGCGATGGCGCGGGCAATGGCAACGCGCTGTTGCTCGCCGCCCGAAAGCTGCGCGGGGTAGTGATACAGCCGATGGCCGAGCCCGACTGCCGCCAGTTCCTCACTGGCTCGGACACTCGCGTCAGCAATGCCGGCCAGTTCCAGCGGTGTGGCGACGTTTTCGAGCGCGGTCATGGTGGGAAGCAGATGGAAGGCCTGCAGCACGATGCCGATTCGTCCGCGGCGCGCGCGGGCGAGGCCATCTTCGTCGAGCCGGGTAAAATCCTCGCCGGCGACCTCCAGCGACCCGCTGCTCGCCCGTTCGAGGCCCGAGAGCACCGCCATCAGCGAGCTTTTGCCCGATCCTGACGGGCCGAGCAGCGCGACAACCTCGCCCGCCGCAATGTCGAGATCGATCCCGCGCAGGATCGCCACCGGGGCGTCGGCGGTGCCGAAATCGAGGGTCAGCGCACGGGCGGAAATCGCGAAGGGGCTTGTCACGCGCGGGGCCTCGCATAGTCAGGTGGGCCAATGCAAGGATGCTGCCGATGAATCGCCTGACCCGCTCGACCGCCGCCGCGCTGCTGCTGTGCCTTGCCGCCGGGTGCAAAGAGGCCTCGCCGCAAACCGGCGCCGCGCCCAGCGAGCCATCCGCCGCACAGGCATCCCCCGCGCCCGCGCCGCAAGGCGACGAGCGACTGGTGCTGGCCTTTGGCGACAGCCTGTTCGCCGGCTATGGCCTCGCGCCGGCCGAGGGTTATCCCGAGCGGTTGGAGGCAGCCCTGCGCGGTGCGGGCCGGCCCGTGCGGGTGCATGATGCGGGCGTATCGGGCGACACCACCGCCGCCGGCCGGCAGCGGCTGGCTTTCACGCTCGACAGCCTGCCGAGGAAGCCCGATCTCGTATTGCTCGAACTGGGCGGCAACGACCTGCTGCGCGGCCTGTCGCCGGCCGAAACGCGCGCCAATCTCGCTGCGATGCTCGGCGAATTGCAGCGGCGCGAGATCCCGGTGGTGCTTTTCGGGATGCGCGCGCCGCCCAATCTGGGGGCAGATTTCGTCCGCGCATTCGATGCCGCCTACCCCGCGCTGGCCAAGGAATATGGCGCGACGCTGGTGCCGTTCTTCCTCGAGCCGGTCTATGATCAGCCGCAACTGATCCAGCCTGACCGCGTCCACCCCACCGCTGCGGGGATCGACGCGCTGGTCGGCCACACGCAAGCGGTCGTCTCCGGGGCGCTGCCGGCTAGCTGACCCTGTGCGCCGCGCCGCCGGCGATTTCCCAGCACGCCGCCTCTTCCATGATCGCGGCGAAGGGCGCTGCTTCCGTGCCGGTCATCCACACTTGCGTCCCGCTGCCGCGCAGCCGTTCGAACAGTGCCGCGCGTCGCGAGGGATCGAGATGCGCGGCAACCTCGTCGAGCAGCAGCACTGCCGGCCGGCCCTTTGCCGCCAGTTCCGCATGGGCCAGCGTCACCGCAATCAGCAGCGCCTTTTGTTCGCCGGTGGAGCAGTGTGCGGCCGGCGCGCCGCTGCCGGCCATGGTTACGGTCAGCTCGTCGCGGTGCGGGCCAATCAGCGTGCGGCCGGCCGCGCGGTCGCGCGCACGGTGGCGCAGCAGCGCCTCGGCAAAGGCTGCGGTGTCCTCTGGCGCGGTTGGCTGATAGGCCAGCAGCGGGCGGGCAAACGGGCCGTCGGGCGCGGCGGACAAGGCCTGGGTCAGCGCGGCGACCAGCGCGCGCCGCCCGCTCGCCAGCGCAGCCCCATGTTCCGCGAGCCGCTGCTCGATCGCGCCAAGCCAGAGCGGGTCGGGCGGCGCATCGTCCGCCAGCAACCGATTGCGTTCGCGCAAGGCCTCGTCATACCGAATGGCGGTGCGCGCATGGGTCGGTGCCAGCGCCAGCGCCATCCGGTCGAGCCACCGGCGGCGCGCGCCAGCGCTGTCGGTGAACAGTCCGTCCATCGCCGGGGTCAGCCAGCCCAGCGACACCCACTCCCCCAGCGTGGCCGCGCTGCTGTCGGCGCCATTGATCCGCACCATCCGCCGGTTCGGCCGCGCCGGATCGACCAGCGTGCCCAGCCGGACCGGCATCGTGTCGGCAGCGAGATCGGCGCCCAGCGTGAACCCGCCGCTTCCGCCTTTGCGGGCCATCTCGGCCGGCGTGGCGCGGCGCAGGCCCCGCCCCGGCGCCAGCAGTGACAGCGCCTCGAGAATGTTGGTCTTGCCCGCGCCATTATCGCCGAGCAGCAGGTTGAACTGGCGCGTGCCGTCCAGCGCGCTTTCCCGGTGGTTGCGGAAATCGGCCAGGGCAATGCGGTCGAGCGGCATGGCCGCGCGTTAGCCGCCCGCGCCGGCTTTGGCCAATGCGCGATTGGCATGCGCTCAGCTGCCGGCTTCGAGACGCACGCGCACTGCATCGGCCGGATGGCGTGCGCCCAGCTTGCTCATCATGTTGGCGCGGTGAATTTCGACCGTGCGCGGGCTGATCCCGAGATCGCGGGCGATCGCCTTGTTGCTGTTGCCCTGCGCCAGCCGGTCGAGCACGTCGCGCTCGCGACTGGATAGGGCCGCGACCAGCCGGCGCGCTTCGATCAACCGTTTGCGCGCGGCGGCGAAATGCTCTGCTTCCTCCTCCAGCGCGGCGATCGTCTGCTCAAGTTGCTCCTGCGCCAGCGGCGCGGCGAGATAGCCGATCGCCCCTGCGCGCATCGCGGCAACGGTGCGGTCGAGTTCCGGTGCAGGACTGAGCGCTATGACCGGCAGCCAGATGCCCGCCTCCATCAGCTGGTCGATGATTTCAGGGATGCTGGGCCCGGCAGAATCGTCGGTCGCCACGACGATCCCCTCGCGCGGGGGGTGGGCGAAGATTTCCGCCAAATCGGCATAGACCTCGCAATGATGGCCCATTGCGAAGGCCATTCGCGAAAGTTCGGCGCGAGAGCGGCTGTTGCCGTCGACGAAATGGAGCGTGGTGCGTGTTTTCATGCGGCAAACCTGCCGCGCCGCGCCGCGCCACGCATTCCGTAGTACTACCGAATTGGAGATAGTTCGCCGCGCAATGCCACCGCTCGCATTGCCGCGCGACCTGCGCTGTTATATCCGTAACGGCGCCTTTTTTCTGCGTGGTTTCCCCTTCCGTGTAACGACTTAGCAAGACTACCTAGAATGAGCGTAGAGGCTGTAATCGGGCAGCGCGTGAAATGCATCGCGCAGCGCATTGCCCCATCCCGCCGAGATCGCCTGGAAATATTCGTCATCCACCCCGATCCTGCGGATATGCCCGGGCTCGAACTTGTCGCGTTCGATCACCATCAGATCGAGTGGCAAGCCGACCGACAGATTGGCCTTAACCGTTGAATCGAAGCTCACCATCAGCAGCTTGACCGCGTCCTCGATGCTCATCGCCGGGTCGTATCCGCGCAGGATGATCGGGCGGCCATATTTGGTTTCGCCGATCTGGAAGAACGGCGTCTCGCTGCTCGCTTCGATGAAATTGCCTTCGGGATAGATCAGGAACAACCGCGGCTCCATGTCGGCGATCTGCCCGGCCAGGATCATCGATGCAGTGAAGCGGCCCCGCCCGCTGGTGCCGTTGCGCTCCTGCCGGGTCGAGATGGTCTCGCGCAGTACATTGCCGATCTCGCTCGCCATCTGGAACATGGTCGGCGCTTCGAGCAGCGCATTCATCCGCTCACCCGGTGATTTGGTGCGCTCTTCCAGCAGGCTGATGACAGCCTGCGTGGTTGCGAGGTTACCGGCCGTCATCAACGAAACGATGCGCTGGCCAGGCACCTTCCAGTGAAACATCTTGCGGAACACGGAGATGTTATCGACGCCCGAATTGGTCCGAGTATCGCTCATCAGCACCAGGCCCTTGTCGATCATCATCCCGACGCAATAAGTCATTGGCGAAGGCCCTCGTTCATTGCTGTGGAACCTGTTGTTGTTCGACCGCCACGGCGACGTGCAGGTCCTCGCTCGACGTGCCGTAGGTGATCCCGGTGATCGGCGCCGCATCACGATAGTCGCGGCCGGTGGCAACCCGCACATAGCGCGAATCGGGGCTGATTCGGTTCGAGATGTCGAACCCGATCCAGCCTATCCCTTCGACATAGGCTTCGGCCCAGGCGTGCGTGGCTTCCTGATCGATGCGGTCATTCATCATCAGGTAACCGCTGACATAGCGCGTCGGAATGTCGAACATCCGCGCCGCCGCGATGAAGATATGGGCGTGGTCCTGACACACGCCGGCGCCGGCGGCCGCGGCCTGTTCGGCGGTTGTGGTCACGCCGGTATTGCCCGTGCCGTAAATGATCCGGTCCGCTATCCGCCCTGACAAGGCATGGAGGAAGGCGATCCGGTCCCCTTCCGGGCGCAGATCGCGCACGAGATCGCGCAGGCGCGGACCGGGGCGGGTCAGCGCGGTCTGCCCGATGAAACTCCACAGCGGCAGGTTGCCCGCATGGTGGCCGATGACCCCGGCATGATCCTCGGTTTCGACCACCCCGTAGCATTCCACCGACACAAATGGCGCGCCCGCTTCCACCGCGATCAAGGTCACGCGGTTATGGTTCTGGTCTTCGTAATCGAGCTGCTGGACGGCATTCTCGAAGCGCATTGTCCAGTCGATCACGCGCTGCCCTTGGGTCGTCTTGGGCGTCAGCCGCAGCCGCTGTAGAGCATGAAGCACCGGCGCGACGAAGGTGTAGCGGGTCGTATGGCGGACGGACAGGCGCATCAGCCGAGGAACCTGTAATCGGCGGCGATCGCCTCGGCAATCGCCGCATTGTCGGCCATGAAGCGGAGCAGGAATTCATGCAGCCCCCCGCGAAAAATGTCATCGACGCTGAGCGCCGTCAGCCGCGAATGCGCATCGCGGATCAGCGCATGGGCGTGCCCTTCGCTGCCATGGCCGCGCGCCAGCGCCGCGAGATTTTCGCGCAAGGCCGAATGGCAAAAGGCGAGGCTGCGCGGGAAGCGGTCGTCAAGCACTAGAAACTCGACGATCCGGCGCGCATCGATCTGGCCGGCATTGATCCAGCGATAGGCCCGGTCGCCCGAAACTGAGCGCAGCACCGTGTCCCACTGGCTGGTATCGAGGCTCGACCCGACATAGGCGAGCGAAGGCAGCAGCAGGTAATATTTGATATCGAGGATGCGCGCCGTGCTGTCCGCGCGTTCGAGATGCGTGCCCGCACGGGCGAAATGGAAGCTGGCATCGCGCAGCATCGAACCGGTCATCGCCCCATGCGCGAGCGTTCCGGCATGGCGTACCATCGCCACCGCTTCGCCCACGCTTTGCTGGCTGACCGGCCGGGCGAGAAAGTCGCGCAGGGCCATCCAGCTTTCGTTGACTGCTTCCCACACCTCGCCGCTGATCGCATTACGCGCGAGCCGGGCATTGGTCCGGACCATTTCGAACATCGCCAGCACGCTGTTCGGATTAGCCTTGTCGCGCAGCAGGAAATTCCACGCCTGAACCCCGGTATAGGTGCCGTGCTTCGCCTCATAGGCGGCGCGCTGGCCCGAGGTCGCGATGACCGAGCGCCATTCCTCCTCGGCGGTCACGACATCGCGGGTCAACCCCATTCTGAGCCCGGCCTCGATCAGGCGCGCGGTATTTTCCGCCCGTTCGAGATAACGGAACATCCAGAACAGCCCGTTCGCGGTGCGCCCCAGCATCGGTCGTCCGCGCGCGGTCATTCCTTCAGCACCCAGGTGTCCTTGGTTCCGCCGCCTTGACTCGAATTGACCACCAGCGAGCCTTCGGTCAGCGCCACGCGGGTCAGCCCGCCCGGGGTGATGTCGATCCCGTGCGGCGATACCAGCACATAGGGCCGCAGATCGACGTGGCGCGGGGCCAGCCCCTTCTTGGTGAAGATCGGACAGGTCGACAGCGACAGTGTCGGCTGAGCGATGTAATTGGCGGGCTTGGCCTCGAGCCGCTTGCGAAACTCGGCGATCTGCTCGCGTGTCGAGGTCGGCCCGACCAGCATCCCGTAACCGCCCGATCCGTGCACCTCCTTGACCACCAGATCGGCCAGATTGTCGAGCACATAAGCGAGGCTGTCCTTGTCGGCACAGCGCCAGGTCTCGACATTGGGCAGGATCGGCTTTTCGCCAGTGTAGAACTCCACGATTTCGGGCATGAAGGAATAGACCGCCTTGTCGTCGGCGACGCCTGTGCCCGGCGCGTTGGCGATGGTCACCCGCCCGGCGCGATAGACGTCCATGATGCCGGGCACGCCCAGCACGCTGTCAGGATTGAACGTCAGCGGATCGAGGAATTCATCGTCCACCCGGCGATAGATCACATCGACCGGCTGATAGCCCGCAGTGGTGCGCATCGCGACGCGGCCATCCACGACGCGCAGATCGCTCCCCTCGACCAGCTCGGCGCCCATCTGGTCGGCGAGGAAGGCGTGCTCGAAATAGGCGCTGTTATAGATGCCCGGCGTCAGCACCGCGACCACCGGCCGCCCCGACCCACCTCCGGGTGCGCAGGCAGCCAGACTACGGGCAAGGCGGCGCGGATAATCCGACACGGTTTCGACCTGCATCCGCGTGAACAGGTCGGGAAACATCACCATCATCGTTTCGCGGTTCTCAAGCATGTACGACACGCCCGATGGCGTGCGGGCATTATCCTCGAGCACGAAGAATTCGTCCGGCCCCGTTCGCACCAGATCAATCCCGACGACGTGCGTATAGACCCCGCCCGGCGGGGTGAAATCGACCATGTTCGGCAGCCACGCATCGTTGCCGCGCAGAACGCGTTCGGGCAGGCGACCAGCGCGGACGATTTCCTGCCGATGATAGAGATCGTGCAGAAAGGCGTTAAGCGCCCGCACGCGCTGTTCGATCCCGCGGCTCAGGCGGCGCCATTCAGCCGCGGTGATGATCCGCGGAACCATGTCGAACGGGATCAGCCGTTCCTCGGCCTCGTCCTCGCCATAGACGTTGAAGGTGATGCCGGTGCGCCGGAAATTCTGTTCCGCCTCGGCATCCTTGCGCTGGAGAAGCTTGGGGTCCTGCTGTTCGAACCAGACATTGTAATCGGCATAGGCTGCGGTCAGCGCGCCATCCTCGCCAAACATCTCGTCAAACTTGCCGAACCCGCCGCGCATGAAGCCCCGAATTTCCCCCGCCGCCACTTTTGGCATGGCAGGCTTAGCGGGAGGAACGGGTTTATGCGATATCAAGTTCCCGCAGCACAGCGGCAATTGCCTCGCCCGAATGGGCAAAGCCCATATGCGTGCAGCGCAGGGCCACCGCGCGGTCACGTTCGCCAGGGCGGCCGCAGGCGGCGCGCGGCGCAACGATGCCGTCGCGCGGGCTCCACAGGGCGATCGTGGGTACGGGCGGTTTTTCGTGAACGCGCGCCGCAATGGGCGGCTCCTCGACCCTGTGGCCAGTAACGAAATGATAGGCTCGCCAGGCGTTGTTGGCGCGCGGATTGCCCGAAAAGGGTGAGCCCATGGTGATCACCTTGGCAACCTTGTCGGGATGGCGCTTGGCGATTTCACGCGCAAACACGCCCCCAAGGCTCCAGCCGATCAACACCACCTTCTCGCCCGCGCGTGCATGGACATCGACCAGTCGCTGCTCCAGCCGGTCGAACCGGTCTTGCGACGGGCCGAGATTGAACCCCTGTCCCCACCGTTTGACCGTGTGCCCGGCGCGCTCGATCTGCTCGGCCATATAGCGCATTCGCAAGGGATGAGCGCCGAAGCCGGGGATCAGGATGATCGTTTGCGGCCGCACCGCAGGTGCCACGTGGAGCGGGTGCAAGCGGCGGCGTAGCGGCTCTGCGACATAGCTCAGTTCACCGGCCAGCAGACGCCAGGGCGGGCTGCGGACATCGTCGGGACAAGCCTCGCGCGCCAGTGCGACGCGCCGAGCCAGTTCGGCGCGGGCCTGCGCAGTGCGCTCTAAGGCAGGGTGTGCAGAAGCGGTGAACATGATGCGATCCTCGGGCCGGTGCTACAGAAACGCAACATTTTCGCCGTAGTTTCATGAAACCGTCATGAACCGCGCTCGCCCCGGCTCCGCCGCAATCAGCAAGGCCCGGTCCGGCGCGAATCGAACTGCATCTGCATTGTCATCCCGCCCGGCATAGGACCCATCTGTTGTTCGATCGTCATCGTCATGGCCGACCGGTCGCGCACCACCGTCCCATCGATGCCGATCTGCGCCTTCATGCCGCCCGGTCCGGTGCAGGCCATCGCCGCGTCGAGCTTGCCCCCATCGGCGGCGAAACGGTCGAACACGCATTGCATCCCGCCGACCCCTTCTCCCAATTGCCGCACCACCTGCTCGAATCCGGCATCGGCATCGGCAGCGGTCAGGCATTGCGACGCCTTGCGATTGGCCATCGCGCCGAACTGTTCTTGTAGCTGGTTCAATTGGTCCGCCGGCATCCCCGGCATCGCGAAATTGACCAGCTTGACGCTGGTCTCGTACATCCCTGGCTCCGGCTTGGTCAGGCGCCGCGCTTCGGCCACCACCTCCTCGCCGCTCTTCGGCTCCGGCTTTTTGCACCCGCCAGCCGCTAACGCGCCCATTAACGCGGCCACAATCCACCCTGCCTTCATCGCCCGGTCCTTCTTTGCCAGCCCGCCCGCGCGCCTTGCGGCGCCCGGTTCCTGCGCCCATATCGCAGCAATGGCCGAACTCGTCATCCGCCGCGGACTGGAAGAGCCCGATACCTCCGCCGATTTCGTACCCCACAGGCCAGCCCGCCCTGAAAAGTCGATGGGCGGACGGCGGTTCGAACTGGTCAGCGATTATCAGCCCGCCGGCGACCAGCCCACCGCCATCGCCGAACTGGTCGAGGCCGCGCGCGGCGGCGAACAGACGCAGGTGCTGCTCGGCGTGACCGGCAGCGGCAAGACCTTCACCATGGCCAAGGTGATCGAGGAATTGCAGCGCCCGGCCCTCGTGCTTGCCCCCAACAAGATTCTTGCCGCGCAATTATACGGGGAATTCAAGAGCTTCTTCCCCAATAACGCGGTCGAATATTTCGTTTCCTATTACGATTACTACCAGCCCGAAGCCTATGTGCCGCGCAGCGATACCTATATCGAGAAAGAATCGAGCGTGAACGAGGCGATCGACCGGATGCGCCATTCGGCCACGCGCGCGCTACTCGAACGCGACGATGTCATCATCGTCGCCTCGGTTTCGTGCCTGTACGGCATCGGCTCGGTCGAAACCTATTCGGCGATGATCTTCGACCTCAAGAAAGGCGACACCCAGGATCAGCGCGAGATCATCCGCAAATTGGTGGCGCTGCAATACAAGCGCAACGATGCCGCCTTTGCGCGCGGCAATTTCCGCGTCCGCGGCGACAGCCTCGAAATCTTCCCGTCGCATTACGAGGACATGGCCTGGCGCGTGAGCTTCTTTGGCGATGAGATCGAAGAAATCGCCGAATTCGACCCGCTGACCGGCAAGAAGGGCGCCAGCCTCGACCGGGTGCGGGTCTATGCCAATTCGCACTACGTCACCCCCGGCCCGACGATGAAGCAGGCCAGCGCGGCGATCAAATTCGAGCTGGAAGAAAGGCTCAAGGAACTTCACGCCGAAGGGCGCCTGCTCGAAGCGCAACGGCTCGAGCAGCGGACCAATTTCGATCTCGAGATGATTGCCGCTACCGGCTCTTGTGCGGGCATCGAGAATTACAGCCGCTTCCTCACCGGCCGCCTGCCGGGCGAACCGCCGCCGACACTGTTCGAATATCTGCCCGAAAACGCGCTGCTTTTCGTCGATGAAAGCCACCAGACGATCCCGCAGATCGGCGCGATGGCGCGAGGGGACCACCGGCGCAAGCTGACGCTGGCGGAATACGGGTTCCGCCTGCCGAGCTGCATCGACAACCGCCCGCTGCGGTTCAACGAATGGGACGCGATGCGCCCGCAGACCCTTGCCGTCAGCGCCACGCCCGGCGGGTGGGAGATGGAGCAATCGGGCGGCGTATTTGCCGAACAGGTGATCCGCCCGACGGGCCTGATCGACCCCCCGGTTATCATCCGCCCGGTCGAGGATCAGGTTCAGGATTGCATTCACGAATGCAAGCAGACCGCCGCCAACGGCTATCGCACATTGGTCACTACGCTGACCAAGCGGATGGCCGAGGATCTGACCGAATTCATGCACGAGGCGGGCCTCCGCGTCCGCTACATGCACTCCGACGTCGAGACGCTGGAGCGGATCGAGCTGATCCGCGATCTGCGGCTCGGCGTTTATGACGTGCTGGTCGGCATCAACCTGCTGCGCGAAGGGCTTGATATTCCCGAATGCGGGCTGGTCTGCATTCTCGATGCCGACAAGGAAGGGTTCCTCCGGTCGGAAACGTCACTGATCCAGACCATCGGCCGGGCGGCGCGCAATGTCGACGGGCGGGTGATCCTCTATGCCGACCGGATCACCGGCAGCATGGAACGCGCGATGGCCGAAACCGACCGCCGGCGGGACAAGCAGCGGGCCTATAACGAGGCGCATGGCATCACCCCGCAGACGATCAGGCGCGACATTCACGACATCGTCGCCCACACGGCGGCGCAGGACGGGGTGCTGGTCGATATCGACGCCGAGGGGGCCAACAACCTCGTCGGGCACAATCTGCGCGGCTATATCGAAGACCTCGAAAAGAAGATGCGCGCCGCCGCGGCCGATCTCGAATTCGAGGAAGCCGGCCGCCTGCGCGACGAAATCCGCCGGCTCGAGGCCGGCGAGCTGGGGCTTCCCGATACCGACCGCCGCGCGCCGGTGGTGGGCCGCAGCAACGAGGGCAAGCCCGGCACCCGCAAGACGCGCTATGGCAAGACGCGCTACAAGCGCATAGGCGGCAAACCTTGAGCGGGATAGCTTGAGATCGGCTTTGAAGGCGATTTACCGGCCGGCTTCGCAATGCCATAGCCCGCCGATGCACATCTCCGTCCGTTTCCTGTCATCGCTGATCGCGGTGCTCGCCGCACCCTTGACGGCCACCCCGGCGCTGGCGCAAGCTGCCGCGGCGCCGACCCCCACCGCTGCCACGGTCGCTCCCTACCAGCCCAACCGCGCCAGCCGGACCTTCACTGGCACCTTCGGGGGGCGCACGATGCGTTATAGCGCGACGGTGGAAGAGCAGGTGCTGCGGGCCGAGAACGGCACGCCGCGCGCCGCCATCGTCACCACCGCCTATGTCGCCGAGCCGCGCGATCCCGGCCGGCCGGTGACGTTCCTGTTCAATGGCGGGCCGGGCTCCGGCTCGGTCTGGCTGCAAATGGGCGCGTTCGGGCCCAAGCGGGTGGCGATCCCCAGCGACGCCCGCGACGATGGCGCTCCGCCCTACCGGATCCTCGACAATCCCGATTCGATCCTCGACGTGACCGACCTGGTCTTCATCGATCCCGTCGGCACCGGGTTTTCGCACACGATCGGGGAGGTCAAGGGCGAGGAATTCTGGGGCATCACCAAGGATGCGCGTTCCGTTGCGCAGGCGATCCGCCAGTGGATTTCGGCCAATGGCCGGTGGAACAGCCCGAAATATCTCGGCGGGGAAAGTTATGGCACCACCCGCTCGGCAGCGGTCGTGAACCAACTCGAAGGGGCGTTCAACGACGTTTCGCTGAACGGCGTGATCCTGATTTCGACGATCCTCGATTTCGCCGCCGGGGCCGATACCGAAGGCAACGAGCTGTCTTATATCACCAATTTGCCGACGATGGCAGCGACTGCGCTCTATCACGGGAAGGCCAGTGCACCCTCCACGCAGGCCTTCGTCGATGAAGCGCGGGCCTTTGCCATCGGCCCCTACGCCGCTTTCCTGCTGAAGGGGCAGAACGCCTCAGCCGAAGAGCACGCGGCGATCCGGCGCGATCTGGCGCGCTTCACCGGCCTGCCTGAAACCTATCTCGACCAGGCGAATCTGCGGGTCACGCCGGGGCGGTTCTACAAGGAATTGCTGCGCGATCGCGGGCTGACGGTCGGCCGGCTCGACAGCCGCTATACCGGCCGCGATTACGACAATGCCGGGGAAACGCCGGATAACGACCCCAGCTTCTACGGGATCGACGGGGGCTATACTGCGGCCATCAACGCCTATCTGCGTGACACGGTGGGCTATCAGACCGACCGCAATTACGTGACCATCGGCAGTGTCGGCCCGTGGGACTGGCAGATCGAGGGTGGGCGCGACACCAATGCCTATCTCAACGTCGCGCCCTATCTCGGCCGCGCGCTGCGCGAGAATTCGGGCCTGCGCATTCTGGTGGCGCAGGGCTGGTATGATTTTGCCACCCCGTTCTTCGCTGCGGAATATGCGCTGTCGCGCCCGGGTTTCGACCGCAGCCGGATCAGCTGGACCTATTATGATAGCGGACACATGATGTATGTCCGCGACGAGGATCGGGCCAAGCTGTCGCAGGATGTGCGCGCCTTTATCCGTGGCCGGTAATCGCGTGCGCCACGCAGCCGGGCTGGCGCTGGCCTGCGCGCTCGTCGCCGCATGCCAGCCGCCAGCGGCGGACAATTACGTCACCCGCACCGAACTGACCGACCATGCGCGGATGCCCTCGCCCCCGGCGGCATCGCCCGATGTGACCGGCGCGGTGTGGGCTCCCAGCGGCGCGAGTGCCGAGCGGCTGCTATACGGTATTCCGGGGGAGCAGCCTTTACTCGCGCTCGAATGCGCGCGGCAGGGCGCGGCGCCTTCCATCATGGTGACGCGCTACGTGCGCGCCGATGCCGAGGCCAAGGCGCTGATGGCGCTGGTCGGCACCGGCCCGGTGCTGCGGATGCCGGTCGATGCTGTCTGGAACGGGCGCGCTTGGATCTGGCAGGGCGCCATCCCGGCAACGGAGCCGCGCCTCGCAGTGTTTGCCGCTGGCGGGCCGGTGCGGGCCACGGTGCCGGGGGGCGGTGCGGTCGAACTGCATTCCTCGCCCTTGCCGACCGCGCTGATCGCGCGCTGTGCCGGCAACGCCGCGCCGGAAACCGGGCCTAGCGCTGAACCGGCGCCGCCACCGACAGCTCCGTAAGCGCTTCGGGCGTGAGCAATTGCGGCAATTGCCGGGGCGCGCCGCCGCCCGCCGGATACCACAGATAAAGCGGCACCCCGGCCGCGCCCTGCCCGGTCAGGAAGCGGGTGATCGCCGGGTCGCGCCGCGTCCAATCGCCGCGCAAGACCGCGACGTTGGCCTTGGCAAAGGCGGTGCGCGTCGCCTCCCGCTCGATCGCGACGCTCTCGTTAACCTTGCAGGTGACGCACCAATCGGCGGTGAACCACACGAACACCGGGCGGCCGCTGGCCCGCGCCGCTGCGAGTGCGGCCTCGCTGAACGGCTCAGCGGGAAGCACTTGCGCGCTCGCGGCCGCGGGTCCGCCAACGCGATAGGGCAGGTTGGCCGCACCGATCACCGCAAAGGCGGCCGCGATGCCGGCGGCGAGGGTGAACCGCCGGTCGCCGCCCTCCCGCCCGCGCTGCCACAGCGCCAGCGCCGCGATCAGCGCCGCCGCGACAGCCGCGGCAAAGGCTGCGAACCACGGCCCGCCGAGCCGCGCCGCCAGCCACAGCAGCGCCAGCGCCGTCAGCCCCATCGGCAGCGCCATCCACCGGCGGAAGCGTTCCATCCACGGTCCGGGGCGCGGCAACATGGCGCGCAGCCGCGGCACAAAGCCCAGCAGCAGGAACGGCAATGCCAGCCCCAGCCCCAGCACGCCGAACAGCAGCAGCGCCTGCGGCACCGGCAGCAGCAGCGCGGCGCCCATCGCGGCGGCCATGAACGGGCCCGTGCAGGGCGTGGCGACGAAGGCGGCCAGCAACCCGGTGGCAAAGGCACCCTGCCCGCGCCCCGCGCCGCCCACCGCCAGTTGCGGCAACGCGAACAGCCCGGCCAGATTGGCGGTAATCGCGGCGGCCAGCACCAGCAGGGCGGCGACCACCAGCGGTTCTTGCAACTGGAACGCCCAGCCAACCTGCTCACCCGCGGCGCGCAGCGCCAGCAGCACCCCGCCCAGTGCCAGGCACGCGATCACCGCGCCCACCGTATAGGCCACACCTTCACGCCGCGCCTCCAGCTCGCTGCCGCCTGCCCGCGCGAGGGTCAGCGCCTTAAGGCTGAGGATCGGGAATACGCAGGGCATGATGTTGAGCAGCAACCCGCCCACCAGCGCGCCCAGCAGCAGCGTCCATAGTGGCGGCAGCGCGGTGCCGCCCAGCGCCAACGGCGTCCCGCCACGCGGCACGCTGCCCGGCTCGGCGGTGAAGCGCACGCCTTCGCCCGCCGGGCCGAAGGCGGCGATACCGTCCAGCACGGCGGGGAGCGCGGCGCCAGTGCCGGCGGTGCTGGTGGGGATTTCCGCGATCAGCAGATCGCCCTGGCGAAAGAAACGCTGCGCGGCGGCATATTGGGCGATCTCCCCGGTCCCGACAAAAATGTGCGGATCGGGCAAGGCAAGATCAGCCGGCAGCGGGATGGCCAGCCGCAGCGTGTTGCCGTCGATCGCAAAGCGCGCCGGCCGGTCGAGCGGCGGGGCGATGGCCGCCTGCGCTGCGGCCAGTTGTCCAGCATCAAGCGTAGCCTCGGCGGCGCTGAGCTGCGCCTGCTCGGGCACGCAGATTGTGTCGGTGCAGGCCAGCCAGCGGGCCTCGACACCCAGCGCCGGAACCGCCGCCCCGGGCGGGCCGGTCAGCGGCACGACCACCGCGTAACGCCCCTCATAGACATGGTTCATCAGGCCCGCGATCAGTAGCCTTTTCGGCACCGGATAGAGCGGCTCTCCCGCGTTCCAGCCCGGCGGCAAGCGCCAGTCGAGTTGCATCCCGTAGCCGGCATCACCCGGGTTGGACCAATAGCCATGCCAGCCGGGCGCCGGGTCGAACGCCAGCACCGCGCTGGCTTGCCCTCGCGCATCGGCGGGCGCGACGCTCAGCCTTACCGCGATATTGTTGGCGCCCTGGGCATTCAGCAGCGTGGGCGCGGCCGCAGCGAACACCGCCAGCCACAGCACGGCCAGCGCCAGCCACAGTTCCCTCTTCCGCGCGCCAAGTTGCTTGCCACTCATGGTGCCGCGCCTCTAGGACAGCGGCGATGAACGGGCAATCGGAACAGGCCGTGGACGGCGACAGGCGAGATCTGGTGATCCTTGGCGGCGGGCTGGTCGGGATGACGCTGGCGCTGGCCGCCGCGCGCCACGGATTGTCGAGCCATGTGGTCGATCGCGCCAATCCGTCAGACTTGACCGCCGAGGGGTTCGACGGGCGCGCATCGGCCATTTCCACCGCGAGTTGGAACCTGTTCACCAATATCGGCCTGGCCGATGCGCTGGAATCGCATGGCTGCCCGATCGCCGAAATCGCCGTCAGCGACCAGTTGAAGCCGGGCGAAATCCGCTTCCGGCCCGGGCCCGAGGAAGGCTCGCTGGGGCGGATGTTCGCTAACCGGCAGTTGCGGCTGGCTCTGTTCAAGGCGGCTGCGGCCGAGCCGTTGATCGCCTGGCATCCGCGCGCCGAAGTCATTCATCGCGAGCGCGGCCCGCACGGCGTCGCGGTTACCCTGGCTGGCGGAACGCAGTTGCGCGGTTCGCTGCTGGTCGCCGCCGAAGGCCGCGCCTCGCCCACGCGCGACGAGGCCGGGATCGGTCTGGCGAAGTGGGATTATCATCACCGTGCGATCATTGCCGGGCTGGTTCACGAACGCGCGCATGACAATGTCGCGTGGGAAATCTTCTGGCCCGAGGGCCCCTTTGCGCTGCTGCCGATGCTCGATGATGCGGCCGGCCGCCATTGCAGCGCGCTGGTCTGGACCGTGAGCGAGCAGGACGCGGCCGGCGTGCTCAAGCTGTCCGACGCGGCGTTTCTGGGCGAAGCGCGCGCGCGGATGGGGCCGCTGTTTGGCGAAATCCTCTCGGTCGGGCCGCGCTCCTCCTATCCGCTGGGCTTCCAGCATACTGCGCGGATCGTCGAGGATCGGTTGGCGCTGGTCGGCGATGCCGCCCACGGCATCCACCCGATTGCCGGGCAGGGGCTCAATCTCGGCCTGCGCGATGTGGGCGCGCTGGTCGAAGTGCTGGCCGAAGGCGCACGCTTGGGGCTGGAGCCGGGCGACGCCCAATTGCTGGCGCGGTATCAGCGGTGGCGCGGGCTCGACAGTTTCAGTGTCGCCCTCGCGACCGACGGGCTGACCCGGTTGTTCGGCATCCCCGGCCGCACCGCCTCGGCGGTGCGCCGGCTGGGCATGGGCGGGGTCGAACGGCTCGGCCCGCTCAAGACCTGGTTCATGGACGAGGCGCGGGGCGTATCGGGCGAGGTGCCGGCGCTGATGCGCGGCTGAGCGCCTAGCGGGCGATGGCGGTTTCTGCTGCCGGGCTGAGCTGTTCGACCGCATGGCCTTCACCATCGCGCAGCCGCCGCGGTTCGAGGATCGCAGCCGTCTCGATCAGGTCGAGCGCCTTTTGCACTTCACCGTAATTGCGCGCGTCGCGGATCCAGCGGCTCGCGCCATCGGCGCCGGGCAGCGCCTGCACCTCCGCAATCGCCGCGTCGATGCGGCCGGTTTCGAGAAACGCGCGCGCGCGCTCGAGTCGCTGGTCCGCTGCCGGCGATGGCGAGCTGGCGCGGCGAATGACGAAGAGTTCCGACAATTCGCGCTTGAACCTGCTCCATCCCTGTTCGCTGCTGGGTGAGGCCAGTTGCGGTGCCAGCCCGTCGAGCCGGGCCGCGAGTTGATCCTGCGTGATCGGGTTCTGCCCAGCGCGCAGCACGGTTTCAACCGCATTGGGCAGCGCATCACCGAACCGCAGGCGCAATTGTTCGCCCAAATAGCCCAGCTCGGCCCCGCGCTCGAGCGCGCGGCGGGTGGCAAAGGCGATCAGCAACCCTTCCGCCCGCGCGGCATTGCCCGTCGCGGCCTGGGCCTGCAGATCGAGCCGGGCGATGCGCTGTTCGGCCGCGGCCAGCCGCTGGTTCAGCCCGCCCTGCTGCTCGGCCACCTCGGTCACCTCGCGCGCTAGTGTTGTCGCACTGGGCAGAGGCAGCGGTGTTGCCCGGGCCGAGCTGGCGGGCGTAGTATTTGTGGTGGTCGCAATCGGCTGGTTGGCCGCGCGCGCGCCATTCTCGGCCGCGACGCGCCACACCATCCAGCCAGACAGCACCGCGCCCACCACAAAGGCAGTCAGCAATGCCCAAAGCGGAAATGCGGACCGGCTCGGCCGTTCCTGCTGCATATTCATGATTCCGTCCCGTCCGCCGCGCCGCTTTCAGCGTCAGTGCCAAGCTTGTGGCACATCGCTGCCGCCAGCGCTAGCAATGGCGCCTCGGCCGGGCGGTCGGCATGGCGGACCTCCTGCCAGCCGGGGCCGGCGGCCGCCGAGATGCGGGGCCCATAGGTCGCCAGCGCCAGTCGGGACCGGTCAAGCGCCAACCGGTCGCATTCGCGCGCGAAATGGCGCGCGGCGGCGGCGGAATGAAGGAGGACAATCCCGCCACCGGCGAGCTGGTCGCCGAGCGACTTCGGCAGGGGCAAGGCAGCCACGCGATACAGCGCGATCTCGTCCACCGTGACGGTAGGCGGCAGGTCCAGCAGCACCCGCTCTTCCCCTGACAGGCGCAGCAGGCGCAGCCGCGCCCCGTCCGCCGCCAGCCGGTCCACCACGCCTTGCAAATAGCCTTCGCCGCAACTGGCCACGGTAAAGCCCGCGGCGCGCGCGGCGTCGGCGGTCGCCTCGCCGACCACATGCGCCGGCAGCGCGGCAAGCGCAGCCAGTTCCGGTCCGCCCGCCCGAAAGACATTGGCGCTGCCGATCAGCAGTCCGTCATAGCTCGCCGGATCAGGCGACTGCCATCGGACCGGCTCGACCGCGAACAGCGGCATTCCGCCAATCGCCAGACCTGCCTCGGCACCCGCCGCGCGGGTCGCCGACCAGCCGGGTTCCGGCCGGATGCAGAATACCGGCTTCATGGTCCGGCAAACAGGGCAGCGATGCCGGGGGTGGCGCGCGCGAGCAGATCGGCCGCCAGCCGCGCGGGCGTTTGTGTTTCGCTCAGTGCAAAACTGGCTGAGCCATCGACACGCTCTGCCCCATCGCTGCTGAACAGCGCCGCGTGCAGAACGGCATGGTTGTCGTCCATCTCGGTCCACGCCGCGATCGGACTGTGGCAATTACCGCCCAGCGCCGCGAGCAGCGCGCGTTCGGCGAGCACGGCCTGATGGCTCGGCTGATGGTCAATCGCGGCAAGCAGGTCGCGAACCCGCTGATCGCCGCTGCGGCATTCGATCCCGATCGCGCCCTGGGCCGGCGCAGGCAGCCAGTCGCCCGGTTCCAGCGGCGTGCCGGTGCCGGTTTCACCCAACCGCGCCAGCCCGGCGGCGGCGAGGAAGGTCGCATCGGCCTCGCCCGCAGCGAGCTTGGCCAGCCGCGTGGCGACATTGCCGCGGAACAGCACCACCTGGCAGTCCGGCCGGCGATGGCGCAACTGGGCCGCCCGGCGCGGCGCGCTGGTGCCGACCACCGCACCTTGCGGCAACGCCTCGACCGAGCGCGCGCCCACCAGCACGTCGCGTACATCCGCGCGTGGCAGCACGGCGGCAATATGGAGCGCAGCCGGGCGGCTGGTTTCGACATCCTTCATCGAATGCACCGCCGCATCGATCTGGCCGCCCGCCAGCCAGGCGTCGAGTTCCTTGGTCCACAGCGCCTTGCCGCCAATATCGGCCAGCGGCCGGTCCTGAATGCGGTCGCCGCTGGCGCGCACGCTGACCAGTTCGACCGCGCTTTCGGGCCAGCCATGCGCCGCGCACAGCCGCGCACGTGCCTCGTGCGCCTGGGCCATGGCCAAGGGCGACTGGCGCGTCCCGAGACGCAACATCGGGGCGATATCCGGGGAGGCCTCGCTCATGGGTTGCTTGCCCTAGCGGTGCATCTGGTTCAGGGGAAGCGGCCATGGCGATCGTGCTCGGCATCGAATCCAGTTGCGACGAAACCGCCGCTGCGCTCGTCAGTGCGGACCGGCGGATCATCGCCCAGCGGATCGCCTCGCAGGACGATGCGCACGCGCCCTATGGCGGGGTGGTGCCCGAAATCGCCGCCCGCGCCCATGCCGAACGGCTGGCACCTATGATCGCCGCGGTGCTGGACGATGCCGGGCTGGAATTGACCGATCTCGCCGCGATTGCCGCCACGGCGGGGCCCGGACTGATCGGCGGGGTGATGGTCGGCCTCGTCAGCGCCAAGGCGCTGGCGATGGCATCCGATGTGCCACTGATCGCGATCAACCATCTCGAGGGCCACGCACTGAGCCCGCGGCTGGCCGACCCGGCGCTCGACTTTCCCTATGCCCTGCTGCTGGTTTCGGGCGGGCATTGCCAGATCCTGCGGGTGGATGGCGTGGGCCGCTATCGCCGGCTGGCGACGACGATCGACGATGCTCTGGGCGAAGCGTTCGACAAGACCGCGAAAATCCTCGGCCTCGGCTATCCCGGTGGCCCGGCGGTCGAAGAACTGGCGGCCACCGGAAACCCGCACGCGGTCCCCCTGCCCCGGCCACTCAAGGGCAGCGCCGAGCCGCATTTCTCCTTCGCCGGGCTCAAGAGCGCGGTGTTGCGCGCCAAAGAAAGCGGCGCCCATGCCGATGCCGACATTGCCGCCTCGTTCCAGCAGGCCGCCATCGATTGCGTCACCGACCGGCTGGCGCGTGCGCTGGAGCAGATGGGGCCGGTCACTGCGCTGGTGGTCGCGGGCGGTGTCGCCGCCAATCAGGTGATGCGCGCCGCGCTCGAAGCGGTCGCCGCCGCCCACGGCCTGCGCTTCACCGCGCCCCCGCCCGCGCTGTGCACCGACAACGCCGCGATGATCGCCTGGGCCGGGATCGAACATCTGGCGCAGACCGATTTCACCCCCGCCCCGCTCGACATTGCCGCACGGCCGCGCTGGCCGCTCGACCCGGCGGCCGAGCCGGTGCGCGGCGCCGGGTATAAAGGATAGGGCGATGGGCGATGGACGCTGAGGCGCAGGTCGGGGTGCTGGGCGCCGGCGCGTGGGGCACGGCGCTGGCGCAGATGCTGGCATCCGATGGCCGTCCCGTCTTGCTATGGGCACGGGAGGAGGAGCTGGTCGGGGAAATCAACCGCGACCACCGCAACACGCCGTTCCTGCCCGGCGCGGCGCTCGCGCCAAGTATCCGCGCCACCGGCACGCTGGGCGAGCTGGCGGCGTGCGATACCATCCTCGCCGTCACCCCGGCGCAATTCCTCGGCCAGATGCTCACCGGCTTGGCCGCCGCGCCGCGCGATCTGGTAATGTGCAGCAAGGGGATCGAGGCCGGTAGCGGGCGCTTGATGAACGAGGTCGCCGGCGAGGCGATGCCCGGCGCGCAGCTGGCGGTGCTCTCGGGCCCGACCTTCGCGCACGAGGTCGCCGCCGGCCTGCCGACCGCGGTAACGCTGGCTTGCAGCGGCGGCGAGGAGCAGTGGGAGCGGCTCGCCCCGATCATCGCGCGGCCGGCTTTCCGCCCCTATTATTCCGACGATCTCGCCGGCGCGGAGGTGGGCGGCGCGGTCAAGAACGTGCTCGCCATTGCCTGCGGCGTGGTGGACGGGCTGGCGCTGGGCCAGAACGCCCGCGCGGCGCTGATCGCGCGCGGCTATGCCGAGATGCTGCGCTTTGGCGAGGCGCTGGGCGCGCGCGCGGAAACGCTGGCCGGCCTGTGCGGGCTGGGCGATCTGGTGCTGACCTGCTCGTCCACCTCGAGCCGCAATTTCTCGCTCGGCAAGGCGCTCGGCGAAGGGCAGAGCGCGGCTGCGCTGATGACCGACCGGCGCACTGTCGCTGAAGGCGCGCACACCGCCCCGGTCCTCGCCGGCCTCGCCCGCCAGCGCGGCATTGCCATGCCGATCGTCGATGCGGTCGTGGCGCTGCTGGGCGGTGCCCCGGCCCGCGCGGTGGTTGGCGCGCTGCTCGCCCGCCCGCTCAAGCCCGAGCAGGACAGCCCCGCGTGACCGCCACCACCGACGGCGAAATCGCCGCGCTGGCCAAGGGGGGGCGGACCAACTTTCTCGGTTTCCTGCTCCGCCTTGCCGCGCGCCTGCCGTTCCTGTTCATCGCCGGGCGGCTGTACGGCGCCGATGCGCTCGGGCGGTTCGCCTCGGCGCTGGTGGTGGTCGAACTGGTCGCGCTCGTCTGTTCGCTGGGCGAAAAACGCGGCCTGGCGCAGCGGCTGGCCGAAAGCGACACGCGTGAAGCGAACCTGATATACGACGGGCTGCTGGCGGCGCTGGTGCTGTCGCTGATCATGGCCGGGTTCTTCTGGCTGGTGCCGCAGCCACTGTTTCCGAGCGGCAATTACACGCCGCTCGATCAGCTGATCGTGCTGGCGATCCCCGGCTATGCCCTCACCGAAATCGCGCTGGCCGCGCAGGCTTACAAGTTCGACATCGCCACCACCGTGCGGGCGCGCGCGATTGTCGAGCCGTGGACGATTTCGATCCTCGCGGGCCTGTTATGGTTCGTGGTGCCCGATAGCGGGCTGGAACTGGCCTATCTCGCCTCGATCTATGCCGGGCTGGCGACGGCGCTATGGCCGTTGCTGCGAACCTATGGCCGCCCGGTCGGCTGGCGCCCGCATCTGCCGACGCTCGCCCGGATGAGCTGGCGCGCGATGCCGCTGGCCGCGGCCGACGCGATCGAATGGGGCACGCGCCGGCTCGACATCTTCATCCTCGGCCTGTTTGCCGCCCCCACGGCCGTGGGCGTGTATTATGTCGCTCAGCAGGTCGCCTCTCTGCCGCAGAAGCTCAAGACAAGTTTCGAGCCAATCCTGGGGCCGGTCATCACCCGCAATCTGAAAGACCGCAACTACGCCGCGATTGCCCGCCAGATCTGTCAGGTGGGCTTCTGGATCACCGCGGCGCAAGCTGCGATCGGGCTGGCGCTGGGCATTCCGGGCGAAGGGGTAATGGGCCTCGTCGGGCCCAATTTCGTCGGCGGCACCGGCGCGCTGGCCTTCCTGCTGGCGGCCGAGGTGGTCGCCGCCACAGCTGTCGTGTCCGAAGCCGCGCTGGTCTATGTCGCGCGGGTCAAGAACCTGATGCTGTCGCTCGCTACCATTGCCTTGCAGGCGGGGCTGACCGTGGGGGCCATGCTGCTCGCCCGCGAAATGGACTGGAACGAAGGTTACAAGGCCGCTGCGGCCGCCGCCGCGCTGATGGTCGCGCTCGCCTTTGCCTCGCTGTCGAAGGCGTGGCTGCTGTCGCGGATCCTTGCCGTGCCGGTCAACAATTGGCGCTGGGCGCTGGTCTGGGCGGCAATTCCCGCCGCGCTGATCGGCTGGCTGGCAACATTCCTGCCCGAATGGGCCGAACTGGCTTTTGGTATTCCGGCCATTCTGGCAACCTACGGCTATGTGATCTGGCGGGCCGGCTTCGGGCCGGAAGATCGGGTGCTGTTTCGCAAACAGATTGAAACAAGCAGCGAATAGGCGCGGGTGTGAAGGAGATTTCCCGATGAGCATGACCGTCACCCGCCGCACAGCCCTCGCCGCGCTTGGCGCCAGCAGCGCCGGCCTCGCCAGCCCGGCCCTGTCCACGCCGCGCCGGCTCGACGATGCCCGTTTCCTGCACGGGGTGGCGAGCGGCGATCCGACAGCCGCAGGCGCGATCCTGTGGACCCGGGCGACCCCGGCCGAGGGCGCGGCAGGCGATATTCCGCTGCAATGGCACGTCGCCGAGCAGGCCGGCGCCCAGCCGATCCGCTCGGGCCGCGTCACCGCCGCCGCCGCGCGCGACAACACTGCCAAGGTCGAGGTCACCCGCCTGCAGCCGGGGCGGGATTATTGGTACTG
The DNA here is from genome assembly GCF_016461955.1 of Qipengyuania sp. YIM B01966. Taxonomy (GTDB): domain Bacteria; phylum Pseudomonadota; class Alphaproteobacteria; order Sphingomonadales; family Sphingomonadaceae; genus QFOP01. The sequence continues at coordinate 35,401 of NZ_JADMNM010000007.1, read as the reverse complement.
GTTCACCACAAGCAGCGGCACCCCCTCGCCCGTTGGTCGCTTCCGCACGCTACCGGTGGGCCGGACCGAGGATTTCGTACTCGCGCTCGCCTCGTGCCAGTTGTGGGCCGGCGGGTTCTTCAACGCCTATGACGATATGGCGCGGCTCGACCGGCTCGACGCGGTGCTGCACCTGGGCGACTACATCTACGAATATGGCGCGGACGGTTATGGCACCGATATCGGCCGCCAGCTTGGCCGGCTGCCCGATCCGCCGCATGAAATCATCACGCTGGCCGATTATCGCCGCCGTCATGCGCAGGTGAAAACCGACCCCGCGCTGCAGGCGGCTCATGCCCGCGCCGCGTTCATCACCGTGTGGGACGACCACGAAACCGCCAATGATGCGTGGATCGGCGGGGCGGAGAACCACGATCCCGACACCGAAGGCGACTGGCGCGCGCGCAAGGCGGCGGCGTTGCAGGCCTATTTCGAGTGGATGCCGATCCGCGATCCACGCCGCGGCAGCGACCCGGCCGCGATCTTCCGCAGCTTCGAGATCGGCGATCTCGCCACGTTGGCGATGGTCGAAACCCGGCTGCTCGGCCGCGACGAGCAGATCGCTTCGAAGGGCGAAGTGGTGGCTGATGCGGACATTGCCCGGATGCTGCGCGATCGCCAGCAGCCGGGCCGCGAATTGCTGGGTGCGGCGCAGTTTGCCTGGCTGGAAAATGTCCTGCGCCGCTCGGTCGACTCGGGCAAGGTCTGGCAATTGCTCGGCAATCAGGTGGTCATGGCGCGCGTCGCCGGCCCCGATATCGAACTCGGTTATGGTCCTGAACGCTTCGCCGCGATCATCGCGCGGATGCCCGAAGGGTGGCGCACGCGCATCCGCGCAACGCTCGCGGGCTATCGTGCGGGTCTACCGTTCAACATGGATGCGTGGGACGGCTATCCCGCCGCGCGCGAGCGGCTTTACGCCATGCTCCGCCGGATTGGCGCGCGCCCGGTCATGTTTGCCGGCGACAGCCATGCCGCCTGGGCCAACGATCTGGCCGATGCCAGCGGCACGGTGGTGGCCAGCGAGTTTGGCACCACGGCGATTTCCAGCCCGTCCTTCGGCTCGCTGCTGCCCGGCCTCGGCCAAATCATCGCGGCGCAGAATAACGAGGTCGTGTTCAATAATCAGGATGACAAAGGTTACACCCTTGTCACCCTGACGCGCGAGGCGGCCACGGCGGAATTCGTCACGGTCTCGACTGTCATGAGCCGCGTCTATCAGCGCGGAGTTGCCGGCCGGTTCACGCGCGGGACGGAACGCGGGGCGCGGCTGCGCGGGGTGACGGGCAAGCGATGAACCTGCGCCATATCGAGATCTTCCACGCCGTTTATGTCAACGGCTCGGTCAGCGGTGCGGCGCGCGCGCTCAACGTGTCGCAGCCATCGGTGTCGAAGATGTTGCGCCACGCCGAAAGCCTGCTGGGGTTCCCGCTGTTCCAGCGCACCAATGGCGGGCTGATCCCGACCGAGGATGCGCACGCCCTGTTCGGCGAGGTGCGCGAGATCCAGGACCGGGTTCATGGCTTACGCGAAGCGGGCCGCAATCTGCGGCGCGGCGTCGGCGGCACGCTGCGCGTGTCGGCGCTGCCGTCGTTAGCGCTGGACGCGATCCCGACGGCGGTCGCGCGCTTCCTGCACAAGCATCGCGACGTCCGCTTCGACCTCCAGACGCTGCACCATGACGAGGTGCTGCGAAAGCTGCACGAGCGAGAAACCGATCTGGCCATTGCCTACGAGGTGCCGCCCGCCGGCCCGGTGCTACAACGCTGGGTCGGCGAAGGGGAACTGGTAGTGCTCTATCGCGAGGCCGACCTGCCCGACGCGCCATCCTCTATCGGATTGGAGCAGCTTGGTGGGTCGCCCTTCATCAGCGTTGCCGGCTCCGGACCGACCGGGCGCCTGATGGCGGCCGAACTCGAACAGCGGGGTGTCACGCTCGAAGGGTCGGTCAGCGCGCGGACCTTTTACATGGCGGCGGCGCTTGTGCGCCAGGGCGTCGGGCTGACGGTGGTCGACAGCTTTACCGCACAGGCCTGCCTCGGCCCCGGCATGGCGATGCGCCCGCTGCGTCCGCGCGTCGCGTTCGACATCCATGCCGTCTCGTTGGCCAGCCGGCCGCTGGGCGCGCTGGCGGATGAATTTCTCAAGGTGCTGAAGCAGGTGCTCGACACCCCGTAAGCCCGCGCGGCGCGCACCATAGCAGCCGGCTATGGCGCGCTGTGCGATGAATATGCGGCGCTGTGCCGGCGCTGGCGATAGCGTCGCCCGCATGATCCCTGCGCCCTATCTGCTCTATCTCGGCAGCACCGCCGATCCGCTGTCGATCAAGACCTCGCGCGGGGTGGCTTTGTTCCGCGCCGAAGATTGCGTCGGTGAATTCCGCCATGACGCCTCGCCCCAGACGCTCGGCCTGCCGCGCATGACGATGGCGCAAGGGGCGGCGGCGGGGGCGCGCACGCTCATCCTGGGGATTGCCGGGGCCGGCGGCGCGCTGACTGAAGAATTGATTGCCGACGCGGCCGACGCGCTTGAAAACGGGCTCAATGTTGCCTCGGGCCTGCACAATCGGCTGCGGGATCAGCCCCGGCTGGCCGAACTGGCGCGAGAGCGCGGGCTCAACCTGTTCGATGTCCGCGATCCGCCCGCAGGGCTCGCAGTGGGCACCGGCCTGCCGCGCGCGGGCAACCGACTGCTGACCGTGGGCACAGATTGTTCGGTCGGCAAGATGGTCACCACGCTGGCGCTGGAGCGCGAGATGCGCGCGCGCGGGATTGCCGCGACCTTTCGCGCCACCGGGCAGACCGGCATTCTCATCGCCGGCGCGGGGGTGGCGGTCGACGCGGTGGTGGCCGATTTCATCTCGGGCGCGATCGAGCAATTGGCCCCGGCCCGCAAGGATGACGGCTGGGATCTGATCGAGGGACAGGGCTCGCTGTTCCATCCGTCCTTCGCGGGCGTGTCGCTCGGCCTGCTGCACGGCGCGCAGCCCACGGCGCTGGTGCTGTGCCATGAACCGGGCCGACCGCATCTGCGCGGGCTGCCGCATCGCGCCGTGTCGGACCTTGCCGAGTGCCTCCACGCTAATCTCGAAGCCGCGCGCCTGACCAGCCCCGATGTCGTCGCCGCCGGCATCTGCCTCAACACGCAAGGCCTCGAGCGCGCCGAAGCCCGCCGGCTGTGCGACGCGACCGCCGCGCGGTTCAACCTGCCCTGCACCGACCCGCTGGCTTTCGGCACGGCCCCGATCATCGACCACCTATGCCCCGCACATTAACCGCGCGGCACGACAGCTTCCGGCTGAACCGCCCGTTCCGCATCGCGCGGGGGACCAAAGTCGCAGCAGATGTGGTGACCGTCACGATCAGCGGGGACGGGGTCATCGGACGGGGCGAAGGCGTGCCTTACCCCCGCTACGGCGAGACCATCGACGGCACGCTGGCCGCAATCGAGAGTGCGCGTGTGCTGGTCGAGCAAGGCGGCAGCCGCGCGGATCTGCTGGGCGCGCTGGCGCCGGGGGCTGCGCGTAATGCGCTCGATTGCGCATTATGGGATTGGGAGCTCCGTAGCGGAATCACATCCGCCGCGGCGCTGCCGCCAGCCCGGCGGGTGGCCACAGCGATGACGGTGGTGATCGATACGCCGACCGTCATGGCCAGGGAGGCGGCGCTGCTCGCCCATCACCCGCTGATCAAGGTCAAGCTCGATGCCGATGACCCTGCAACCCGCCTGCGCGCCGTCCGCGCCGCCGCACCCTCGCCCGCGCTGATCGTCGATCCCAATGAAAGCTGGGACGAGCCCTTGCTGCGCGCGATGCAACCGGTGCTGGTCGAAATCGGTGCCGACCTGCTCGAACAACCCGTGCCCGCAGCGGCCGACGCGTTCCTCGAAGATTTCGCGCCCCTGGTGCCGATCTGCGCGGACGAGGCGGTGCATACGCTGGAGGATCTCGAACAGGTTGCCCGGCGCTATCAGGCGATCAATATCAAGCTCGACAAGACCGGCGGGCTGACCGCCGCGCTCGACCTGATGGCGGCGGCCCGGGCGCGGGGCATGGGGGTGATGACCGGTTGCATGGTCAGCTCCTCGCTGTCGATCGCCCCGGCGCTGCACCTTGCCGGACAGGCGGATTTCGTCGACCTTGACGGGCCGGCATGGCTGGCGGAAGACCGCAAGGGCGGGGTCAGCATGGCGGGCGGCTATCTCGCACCCGCAGCGCCCGGTTTCTGGGGAGCGGCATGACGGCAAGGATCATCGGATTTGCAGCGTTCGCCCTGTGCTGCGCGCCGATGGCGGTTGCAGCAGCCGAGCCCGACGGCCGCGCCGACTGGTTGCTGCGCGGCGGGACGGTCTATCCCGGCGCGGGCGAGCCGTTCATCGGCGATGTGGCTATCGACGGCGACCGCATCCTTGCCGCCGCCCCGGCGCTCGAGGCTGGCGGCGCGCAGGTGATCGATGCCACCGGGCTGATCGTCGCCCCTGGCTTCATCGATCCGCACACGCATCTGAGCGACCAATTGGCCAGCGACCAGCCCGATGCGCGGCTTGTTACGGGCTTCCTGATGCAGGGGGTGACGACCGCCTTCATCGGCAATGATGGCGGCGGCGCGCTGGATACGGGCGCCGTCCTCGCGCGCTATCGCGAGCGGCCGGTGGGCATCAATTACGCGACCTATGTCGGCTTTGGCGAAGTGCGCCGCGCGGTGCTGGGCGATGCTGCCCGTGCGCCCGATGTCGCCGAACTGGCGCAGATGCGCGCGCTGGTCGCCGCCGCCATGTGCGAGGGCGCACTGGGGCTGTCGACCGGGCTGTTCTACGCCCCGCAGAGCTTTGCCACGACGCAGGAAGTGGCCGATGTGGCGGCCGCGGCGGGCCGGCGCGGCGGATTTTACGATACCCATCTGCGCGACGAATCGAGCTATTCGATCGGCCTGCTCGCCTCGGTGGCGGAGGCGCTGGCGATCGGGCAGCAGGCCGAGCTGCCGGTCCATCTCGCGCATATCAAGGCACTCGGCGTCGATGTGCACGGCCAAGCGGGCGCGTTGATCGCGTTCGTCGAACAGGCGCAGGCCGCGGGCCAACGCGTCACCGCCGACCAATATCCGTGGAGTGCGTCGGGCACCTCGCTCGCGGCGGCGCTGGTTCCGCGCTGGGCGATGGATGGCGGGCGCAGCGCGATGCTCGCGCGGTTCGACGATACGGCGCAGAGAGCGCGCCTGCACAGCGAGATGGCCGAGAACCTGCGCCGGCGCGGCGGGGCAGCGTCGCTGCTGATTACCGAAGGTCCCGATGCCGGCCGCCGCCTGTCGGAGATTGCCGCCGCCGCGCAGACCGACCCGGTGACAGCCGCGCTGGCCACCATTCGCCGGGCCGACGTGGCGGTTGCCTCGTTCAACCAGACCGAGGGCGACATTCGTGCCTTCATGGCCCGGCCGTGGGTGATGACCGGGTCCGACGCTTCGGCCGGCCACCCGCGTGCCTATGGCTCGTTCGCGCGCAAATATGCCGAATATGTCCGCACAAACCCGGCGCTGAGCCTGCGCGAATTCATCTACCGGAGCTCCACCCTGGCGGCGCGCACTTTCGGCCTTGCCGGGCGGGGCGAGCTGGTGGCGGGCGCCTATGCCGACATCGTGGTGTTCGATCCCGCCCGCTTTGCCGCGCGGGCGGATTATGGCGCCCCCACCCTGCTCGCGGCCGGGGTCGACACGGTGTTCGTCAATGGCGCGCTGGCGGTGGAACGCGGAGCGCTGACCGGCCGGGCCGCCGGGCGCGGCCTGCCGCGGACGCCGCCAGCGGGCACCTGCCCCTGATGCCTCGCGGCGTCAATCGCGGTAGAACCTGACAGTGCCGAGTTCGAGCGTGGCCTCGCCCCCCGGTTCGCCGTGCAGGCGAAACACCAGCGCGCGCAGGCGGGCAAGGTCGGGCTGGGCGCCCTCGCCGCTGGCAAAGGTGCTGAAGGGGAGCCGTACCTCGCCCAGAGCCGCACCGCCGTCGAACGGCGCGCGGAACGCGGCGGAGCTGCGCCGGCCGTATTCGTCGAGTAGCAGCTCATACCGCACGGTTCCGCGCGCGGTAAAGGCTATCCCGGTAAAGCCGCGCGCATCGGCCGGCTGCACCGCGCCGGGGGTCAGCGGGATGACGAAATTGGCAAAGGGCGCCGGGGCCGCGCCGAATTTCGCATAGAGCAGCCGGCGGGGCGGCGCATCTGGCGCGGTAATCGCGTGCAGATGGCTGTGGTCAGTGCCAGCCTCGTTGGTGGCATCGGGCAGCGTGCCGAGGTCGGTCCGCCCATCAGCGCGCAGCACCGTATCGATCGGGCCGGTCATGCGCAGCGCCGGTAGCGGCGATGGCCCGTCCCGTTCGACCACGCGGCGCAGCGCGGCCAGATCAGCCGACCTCCCGGCCACGAATACCTGTTCGACCGCGTAGAGATCGCTCAGCCGCAGGTCGGGCCGGCCGCGCACCAGCAGCAGATCGGCGCGCATCCCCGGCGCAATTCGCCCACTATCCGCACCGCGCATCATGATATCGGCGCTGACGCTGGTGGCCGCCGCCAGCGCCTCGGCGGGGGTGAGGCCGAACTGCGCCAGCAGCCGGATTTCGCGGATCGCGGACGATCCCTGATAGACCCCGCCGATCCCCGCATCGGTGCCGACACCGACCGCCACCCCGCCTGCCTTCAACCGCCGCAGATTGTCCTGCAATATCTCCCACCGGCGCGCTTCATATTCGGGGGTCGGCGGGTCCGCGGCGCGCTCCGCCGCGTCATAAGCGCGCTCTGCGGCTGACAGACGCGCGGCTTCGGGCACGAGCAGCGCGCGCCCCGCTTGCGGTTCATAGACCGCCATGGTCGGGACATAGGCGGTGCCGCTGGCCCGCATCAGCGCAATCAACTCGTCATCCACCGGCGCATCGCCGATTCCGTGGCCCAGCGCATCGACCCCGGCGCGCGCGGCCAGCTTGGCCCCGGCCAGCGTCACCGTATGGGTAATGACCGGAATCCCCGCCTCATGCGCGCGCTCGACAATCGTCCGCAGCGTCGGCAGGTTCATGCTGTCGAGATCGGGCGAGCGGCCATAGCGCCAGCCATCGGCAAACACCTTGATCACGTCGGGGCGGTAGGCGAGGGCGCGGTCCATCGCCAATTCGGCCGCGCGCGGCGTGGTGACCTGGCGGGTGAAAACATCGCCCCAGCCATATTCGGTGCCGTGCCCCTGCGGCACGCCGAAGCGGATCGCCAGCGCCAGATGCGGCGCGGCAATTGCGTCCGATGCGCTGAGCTGGCGGATGGGTGCGAGCATCTCGCCCGATACCGAGAAATCGGCGACGCTGGTCACGCCGTGCAGCAGATGCGCCGCCCACGCCTTGGGCAGATCGTCCGGCGCCGAGGTGCCGGGCGAGCGCAAATGCGTGTGGAGATCGTGCAGCCCCGGCAGCAAGGTCATCCCGCGCGCCTCGATCACCCGCGCGCCGCGCGGTGCGCGCAGCCGCTGGCCGATGGCGGCGATCCGCTCGCCCCGCAGCAGCACATCGGCCGGAACCGCGGGGCTGCCGCTGCCGTCGAACACGTGCGCACCGCGGATCAGCGTCACGGGTTCGGGCGCGGCTGCCCCCAGCAACAACAGCGCGAATATCGCGAGGAAGGCGCGGAAAAAGCTCATCGCGGCGCCCCCAGCTTGCGCTCGAGGAAACCGGCGGTCGCCGTCAGCGCGCGAACCCAGCTGTCATGCCGGAAAAAGGAATGGCGTTCATTGGGAAACACCAGCTCCTCATACGGAATGCCGCGCGCCGCCAGTTCGCGGGCGAGCAGCACCGATTGCGCGAAGTCGACGTTGAAATCGTCATCGCCGTGGATCAGCAGCACGGGCGAACGCCACCCGTCGATCGCCGCGACGGGCGAACTGTCCCATTGCAGCTGCCGGTCGTCCTGCTGCTGCGCGGGCGAGCGCATGGTCGAGGGCGCGCGCAGCAGCGTATGCACGCCGTGGAGATCGACCCCGGCGGCGAACAGATCGCTATCCCGCGCGAGGCCGAGCGCGGTCAGATAGCCGCCCCAGCTGCCGCCCCACAGCCCGATGCGCGCACCGTCCACCTCGGGGCGCGCGGCGAGCCAGCGCCCGGCGGCGAGAATATCGCGATATTCGCTCGCCCCCTCGCGCCCGGTCTCCGCCGCATCGCGGAACGCCTGGCCGTAGCCGGTCCCGCCACGATAATTGACCGCCAGCACGGTAAAGCCGCGCGCGGCGAGATACTGGTTGAGCAGATAGGTGCGCGCATAATAGCTCGACGGATGCATCCCCGCGAGCATCTGCCGGCGCGGCCCGCCATGGATGAAGATCACCGCCGGATGCGGGCCGGGGCCGCGGGCGCGGAAGAGCTGGCCATAGACCGTCTGCCCGTCGGTGCTGGGGAAGCGGACCGATTGCGGCGCGTCAAAGGAACCCAGTGACGCTGGCTGCCGCAAAGGCTGCCAGCGCCCTTCGGCCAGCATCACGGGGTGCGCGGGCTGCGCAGTGTTGGTGGCGATGGCAGCCAGGGCCGTCCCCGCGACCACCGGGGCAAATTGCATCCCGCCAGCGCGGGCGACCGGCTGCGTGCGTCCGCCGGCCAGCGGCGTGCGGCGAATGGTGCGCCCGTCAATATCGGCGGAATTGTCAGCGTGGATCAGCACGTTGGCCCGCTCGTCGAGAGCGAAGCTCTCCACCTCGAACGCGCCGCGCGTCAGCGCACGCGGCGCGGCAGGTCGTGCAGGGTCGAGGGCATAGACGTGGAGCCAGCCGCTTTCCTCCCACGGGAACAGCAGCACGCCGCTGCGGCTCCAGAACAGATTGCGGCTGCGCGTGCCGGCATAACGCCCGCCCTGCCCGGCTGTCGGGCGCCAAAGTTCGCGCGCTTCCCCGGTGACGATATCAACATGGCGCAGCGACCAGTATGGTCCGCCACGATCTCCTGCCCCGGTGGGCGGATCGAGATAACGGATGAACGCGACCGCCTTGCCATCGGGCGAGAACACCGGCTCGACCGACTGGCCGAGACCCGCATCGAGATAGCGCAGGCGCGTGCCGTCAGCGTCCACCAGCGCGATATAGGAATTGTCCTCGCGCACTTCGCTCAGCAGCAAGGCGGTGCCATCGGGTGACCAGCTGAGCCGCCGCACCGACCCGCGCAGATGGGCAATGCGGCGGGCGGGTTCGCCAGCAGACGCCAGCCACAGCTGCCCCCGCCGGGTAAAGGCAAGCGCGCGGCCGTCGGGCGAGAAAACGGGCGAGTGCCCTTCGCCGACCACGTTGATCGTGCCTGCGCCGAGATCGACGAGCACCACCTCTTGCGGCGGGATCAGCGGGGCGCTGCCGGTGTTGGGCTGGCCTTCCTCATCCGCCCATTCCTCGTCCCCGCCGCGCACGAAAGCGAGCTTTCTCCCGTCCGGCGACAGGGCGAGGCCGTATATCTGGATGCCGTCATCCGCCTGATAGCGGGTCACCCGCCGCGCCGGCTTGCCCGGCCCGCCGACCCAGACATTGCGTACTCCGGAGGCGGTTTCGACCCAGGCGAACAGTTCGGTATCGCGTGCGCCAACGAGGCCGGCGGCGGCGGGCGCGGCCAACATCTCTGCGAGCCGCGGATGCGGCTGCGCGGCGGCAGGCGGAGTAAAAAACAGCGCCAGCAGGCAGCTGAAGAGGGCGAACAGGCGGCGCAAGCTCATGGGCCCATGAAAGCCTGCCGCTTGCCCCCGCGCAACCCCGAAGGGACCGGATTGCCCGGCCGTTATAGCGCGGCAAAGGCTCTGAAACATACGCCCCGGCTTGCAGCGCCGTCACGGGCGGGTAGGCTGTGCGGCATGGCCCTGTCACCACTCCACCGCACCTTCGCCCCTCTCCTCGCCGTGCTGCTGACGCTCGCGCCGCTGCCCGCGGCGGGCGCACCGCCAGCGCTCGAACAGGCGGTGGCGCAAGCCTTTGCGCAGGCGCCGCACGGCACGCGCTTCGGGCTGCTGGTGGTTGACGAGGATGGGCAGGAGGTGATCGCGGTGAACCCCGACCAGCGCTTCATCCCCGCTTCGAACACCAAGCTGCTGACCACTGCGGCGGCGCTGGCGATGCTGCCAGATGTTGGCGCGCCCGACCGCGCCGGCGGGGCGACTGTGGCGCTCGAGGGGCAAGACGCGGTCCTGCGCGGCCATGGCGATGCCCGCCTGTCGAGCGCGCCCGATTGCGTCACCAACTGCCTCGCCGCGCTCGCCGATGCCGTCGCTGCGCGGAGCCGGCATCTGCGTGCGGTGGTGGGCGACGATACGCGCTTTCCCGATGAACGATGGAGCCCGGGGATGAGCTGGAACAATATCTCCACCCGCTATGGCACGGGCATTTCCGCGCTGACGCTCGACGATAATGAGGCGGTGCTGACCATCACCCCGGGCGCTCCGGCCGCCGCGCCGACCGTCAGCAGCCTCGGCTATTACACGGTGACCAACCTTGCCGTAACCCGCGCGGGCGCCCCGACCGCGCTGGATATCATGCGGATGCCGGGCGAGCGCACCCTGCGCCTCACTGGCACCATCGCACCGGACGCCGCGCCGGCAACCCTGCGGATCGGGATCGACGATCCGGCGCATTATGCCGCGTGGCGGATGGGCCAGTTGCTGGCCGCGCGCGGCGTGCGGATCAGCGCCCCGCCAGAGGCCCGCCATCGCCCGCTGAGCGCGTCGGACGATCCGGCGCACCGTGGGGCCGGCACGGTCCAGCCCCTCGTCCCTGCGCCCGTTCTGGCGACCCTGACGGCCGCCCCGCTGGCCGAGGATATCCGCATCGTCAACAAGGTCAGCCAGAACCTCCATGCCGAATTGCTGATGCGGCGGCTGGGCCTGATCGAGGGGGCGGGCTCGCTGGCCGACGGGATCGCGATGGTCGCACGGCTGATGGCGGCCGCCGGCGTGCCGCGCACCGCGTGGGATCTGGCCGACGGGTCGGGCATGTCGAGCTACAACCGCATCGCGCCGCGCGCGCTGGTCGGCCTGCTGCGTTATGGGGCGAGCCAACGCTGGGGCGCGGCCTGGCGCGAGACGTTCCCCATCGGCGGCGTCGATGGCACGATTGCCCGGCGCTTTCGCGGCACCGCGCTGGAGGGCAAGATCTTCGCCAAGACCGGCACGCTCAACCAGACCAATGCGCTGTCGGGTTACCTCATCGCAGCCAGCGGGCGGACGCTGACCTTCTCGCTGATCGCCAATGATGTGCCGGGCGATGTCGGCGCGACCGGGGCGATGGATGCAGCGCTGGTGGCGATCGCCGCCGCCAATTAGCGCGCATCGGCGGCGGCAATCACCGCCTCGCTGGTGGCCGCGCGCAGGGCCATGATGTGGCTCTCGCGGTGGCGCGTGGGATGGACGCGGTTGGTCAGCAGCGTCCACGCCAGCCCGCGCTCGAAATCGACCCACAGACCGGTGCCGGTAAAGCCGGTATGGCCGATCGTTCCGGGCGAGCACGCTTCGCCGCCATGCCAGCCGGGATGGGCGATTTCCCATCCGCAGGTGCGATGGGCGTGAACGGGCGTGCGGATCGCCGCCAGCATGGCGGGCGACGCGCCCTCGCCGGTGAGCAGGCCGTGCGCAAAACCGAGCACGCCATCGGCCGTGCCGAACAGCCCGGCATGGCCCGGCGCCCCGCCCAGCGCAAAGGCGTTCTCGTCATGCACCTCGCCCCGCAGCATCCGCCCCCGCCAGTGACAGAACTCGGTCGCCACCGCCGGGCCGGGAGGCGGGCCGTAGCCGAGCCCCTCCTCCAGCGGCCAATCGCTGAGCGGCGCGCGGGTCAACCGCTCGACGGCAATGCCGAGCAGGATGAAATTGATGTCCGAATAGACTGGCGGGCCGTGATGCCATGCGCGTTGCAGGACAAAAGCGCGCAGGCGGGCCGGATCGTCGCCATAGGTGTAGATCGGCTCCACTGCCGGCAGGAAGGTCCGATGGGCGAGGCAATCGCGGAAGGTCAGCTGCCGCTCTGGTGCGCCGGCGACATCGTATTGCCGCAGATCGGGGATTGCATCGGTCAGCGGTCGGTCGAGATCGAGCAGCCCCCGCTCTGCCAGCGTCAGCACCATGCGCGTAGTCGCGATCAGCTTGGACACCGATGCGAGATCGAACCAGTGCGCGCGGGTTAGCGGTTCGGGCGCGGGCTCCAGCGCGGCATGGCCGGCGACGAACACCGCGCGTTCGCCCTCGGCGGTCACGATCCCCAAAGTTGCCCCCGGCACGTCGCCCCGCGCGACGGCTGCCGCTGCGGGCGCAAAGGCGCTTTCGGCACTGATCATCGCCCGTGCTCCGCCGCGCGGGCGACCCAAGGTAGGAAAATGAGCGCAGCGAGGCTCAGCACGCCGGAAAGGAGGAAGAACAGGTCAAACCCGTCATAGCCCAAGCGGTCGAACGCCTCGACCATTCCGCCGCCCGCACCCGACAGCAGGCGCGGCAGGAGGAAGGCAAAGCCCGTCAGAAAGGCATATTGCGCCCCGGCAAAGGCCGGCGTCACCAGCATCGAGAGATAGACCACGAATACCGCGCCGGCCATGCCATTGCCGAACTGGTCGGCGGCGGTGGCGATGTAAAGCGCCGTTGAGTCAACCGGCTGGCGTGCCAGCCAGACAAAGGCAAAATTGCCGAGTGCGGCGAAGCAGGCCGCGACCGCCAGTGCCCATCCCAAGCGCCAGCGCGCCGCCATCCATCCGCCGAGGCCGACCCCGACAATGCTCGCCACCAGCGCGACATAGGAATCAGCCAGCCCGATCGCGGTCAGCGAATAGCCAAGGTCCTTGATCATCGGCTTCGACAGGTTGAGCGCCAGCACATCGCCCATCCGGTAGATCGACACGAACGCCATCAGCGCCAGCGCGAGGGTGCCATAGCGCCAGAAGAACTCGACATAAGGGCCAAGCACGAGCGAGCGGCGCATCGGTGCGTGGGCGGGCATCCGGCGGATACGCGGCAAGGCGGCGGCGAGCAACAGGAACGGCACCATGCAGATGACAAGGACATAAGGGGTGACATTGGTCTGGCTGTCGATCCCCGCCCCAGCGGCCACCCCCAGCAGCAGCCAGCCCACCGCCGCTGCCGCCAGTGCCGCCGCGCCGAGGATCGCGCCGCTGGCGACCAGCCCGCTGGCAAGGGCCGGGACGCGCTGGCCCGTCTGCCCGCCCTCGCGCTCCATCGCGGCGAGGATGGGAAACGGCACCAGCGCGGCGGCCGCAACCGCGAGATAGGCGCCGCGCCAGCCCCAGCCGGGCAGATCGGCGATCAGCAGCGCGCCGCTGCCCGCTGCGACCATCGCCGTGCGATAGCCCCACAGATTGGCCGCCGCGAGCGGGGCCTGCGCCTCCTGCGTCGGAGCCAATTCGATCCGCCAGGCATCGGCCGCCACCTCCAGCGTGGTGGTCCAGAAGGCGAGCAGGACGGCGAACAGCGCGGTCAGCGGCAGGTTCCGGTCGCCCGCGGTCAGCGCCATCGCCACCAGCGCGGTGAAGATGCCCAGTTGCGCCAGCATGATCCAGCCGCGCCGTTTGCCCCAGAACCGCCCGAACCCCGGCACGCTGTAGCGGTCGAGCAGCGGCGCCCAGACGAATTTGAAGGTCGGCAGCAATTGCACCCAGGCAAAGAAGCCGATCACCACCAGCCCGACCTCGTGCGCCTGCAGGCGCAGCGCCAGCACGGTCGAGAACATGTAAAAAGGCAGACCGGCCGAAAAGCCGAGCATGATGTAGAGCAGCCGCCAGCGCAGCCCATGGTGCTCCGCCGCAGCAGCCGATGAAGGCAGCCCCTGCTGCACAACCGTGCTCGCCATCATTCCCCCTTCCCCTCGTTTTGCGGTGGGTAACACGCCCTAAGGCTGCTGACAGGCCCAATGACGCCAGGTTATGCCACCGGCAAAAGAAACTATGGTGCCCGGCACCATTTGTGTTTCTTAATGTCGTCGGACCGTCACACGAGGGGGATAATCATGAGCGCGGCGAACGCATTGAAATTGGGCTTCTTTTCGAGCTGCGCACTGGCCGCTCTGACAGTCGCGGGCAACGCGGCGGCGCAAACCGCGCCGGCGGCCGCCACCGATCCCGCCGACCCGGCAACCGAAAGTTCGCGCGAAATCGTCGTCACCGGCACGCGCATCATGCGCAGCGGGTTCGAAGCGCCCACGCCGCTGACGGTGATGACGGCCGAAGATATCGCCAACTCCTCGCCAACCAACAATGTCGCCGATTTCGTCAACCAGCTCCCCTCGATGGCCGGTTCGACCAAGCCGGCCAATTCGCGGCTCAACCTGTCGAGCGGGCAGGCGGGTATCAACGCGCTCAACCTGCGGAACCTGGGCGAAACGCGCACGCTCGTGCTGCTCAATGGGCGCCGCTCGGTGCCCTCGACCGTCACCGGCCTGGTTGATATCAACACCATTCCGCAGGCGCTTATCCAGCGGGTCGAGGTGGCGACCGGGGGTGCTTCTGCGGCCTACGGATCGGACGCGGTCGCGGGTGTCGTCAACTTCATCCTCGACACCAGGTTTGAAGGGCTGAAGCTGGAAGGCGACGCCGGGATCACCCATTATGGCGACGGGTTCAACTATTCGGGCGGCATCGCCGGCGGAATGAGCTTTGCCGATGGCCGGGGCCATGTGCTGCTGGCGGGGGAGATCGCCCATACGGACGGTATCTTCCAGATTGACCGGCCGTGGAACCAGACCGGCAATGTCCGCATCCAGAACCCCAACTGGACCGCGACCAGCACCGAACCGCAATTCCTCATCCGGACGCAAGTGGGCGCGGCCAATTCGACCCCGGGCGGCCTGATTACCGGTTCGGCTGGCGGCGTCGCCAACCGGCTGCGCGGGATCTATTTCGGCCAGGGCGGCTCGATCAACCAGTTCCAGTATGGCGCGCTGACCTTCCCCTCGCCCACCGGCGCAGCAGCACCCACACTGACGCAGGGCGGTTCGTGGCAGGTCAACGATTCCGGCCGCCGCATCGGCCTTGCCCCGGAAGATGATCGGCACGGCGTGTTCGGCCGCCTCAGCTACGAGGTGAGCGATGCGTTCGAGCTGTTCGCCGAGGGTTCGTACAACTGGCAGGAAGTCTATTTCAACTCCGGGCCGAACCTTGCCACCGGGATTACCCTCAGGCCCGACAATGCGTTTCTGCTGAACACGCTTGGCGCCGCCCGGCTGGCCGGCATCACCAGCGTCACGCTGGCTACCACCGCCGCCGATTTGCCGTTCCGCGTGGCCAACAACAAACGCAATGTGCAGCGTTATCTGGTCGGCGCGCAGGGCGATTTCGACGCCTTCGGGCGGGCCGCGCATTGGGACATTTACGGCCAGTATGGCCGCGCTGAAATGCGCGAGCAGCTGCGCAACATCATGAACCTGACGCGGATGGCCAACGCCACCGACGCGGTATTTGCCGCCGCCGGCAATCCGGGCGGCTATGCCGCCGGGACGATCGTGTGCCGGGTGAATGTCGATACCGTGACCACGAATGACGACCGCGCCTGCGTGCCGCTCAACCGGCTCGGCATCGGCGTCGCCGATCCGGCGGCGATCGGATACGTGCTGGGCGATCCGTATCGCGACCAGACGATCGAACAATATGTCGCCGGGGTGAACCTTGCCTTCAACCCCTTCGCCACCTGGGCCGGTGACGTCAGCATCGCGGTGGGGGCGGAATATCGCAAGGAACAGATCGACGGCTTCGTGCCCGAAGAGTTCCAGCCGGTCTTCACCACCAATGCCAGCGGCAATGTCACAACGAGCAACCGCTGGTCGGTCGGCAATTACCTGCCGACCAAGGGCGAATACGACGTCAAGGAAGCCTATCTCGAAACCGCCATCCCGCTGGGCTTCGGTCTTGAATTCAACGGTGCGGTGCGGGCCACCGATTACTCGACCGCCGGCTATGTGACCACCTGGAAGGCAGGGGCCATCTGGCAGCCGATCGAGGATATCCGCCTGCGGGTGACGCGTTCGCGCGACATCCGGGCGCCCAACCTCAACGAACTGTTCCAGGCGGGGTCTGCCAACAGCGATTCGGTCCGCAACCCGGCCTTTACCCCCGGCGGCACGGCACCGGCCAGCTTCGGCTATTCGGGTTTTGTCACGGGCAACCCCAACCTGCTGCCGGAAAAGGCGGATTCGTGGAATATCGGCGGCGTTCTCACCCCGCGCTTTCTGCCGGGCTTTGCGTTTTCAGCCGACTATTTCCGCATCGACCTCGACGATGCGATCGACACGATCAGCGCGCAGGAAATCGTCAATCGCTGTTACGAAGGGCTGACCTTCTATTGCGACGCAATCAGCAACGATCCAATCCGCTCGACCCCGACGCAGCCTTACCTGCTGATCCGCAACCAGCCGTTCAACTTCGCCCGTCGGCTGGTGCGGGGGATCGATTTCGATGCGTCGTACCGCCTGCCGGTGGATCGCTGGTTCGATATGGAGAATGCGGGCCTGACGCTGCGCGCGCTGGCCACCCGTTACATCGAGAACTTTACCGATACGGGCATCACCGGCGTCGTTCCGGTCAACACGGTCGGCGTCAATGGCGGGCAATATTCGACGCCCAAATGGCTCTACCGCGTCAGCGCGACTTACGATACGCCCAGCTTCGCCGCGACGGTGGTGGGCCGCGGGGTAAGCGCCGGTCGCTACAGTGCCACCGCCATCGAATGCACGGCCAATTGCCCGGTTTCGACCACCCAGGCGCCGACTTATGACGATCTCGATATCAAGGGCACGTTCTACACCGACCTCAATTTGACGGCGAAGGTCGATATTGGCGCCGATCGGGAGGGCGAATTGTTCCTCAACATCACCAACCTGTTCAACGAAGGGGCGATGATCCTGCCGGAGACGGGGCTGGCCGCGAACCCGACCTTCTCGGACCTGTTGGGCCGGTCGTACCGCGTCGGGTTCCGCATCCGCCTGCGGTGACATGTCTGCTCGGCCGGGCCGCCGCGCGTGGCCCGGCCGAGCAGCACGCAGCGCGCGCACGAGACAACTTGCCACGCCCTCGGGCTTGCCCGATGAGGTTCGCGTGCCACCCGCCCCACCCCCGCTTGATCCGTTAGCGGCCGAAGCCTGGTCGCCGCTGACGGGCCAGCCGCTGGCCCTGGTCGAGCTGAGCCGCGGAGAGGACTATCCGTCCGCCCCGATCGTCATCGGGATCGACCGCGCAGGCACTTTACCCGAAGTCGCCGTCCACGATTTCGCCGCGCTCGTCACCACCTGCCCGACTGCCCCTGCCCCGTGGGTCTCGGTCGCGCCCGGCCGGCTGACGGCAGCTTGCCCTTATCGCGGCAAATATCGCCGCCGCGCCGCTAGCGGCGACCACCTTCGCCCGCGTTCTGCGCATCGGCGAGCAGCTGCCCTTTGCCGAGGCGCTGGCGGTGGAACCGCTGGCCTATTCGACGCTGCTGGGCGGCGACGAGTTCAGCAATTGGCGTGCCGCGACCCAGCGCCCGCCCTTGTTGCCAACTGCCACCGAGCTGGTGCGCTATGACCGGTCTGGCGCGCACGTCACGCTGACGCTCTCGGCGCCGGACACCAACAACGCGATGAACGCGCCAATGCGCGATGCCTTGTGGGAAGGGCTGGCCAATGTGCTGGCCGATCCCTCGCGGCCCGACGTGACCTTGCGGGCCCAGGGGCGCTGCTTCTCGACCGGGGGGGGCGCTCGACGAATTTGGCCGCGCCGGTGACCTGGCAGCCGCGCACCACATCCGCATGGCGCGGTCGGCGGCACTGCTGCTGCACCGGATGGGCGACCGGGCGCGCGTCCGTCTCCACGGCGCCTGCATCGGTTCGGGGATCGAGATACCCGCCGCCGCGGCGCGCCGGATCGGTTCGGCCGATCTGCTGGTGCAACTGCCCGAACTGCGCATGGGCCTGATGCCCGGCGCCGGGGGCACCGCAACGCTGGCCCGCGCCATCGGCCGGCACCGGCTCGCCTGGCTGGTGTTCGGCGGCTTCCGAATTGGCGCGGCGCAGGCGCTCGACTGGGGCCTGATCCACGCGATCGCGCCATGATTGGCCGCTTGCGTCACCTGTTATCCGAACGGCTCGCGCCCTTCGGGCTTGGCGCCGCCGATGTGCTGATCCGCGATGCGCCGGGCGGCTTGCAAACGCCGGGGCGGGTGTCGGCCAATCGCCACTGCCGACTGCTACACACGGCGGATGGCTGGGCGGCGCTTAATCTTGCCCGGCCTGACGATTACGCGCTGATCCCGGCGCTCACCTACGGTGCCGGCGACGATTGGGAGGCGGTCGCCGCATACGCCGCGACCACGACCAGCGCCGCGTTTGTCGCGCGGGCCGCAGAAATGCATGTGCCGGTCGCGCTGCCGGGCGAGGCCGAGCCGATCACGCTTGCCGGCGCGCCGACCGGCTGCCCGCTCGGCACAGTGCTCGACCTCTCGGCACTGTGGGCCGGGCCGCTCTGTGCCGGGCTGCTGGCGCGCGTGGGGGCCGAGGTTGTGCGGGTCGACAACAGCGCGCGGCCAGATCCGACTCCGCGCGCTTCGCCGGTGCTCGATCATTTTCTCATTGGCGCGAAAATGCGACTGGCGCTCGACCTGACAGCAGCGAGCGATCGGGCACGACTCCACCGCTTGGTGGCCGACGCCGACATTGTCGTGACCAGCGGCCGCGCCGCAGCGCTCGCCCGGCTGGGGCTGACACCGGAAACAATCGCCCATTGCACCTGGGTCGCGATCAGCGGGCACGGCTTTACCGGAGCCAAGGCGATGCGGGTCGGTTTCGGCGACGATTGTGCGATTGCCGGCGGCTTGATGTCGTGGTCCGACGGAGAGCCCGCCTTTTTCGGCGATGCGCTGGCCGATCCGCTGACCGGGGTCGAGGCGGCGCGAGCGGTGCTGGCGGGTGAGACCGGCCTGATCGACCGCCCGCTGGCCGGCATCGCCGCAGCCTATGCCGCGCGGATCAGCTAATGCGCCTGACGATCCGCAACGTGACGATGATGGACGACACACGTACCGATATCGTTCTCGAGCGCGGCCAGATCGCGAGAGTCGGCCCCGGACCGGACATGGAGGGGACAAGTATCGACGGCGGCGGAATGACCGCGCTGCCGGGCCTGCATGACCAGCATATTCACCTCCTCGCCACCGCCGCCCGCGCACGCTCGATCGACTTGGCGGCAGCAAGTAGCGAAGCCGCGATCATCGACCTGCTGCGCGCGCCACGCGCGGCAGCCATGCTGCGGGCGACCGGCTATGACGAGCGGGCCGCCGGCCTGCCCGACCGGGCGGTGCTCGACCGCTGGGAGGCTGACAGACCCTTGCGCGTGCAGGACCGCACCGGCGCGCTGTGGGTGCTGAACAGCGCAGCGCTGGCGTTCCTGCCATCGGGCGGCTTGCCCGAAGGGGCCGAACGTGACGCCAGCGGGGCGCTCACGGGCCGGTTCTGGCGCTGCGATCAGTGGCTCGCTGGCGCGCTCCCCTCACCCCCGCCCGATCTCGCCGCGCTGGGGACGGAGTTGGCCCGCTATGCGTCACCGCCGTCACCGATGCCGGGGCACATAATGGCCCGGCGGAGGCGGCGCTGCTGGCCGGCGCCCTGCCACAGCGCCTGACCCTGATGGGCAGCGAGGCGCTGCTCGAAGGCGCTGGCTATGTACGCGGCCCGCTCAAGCTGCTGCTCGATGAACGCGCCCTGCCCGCCAGCGCCGCAACCGCCCGCCGCATCGCCGCAGCGCGCCGGCAGGGGCGCACGGTCGCCGCCCATTGCGTGACGTTGCCCGAACTGGCGCACTTCCTCGCCGCGCTGGACGAGGCTGGCGGCGCAAGGGCCGGCGACCGCATCGAGCATGGCGGGATCATCCCGGCCGGTTTCGTGCCCGTGCTGGCCAAAGCCGGGCTGACCGTGGTGACCAATCCGGGCTTCCTCCACGCGCGGGGGGATCGCTATCTCGCCGAAGTTCCGGCAGACGAGCAGCACGATCTCTACCGCGCGGCCAGCCTGATGGCCGCCGGCATCCCGGTGCTGGCAGCGTCCGATGCGCCTTACGGCCCGCTCGACCCGTGGCAGGGGATGCGCAGCGCGTGCGACCGCGTTACCGCCACTGGCGCCCGTATCGGCGCAGCGGAACGGATTGACGCCGCGGCGGCGATGGCGATGTGGCTCGGCCCCGCGCTCGCCCCCGGCGCCCCCGCCGACATCGTGCTGTGCCGCGGAATGCCGACTGAAATCCTTGCCGAGCTCAGCGCCGAGCGGGTGGCGATGACGCTGGTCGGCGGCAAAATCGTCTATCGCGACCATTGACGGGCGACGGGCGCTTGAACCGACCGGATTGCTCCGCCAAACACAGCTTCAGGCGCAGCACGGAAGGACGGGCATGACGATGGACACGGCCGAGGCCCAGCGGGCCTTCCGCAACGCGCTCGGCGCCTTTGCCACCGGGGTGACGATTGCCACCACCAGCGATGCCGAGGGCCGCCCGGTCGGGGTCACGGCGAGCAGCTTCAACTCGGTCAGCCTCGATCCGCCGCTGGTGCTGTGGTCGCTCGCCAAGAACTCGCTGTCGCGCGATGCCTTCACCGCTGCCGGGCATTTCGCGATCCACGTGCTGACCGCCGCGCAGGAAGATTTGTCCAACCGTTTTGCCC
Source organism: Qipengyuania sp. YIM B01966 (assembly GCF_016461955.1). Lineage (GTDB taxonomy): Bacteria > Pseudomonadota > Alphaproteobacteria > Sphingomonadales > Sphingomonadaceae > QFOP01. The sequence continues at coordinate 14,712 of NZ_JADMNM010000007.1, read as the reverse complement.
GCTCGGGCGACGACAAGTTTGCCGATGTGGCGTGGCATTGCGGCGAGTTGGGCTCGCCCTTGCTCGACCAGTTCGTCGCCCGCTTCGAATGCCGCACGCGGCACGAATATGAAGGCGGCGACCACATCATTCTGGTTGGCGAAGTGGTGAGTTACGAAGCGCGCGACGAAGCGCCGCTGCTGTTCCACGGCGGCCGCTATGCCGAAAGACGACCCCGGCCGACCGCCACTCCCACGCCGACAGTGGACACCGAACACGGCCGGTTCGGCGACGATTTCCTGTTCTACCTGATTTCCCGCGCGCATTTCCAGACATCGCGCCCGACGCGCGAGACGCTGGCCGCACATGGCCTCGGCATGGCCCAATATCTCGCACTCGCGACGCTCAGCATGGAAGCACCGCTGACTGCCCTAGAGTTGGCCGAACGGCTCGCCCATACCGGCCACCTGCCCGATGCTGCCGCGCTCGAAGAGATGGCCTCAAGCGGGCTGCTGACACAGGACGGCGATGGCTACGATCTGGCCGAAACCGGCCGTACGCGGCTGATCGAAACGCTGGCCATCGGCAAGGCGGCCGAGGCGGAACTGGCGACGCATTTCACCGCCGCAGAGATTGCCGAGACCAAGCGCGTGCTGCGCCGGATCATCGAACTTTCCGGCGGCGATATTCCGATGGGGTGGCGCGACGGCGCGGCAGCAGCCTAGGCCGCCCGCTCCACCGGAGGGTTCCCCAGCAACCGGCGAGCCGCCTCTGCGCCGCCCCGAATGGCGCCTTCGATATAGCTGACGCCGGTGGCATCGCCGATCACCTCGACCCGATGGCCCTGCGCGATCAGCGTGTCCGCCAGGCTTGTATCACCGGTCGCCCCCATGGCCACGATGACATGGTCGGCGGGGACGCGCACGACGGTATCGTCCTGCACCTTGTAGCGTACCGCGCCCGGCTCGATCGCCAGTTCGCTGACGCCTCCTTGAAGCGCCACGCCGTGCTCCTTCAATTCGGACAGCAGCCGCATCCGGCGGACCAGCAGCAGCCCCTTGCCGAGCCGGGGCGCGGGCTCGAGCACGGTGACCTCGCGGCCGCGTCCCGCGAGGAATTCGGCCAGTTCCACCCCGACCAGCTCGCCGCCGAGGATGACGATGCGCTTGCCCAGCGGCAGCCACGCCTTGGTCGCGGTGCGAATGAGCGCCGCATTGGCCGACAGCCCGCTCGCCGCGCCCAGCCGCGCAGCCAGCCGCGTGCCGAGGCCAGCCTTGCGCGCGCCTTCGCCCGCGACATTGCCCAGCATCAGCGCGCGCAGATCGTCGCCGCTAAAGACGTGTGGCAAGTCGGCGCCGGGCAGCTCGGGCATGGTCCGGCGCGCGCCCGTTGCCACCACCACCGCGTCAGGCGCCAGCCGGCGCAACAGATCAGGCGTGGCGGGCGTGTTGCAATGCACATCGACTGTGCTCTGCCCGATCTGCGCAGTCAGATAGTCCAGCAAATCGCCATTCGGCGGGTAGGCGAGTGCGGCAAAGCGCAGCGTCCCGCCGAGCCGCGCTCCGGCCTCGACCAAGGTCACCTTGACGCCCGCTTCATCCAGCCGGCAGGCGGCCTCCATCCCGCCCGGCCCGCCGCCGATCACCACGACATGGCGGGGCGCGGAAAGGCTTTTAGCTGCCTCGCTGCGCTCGCATTCAAAGCCGGTGTCCGGGTTGACCGCGCAGCGCAGGGGCTGACGCAGATAGGCGGTGGACACGCAGGTATAACAATAAATGCAGGGCCGCGCCGCACGCGGCTGCCCGGCCCTCTGCTGGACGCATCTCCGTCTTCCCCGGACGAACAGGACATTCTGGCGCTGGTCGACAAGGCGCGAGAACTGGCCGCGCTGCTGCGCGGTGGTGAAGGTGGTCTGGTCCAGACGCTGGTCGGCGACATCGTCGGTCGCATCGACATCATGCCTTCCGAGGTGCGCATCAAGCTGGACCCCGCCGGCCTGAGCCGTCATCTCAGAATGGCGATCGATGCGGAATCGCTCGCGCTCCTGATCATCGCGTCAGCGACCCCGAAGCGATCCGGGCTGGCCATGCGGATGGTCCTCGATACCGGCGAGGCAGCGACCAGCTGTGAGCCCGATGCCCGGTTGATCGATGCTATCGCCAAGGCACACGCTCACGTCACCGGCGTCGGCTTCCACGCCGCAGCGAACAAGCTGCGCGATACGCTGGTTGCGATGGACTTCGACGAACGAACCGCGCGCGACGAGATCATCGCCCAGCAGCAAGCCGATGCGGCCGCGGCCGTGCTGCCGCTGCCCGAACGCCCCGCAATTCCGCCAGTGGTCCTGCAGGTGCGCCCTGACCTGTCGGCGGTGCCGCTTGAGGTCCGGGACGCCATCACGCTGATCGGTGAAGGCGACGGCGTGTCGGTCGTCATCGATCCCAACGCGAGCGATACCGTGCTCGAGCAGTTAGGCGAAGTGCTGGCACCACTGGCCGGTGACGAGGATCCGCGCCCGGCAATCGCAGCCCACGTCGAGCGGCGCCAGGCGGCGGCAACGCCTTCGCAACGCGGGATGAGCTTCACCGTGCCGGGCCTCGCTCTCGAGCAGTATGGCGAGCTCGATCTGGTCGAGCCGACGACGCTCCTCGATCTTGCCGGGTGGACGCTCGACGGGGTCGATCCGGATCTGCCCGAGTTCCTGCTGTCGGAAACGCCCGATACCGTTGTGGTCGACGTCGACGAAGGCCAGGTCCGCATCAGCCGTTCGGCCTCGCAGATGACCTTGCAGCTCGAGGACGAGACCGCGTGGACGCCGGCGGACCTGTCGCGCTGGCTCGACCGGCAGGTGCACCAGCCGGACGTGTCGCAGCCCGTCTTCCTCGAATACTGCCGGCGTGTCGTGACGCATCTCGTTGATGCGCGCGGCATGTCGCTCGCCTCGCTGGTCCGCGCGAAGGATATGCTGAAGAGGGCCATTGCGCTTCGGGTGAAGCAGCTACGCGCCGAAGCCGGGCAGGCAGGAATGCAGCTGCTGCTCGGTGACATCAGGCCTACGCTGGCGCTGGGCGAGAACGGCTTCACCTTCGCCGAGGGCCGCTATCTGCCGCCGAAGCCTTACACCGGTCGCTACGCTTGGCAGAAGCACTTCTACCCGCGCCCGGACGATATCAAGGACAGCGGCGAGGAATACCAGTGCGCGGTCGCCATCGACAGCCACCCGCTGGTCAGGCACTGGGTCCGCAACATCGTGCGCGGCGCGCATTCCTACTGGCTGCCGACCTCGACCGACCGATTCTACCCGGACTTCGTCGCAGAGCTGACCGATGGGCGGACGCTGGTGCTGGAATACAAGGGCGCCCACCTTGTCAACGATCCGGACACGCTGGAGAAGGCCAACATCGGCGCCCGGCTGGCCGAAGTGAGTGGCGGTCAAGTGGTGTTCTGGATGGCCGAGCGCTCGAAGGCGACCGATTTCACAACGCGGCTGGATGCCGCGCTGAGGGGGAATGCGTGAAGTACAACCGCAAGCAGATTCAGGCCAGCGCACAAGAAATTCTCGAACAGCAGGTGGGTGGGATTCGCTGGGGCGAAATGCTCAAGCTCATCCACGCAGGGGCGCCAGAAACACCGCCTAACAGTATCCACGGCGCGCTTCAGAGCCTTTTCCAGTCAGATGCGAGTATCATCAAGATTGCGCGCGGTACCTATCAGCTCGAAAAATACGCCACCGCCGAGGCCGTCGAGGCCAAAGCCGAAGATGAAGCGACTGCGGCAATCCCGGTGAAAGTCGAGGGCGCGCAATCGGTCACCGAGCAGGACTTTTACGACAGCTTCGCCGCGTGGCTGGAGGAGAACGACGAGGCCACATTCGCGTCGGCGCTGGGCGGCAGTAGCTTCGGGGGCAAGTGGGGCACTCCCGATGTCATCGGCGTCCTGAAGCCTCGCGCGCAGGACATATTCAAGTTCGAACCGCAGATCGTCACTGCCGAGATCAAGGCGGTTCCGGGCCAGCCGGTCGTCGCCTTCGGCCAGGCCGTCGCCTACCGCCTCTTCTGTCATAAGAGCTACATCGTCGTGCCGAACACCACGAGCAGCGACGACATGAACCGGCTGAAGGTCTTGTGCGGCCTCCACGGTGTCGGTCTCGTGACCTTTACGCTAGATGTCGCTCAGCCAGATTACCTCGTGGTCGTGCTTCCCGCAGTCGCAGCGCCGGATATGTTCTACGTCAATACGATGCTGGAACGGCTTAAGGCGAGCGAGCCAGGGTTGCTGAACAAGCTGTTCTGACAATGGCTGCATGTGGGCCGATAGCAGGCGGACCACTGTTGGCTTCCAAAAATGGTCTTTCAGAATTCCCATGTGTTGGTGTTGATAGATGCGCCAGTTCTACTGCTCGGATCGTCGGCCTAATCCCTCCTCGTCGCATCAATCGTCTCGACGACCAGCCGGATAGATTCCGTCTCGGAGTTGAAGCCGTAGGTGATCGCGCGCTCTACCGTAAGCGCGAAGCCTTTGCTTGATGGGCTTGGCACGCCGCTCCTGTCACGGCGTTGCGCCGCCACACGGTGTGATCGCTCGCGGACGGCTCTGCTCCGGGGGCGCGCTTCATTGGGGACAGGGCGGTCGTGGCACCGCAGGCAAAATATGTGCATCTCGCCTCAGCGCGGCAATAAATTCGCGAGCCAAATGGCGCGCGGCCTCCCGTGCAGGTAGCTCACCAGCGTCGTCGCCAACCTCGTATGTAATGCTCGGAATGCCAAAGCACGCATGAAACCAGTTCTTGGCGGTCGGTGAACCGGGATTAGCGTTCCGAGGCTCAATTGAGAAAGCATACCCCGCAAAACGGGTCTCCTTACCCATAAGAAACCGCGATATGAACCGGCGATTGGCGGCGCTGCCTTCATCACCTTGAACATAGAACAAATTATCTCGCGTCGAATGGAAATCGACCATCGCGATGGGCTGTGTCCGACCCAGCTCGCGCAGGAGGAAATCGCGGACCGCCCGGGTTTCGGGCTGGCTGAATGGGCCCCAATCGCGGTTTAAATCCACCCCGCCGCGATTGGCCCGCCAGTGCCCGCGCTCCACGCCATCCGGGTTGAGCAGCGGCACCGCGAAAAGTTGAAAGTCGCGCGCTAGATCCGGCGATGTGCGGAGGATCTCCGCCAGTTCGGTAACAAACGGTTCCAGCGCATGGGCGCCGGTCACTTCCGGCGGATGCTGCCGCCCGAGGATCACGATCAGCCACCGCGCTGCCGGGTCGCCCAGACGCAGCCCGGTGATCGGCCGGCCATCATGCGAGCGCCCCAACTCAACCTCGACAGCACCGTGGCTGGTGCGCAAAGTGGCCGCATATCGTGCGTGATCGGCCGCGCTCATCACAGGCTGGGCGCTGACCGTCCCCACGCCCGCCGGCACCGTCAGCGCGGCGCTGCGCCGGTCGGGCGCGACGGTTACCGGCAGTTCGACGATGCTGCCCGACCGCGTCAGCTTGGGGGCGTAGCGGTGCTGGCCGTGCAGATAATCGAGGCGGATTGATACGTCAGCCCCCGGCGTGGTTGTATAGCGGAAGGCATACCACGGACTGGGGTTGATGGGCGGGGCGTGTTCGGGCGCAATCGTCAGCGCAAAGGATCGCGGCCCCAGCACCGTGCAGCGCGAAAACGACGCGCCGCCGAAATCGAAATCGAGCCTGGCCTCCGCGCTCTGGCAACCGGGTGCCGGCCCGCGCTCGCCCACCGCATCGCGCGATCCGACGGTCGTGCACCCCGCCAGCAGGAGGATCACCGTCGCGGCGATGGCCCCCTTCATGCTGGCAGGTCGTCCCGGCACGCTCAGAAGCGCTTCCTCAGTTCGATCGCGAATTGCCGGCCGCGCGGGCTGTGCAAATCGCTGTAGAAGCCATAATTCTCGTCGGCCAACGGCGGGTCTTCGCCGAAGACATTGTTGACCGCGAACCGCAGCCGGGTGCCGTCCAGCGCGGTGTCATTGTCGATTGTGTAGGCGATCGACACATTCAGCGTGAAAATGTCGTCCACCGGGAAGAAATTGGCATTGGGATCGTCGGATTCCACCAGCACATCGCGGACCACACTGGTATCGTAGAACGCCCCGACATAGCTGCCGAACAGCCCGATATCGACCGGCCCGCGTTCCCAGTTGACCGATCCGCTCGCGCGCCATTTGGGCCGCCCGTCCGCCTGCAGCAGCTCGCCAAGGCCGCCCACCGTCACGTCGAGCGGCAGCGTTCCGGCGGCAATCGCACCGACGATTTCCTGCCCATCGGCGCCCGCTGACTGGACAAAGCTGGTCAGCCGCGCGGCGTTGAGCCTGATCCTGAAATCGCCCGCGCCGAAATCGGGCACGCGATAGGCAAGGCCGAAGTCCCACCCCTTCGACACCCGGCTGTCGAGATTGAGATAGGGATCAAGCACGCGGATGATCTTGCCCGCCGGCGCGAGGCCCGTGCCGGTGAACAGGGCAATATCCTCGTCCGTTGGTGCCTGACGGATGACATTGGGATTGGTGCTGCCCGCCAGTCGCCGCACCAGGTCGAGCGCAATGGCGTTATCATCGCCAAAGGTGCCGACCAGCCCGGTCTGCTTGACCCGCCAGTAATCGGCGGTGATCGTCAGACCGGGGATAAATTCAGGTTCCAGCACGAGGCCGAAATTGATGCTCTCGCTGTCTTCGGGGCGCAGATCGCGCGCGCCCGAACGGAAGCTGATCACGCCCGCCCCGGCACACGCCGCCAGCGTCGGGATAATCCGTTTCGCCACCTGCGCCTGGCAAACCACGAAATCGTCGCGCGTGTTCGACCGTGTGGTCCCGTCATCGTTGACCTGCACCAGATTCGGCGCCCGGAAGCCCTGCGACCATGCGCCGCGGAAGGTGACGCCGGGGATCGTAGTCCACGATGCGGCCACGCGCGGCACGGCGGCCGTCGCGTTGATATCGGCAAAACGTTCGATCCGCCCGGCCAGCTGGAGGTTCAGCGATTCAATCAGCGGGATGCCCATTTCGGGACCGACCACGGGGATGAACAGTTCGGTGAAGGCGGAATAGACATTCCGCTTCCCGTCGGTGTCCGGTGACGGGCTTGTGCCCGCGACATCGCTGCCGTTGAACACGCCGGTCACGCTGTCGGTGAAGGTGATCGTTCCATCCAGGCGCGGATCGCGATCATCATAGAACGTCTCGCGCCGCCATTCGATGCCCGCCGCGATGCCGACATTGCCGCCCGGCAACACGAACAGATCGTCGCGGCTGACCTTGAAATCGGCCAGCGCAAGGCTGGTGCCACCCTTGCGGTACACATCGATCCGGAACGGGTCGATCGAACTTGCCGGATTGGGGGTGCAGTCACCTTGCCCGGGATCATCCAGACAGCCGCCGTTGAACGGATTATACGCATCGGGTGTGGTCAGATTGATCTGCCGCTGCATCAGCGTCAGCGAGACGCGGTTGCGCTCAAGGTCGATCGTGTCCGCTTCGGAATACACGAAGCCGGTGTCAAAATCCCACGCCCCCAGATTGCCGCGCAGGCCGGCAACAAGCCGGTAGGCGTCTTTCTCGACATCGATGATCCGGTTGCCGGCATCGACGAACCGGTACCGCTCCATGATCACATCGGCGCCGGTCGTGGGGATGGTCGTTCCCGGCAGGCGCTGCGGATTGGGCCGCCCGTCGCGCGTGGTCGGGCCGAAGGGGTTGTAATAGGCGTTGCGCGAAATCCCGACCGGCACGGCGCTGAGGATGGTCGAGGCATCGAACAAGCGCTCTGATTGCGACCGATAGTAGCTGCCTTCGAAATAGGCTTCGACCGCGTCGGTCAGCTCGTAACTGAGCAGCGCCATCGCGTTGTAGCGGTCCTTTTCGCTGATCAGGCTGTTCCCGAACAGCGTGTTGTAGCGCACCTCGGTGGCCGGCGTGGTACCGTCGCGCGCGCACAGCCCGTTGCCCAAATTCAGCCGGCAGCCGGTGAAGGTACCGGGCTGGAGGTAGAAATCATCATCGCCAATCGGTGTGCGGTTGGCCGGCGCCTGAATGTCGAACTGGCCAAACGGGCCGAAGGTGTTGCGATTGTTGAACGAAGCATCGCCGGCAAAGTCGGTGCCTTCGACCAGCGGTAGCCGGTCATCATCCCGCGAATAGGCGCGGGCACGCGCGGGCAGCCCGTTTTCGTGGAAATAGCTGCCATAGACCGTGATATTGCCCCGCCCGTCGCCGAAATCGAACCCGAGGCCGCCAGTCAGCGTGTAACTGTAGAGGCTCGTGCCATCAGACAGGCGCATATCGCCTTCGACAAAGCCGCCGGTAAGGTTGCCCTTGAGGTGTGTGTTCACCACGCCGGCAACGGCGTCAGCCCCATACAAGGCCGAGGCGCCATCGCGCAGTACCTCGATCCGGCGGACGCTGCCCGGCGGGATTTCGTTGGTATCGGGCGAAACCACCGGGACCAGCAATTCGGTCTGAAACCCGGGATGGAGGTTCATCCGCCGGCCGTTGATCAAAAGCAGCGTGTTGCCGGTGCCCAGATCGCGCAGGTTGATCGACGAGGCATCGCCGCGGACATTGTTCTGCGTGTCGGCATTCTGTTCGTTGAACGCGACCGTACCGGCGTGGGGAATGGCGCGGAACATCTCGTCGCCCGAGGATGCGCCGCTGGCTTCGATCAATTGTTCATCGACCACCGTGACGGGCAGCACGTCATTGATCTGCGCGCCCTGGATTTGCGTACCGGTGACGACAATTTCCGCCTCGGCAGGCTCCGGCGCGGCATCAGCCGGCTGCGCCAGGGCGGCCGGTGCGGTTTGCACCTGTGCAGCCACCGGGGTTGCGGCAAACAGGCTGGTGCTGGCGAGCAGTGCCAGCTTGGCGAGCGTGGTAGTGGACATGATCTCGATCCTCCCGATTACAATCTGCCGGCCATCCGCGTGTCGAGCCAGGTGGTGAACAATTCAGGCCAGCGGTGCAGCGTCTGGTGCGGTGTGCCCAGGCCCCAGCCATGGCCGCCATCAGCGAAAATATGCAATTCAGCACTGGCGCCCGCCTGCCGCAGCGCGCCAAACAGCGCGAGGTTGTGCGCCGGCGGTGTGGTCGCATCGTCGGCCGAGCTGAACAGGATCATCGGCGGGGCGCCCGCAGCGGCGTAGGTGTCGAGCGACCAGGCATCTTCGGCTGCGCGGTCGGCATTATCGCCGATGATCTCGCGCCGGGTCCGCGTCGCAAAGGGCATCCGCAAGGATACGACGGGAAACAGCAGCGCGGCAAAATCGGGCCGGGCACTGGTCGCTTCGAACCGGTCGGAGCCGGCGTATAGCGGCCGGTCCGGCTGCAGCGCGGTGAAGCCGGCCAGATGTCCGCCCGCCGAATGGCCCATGATCCCGATGGCATCGGGGCGGATGCCGAACTCGGCCGCGCGGCTGCGAACGATCTTCATCGCGCGCTGCGCATCTGCGAACGGCGCGGCCGGTTCCCAGCCGTCGTTGGGCAGGCGGTAAATCAGCTCATACACCGTGTAGCCGCGGTTCTGCAGCCATTGTGCGGCCGGTGTGCTCTCCTTCCATAACTGGATGCGGAAATAGCCCCCACCGCCGCAGACGATGACCGCGCGGCCATTGGTATGGTTGGGCCGATAGACCCGCAGGCGCGGGTTGGAGATATTGGAAACGGCGCCGAACCCCGCGCCCTCGCCGCCGATCTTTTCCGGACCTGTTACGCGTCCACGCCCGGGCGGTACGCCCGGCCACAAGGCGATCTCTTCCCAATCATGCGCCCGCGCCGGGCTGGCCGCGTGCAGCGATGCGCCCACCGCCAGCGCCGTGGTACCGGTGATGAACCCGCGGCGGTTGACCTGGTCAATCGACATCACGCTCTCCCAAGCGAACCCCGGCAGGCGGCTCGACAGTGAACGCCGGTTCGCCAGGGAGCACCACGGGCGCGCCATGCAGCGCCGCGTCCAAGGCCCCCTTGTCGAGCTGGCCTTCCCACCGGGTGACGACAATCGTTGCCACAGCATTGCCGATGAAATTCGTCAACGCCCGGCATTCGCTCATGAAGCGGTCTATGCCGAGGATCAGCGCCATCCCAGCAATCGGGATCGACGGGATGATCGACAGAGTGGCCGCCAACGTGATGAAGCCGGCCCCGGTTACCCCGGCAGCGCCCTTGGAACTGACCATCGCCACCAGCAGCAGGGTGATTTGCTCGGTCAGCGACAGCTCGACACCGGTGGCCTGCGCGATGAACAGCGCCGCCAGCGTCATGTAGATGTTGGTGCCGTCAAGGTTGAATGAATATCCCGTGGGAACGACCAGCCCGACAATCGCCTTGGGGCAGCCGGCAGCCTCCATTTTCTGCAACAACCGCGGCAGCGCGGCCTCGCTCGACGAGGTGCCCAGCACCAGCAGTAGCTCTTCCTTGAGATAGGCGATCAGGCGGACGATCGAAAAGCCGTTGTACCGCGCAACCGCGCCCAGCACGACAAACACGAACAGCGCCGAGGTGACGTAGAACGTCGCGATCAGCGTGCCGAGATCGATCAGCGCCCCGACCCCGTATTTGCCGATAGTGAAGGCCATCGCGCCAAAGGCGCCAATCGGCGCAAGGCGCATCAGCATCGCGACGAGGCGGAACACCACCTCGGCCACGCTTTCGAGCGCCTGTGTCACCCGCGCACCCGCCTCGCCCGCGCCCATCAGCGCAAGGCCGAACAGCACGGCGACGAACAGCGCCTGGAGGATCGACCCGTCGGTCAGGGCCGACACGAAGGTCGTGGGGATGATGTCGAGGAGGAATTGTGCGACCGAAGATTCGTCGGCCTTTGTGCGGTATTCCTCGATCGCGGTTGCATCCAGCGTGGCCGGGTTAACGCCCATGCCGGCGCCCGGCTGGACGACATTGGCAACGATCAGCCCGATAATCAGCGCCAGCGTGGACAGGGCGAGGAAATAGACAAATGCCTTGCCGGCAACCCGGCCCAAATTGCCCGCGCTGCGCACATTGCCGATACCGGTGACGATGGTGAGGAAAATAACCGGGGCGATGATCATCTTGACCAGCTTGATGAAGCCGTCACCCAACGCCTGCAAAGCAACGCCGATGTCCGGCCTGACGGCGCCCAAGACGATCCCGGCAATGATTGCCGCGATGACCTGAAAATAGAGCGAGCCGACAGTGCGCCGCCAACGACTGCGTGGAACCGGCGCGCTATCGCTACTGGCCTGACGTGCCCCCATGCCCCATCCCCGCTGCGTCAGCTTCTTTGACTCCTGTGTGACGGTCGTTAGAGTGCGGTGTCAACGGACTTGATAAATTCCCGTAAGCATCTGTTTTTCAACCTAGCTTAGAGATAATCGCTCGCCGGATCATGCGCGTATGTCAGGAAATCCGGACAGTTTGGGGCGGTATCGTCTGGAAAGGCTGACAGCGCATGTTTCAAATCGGGGCTGGCGAACGGCTGCGGCCGCCGCTTTTGCCACCTTCGCCCTGCTGGCGGCCGGTCTGTGGGCCAGTGAGCATTGGGCCGCGCGCTGGGCGACGAGAGCGGCGGATGCGCAGGCGCGCGAAATGGCGCGGTCTAACGCCTTCCTATTCGATAGCGAGCTCGAGAAATTTCGCCTCGTGCCGACCTTGTTGTCGGAATACCCCGATGTGTCCGCCCTGCTGCGATCGGCAGCCGGGGACCCGCTGGCGCTGAACCAGCGGCTGGAGGTGCTGGCCCGGCGCACCGGCGCGTCAGCCATCTATGTGATCGACGCGCGCGGGCGCACGGTGGCGGCGAGCAATTATGCGCTGCCGACCAGCTTTGTCGGGCAAAGCTACGGCTTCCGGCCCTATTTCACTGAAGCGCTGGCCACGGGTGCGTCCGAACTGTTTGCGCTCGGCACGGTCAGCGGGCGCCCCGGCCTGTTCATCGCCCGGCGGGTGGGGACAGCAAGCGCGCCGGCCGGTGTTGTCGTCGCCAAGATCGCCTTCGACAGGATGGAGGCGGCCTGGGGTGCGCAGGCGGGCACGACTTTTGTCACGGACGTGCACGACGTGGTGATCATCAGTTCCCGGCCGGCGTGGCGGTTTAACCGTCTGCGCGCGCTGCGGCGGGCCGAACAGGCAGAGATTGCCCGCACCCGCCAATTTGACGACCTGCCGCTGCGGCCGCTGCCGGTGGCGTTCAGCGGCAAAGCGGCGACCAGCGATGGCGTCGCCTATCGTCGGGCAGACGCCGGGGTTGCCCTGGCGGGCGCAAAACTCGTCGCGTTGGCCCCGCTCGAACCTGCGCTGGCGGCGGCGCGCGCCCGGGCGCGCGTGGTGTTGCTGATATTGGCGATCCTTCTTGGCGGCAGCGCGATCTGGCTGTGGCGGCAGCGCGAGCGGGCGCGAATGCAGCATGCGGCGCAACGCGATCTGGAGACGAAGGTACAGGAGCGGACGGCCGAGCTTCGCCAGGTCAATGCCCGGCTGCTGACCGAAGGCGCGCGGCGCCAGCAGGCGGATGAACGCTTCCGGCGCTCGCGCGAAGAACTGGCGCAGGCCAACCGTCTGGCGACGCTCGGGCAGGTCGCCGCCGGCGTGGCTCACGAAATAAACCAGCCCGTCGCCGCGATCCGCGCCTATTCCGAAAATGCCGAGAAATTCCTCGCCGCCGGGGCAGCAGTCAAGGTGGCCGGCAACCTCGGCCAGATCGTCGATCTGACGCAGCGCATTTCGCAAATCACCGCCGAACTGCGCAGCTTTTCGCGCCGCAAGACACCCGATGTCGGGCCCGTCCAGCTGGGCGACGCGATCGAGGGCGCGCTGCTGCTGGTGCACCATCGGATCACCGAGACGCAGACCCGCGTGCTGTGGGACGCGGCCGATGCAGAGCGCAGTGTGAGAGGCGATCGGGTGCGGCTCGAGCAGGTGTTCGTCAATCTGATCCAGAATGCGCTCGACGCATCGGACACGCGTCCCGGAGGCGTGCTTACGATCGGCATCGAGCCCGCTGCCGACAGCGTGGCGGTCTCGTTCGCTGACGATGGCACCGGCGTGCCGGCAGCCTTGCGCGGCCGGCTATTCACTCCCTTTGCGACGGCGCGCGAGGATGGGCTCGGCCTCGGCCTCGCCATCGCGCGCGACATTCTGCGCGAATTCGGCGGCGACCTGTCGCTTTGGTCAACCGGGCCGACCGGTTCCGTCTTCGTCGCCCGGCTGATCCCGGCATGAGCGCGCCCGAACAGCGGCTACGCGTGATCCTCGTCGAGGATGACGAGCCCTTGCGCCTGGCCACGGTGCAGGCGCTCGAATTGGCTGATTACAGCCCCGCCGCCCATCCCTCCGCCCGGCCAGCGCTGGCAAAAATCAACCGGGCTTTCGCAGGCTGCGTTGTCACCGATATCCGGCTCGACGGGATGGACGGGCTCGAGCTGATGCGGGCAGTTCATGCGATTGACGCGGACATTCCTGTCATCCTCATTACCGGGCATGGTGATGTGCAGATGGCGGTGGCAGCGCTCAGGGGCGGGGCCTTCGATTTTCTCGCCAAGCCGTTTTCTACCGATCAGCTGATCGCAGCAGTGCGCCGGGCAGCGCAAACGCGCGAAATGGTGCTCGACAACCGCGCGTTGCGCGAGGCGGTGGAACAGGCGGCGGCCGATGAATTTGTCGGCACCTCGGAGGCGATCACCAGCCTGCGCACGATGGTCGGGCAAATGGCGATGCTTGATCTCGACGTGCTGATCGAAGGTGAAACGGGCACCGGAAAGGAAGTCATGGCGCGGGCGCTGCACAGGCGTTCACCCCGGGCGCTGATGCCGTTCCGTGCGATCCGCTGCTCCACGCTCGGCGAAAGCGGGCTTGGCGATCTGTTCGGCCACGCCGGATCGGCTGGCAACTGGCTGCGCGCGCTTGACGGCGGGGTGCTGTTCCTCGCAGAGGTTGATGCGCTGCCCGCGCCGCTTCAGGCCCGGCTGCTTGCCTATCTTGAGACGCGCGAGCAGCGGCAGGGCGATGGCCCCGCCGGCGCGCGGATTATCGCCGCGACCCGGGCCGCGCTCGACACCGAAGTTGCTGCCGGCCGCTTCCGCGAAGACCTGTTCTATCGGCTCGCCTTGCTGCGCCTTCGCATTCCCCCGTTGCGCGAACGGCGCGATGACATTCCCGTCGTGTTTGCGCAATTCGTGCGCGAGGCGCTTGACCGCACACGGCGCACGAACTTTGCCATTTCCGCAGCTGACCGACGGCAATTGCTTGAACATGACTGGCCCGGCAACGCCCGTGAATTGCGCAGCTACGCCTTTAACGCGGTACTGGGTTTAAGTCGGACGATCACAGGAAAGGGGAATGGAGACGTTCGCTTATCCGCGCGTATATCGGCGTATGAGAGAAGCATACTGATTGAAACTTTGCAGCATACGCGTGGAAAAGTTTCGGAGACATGCATTGTGTTGGGCATATCGCGGCAAACGTTTTATGAGAAAATTGCAAAACATGGCCTGCAATTGGATTCATATCGTAATTAATGGCAGATCGTCCGCCTTCGTTGCCGCTCGGCGATCAATAATCAATGTGCGTTTTTTGAGACGTTGCCTTGAATCAGTCGACGGCCGTAACGGGAGTGGGTAATGGGCGCGCAGTTTAATGATGCAATACCAATTCTGCTTATGGGCCGTTTCCGGACAGTCTGCTATCGAGCGCCGGACCTGGTCAAGCGGACGTTCGGCTTACGTTTAGAGTTTCGGACGCCGCGAG
>NZ_JADMNM010000006.1 GCF_016461955.1 Qipengyuania sp. YIM B01966 | reverse complement strand
AGATACTGGCTCCAATTTGTCCACGCCGCCTAACACGTATCACCGCCCGCAATGGCCATTTTCTGGGCCAAATGCCGCCACAAGCTCAATGTGAGAACACCGTAAAAGACGATTTGCGCTATGCCGGCCGCTTCCAGGTCGTACACTGGGATCAGCATGAATATCGCGATTATGAATGCAGGCAATGCCATGAGGTAGGCTGGCACCAGATGTTGTGGGCCGACATAGACCTGAACGAACATCGAGAACGTCGCGCTGATGATTTGGACACCGGCGGCGATGCATAGCAAGGTGGTTACGTCCGCAGCTTCGGTAAAGGATGAACCAAACACCAGCGCCAGTGCCCATGGTCCTAGCAATGCGGCGGCGAATCCGATGATGAGGGTGAAGATCGCCGAACCCGTCACTGCGCGGCGCAGGACCATGCGCGCCCGTACGGTCGTCGGCTCACCTGCCAGTGTCGCAATTTCCGGAAATAGGACCGAATTGTAGACTTGGGCCCCCTTGCGGAACACCCCCGCAAATTGTTTCGCAACGTTGTACAAACCTGCCGCCTCGACTGACAGGAATCCCCCGACCAGACTTGTATCGCCATACGCGCGCAAACTATCTAGCGCGCTGACCACGCTGGTCGTCCAGCAATATGCGACAAATTCGCTCCGCTGCGTCTTGGTCAGTGCTGCTCGCCGCCATCGGATAGCCAGCCCGTTTTGCCGCATGAGACGCAGGGCAAAGACGAGTTGCAAAATGGCCGGAAGCGCCACCTGGCATCCGACAAGCCAGCCATAGATTGCAAACGGCGCGTCGTGCCACCACAGGACGACCGCAAGCAAGGTTCCGATTGCTGCGGCGACGATTTGCAGCGCGCCAAGCTTGGCAAACCGGTCGAAGACCCTGAAAATGGCCTCGCTGGTGCGGTAGCCCTGAAAAAGCAGCGAGCCCGCGACGATCCACCCGGCTGTCATCGTCGGCGCGCTGAGGCCGCGCGTGTAGTCGAGAAAGACAAGCGTAGCCGCGCCGATGGCCGCGGCCACAATCGCGCCTGCAATGTCGGCGATCAGGCCGAGCGCCACCAATTCTTCGAACTCGCGCCGTTGACCGCGTTGCAACGCCGAAACGCCAAGCTTTATTACCGGTTGCTGGACCGACACCGTCACCAGCCCTGCGATCAGCAACGCCGCGCTTTGCAGCAAAGCGATCTGACCGAACTCGGCAAGGGACAGCGCACGGGCGTTGATGGCGGAGGTAGCCATCGCGAGCATAGCGGCGGTCCCGTTACCGCCGACGAGAAATATACCGTTGCGCAGAATCCGGGTGCGGAATTCCCCGGTACGGGTCCACGGGCCGGTCATCGCGGGGGCAAATGCGCGGGCCGGGGCGGTCGCCGTCGTGATGGCAGGTATGCCACTCGTCAGCGTTCGACGACCGACCGGAAATAGTCGATGGTCCGGGCCAACCCATCTTCCAGACGGACCTTCGGCTCCCACTGCAATTTTTCCCGCGCCAGCGATATGTCCGGCTTGCGTTGGAGAGGGTCATCCTGGGGCAGGGGCAAATTGCGAAGTTCGGACCGTGAACCGGTCTGTTCGATGACCATTTCCGCGAGCTCGCGAATGGTGAATTCGCGCGGTGTGCCAAGGTTCACCGGCCCGGGAAAGCCCGGTTCGCTGGCCATCAACGCGAGGAACCCGTCGATCAGATCATCGACATAACAGAAACTTCGCGTTTGCTGACCATCGCCGTAGATGGTGATCGGTTCCCCTTTGAGGGCTTGAATGATGAAGTTGGAAACAACCCTGCCATCGCCAGGATGCATCCGCGGCCCGTAAGTATTGAAAATCCGCGCCACCTTGATGTCGAGACCGTGTTGCCGGTGATAATCGAAGAACAGCGTTTCAGCACACCGCTTGCCCTCGTCATAACAACTCCGGATGCCGATCGGATTGACGTTGCCCCAGTAGCTTTCGGTCTGCGGATGAACCGCCGGATCGCCGTAAACTTCGCTGGTCGAGGCCTGAAAGATCCGGCAACCCAGGCGCTTCGCCAGCCCGAGCATGTTGATCGCGCCGTGAACACTGGTCTTGGTCGTCTGCACCGGATCGTGCTGATAATGCACAGGCGATGCCGGACAGGCCAGATTCCAGATCTCGTCGACCTCGACAAACAGCGGGAAGCACACATCGTGCCGCATGAATTCGAAGCGCGGTTCGCCCGCAAGATGGTCGAGATTGCGCTTGTCGCCCGTGAATAGATTGTCGGCGCACAGCACCTCGTCGCCGCGCTCGAGCAAACGGTCGATCAAATGCGAACCGAGAAATCCCGCGCCGCCGGTTACGAGGACGCGTTTACGGTCGTAATTGCTGCGACGTTGACCCAATGCTTTAACCCTCATTATGCGCCATGAACATGCCAGATCGCATTTTTCGCGCCCCGTTATACGGACGATAGAGCGCGCGCAAGGTACGACACCGTTGCGTTCAATCAACCGCACGCCTAATCCGCGCTGAAAGATCGGCCCGACAGGTCGTTGCAATAGAAGAGATTTCGAATGTCGATACGGAACGCCATTGCCCGCCGGGTCACGGCGCTGGGAAACAAGCTATCAAGCGAATATAAAGGCATACGTTCGGACATCCCCGAGATTTCTGACGGTGATATGGCTCTGCTCGAGAGCATTCGCGGACTCTCGATGACTGCGCCAATCGCACAGTGGGAGTTCATCCGTGCGCTTCGATACATCGATGCGCTCAACATCGAGGGCGCGGTCGTCGAATGCGGCGTGTGGCGAGGGGGAAATCTTGCTCTCGCTGGGCTCATTCGCCGCGAGACCAATAACGATAGGCAGATATTCGCCTATGACACTTTCGCCGGTATGACGGCCCCTACGCCGCACGATCACAAGGCTGTGAATGAGGTCGACACTCAAGCAAAATTCGATGCGCTCGAGCGCGATGGACATAATGACTGGTGCTATGCCTCGCTTGACGACGTTCGAAATAATTTCGCCCAAGTCGTTGGCGCAGAAGCGCAACTCCGGACGATTGTCGGGCCGGTGCAGGATACTCTAATCGACGAGACAAATTTGCCTGAGAAGATCGCTATTCTCCGGCTTGATACGGATTTTTACGATAGCACCAAGGCCGAAATGGAAATACTTTATCCGCGCCTCGTCAGCGGCGGCATCCTGATTGTCGATGATTACGGCGAATGGGCTGGAGCACGCAAGGCGGTTGATGAATATTTTGCAGATCAGCACGTATGGTTGCTCCGAGTGACACATACCGTGCGCATGATGTTCAAGCGTTGACATGATGCGGGTCGGGCTACCGCCGCAGTCGATGAAAATGGCCGCATCTCAGGTCGCGGTCCCGCGTTTTTTCCAATTCGCAGTTTTGGCATTCGTTCTTGCCACTGGGGCGATGCCGACAATTCTTCAGGGCATCGTGAATGGCTTTACCGGTGCACCGGGCGCCTACGCAGCAGCAATCGCATCGGGCTTGGCATTTGACCTGTTGCGCGTCGCTCCACTGATCGTCCTCGCGCGGCATCCACTCGGGGTTCTCCATCCGATCGTGCTGGCCATCGTGCTATGGCCGGTTCTGACTGTGCTCCCACAGACAATCGATCAGTTGGGGGGTTACGCCGGCCTTCTTAGTGGTGATCAACTGCGTCCCCCGGTTTTCCGTGCCCTGGCTTGGCGTGGCGATACTCAGGCTTGGCTGGATGTTGCGCGCTATAACCTTTTTCAGATTCTCGCGCTTTTGGCGACGTTTGCCGGGTATGCCTTGTCAACCGCCCACAGTGGCAAGCCAATACCATTTTTGTCCGATGTCGATACGCGACGCGTGCGTAGCGTGCTTATCGGCATTGCCCTGATGAATTTTTTTGCCGTCGCCATATTTATCCAGTTTCGTGGGGGACTCGCTCAACACATCACGGCACTGGCTTTCGGTCGCTTCCGCGCGCTGGAAGGTCTTGGCCCAATCATTGCCTTGTTCGATTTGGGCTATATTGCGCTGCTGATATGGGTTTGCGTGCGTCCGCAAGATGCGCGCCAGCCCGTGTTTCTGTCTCTCTTGGTGCTGGTTGCCGCGCAGCAGTTTCTTACCGCCGGATCACGTTCGGCAGCAATTACCGTGATTGTCATTACCGGGCTCGGTTGGGCGCTGGCCCAGCGGCGGATCCCGTGGCGTATTGCATTGCTCGCGCTGCCCGCGATCCTGCTTTCCTTTGGGGTGCTCAACGTCATCCGCGCTTCGGGACTGAGTGGCAACGGCGCTGTCAGCGCGGTGCAGGACCGCACTGTCAGCGATGTCATCGCGGTAGCTCGCGACGAATTCGAAATCCGGCAGGCAGTCGCCGGGTCAATTCCCGTCACTGCAGACGCGATGGCGACGACCGGTATGATGCTTGGCCGCACCTATCAGGGCGCGATATTCGCTTTGGTCCCGCGTGCGCTGTGGCCCGATAAGCCTCGCGGCCCGGGCTCGATGTATGCGCAGACCTTCCTGGGCGAAAGTCGCGAAGGGACGGCGGTTCCCATCAGTCCTGTCGCCGAAGCGTACTGGAATTTCCACATTCCGGGTATCATTGTCCTGTTCGCGCTATATGGGTTGTTGCTGCGGCGGGCTCAGGAATTTTATTTGGCGAACTTGCATAACGGTTTTGCGATTGCGGTTTTCGCGCTGTTTGTGACTCAATTCGGCATGGCGACCGATAGGCTGGTAGCTTTCCAGCAAACTCTTATAGCCCTCGCTATCATCTGGGTGATGCTTATGGTATTCGGTCCCCGCGCCCGCCGAATCGGCCGAGCGCCCGCCCTTCAAGCTTGAAAGTAACATGCCAGACAATCAGCCCATTGCCGGCCATAAGCCGCGCGTCTTGCATCTTCTGAAATGGCTGCCCCGTGGCGGCATCGAAACTTGGCTCACGCACGTTTTCGCGCATTCGGCCGATGCCCCGGTCCAGCACGAGGTGCTGCTGATGCAGGACGAGATTGGGCCGTATGAGGACAAGGTTCGGGCCGCCGGCATCATCATTCACACGCTGCCCGTGCGCTCATGGGGTCGTTGGTTGGTTGCGCTCTATCGCTTTTTGCGCCGTGCTGGCCCGTTCGCAGCGTTTCATGCCCACGTATATTCGGTAGTCTCGGCGCCCGCGCTGGCGGTTGCGGCCGCCGCGGGCGTACCCGTGCGCATCATCCACAATCATGGCGCACGCACACTCGGGGCGGATTATCAGAAGCTCGGCCATCGCCTGCGCGAGATCGCCGGTAGCACCATCGCCGCTGCAGTCGCTACCCGCCGCGTTGCGATCAGCGAGGTCGCCATGCGGCAGCTCGCCGGACCGAGATGGCGTGACTCGAAGAATTGCACCATCCTGCTCTACGGCTTTGACTACAGTGCATTTTCGGGTGCTGCCGACAGAGCCCGCGCCCTGCGGCATCGGCTGAACATTCCGGATGCCAACAAGATCATTGGCCATGTCGGTCGATTCGATTCGCAGAAAAACCACGTTTTCCTGATTGAAACCTTTGCCCGGCTCGCGATCGACCACCCGCACACGACCCTGGTCCTGATCGGCCGCGGCCCGTTGCAGGATGATGTCGAACGTCAGGTCGCGGCGAACGGCTTGACCGACCGCGTTATTTTTGCAGGCGGCACAGACGACATCCCCGCTTTCATGCATCTTTTCGATCTGTTCCTCTTCCCTTCCCATAGCGAAGGCCTGGGGATCGTCGTGTTAGAAGCGCAAGCGGCCGGGTGTCCGGTTCTGATGCCTGATAACATGCCGAGCGAGGTGGTTGTCATTCGCGAAGGCGTGACCCAGTTGCCTTTGGCTGCCGGGGCGGCGCAGTGGGCCACGACGGCTGCAACCATCCTTGACGAGCCTCCACCCGACCATCGCGAATGGTTGCGGCGCGTTGAAGCGAGCACCTTTGGCATGCAGCGCTGTGTTGATGATCTCAATACGATCTACCAGCAGGAACTCGCGGCACATTCGTGAGCAGCAGGTCGGCCTTGCCTGTCATCGTGTTCGTCGCCCTCCAAACTGGGAAAGGCGCGAATGGCGGTATTGCCAGCCTCGGCGAGATCATGCGGGGGCTGCAAGATCTCCGCCCTGTTTTGCTGACCAATCTTGAGACCAAGTTTACGCGGGGTTGCCGTGCGTCCGGGATCGAGGTGCACATCGTGCCAGAAGCCGCGCACCGGGGATGGAGGCACGCGCCATTTGCAGCAGCGGTTTCATATGTGAGATATACGCTGGCGATATTGAAAATTACTCGCCGGACGTGCGCCCGGGTGATTCACGCAAACGATCCGCTCGCGTTTCAGATGATAGTGGGTGCGGCACGTTTGCTTCCGAACTTGCGCTTGGTGCTGAACATTCGCGATACGTTGGATCCTTATCGTGCCCCACCCCAACGGCGATATCGCGCGCTTTTCAAAGCGGCTGACCATGTGTTGATGCTGTCACACGACATGGTGGATCGGTGGAATGAGATTGTGCCGGGTCTGAGAGCGAAGGCGAGCGCGACATATTCCGTCGTCGACCAAGAAGCATTTGCGCCGCAGCCACTGTCGGAGGACCTCCCCCGCGTTGTGCTCGTTTCGGGGGTCGTGTCCGAGAAGAAAGGGCAACTCGAATATCTCACCAAAGTGGCGCCGCACCTTGCGCAAACGGATATCGAGACCTGGTTCGTCGGGGATTTTGATCCCGAACATGACAGCTATGCGCGCGCCTGCGCGGAAGCAGCCCGGCCGCTGGGTACAAAAGTGCGTTTTCTCGGCTATCAGGCAGATATGCCGGCCTTGCTGGCACGGGCGCATGTTCTGGCTGTGCCTTCCCGGTATGAAGGGTTGATGCGCTCGATGATCGAGGCAATGTCAGCCGGCCGACCGGTAGTCAGCACGGACGTCGCCTCCGCCAACGAGATGCTCTCAAAGCCCGGCGCGCAAGCCGGCATGGTGGTTCCGATCGACGAGATAGAGCAGATGGCCCCTCATCTTATCAGACTGACGGAAGACGAGGATTACAATCGCCAGCTTGGTGCAGCGGGTGCGACGCTCGCCCGAACGTATTTCGATCGCGCGGTCGTCGTCGAGCGATACGCCGCAACCTACCGTGCATTGATTGGCGGCAAATCTAACGCAAAAGCACTACAAGGAACAGCTGGTGCGCATTGAAGAGGCTCGTGAAATTACCAGCTGGATACGGTCTTTGAACCTTCCGGCTGGCACCGTATGCTTAAATGTCGGCTCTTCGACCGGGCATTTCCGCACCCAGGTTCAACCGCATATCGAGAAGTTCCTTTTCGCTCCGCTGCGCGCCGATGGGCTGCATGTGGTGCATTGCGATCTCAAAGCCGCTGAAGGGGTCGATGAGGTCGGCGATCTGCTCGACCCGGAGTTTCGCAAGCATTTGAAACGCCATGATGCCCGCATCCTGATCTGCTCGAACTTGCTTGAGCACCTGACAGAGCCGCAAACCTTCGCCGATTCCTGCGCCGATCTCGTGTCTCCCGGAGGTCATGCGATCGTCACCGTCCCGAGGTCATATCCTTATCATCCCGATCCGATCGACACGATGTTTCGGCCAGCACCGGAAGATCTTGCAAGGATGTTTGCCGATTGGGCGGTCGAACGGCAGCAAGTGCTGGTCAGCGGCAATTACGCAGACGACCTGCGGGCAAGTGGACGGGGCGCTGAAATTCTCGCCAAGCAGGTCCTGCGTACTTTGCTGCCTGTGTACCGGCCGAGCCAATGGCGCCATATCGCTCATCGCCTGTTGTGGCTCTGGAGACCTTACACGCTTAGCATGGTTCTTCTGCAGAAGCCAGCAAGCTAAATCGGGTCGTAAGCGCCCCACGCCTGCAGCATCAGCACTCTCCAGAGGGCCGACGCGTTATTGGCCATTCCGGAAAGGTGCTGCGACCAGGCCTGACGAATTGCGGCTTCACCCAAGATACCGTCCGCACGCAACGTCGCAGGATGGAGCAGGTCTTCCGCCCAATCGCGCCGCGGGCCACGCAACCAGTCGGCCAATGGAATGCTGAAACCCGCTTTTGGGCGGTCGATGAGCGCCTGCGGGACATATCGCGTGAGCACGCCCCGAAGCGCCACCTTTGAATGGCCCGACTGTATTTTGTGATGGAGCGGCATTCGCCACGCGAGTTCAAATACGCGGTGGTCTAGCATCGGCACGCGGGTCTCCAGGGATGCCGACATCGCCGCACGGTCCACCTTCACTAGAATATCGTCGACGAGGTACATGCGCGCGTCGAGCGCCATCAGTTCTTCGACGTTGCTCGCCCCCCCTCCAAGCAGCGGCGGGAGGTCTGCTTTGGACGGCGCAACGAGAAGCGGCAGTCGGAACCAGCGGTCAGAAATGGCCAGTCCAGCGTCGCGCGGATCGGTATGAGCCCATACCCGGCCAAGGCGCGCTATTTTGGCCGATCGGATGGGCGAAGCCTTCGCCATCGCCGTCGCGGCCGCGGTCAAAAAATGGGCTGCGGCCGCTCGGCCTCTCGCTCCGAGAATCTGAGAACGGTAGGTGATCGCATGCGAGGTGTACCCGCCAAACAGCTCGTCGCCAGCATCTCCGGACAGGGCGACAGTGACGTATTCGCGTGCGAGACGCGAAACGAGAATTGTCGGAATCTGACTGCTATCCGCGAACGGCTCGTCGTAGATCGAAGGCAAGGCCGGAATGAGCGCTAACGCGTCGTCGGCCGAAACGGTGAGTTCGTGATGCTGCGTTCCGAGATGCTGGGCAACCGCTCGCGCATAGGGGGCCTCGTTGAATTCATCTTCGCCGAACCCGATGGAAAAGGTGCGAACCTGATCCTTAGAGCGAGCCTGCATGAGTGAAACGATCGTCGAGCTGTCGATCCCGCCCGACAGCAAGGCACCAATGGGCACGTCGCTGATCATCTGCGCGGAGACGGCATCGAGCAACAAGTCTTCCAAGGCGTCGATTGACTGCTCAAGGCTTCCGCCAAGCGGGTTCGCGCGGGCGTTGCGCATGGTTTCCGACGCCGACCAATACTCGCCCTCACGTACGGGGCCGCCGGCATCAGCTACGAGCCATGACCCAGGCGCCAATCGCCGCACATCTGCGAGAATGGATTGATCCCCCGCCACATATCCCCGCTGCAACAGAGATGAGACCGCGGATATCGCCAGCTGATCGGTAAAATCTCCTCCTTTACGAAGGCTGCCCAACTGCGAGGCAAAAGCAAATCCCCGTGTTGGTCCGGTTCCGTACCAACCATAATAGAGCGGCTTTTCCCCAAACCGGTCGCGCGCGAGCCATAATTGGCGATTTTCTGCATCCCAGGCAGCAAATGCGAACATGCCGACCAGGCGAGGCAACGCCCGCTCCACGCCTAAATGCTCGATAAGCGCGAGCAGGGTTTCGGTGTCGGAGTGACCGCGCCATCCGCCGGCTGGCGCGAGGAGCGCCCGGCGAAGGTCGAGATGATTGTAGATTTCGCCGTTGTAAACGATTGTCCAGCGGCCCGATTGCGAAGCCATAGGTTGTGCACCGGCTGGCGACAAATCGAGAATAGCCAGCCTGCGGTGGCCCAGCGCGACCCCCGCCATTTCGTCGATCCACATATCTTGGCCATCGGGGCCTCTGTGGTGGAGAAGTCCGCCCATTGCCGCGAGGCGACTTTCAGCGCCTTCCCTACGAGCGGCTTCGGGGCCAAAAAAACCGTAAATACCGCACATGATCAGCACCTTTTACGGACGGCCGCGGCGGCCTGCGCGAACTTTCCGAACAAGGCACTGCGCCGTCTTTCGAGGAAACCGCCTTCGTAATTTCCGGCTGTTGTCCGGTCCTCTCGTGACGCGTCAGCGATCATTTGCGGATCGTTTAGCAGCGCTTCCAGCAGATCAGCCAAAGCACCAACATCACCGGGGGCATGCACTCGATCTGCAGGGATGATCTCCGGAATTCCGCCCGCCGTGGAACCAACGCACGCGCAACCACGGCTCATCGCCTCGATCGTACTGCGGGGAAGACCCTCCTGATAGCTGGGCTGCAGGTGTACATCGATCGTATCCAGCCACTCGAGAACAGGCCGGCCGGCTGGGCGTGCGCCTTCGAACCGTACGAGATCGCCAATACCCAGCGCGTCCGCTTCATGTTGCCATGGTGCAATATCTCCAGGTCCGAGCACACGATACTGCACGTCAACGCGACGTTCGCGGCGTAATTTTGCTATCGCCGCAAGCGCCGTCTGAATTCCCTTTGAGCGCGTCCGCAAGGATGCAACTGTCCCGAAGACCGGTGCCCTTCCCGTGTCGAGCTCCTTCAATCGCAGTTCGCGTTGTTCAGCCACACTGCTAGACTGAGGTTCGAGCGCCACGTTGGAGGCGTCTGTAGTTACGGCTGTGGGGTTCGCTGGATATCGGCGCTGGAGCCACTTCCGCGTAACGTAGAGCACGAATGGCGCGGATTTAATGGCCTGCCGCATCCGCCACATTGCCACCGGCGCGTAGAGCCTCGACGCAAGCGAGCCTTGGTTCCCATAGCCGTCAAATGCACAGCCTACCGCTTCTATCAGCAAAGGCTTGCCTTGTTGCCGCGCGTGCCGGGCAGCTAACAGGCCCAAGTCGCTGGGCAAACGAGAGATAACCGCATCAGAGTTGTGTATAGCCTGCGCCAATAGGTAGTCAGCTTTTCCCGTGACCAACCCAAGTCGCTCGGCAAATGACATCGGCCCTACCAGGGTGAACTTTACCCCTTCGTGGTCGGAACGCGCCAACTGCTGATTTTTGATGCTGCCTTCGTCGCGTGCGAACACCTCAACCGTGTCGAAGTGCTGAAGATAGCGATGCCATATGGCGCTGGGGAATGAGCCCTGCGTGTAAAGCGATCCGCTAGGTCCTGTTAGAAAACGGTGATCATGCGCGAACAGCAATCTGAGGTTGCTCACGGTAGCCACTTCGTCTTGCAGCGCGCGGCCACCAAGGCGCGGTGTGGGTGCGGGCATATCATTGTATTGCTATCCGACTTACCGTCCAATCGCTGGCATCACCGTCGTCCGGAACGTCAACCGCAAGCCTTAGCCATACCCAGCGGCAGCTGCTATTTGTAAGCGCCTTGCGACCCGCCGCGTTCATCTCCGCCAGTAGGGTTCCCGATGAGGCACAAGTGGCAGACAGCTTGAGCCCGTCCGACGTTTTGCCATGCGCAGGGGAGACTGCCCAATCGAGCGATGAACGCCGGGATGGCAGGTATAGTAGCTGTTCGGAGACAAGCCCTTGTGCTCCGGCAAGCGCGCTGACGAGAAGGCTGCCCTGGTTTTCGCTGGCTCCGAAGTCCCCGCTCGTCACGTGCCGCCAGTCGAATGGAACGACCCCCCGGTCAGTTTGAAAATGGGGCCGATGGACGGTTCCCGGTTTTGGTACGCTCGCGGGAAAAAGGGCTTCCAGCAGTCTATAGGAATCTTCGAAACGCTGAGATCCGGCGAGCCCGGCAATCAAAAGCCGGTCGACCTCCGGATCGACGCGGCCGCCAGCGCCCGCCAATGCCAGGCGCAATGCGCGTGCATTCGCCATTCCGTCCGGGGATTGGGCAATCTGGCGCCACAGTTGATCGCTCCATGGCGGGTTCGAAGACAATAACTCGGCCATGCTGCGTTCGATCCGGGGATCGCCGGATATGGCGGCCAGCCGCTCGAGCATGACCCCATGCGCCGAGGTCTCGCGACGCAGCAGTTCGTCGAAGACTGCCAAGCCTTCCGCCTCACGACCCGCTTGGGCATACGCATTAAGCAGATCGAGACTGAGCATCGTCGATCGCCTGGTGGCACGATGCGCTGTTTCCAGCACCATTATCGGTTTAGTGGCGCTCCGCTGCGACGCAGCGCGCGCCAAGAACGCGATGGCCGAGTCGGCAAGGGGTTCTCGTGTATAGGACTTACGCGCAAGATCCATCGTGCGTGGACCCGGCGAGGCAAAAACGTCCTGATCGCCCGTTTGATCAGAGCGAAACGCCGCCGTTGCAACACTTTGCCACGGCATTCCATTAGGGGGGAAGGCCCTCGTGGCGGCAGACGGCGCGGTGCGGGCCATCGCATTGGACAACGCGTTAGCGCCGGATGAAAGAGCCAACAGCAGACCAGCAGTCGCACAAACAGCCTGCTTGATGCGGTTAGGCCTCGGCGGACGACCGTTCGCGGCCATATCCGTAACCATATCCATAACCATACCCGTATCCGGCGGAATTCACGTCGTGCTTGGTCACGAGAACTCCGAAAACTCGAGCGCGCGCCGCTGTCAGGCGGGCAAGGGATTGCTGCACCTGGCGCGTCCGCGCGCCATTCATCTCGACCGTGTAGACAACCCCTTCGGCAGCCTGCGCAACCAGCGGCACGTCGGCGAGGCCGAGAACCGGCGGCGCGTCGAGAATGACGACATCGTAGCGCTCAGCAGCAGCCTGCACCAGTTGCTCAAGTCGTGCCGAATGGAGCAATTCGCCCGCATTCGGCGGCTTGGGGCCTGCGGTCATGAGGTCGAAATTCTGGACCCCCGTGTCTGTCAATAGTTGGCGCGTGAACTCTTCGCCCGTCAGATAATTCGACAACCCGCGCTCGTTCGGCAGAGCCATGAGATTGTGCAGCGAGCTGTTGCGCATGTCGGCATCGACCAACAGGACAGACCGCCCGGTCCGCGCGAGACTGCGCGCAAGCGCGATAGTTGAATTCGACTTGCCTTCATTGGGCCTCGTACTTGTGAACAGCATCGATCGCGGCACGCCATGATCCGTAAGGAACGACAGGTTCGTCTGGAACGTCAGGAACGCTTCGCTGAGATCTGATTTGGGATCGGCCACTTGCTCGCTGATGGTGTCCTCGTCGACCTTGGGGATCACCCCTAGTAAAGGCAACCCAAGGCGCTGCGTGACCTCTGCCGGATCCTTCAATTTCTGGTCGATCTGTTCGAGCGCGATCACCGCGAGCAAGGCGACAAATGCGCCGATAAATAGGGATAACAGCAAATTGAGCAGAAGGTTCGGACTGCTGGGCGATTTCGGAACCTGCGCCGGGTCGATTATGAACACATTAGTGCTCGCCACGCCGGCAACGCCGATCTCCTTGTAACGTTGCAGGAGCCCGTCATAGAGCTGCCGGTTCGTATCAACCTCGCGCTGGTAGATATTATACTGAATTGATGCCGATTGTTCGCTCAGGAGAGACTGTTTCAACCGGTCGACCTGGGCCCGAAGGGCTTGTTCGCGCAACGTGGCGTCGCGGAATGCTGCCTGATAGCCGGAGTTGAGGCGCGACGTTTCTTCGGCAATGGAACGGTCCAGAGCTGCCACCCTCGAGCGTACGGCCTGCACTTCCGGATAGCCCGATTCGAACCGAGCGTTGAGCTGCGCCAACTCGGCCGCCGCCTCGGCGCGCGATTGGCGGAGAGCTGACAAGGCATCGCTGGATTGCGCACCCGGGCGTTGGGCTTGCAATGCGCTTTCGGCCGCGATGCGCGCTTGGGTGGCTTCGGCCAACGCGCGGTTGAGCGCCTCCAGATCAGCCGAAGTAACCGTGCGATCCGGCTGCGAGAGGCCGTTTTCAGATTCTCCTTGCGACAGGGTGATGATACCCTGATCGGCCGCATATCCGACAAGATCACGCTCTGAACTCTCGAGCTTATTGCGCAAATCTGCCAAACGCCCCTCAAGGAACTCGCGCGCCTGTCGGGTTGATGCAAACCGGCGGTCCAGGTTGGATGCAATGAACTCTTCCGTCCAACCGTTGGCGATTCGAGCGCTGAGATTGGGGTCAGGGCTGGAGAAATGAATGTCTATCAGCGCCGATCCGCGGACTGGCGCGATGTTCACATTGTCCAGCAATATATCAGTCGTCCTCCGCAGACGCGCATTACGCTCCTGCGCGTTGACTGCGGCATCGTCCGTCACAGCGTCGAAGGCCTCTTCGAATACCGGGTTTGCCGACAGGTTCAGACGCCGAGCCACTCGCTCGGCCAGCGAGCGCGCATTAAGCAGTGCGTACTGAGTCTGATAGAACTCCTGGTCTTCGCCAGCATTTACCGCCGACACTTCCTCGACATTCGTGACCCGGTCGGCTTCCCGATCGATCTGGATTCGCGCGGTCGCCTGATAATAAGGCGTCGCCAGTAACGTTAGCACCGCACCTATGAGCAAACTGAGCGCCAGAATGGCCACAATAAGCCATTTGCGCCGTCGCATGGCGTTCCAGTACGCAACCAGCGGCGGCAAAGCGGAAACATCTGACGTCAGAGGTGGCGTGGCGAATTCGTCGAGCGTGGTGGGAGCAACAAGCTGCATGGATTAATTGCCTCCGCCGCCGAGCAGCAGGATAAGTGGAGTGCTCGCAAGCGGTGCGGCCTGGATGAGATCCCGGAAGAGCCGACGTTGGCGGCTTTCTCCAACGATAACCAGGTCCGACGGAAAGACTTCGGGATCGGCGTAATTGCCACGCCGGATATCGCCGAGATTGAATAAACCGACATAGGTCTGGTTGTTGATCTCGCGTTGTATGACAACGTCTTCAAGGTTGGCCAGCTCGGCAGTGCCGCCGGCGACCGCGATGGCACGTTGCAGCGTCATCCGGCCCAGAACCGGGTACATTCCGGGCCGCTGGACCGAACCATCGACCGTAACCGTTTGAGTCGTCGATTCGACGAGATTGACCGTCACCTGGGGATCGCGAACGAAACCGGCCCGAAGGCGGCGTGCGACATCATCGGAAATTTCAGCAGGCGTTCGGCCGGCCGCCTCGATGATCCCGATCAGGGGGAAGGCAAATCGCCCCGCACCATCGACCTGGATTTCGCGCTGAAGTTCAGGAACGCCAAAAACATCGATCTTGATCTTGTCGCTTGGCCCGACGTGATAATCACGAATGGCCCGGGTGTAATCACTCGGCGTTGGAACGGGCATGGTTGTGCCCACCGCCTGGGCGTGGCTGCCGGCCGCCAATGGCTTGACGCCCCCCGCGCACCCCGAGATTGCAAGCATCATTCCGATGCCTGTCAGAAATGTTCGAACCCAGGCATTCATGCCGCAAAACTCCCTGCCACCGGGCTCCTAGTGGATAGTCCGTCGACGGTAAACAGTAACTAGCGGCGCAACCGCTGGTGAGCCGCGCTATGTGCGAAGCGAGGGATATCAAGCATGAACAGCAGCCACACCGCGGCAACCGCAGCCATGAGAGGCGTTCGCAAAGGGTAATCGAGAAACGATGCCGCGGCCATAGCGAGCGGCGGAAAACACAGGGCCAGTCGGACCGACCAATCCAGCACGCTTACCCGCATCACGCAAACGCACAACCATCCAATGATTCCCACCACCGTCATGATCATGGCCACGCCCAGCAGGCCGTTTTCAATCACCACCTCAAGCCAGTCATTATGCGCGTGATTGAGATAGTGAGGCCCTACCAACTCTCGTGGTTCGAAGATCTGATAGACACTGGCGAACGATCCAGGGCCAGAACCAAAGGGCCAAAAGGCCTTAGCGGCCTCGAGCATGGTGGGCATGGCGCGAAACCGCATCTCTTCTCCGGCGTTCGGCACCATCACGCCGGCCGAGCAATGGCCTGCCGTGCACATAACAGCTGTGGCCAGGATAACCACCGCAAGGCCCACCATACCGGCGATGAGCAAGCGGCCGCGACTTTCCCTGACCGCAGAGCTTTGAGCAGCGAGAATTTCCCGTACGAGCACGACCACCGCCAGCAGCGCGCCGATAAGACCCAGTGCGATGCCCGCGCGCGAGCCGGTGAGATATATTATTCCTGCAAAGACCAGCCAAAGGCACGTTGACGCAACCATGCGACCATTGCGGCTGGCGGCGGGGCCGGCGACCGACCACACCGCCAGCAAGGGCATAAAGCTGGCCAGAAATACCGCCTGATGGTTTCCGTTGGCAAACAAGCCGACAGGCGAACCCGCGTTGGTGACGGCGTAAGTATAGAGGGCGGAGCGGCCCCCGACAGCAATCTGTGTCAATCCCATGAGCGCCGACACGGTGCCGATAGACAGCAACAGAGGTATCAGCGCCAACCGTTCAGAACGGATCAGCAGCGAAAAAAGAATCATGGCGGCTGCGGGCACGAGCAGGCTGAACAGCGTGTTCCAGGTTCCTGCAGGGGACATGGAAGACGCTCTGGATATTTGGCCAAACCCTAGTGCACGGTCGAGGTCCGCCACAATCCCGCGACCGGGCATGGTTGACCACGCGCTAAATGGCAGCGGTATCAATTGCCAGGCGAGCGCCGCGACAAGAAGAACGCCTGCAACTATTGGCAAGCGCCAGCTTGGCCCCTGGTTTTTATGCGCGGCCACCACCAAGCCTGTTGCCGCGAACACCACGACAAGCGGTCTCAGGATTACAAGCGCAATCACATCAGCGCGTGACCCGCCCCCCATCATCGCAACTGCGGCAAGCACAGCGATAAACAGCCAGAGATGAGTCGATGGCCGGGAAGGTTTGTAGTCCAGTGTGCGGAGGGGGCTTGGGAGGCGAGAACGCGAACTCATGGTCTTAAATCCTGCGGCAGGGCCAGCCCTACCTGCGGCGGCGCTGAGTAGCCCGGCACGAGATCGTGCAGGATACGGATGATGGAACTGTTCGAACCCTCTGCAATCGCTGTTTCGAGCCGCTGCATTTCGTCAACCAACACGTCCCAGTCGATCCAGGTCTCTCGCGCTTGATATATTTGCGGGTGGCCGGTGGGTGTGGCCTCTGCATCGATGAGCAATTCCTCGTACAGCTTTTCGCCCGGCCGCAGCCCGACTTCGACAATCTCGATATCGCCGCCGGGATTCTCCGCGTCTCGGATGCTGTAGCCGGACAGCGTGATCATGGACGCCGCAAGATCGCGAATACGGACAGGCTCGCCCATGTCGAGGAGGTAAAGCTCGCCCCCCTCGGCCATTGAGCCGGCTTGGATGACGAGTTCGGCCGCTTCCGGAATTGTCATGAAGAAGCGGGTGATGTCCCGATGCGTCACGGTCACCGGGCCACCGGCCGCGATCTGCCTTTTGAACTGGGGAACAACCGATCCCGAGGAGCCGAGCACATTGCCGAAACGCACCATCGAATAGATCGTTCGATGGCTCGGATCGGCCGCGAGCGCCTGCAGGATCATCTCGCACACGCGCTTTGAAGCGCCCATCACGTTTGTCGGCCTGACAGCCTTATCAGTGCTGACCAGAATGAACCGCTCGACCCCTGCTTGACGGGCCGCAAGGGCGCAGTGCAACGTCCCCATGACGTTGTTTGAAACCCCTGCGATCGGGTTGATTTCGACTATTGGCACGTGCTTGTAAGCCGCAGCGTGATAGATCGTATGCGGCCGCCACCGATCGATCATCCGGCTGGCCGAACCTTTGTTGGCCACGCTCGACAATTCGGCGATAATCTTGGGAGGCTCGGCCTCTTCAGCCACCAAAGCGCGCATCTCCTGGTCAATGGAATACAAGGAGCTTTCGGTCATTTCGACCAACACGAGAGTGGCTGGCTCTTGCCGAATGATCTGGCGGCACAGTTCGCTGCCGATTGAACCGCCGGCGCCGGTGACGAGAACTGTTTTCCCACGGATCGCGGCGCTCATTAATTCCGCCATCGGTTCCACGGGATCGCGCGCCAGCAAATCGGCCACGTCGATCTCCCGAAGATCGCTGAAAGATACCGCGCCGTCGACAATATCCTTGATTGCCGGCAGCGTCTGGACGTGCACTCCATGCGAGCGCAGGCGGTCCATCAAGCTCGCTCGCTGCGAACGAGTCATTGACGGCAATGCCAGAAGGACGAGGTCGAACGCGCCATCCGTCAAGCGTCGTTCAGCCATGTCGTAATTAATGACTTCGACCGATTCGATCCGTTGGCCCACGAGGCCCGAATTTTCCGACGCATAGGCGAGGAGCTTGAAATCCGGATCCGTATCAAGCGACTGCCCCAGTTTACGGGCGGCTTCTCCCGCCCCGTAAATCAGCACGCGCTTGGCCGAACCGCGTACCGCCAGATCACGCAGGCCGAGGCGGACCAGCAGCCGATTGGTCGCCACCAGCAGAAAAAAGATGATTGGAAAAATAACGCTGACGGTTCGAGGAATGCCGACAAAGCCGATCAAGCCGAAGGAAGCGACCGATAGGGCCGTGATGATGAGGGAACCGCGAAACAGCTGCGCCACGACCTTGGGCCCGCTGAATCGAAAAATGTTCGTATAGACCCCAAGTCTGAAAAAGACGAGCAGGAACAAGCCGATCTGAAAGAGCGCGAACAGCAGGAAAGGCTGCCGCAGCGGGGTTAAGACGCCTAACCGGAGCGAAAACGCGAGCCAGGCGGCAAGAAAGCAGCTGGCGACGTCTGCCGCAACGGCAAGCAGGCGCTTCGTCCCGCGCGACGAGTTGAGCAAGCGCCGCGCTTGGTTGTGACCCGCAGAAAACAGCGCGCTCAAGGTGACTTCGGGAACTCCGGCCTCACTTTGCGGATCGTCATACGGCGCTCTCATGCGGCTAACACCGTTTCGCACGCCTCAGCTCGCGCCAGCCCAAGATGCGCCAGCATCGTCCGGTTCACCTTTTCCACATCGAAGAGATCGGCGCATCTCTCAAAGGATGCTTGCCCAAAGGCGCCTCGCAGGCGTGCGTCGCTGGCCAGGCGCTGCATGGCAGTGACGAGCGCGCCGACATCCCGCGGAGGTATCAGGAACCCGTTAACCCCATCGCGCGTGGTTTCGCGACAGCCCGGAGCATCGGTGGTGATTATCGGCCTGCCGATGGCCATTGCTTCCAATACCGAGCGCGGCGTTCCTTCGCGGTATGAAGGCAGGACATAGACACTGCATGCATCGATCGCGGGGCGTACATCGCTTTGTGGGCCGATGAAGCGCAAGCCGCCGCTTTCCCAACGCTTCAGATCCTCCGATGAAATACCATCAGGCCCTTCGTCATGGAACCCCGCCAGGGTAAACGTCGCGGTCATCCCCGACGCTTTGCACTTGATCGCAGCCTCCGCGAATTCACGCACGCCCTTCGATTTCAGCAAGCGGGCGATCATCAGAAAGTGCGTGTCTTCGGGAAGAGCGCTGCGCCGATAGTGTGCCATGTCCACGCCCGAGCCGTTGACCAGGCGTGCCTTGGCACGATCGGACAGCGCTCCCACCGCCGAAAAATCGGCCAAATCATCTTTGTTCTGAAAGATAACTGTTTTGTTACGCGCAGTCGCGGCGCGCCACAACTGCACAGCAATAGCGCGCAGCGCCTGCTGGCGAACCCCGCTGGCGTCCGCAAATGCATAGCCCAGCCCCGTTACTAGCGAGTGGGATTCGACACCGGCCCACCCTGCCGCAAGCGAGCCCCAGATGCTCGGCTTGATCGTGTAACCCAGCACAAGGTCGATCTGGTCATGCAGGATTACCTGCTTGAGCGCGCGAGCGTAACTGATGTCCGCAACCGGGTTCGTGCCAGTCCGCATCAACGGGACTTCTCGCCACACGACGCCAAGGCCGTCAAGAAACGCTCTGGTCTGGTCGTCAAGGGATGGCGCGGTTACGAACACCTTGTGCCCCGCAGCGCGCATGGCGGCGAGCAACGGCCCCCTGAAACCGAGTAGGGAGGGTCCGTAAGAAGCGTTGACGAGGATAGTGCGATGACCCATGTGACCCGCGCAACTAGGGCCTCGGTCGGCGCGGCGCAACCAAAGGTCTAATTTCCCACGCCGACACTGGACGCACAGTTCCGATGCTAAATCTTCCTTTGTCTCCGTGGCCGGTTTTCGACGAGGAGCAGGTCGCGGCCGCGGCTGATGTTCTGCGGTCGGGGAAGGTGAATTACTGGACTGGGTCCGAGGGGCGCGAGTTTGAACGAGAATTCGCGGCGTTCTGCGGCACACATCACGCCGTTGCAGTAGCGAACGGAACACTTGCGCTCGACCTTGCCCTGCAGGGGTGCGGTATTGGACCGGGCGATGAGGTTATCGTTGCGCCGCGGACCTTCATCGCCTCGGTGTCTTGTGTGGTCAATGCAGGGGCCACCCCCGTCTTTGCTGACGTCGACCGGGACAGTGGTAATATCTCACCCGAAACGATTGCGGCCGTCGTGACGGATCGCACCAGGGCAATAATTCCGGTGCACCTGGCCGGTTGGCCTTGCGACATGCCTGGAATCGTTTCCTTGGCCGAGCAGCACGATTTCGTGGTTATTGAGGATTGCGCTCAGGCTCATGGAGCGCGGATTGGCGGGCGCTCCGTCGGCAGTTTCGGTGAAGCCGGAGCCTGGTCGTTTTGTCAGGACAAGATCATGACCACCGGCGGAGAGGGTGGCATGGTCACTTGCAACGATGAAACCCTGTGGAACCGTATGTGGTCCTACAAGGATCATGGCAAGAGTTGGGACGCCGTGTATAACCGCGACCACCCCCCCGGCTTCCGCTGGCTTCACGAAAGTTTCGGGACGAACTGGCGAATGCTCGAGATACAGGCCGCGCTGGGACGGATTCAGTTACGCAGGATGTCTGAATGGCATGACCGGCGGCGCGCGATCGCCATGCGCTATGTCGATGCATTGAACGCACTGCCGCACGCCGTGCGGGTCCCGCTGCCAGGCGCGGGCTTTGAACACGCCTTTTACCGCTTGTATGCATTTGTCGAAACCGACGGTTTGAAAGAGGGCTGGACGCGCGACAGGATAGTCGCCGAGGCAACTGACCGAGGAGCACCCATCTTCCATGGGAGCTGTTCGGAAGTATATCTCGAACGTGCGTTTGCCGACACGCAGTGGCGGCCCGTCGACAGGCTGCCTAACGCTGCGAGGCTGGGGGAGACCAGCTTGATGTTCCTAACGCACCCGAACCTGACCGATGAAGAAGTGGACCGGATTGCCGAGACCGTACGCGACGTGATCCGCGAGGCCAGTGCCTAGCGCGACGGCGCCAGCAGACGTGCTGGATTGCCAGCAACGGTTGCGCCTGGAGGCACGTCGCGGACGACTACAGCTCCCATGCCCACCACCGCGCCGGCGCCAATCGTGATGCCTTGCCGGATCATTGCGCCGCTACCGATATAGGCGGCGTCACCGATCGTGACGTTGCCGTTGCATCGCACGCCCGGACCAAACGTCACGAAGTCACCAATGTGGCAATCGTGCTCGACGTAAGAGTGGAGATTACAGTGAAAATGCGCCCCGATGCGAATATTGCTGGTCAGTGTGACCCGCGGTGAGAAAACACAGCCTTCGCCCCAAGTCACATCGTCCATGATGAACAGATCGATCGCCGTTACGCCGAAGAATGAGATGCCCGCAGAACGACAGCGTTCGACCAACATGCGGCGTGTCGCCGGTGCAGCAACGGCGATCAAGGCGGCGGCCCGTTCGGTTTCGGCCAACCTGTTAAACCCGATAACCGCCGTACCGTTGATCCACCCTTCTGTGTCATGATCGTCGACGAAGACATGGTCAGCGGCAGGGAACGCGGAGCGCACAAGAGGCATGATCCCTCGCGCACATCCGCCAGTGCCGTACACGGCGTATGTGGATCGACCGCCGTCAGCAGCGCTCACCCGCCGCTTCCCTCGAACCGGGCCATTGTTGCTTCCCCTTCCGCGGAAATGCCCTGGCGCCGCACGACAGCCACAACGGTCTTCATAAGAATGCGCAGATCGAGCATGAATGTGCGGTTCTCGACATACCAAACATCGGCCTCGAGTCGACTGTCCCAATCCAGACTGTTGCGCCCGTTCACCTGGGCCCAACCGGTCAGCCCCGGCCGTACCTCGTGCCGCCTTGCTTGGCGGGCGGAGTACAGAGACAGGTAGGACATCAGGAGAGGTCGTGGGCCCACCAAGCTCATGTCTCCCTTGATCACGTTCCACAGTTCCGGGAGCTCATCAAGGCTGGCAGCGCGCAGCCATTGCCCGGTCGGGGGCAACCGGTCCGCATCGGGAAGCAGCGCACCGTCCGCATCCCGCTCATCGGTCATCGTTCGGAATTTGATCATCTCGAACGGCCGCGCGTTCAAGCCAGGTCGCGTTTGCCGGAACAATATCGGCCGGCCAAATCGTGCCAGGACGATCGCAGCCACGACCATCATTAACGGCGACAGGAGGATCAGCCCGACCAGCGAGACAACTATATCGAAAAGACGTTTCACCTGCGCCTCCCTAGCGATCAACCTAGCCCCGGGCCAGCGCCTCATGGCGAAGGTTGATAGTGTATGCCGCGGTCTCTAAGGGCGTCGGGCCTCTCTTGGCGGTTGGACCTCTCTTTATGCAAGCCACAGAATGTTCCGCGGTCGTGATTGGCCTTGGGTATGTCGGGCTCCCGCTTGCCGTGGCGCTCGCGAAGCACGGCGCTACGGTCGGTTTCGATGTTGACCAGGGACGGGTCGCCGAGTTGCGCGACGGCCGGGATCGCACGCATGAGGTCGATAGCGCAACGCTGGCAGCATCCCCGCTTCTCCTGACCGACGATCCCGCCCAAGTGCCACCGTCCGACTTTTACATCGTCACCGTGCCGACTCCGATTGACCCGGAGAACCGCCCCGATTTGTCGATTGTCGAGGCGGCTTCGCGGACCGTCGCCGGATTCCTGCGTGACGCTGTCGAAAGGGGCCGGAAACCGGTCGTGATCTATGAAAGCACTGTCTATCCAGGCGTCACCGAGGACATTTGCGGGCCACTCCTCGAGCGCAAGAGCGGCCTTGTTCGCGGGCGGGACTTTTTTCTCGGCTATAGCCCCGAGCGGATTAATCCCGGCGACCGCGAGCATACGATCGACAAAATCATGAAGGTCGTCTCGGCCGAGGATCCGGAAACGCTCGACCGGGTTGCAACGCTTTATGAGCGGGTGACCAGCGGCGGAGTGTTTCGCGCAGCATCGATCAAGGCAGCCGAAGCTGCCAAGGTGATCGAGAATGCGCAGCGCGATATCAACATCGCCTTCATGAACGAGATCTCGCAGATCTTCGGCAGGATGGACTTGTCGGTTTGGGACGTGCTCGCCGCAGCGCGGACCAAGTGGAATTTCCTTCCCTTCGAGCCCGGCCTCGTGGGGGGGCACTGCATTGGCGTCGATCCATACTATCTTTCACACCGGGCCGAGGAATTGGGCCATGACCCCAAGGTCATCCTTGCGGGCCGGGACGTGAACGATGCGATGGCTGGGTACGTGGCGGACTGTCTGCACCGTCTGCGTGACGGGAAGACCGGCACCATCCTCGTCCTCGGCCTGACGTTCAAGGAGGACGTGCCGGATCTTCGTAACAGCAAGGTGGCCGATCTTATCGCCGATTTGCGCGGTAAAGGGCACACGGTGGTCGTAGACGATCCCCATGCGGATGCTACCGAAGCGCAGCATGAATATGGTATAGAACTCGATCCGGCGGCGCTCGGCGGCAGGTACGATCTCGTGCTTCTGGCGGTGCCACACCGGAAATATCTTGAGCACGGGGCGGCCCGCCTGCGCGATTTGTTGGCGGACGGCGGCCATCTCGCCGATCTCAAAGGCGTGCTTGAACCGGCATTGGTGGATTGGCGCCTGTGACTGCCGCTAACGAGACGATGCGCACGGTGTTGGTCACCGGTTCGGCCGGGTTCATTGGCTATCACCTTGCGCAGCTGCTGCTGAAGGAGGGATTCGCCGTTGTCGGTTACGACGGGATGACCGATTATTACGACGTCAGGATCAAGGAGCGGCGGCATCAGATGCTGCTCCAGCACCAGCATTTTTCGGCCCATGTGGGGATGCTGGAAGATGCCGAGCGGCTGCGTTCCCTGTGCATGGAGACGCGCCCCGACGTGATCGTGCATCTCGCGGCGCAAGCCGGAGTGCGCTACAGTATCGACAACCCCCGCGCATATCTTGACGCCAATCTGGTTGGCACCTTCAACGTCATGGAATGCGCGCGTGAACAGGGCGTCGAGCATCTGCTGATGGCGTCGACCAGTTCGGTCTATGGTGCCAACGAGACCATGCCGTTCGATGAACGCCAGAAAGCCGATTCCCCGCTGACTTTCTATGCCGCGACCAAGAAGGCGACCGAAGCGATGGGCCATTCCTATGCCCATCTGTGGAACCTGCCGGTGACCATGTTCCGGTTCTTTACCGTCTATGGACCGTGGGGCCGGCCGGACATGGCGCTGTTCAAATTCACCAAGGGCATCCTCGAGGGGACGCCGATCGATATCTACAATCACGGGGATATGTACCGGGATTTTACCTATGTCGAAGATCTGGTGCGCGCCATCCGGCTGCTGATCGATACCCCGCCGGTAGCCCCTGAAACGCCGGCCGATATTCCCGAATGGGACAGCCTGTCATCGGCCGCGCCCTTTCGGGTGGTGAATATCGGAAATAGCGACACGGTGCGGCTGGAAGATTTTGTCGATGCGATCGAGCGGGAGTGCGGCCGCAAGGCTATTCGCAATTACATGGATCTGCAGCAGGGCGACGTCGCCGCGACCTGGGCCGATGCCCAGTTACTGATGAACCTCACCGGCTATCGCCCGCAAACCGATGTGCGCGACGGGATCAATGCGTTCGTCGGCTGGTATCGCGAATATTACCAGATCTGACCGCGCTGCTGCACCGGTTCACCATACCCCCCGCGTATCATAGACCGCCGCGCCGCCGCGTTCGTCGGCGGGCACCACGCGGAACACGTCGTGATCGACCAGCAGGATCAGCACGCCGCATTCCTCCAGCGCGGTGTCGATATCAACCAGCGTGGCGCCGGTGCCCGAAAACTCCACCGGTAGCGCGCTGGCATAGGGTTCGACGACCTGCACGCGCTCGCCATATTCCCGCGCGAGGCTGGCGGCGACAAAGCGCGCCGGGCTTTCGCGGAAATCGTCGATATTGGGTTTGAAGGCGAGGCCGAGGCAGCCGACCTTTGCCGCCGGATGCGCGTCCACCAGTGCCCTGGCGCGCGCGATCACGTGATGCATTTTGGCATCGTTGACCTCGCGCGCGGTGCGGATGATCCGCGCTTCGTCAGGCGCGCCGTGGACGATGAACCAGGGGTCGACCGCGATGCAATGGCCGCCGACGCCGGGGCCCGGCTGGAGGATGTTGACCCGGGGATGCCGGTTGGCGAGGCGGATCACCTCCCACACGTCGAGCCCCATGCGGTCGGCGATCATGCTCAGTTCGTTGGCAAAGGCGATGTTGACGTCGCGAAAGGCGTTTTCGACCAGCTTGGTCATTTCGGCGCTGCGCGCATCGGTGGTGACGCAGGTGCCGCGCACGAACAGCTTGTAGAAAGCCAGCGCCTTCCTTGCACAGCGCGGCGTGATCCCGCCGATCGAGCGGTCGTTATTGGTCAGTTCCTCGAGGATGCGGCCCGGCAACACGCGCTCGGGGCAATAAGCGAGCGATACGTCCGGTGTCCCCTCGGCAAGGCCGGGGAAGGCGAGATCGGGGCGCATTTCGGCCATGAGATCGCGCATCGCCTCGGTCGTGCCGACGGGCGAAGTCGATTCGAGAATGACCGTGTCGCCCCGCTTCAGCACGCTGGCGACGGCGCGTGCGGCGTCCATCACATAGGAGACGTCGGGCGTATGCTGCCCGTCCCTGGCAAAGGGCGTCGGCACGGCGATGACGAACACCTCGGCCGGCGCGACCTCGGTCGCGGCGCGCAGGCTGTCGCGCTGGACCACCGCCTGCACTAACCCGTCGAGATCGGCCTCCTCGATGTGGATTTCGCCGCGATTGATCGTGTCGACCACCGCCTGCGAAATGTCGACCCCGGTCACCTGGCAGCCCGAGCGGGCAATCACCGCCGCGGTCGGCAGGCCGATATAGCCAAGGCCGATCACCGCCACCGAAGGCTTGTTATCTTCGCGCATGGTCCACCCGCTATTGGAAAATCCGCCCATGTCCCGCTAGCGCGCGAGAGTAAACATTCTCGGTAGGCGATAGGCGGGGTTACGCAATGAAGGTCCTGATAACGGGGGTTGCCGGCTTCATCGGCGCGGCAGCAGCCCGCGCGCTGCTGGCCCGCGGTGACAGCGTGGTCGGCATCGACAATCTGAACGATTACTATCCCGTGCCCCTGAAGCGTGCGCGGCTCGCCGCTGTCGAGGCGGCGGCGGAAGAGCGCTTTACTTTCATCGAGGTCGATTTCGCCGATCGCGAGGCGCTGGCACGCGCGCTCGGCGCGCAAGCGTTCGATGCCATCTTGCATCTCGGGGCGCAGGCAGGCGTGCGCTATTCGCTCGAGAACCCGCACGCCTATGTCCAGTCTAACCTCGTCGGCCATCTCAACCTGCTCGAAATCGCCCGCGCGCGGCCGGGGACGCTGATGGTCTATGCCAGTTCAAGCTCGGTATATGGCGGCAATGACAAGGTGCCCTTCAGCGTCGAGGACCGGGTCGATCATCCCTTCTCGCTCTACGCCGCGACCAAGAAGGCGGACGAACTGCTGAGCGAATCCTACGCCCATCTCTACCGCATACCGCTGACCGGCCTGCGCTTCTTCACGGTCTATGGCCCGTGGGGCCGGCCCGACATGATGCCGTGGATCTTCACCTCGAAAATCCTGCGCGGCGAGCCGATCCCGGTGTTCAATCACGGCAGGATGCAGCGCGATTTCACCTATATCGACGACATCGTCGCGGGGGTCATCGCCTGTCTCGACCGGCCGCCCGCCGATGATGGCGCGGCCAAGCCCGGCGGCAGCAGCGCCCCCCACGCGATCTACAATATCGGCAACAACCAGCCGGTCGAGCTGACCCGCGTCATCGGCATCATCGAACAGGCGTGCGGCCGCAAGGCCGAGATCGAGATGCTGCCGATGCAGCCCGGCGACGTGCCGGGCACCTACGCCGATATTGACGCCATCGCGCGCGACATGGGCTATGCGCCGACCACGAGTGTCGAAGAGGGGTTCCCGCGTTTCGTCGACTGGTATCGCGGCTACCATTCGCACGCATGAGCGTCGCTATCCGGCGGCGAGCAGATTGACGATGCGCTGGGCGGACTGCCCGTCACCGAACGGATTGTGCGCCCGCGACATGGCGGTGTAGGCGACCGGGTCGTCGAGCAGGCGGCTGGTTTCGGCAACGATCCGCGCGCTATCGGTGCCGACCAGCCGGGCGGTGCCGGCTTCGATCCCTTCGGGGCGTTCGGTCGTCTCACGCATCACCAGCACCGGCTTGCCCAGCGCCGGCGCCTCTTCCTGCACCCCGCCGCTATCGCTCAGCATCACCGTCGAGACGTCGAGCAGGCGGGCGAAATTTGGATAATCGAGCGGTTCGATCAGCGCGACGTTGTCCAGTCCCGCCAGCCGCGCATTCATCACCGCGCGGACATTCGGGTTGAGGTGGACCGGGAAAATTACCGCCACATCGGGCCGCTCGGCCAACGTGGCAATCGCCTCGGCAATCGCTTCCATTCCGCCGCCAAAATTTTCGCGCCGGTGCGAGGTGACGCCAAGGATGCGCTTGCCGGAAAAGCGCGCGGCGAGCGGCGTCATGACGTCAGCCAGCCCCGGTTCGGCGGCGATTCGTGCGGTCACCCAATGCAACGCGTCGATCACCGTGTTGCCGGTCACATGGACGGCGCCCGGCGCAACATTTTCGGCCAGCAGCGCCTGGGCGGCGGTTTCGGTCGGCGCGCAATGCAGCCGGGCAATCGCGCCGATGATCTTGCGGTTCACCTCTTCGGGCCATGGGTGATAGATATTGCCGCTACGCAGCCCCGCCTCGACATGGGCGACGGGAATCTTGCGGTAATAGGCGGCCATCGCGCCCGCCATCGCGGTCGCGGTGTCGCCCTGCACCACCACCCATTGCGGCTGTTCGGCATCGAGCACGCCGCCGATCCCGGTCAGGAGAGCTGCGGTCAGCGCGTCGAGCGTCTGGTCGGGGCGCATCACGTCGAGATCGTGATCGGGCACCAGGCCCGCCACGTCGAGCACCTGGTCGAGCATCCCGCGATGCTGCGCGGTCACGCAGACGCGGCTCGCCATCCGGCCGTCGCGTTCAAGCGAGTGGACCAGCGGGAACAGCTTGATCGCTTCTGGCCTTGTGCCGAAGACGGTGAGAACCTTGGGCTTCGCGCTCATGCGCGCTGCCATAGCGGCAACGGGTTAACGCTGTCTTTGCCTTAATCGGCCGCCCCCATGGCAGCGGATTATTGCGGCGGCTGCGCCAGCGGCGGGACATCGCGGGGCGCGCGCTCGCTTGTTGGCGGTGCGGCGGCCGGTGCAGGGCCGGCAGCCTCGCGCGCCAGCCGCTCCATATATTCGCGCTCGATCTGTTCGACCCGTTCCTGTTCGGCGCGGGCAGCTTCGTCGATGGTCGAAAGGCGTTCGGCGCGGGCGGCGGCGATCAGCTGGCTGAACCGCACCTCGCCCGAAGTCGCCCGCTCGCCATAGGCCTGGCGGATCAGCTGCTCGGTGCACCCAGTGAAACCGCCCGCCCCGGCGGTCGAGCACGACAATTGGCCGA
The DNA here is from genome assembly GCF_016461955.1 of Qipengyuania sp. YIM B01966. Taxonomy (GTDB): domain Bacteria; phylum Pseudomonadota; class Alphaproteobacteria; order Sphingomonadales; family Sphingomonadaceae; genus QFOP01. Next base: position 117,169 of record NZ_JADMNM010000006.1, on the reverse strand, counting down.
ACGCGCCGATCATCTCCAGCCGTTCGACCCGCTGTGCCCAGGCCATGTTCGCCGGGTCGTCGCTGAACCGCAGCGCTTCGGGAATGCGGAACCGGTCATTTTCGGGCATCCGCGCGACGACCACGATCTCGTCACCCTCGGCCACCGGCGCCGGGTCGTCGCCATAGACTACGACCATCTTTACCCGGTCGCCAGCCGCGCTCTGCGCGAGAGTCGGCGATGCAATCAGTGCGGATGCGGCAAAGCCCAAAGCGAGAGCGAGACGTTTCATAAATGTCCTTTCGATCGCGGGCATAGTGGGCCGGCGGCGCTGAACCTCGTGTGAAATGAACCCTGTCCGCTCAGACCCGTTCCGACAGGCGGATGGCCGCGCGGCACCCCAGCCGTATCATGCCCGACAGCAGCGGATAGGCCGGCGCGCGCTCGGCCCCGGCGGCGAGCGCGGTTTCGCGGTGCTCGCGCTCTTCCTCGCGGAATTCCTCGACCATTGCGGCGAGGTCAGGATCGTCGCCCTTTTCGGCCAGATCGTCCAGCTGAGCGGTATAATGCCGGTCGATCTCTTCCTCGACCGCAGCAGTGCAGGCCATCGCCGCTTCAGGGCCGATCAGCGCAGTGGCCACGCCTAGCGCGTAGCCCGCGACCGACCAGAGCGGCTGCAGCGCGGTGGGGCGCACGCCGCGCCGGGCCATCAGCGCATCGAACCGCCGGCGATGTTCGGCCTCCTGCGCGGCCATCGCGGCGATCTTGGCGGCATGAGGGCCGCGATCGCCGATTACCGCCAATTGCCCGGCATAGATCCGCGTCGCGCCATATTCGCCCGCCTGATCGACGCGAACCATGCGTTGAAGCGCCGCTTCGCGCGCAGCCTGTGTTTCAGCCATGATCTCGCGCTCCTGTCCGGGCCAGCACGCCGAGGATTGCCAGTCCCGCGGCGGTGGAAATGAGGAAATTGAACCCCGCCAGCGAGATGCCGGCCAGCGTCCATGGCGCCTGATCGCAGCGGACCAGCGGCGCGTTCATGATCGCGTCGAGCGGATCGCCACCGGCCGCAGCGGTCGAGGCGCACGGGGTGATCCCCTGCCACCAGCCATATTCGACCCCGGCATGAAACGCCCCGATCGCGCCCGACACCAGCAGCGCCAGCGCCGCCGCGCCCAGCCATAGCCGCCTGTGCGGTGCGGCGAGCGCAATCAGCCCCAGCGCCAGCGCCGCGAAATGCGGGTAACGCTGCCACCAGCACATTTCGCACGGATAGAGCCCGAAGACATATTGCCCGATATAGGCGCCGCCGAGCAGCGCGGCGGGCACGGCCAGCGCCAGCGCCTGGGCGGGGCGCAGCGCGCGGTCAGGGCCGGCCAGCATCATCTCACCGCCGCGTTGTCGCGGCGCGCGGCGGGGCCGGAGTGCCCGGCGCGGTGCGGCGTAGCGTCTGCAGCGCATAATGGAGCTGGAAGTCCTCGATCCCCTGCTCCTTCAATTGCTGCGCGGTCTGGCGGAAGCGCGGATCATCGGCGCGGTCCTGCTCGAGCGCGTCGTCGGCCAGCGCCAGTTCGTTGACCAGATGGCCGCGCAGATCCGCTTCACGCAGGGCAAAGCGGCTGCGCCGCTCGCGGTCGGGATCGGACAGCTGCGGGACGGCGATGTCGGGGCGAATGCCGCCTTCCTGCACCGAATGGCCCGACGGCGTGTAATAGCGCGCCGTGGTCAGCTTGAGCGCGGCGTCATTGCCAAGCGGCAGCAGCGACTGCACGCTGCCCTTGCCGAAGCTGCGATCGCCCATCACCAGCGCGCGGCGGTGATCCTTCAGCGCGCCGGCAACGATCTCGGAAGCCGAGGCGGACCCGGCATCGATCAGCACGATCAGCGGGACATTCTCGGCAATCACGCCGGGAAACGCGCTTTCGGCGTCGTAGCTGATATTCTCGCCCCGCACCCGGCCACGCTGCGACACGATCTGCCCTTCGGCGAGGAACAGGTCGCTGAGCGCCACCGCCTCGTCGAGGCTGCCGCCGGGGTTCTGCCGCATATCCAGCACCAGCCCGGCAAGCTCGCCGCCCGCCTCGCGCACCAGCGCCTCATAAGAGGACAGCACATCGGCGCCGACATCGCGGCTGAATTCGTTGACGGTGATGACGCCGATCCGTCCGCTTTCGAGCTTGTGCGTCACCGGCTCGAGCTCGATCACCCCGCGCGTGACGGTGACGTCGAATGGTTCCTCGCGGCCGGCGCGGAAGATCGTCAGCCGGATCGAGGTGCCGGCCGCGCCGCGCATCTGGCTGACGGCTTCATCCAGGCTGCCGCCATAGATCAGCTTGCCGTCGAGGTGGGTGATGTAATCGCCGGCCTTGACGCCGGCACGGTCGGCCGGGCTGCCGCGGAACGGGGCGATCACCTTGACGGCGCCGTCTTCCTGGATGACCGACAGGCCGAGGCCGGAATAATTGCCGTCGATCATGGTCTCGAGCCGCTGGAGGTCGCCGCCATCGAGAAACGCGGAATGCGGATCGAGGCTGGCGAGCATCCCGTCAATCGCGCCGCGGATCAGCTTCTGATCGTCCACCGGATCGACATAGGACGCCTTCACCCGCTGATAGACCGCGAACAGCTTGGCGAATTCCGGGCCCGCGCGGCCATCGACCTGCGCCATGGCGGTGGTGGTGACAGGGATCAGCGCGGCCGCCGTGACCAGGGCGGCACTGCGGGCAAAAGCGGCAAATTTCATCGGCGGGTCATCTCCATCGCGCGCCTCTCTATCCGTTCGCGGCGGTGAACGGAAGATGAGGAACCTTCTGCGTCGCTTATGCGCCGGTCAGCGCAGATGCTGCAGCGGGTCGACCGGGGTGGCGCCCTGCCGCAATTCCAGCCGGATCACCGGTCGCTGCCCGCCAGCCCGGCCGATCGGCGCGCCGGCCACCACGCTCTGACCGACCGTCATGCGGGTCTCGCCGAGCCCGGTGACGAGGCTCGCCCAGCCGCCGCCATGTTCGATGATGACGATCCGGCCATAGCCGCGATAGGGGCCGGCAAAGGCGATCCGCCCCCCGGCGGGCGCGACCACCTGCGCCCCGGCGCGCGGGGCGAGGGCGAGCCCGCTGGTCCGCCGTCCGCTCTCGTCCACGTTGCCGAAACCGGCGATCGTGCGCCCGGCGACCGGTAGCTGGAACCGGGCCGGCGCGCCGGTTGGTGCATCGGTCGGCGCTGCCGCCACGACAGGCGCGGCACCCCCTTGGTCCGGGCGCAAGACCGGGCCGGGCAGCGCCGCCAGCCGCGCGCGCAGCGCCGCATCGCGCCCCAATTGCCCGACCAGCGCATCGAGATCGCGCGCCTCTTCCGACAGCGCCAAAGCGCGCTCGGCCTCGCGCGCGGCGCTGCTACGCACGCCCGCGGCGGCAAACCGTTGACGCGCCTCGAGACCGGCCAGCGCGCGGCGGCGCTCAGCCAGGCTGGCTTCGCCGGCGCGCAAGGCGGTGAGCGCATGGCGGCTTTGGGCCTCCAGCTCCTTGCCCCGGTCGAGCTGGCGCTGAAGCGCGGCGGTGCGCTGGCGCATATGCGGTACGGCGGTTTCGAGCACGGCGCGCAGATAGACCGTCTCGCGCAAGTCCCCCGGCCGCAGCGCGGCAAGCAACACCGGGCGCCGGGCAATGTTCTGCAGCGCCGCGGTCAGCTTGATCAGCGGTGCCTGCTGCCGGGCCAGATCGGCGGCGAGCGCGGCGCGCTGCCCGCCGATCAGCGCCATTCGCGCTTCAGCCGCAGCGATCTCGGCCTCGGCCTGCTGCACCTCGGCGGCGAGTGCGGCGAGCGTGGCGGCAGTGCGGTCAGCCTCGGCCCCCGCAGCCTCGGCCTGCCCCGAAAGCTGGCGCGCGCGCGCGGCGGCATTGCGCGCCTGTACCTGCGCCTGAGCCAGCGCGGCGCGGGTTTCGGCCGGGCTGTGCAGCACCGGCGAGGGCCGCGCGGCGGCAGCGGGAAGGCTGGCCGAAGCGGCAGCGGCCAGCCCGCCCGCCAGCAGCAGCGCCGCCAGCGCCGGCCCGGCAACCCGCGCCCCGATCCTCTCCCGCCTCGTCGTCATTGCAGCTTCTTGTGCCCGATTTTCAGGCGCGGTGATAGGGATGCCCGGCGATGATCGTGGTCGCGCGGTAAAGCTGTTCGGCCAGCATCGCCCGCGCGAGCAGATGCGGCCAGGTCGCCGCGCCGAAGGCCAGCAGCAGGTCGGCGCTGTCACGCGCGGCAGCCGAATGCCCGTCCGCCGCGCCCAGCACGAAGCGCGTTTCGCGCACGCCGCCGTCGCGCCACAGGCCAAGCTGGTCGGCCAGTTGCGCCGAGGTCAGATTGCGGCCGCGTTCGTCGAGCAGCACCGTGCGGGCGGGCGCCAGCGGCTCGGGCACCCGGCCGCCGGTTTCGGGCAGTTCGGTCAGCCGCGTGGGCCAGGCAATGCGTTTGAGATAGCGTTCGACCAGCTCACCTTCGGGCGTGCGGGCGATCTTGCCGCGCGCGACGATATGGAGCAGCACGCGAAGCGTCAGGCCGAGCCGGCCGCAATCCCCGACGCCACGCCGGCCGTCGCGCCAGCAGAGGGGGCTGCGCCATCCTCGCCGCCTTCAAAGCCCCACATCCGTTCAAGATTATAGAAACTGCGGACTTCTGGGCGGAACAGGTGGACGACGACATCGCCGGCATCGATCAGCACCCAATCGGCTGCGGGCAGCCCTTCCAGGCGGACCGGGCCGTAGCCTTCCTGCTTGACCCGTTCAGCCAGCTTCTGCGCCATCGCCGCCACCTGCCGGGTCGAGCGGCCCGAGGCGATGACCATGTGATCGGCAATGCTCGACTTGCCGGCGAGCGGGATCGAAACGCAATCCTGTGCCTGATCCTCGTCGAGCTGGTGCATCACCAGTGCGTGCAGCGCGGCCGAGCGCGCCTCGCGGGTGGCGGCGGGATCAGCCATGGCGGCGAGATGTGAGGGGGCAGAGCCGGCAGTGGCCGGGCGGGCAGCAATCGGGTTCATGGGCGGAATATGGGTTCCCTGTGCGAACTTTGTAAGGCGCGCGGCAGATGATTGTCGGGGCGGTCATGCCGGGCCCGCAATCAGCCGGTGGGTCACCCCGTCGCGCGGGCGGGCCGTCGCATGGCGCGCGGCCCAATCGGGGTCGCGCTGGCGGATGGCCGTCGCCGAACGCGGATCGGGATCGAAACGCAGGATCACCAGCGCGGGCACGCTCCATTCGCCCCGGCGAATTCTGGCGGCAGGCACGATATGCGGCCGCAGCCAGGCCATCGCGGGGCCACCGATGGCGCGGGCATCATAACCCGGCCGCTCGATCACGGCAATCGGCATGGTCCGCGCGATCCCGCGCCAGTCGCGCCAGCGGGCGAACTGCGCGAGATTGTCGGACCCCATCAGCCAGATGAACCGCCGCCCTGGATAGCGCCGCACCAGCGCGCGCAGCGTATCGACGGTATAGCGCGTGCCAAGCTCGCGCTCGATCGCGGTGACGCGGATCGGGGCGCCGCGGGCGATATTGCGCGCGCTGGCGACCCGCGCGGCGAGCGGTGCCATGCCGGCGGCGGGCTTGAGCGGATTGCCGGGCGAGACCAGCCACCACGCTTCGTCCAGCCCCAGCGCGTCCAGCGCGAAGCGGGTGATCCGCCGGTGGCCGCCATGCGCGGGGTTGAAGCTGCCGCCGAGCAGCGCGGTGGTGATCACGCGCGGATCTGTCCGCTGCCGCGCACCTGCCATTTATAGGTCGTGAGTCCCTCCAGCGCGACCGGGCCGCGCGCGTGCAGCCGGCCGGTGGCGATGCCGATTTCCGCGCCCAGCCCGAACTCGCCGCCATCGGCAAACTGGCTCGACGCGTTGACCATGACGATCGCCGAATCCACTTCGGCCAGAAAGCGTTCGGCCACCGCCGCATCGGCGGTGACGATGGCGTCGGTATGCTGCGATCCATGCGCCGCGATATGCGCCATCGCCGCTTCGACCCCGTCGACCACCGCGACCGACAGCACGGCGTCGAGATATTCGGTGCCCCAATCCTCCGCGCTGGCGGGGATAATGCGCGGGTCGAGCGCCTGCGCGCGCCCGTCACCGCGCAGCTCGCAGCCCGCATTGATCAGCGCGCCCACCAGCCCGGCGCCGTCGGCAAAACCCGCATCGATCAACAGCGTTTCCATCGCCCCGCAAATGCCGGTGCGGCGCAGCTTGGCATTGAGCGCGACCGCGCGCGCCATGTCGGGGTCGGCCGCGGCATGGACATAGGTGTGGCAGATGCCGTCGAGATGGGCGAGCACCGGCACCCGCGCATCAGCCTGCACGCGGGCGACGAGGTTCTTGCCGCCGCGCGGAATGATCATGTCGATCGCGCCGGCCGCCGCCAGCATCGCGCCGACCAGCGCGCGGTCCTGATCGGGCACCAGTTGCACCGCCCCGGCGGCCGCGCCCGCTTTTGTCAGCCCGCGCGTGAACGCCGCGTGCAGCGCCCGGTTCGAGCCTGCCGCCTCGCTGCCGCCGCGCAGGATCGCCGCATTGCCCGCGCGAAAGGCCAGCGCCGCGGCATCGATCGTCACATTGGGCCGGCTTTCATAGATGATCCCGACGACCCCGACCGGCACTCGCACCCGCGACAGGGCAAGGCCGTTGGGCCGCTCGCTGCGGTCGATCACCTGGCCGACCGGATCGGGCAGGCGCGCCACCTGCTCGACGGCTGCCGCGACGCCTTCCAGCCGCGCCTCGTCGAGCAGCAGGCGGTCGCACAGCGCGGGCGACAATCCGGCGGCCTGCGCCGCCGCGAGATCGTCGGCATTGGCGGCGAGAATCTGCGCCGCATCCTCGCGCAGCGCGGCCGCCGCCTTGTTCAATGCCGCCGCCTTGGCTGCATCGTCCATCGCCGCGACCAGCCGCTGCGCCGCGCGCGCTTCGGCCGCCATGTGCGCGATTGCGGCTCTATGCTCCTCGTCACCCATCGCACCGCTGGTAGCGGGCGAGGAGCCGTGCGGTCGAGTCGAAAGCGCGACAAAGCGTTTCGGCCGCTTAGGTTCCCGCGCGGTGCAGATATTTACCGCCGATTCACCAATTCACCGCGCGACTCGCTCGACTCGGCGGCTTTGGCCATTGCGCGATTCGACCCGTCTGGTTGCAACCGTTACCGGACCGCCCAACACCGAATCGCACCGACGGGATGGGTCGTTTTGAGCAGAATATCTGCGGCCGCCACTGGCAATGGCCGCCTTCTTCGCTGGTTTCCCGAGCGTGAGTTTATCTATCGCTCGAGGGGCCAGGTTCGTTTCATCAAGCTGACCAGCCGGGCGCAGGCCGGGCTGGCCGCCCTGGCGCTGGCGCTGATCGTCAGCTGGGTGGCGGCGATGGCCGCGCTCGGCTGGGCGCATTACACCACGCAGGCGAGCCGCACCGTAGTCCTTGCCGAAGCCGCGCAGGTCGAAGCCGCCCGGGCACAGGTGCGCGATTACCGGCAGGATGTGGCGAGCGTCGCGCGCGAACTGGCGCAGCGGCAGCAGTTCCTTGAAAATGTGGTCGATGCGCTGCCGGCCGATGCGCTGGCCGGCGGAACCGACATCGACAGCGCCGCCAACGCCGCCAGCGACCGGGCAGAGCCGGTCACCGCCACTCGCCGCATCAGCGCGGCCCCCGGCGGCGCGGCGCTGATCGATCTTGAACGCCGGCAATTGGCGCTGGTCGCGCGTCTGACTCGCTATGCCGAATCGGAAATTGCCGATAGCGAGCAGGCCATCCGCCAACTCGGCCTCAACCCCGCCACCATCGCTGCCAGCGCGCGCGAGGGGATGGGCGGCCCGTTCGAAGCGCTGATGCCGGCGCGCAGCGGTGCGATCGATCCGCGCTTTGCCCGGCTCGGCCGCAGCCTTGCGCGGATGGACGCGCTGGATCGCGGGCTGGCGGCGATCCCGCAGGTCGCCCCGGCCCATGTCGAGATGGTCAGTTCCAGTTACGGCCTGCGCCGCGACCCGTTCACCGGCGCGACCGCAATGCATAGCGGGCTCGATTTCCGCGGGCCGCACGGCGCGCCGATCTATGCGGCGGCGGCGGGCCGGGTCAGCTTCGTCGGGACCAAATCGGGTTATGGCAATGTCGTCGAAATCACGCACGGCAACGGGATGCTGACCCGCTACGCCCATATGTCGCGCTTCGCCGCGTGGGCCGGGCAGGAAGTCAGCGCCGGCTCGGTGATCGGCGCGATCGGCAGCACCGGCCGATCGACCGGGCCGCATCTCCATTTCGAAGTGCGGGTGAACGACCGCGCGGTCAATCCGCGCCCGTTCCTCGAGGCCGGCGCGCGGCTGCTGGAAGACTGATCGGCGGGCGGCTCGCCGACTGGGATCAGCCGCCGAGCACCTCTTCGCGCAGCGCCTTGCGGTCGAGCTTGCCGATCATCGTCTTGGGCAGGCTGTCGCGCAGCGTCAGGCCGAACACCCGCTCATGCTTGCCGAGGCGGGCGTTAAGCCACTGCTCGATCGCTTCGGGCGCGGTGTCATCATCCGCCTGACGGACCACGAAGGCGCGCGGCACCTCGCCGCGATAATCGTCGGGCACGCCGATCACCAGCGCCTCCTTCACCGATGGATGCTCGACCAGCACCGCTTCGACCTGGCTCGGGAAGACCTTGAACCCGCCCACCGCGATCATGTCCTTGCTGCGGTCGACGATGGCGATGAAACCATCCTCGTCGATCGTCGCGATATCGCCGGTGCGCAGCCACCGTTCGCCATCGATCATCACGAACGCATCGGCGTCGCTTTCCGGCCGGTTCCAGTAACCGCGCATGATCTGCGGCCCCGCCACCACCAGCTCGCCCGGTTCGCCCTCGGGCGCGGGGCGGTTGGCGTCTTCCTTGTCGCGCAATTGCACGCGCGTCTGCGGCAGCACCTGGCCGATCGTGCCCGGCTTGCGGCGCCCCTCATAGGGATTGACCGAGACCACGCCCGAACTCTCGGTCAGGCCATAGCCTTCGACCAGCCGCGCACTGCTTACCGCCTCGAACTTTTCGCGCACCGGCGCGGGCAGGCCTGCCCCGCCCGACACGCACACCCGGAGCGAGGAGAAATCGGTGCTGCCGATCGCCGGATGGTCGAGCAGCGCCTGATACATCGTCGGCACGCCGGGAAATGCGGTCGGCTTGACCCGCCCGATCGCTTTCAGCGTCTGCCCGGCATCGAAGCGCGGCAGCATCGCGATGCAGCCGCCCTTGGCGATCGTGCGGTTGAGCACGCAGGTATTGGCGAAGACATGGAAGAATGGCAGCACCGCCATGATGATGTCACCGTCGGCGCCGAACGGATCGATCGCATCGACCTGCCGCGCATTGGCAGCAAGGTTGGCGTGCGTCAGCATCGCCCCCTTGGGCGTGCCGGTGGTGCCGCCGGTATATTGCAGCAGCGCGATGTCGGCCTCGGGGTCGATGTCCACCGGGGCCGGCGGCCCGGCGCGCAGGAAGGCGTCGAAGGCGATCACATCGGCGCGCGCGGGCACCGGCGCCAGATCGCGGCGCTTGAGCATCCGCAGCGCCCAGCCCTTCACGCTCGGCAATTGCGCGGCAAGGCTGCCAACGACGAGCGTTTCCAGCGCCGACGCACCGAGCACCTCGAGCGCAGTGGGCAGCAGCGCCGGCACGTCGAGCGTCACCAGCAGCCGCGTGCCCGAATCGGCCACCTGATGGCTCAATTCGGTGGCGGTATAGAGCGGCGAGAAATTGACCACCGTCGCCCCGGCCAGCATCGCCCCGTAATAGGCGGCGATATAGATCGGCACATTGGGCAGATAGAGCCCGACCCGGTCCCCTTTGGCGATGCCATGCGCCTGGAGCCCGGCAGCGAAACGCTCGGCCAGACCCAGCATCGCGGCATAGCTGGTGGGCCGGCCCATAAAATCGCACGCGCGCGCATCGGGCGTGCGCCGCACGCTTTCGATCAGCAATTGCGGCAGCGGCACAGGGGCAAAACCCATGTCCCACGGACACGGATGGCCGTAGGAAGCAGCCGGCGGAACTCCATTATTTACAGGCATGTCAGCCCCATGGCGCAAGTCCCGCCGCGCATCAAGCGGCACACCGGGGCGGGCGCCGCTTCGCCGAGGTCAGGCCTGGCCCGCCCCGTCCGCTTCCTGCGCGCGCTTGTTCTCGAGCCAGGCATCGGCTTCGGCCTGCTGCGCCGCATCAGACGCCGCCTTGACCTGCGCCTCGCGCTCGGCGCGCAATTCCTCGATCAGCCTGTCGCGGTCGGTCGTATCGGCGGCGCCGGCGCTCTGCCCGTCGGTGCCCGCAGCCTTGGCCGCCTTGGCGACAATCGCGTCGAGCTCGCGCTGCGAGCACAGGCCCAGCGTCACCGGATCTTTCGCCTGAATGTTCTGGATGTTCCAGTGGCTGCGTTCGCGGATCGCGGTGATAGTAGTGCGGGTGGTGCCGATAAGCTTCGAAATCTGCGCATCCGACACCTCGGGGTGATTGCGGATGATCCACGCGATCCCGTCGGGCTTGTCCTGCCGCTTGGAAACGGGCGTGTAACGCGGCCCCTTGGTGCGGGTGACCTCGACCGGCGCCTTGTGCATCTTCAGCGCATAGGAAGGATCGGCCTGACCCTTCTCGATTTCTTCCTGCGTCAGTTCGCCGGCATGGACCGGGTCGCGGCCGGTATATTTGCTGCTCGCCAGATCGTCGGCCATGGCCTGCACTTCGAGAATATGGATGCCACAGAATTCGGCGATCTGCTCGAAGCTCAGGGCGGTGTTGTCGACCAGCCAGGTGGCGGTCGCGTGCGGCATCAGCGGGGTGGGCTGGGCCATCGAAGAATCTCCTGAATACGATAAGGGCCGCCCCTTGCGGAGCGGCCGTTGGCAATTGGCCTAGGCGAAAGTGGCGCGCTCGGCAAGCATCCTGACATGGACACCGCCCCCAGCCGGCGAATAGCCCAGGATTGCCTCTGAAGCCACGCTCAGCGCGATAATGGCGCGCCCCGCCACTCCACTAGCGCCGATGTTGGAAAGGGGCTGTAGCCCCCGTTTCCGGAACGTATAGCGAACATTGGCACTTTTACGTGCGGCGCGCCGCAACCAGCCCGGAAAGGAACTGGTCGGTCGCCCGTTCCCACGAAAATTCCGCCGCGCGCGCGATGCACGCCTCTCGCCGGGAAAACAGCGCCGCGCCGATCGCCCGGCCACGATCGTCGGCCAGCGCGCCCGCCTGATCGGTGACGATGTCGCGCGGGCCGGTGACGGGGAAAGCGGCGACCGGCGTGCCGCAGGCCAGCGCCTCGACCATGACCAGACCGAACGTGTCTGTTTTGCTAGGAAAAACAAATACATCTGCCCCGGCATAACACCCCGCCAGCGCGGCGCCGCTGCGCGGACCAAGGAAGTGTGCGGCGGGAAAGCGCGCCGCCAGCGCCGCCCGCGCCGGGCCGTCGCCGACCACCACCTTGCTGCCCGGATAGGGCGCGGCGAGAAACCCCTCCAAGTTCTTTTCGACCGCGACCCGTCCGACATAAAGCTGGATCGGCCGGGGCAGCGCGGCATATTCGGGCGGCGGCGGCGCGTCGGGCGTGAAGCAATCGAGATCGACCCCCCGGCTCCAGCGATGCGTGCGGACAAGGCCATGCGCGTGCAATTCGCGCTCGACCCCCTCGGTCGCCACCATGATCCGCTCCGCCGGCGCGTGAAACCACTGGATATAGGGCCAGAACAGCGCCGCCGGCAGGCGCGTGCGGCGTGCCAGATATTGCGGAAACTGCGTGTGATAGGCGGTGGTGAACGGCGTGACGGTATCCAGGCAATAGCTGCGCGCCGCCAGACCCAGAGGCCCCTCGGTGGCGATGTGGATCGCCTCGGGCGCAAGGTCGCACAACCGGCGGGAAATCTCTCCCGGCATCGGCAGAGCGAGGCGGATTTCCGGATAGGTCGGGCAGGGCAGCGAGCGGAACTGGTCGGGCGCGATGACATCAACCCGGTGGCCCCGTGCGCGCAGCCCGGCGATGGTGGTTTCCAGCGTGCGCACCACGCCGTTAACCTGCGGCGCCCAGGCGTCGGTGACGATCGCAATGCTGCCCGGGACCGCTGGTCGCGGGGCTGAACTCTGATCACGCCACCGCCGCCCCAGCCGCTGCGGGTAGCCGTGCGCCGCCGGGTCGAGCGGCCAGTCACGCGCAAGAGCCGTTGCTGCCATCATGCCGCCACCGCCGCGGGCGCGGCCGCTGCGGAAGCTTGCTGGGCAGCGTTGCGCCGCGCAACTTCCTCGGACCAATGGAGGATTTCCATCCGTCCGTCGAAATGTTCGACCAACGCGGTGCAGCCTTCGACCCAGTCGCCATCATTGTAATAGGCGACCTGGCCAAACTGGCGGATTTCGGCGGTGTGGATATGACCGCAGACGACCCCGTCCACGCCGCGTTCCGCCGCCGCGCGGGCGACGATCTCCTCATAGGCCGAGATGAATTCGACCGCGTTCTTGACCTTGTGCTTGGCGGTTTTGGACAGCGACCAATAGGGCAGGCCCAGCCGCCGGCGAACCGCATTGACCCAGCGGTTGGCCTCCATCAGCGCATGATAGGCCGCATCGCCGATGAAGGCGAGCCAGCGATGGGCCAGCATGACCGCGTCGAATTCATCGCCGTGCAGCACCAGCAGCCGCCGCCCATCAGCGGTTTCGTGCACCGCCGCACGGCGTATTTCGACGCCGCCGAAATCCATCCCGCAGAACTGGCGCACCATCTCGTCGTGATTGCCCGGGATATAGACGATCCGCGTGCCGCGCTTCGCACGCTTCAGCACGCGCCAGACGATATCGTTGTGCGCTGCCGGCCAGTAGACCTTCTTCTTCAGCCGCCAGCCATCGATAATGTCGCCGACCAGATAGATCGTGTCGCTGTCAGTATGGTCGAGGAAGTCGATCAGCAGCTCGGCATTGCAGCCTTTCGTTCCGAGATGGACATCGCTGATCCAGATCGTGCGGAACCGGAGGCGTTCGGTGATTTCCGGCTCTGGCACCGTCGGTTCGGGTGCGACTGCATGGGGCAGCGGGAAGGCCGCGACGTTGCCGAAGCTATCGGCCAGCGCGGGCAGGGGCATCGGCTCGGTCACTGGCGGTGGCCTTTCGGGCAGCCTCGGATGAGCCTGCCCTAGCATGCCAATGTTACAGGCGATTCACAGCCGCGTGACGCGCATGGGTCTTTGTGACCCGCCCATGACAGCTATCCGCCGCGCACCTGCAGCACGATCTTGCCGATATGCTCACCCGCTTCCATCCGCCGGTGCGCCTCAGCCACCTGGTCGAGCGAATAGATCCGGTCCATCACCGGGGCCAGCGTGCCGTCTTCGAACAGCGACCAGGCATTGGCGGCGATTTCGTCCGCCAGCAGGGTCTTGAAGGCATCGCTGCGCGGCCGCAGCGTCGATCCGGTCAGCGTCAGCCGGCGGCGCATGACCAGCGCCATGTCGATTTCCGCCCGCGTCCCGCCGAGCACCGCGATGGTCACATGGCGGCCATCTTCGGCAAGGCAGGCGAGATTGCGCGCAACATATTCGCCCGACACCATGTCGAGCACCAGATTGACCCCGCGCCCCTCGGTGATCCCCGCCACTTCGGCGACGAAATCATGAGTCCGGTAATTGATCGCATGATCGGCCCCGACACCGAGCGCGGCAGCGCATTTGCCATCGTCGCCGCAGGTCACGATCACCGTCAGCCCGAACGCCTTGGCGAGCATCGTCGCCATCGTCCCGATGCCGCTGGTCCCGCCATGCACCAGCAGCGTCTCGCCCTCGCTCGCCCAGCCGCGCTCGAACACATTGTGCCAGACGGTGAACAGCGTTTCAGGCAGCGCCGCCGCCTCGGACAGCGCCATCGACGCGGGGACCGGGAGGCAATGGCCGGCGTGGACTACGCAATATTCGGCATAGCCGCCGCCCGGCGTCAGCGCGCAGACGGGCTGGCCCACGAACAGCGTATCGACCCCTTCGCCCAGCGCGACCACCTCACCCGCCACCTCCAGCCCGAGCAGCGGCGAGGCGCCCGGCGGCGGGGGATAGAGCCCGCGGCGCTGGATGCAATCGGGCCGGTTGACCCCGGCATAATCGACCGCGATCAGCACTTCGCCCGGGCCGGGGCGCGGGACGGGCAGCGTCGCCACCCGCAGCACCTCTGGCCCGCCGGGCGCGTCGAACGATGCTGCGCGCATCGTCTCGGGTATCGGAACCTGCCCCATCTGCGCCCCCAAGCTCCCTTCGCAATGCCCCGACCTCTGGCGGGCCGGCGACAAAAGCGGTGGTTATGCGCGCCCTAGCTGCGCGCGGCATTGACAGCAAGCACCGCCCGGCGGATGCTGCCAGCGATGGACGAGGATGATCGCCCCCGCGCCTTCGGAGATGCCGCCAGCCGGCTCGCGGCTGAGGATCTGTCACCCTATTCGCTGGCCGAGCTCGATGCCCGCGTGGCGCTGCTCGAAGCCGAGATCGCGCGCGTGGCGGCGCACCGTCAGGCCAAGGGCGATCACCTCAGCGCCGCTGCCGCTTTGTTCGGAAAATCCCCCGGATGAACGCGGGCGCGCCCTCGCAATTGCCGGGCGCGGCACCATATCACCTTGTGACGGCAGCCAGCCGCCATTCACCCGCCGCCGGGCATACCGGCCGCACCGGTTCCTCTCAGGCACCTCCTATTGCCACCAGCGGACGCACCCATGCCCTCTTTTGCCTCGAACCTTGAAACCACGCTTCACAATGCGCTCCACCAGGCGAGCGAGCGGCGGCACGAATATGCCACGCTCGAGCACCTCCTGCTGGCGCTGATCGAGGATGAGGATGCTGCGCAGGTGATGACCGCCTGCGGCGTGGACTTGGCGGAACTGGCCGAGGTGGTTACGCAATATCTCGACCAGGAATATCAGTCGCTGAAAGGCGAGGACGGCAGCGATCCGCAGCCCACCGCCGGGTTCCAGCGGGTGGTCCAGCGCGCGATTCTCCATGTCCAGTCCTCGGGCAAGGATACGGTCACCGGCGCCAATGTGCTGGTGGCGCTGTTTTCCGAACGCGACAGCTACGCGGTCTATTTCCTCCAGCAGCAGGATATGAGCCGGCTCGACGCGGTCAGCTTCATCAGCCACGGCATCGGCAAGAACGGCGCTCAGGCCGCCCGCCCGCCGCAGGGCGCGGACGAAGGCACCAAGGCGGACGAGAAGGGCGAGGCGAAGAAGGAAACCGCGCTCGACCAGTTCACCGTCAACCTCAACGAGAAGGCCAAGAGCGGCAAGGTTGATCCACTGATCGGCCGCGGGCCGGAAGTTGACCGGACGATCCAGATCCTCTGCCGCCGCAGCAAGAACAACCCGCTCTATGTCGGCGATCCGGGCGTTGGCAAGACCGCCATTGCCGAAGGGCTGGCGCGCAAGATCGTCGAGGGCGAGGTGCCCGAAGTGCTGCAGGACGCGGTGATCTACTCGCTCGACATGGGCGCGCTGCTCGCCGGCACACGCTATCGCGGCGATTTCGAGGAACGGCTGAAGCAGGTTGTCACCGAGCTGGAGGGCATGCCCGACGCGGTCCTGTTTATCGACGAGATTCACACCGTGATCGGCGCCGGCGCCACCAGCGGCGGGGCGATGGATGCTTCGAACCTGCTCAAGCCCGCCCTGTCATCGGGCGCAATCCGCTGCATCGGTTCGACCACCTATAAGGAATTCCGCAACCATTTCGAGAAGGACCGCGCGCTGCTGCGCCGGTTCCAGAAGATCGACGTCAACGAACCGACGGTCGAGGACACGGTCAAGATCCTCAAGGGCCTGCGCAGCGCGTTCGAGGAGCACCACAAGGTCACCTACACCCCCGACGCGATCAAGACCGCGGTGGAGCTGTCGGCGCGCTACATCAACGACCGCAAGCTGCCCGACAAGGCGATCGACGTGATAGACGAAGTCGGCGCGATGCAGATGCTGGTCCCGCCGGCGCGGCGCAAGAAGAAGATCACTCCGCGCGAAATCGAGCAGGTGATCGCGACAATGGCGCGCATCCCGCCCAAATCGGTGTCGAGCGACGACAAGCGCGCGCTGGAAAACCTCGAACGCGATCTCAAGCAGGTGGTGTTCGGCCAGGATGCCGCGGTGCAGAAACTCGCCACCGCGATGAAGCTGTCCCGCGCGGGCCTGCGCGATCCCGACAAGCCGATCGGCAGCTTCCTGTTTTCGGGCCCCACCGGCGTCGGCAAGACCGAGGTCGCGCGCCAGCTTGCCAGCATCATGGGGATTGAGCTCAAGCGCTTCGACATGAGCGAATATATGGAGCGCCATTCGGTCAGCCGGCTGATCGGCGCGCCGCCGGGCTATGTCGGCTACGATCAGGGCGGCCTGCTGACCGATGCGGTCGATCAGAACCCGCATTGCGTGCTGCTGCTCGACGAGATCGAGAAGGCCCACCCGGACCTGTTCAACATCCTGTTGCAGGTGATGGATAATGGCCGGCTGACCGACCATCACGGCAAGACGGTCGATTTCCGCAATGTCGTGCTGATCATGACCACCAATGCCGGCGCGTCCGACATGGCGCGGCAGGGTATCGGCTTCGGCGATGTCAGCAAGGAAGACGCGCAGGACGAAGCGGTGAAAAAGATGTTCACCCCCGAATTCCGCAACCGGCTCGATGCGATCGTGCCGTTCACCTATCTCGGTCGCGAGACGGTGGCGCGGGTGGTCGACAAGTTCATCCTGCAGCTCGAATTGCAGCTTGCCGAACAAAACGTCCACATCCAGTTCGACCGCGAAGCGCGCGACTGGCTGGGCGAGAAGGGCTATGACAAGCTTTATGGTGCGCGGCCGATGGCGCGGCTGATCCAGGAAAGGATCAAGCAGCCGCTGGCCGAAGAATTGCTGTTCGGCAAACTGTCTGAAGGCGGCGAAGTTCAGGTAAGCGTCAAGGATGGGAAGCCGTCCTTCGAGATAACCCCCGCCCCGCCCAAGCCCAAGAAGCTGCGCGGCAGGCCGGCGGCCGAGCCGGCGGACGGTGAAGAGGCCAGCGCCGCCGACGGACAGGACTGACAGGCGCGGCGCGGTGGGCGGAACCAACGCCCTCTCGCCGCGCTATCGGGCGGTGAGCGCGCCATTTTCCTGGATCCGGGCCGAACCGCACGGCATTCATGTCGTGCCGGCCGATTGCTGGGTCGATCCCTCGCGCCCCGTTGACCGCGCGCTGGTCACGCATGGCCATGCCGACCATGCGCGCGGCGGGCACGGCCAGACGGTGGCGACGCCCGAAACGCTGGCGATCATGGATCTGCGCTACAACACCCGCGAGGGCGCGCTGCCGGCGCAATATGGCGAGACGCTGGCGCTGGCGGGCGGGGTGACGGCCAGCTTCATCCCTGCCGGGCACGTGCTCGGCAGCGCGCAGATCCTGCTCGAGCACGCTGGCGAACGGGTGGTGATTACCGGTGATTACAAACGGCGGCCCGATCCGACCTGCCCGCCCTTCGAAGTGACGCCGTGCGATATCTTCATCACCGAGGCGACCTTCGGCCTGCCGCTGTTCACCCATCCGCCGATCGAACAGGAAATCGGCAAGCTGCTCCAGGCACTCGCCGATCATCCCGACGCTTGCGTGCTGGTCGGCGCCTATGCGCTGGGCAAGGCGCAGCGGGTGATCGCCGAATTGCGCGCCGCCGGGCATCACCAGCCGATCTATCTCCACGGCGCGATGGAGCGGATGTGCCGGCTGTATGAAGAGCTGGGCGTACCGCTGGGCGATCTGCGGCTGGTGGCCGATGCCACCAAGGACCAGATGCGCGGCCATGTGGTGGTCTGCCCGCCCTCGGCACTCAACGACCGCTGGAGCCGCCGGCTGCCCGATCCGATCACCGCCATGGCCAGTGGCTGGATGCGGGTGCGCCAGCGCGCCCGGCAGCGCAATGTCGAGCTGCCACTGATCATCTCGGACCACGCCGATTGGGGTGAGCTCACCGCCACCGTCGAGGAGGTGAATCCGTACGAAACCTGGATTACCCACGGCCGCGAGGAGGCGCTGCTCCGCTGGCACGAACTCCACCAACGCCGCGCCCGCGCGCTCGCGCTGGTGGGGTATGAGGACGAGGACGATTAACGGGTGGAGAAGTTCGCCGCCCTGATCGACGCGCTGGTCTATACTCGCAGCCGCAACGAGAAATTGCGGCTGATCGCGGACTATCTGCGCGCCACGCCCGATCCCGATCGCGGTTGGGCGCTCGCCGCGCTGACCGACGGGCTCGATTTCCCGGCGGTGAAGAGCTCGACCATTCGCACGATCCTGATGGAGCGGGTCGATCCGGTGCTGTGGACGCTGAGCCGCGATTTCGTCGGCGATACGGCCGAAACCGCCAGCCTGCTATGGCCCGCGCCTCTCGCCCCTGCTGGTCCGCCGCCCACCGTGTCGGAGGCGGTGGCGCTGCTCGGGGCGATGACCCGCAAGAGCGTGCTCACCGAATTGCCCGCCATGCTCGACCGGCTCGATCCATCGGGGCGCTACGCACTGCTCAAGCTGGCGACCGGCGCGATGCGGATCGGCATTTCCAGCCGGCTGGCCAAGGTGGCTTTCGCGCAGGCCTTCGCCGTCAGCGTCGAAGAGGTCGAAGAGTACTGGCATTGCCTCGCCCCGCCTTATGCGGAACTGTTCGCATGGGCAGCAGCCGGCGCGCCGCCGCCCGATATCGCCAATCTGCCCACGTTCCGCCCGTTCATGCTGGCTCACCCGCTGGAAGAACTGGAGGTCGATCTGGCCGATTACGCGGCGGAGTGGAAATGGGACGGCATCCGGGTGCAACTGGTCCGCGCGGGTGATCAGAGCCGGGTCTACTCCCGATCGGGCGATGATATCTCGGCGAGCTTTCCCGAATTGCTCGACCTCCTGCCCTTCCCGGCGGTGTTCGATGGTGAGTTGCTGGTCCGCGGCAGCCACCAGGGTGGCGAGGAAGGCGGCGCGGCAAGCTTCAACGCGTTGCAACAGCGGTTGGGGCGCAAGACCGTGTCGAAGGCCATGCTGGCCGATTACCCGGCCTTCGTGCGCCTCTACGACGTCTTGTTGGCCGAGGGCGAGGACTTGCGCGCCGCGCCGTGGACCACGCGCCGCGCGCGGCTCGAACAGCTCGTCACCCGCCTGCCGGCAAGCCATTTCGACCTCAGCCAGGTGATCGCGGCAGGGAGTTTCACCGAGCTGGCCGAGATTCGCGGGCGCACGCGCGACGAGGCGATCGAGGGGGTGATGCTCAAGCGCCGCGACAGCCCCTATGTCGCCGGCCGCCGCACCGGGCTGTGGTATAAATGGAAGCGCGACCCGCTGCTGATCGATTGCGTGCTGATGTATGCCCAGCGTGGCAGCGGCAAACGCAGCAGCTTCTATTCGGATTACACATTCGGCTGCTGGAATGGCGACCCGGATGCCGGCGCCGAGTTGCTTCCCGTGGGCAAGGCTTACTCAGGCTTCACCGACGAGGAGCTGAAGAAGCTCGACCGCCATGTTCGCCGGCACACCGTCAATCGCTTCGGCCCGGTGCGCGAAACCGATCGCAGCCTGGTGTTCGAGGTGGCGTTCGATTCGGTTCACGCCAGCAAGCGCCACAAATCGGGCCTCGCCATGCGCTTCCCGCGCATCCACCGCATCCGCTGGGACAAGCCGGTGCACGAGGCCGACCGCATTTCGGCGCTCGCCGCCTTGGTGCAGGACTGACTTGCGCCAGATCAACGCCATCGTTCCCGGCCGCGCCTAATCGTAATCCAATGACCCAGACTATCGCCAAACCAGCCACCCCCTATGACGCGCTGGGCGGCGCCGCGGTAATCGCGCGGATTGTCGACCGATTCTACGATCTGATGGATACCGAGCCGACCTATCGCGCACTCCGGGCCATGCACGCAGCCGACCTTGGCCCGATGCGCGCGTCGCTCACCGGCTGGCTCAGTGCATGGGCCGGCGGATCACAGGACTGGTTCGCGGCCAATCCGGGCAAATGCATGATGAGTTACCATCGCAGCCTTGGCGTCACGGCCAAGACCGCCGGCCAATGGAGCGATGCCATGGCCCGCGCGATTGCGGAGGCAGGGCCGGCTGACAAGGCGCTGGGTCGGACGATGGCCGAACGGCTCGACATGATGGCGCAGGCGATGGTGCGGCGTTAAAGCGCAGCGGTGCTACGTTATGACCGCCCGCGCCAGATGCTTGCACTCGGCATGGCCGGCCTTGCCGGTTATACTGATGCAATCGGCTTTCTCGCGGCGAATGGCTACTTCGTCTCGTTCATGTCGGGGAATACGACGCGGCTCGCGGTCGATCTGGTCGCGCAGCCAAGCAACGCGTGGGTACCGGCCGGGCTGATCGCGGGCTTTGTCATCGGCGTTGCCGCGGGCGCGCTTGTCACAGACCTTGCAGCGGCGCGGCGCAAGACCGCACTCCTCAGCCTGGTCTGCGCTCTCCTGATTATCGCCGCGACGGGTGCCGCGATGGGTTCGGCCGCGCTCCTTGCAGGCACAATGGTGCTGGCGATGGGCGCGCTCAACAATGCCTTCCGCCGGGATGGAGAGGTGGCCGTCGGGGTCACCTACATGACCGGCGCGCTGGTGCGGCTGGGGCAAGGCCTTGCAGCCCGGATTGGCGGGCGCGAAACCGGCGCCGCACGGGCGGCCGGCCTGCTGTGGCTGTCGCTGGGCAGCGGCGCCGTTGCGGGCGCGATGGCCACGCAGGCGCTGGGATCGGCGGCCCCCGCGCTTGCCGCAGTCGCGGCGGGCTTGCTCGCACTCACTGCCGCCCGGATCGAAGCGAGGAGCTAACGTCGCCCGAGACGGCGCCGCCGTTGTCTGGCGCCTTGGCGATCCCCATCTCAGGGTCGACGGACCCGGTCTTCGCCGGGCGCTGAGGACCAAGCAATGAAGACTTTCGACGCTCTGCTCACTAGCGAGGCCGGCCACTGGGTCGGCAACGGTTTTCCCGTGCGCTCGCTGTTCAGTTATCATGCCGATGCGGCTGCGCTCAGCCCCTTTCTGCTCTTCGACTATGCCGGCCCGTGGACCTTTGAGCCGGCCGAAGAGGGCGAGCAGCGCGGCGTGGGCCAGCATCCGCATCGCGGCTTCGAGACCGTGACCATTGTCTATGACGGTGCGGTCAGCCACCGCGATTCGGCTGGCGGCGGCGGGACCATCGGCGCAGGCGAGGTGCAGTGGATGACGGCCGGGGCCGGCGTGATCCACGAGGAATATCACGCCCCCGGCTTTGCCCGCAGCGGCGGGCCGTTCCGCATGGTGCAATTGTGGGTCAATCTGCCCGCGGCCGACAAGCTGACCACGCCGCGTTATCAGGCGATCACCCGCGATATGATTCCCGAAACGCCCTTTGCCGGGGACACGGCGCGGATAATTGCCGGGCATTTCGATGGCGTCGCCGGTCCTGCGGCGACCTTCACCCCGGTTAATCTGTGGGATGTCCGTCTGCCCGCAGGCGCCGAGGCGCTGCTTCCCGTGCCGGACGGACACACTACCCTGGTCGCAGTGCTGGCCGGCCATGCGACAATCGCCGGGTGCGATATCGGTGCGGGCGAAATCGCGCGCCTGTCGCGCGCGGGCGAGGGCGCGCCGGTTGTTACCAATGGCGACGTCATGCTGCTGGTGATGACGGGCGAACCGATTGACGAGCCGGTCGTTGGCCACGGGCCGTTCGTGATGAACAGCGCCGACGAAATCCGTCAGGCCTTCGCCGATTATCAAGCCGGTCGGTTCGGCGCGGTCGCTGCCTAGGGTGCGATCCGGATCAGCTTGTTGCGGGCGGTGTCGCCGCGCAGCAGGCTGAGCTGCGACGGCGGCATCTCAAGCGCGGCGGCGAGCAGGGCGATCACCGCTCTGTTCGCCGCCCCGTCAGTCGGCCGAGCACGAACCTTGGCGTGAAGTTGCCCGTCAATAATCGCCAGCGATTCGCTGCGCGCGCCCGGTGTCACCCGAACGGCCAGCCGTCCCTCGGCGTAGGCCAGCGCCCGCAGCGTTGCCGCCGGCGGCAGATCAGCTTTCGGGCGGGCCATGGGCGGCAGCGATGGCCGCGGCATGGTCCACGGCATTGCGGGCATAATGCGCGACGCCCATCTGCATCCCGGCAATCGCGGCATCATCCAGCTCGCGCATGAACCGCGCCGGGCGTCCACCCCATAGCGTGCGCGGCGCCATTTCCTTGCCCTCGGTCAACATCGCACCGGCGGCGAGCATGGCTTCACTGCCGATCACCGCCCGGTTCATCGCAATCGCCCCCAGCCCGACGAACCCGCGATCGTGCACCGTGCAGCCGTGGACCATCGCCATGTGCCCGACCAGCACATCGTTGCCGATCAGCACCGGGCTGCCGGGATCGCCGTGGAGAACGCTGCCATCCTGCACATTGCTGCGCTCGCCAATCACGATCCGCTCGACATCGGCGCGCAGCACACAATTGTACCAGACCGAGCTGCCCGCGCCGATCGTGACATCCCCGATGATAACCGTGCCCGGCGCGATGAAAGCATCGGGGTGGATATTCGGAACCTTGCCATTGATCGGGATCAGGCGGACGCCGGGGCGGTACATCGCTGGCTCTCCCACATTGATGCATTAATGCTGTAGAGGATGGTCGTGCGATCTTCGGGCGGATAGGCCGGATCGTCGAAATCGAGGTCTTTGCGGCGTTCCATGCCCAGCTTCTCCATCAGCTTCCAGCTGGCGACATTGGCCTGGCTGGTCAGCGCGACGATATGCTGCGCGCCGACCGCGCCGAAACCCCAATCGAGCACTGCGCGCACCGCCTCTTGGGCATAGCCGCGCCGCCAGCGATCCTGCCTCACCAGCCAGCCGATCTCGTGATCGCCCGGATTATGCGCCCGCGGATTGTCCACCCGCTTCAGGCCGCAATGGCCGACCAGCTCGCCGGTGGCCTTCTCGATCATCATCAGGAAAGAGAAGCCTTCCTGGGCATATAACGCCTGCGACCGGGCGTGCTTGGCCTCGATCTCGTGCAGTTCCTTGACCCCGCCGAGCCGTGCCATCACCGCCGGTGTGTTGAGCAAGCGGTATTGCAGCGCGGCATCGCCGTCCTCGATCGTACGCAGCACAAGCCGCGCGGTCTCGGTGATGATGTCAGCCATCGGCGCGCTGCCAGTCGCTGCGCGCAAGCGCATAGACCACCGTGTCGCGCCACGGCGGTGCATAGCGCGGGTCGGGATAATCGAGGTCCGCCCGGCGGCTGAACCCGAGCCGGTTCATCAACCCCCAGCTGCCCTCGTTTTCGGCAATGGTCAGCGCGACCAGTTCTTCCGCGCCGAAGCGGGTGAAGGCAAGGTCAATCGCCGCGCGCGCAGCCTCCTTGGCATAGCCCTGGCCCCAGGCGTCTTCGCGCAGGCGCCAGCCGACCTCCATCATACCGGTGACCGTGCTGCCCGGCGCATTGGCGCGCTTCAGCCCGCAAAAACCGAGCACCTCGCCGGCCAGAGGGCCGCCATCCTGCTTGCGTTCGAGGAGCCAGAAGCAATGGCCGTGATGCGCTGCGCATCCCTCCACCCGGGCGCGGGTGGCGGCCATGCCGTGCTCGTCCAGCACGCCGCCGAGCCAGCGCATGACGGCTTCGGTATTGGTATGGCGGAAGAATTCCGCCCAATCCGCCTCGCCGCGCCAGTCGCGCAGTAGCAGCCGTTCGGTTTCGTGGCGAAACTCAGCCATTTAGCAGCCGTGCCGCATCGGCTGCGTGATAGGTCAACACCCCGGTGCAGCCCGCCCGCTTGAACGCCATCAGCGTTTCGAGCACCAGCGCATCGCGGTCGCCCGCGCCGGCGGCGGCAGCGGCTTCGATCATCGCATATTCGCCACTCACCTGATAGGCGAAGACGGGCACGTCGAAGCGGTCCTTCACCCGCGCCACCACGTCGAGATAGGCGAGGCCGGGCTTCACCATCACCGCATCGGCCCCTTCGGCGATGTCGAGCGCCACTTCGCGTAATGCCTCGGCGCCGTTGGCCGGGTCCATCTGGTAGCTTTTCTTGTCGCCTTTCAAGAGGTTGCCCGAACCCACCGCGTCGCGGAACGGGCCATAGAAGGCGCTGGCATATTTCGCCGCATAGGCAAGGATCTGCACATTGGGGTGCCCGTTCATTTCGAGCGCCATGCGGATGGCGCGCACGCGGCCGTCCATCATGTCGGACGGGGCGACCATATCGGCCCCCGCCGCTACCTGATTCAGCGCCTGATCGACCAGGACGGCAACGGTGTCGTCATTGACGACATAGCCCCCGTCATCGACCAGCCCGTCCTGTCCGTGGCTGGTATAGGGGTCGAGCGCGACATCGGTGACGATACCGATCGCATCCCCGCAGGCATCGCGCACGGCCCGGATCGCGCGGCAGACGAGATTGTCCGGATTGAGCGCCTCGGCCCCGTCAACGCTGCGCCGCGCGGGGTCGGTGTAGGGGAATAGCGCGATCGCCGGGATGCCCAGCGCGGCCGCTTCCTTCGCGCGGCGGGCGACAAGATCGACCGACCAGCGCGACACGCCGGGCAGGCTCGCCACCGGCTCGTGGACGCCGGTCCCGCCAGTTACGAACAGCGGCCAGACAAGGTCCGCCGGGGTCAGCACGCATTCGCGGTATAGCGCGCGGCTCCAGCCCGAGGCGCGGGTGCGGCGCAGGCGCAGATGGGGGTAGGCGGCAAGGGTCATGGCGGTACCCGTCCTGCCGCAAAAGGCCGCGCCCTGCAATCAGCGTGGGCCGGGGGTAATCGCCTTCAAGGTCGCCAGCGCCTGCCGGAAACTCGCCAGTTCGGCCCCTTCGAGCTGCGCGCGGGTGACAAAGCGGACCGAGGCCGGATCGATCGCGCGACCGCCGCGATACATTTCGTAATGCAGATGCGGCCCGGTGGAGAGCCCGGTCGAGCCGACATAGCCGATCACCTGCCCGCGGCGCACCGCCTGCCCCGGCGCCACCGCCAGCTGGCTGAGGTGACAATAGCGAGTGGCAACATCGCCGCCATGCGCCAGCCGGACGGCGTTACCGCAGCCGCCCATCCGCCCCGCCGCCTGCACCACGGCATCGGTCACCGCGAGGATCGGCGTGCCATAGCCAGCCTTGAAATCGAGCCCCGAATGCATCCGCGCATAGCGCAGGATCGGATGGCGGCGCATCCCGAAATGCGAGGTGATGCGCCCCGGCACTGGGGCCAGCAGCCCTTCGCGTTGCTGACCCACGCCGCTCGCTTCGAGGAACTGGCCATCGGGGCCCCAGCGCAGCAATTGCGCGCGCGGCTTGCCGCCGCGCTCGACCCCCGCGAACAGCAATTTGCCGGAATCGACCTCGCCCGACGCCGCGCGGCGATAGGCGACCACGAAATCGTAAGTGTCGGTCGGCAGCAGCCCTTCGCCGAGCTGTCCCTGTTCAGCCAGCGTCCGCAGATATTGCTGCACCGCGCTGGCCGGGGCGCCCGCCGCCCGCGCCGAGCGATAGAGGCTGGACCCGACCAGTCCGCGAATTCGCAGCGGCCGGTCGTCCACCGCCAGCGCGCGGCGTTCGAGCACCAACCCGCCGCCGCTACGCTTGACCGCAAGGTCGAGGTCGAACCGGGCACGGAGCGACAAGGCGGCGAGGCTGCGCGCGGCACCCGGCGCCGGCCGGCGGCCGAGCACCACCTGCACCTCGGTCCCCTGCGCAATCGCCCGGGCCGGAACCGCCTGGCCGATCAGCGCCGCCGCTGCCGCCGCATCGCGGGGACCCACGCCCGCGCGCTGCAACATGGCGGCAAGGCTGTCGCCGCCGCCCAAGGTGGCGGTCAGTTCAACCTGCGCGCGTTCGGGCGCGGCTGCCAGCGGGCGAACCGCCGCGCCAGCGCCCATCCGCCGGCCGCTATCGGCCCCCAGCGCCAGCGGCAGGATCATCTGGCTGCGATATTCGTCGCGCACCGGGTCGCTGGAGAGCGTCGAGGGGGCAGCCTGAACGCTGGTGACGCCCGGCCACACGGCGAGGGCAACCAGCGCCAGCAGGCTCACCGCGCCGGCCCGTCCGGCGGCGCGGGCGCGGGCACGAGCGGGCAGGCTACGGCGAAACTGGCTGGGCTCGGCGGCGGGCGCATCGGCGCGCAGCCGGCCAAAGCCGCCCATCTGTGCTGCGCTCGGCACTTCGACACCAACCCCTGCAACCGTTCGTCCAACCGTGCCAGAGCGCGGTTAAAACGGACTTAAAAGCGCGCTGGCCGCCATTGCCCCGGCCCCCGTGCGATGCCACCTATGCGGCGTGACGAAGGGCGCTCTGAAGGCCGTGCTCGGCCCCACCAATACCGGCAAGACGCATCTGGCGATCGAGCGGATGTGCGCGCATTCGAGCGGGGCGATGGGCTTCCCGCTGCGGCTGCTGGCACGCGAGGTCTATGACCGGGTGGTCGCGATCAAGGGCGAGCGCGCGGTGGCGTTGATTACCGGCGAAGAACGGATAGAACCGCCTGAGGCGCGCTATTTCCTCTGCACCGCTGAAGCGATGCCTGTGATCTGGGGGCAGAAGGACGCGCCGGGGCTGACCCAGGCGCCCGCTTTCGTCGCGCTGGACGAGGCGCAGCTCGCCGCTGACCGCGAGCGCGGCCATATCTTCACCGACCGGCTGTTGCACGCGCGCGGGCGGGAGGAGACCATGCTGCTCGGCTCCGCCACGCTCGAACCACTTGTGCGCCAGCTGCTGCCCGACGCCGAGATCATCTCGCGCCCGCGCTTCTCTACGCTCAGCTATCTCGGCCCGCGCAAGCTGTCGCGCCTGCCACCACGGAGCGCGATCGTCGCCTTCTCGACCGAGCAGGTCTATGCCACCGCTGAAATGCTGCGCCGGTTTCGCGGCGGCGCGGCGGTTGTCATGGGCGGGCTAAGCCCGGCAACCCGCAACCGCCAGGTCGGGTTGTTCCAGTCGGGCGAGGTCGATTACATCGTCGCCACCGACGCCATCGGCATGGGGCTCAACCTCGATGTCGGCCATGTCGCCTTTGCCGGGCTGACAAAGTTCGACGGGCAGCGCCAGCGGCGGCTGACGCCTGCCGAAATGGCCCAGATCGCCGGGCGCGCAGGACGGCATCAAAAAGACGGCACCTTCGGCACGCTCGGCGGTGGTGCGGGCGGCGGCGATGGTAGCAATAGCCGTCATGGCGGCAGCGCGCCCGAATTCACCGAGGAAGAAATCTACGCGATCGAGGAACACCGCTTCGCCCCGCTGACCCGTTTCTACTGGCGTAATCCCGAGCCGCGCTTGGACAGCGTGGCGGCGCTGATTGGCGATCTGGAAGAAAAGCCGGGCGAGCCCGAACTGCTGCTCGCACCCGAAGCGATCGACCTCGCAGTGCTGAAACGGCTGGCGGAGGAACCGCTGGCCCGCGACATTCGCGGGTCGGCAAGTGTGCGCCGGTTCTGGGAAGCCTGTTCGCTGCCCGATTTTCGCCAGCAGGGCGCCGAAATGCACGCACGCTTTGTTGCCCGCCTGTGGGAGGATCTGCGCGGCGGCTATCTCGGCGCGGATTATGTTGCGGCGCGGATTGCCGAACTCGATCACGTGCAGGGGGATATCGATACGCTGCAAGGCAGGATAGCGGCGATCCGTTCCTGGGCCTATATCTGCCAGCGCCCCGACTGGGTGCTGGCGCGCGACGAGATGGCAGCGCGCGCCCGCAGCGCCGAGGCCCGCCTGTCCGACGCGCTCCATGCGCGGCTGACCGAGCGGTTCGTCAACCGGAGGACTTCGATCCTGATGAAGAGCATGGGACAGGACGCGGCGCTGCTGCCGGTCAATCTTGCCGATGACGGCACGGTGGCGGTTGAGGACGAGGCGATCGGCCGGATCGAAGGCTTCCGCTTCGTGGTCGACCACCGCGCCAATCACGAGGATCGGCGGATGCTGCTGGCGGCGGGCGAAAAGGCACTGCCGCGCCTGCTGGCCGAGCGCGCCGACGCGCTGGCGGCGGGGGGGTTTGCTGGCGTCGCCATCGACCGCGGGTCACTTGTCTGGCGGCCAGACGGCGCAGAAGGGTCGGCATTTGCGCTGGCCAGCCTCACAGGCGACGATCCAGCCGCGCCGCGCCTTGCGCCCGCGCGCGAACTCGGTGCCGTGCCAGAACCAGCACGCGCGCAGTTCATCGCTGCGCTGGATTCGTGGCTGGCCGAGCAGCTCAAGCCGCTGGCCCCGCTCACCGCTCTGCGCGCGGCGACGCGCGATCCGGCGGCTGGTAGCGAGGCGCGGGCACTGCTCCTGGCGCTGATTGCCGGCCACGGCACCGTCACGCGCGAGCAGGCCGGGATCGCCCGCCTGCCCAAGGAGATGCGGCCCTATCTGCGGCGCATTGGCGTCACCTTCGGCGCGCTCGACGTGTTTGCGCCGGCCTTACTCAAACCTGCGCCGCGCAGCCTGCTGCACGCGCTCGGCGCGGATCGCCGGCCGCTGGTCGCCGCGATGCCCAGCGTGGCCCCGGCCAAGGGCAAGGTCCCGGCCGGCTATCGCCCGGCGGGCGATCAGCACGTGCGGGTCGATATTGCCGAAAAGCTGCTGCGCGCCGCGTTCGAGGCGCGGGCGAAAGCCAACCCGACCGGCAAGGAGCGCAACCGGTTTGCGATCGACCCGGCGCTGGCGGTCTCGACCGGGCTGACGGCG
This sequence comes from Qipengyuania sp. YIM B01966, assembly GCF_016461955.1. Lineage (GTDB taxonomy): Bacteria > Pseudomonadota > Alphaproteobacteria > Sphingomonadales > Sphingomonadaceae > QFOP01. Next base: position 88,544 of record NZ_JADMNM010000006.1, on the reverse strand, counting down.
GACAATTTCCACCGGCTGCTCGGCGCGGCGGGTTTCCGGGTGCAGCGTGGGCGGGCCTTGCCCACCGGCGCCTTCGGCCCGCCTGCCCCCGACCGGTGGGACTGGCGCCCGGCACGCAAGGCCGCGCCGCCGCGGTCGCAAGTGGCCGTGCGCGAAGGCAGCGCCTTTGCCGCGCTTGCCGGGCTCGCATTACGCTGAGCGGCGGCATAAGGATCGACCGGGCGCTGTGCCTGTTGCGCTTCGTCAAGACGCGCAGCCAGGCGCAGGCGCTGATCGCCAGCGGGCATCTGCGCCGCAACGGCCGGCGGGTGCTGCGCGCTAGCGAACCGGTGTGCGCGGGCGATGTCCTCACCCTGCCGCTGGGCGCGCGGGTGCGAGTGATCGCGCTCGACACGCTGCCCTCCAGGCGCGGCCCCCCGGCCGAAGCGCGCAGCCATTATCGGGAGCTTGACCCCGGCGGGCAAAGCGCCCTAGCAGCCGGACAAACACCGGCGAGCCCAAGGGATACCGTGCCATGACCTATGTCGTCACCGACGCCTGCATCAAATGCAAATACACCGATTGCGTCGAGGTCTGCCCGGTCGATTGCTTCTATGAAGGCGACAATATGCTCGTCATCAACCCCAGCGAATGCATCGATTGCGGCGTGTGCGAACCCGAATGCCCGGCCGAAGCGATCCTGCCCGATACCGAAAGCGGGCTGGAACAATGGCTTGAATTGAACGCCAAATTCTCGGCCGAATGGCCCAACATCACCCAGAGCAAGGAACCGCCCGTCGACGCGGACGAGCACAAGGGCGAAGAAGCCAAGTTCGAGAAGTACTTCTCGCCCGAACCGGGTGAGGGCGACTGATTCGCAGACCGCCTTCGGGCTGCGACGCATTGCCGAATTATTATAGATAATCAGACGCTTGGCCCGTTGCGGCGTGCTGGGTGGCAAAGTGCCACCTTTTCTGCTATGGTGCCGCACAAGCGGACCGGTGCAGTGTGTTTCTGCGCCCGTCCCAGGAACGGAAAGGCCGGCACCACTTCCCTGACAGCAGCATCGGAATGACCGTCCGCCCTTCCACCAGGTGCGGTAGCGGACAGGCTGACTGCCGCATCGGGGGGAGCGCCCGCCCAGCAAGGAATGCGTGAATGGCCAGCAATGCCCCCGCCTTCGATGTCGGCGATTATGTCGTTTACCCCAAGCACGGCGTCGGCCGCGTGATCGAACTGCAGGAGCAGGAAATCGCCGGGATGAAGCTCGAACTGTATGTGCTGCGGTTCGAGAAGGAACGGATGACGCTGCGGGTGCCGACCAACAAGGTCGAATCGATCGGGATGCGCAAGCTGTCGAGCGACAAGACGCTGAAAGAGGCGATGGAAACGCTGAAGGGCAAGCCCAAGGTCAAGCGGACCATGTGGAGCCGGCGGGCGCAGGAATATGAAGCGAAGATCAATTCGGGCGACCTGGTGTCGATTGCCGAGGTGACGCGCGACCTGTTCCGCCCCGAAGACCAGCCCGAGCAATCCTACTCCGAACGGCAGATCTTCGAAGCCGCATCGAGCCGGCTCGCGCGTGAACTGGCGGCGATGGAAAAGACCGACGAGCCGGCCGCGCTCGGCAAGATCCTCGACGTGCTGCGGACCCACGCGCCGCAATATTACGAGACCAGCGAAGAAGCCTGAGCGTTTGGCGCCGGCGTTCAGTCGCGCGCAACGCGGGCGCACCTAGCCAGACCGGCGAAAGGAGCAGGTAATGCGTGCATATTCTGCCCTGTTAGCCGTGGCTGGCGCAGTGATGCTGCAAGGCTGCATCGCCAGCACCGTGCTCGATGTGGCCACGCTGCCGGTCAAGGTGGCCGGGCGCGCGGTTGACCTTGCCACCACCAGCCAGTCCGAGGCCGATCAGAAGCGCGGGCGCGAAATCCGCCAGCGCGAGGAGCGGCTGGCGCAGTTCGAGCGCCAATATCAGCGCGAGATGCGCGACTGCCAGGATGGCGACCGCCGCGCTTGCGAACGTGCCAGCAGCACCTATGCCGAAATGCAGCGACTGATCCCCTCGATTCCGGTCGAGCCCGAACAGCCCCGTTAAGCCGTCAGGCGGCAGCGCGGCGCAGCCGGTCGTTGATCGCCGCGCCGAGACCGCTATCGGGCACGGGCGCTACCGCAATCCGCGCCTGCGGTGCCTCGGCGGCGAGATGCAGGCAGGCATAGAGGCGCGCCGCAGCTTCCGCGAGGTCGCCGGTGGCCGACAGCGTCACCTCGCCGGTAACATTGCCGAAGCCGATCAGAAATTCGCCCTCCTCAGCCCGCAGCGCACCCAGCCGCATCGGCTTGCCCGGCGCGTAATGGCTGGTTAGCTGCCCCGGCGCCTCGATCCCGGTAGAGCCTGTCTCCCCCGGCCCGAGCAGCACCGCGAGCTCGGTATGCGCAATGGGGCCCGGGCGCAGCAGCGACCACGCGCCGTCGGCCCGCAAGGCGACGATGGTGGATTCCACCCCGTCCGCGCACGGCCCGCCATCGACAATCGCCGCAATCCGCCCGTCGAGCGTGGCCGCCACATGATCGGCGGTGGTCGGGCTGACAAAGCCGCTGCGATTGGCCGAGGGCGCCGCCAGCGGCAGCGCAACCTGCGCCAGCACCTGCCGCATCACCGGATGTGCCGGGCAGCGCAGCGCGACTGTCGGCAACCCGGCCGTAACGGCGCCCGCCAGGCCGGCATCATCGCGCAGCGGCAGCACCATGGTCAGCGGTCCCGGCCAGAACCGCGCCGCCAGCGCCCGCGACCGCTCGTCCAGTCGCGCCAGCCGCTCGGCGGCGGCAACGTCCGCAACATGGACGATCAGCGGGTTGAACGATGGCCGGCCCTTCGCCGCATAGATCGCAGCCACCGCCGCCGCATCGTCTGCCCTCGCAGCAAGGCCGTAGACGGTCTCAGTCGGCAGTGCGACCAGCGCACCGGCGCGCAGCAGCTCGGCCGCGCGCGCGAGCCCTGCCGCATCGGCCGTCAACCGTTCCGTAGCGTTCTTGCCGCTCATGGCGGCGCGCTATAGGTGGAAGCATCGCTCAAGCCCAAGGATTTTGCCGGTGACGCCTTACGCCCCGCCCTCAGCTGACCAATTGCTCGCCATCACCGTCAACGCCGGAATCGCCGAGATCGCCGCCAGCGACCGCTTTTCCGCCGCCGAGCCGGATCTGGTCGAAGCAATCGTCGAAGGCGTCGGCCAGTTTGCCGCCGGCGAATTCGCGCCGCTCAATCGCGTGGGCGATGTTGAAGGGGCGCGGCTCGAAAACGGCGTGGTCCGCCTGCCCGACGGGTTCGAGGCGGCGTATCAGCATTTCATCGAGCAGGGCTGGAACGCGATTTCCGGGCCGGCGGAATTTGGCGGGCAGGGCCTGCCCTTTACGCTTGCCTGCAACGTGCTCGAAAATCTCGGCGCGGCGAACATGGCCTTCACCCTGCTGCCGATCCTGTCGGTCGGGGCGATCGATGCGCTCGACCATCACGGCTCGTCCGAGCAGAAGGCGCGTTATTTACCCAAACTGGTGAGCGGCGAATGGTCGGGGACGATGAACCTGACCGAGCCGCAGGCGGGCAGCGATCTGGGCGCCTTGCGAGCGACCGCCACCCCGATCACCGAGGGTGAACACGCCGGCAAATATCGCATCGCCGGGCAGAAGATCTTCATCACCTGGGGCGAGCACGAGCTGTCGCGCAACATCATCCATCTGGTGCTGGCGCGCCTGCCCGACGCGCCGGCCGGCAGTCGGGGGATTTCGCTGTTCGTGGTGCCAAAATATCTCGTCGGCGCCGATGGCCAGCCGGGCCCGCGCAACGATCTGCGCTGCGTCAGCCTCGAACACAAGCTGGGGATCAATGCCTCGCCCACCTGCGTGATGATGTTCGGCGACGGGGCCAGCGGCGGCGAGTGCATCGGCGAAATGGTCGGCGTGCCCAATGGCGGGCTGAAAGCGATGTTCACGATGATGAACTCGGCGCGGATCAATGTCGGCAATCAGGGCGTCCAGATTGCGGAGCGCGCGACGCAGCAGGCGCTGTCCTATGCGCGCGAGCGCGTGCAGGGGGCCAGGGCGGGCGCGGCCGACCGCACGCCGGTGGCCATCATCGAGCATCCCGATGTCCGCCGCACGATCATCCGCATGAAGGCGCTGACCGAAGCGGTGCGCGCGCTGCTCTATTATACCGCGGGTCAGGTCGATCGCGGCGCGCTGGGCGACGAAGCGGCGGCGCGCCGCGCCGAGGTGCTCGTCCCGCTGCTGAAGGCGTGGGGCACTGATATCGGGGTCGAGGTCGCCAGTTTGGGTATCCAGGTGCATGGCGGGATGGGGTTCATCGAGGAAACCGGCGCGGCGCAGCATTGGCGCGATTCGCGCATTGCGCCGATCTATGAGGGGACCAACGGCATCCAGGCGGCCGATCTGGTGACCCGTAAACTTGAACTGGATGGCGGCGAAGTGCTGCTGGATCTGCTCGCCGATGTCGCGCGCGAGGCGGTGGGCAGCGAAAAGGCGCTGGCCGCGCTGGCCACTGATTGCAGCGAAATCGCCCGCTGGATGCGCGGTGCGGCGGTGGAGGACCGGCTGGCGGGTTCCGTCCCGTTTTGCACCATGGCCGCCGTCGCGGTAGCCGGGTGGCAGATGCTGCGCCAGATGCGCGCGGTTGAGGATGGCGCTGCCCCCGCGCTTGCAGCGAGCAAGCCGGTGACAGCGCGGTTCTTCCTCGACCGCATCGTCCCCGAAGCGCGCGGGCTGCACGATTCGGCCGTGGCGGGTGCCGGCCTGCTCTATAGCCTGACGGCAGACCAGCTGCCCTGATGGACCCGCTGGCGCGGATCGCTGCCGCGCTCGAGCGGATGGCCGGGATCGCCCCGCCCCCGCCCGCCGACTGGCTTGGCGCGCCGGCCTATCTGTGGACGGGCACAGGCCCGCGCGCGGTTCCCTCGATCGAGGCGCCGATGCTCGATCAGCTCTGCGGGCTCGACGTGCAGAAAGCGGCTGTCGCCGAGAATGCCCGCCGGTTGGCGCAAGGCCATGCCGCCCACGATATTCTCCTGTGGGGCGCGCGGGGAATGGGCAAATCGGCGCTCGTGCGCGCGTCCGTGCGCGCTGCGCAGGCGCCCGATCCGGCTGCGCTGGCGCTGGTGCAGGTGGCAACCGATGCGCTGGCGGCGCTGCCCGATCTGTTTGCCAGCCTGCACGAGGTGACGGGGCGGCGGTTCCTCGTCTTCATCGACGATCTCGGCTTTGCCGAGGGCGACGATGTCGGCCCCCGCCATCTGCGAAGCTGGCTCGAGGGCGGGGTCGAGGCGCGGCCGGCCCATGTCCGGCTGGCGGTGACTGCTAACCACCGCGCCATCCTCGCCCGGCAGGCGGCAGAGCAGGACGATCCGCTCAATCCGCGCGATGCAATCGACGATCGGCTGGCGCTGGCGGACCGGTTCGGCCTGTCGCTGGGCTTTCACGCGGCGAGTCAGCAAGATTACCTCGCGATGGTCGCGGCCTATGCCGGGCCGGCCGGGCTGGCCTTCACCGCCGCAGATGCGCTTGAATGGGCCAAGCGGCGCGGGGCGCGCTCGGGCCGGGTGGCTTATCACTACGTCACCGAACTGGCGGGCCGCGCCGGCCGCGCGCTATAGCGCCTATTGCGCGGGCTGGCGGCGCGCATAATCCGCTTCGCCAAATGTCGCGCGCGGATCGCCGGACAATTCGGGCCGTGGTGGCAGGGCTCGCGTCGCACGCCGTTCGATCGCCGCGCCCGGTTGCGCGCCCGGTGCTGCTACGCGCCAGATAATCCCGGCGGTGTCGTCGCTCACCAGCAGCGCCCCATCACCCGCCCAGGCAACCCAGGTCGGCCGGCCGCGCGTATCGCCATTATCCTTGAGGAAGCCCGACAGCACCGGAACCGGCGTGCCGGTGGGATTACCGCGTTCGTCAAAGGCGACATAGACGACATCATAGCCTGCGGCCGGCTTGCGGTTCCACGATCCGTGGCGGGCGATAAATGCCCCGCTGGCGAAGCGGTCGCCCATCAGATGCCCGCCTTTGGTGAAGGCGAGACCCAGCGCCGCGACGTGCGGACCCAGCGCATATTCAGGGGTGCGCGAATATTCCACCAGATAGGCCGGCATCGGCGCCTTGACCCGGCGATCGACATTCTCGCCCCAGTAAAGCCACGGCCAGCCATATTGCGCGCCCACCGGCACATTGGTCAAATAATCGGGCACCAGGTCGGAGCCGAGCTGGTCGCGCTCGTTGACCGTGGTCCACAATTCGCCGCTCCACGGGTTGAAGTCGAGCCCGTTCGCATTGCGCAGGCCGGTGGCGAAGGGCCGCTGGCGGCGCGTTTCTAGATTATATTCCCAGATCCGCGCGCGGCCCTGTTCGGCTTCGATCCCGTTTTCGGCAATGTTGGAGGCCGAGCCGACCGCGACATAGATCCGCGTGCCTTCGGGGTTCAGCGCGATATTGCGCATCCAGTGATTGCCGCCCGGCGGCAGGTCCATCAGCTTGCGCGGCGCACCATCCAGCCGGTTGGCGCCGAGCGCGTAGGGAAACGCCAGCAGCGCGTCATGATTGGCCAGATAGAGCGTCCCGTCATGCCAGGCGATGCCCGAAGGCGAGGACAATTCGGTCCGCAACACATGGCGCTGATCGGCCGCCCCGTCGCCATTGCTGTCGCGCAGCAGCACCAGCTGGTCGGGCGATGGCACATCGGCCCCCGCGCGGGCGAACAGCAGCTTGGCGACAAGGCCGGCGATCCCCTTGGGCCCGCTGCCCGGCGGGCGATTGGTCAGCGTCACGAGCACGTCGCCATTGGGCAGGGTGTAGATCACCCGTGGATGATCGAGCCCGCTGGCAAAGCGGGTGACCGCCAGCCCCGCGGCCGCTTGCGGCACCTCGCTGGCGCCCCAGCCCACGGGCCGCGCGACCTTGACCGTTGGAAACTTCTCCGGGCTCGGCTCGGCGATGGTCGGCTCGGTCCCGGTGACCTCGGCCAGCGGCAGCTCGGCGGTCTGCCCGCGCAGGAGTAAGACGGCCGCCACCGCGACGAGGGCGACGAGGGCGAGAAGAGCGATCAGCCATTTGCGCATCTACCGATATTAAACCGCTGCGCCCCTTGCGGCAACCGGCGAGCGGGCTAGAGCGGCCGCCATGTTCGACTTTCGTCCCGACCATGCGCAGGACAAGCCGGCGCTCTACGCCGATCTCCTCGCCGCCGCCGATGCGCTGACCACGGGCGAGTGCGATCCGGTGGCGAATATGGCGAATGTTTCGGCGCTGCTCGCCGAATATCTGCCGGCACTCAATTGGGCGGGGTTCTACCGGCTGATTGGCCCGGAACTGGTGCTGGGCCCCTTCATGGGCCGCCCGGCCTGCATCCGCATCGCGCTCGGCACGGGCGTCTGCGGCACCGCCGCCGCCGAGCGCCGGACGCAGTTGGTGGCGGACGTCCACGCCTTTCCCGGCCATATTGCCTGCGACGCGGCGAGCCGATCCGAGCTGGTCGTTCCGGTGGTGCACGAAGAACGCCTGCTCGCGGTGATCGACCTCGACAGTCCGGAACCTGCCCGCTTCGACGATGAGGATGCGCGCGGTATCGAGGCGCTGGCCGCGCTGCTCGCGCCGCGCATCGCCTGAGGCGCGGCGTCCGCACCGATTCGGGACAGCGCGCCCGAAGGCGTTTCCCTGCTGTCGTTTGGCGTGTTAGCTGGCGGTTAACCGGCGCCGATGCGGCGCTTGTGGGGATCAGCCATGCCGAACCGCCTTGCCCTGTCGCTTTTCGTCATCCTTGCCATGCCCGGCATGGCATCCGCGCAGGACATGCCGACACCCGAAAGGACCGGGGCCGATTACACCTATGCAACGCCCGCCGGATGGCAGGGCGACGCGCCGGACGCAGTCTATCTGCCGGCAGCTCCGTCGACACCCTATCCACCTGTCTATCCTCAGGCTTATACCCAAACCTATCCGCCGCCGGGCGCGGACGTGCTCTACCCCGGAATGCCAAGCTATGATGCGGCCTACGCGCAGGCGACGGGCGAGGCGATGCAGTCGGCCTATCCTGCCCAGCGCGATGCCTGGCTGGCGGAATGCCGGGCGCGCTTTCTCGACCGCCGCGGGCGCGATCGCAGCGGTGTTCTCGGGGCGCTGATCGGCGCCGGCGTGGGCGGCCTTGTCGGCAACCGCATGGCTGACGGCGACCGGCTGCTGGGCACGGCCGTCGGCGCAGCTCTGGGCGGGGTGGCGGGGGCGGCCATTACCAGCCACACAGCCCGCCGCGATGGCCGGATCGACGATTGCGAACGCTATCTTGCCGATTGGGAGGCGCGCGGGCCCGCCGGGCGCCCGATGCATTATGTTCCGGTGATGATACCGGTGAACCAGCACGCTGTCATTCGCGAGGAGCCGGTCGACGAGTGGATCGACGAAGCGCCCGCCGCCGCACCGCGCCAGCGGGTTGTGCCGCGCCGCGCGGCGCCTGCACCGCGCGCCCCCGCGCGGCGGACGGGTGACAAGCGGATCCCGCTCGGCCGCTAAACCTAATGCGCCGCGCCGGTGGCGGGCGCACCGCCCGCATCGGCAATCGCCCGCACGTCACGTTCCAGGCGAACCGGACCGAGCCGCACGACATCGAGCGCGCGGCCAACCTCCACCTGAACCGCGGTCGCCTGCCGCACATCGAGTTGGCGCGCTGACGCCTCGGCCACCCGCAGAGAGTACCGACCATAGGGGACACGCTGGAACAGGAAGAAGCCGTCAAATTCGCTCAAGGTCTTCGCGACCACCGCGCCACTCGCACCGACCAGCTCCAGTTCCACGCCGGCCTGTCCGCCGCCTGCTGCCGCGACAAGCATTCCCTCAACCTCTCCGGATGGCAGAACCGGCAGGATGATGGCCCCTACTGTGCCGGCACGGGGGGTGATGACCACGCCGGGCCCGGCCGGCGCGAGATAGGCATCAGGCAGAGACGACTGATCGATGCCCACCAGAACCGGAACATTGGGGCGCAACTGGTCAAGCACGGCACGGCCCTCGGCATTGGTGATCGTGTCGTCGCTGCGCAGGCCCGCCTCGACCCTTACATCGGGCAGCAATTCCTCATCGAACGAGCGGCGGCCGTCGCCGTTGTCGTCGCGGAAAACGGTCACTTCAGCATGGCCGTAGCGCGCCAGCCGCTCGCTCGAGAATCGCACCCCTCCTCCGAGCGGATCGCGGGCAAAACTGAACGCGATGCCGAGCTGTAACCCCACCTGACCCCGGCCTGAATGGCTGGCGTCAGCCCGCAGGGCGAAGCGGTCAAACCGATGGGCATAGCCAAGCTCGAACCGGCGCTGCCCGGCGCGCAGATCGTATTCGAATCCGGCTTCGAGATCGCCACGGTCGCCCACATCGATGCCCGCAGCAACCCGCGCGGTGTCGAACCCCCTGTCCCGGCCATCAAGATTATAGGTCGCGCTGCCGCGCAATCTGACGCCCCTTATCCGGGTATTTACAAGGACTTGGGCTTTTGTCTCAAGCTGCGGGTCGGCGAGTGCCGGGCTACGGGCGCGGCGTGCCAGCTCGGCGCGGACGGCGACACCGCGCGCGGCGAGCGAGCTCGCCACCAACCATTCGGCATAGCTTGATCCGACGCGCCGATGGACCCGGCCATAGGCGGCCTGCACCGGAAGGCCAAAACCACCGAGACGCACCGAAGCATCGGCGCGAAGCGTATAGCGATAGGCGAGATCGGGCTGGACCATCTCGGATACGAAATTGCCCAATCGCGCCGCGCCATCGAAGGCCACATTGACGCCGCCCAGCCGCCCGACCAGTGCCGCCTGGGCCATGCCCCCGCCGCCGAGTTCGTGCGCTGCGGCGAGTTCGGCCTCGAACCCGCCCAGACTCCGCCACAGCCGAGTTTCGACATATTGGCGTCGCTCGCCAGCGTGGCGCAGGCTGTGGGCTGAGATCGCTATACTGGTCCACCTGTCGATCCCATAGGCCACTCCGGCGCCGCCGCGCCAATGCCGTGCATCGGCGTTGTCAACGCTGTCTTGCCGGGTCAGCGAGAACAGGTCGCGGTCATGCTGCAACGCGCCCAGCCAATAATGGAGCCGCCCCGCTGGCAGCGCCCCCTGGCCCAGCGTGACCGCGCTCTGTTCGCGGCGCACCTGGCCTTGCGGACCATAAAGAACGACTTCGAAATCATTGCGGCCGACTGCCAGTTCGACCTGGCTGAAGTCATAGCGTCCATCGCCGCGATCGGCCTGAAAGGCGAGCAACTGGCCGTTGCGATACAGTTCCGCGTCCCACCCCGCCGGCAAGGTGCCACGCAGGTCGGTTGTCGAGAAGTTGCCGGTTACGCCAAGCGGGCGGTTCGAGACGAACAGGCCGCGCCCCATGCCGCCTTGCGCCACCAGCCGCCCGCCTTCGCTCTGGACATCGCCGATCAACGCCTCGGTCGCCTGCAGCGGCCCCAGCAGCTTGGCCGCCGGATCGCGGCGAAAGGCGGTGAAGCGGACGGAGGCTGGCTTGAACGCCCCGTCGGTCGCGATGCGGCTCTCATAGCTGATCCTGCCCAACTCGCCGGCAGCGAAGCTTTCGCCGCGCGCAGTCATTCTTGCATTCCCGCCAGCGCGCGTCTGCACGCCTATCTGCAGGGTCATATCGACCATCGGCGTACGCCACAGGCGGTATTCCATTTCGGCTTGCGGAAATTGCGCCAGATCGAAGTTCTGCGGGCGGCGGCGCGCCAATTGCTCGCCGCGCTGGCGCCGCTCGAGCGCTTCGACGAAAGGCAGCGGCTTGTCGCTATCGAGCCGAATCGCGGCATTGAACCGATCGACGGTCAGACGCACGCCGAGCCAGCGGGCGAGCGCGGAACTGTCGACGCACCAACCCTCGGGGCTGTCATAAATCCGGCTGGCGTCGGGCGACTCGCGATTGTTCATGATTTGTACCGTAGTTGAATCGCGGTCAATCGAGATGGTGCGCGCCTCATCGAACAGCCATCCGGTTGCGCGGCGCGACTTCGCATCGATACGCACGGCCAGATCGAGTGACTGCACGACGTCAACAAGATCGAGACAAGTGCCGTCGGGTGTGACGTATCCACGAATATCATCGCTCAGCCGGTGCCGCTGGGCATCGAGCGTGAACATCATGAAATCGTCTTCATTCGGCTGCCAGCCCCCGGGCGCGTCCTGCGCGTAGGCCGGCAGCGCACCGCACACGGCTATGGCCGCCAGCGTGGCAAGCGCGGCGGCCCTGGCTGTTCCGGGTAAGCGCACAGAGCGAGCTCGAAAAAAGCGCGTCGGCCCGTATCAGCCGATCGTGGTGGTCAGGCTGGCGAGCAGTCGACCGCCATTTTCCGGTAGTTCGCGATATTCGATTTCGACCGGGCCGCGCAGCGCCGCCGTCTGTTCGGGCGAGAGCGGCAGTGCGAGCTTGCGCGAGGCAACTTCGGTGTAGATCGCCACACCGCGGGTCACGGCGATCGGCTCGGCCTGACCGGGTTTGCGGATGACCACTTCGCCATAGGTCGAACTCGATCCGTTGCGAATCAGGTCGAAAGTAAGTTCGCTACCCGACGCGCCGGCACGAAGCGCCGGATTGGCGATGGATACTTGCGCCTCGAGCCGGCCGTGGCGGACGAATACCGGGATGGTCACCCCGTAGATCGGCACCAGCCGGATCTCGATTCCCTGCGGATCCTCGCCCTGCGTCACCGGCCGCGCGGCTGGGATCGCGGTGAATGACATATGCACCCGATATTCGCCCTCGGGCAGTTCGGCGCCGGGTCGGGCACTGATTCGCACCGATTGCGGCTGATTGGGCGGCAAGGTGATGCGCCGCGGTGCATAGCGGACCATCGCCAGCGCCGCCGTTTCCTTCTCGTTCGCTGCCTCCCGCGGCACCGCGCTTAGCGCGCCATTGCCGTCCATGCGCCGCAATTCGAGTTCGATGCGATAGGTCGCTTCGCTGTCACCGATGTTGCTGAGGATGACTTCGCCCCCCTGCCTTCCGTCGAGCACGATGCGGGTGGGCGCGATGAGCAGATCGCCTTGGGCTTGGGCGGTAAGCGGGGCCAACGATGCCGCGACAACGCCGACACATGAAAGAAACGCACGGGTGGAGAACACGGAGCGACAGACCTCATCAAGCGCGGACCATCGCCGCGGCTCGAGGGGTTCTACCTGTGGTATAGTTAAGAACGCTTAAACCATCGGGTCGGGCACAGGTAAAAGTGAAGGCCGCACCCGCGCGAAGCGGATGCGGCCTGGTTCTCGCAATGCGCTAGGCGCAGCGACGATCAGCTGTAATCGACGCTGACGTTGAAGGTCGCTTCATAAACGCCCGGAACTTCCGAACCGTCGAAGGTGAGCGTGCCACCAACCTTGAAGCTGCCCGCGCCCGTCGAGCCGAGCGTGACTTCACGGTCGCCCGTCGTGGCGTTGAGCACTGCGTCAGTGGTCAGCGAGCCGAAGCCGATGAGGTCGGACGCAGCGGTCGTGCCAGCTGCCGCACCGATGCGGACAAGGTTGGTCACGGTCGGCAGGTGCACGCTGACCTTCTTGGCCGCGGTGCCGCCCGTGATGTCGAACGCCGCGGCGTTGACCGCGCCCGAACAGACCACGCCAGCCGAGGCGCAGGTCAGCGCGCCGGCAGGCGACACGGCGACCGTGCCCGCGCCGCTCACCAGTGCCTGGCCGAAATTGAGATCGGCGGTCTTGGTCAGCGTCAGCGGCTTCATCACTTCGACCGTCGCAGTGGCGTCGGCATTGTCGGCCGCATAAGCCGTAGTGCCGGTAGCCATCACGGCGAAAGCGGCAGCAACGGCGCCAAGGCGAAATACGTTCTTCATAAAAACCCGGTCCTTCCAAGCATAAACCCCCAAGAGCGCCGATTCGTCAGCGACCCTTGCGACCCGGCAATCGGCCAGTTCGTGGGCCCTAGGTACAAACCCCGGGTTCAGGGTTCATTGGAAGGTATGGTTAACGCCGCGCTAAGCGCGACACCCTCGACAGGAGTGCAGAGGCGGCCCGTCAGATATCGCCGCCGGTCAGCCGCTGGCAGACGAGGTCTAGCTGGTCGAGCGTGCGATAGCGGATCGTCACCTGGCCCGACCTGGGATCGGAATCGGTTTTGATCCGCACGGTCAGGCCGAGAAATTCCTCAAGATGCGCCTGAACCGCGGCGATATCGGCATCCCGCGCCGGGTCGCGCGCGGACCGTGATGTACGGCGGCGCTGGGGCGCCCCGTCGCCGGCCACAGCTTCGACCTCGCGCACTGACAGCCGCTCCCGCACGGCGCGCTGCGCCAGAACGCTGGCATCGGCATGGCCGACCAGCGCCCGCGCATGGCCCATGCTGAGCTGCCCGGCCTCCACCAGCGCGATAACCTCCTCCGGCAGAGCGAGCAGGCGCTGCAGATTAGCCACATGGCTGCGCGACTTGTCGACCATCCCGGCGATGTCCGCCTGTGTCAGCCCCTCGACTTCGGCCAGCCGGGCATAGGCACGCGCTTCCTCGATCGGATTCAGATCCTCGCGCTGGATATTCTCGACCAGCGCCAGCACCATAACCTCGCGCTCGTCGAGCGCGCGGATCAGCGCCGGGATCTCGTGGAGCTGCGCCTTCTGCGCGGCGCGCCAGCGACGCTCGCCGGCGACCAGCTGATAGCGCCCGCCGCCTAGCGGCCGCACGACGACGGGTTGGATAACCCCGCGCGCCGCGATCGAGGCCGCAAGTTCATCGAGCGCCGCATCATCGAAATGGCGACGCGGCTGATCGGGATGCGCCTCAATCGCTGCGACAGGCAGAGATGCTAGCCCTGCTTCTGGATAAGAACTTGTTGTTTCTACACTATTTTCCGATTTGGCCGGCACCGCCAGCGGCTCTTCGCGTCGGCTTTCGCCCAGCAAGGCCTCAAGGCCGCGCCCGAGCTTCTTGCGAACCGGGGGGGTATGCGTACCAGCCTCGTTGGCAGTGCTCATGCAGCTTTCCTTTCACCGGGCAATCTGCCGATCAACTCGCGCGCAAGGTTGATATAGGCCCGGCTGCCCGCGCAGGTGTGATCGTAAACCAGCGCCGGCAGTCCGTGGCTTGGCGCCTCGGACAGGCGGACATTGCGCGGGATAACCGATTCGAACACCAGCGACCCCAGGCAATCGCGTACGTCCTCGGCCACCTGATCGGTCAGGCGGTTGCGCCGGTCGAACATTGTCAGCACGATGCCGATGATGCCCAGATCGGGATTAAACCGCTGCTGGACGCGCTCGACCGTCGACAAGAGCTGGCTGAGGCCTTCCAGGGCGAAGAACTCGCATTGCAGCGGTACGAGCAGCGTATCGGCAGCGCCCAAAGCATTGAGCGTCAGGAGCCCGAGCGATGGAGGGCAATCGATGAAGCATATGTCATGGTCGCGGTATTCCGCCAGTTGCGCCTTCAATCGATCGGTTCGATCGGTGACGGAAACCAGTTCGACTTCAGCCCCGCTGAGGTCGACTGTCGCGGGAACGATATCAAGGCCCGGGATCGAGGTGGCCTGCCGACAGGCGGCAATCCCCGCCTGATCCACCAGTACATCGTAGCTCGACATGAGGCGGTGTGGCCCGTCAATACCCAGCCCGGTTGAAGCATTGCCTTGCGGATCGAGATCGATAAGCAGCGTCTTCCAGCCTGTCGCGGCCATCGCGGTGGCGATGTTGATCGCTGTGGTCGTCTTCCCCACCCCGCCTTTCTGATTGGCGATAGCAATCGTAATCATGCTTGGCGCGCTTTGGCGGAAATCTTCCCGCATCCTACTAGGATACCGGCCTCAGCATCCGTTTGTGATTGTTCCACGTGAAACATCCTCTGAAGCGCGGCGGGTAGCTCCGCCAGTTCTTGCGCCGCCGAACGGCCCTTGGGCAACAGCCATCGTGTGTCGTTTGTGGAAAAGCGTCGCGCCAGTTCCAGCAAACGCGGCAAAGGCGCAAACGCTCGCGCGCTGATTATATCGGCGGGTACGGTGCTGATCGTTTCGAGGCGCGCCCCATGGACTAAGCAATTGGGGATTCCCAACGCAAGACATTGCATCTCCAGCCATTCGTACCGCCGCCTGCGGGATTCGACCAGATGCACTCGCAAACCGGGCCTCATGATAGCAATGACCATGCCCGGGAGGCCAGGGCCACTCCCGAGATCGAGCCAGACCCCCGTTTCACGTGAAACATGGTCGAGCAACTGGGCGCTGTCAGCGACATGGCGACGCCAGAGGTGCGGAACGCTTGCCGCGGCAATCAGGTTCTGCTGGGCGTTTTCGTCCAGCAACGCCGCTGCGAACCGCTCAAGCAAGCCGAACGACGCTGCAGAACAGCGAGCCGCGACAAAAGCACGGGCGTCTTCTTCGCTCGCAATCACGCGGCGCGCTGCGCCAAACGGCGCGCTTGCACCAACAATGCCGTCAGCGCCGCGGGCGTAATCCCGCGAACTCGGGCGGCAGCAGCAAGATCAGCCGGGCATGCAGCGCTGAGTCGTTCGACCATCTCATTCGAAAGGCCCGGCACCGCGTGATACGGGAAATCCGCCGGCAACGCGACATGGGCGCTCTCACGCATATCGCGTAGTTCTCCCTCCTGTCGGGCAAGATAGGGCGCGTAATGCGCATCCTCGGCGAGTTCTTCGCCGATCTCCGAACCCGCGACCAGATCATCTGGGAGCCAAGCGCTGAGTGCGGCCAAGGTCACTTCCGCATGACTCAGCCACTCGCCGAGCGATCGCGGCGGCGTGTCCTCCCTGACGGCCGCACCAGCGGCGGCCAGTTCGCGGCCGGAAACCTTGATGGCTAGCGCGTCCTCCCAGGCGACGCGCTCGCGCGCCCGGCGGTTGAACCACGCCGCGCGTTCAGGGCCAATGACCCCGGCGGCCACGCCCAGTCCGGTCAACCGCGTGGCGGCGTTGTTTGCTCGTAGCCTGAGGCGATATTCTGCCCGCGCGGTCAGCATCCGATATGGCTCGCTGACCCCATGCAGGGTCAGGTCGTCGATCATTACCGCGATGTAGGAATTCCCGCGATCGAGTGGAACCGGTTCACGGCCGAGCACCGCGCCGGCCGCGTGCATCCCGGCCACCAGCCCCTGCGCGGCGGCTTCCTCATATCCGGTAGTGCCGTTGATCTGGCCCGCACAATACAGGCCGCCAATCGCACGCACTTCCAGCCCGCCAGTGAGCGCACGCGGGTCGATATGGTCATACTCGACCGCATAGCCGGGCACTTCCAGCCGCACCTGTTCCAGCCCTGTTATGCTCCGGAGCATGTCTTGTTGCACGTCCCCGGGTAACGAGGTGCTGATCCCGTTGGGATAGACCAGGTGCGTACTCAGCCCCTCCGGTTCGAGAAACACTTGATGCCCATCCCGGTCGCCGAAGCGGTGGATCTTGTCCTCAATCGACGGGCAATAGCGCGGCCCCTGCCCTTCGATCGCGCCTGAAAAAAGGGGCGAGCGATCAAGCCCGCCACGAATAATGTCATGCGTGCGGGCATTGGTGCGCGTGATCGCACAAAAGAGCTGCGGGTTGCACCGCCGCTCGGTTAGGGCCGACATCGTCCATGGTTCTGCGTCCGAGGGTTGCTCTTCGAGCCGCGCCCAGTCAATGGTTCGGCCATCAAGCCGCGGGGGCGTCCCCGTCTTGAGCCGGCCCATCGGCAGGTCCGCCTCGCGCAACTGCGCCGCGAGGCGTAATGCCGAACCTTCGCCTATACGGCCTCCGGTGAGCCGTTCCTCGCCGCGAAAAAGCGTTCCGCCGAGGAAGGTGCCCGTGCAAAGGATGACGGCGCTGGCAGCCAGCAGGCTGTCATCAGCCAGCACCACGCCCGCGGCGCGCCCGCCCGCCATTTTCAGTGCTGAAACCTCTCCTTCCACCACCGTCAGTCCGGCCTGCATCGCGCAGCACCCCCGGATATAGTCGCGGAACAACGCGCGGTCCGCCTGAACGCGCGGTCCCCACACGGCGCTGCCCTTGGACCGGTTGAGCATCCGGTAATGGATAGCGGCCGCATCCGCAGCGCGGCCGATAACACCGTCGAGCGCATCGACTTCGCGCACCAGATGGCCCTTGCCCAGCCCGCCAATCGCTGGGTTACAGCTCATCGCCCCGATGGCCGCGGCGTCAAAGGTGATCAGCGCCGTTTCCGCGCCCATGCGGGCCGCGACAAGCGCCGCCTCGACCCCGGCGTGCCCCCCGCCGACGACGATAACATCATACGAATGCATAGGTGCACCTTAAACGTCGACAGCGGAAGGGTCAAAACCGATGTTTCACGTGGAACATCATTTCCCGATACAGAACCTTCCGAACAGGGCATCGAGCATATCCTCTGTTGATGCTCTGCCAGTCAGTGCGTCGAGCGCGCGGCGGGCCAAACGCAACTGCTCGGCGGCAAGCAGCGGATCGTGCTCAGCGCCTGCAAGGCGGATGGCTTGCTCGCCATCGGCCAGCACCACGTGCTGCCGGGCATTGAGCGCCGCTTCGCCTGGCCTGGGCAGCGCGGCCAGCGCGTGGCTCACGATAGCGCGCTTCAGATCGTCAACGCCCTCGCTCGTTACTGCCGAAACGCGATGCCTCGCTCCCAGCATAGGCGGCGCGAGGTCGGCGTGCGATTGCACCTGCCACGCCCCGTCCGGCCGGTCAGCGGGCGCCCCCAGCCACAGCACCAGGTCGGCCGCAGTCAGCGCATTGCGGGCCAGGCCGACGCCGATGCGCTCGATCGCATCCTCGCTGGTTTCGTTGAGGCCAGCCGTATCGACAAACACGAACGGCACCCCGCCCAGCGCCACCGGGCGCTCGATCAGGTCGCGCGTGGTGCCTGCGACGGGCGAGGTAATGGCCGCTGCGCTATCCACCAACGCATTGAACAGGCTGGATTTTCCTGCATTGGGCGGGCCGGCAAGTACGACGCGATAACCGTCGCGCAGCCGCTCTGCCCGCGGGCGTGCAAGCCATGCGTCGAGCTCCGCTGCAAGGTCTCGGCAGCGGTCCGCGAAATCCGCCGGCAGTTCGCCGACATCGCCCTCGTCGCCGAAATCGAGCACGGCCTCGACCACCGCCGACAGGCGCAGCACCGCCTCGCGCCATTGCTCGATCTGCGCGCTGAACACCCCGCCCGCGCTCGCCAGCGCGGCGCGGCGCTGCAATTCGGTCTCGGCATTCAGAAGGTCGGCCAGCCCCTCGGCTTCGACCAGGTCGATCCGGCCATTGGCAAAAGCGCGGCGGGTGAACTCGCCCGGCTCGGCCGCGCGCAGGCCCGGAATGGTGCCCAGCTCCGCCAGCACCGCAGCGACCACCGCCCGGCCTCCATGACAATGCAACTCGGCCAGATCCTCGCCGGTCGCGCTCGCCGGCCCGGCAAAACGCAAGATCAGCGCCTCGTCGAGCAGTTCGCCCACCCCGCTCCGCAGCCGGGCGAGGCGGGCCTGGCGGACAGGCGGCAGACGCCCTGCCAGCATTTCGAGCGCCGCATGAGCCGTGGGTCCGCTGATGCGGATCACCCCGATCCCCGCTGGCGGCGCCCCGCTCGACAGGGCGAAGATCGTGTCAGCCACCGGGCGTGTCAGCTGTCGGAGGTGTCACCCTTGCGCGCGCCAGACGGTTTGCCCGCGCCGGCCTGCGCTGCCGCGACCCCGCCCTCCATGAAAGTCTGGAACAACTTCATCCCCAGCGCGCCCATCGGCGCCAATTGCTTGGCATAAGTCTGCAACTGCTCGGGATTGCTGACCCCCTTCATCGCCTTGGTCACCGCGTCGATATAGACATCGTTCGCCTTGGCGACATCCGGCAGGCCCATGAAGGCGCGCGCTTCTTCCGGAGTGCAATCGATTTCGACATGAACCTTCATCGGCTGGCCTTTCGCATCATTCCGGGGCTAGAGGTAGGCGAGCGCACCCCGCGATACCAGTCAGGAGCACCGACAATGAGCGAATATTGCCGCATCACCCCGCTGGATGGCGAAGGCGAATTTGCCGCCTATATCGCGCGGCCCGAAGGGACCCCGCGGGCGGCGATCATCGTCATTCAGGAGATTTTCGGCGTCAATGCCGGCATCCGCGACAAATGCGACAGCCTCGCGCGCGAAGGTTATCTGGCGCTGGCGCCCGACCTGTTCTGGCGGCTGGAGCCCGGGATCGAGCTCGACCCCGATGTGCCCGAGCAGTTCCAGCGCGCGCTCGAACTGATGGGACGGTTCGACCAGGATCAGGGAGTAATGGACCTCGAGGCAACCATCCGCCATGCGCGCGAGGCCGAAGGCTGCACCAAAGTGGGGGTGGTCGGCTACTGCCTTGGCGGGCGGCTCGCCTTCATGGTCGCGGCACGCACCGATGCCGATGCCAGCGTCGGCTATTACGCGGTCGGGATCGACAATCTGCTGCGCGAAAAGCACGCCATTGCCCG
Source organism: Qipengyuania sp. YIM B01966 (assembly GCF_016461955.1). Lineage (GTDB taxonomy): Bacteria > Pseudomonadota > Alphaproteobacteria > Sphingomonadales > Sphingomonadaceae > QFOP01. The sequence continues at coordinate 69,122 of NZ_JADMNM010000006.1, read as the reverse complement.
CCCGCTGATGCTGCATATCGCGGGCAATGACGGTTTTGTCGACGAAGCGACACAGCGCATCATGCATGAGGGGCTGGACGACCATCCGCGCGTCGTGCTGCACGATTATCCGGGCGAGGATCACGGCTTTGCCACCCAGTTCGGCGCGCGGCGCAGCGAGCAGGCGGCGCGTCTGGCGGACGAACGCACCGCTGCATTTTTTGCCGAGCATCTGGCGTGAATATCAGGGCTGACTCGGCGGCGGCGGGTCTTGCCAACTGGCACCGCGTGATCGCGGGCGGCAACCAGCCGGAAGAACTTGCCGCGATTATCGCCGAGGATGCGGTGTTCCACTCGCCGGTGGTCCATACCCCGCAGGAAGGCCGGGCCAAGGTGGTCGCCTATCTCGCCGCTGCCGGCCAGGTGCTGAATGGCGACAGTTTCCGCTATGTTCGCGAATTCAGCGCGGGTGATCAGGCGCTGCTCGAATTCCTCACCGAGCTCGACGGGATCAGCGTCAACGGGATCGACCTCATTACCTTTGACGAAAGCGGAATGATCCGCGATTTCAAGGTCATGGTCCGCCCGATGAAGGCGATCAACAAGGTCTGGGAAATGATGGCGGCGCAACTGCAGCGCGCCGGCGGCTAGAGGCTCGCGAGTCTCTGCAAGACTGCCAGCCGCTCGGTTACCGGCGCGAAGGGCAGGATGGTGACGGCGTATCCGTAATGCTCCCACGCCTGGGTAACCGCCGCGTCACTGGCAACAGCTTCGTCCCAGCTCTGGATACGCTGCGCGTCCTGCCGGTAGATCGCCCGCCAGGCGGGCGCGCGCAGGATCGGCCCGCTATAGCGGACCTCGCGGCATGCCCGGTCGATCGCGGGCGGCACAGGCAATCCCGAAACCTTGAGGAAGCCGACCACATCGGGCAGCCCGCGGTCAAAGATGACCGGCGCCGCATGACCGGCAAAACGCGTCTTTTCGCGCAGATGCGCCGCAGCCATGGCTTCGGCGAAACCCAGCGGATCGCGCACGCGCAGGGCCATCCCGCCGGGCTGTCGCAGGATGGCACGCGCAACCTCGTGCGAAACGCTTAAACCCACCCGTTCGGCCGCATCGAGCAGCGTTGTCTTGCCGCCGCCCGGCGGGCCGGTCAGCACCAATTGCCTACCGGGTCCGACCATGGGTCAGTTGAGCAACGCGAAATTGCGCACGATCTGGGTGGCGCCGGGGCTGAGCACCGGAAGACTGGTTTGCAGCTCCTCGCTTCGCCGGCCCATGTCGAGCGACAGCCGGATCCAGCGCATCTGCCAATCGGCGCAGCTGCGCGCGGCGATCTCTTCGTCCACCATCATGACGATGCCGTGATGCCGCTCGTCGCTGATGATCCGGCGCATCAGGCTGCCGATCCGATCGCGCGGCCCTTCGAGCATTTGCAGGAAATTGCGCTGGTTATAGAGCAGAAAACCGGTCAGCTGGTTGATCGGATTGTCGCGCTCTGCCGTGGCCACGATATCAGCCACCCCCGCATCGGTCAGCCCGTCAGCGGCAGTACTGATATAGATAATCCGGTGCATCCGGCTTTCCTTGTTGGGGATTCTGAGACCCCCTCAGTCGCCCGTAACGCGCGGCTGGTAGCGAGATTTCCCTTTAGGCGCAAAGATTTCCTGCGCCGGAGCGATGTCAGCCGGTGAGCCGGATTGCTCTCAGCGCAAGCCAACTCCCAAGGTTTACCGGGAAGCTGCCGGGATAGGACGCACGCCCCCGCTACTGATTCATCGTGGCGAAGAAATCCTCGTTGGTCTTGGAATCCTTCATCTTGTCGAGCAGGAATTCCATCGCATCGACGGTGCCCATCTGCATCAGGATGCGGCGCAGGACCCACATCTTGCTGAGCTTATCCTTCTCGACCAGCAGCTCTTCCTTGCGGGTGCCCGACTTGCCGACATCCAATGCGGGGAAGATGCGCTTGTCGGCCACCTTGCGGTCGAGCACGATTTCGCTGTTGCCGGTGCCTTTGAACTCTTCGAAGATCACTTCGTCCATGCGGCTGCCGGTGTCGATCAGCGCGGTGGCAATGATCGACAGCGAGCCGCCCTCCTCGATATTGCGCGCGGCGCCGAAGAACCGCTTGGGCCGCTGCAGCGCATTGGCATCGACACCGCCGGTCAGCACCTTGCCGCTCGACGGCACCACGGTGTTGTAGGCGCGGCCGAGGCGGGTGATGGAATCGAGCAGGATCACCACGTCCTTCTTGTGTTCGACCAGCCGCTTGGCCTTCTCGATCACCATTTCGGCCACCTGGACGTGGCGCGTCGCGGGTTCATCGAAGGTGGAGGAAATCACCTCGCCCTTCACGCTGCGCTGCATGTCGGTAACCTCTTCCGGCCGCTCGTCGACCAGCAGCACGATCAGGAACACCTCGGGGTGATTGTCGGTAATCGCCTTGGCGATGTTCTGCAGCAGCACCGTCTTGCCGGTGCGCGGCGGGGCGACGATCAGCGCGCGCTGACCCTTGCCCTGGGGGCTGATGATGTCGATCACCCGCGCGCTCTTGTCCTTCACGGTCGGATCGGCGGTGTCGAGGATCAGCTTCGATTCCGGGTATAGCGGGGTCAGGTTGTCGAAATTGGTCCGGTGGCGGACGGCATCGGGATCGTCAAAATTGACGCTGGTTAGGCTGGTCAGCGCGAAATAGCGTTCGCCTTCCCGCGGGGCGCGGATCTCGCCTTCCACCGTGTCCCCGGTACGCAGGCCCCATTTGCGGACCTGGTTGGGGGACACGTAAATATCATCCGGCCCGGCGAGATAGTTCGCTTCGGGCGAGCGCAGGAAGCCGAAGCCGTCCTGCAGCACCTCGATGGTGCCGACGCCCATGATCTGCTCTTCGTATTCCTCGTCCTCGGCCAGTTCGCGCAGGATGCAGAACATCAGATCCTGCCGCCGCATGGTGCTGGCGCCTTCGACCCCCAGCTCCTCGGCCATTTCGACCAGTTCGGCAGGGGCTTTGCGCTTCAATTCCTTGAGATGCATGGTCGAAATTATCCGTCAGACTGGGATTTCACGGGCTTTTCGGCAGGTCGTTGGGCTTGGAGAAAGCAGACCGGTCAGGGGCAGCAGCCCGCCCCTATTGCCGAAACGATGGCGCGGTTCTACGCTCGCGCCCGGGCGGCGTCAATTCGCCGAAAACAGCGCCGGGCCGACCACCACCAGCACGACAATCAGCGCGAGCAGAATGCCGGGCACCTCGCCCCAGATGCGCAATTGCTTTTCGCTCAAGGGCCGCTCACCGCGCGCCATCTGTTTCGAGCGCGCGACCATCAGCCCGTGAAACGCCGTCAGCGCCAGCACCAGCGCGAGTTTCAGATGGAGCCACGGCGCCGCCCAGACGCCCAGCGTTTGCGCCAGCGCGAGGCCGAGCAGCCAGACCACGATCAGGCTCGGAGTGAGGATAATCTTGCGCAGCAGCCCGCTGCGCCGCGCCCAATCCGCTTCCTCGGCCGAACCTGGCGCGGTGCCGAGCATATAGATCATCTGGCGCGGCAGCATGAACAGCCCCGCCATCCAGAACACCATGAAAATGATATGTCCGGCCTTCAGCCAGAGATAGATCATGCCGAGCGCTTCCTGCATTGCCTCCCGCCTCTAGGGCGGCCTGCGGGCAATGTCATCCCCGCCAGCCGCGCACTGCGGCGACGAGCTGTTCGACATGGGCGATCGGCGTGGTCCGGTCGATCCCGTGGCCAAGGTTGAAGACGTGCGGCCGCCCGGCAAAGGCGGCGAGGATCGCATGAGCGCGGGCGATCAGCCGCTCGCCGCCCGCCAGCAGCAGCAGCGGGTCGATATTGCCCTGCACCGGCATCCCGGCGGGCAGCACGCGGTTGGCCCATACAGGATCGACCGTTTCATCAAGGCCCACCGCATCGACGCCGGTTTGCGCAGCATAGACCGGCAGCTTGGCCCCCGCGCCCTTGGGAAAGCCGATGATCGGCAGGTCAGGGCAGCGGGCGCGCAGCCGTTCGACAATCGCCGCATTGGGCGCGATCACCCAGCGATCGAACTCGTCGGGTGCGAGGCTGCCGGCCCAGCTGTCGAACAATTGCACCGCCTCGGCCCCGGCTGCGGCCTGCCCGGCGAGATAGTCGACCGTGACGGCGATGATGGCGTCGACCAGCTGCTGAAAGCCTGCCGGATCGCGATAGGCCAGCGCGCGGGTAACGTGCTGGTCGCGGCTGCCCTCGCCCGCAGCCATGTAGGTCGCCACCGTCCACGGACTGCCGGCAAAGCCCAGCAAGGTGGTCTCAGGGCCCAAACCGGCCCTGACCCTGGCCACGGTAGCGTAAATGTTGGAAAGGCGCTGAGGGACGCTCTGAAGGGCATTCAGGGCCTGTTGGATATTTCCGGCCTGGGCCAGCGGCGGCGACAGGCGCGGCCCCTCGCCGGCGAGGAATTCGAGCTGCTGGCCCATCGCGTGCGGCACGATCAGGATATCGGAAAACAGGATCGCCCCGTCGAACCCGAACCGGCGGATCGGCTGGAGCGTGATCTCGGCCGCGGCCTCAGGATCGTAAGCCAGCTCGAGGAAGCCGCCTTTTTCCGCCCGCAACGCGCGATATTCGGGCAGATAGCGCCCGGCCTGACGCATCAGCCATAGCGGCACCTGGTCGCCGCGCTGGCCGCGCAAAGTGTCGAGTAGCAAACCGGGCATGTCGTCGCTTTCTTCAAATCAAGTTAGATTCAAGAAGATTGATGGAGTCTGTTGGCCCTGTGGAAAGCGGGCACAGCGCGCCTCTGCCCGAATTGTCCCGCGCTGAACAGATACGGCAGCGAAGGCGAATCCCGGCAGCTGCGTGGTCAAGCAGCTTCTGTCCCCACTATCCCCAGCCTGTGGGTAGAGCTGCCGGGCTGTTCACAAGACGCGCCGAGCATGGCCGGTAGTGGGGGTGGTTTGCCGGCCCGGACTTGTCGACCGGTCTCTCCCGTGGTTTATGCCGGTTCTTGTCCACAGGCGGCGCTCCACCGGCGCCCTGTCCATTTTTCGCGGAGCGCCATGACGCGGCTCAACCTGCATCTGGTGTCCGATTCCACCGGCGAAACGCTGGAGATGATTGCCAAGGCGGCGCTAGCGCAGTTCGACGATGCCGATATCCGCCGGCATTTCTGGCCGATGGTCCGCTCGCGCCAGCATCTCGATCGGATTTTCGGCGAGCTGGCCGCCCATCCCGGGCTGGTGCTGTTCACGCTGGTCAATCCCGAAACGCGGGCACGGCTGGAAGAGCATTGCCGCCAGGCCGGGCTGCCCGCCGTCGCCGCGCTCGATGCGGTGAATGACGCGCTGGAGGCGCAATTGGGGCAGGAGGCGCAAGGCCGCCCCGGCCGCCAGCACACAATGGACGAAGCCTATTTCGCCCGCGTCGAGGCAATCCAGTTCACCATCGCGCACGATGACGGGATCGGCTGGGAAAACTGGGAACAGGCCGACATCGTGCTGGCCGGCGTGTCGCGCAGTTCCAAGACTCCGACGAGCATCTATCTCGCCAATCGCGGCTACAAGGTGGCCAATATCCCGCTGGTCGTCGAAAGCCCCCCGCCTGCCGCCTTGTTTTCGCTCCGCCGGCCGCTGGTTGTGGGCCTCACCACCGCGCCCGAGCGGCTGGTGCAGATCCGCCGCAACCGGCTGCTCAGCCTCAATGAAAGCGCCGAGACCAGCTATGCCGACAGCGACCGGGTGAACGACGAGCTGCGCTTTGCCCGGCGGATGTTTGCCGATAATGGCTGGCCGGTGATCGATGTCACGCGGCGCTCGATCGAGGAGACGGCTGCGGCTATCATCCGGCTGTATCAGGAGCATGACCAGAGCGGCGGCGACGCGATCATGGCGGGGCCGGTCTGATGCTCGTGCTCGCCTCGCAAAGTGCCTCGCGCCGGGCGATGCTCGAGGCGGCCGGGGTGCCGTTTCGTGCCGAGCCCGCGCGGATCGACGAACGCGCGCTTGAACAGGCGCTGGCGGGCGCCCCGCCCGAAGCGGTCGCGCTGGCGCTGGCCGAGGCCAAGGCGAAGGCCGTTTCCGCGCCAGCCGATACGCTGGTGCTGGGCAGCGATTCGCTGGTGTCGGTCGCCGGCCGGCGGTTCGACAAGCCCGCCGACCGCGCGGAAGCGGCGGCGCATTTGCGGTTTTTTTCGGGCAAGGTGATGCATCTTCATTCGGCCGCCGCGCTCGCCCGCGCGGGCGCGCTGGTCTGGTCGGCGGGCGAGGTCGCGCGCCTTCATGTGCGGGAATTGTCCGAGGCGTTCATCGCCGATTATCTCGCCGCCGAATGGCCGGCGGTCGGTGCGTGTGTCGGGGTGTTCCGCATCGAAGCGCGGGGGGTCCAGTTGTTCGACCGGATCGACGGCGATCATTTCACGGTGTTGGGTATGCCACTGCTGCCGGTGCTCGGCGCGTTGCGCCAATACGGAGCGATGGCGGAATGAGAGCCGAGGTTATCGGCGATCCCATCGCCCAGTCGAAATCGCCCGCCATCCACCGCTTCTGGCTGGACCAGCTCGGCCTGGCCGCCAGCTATGATGCGGTGCACGTCCGGCCCGGCGAGCTGGCCGATTACATTGCCGCGCGCCGCGCCGATGCGGGTTGGCGCGGGTGCAATGTCACCATGCCGCACAAGCAGGCGATCATCCCGCTGCTTGATGCGGTGGATCCGCTGGCGGCGAAGGTCGGGGCCGTCAATACGGTGGTCCGCAGCGCAGACGGACAGCTCGTTGGGCACAACACCGATGTTGCCGGCTTTCTCGAACCGTTGCAGCCGCTGCTCGCGCAGGAGCATCTGTTTCGCATGGCGCGCATTTTCGGCGCGGGCGGCGCGGCACGCGCGGTGGTCTCGGCGCTGGCCGGACATGGGTTCACGCTGGTCCTCGCCGCGCGCGATCCCGCCAGGGCCGCGGCGTTGCTGGCCGAACTCGATCCCCGCGGCGAGCATCATGTCGCCCCGATGGCACATTTTGCCGCGCCGACCGACTTTGCCTTCGACGACCGGCATGGCTGCTGCGACCTGATCGTCAACGCCAGCCCGCTGGGGATGGCAGGGCAACCGCTGCTGGCGCTCGATCTCAGCCATGTCCCGCCGCGCAGCGTGATCTACGATCTGGTGACCGCGCCCTTGCGCACGGACCTCATCACCCGCGCCGAGGCGGCGGGTTTGCGCACGATTGACGGGCTGGAGATGCTGATCGGCCAGGCAGCGGCGGCATTCGCACTGTTCTTTGGCCAGCCCGCCCCGCGCCAGTGCGACGGAGAATTGCGCGCGATGCTGACAGCATGACCAGGCCCCGCATCATCGGCCTGACCGGATCGATCGGGATGGGCAAATCGACCGTCGCGGCGATGTTTGCCGCCCATGGCGTTCCGGTGTTCGACGCCGACGCCGCCGTGCGCCGGCTGCAGGGGCCTGGCGGGCCGCTGGTGGCACCGATCGAAGCCGCTTTCCCCGGCGCGACCGGGCCCGAGGGCGTCCGCCGCGAGGCGCTGGGGGCGCAGGTATTCGGCGATCCGGCCGCGCTCGCCCGGTTGGAAGCCATCGCACACCCTGCCGTCGCCGCCGAACGCGGCGCGTTCCTGCTCGAGCATGCCGGTGCGCCGCTGGTGGTGTTCGACATTCCGCTATTGTTCGAAAAAGGTGGCGCGGCGCTGGTTGACGAAGTCGTGGTCGTCTCCGCCCCGGCCGAGGTCCAGCGCGCCCGCGTGATTGCCCGCGCAGGGATGACCCCCGACAAATTCGCCCATATTCTGGTGCTCCAGGTGCCCGATGCCGAGAAGCGCGCGCGGGCGGATCACGTGATCGATACCGGCACCTCGCTCGCGGAAACCGAAGCGGCGGTGGCAGACCTTATCTCCCGTCTGCGCCGCTGAAAAGCGCCCGACGCCTCTTGCCAGCCTTGGCGTGGAAGCGAATAGAGTGCGGTGATGCGCGAGATCGTTTTCGATACCGAAACCACCGGGCTTGATCCCAAGACGGGTGACCGGATGGTCGAGATTGGCTGCGTCGAACTGGTCAATCGGGTGCCCACCGGGGCGACCTGGCATGGCTATTTCAACCCCGATCGCGATATGCCCGCCGGCGCCGAGGCGGTGCACGGGCTGTCAGCCGCTTTCCTGGCCGACAAGCCGCGCTTCCGTGACCGGGTGGCCGAGCTGATCGACTTCATCGGGGATGCGCCACTGGTGGCGCATAATGCCGGGTTCGATTTCGCCTTCCTCAATTACGAACTCGATCTGTGCGGGCTGGAGGCGGTATGCCTGTCGCGTATGGTCGATACGGTCGGCATCGCCAAGCGGCGCCATCCGGGGGCCAAGCTGTCGCTCGATGCGCTGTGCACGCGTTACGGGATCGATCGCAGCCACCGGGTCAAGCACGGTGCGCTGCTGGATGCCGAATTGCTGGCGCAGGTCTATATCGAACTGACCGGCGGGCGGCAGATCGGCCTCGAACTCGCGGCACACGAGGCGGCCTCCAATGTGGTCGCCATCCGCCCGCTTGCCGGCATCCGCCGCGAATTCCGCCCGCCCCGGCCGCACGCCGCCAGCGCGGCGGAACTTCTGCGCCACCGGGCCTTTATCCAAGCAATGGCCGAGCCCCTTTGGGCAAGCTGACCGGGCCAGCCGCTTAAGCCTGCTTGAAGCGGCGTGCCGGCGCTCTCACATTGGCCAGATACAAGGCTGATAACAAGGAGAGCTGAGCCATGGATATTCGCGTTTCGGGCCATCAGATGGAAACCGGCAGTGCCCTGCAGGACCATGTTGCCGACCGGCTCAACGCGATTGTCGAGAAATATTTCAGCCGCGGCATCTCCTCGCAGGTCACCTTCGGCAAGGGGCCGGGCGGCAGCTTTTCGTGCGATATCATCACCCATGTGATGCAGGGCCTGATCCTCAAGGCGACGGGCCTCGCCCATGATGCCCATCAGGCGTTCGAGGCGGCGGCGGAGAAGATTGACAAGCAGCTGCGCCGCTACAAGCGCCGCCTGCAGGACCGGCCGCATTCCCCCGCCCTGTCGCCCCGGCAGGAAGAGGCCGCCTATCGCATCTTCGCCGGGGTCGAGGATCCCGAAGCGGAGGTTGCTGCCGAGGGTGAAGACGCGCCGATGATCATTGCCGAAACCACGGCTGACATTCCGGAATCGAGCGTCGCCGACGCGGTGATGATGCTCGACCTCAGGAACACCAATGCTTTGCTGTTCAAAAACGCTGGCACCGGACGGCATAATATGGTCTATCGCCGCGACGACGGTTCGATCGGCTGGGTCGAACCGCGCTAGGATCGCGCGACCGCTCCCCGGCCCGCCGCTCCTGTCGCTTTCATTTCGGCATTTTTATGCAGGGCCGCGTGCCCGGCCGCCAGGAACCATCTGATCCATGAACCCAACTTTCAGCCTCGTGCCCGATGCGGTGCGGCTCGCCGATGCCAGCGGCAAGGACGCGATTCTGGCGCTGCTGGCCGAGGTGCTGGCCAGCGCCTACGGGCTTGACGCCGGGCACGTGCTGGACGGGTTGGAAGAGCGCGAGCGGCTCGGCAGTACCGGCTTCGGCGAGGGGGTCGCCCTTCCCCATGCGCGGCTCGACGGACTGACCCGGCCGGTGGCGGCGCTGCTGCGCTTGTCCGAGCCGGTCGATTTTGCCGCGGCCGACGGGATGCCGGTCAATCTGGTGGTCGGCCTGCTGTCGCCTGCCAATGCCGGGGCCACGCATCTGCACGCGCTGGCTGCGCTGTCACGGGTCCTTCGCGACGATGCGATCCACCAGGCGTTGGTCGAAGCGACCGATTCCGATACGCTCTACGCGCTGCTGGCCAATGCGACCGACCGCGACGTCGCCTGAGACACCCCCTGACACCGGGCACATGGCCGCCGGCATCAGCGGCGCGGCGGGGCATTATCGCGCCCTCGAGCGGCTGTACGCGCAGGCACCGATCAACGCGCTGTTCTCCTCGCGCCTTGAAGTGACCGGCGAAGGGCGCGCGCGCATCGAGTTCGATGTGAGCGAAGCTGTGTACCATGCGGCGGGTGCGGCGCATGGGACGATCTATTTCAAAATGCTCGACGATGCGGCTTTTTACGCCGCCAACACGCTGGTCACCGACCGGTTTTTGCTGACCACCTCGTTCAACCTCCATTTCACCAAGCCGGTGCGCGCCGGGCAGGTGATTGCCGAAGGCCAATGGATCAGCGGGCGCAAGCGGGTGCTGGTGGCTGAAGCGCGGCTGACCGATGCCGAAGGCGACGAGATCGGGCGCGGCACCGGCACCTTCATGCGCTCGCGCATCCCGCTGTCCGAATTGCCGGGCTATTCGGCGCTCGGCGATTAGATGGCTGACCGGCTTCCCGCGCATGTCGAGGTCGCGGGCCTGATCCGGCTGATCGAGGCGCAGGGCGGGTTCGCCACCGTGCTCGCGCGGGGCGAGCGCGATGGCGGGGTGATTGCGTTGGTGGTCACGGCGCGCGGCGAAGGGGCACAGCTTTACGAGCGGATGCCGCAACTGGACGGTTCCCGGCGCTTCGTCGCGACCCGGCAGGAAGGCCCGGCGAATCGTGCCGACTTTGCCGATTACCTCGCGCGGCGCCGCCGGCAGGACCCCGATCTGTGGCTGATCGAGGCGGACGTCGCGGACACGGAACGGTTCATCGCAGCACTGCCCTGATCGCTTGACCTGGTTTCATTTGTGACTAGTTGCGCCCGCTCTCCCTTACAGCGCAGGCGACGCGCGCGGCATTCCGGCCGTGGGCGTTGGCACGCAGACGGGGGGCGACCGGCAGATTCGCAACGGGCCATAATTATCGCAGCTAACGCGAGCGGCCCCGATCTGCGTCAGGCGCGTCCACCGCCGAAAATGTTGATGCAATGAGTCGCAAGACCCACCGATTCTCGCTGATGGCCCTCGCCGGGACAGCGATCGTAACCTTTGCCGGGCTGGAAAGTTCCGGCGCCAATGCCCAGGCCGCCGCGGCCGAGGCGAAATTCATTTCCGCGGCGGAAACCGCCGTGCTGACCGACGAAACGGTCCCGGTTGCGCCCGCGACCCAATTCGTGGCCGAGCCGGTTGTCCAGCCGTTGCCCGAGCGCAGCGAAGCCGCCGCCGAGCCTGCCCCCTCCCCTGCAACACCCGCCCGACAGGCCGGCTCGCTCCGCGCGCTGGTCGAGCAGAATGCCCAGATCGGCCGCTTGTCGCCGGAGATGGAATGCCTTGCCGGCGCGGTCTATTTCGAAGCGCGCGGCGAACCGCTCGAAGGGCAGCTTGCGGTTGCCCAGGTGGTGGTCAATCGCAGCAAATCGCGCCTGTTCCCCGGCAGCTATTGCGGGGTTGTCTATCAGCCGTCGCAATTCTCGTTCGTTCGCGGCGGGCGGATGCCGGCCGTAGAGCGCAGTTCGGCCGCATGGCGCCGCGCGACCGCCATCGCCACGATCGCCCATGACGGGCAGTGGGACAGCGAGGCGCGCGATTCGCTCTATTTCCACGCCCGCTACGTTAATCCGGGGTGGAGCCGCACCAAGATCGCCCGCGCGACGATCGATACGCACGTTTTCTACCGCTGACGCCCGGCACGCGGGCGGGACCGGCTCAGTCGCGAACCTCGACCCAGACGGGGGCGTGGTCGCTGGCCTTTTCCCGCCCGCGATAGGCCTTGTCCACGCCGGCGGCGACCATCCGGTCGGCCAGTTCCGGACTGAGCAGCAAATGGTCGATCCGAAAGCCGTGATCGCGCTGCCAGGCGCCCGCCTGATAGTCCCAGAAGGTCCACACCCCGCCGCGCGGGTTCAGCGTGTCGATCGCGTCGGTCCAGCCATCGCCGAGGATCCGGGCATAGGCGTCGCGCGCTTCGGGCTGCATCAGCGCATCGCTGGCCATCGCCCGCACCGAAAACACGTCCTTGTCCTCGGGGATGACATTGAAATCGCCGACCACGGCGCAGGGCTGCTCGCTCGCCCACAAGGTCGCCAGCCGCGCGCGCAGGCGTTCCAGCCAAGCCAGCTTGTAATCGAATTTCGGCCCGGGATGCGGGTTGCCGTTGGGCAGATAGAGATTGGCGATCAGCACGCCGCCCACCGCTGCTTCGAGATAACGCGCCTGCTCGTCGGCGGCATCGCCGGGCAGCCCGCGCTGCACCTCCACCGGCATGGTGCCGTCCGCCAGGATCGCGACGCCGTTGAATCCCTTCTGCCCGTGCCAGATCGCCTGATAGCCGATCCGCTCGAACTCGGCGGCGGGAAAGCCCTCATCCTGTGTCTTGATTTCCTGCAGACAGGCGACCGTTGGGCGGGTTTCCTCCAGCCATTCGAGGAGGCGCGGCAGCCGCGCGCGCACGCCGTTGATGTTGAAGCTGGCGATTTTCACGGGCGCCGCGCGCTCAGATGCCGAAGCTGGAGCCGCAGCCGCAACCCGATGCGGCCTGCGGATTGGTCACGCGGAAGGCCGCCCCGCCCAATGATTCGACATAATCGACGCTGGCCCCGGCAATCAGGTCGAGGCTGACCGGATCGACCACCAGCCGCACCCCGTCATGTTCACTGACAGCGTCGTCAGCAGCCGGCGCATCCGCCAGTTCGAAGCGATACTGGAAGCCCGAACAGCCGCCGCCATCCACCGCCAGCCGCAGGATCGCCGGCTTGTGCTGGCGCGCGGCGATGGCGGCGACCCGGCGGGCGGCCCCGTCAGTCAGCGTGGGAATGGCGGCGGCATCGGGCATGGTCATTGGGCCGATCTAGGGTGTGGGGGGCGCACTCTCAAGCTCAGCCCTGCTGGATATAGATCCGCATCGCTTCGGCTTCCTGCTGGATTTCGTCGATCCGCGATTTGACGAGATCGCCGATCGAGACGAAGCCGCACATCCCCTCGGCCGAACAGACCGGCAGATGGCGCACCCGGCGCCGCGTCATCAACGCCAACGCCTCGACCGCGACCGTGCTGGGATCAACGGTGATTGCGGGCGCGGTCATCACTTCGCCGACATTCCGGTCAAGGAAGGCCGGCCCTTCCTTGGCGAGGCAATAGAGCACGTCGCGTTCGGAGAAGATCCCCACCACGGCGCCATCATCGACCACAGGGACAGCGCCGATGCGCCGTTCGGCCAATAGCGCTACCGCGTCGCGCACCGGCATGGCGCTGGCGACCGTGATAACCTCGCCGCTGGTGCGGCCGGCGATGATCCGGGCAATTTCCATCGCGTCCTCCTTCATCCCTTGCGCGGCAGGATGCCATGAAAGCGCGCGCTTGGCGAATCCGCGCAGGCCAGCTTGGCGATTGCCAAGCCCGGCCGGCGGGCGCAAAGGGGGGTGATGCCGTCCAGCCCTCTCGACGATCCTGAAAGCGCCGCTTACGTCTGGGCGCGTTATCGCCGGCTGATGCGCTGGATGTTCGCCGTGACGGTGGCGGTGGTGATCGTCGCGCTGGGGCTGCTCTATGCCCGGAACGGCATGATTTCGGTCCATTTCTACATCGCCACTGCGCTCGGCATCGGTTTGGCGATGCTGTTGATGTCGGCGCTGATGGGGCTGGTGTTCCTCTCCGCCGGGACGGGCCACGACGAATCGGTCGATGATACCGACCGGCGCTAGGCGCCTTCAGTAGGTCGCGACTGGCCCGGCCAGCGGATCGGCGTCGGGATAGAGCCGCAACTCCTCGACCGGCTCGCCGCCGATCAGATGCTGCTGGATGATCCTCTCGAGCCGCTCCGGAGTGCAGGAATGATACCACACCCCGTCAGGCCAGACGACCGCGATCGGCCCAGCTTCGCAGACTTGGAGGCAGTTGGCCTTGCTCCGCTGGCATAGCACACGCCCATCGGCGGGTTTGCTGAGATCGAGCTGCTTGAAGCGCATCTTGAGATAGCGCCAGGCGGTGTCACCTTCCGCCGCGGAACAGCATTGCTGTTTGTCGCTGAGCGCGCAGAGGAAGATGTGCCGCCCGATCGCCTCGCCGCCAATCTTGGCCAGCGCGCGGCGCGCCCGGGCAAGGCGCGCCGGATCGCTCATTGTGCAGGCGCGGTGGCAGCCGGCGTTGCCGGGCGCAGCCAGCGGTCCAGCCAGGCGAACACGGTGTTGTGCCATTGCAGCGAGTTCTTCGCCCCGAGCACCCAGTGGTTTTCGTCCGGGAACACCAGCAACTGGCCGGGAATCCCGCGTTCCTGTAACGCGGTGAACGCGCCCAGCCCTTGCGTATAGGGCACGCGGTAATCGCGCTCGCCCAGCACCACCAGCATCGGCGTGCGCCAGTTGGCGACATGGTCCGACGGGTTCCAGCGATCATACACCGCGCGGGCTTCACCATAGGTGCCGCCGAAATCCCAGCGCGGAAACCACTGCTCCTCGGTCGCGTAATAGAAGCTGCGCATATCGAACAGGCCGTTATGGTTGACCAGGCAGGCGAACCGGTCGGGCCACTGGCCGGCAATCCAGTTCATCATGTAGCCGCCATAGGACGCGCCCATCGCGCAGGCGCGGGTGCCGTCGATCTGCGGGTCGATCGCCAACGCGGCCTCCAGCCCCTTTTGCAGGTCGACCAGCGGCTTGCCGCCCCAATCGCGGTTGATCGCATCGACAAAGGCCTGCCCGTAGCCGGTGCTGCCGTGGAAATCGATCGAGATCACGGCATAGCCCTGGCTCGCCAGCACCTTGGGGTTCCAGCGGGTCGACCAGCTATCGTTGAACGAGCCTTGCGGCCCGCCATGGACATAGAGGATCGCCGGCAGCGGCCCATGCACCGTTTCCGGCTTGTGGATCTGGCCCCAGACGGTCGCCCCGCCCGCGCCGGCAAAGCTGAAGCGGCGGGTCGCAATCGAGGCGCGCTGGCCCATCTGCGTGGTCGCCACATCGGTCAGCGGGGTCGCCTGGCGCCAATTGGCCGACAGATAGAGTTCGGCCGGATTGCCCACCGAATCGCGGGTGAACAGCAGCCGGTTGCCGGGCAGCGGCACAACATTGGCGATATGCGCTTCGTTGCCGGCGATCAGGTCGAGCCTTTCGACCCGCCCGGTGCGCGGATCGATGCGGAAGGCGGGCGTGTCGAGAGTGTCTTGCGCGGTGGCGACGATCCAGCGCGAATCGGGCGTCCAGGCGATTGAGCCGAACGACCGGTCGAACGGTTCCGTCAGCGGACGTACCGCGCCGGTCCGCAGGTCGCGCAGCCAGATGATCAGCCGGTCGGCCTCGTAACCCGGGCGGGCCATCGCCGCCCAGGCGAGCCAGCGGCCATTGGGCGAGGGCGCGGGCAGCGTGTCGGTGGCTTCGTTTGATGCGGTAAGGTTGGTCGGCGCGCGGCCCGACAGGTCGGACTGCCAGATGTCGATATTGGTCGAGGTCGGTTCGCGCGCATCGCTGCGGCGGGCGGCGAAATAGACGCTGCGCCCGTCCGGTGCCCAGGCGATTTCCTCATTGCCGCCAAAGGGTTTGGTCGGCGTGTCGCCCACCAGCGCGCCTTCTGCCGCGCCGCCATCGAGCGGAACACCGCCCGTCGCCTTGCCGCCGACAATGTCGAAGGCGAAAGCGCGGCCATGTTCGCCCGGCGTTTCCCAGCCGTCCCAGTGGCGGACGAAGCCGTCTTCGGTCGAATAGAGCCGCCCGCTGCCGGGGCCGGGAAGCGAACCGCCTGTATCGGCGCACCCGAACGTCGCACAGGAGCGTGCAAAGTCGCCATAAACGACCATCCGCCGCGCATCGGGCGACAGGACGAAGCCTGCCGCATCGGCGGGAAAATCGGTGACCTGTTCGGCCGCGCCGGCCATCCCGGCAGCGTCGAGCCGGGTGCGCCAGATTTGCGTCTTCGCGCCCTCGCCTCGCGCGGCGAGAAAATAGACCCAGCCATCGCCGCCATATTGCACGCCGGAGGCCGGCCCGCCGAGATCGACCGTGCGCGCGGGCGCGTCGCCGGCCAGCGGGCGCACCATCAGCGTGGTGGTGCGGGCGAGCGTTGCCGGGTCGGTGGTGGTGACCGGATAGAGCACCGTGGTCCCCGCCCGGTCCACCGCAGCGCTGCCGAGGCGCGGCAGGGTAACAAGGTCGAGCGCGCTCATCGCCGGGCGATCCACTGCGGCGGGCGGCACGCTCTGCGCGGCGTGCGTTGCCGCCGGGTCTTGGTCCTGAGCGGCGAGGGGCGAGGCGCAGGCCAGCGCGGCGACGAGCGACAGCGGGGTCGCAAACCCTTTGGCGAAGTTCATGGCCGCTGCCTAGCGCAGCGCGCGGCGCGGTGGAAAGCGCTTTTGCGTCAGCCGCGCTTGCCGGCGATGCGAGCGATTTCGTCGCGCACCATGCGTTCGACCATGCCGGGTAGATTATCGTCCAGCCACCGCGCCAGCATTGGCCGCAGCAGTTCACGCGTGAGCTCCTCGAGCGAGGTTTCGCCCGAGCGGACGATGCGCGGTGCCACGCCCGGTTCGGCCAGCATAGCGAGCGCGGCGAGGTTGTCGCCGATCGACGCGCGCGCGGCCGCCCCGGTCAACGGCGTGTCGTCCCCCTCAGGATCGAGCGCTGCAGCCTCAGCATCTTGGAACACGTCGTCATCATCTGCCTGCGCGTAAGAGGCGCCGGCAAGATCGAGCACGTCTTCGGCCTCGTCGTCATACGCCGGTTCGGGCGCGGCTTCGGCCGGCGTGTGCGCGCTCTCGGTAACGCCCGCCTGGCTGCGGCGACGGCGCTCCTCGATCGCGCCGGCGCGATTGTCGCGTGCGATCACCTTCTTGATCGATTCGAGGATTTCCTCGACCGACGCTTCGCCTTCGTGCCGCATCATTTGCCCCCAAATATTCCGGCAGAAGCGCGCCCGTCAGTAGACGCCGCGACCCGTGCCAGATTCGGGCGGAATCTCGGCATCGGGGGCGGTAATGTCAATCGTGCGCGTCGATTGCGCGACCGGGTCGGGATCGCGCTCCCAGTCCCACCACTTGCCCTGCACCCGGTCGTAGTTGATCACCGGATCGTAGAGCGGCCCATCATCGCCCAGGCCCAGATCGCGCGCTTCGGCCCGGCCCATGGCAGCCAGCAGCGCGAAGCCCGCGACATAGGCGTTGCGCCGTGCGGTGATGAGCTGGACGCGCGTATTGACCAGTTCCTGTTCCTGATTGAGGATTTCGAGGATGGTGCGGTTGCCGACGGTGTTTTCCGCGCGCACCCCTTCGAGCCCGAGCGCCGCGGCGGAGACAGCGATCTGCGAGCTTTCGACGATCGCCAGCGAAGCCTGCCAGTTCGACCAGGCCGAGCGCACTTCGGCAATCACATCGCGTTCGAGCGCGATTTCCTGCTCCAGCGCCCCTTGCGCGCGGGCCTGCGCCTGCCGTTCCTGCGCGCCGACCCGCCCGCCTTGCAAGATTGGCATGGACACCCGAACGCCGGCCTGGGCTGCGGTCGCCGATTGCGGCAGGCCGACGGTGCTGTCGTTGCCAAGCGAGCCGAAATAATTGTTGTAGCTGCCGCCGGTGAACACCGAAACGCGCGGCATCCGCCCGGCGCCGGCAATGTCGATATCGTAGCCGGCGGCGCGCGCGCGCTGGCGCGCGGCGATTAGGTCGGGGTTGTTTTCCAGCGCGATTGCCACTGCGGTCTGCACATCGGCCGGCATATTCGGCAGCGGTGGCGGCGGCTGGAGATTGTCGGGCGCCTTGCCGACCAGCGCGATGTAGCGTTCGCGCGCGGCGACCAGAGTGGCCTGCGTATTGCGCAGATCGCCCCGCGCAATAGCCAGCCGCGCCTCCGACTGGGCGACATCGGTGCGGGTCAGATCGCCGATCTCGAACCGGTCGCCAGTGGCCTGCGCATTGACGCTCAGCACATCCACCTGGTTCGCAGCCAGCCCGACCAGCGCCTCGCCCCGGATGACATCCATGTAGGCGGCGACGACCTGCGTGAACAAGGCGCTCTCCGCCCCGCGCAGATCGGCCCGCCCGGCCTCGACCCGCGTTTCGGCGGCGAGGATGCCGTTGCGGATTGCCCCGCCAGTGAACAGCGGCAGCGACAGGTCGAGCCCCGCGCCGAGGCCGCGATCGGGGCCAATTCCGTCGCCGTTCGACTGCTTTACATATTCGGTGTATTGCGCCGAAGCGCTCGCCTGCGGGCGCCCGGCGGCCCGTTCGATGACGACGTTTTCGTCGATCACCCGCTGGTTGGCACGCGCGGCGTGCAGCTGCGGATTGGTGCGATAGGCCATCGCCAAGGCTTCGCGCAGCGTGTCGGCCAGTGCGGCGGAAGGCAGCGCGGCGGCGAGCAATGCACCGCAAGCGGCCGTCAGCGCCAGAACGGGACGGCGCATGGTCAGAAGCTCCACCCCTTGGGCGCGTCGAAGGCGGCAATCCGTGGGATACCCATTTCGCTAAGCGGCATAAGCGCCAGATCGCTGCCCGCCTTGCGCCCCACGGCAAGGCTGGTGATGCCCCGCTGGATGACGCCGCCAAGTACGCGCCCGCCTTCGGCCATTGCGGCGCTAAGTTCGGGCGGCAATTGCTCGCCCGCACCGTCGATCAGCACCAGCGTGTATCCCGCGCCTGCGGCCACTGTGCCCAGTTCCGCCGGGGTGACGCTGTCGGTCGCGGCCACCAGTGGGCGGACCAGTTCGGCAAGGTAGCCCGACCCGCCATCCACCACCAGCACCCGGTCGCTTGGGACCGGGCGCGCCTCGACCAGCAACTGGCCGTAGAACAGCGGCGCGGCGAGGTGCCCGCCATCGCCCAGCGCGATACTGCGGTCGATATAGGCGACGTCCGCGAGTGCCGCCGGGACGAAGCGTTCGCGCGGCACCGCAGCCATCCGCTCGAGCACCATCGGGGCGTTGACCCCGCTCGGCCGCAACTGGCTGTCGATCATCGCCCGGCGGGCGGCATCAAAATCGAGCGACGGACTTGCGGGCGAGAGTGTGTCGGTGGCGGTCATCGGTCCAGCATTCGTAACAGGGTTCACCGGGGGGCGTATTACCCGGCTAGCACGCCCGGTCGCCCGCTTTAGTCGGGCCGTCCGGCTTCTCCAAGTGCTTTGACGCTAACCGCCGCATCCGCCTATGGGCGGGCGCATCGACCGGAAGGATTGTGGATTCGATGAGCGACATGACCATGGTGACCATCCACGAGGACGATCTGGTGGCCAGCGTTGCCGACGCGCTGCAGTTCATTTCGTACTATCACCCGATGGATTATATCCGCGCGCTCGGCGCCGCCTACGAGGCCGAGCAGGGCCCGGCGGCGAAGGACGCGATCGCGCAGATCCTCACCAACAGCCGGATGTGCGCCGAAGGCCATCGGCCGATCTGCCAGGACACCGGGATCGTCAACGTATTCGTCAAATGGGGGCAGGAATGCCGCCTCGCGTCATCGCGCAGCCTGCAGGAGGTGGTCGATGAAGGGGTCCGCCGGGCCTATAACCACCCCGACAACAAGCTGCGCGCTTCTGTCCTGGCCGACCCCGCTTTCACCCGCCGCAACACCCGCGACAACACACCCTGCGTGCTGTCGGTCGAAATGGTCCCGGGCCGCACCGTCAGCGTCGATGTTGCCGCCAAGGGCGGGGGGAGCGAGAACAAGTCCAAGTTCAAGATGATGAACCCCAGCGACAATATCATCGACTGGGTGGTCGAGATGATCCCGCAGATGGGCGCCGGCTGGTGCCCGCCCGGGATGCTCGGTATCGGGATTGGCGGCACGGCCGAACATTGCATGAAGCTCGCCAAGGAAAGCCTGATGGAGCCGATCGACATGGCCCAGCTGAAGGCGCGCGGGGCGCAGAGCGATCTCGAGCAGCTGAGGATCGACATTTTCGATGCGGTCAACGCGCAGGGGATCGGTGCGCAGGGGCTGGGCGGGCTGTCGACCGTGCTCGACGTCAAAATCCGCGACTGGCCGTGCCATGCGGCGGGCAAGCCGGTAGCGATGATCCCCAATTGCGCCGCCACTCGCCACGCGCATTTCACGCTGGATGGCAGCGGGCCGGCGTTCCTCGAACAGCCCGACCTGTCGCAATGGCCCGACGTGCACTGGCAGCCCGATGCGGCGGCCAAGCGCGTCGATCTCGACAATCTCACCCGCGAGGAGGTCGAAAGCTGGCAGCATGGCGACCGGCTGCTGTTGTCGGGCCATATGCTGACCGGGCGCGATGCGGCGCATAAGCGGATCAAGGATATGCTCGATGCGGGTGAGGCTCTGCCGGTCAGCTTTGCGGGCCGCGCGATCTATTATGTCGGCCCGGTCGATCCGGTGCTGGGCGAGGTGGTCGGCCCCGCCGGTCCGACCACCGCCACGCGGATGGACAAGTTCACCGAGATGATGCTCGATCAGGGGCTGTTCGCGATGATCGGCAAGGCCGAGCGCGGGGCCGATGCGGTCGAGGTAATCAGTCGCTTCAAGGTCGCCTATCTGATGGCCACCGGAGGCGCCGCCTATCTGGTCGCGCGCGCGATCAAGGAAGCCAAAGTGGTTGCCTTCGAGGATCTGGGCATGGAGGCGATCTACGAGTTCCGCGTGCAGGATATGCCGGTGACGGTGGCGGTTGATGCGCGGGGCAACAATGTCCACACGCTGGCCCCGGCCCACTGGCGCGCCCGGATCGCGGCGGAGGGGCTGCTCGAAGGCGCCTGAGCCGTTGGCCGAAGTGGATGCGCCGTTCGCCTATGCCGCGTGGCGCGGCGCGGCGTGGGCCGGCAGGGGCAGACGATGAGCACTCTCCCGACCCGGGAAATCGCCCGCGTACCGGGCAAGGCGGTGGCCTGGTCGATCATCGGCGTCTGGGCGTGCTATTTTGCCATCACTACCGCGCGGAGTCTGATCGTCGGGCTGGATTTTCAGGACGAGATGCTGTGGCGCCGCGCGCTGGTCAGCCTTGCCGGGGCGGGGGTGACGGTGGTGCTGTGGCTGGTGCTGCGCGCCTTCGACCACCGTTCGCTGGCGGTAAAAGGTATCGTCACCCTGCTCGGCGCGATGCCCGCCTCGATGCTGATCGCGCAGATCAACCAGACCGTCTTTGCCGAGGTCGAGGCCAAGGTAATCGCCAGCGCCAGCGAGCCGGGCGTGCGCGTCTATCGCGACGAGACGGGCAACCTGCTTGCCGAAGTGCCGCACATGACCGGGCCCGATACGGAAGTTGACACGCAAAACGATGGCGCGCGGACGATCACCCTGCTGCGCGCGCCACAAGGGTTCGAACGCTGGCGCCAGCTGACCGATATCGCGCTGGTCCGCTATTTCCTGCTGCTTGCCTGGTGCTCGCTCTATCTCGCGTTGTTATACGGGGCGCAGGCGCGGCTTGCCGAGCGGCGCGAGGGTGAGTTCCGCCGCGCCGCCAAGGCCGCCGAACTGCGCTCGCTGCGCTATCAGGTGAATCCCCATTTCCTGTTCAATACGCTGAACTCGCTGTCCTCGCTGGTGATGACCGGCAAGACCGAACGGGCCGAGCAGATGATCCAGGCGGTGTCGAACTTCTACCGCCACAGCCTGGCCGACGATCCGACATCGGATGTCGCGCTGGAGGACGAGTTCGACCTGCAGCGGCAGTATCTGGCGATCGAGCAAGCCCGCTTTGCCGACCGGCTGGTGCCGCGCTTCGACCTGCCCATGCGGCTGGCCGATGCCCGCGTGCCGGGGATGATCCTCCAGCCGCTGGTCGAAAATGCGGTCAAATATGCCGTCGCCCCGCACGCCCGGCCGATCACCATCACCCTCGCCGCGCGCGAGGAAGCGGGTGAATTGGTGGTGTCGGTCGAAGATGACGGCCCGGGTGGGGCTACGGCCGACCACGGCATGGGCATCGGTCTTGCAAATGTGCGCGACCGGCTGGAGGCGCGGTTCGGTACGGCCGCACGGCTCAGCACCGGTCCGCGCGTCGGCGGCGGCTACACGGCCGAGTTGCGGATGCCGTTGGCCCTTTACGAGGCCTTGTGAGATGACCCGGACGGATAGCAGCCTCAGAACCCTGATCGTAGATGACGAGATGCTGGCGATAGAGCGGCTGCAGGTGATCTGCCAGCGTCTGCCGGGGCTCGAGGTAGTGGGCACCGCCAGCGACGGGCGCGCCGCGCTCGCCGAAATTGCCCGCCTGGCGCCCGATCTGGTGCTGCTCGACATGACCATGCCCGAACTGGACGGGATTGGCGTCGCCCGCGCGCTGACCCGCCAGGAACCGCGCCCGGCGCTGGTCTTCGTCACCGCGCATGATCATTTCGCGGTCGAGGCGTTCGATCTCGACGCGGTCGATTACGTGCTCAAGCCCGTATCGCCCGAACGGCTGGCGCGCGCGATTGGCCGTGTGGCCGAACGGCGTGACGCCTCGCCGCGCGGGGCCAGCGCGTGGCTCAGCGAATTGTGGGTGCCGCACAAATCGGAACTGGTGCGGATCGATGTCGGCCAGGTGGGGCGGATCGATGCCGAGCGCGATTATGTCCGCCTCCATGTGGGCGAGAGGTCGTACCTGCTGCTGCAGACCATTGCCGGTCTGGAAAGCCGGCTCGACCCGGCGCAGTTCATCCGTATCCATCGCTCGACCATCCTGCGGCGCGACCGCATCACCGGGCTCAGGCATGACGGGCTGGGCGTCTGGTCGGTCGAATTGGCCGATGGCGAGGCGCTGCGGATCGGCCGTACCTATCTGCCCAAGGTCAAGGCGATGGCCGGCCGCTGAGCGCAGCGCGCCACTGGACCTTACCCCAGCGCCACCCCACATCAGCGCCGTAATGCTCGCACTGGCGCTCATTTTCCTGATGGGGATCGGCAATTTTGCCGCGCACCAGGCGGTGCTGCACAGCGGCCATCCGCTGCTCGGCGAGGTGCCGTGGTTCGTCCATCTGCTGGGCGGGAAGATCGGGCTGGCGAGCGAATTCCTCATTCTGCTGGCAGCAATGTTGCTGTCGGCTGACGGATCGGCGGTGCCGGGCTGGATTTATGCGCTGTACACCGCGTTCAATCTCGGCGCCGCCTGGATGATCGTGACCCGGCGCATCTAGGGTCTGGTGTGCCGCACGCGGGAACCGAGCGCGGCCAGCACCGCTTAGCAGCCATGGACAGCCCCACCAGCATCGCCGCTTGCCAGCCGATCTGGCTGGTCGCCAATGCCAGCAGCGGCAGCAACAGCGACGAGGCGCTCGAGGCGCTGATCGGTGGCTGCGATCAATCCGGCCTCAATGTGCAGCGCACGCTGCGCTTCCCTGAAGAGGATGCGCCCACCCCCGCGCAACTTGACGCGGCGGGCATCGGCCTGGTGGCGATCTTTGCCGGCGACGGCACGGTCAATGCAGTGATCCATGCCCTCGGTGGATGGGGCGGCCGCGTGCTGGTGCTGCCGGGGGGGACCAAGAACCTGCTCGCCAAGCGGTTGCACGGCGATGTTCCGGCCGAGGAGATCGTGGCCCGCCATGCCGCCGGTGCGGTCAAAGCGCTTCGCCCGCCGATCATCCGCACAGCATCGGGCGAGGCGCTGGCCGAACTGATGGCCGGCCCCGGCACCGCCTGGCAGGACGTGCGCGAGGCGCTTCGGGAAACCGATCTGGCGGCGATTGCCAGCGGCGCGGTTTCGGCGATCAGCGAATCGACCAATGGCGCGATGCTGGTCTGCACCGAACCGCCGCTCGGCCGCGTGGATGGCTATCCCCTGCTGGTGGTGGAGCCGGCGGACGATGGCCTACATGTCACTGCCTATTATGCCGAATCCGCCGGCGAGGTCGTCCAGCAGGGCATCGCCTTGCTGCGGCAGGATTTCCGCACCGGCCCGCACGAGGAAATCGGCGTATCCGACAGCGTCACCTTGTCTGATCCGCAGGGCGGCGCGGTGCGCTATCTGCTTGACGGCGAGGCGGTCGAGGGCAGGGCCAGCGAGACATTCACCGTGGCCCCCTGCGCGGTCGATCTGCTGGCGACGCGCGATGATATCTGACCCGCTGCTGCTGTTCCATATCAGCGACCTCCATTTCGGCCTTGAAGACCGCGCGGCGCTCGCCTGGTGCAAGGCCGAAATCACGCGGCGGCAACCGGCGGCGGTGGCCATCACCGGTGATCTGACGATGCGCGCGCGCCACCGCGAATACGAAGCGGCCAATCGCTGGATCAACAGCCTTGATGCGCCGGTCACGGTCGAGGTGGGCAATCACGATCTGCCTTATTTCAACCTGGTCGAGCGGTTCACCGATCCCTATCGCCGGTTCGCCGCGATCGAGAGCAAGCTGGAACGCGAGATTGATCTGCCGGGCCTTGCCATCGTGCCGCTCAAGACTGTGCGCCGCTGGCAGCCGCGCTGGCCGTGGTCGAACGGCTGGATCACGCCGCCGGCGCTGGCGCAGACGCTGGCGGCAATCGATGCGGTGCCGGCTGACCGCAAGGTGATCGTCACCTGCCATCACCCGCTGGTCGAGCATGATCCCTCCGGCAAACACCTGACCGTTGGCGGCACTCACGCGCTCGAGCAGCTGGCGAAGCGCGGCGTGCTGGCGGTGCTGTCAGGCCATGTCCACGATGCGTTCGACCTGGTGCATGACAGTGCCGATGGCCCGGTGCGGATGATCGGTGCGGGCACCTTGTCGCAGCGCGTCCGCTCCACACCGCCAAGCTTCAACGAACTGATCTGGGACGGGCGCGCGCTGACCGTCAAGGTGCGCAACCTCGAACACGTGCCGACGCCGGCGATGCAGATCGGTGCGGTGCCCGAAAACGCCCTGCCGCCGCGCCAGCCCGGCGAGCCGGTGGCCCCGGTCGATGCGGTTCCGGCGGTCGATCCGCCGGTCCACTGACGCGAGAAGGGCGGGCGCGAAAAGGGCGACCCGTTCCCGGGCCGCCCTTCCATTCCGCCGTCGCGGAATTCGGTTTGTAACGCTTAGCGCTTCGAGAACTGGAAGCTGCGGCGCGCCTTGGCCCGGCCGTACTTCTTGCGTTCGACGACGCGGCTGTCGCGGGTCAGGAAGCCGGCGGCCTTGACCGTGCTGCGCAGCGCCGGCTCATACTTCGACAGCGCCTGCGAGATGCCATGCTTGACCGCGCCGGCCTGACCCGACAGGCCGCCACCGGCGACGGTGCAGATCACGTCGTACTGACCTGCGCGGTCGGTGATGGCGAAGGGCTGGTTGATCACCAGGCGCAGCGTCGGGCGGGCGAAGAACACCTCCTGATCGCGGCCATTGACGGTGATCTTGCCGGTGCCGGGCTTCAGCCAGACACGGGCGACCGCATCCTTGCGGCGGCCGGTGGCATAGGCGCGGCCCTGCGCGTCCAGTTCCTGCTCGCGCAGCGGAGCGGTGCTGCGGGCAACCTCGGCGGCATCAGCCTGCGGGGCATCGCCGGCCAGATCCTTGAGCGAAGCGAGATCGCTGACGCTCTCGGGCGCGGCGGCTGCCGGCGTGTCCACGGTGGGAGTTTCGGTTTCAGGGGTGGTTTCGTCAGCCATCACGCGGTGACCTTGTTCTTGCGATTGAGCGAGGCAACATCGAGCGTGGCGGGCTGCTGCCCGTCATGCGGATGCTCGGTGCCGGCATAAAGGTGCAGCGCCTTCATCTGCTGCCGGCCGAGCGGCCCGCGCGGAATCATGCGTTCGACCGCCTTTTCGAGCACCCGCTCGGGAAAACGGCCGTCGAGCACCTTGTCGGCGGTCACTTCCTTGAGGCCGCCGGCATAGCCGGTGTGCTTGTAATAGATCTTGTCGGTCAGTTTTTTGCCGGTGAACTTCACCTTGTCGGCATTGATGACGATCACGTGATCGCCGCAATCGACATGCGGGGTGAAGCTCGGCTTGTGCTTGCCGCGCAGATGATTGGCAATGATCACCGCCAGGCGGCCGACGACGAGGCCGTCCGCATCGATGATGTGCCACTTCTTGTCGACCTCGGCCGGCTTGATCGACCGGGTGGTCTTGCTGAGCGCCTTCATGGCTGGTTCCTTGGATGCAATGGTTCTGCGTACCTACCGGGGCAGGCGCGGAAGCGGCGCATTTGTGCGGGAGGGGCGCCAAAGTCAAGCAAAAGCGCGGGTTTCACGCAAGGTATAATAATACCGTGTCAGGCCGCGCCCGTCAGCCCGCCAAGCCACGCGGCGGTGGGTGGCGCCGCGCGCGCCGGCCAGCCCAGCACCGCCGGCGTATCGTAGGGGTGCAGTTCGGCAATCCGCACGATCGCCGCATCGAGCAGCGCTTCATCGGTCTTGAACAATACGCCCACCTCCAGCGCCTCGCCGCGTTCCCCCTGCCATTCGAACAGGCTGCGGATCGGGCCGAGCAGATTGGCGCACGCGATCAGCCGCTCGTCCAGCAGCGTCATCGCCGCCGCTTCCGCCGCCTTCACGTCGGGGAAGGGGCACCAGATCAGCGCGCTCACCGGGCGCGGCGCCCGTCGGCATGGAGGCACCAGACCACCGCCATCACCAGCAAGGCGCCGACGCCCTGATGCGCCACCGCGATCCACAAGGCGACGCCGGTCAGCACGGTGGCGATGCCCAGCAGGATCTGCGTGCCGACCGCGCTGTGCACCGCGACAGAGGCGCGCCGGTGATGGCTGCGAACGCGCCGGGCGAGGACGATCAGAACTCCGAGGACAGCAAAAGCCCACCAGCGATGCAGGAAGTGCAGCAGGAACGGATCATGCGTCGCTGCATAAAGCAGCCCGCGACTGTCATCATATTCGGGTACCAGCCGGCCCTGCATCAGCGGCCAGCTATCGGAAGCATGGCCGGCATCGAGCCCGGCGACCCAGGCGCCCAGCATCAGCTGGATGAAAAGCACCGCCGCCGCCGCCCAACCAAACCCGGTCATCCGCGCGCGCGACGCGTGCCCGGCCGCCAGCCGCCGCATATCGAGCGCGACCCAGGTGATCGCCGCCAGCGTCACCAGCGCGGTCAACAGGTGGATCGAGAGCCAGAAATGGCTGACCGAGGTCATCTCCTGATTGAGGCCCGAGCGGACCATGAACCAGCCGAACACGCCCTGTAGCCCGCCCAGCGCCAGAAGGCCGAGCAGCGGCAGCTTGTAACCGGCGGGGATCGCCCGCCTGGCCCAGAACCAGGCCAGCGGCAGCGCGAAGGCGAGGCCGATGATCCGCCCCAGCAGCCGGTGCGCCCATTCCCAGAAATAGATGAACTTGTAATCGGCCAGCGTCATCCCGGCGGGGCCGGTGACTTGCTGATATTCGCCGATCTGCCGGTATCTGGCGAATTCGGCCTGCCACTGGGCCTCGTTCAGCGGAGGGATCGCGCCGGTGACCGGCTTCCATTCGGTGATCGACAGGCCCGATTCGGTCAGCCGGGTAATCCCGCCGACAATGACCATCAGCACGATCAGCCCGGCCACGACCCACAGCCAGCGGGCCAGCGCAGCCGGGCGGGCGGCGGGTTGGGCGGCGATAGCGGGGACAGGCGTCATGCGCGGTGCCATGCAAGCGGAGCCGGGAAAGTTCAAGCGGACGCCCGCTTCCCGCTTGCATCATGTGATAATGTAACATAAGAGCGCCGCATGGCCATCGGTTCCATCTCGATTCGCGCGCGCCTCGACCGGGTTGGGATGGTCCTGTCGGGCCTGTGCGCGGTGCATTGCCTGCTGACGATCCTGGTAGTGTCGTCGCTGGGGCTGGGCGGCGGGTTGCTGCTCAATCCGGCGATCCACAAGATCGGGCTGGCGCTGGCGCTGATCGTCGCGGCGGTGGCGATCGGCATTGGCGCGCTCCGGCATCGCCGGCGGGCGCCATTCGTGACGGCGATGACCGGGCTCAGCTTCATGGGCGGCGCGCTGGCCGTGGGGCATGGCGTCGAAGAAGCGGTGCTGACCGTGATCGGCGTCGCGCTGGTCAGCCTCGCCCATGTGCTGAACTTGCGCCACGCGCACTGACCTCTATGTGGCAGGGATGGACACGCCTCCCGCCCCCGCCCCCATCACTATCACGCTCAACGGCGAACCGCGGCGCACCGCCGCGCCGAGCATCGCCGCGCTGGCTGCGGAACTGGGGCTCGACCCGGCGAAGGTCGCGGTCGAACGCAACGGGGTGATCGCCCCCCGCTCGCAGCTCGCCGAGACACCGGTGGCCGAGGGCGATGTGATCGAGATCGTCCACTTTGTCGGCGGCGGGGACCACGCGCCAGACCATACAGGGGCCGACACCTGGACCGTCGCCGGCCGCACCTTTACCTCGCGGCTGATCGTCGGCACCGGCAAATACAAGGATTTCGCCCAGAACGCTGCCGCGCTCGCCGCGAGTGGGGCCGAGATCGTCACCGTCGCGGTGCGCCGGGTCAATGTCAGCGATCCATGCGCGCCGATGTTGACCGATTTCATCGATCCGAAGAAGGTTGCCTACCTGCCCAACACTGCCGGCTGCTTCACCGCCGACGAGGCCATCCGCACGCTGCGGCTGGCGCGCGAGGCGGGGGGCTGGGATCTGGTCAAGCTGGAGGTGCTGGGCGAAGCGCGCACGCTCTATCCCGATATGCGCGAGACGCTGAAGGCGACTGAAGTCCTGGCGAATGAAGGCTTCGCGCCGATGGTCTATTGCACCGACGATCCGATCGCCGCCAAACAGCTCGAAAGCGCCGGCGCGGTCGCGGTGATGCCGCTGGGCGCGCCGATCGGTTCCGGCCTCGGCATCCAGAACCGGGTGACCATCCGGCTGATCGTCGAAGGGGCGAGCGTGCCCGTGCTGGTCGATGCCGGCGTCGGCACCGCGAGCGATGCGGCAGTGGCGATGGAACTGGGCTGCGACGGCGTGCTGATGAACACCGCCATCGCCGAGGCCAAGGATCCGATCCGCATGGCCCGCGCGATGAAGCTGGCGGTCGAAGCCGGCCGCGACGCCTACCTCGCCGGGCGCATGGCCACGCGCAAATATGCCGATCCGTCGAGCCCGCTGGCGGGGCTGATCTGACCGCCTGTTTGGCAGCCCGCCCCCTAGTTCGCGACTCGATGCATAGCCGTTGCCAGAACTTGGACCCGGTCCAAGCGCTCACCGCTTCTTTCGGCGCGGCTGACCATCATCGAAAATTGTGGCGCCTCACGATGGCGGAAAACCGTTGTCGTCATTCCGTTATTCACCGACCCCTGTTCCAGATTCCACCTGCGGCTAAATTCCGCCGACGACAACACAGCCTCCACGCTAGGCTGCAAATCAGTGCTGCCGCCCCCGGTGATGTGGCACATCGGCAAATCGTCGGAGACGACCAGAATAAACCCTGCATCAAGAGTCGAATTAATGCGCCAATACCGGTTAGCGCGGCGCAACGGGCGGGGCGGAAGGCTGACCTCATCCACTTGGTCAACCAGGCCCATCTGCTCCCCAAGGCCGACCGTTGCCAAAAACGGACCCGTTCCGCTGGTCCAGATTGCGGGATTCAGCACCCACTCCTCACAACCTCGCAGAGCGCCGGCAAACCCTCGCTCAAGGTTGGGCTCTGCCTTGGCGGGGGAGGAGATGGCGGCGCACACCAGCGCCGCAGTTGTCAGCATTCGCATACTAACCTCTTACAGACGAAAGTTTCCTGGGCCAATTGCGTCATCTGGGTGCGGTCGGAGCTAACGCGAAATTAACCATCATGCGCGACTGTGCTGTCCTGACAGGGGGATTAGCCATGGGCGTGAGCACCACCAGCGTGACCATCGCGGAGATGCGCGAATTTGCCGGCTTTACCGCGGCCGAGCAGCGTTACATCCGCCGCAGTCTCGATATCGGGCTCGGCCGGCAGGATGCGTTCAAGCTGTGGGCCCGCAGCGCGCAGGAAAATGCCGCGATCCGCAGCCAGTATCTCGCCTATCAGGAATTGAAGCTGCTGCGCGCGATGGTGCCGGCAGATAGCGGGTTCGAGGCAGTTGAGCCGTTCATCGGCAAGCTGGTCCGCCTTGCCGCCTTCGATCTGGCGCAGGAACGGGTGGCGAGCTTTTCCGCGTTCCGCTTCCTTTATGAACGGCTGCTCGGCGCTGGCGTGCGCCCGTTCCTGCCGAGCGCCTTTTGCGGCGCCGCGGCGCTGCCGCAAATCCGGCCCGACCGGCGCAAGATGCTGCTTCAGTCCTTGAGCGAAGCGGCCGCGACCCCGCACGGCTGGTCGAGCGCGGTGCCCACCTTCTACCCCGAATTCATCGAGCGCGAAGCCGCCTGACACGGTGGACAGCGCGCCAGTGCGCCCTATATCGGGCGATAATGGCGAATGCAGCACCGCGCTTAACAGATACGGCGGAAGCCACTGGCGCGCGCGCCCAGTTTGCCGGCATCCCCTTGTGGGCCGCGTTCGTTCCGCTGCTGGCGCTGGTTGCCGCGCTTACCGCTGGCGCGGCCGGCGGCGTCTGGCTGGTTGCTCTGTCGCTGCTGCTGGGTGCGGCAATCATGGCGGCTGTGGTGCATGCCGAGACGCTGGCCCATTACCTGGGCGAACCATACGGCACGCTGGTGCTCGCCTTCGCGGTGACGGTGATCGAATGCTCGCTGATCGTGTCGATCATGTTGAGCGAGGGTTCAAGTGCGCAGGCGCTCGCGCGCGATACGCTGATGGCGGCGATCATGCTGACCATTAACGGCTTCGTCGGCATCTGCCTGCTAGCCGGTGGCGGGCGGCATCATACGCAGGGCTATACGCGGTCGGGCGTCAGCGTAGGTCTCGCCATGCTGGCCACGCTGGCCGTGCTGACGCTGGTCCTGCCCAATTTTACCACCAGTGCCCGGGGGCCGTATTACAGCACCTCGCAATTGCTGTTTGTCGCCCTTGTCTCGCTGATCATTTACGCAAGTTTCGTGGTGGCGCAGACCATCCGGCATCGCGACTTCTTCCTGTTCGACCTGTCCACGTCCGACGAGGACGAGGATGACGGGATCGACCATCACGAACCGGTCGCACGGCGTACTGCGCTGCTGGCGGGCGCGCTGATGCTGCCCGCGCTGGTCGCAGTGGTGCTGCTGGCCAAGGCCCTGTCGCCAACGATCGAGGCAACCGTCAGCGATGCGGGCCTGCCGCGCGCAGTGGTCGGCATCATCATCGCCGCGCTGGTCCTTGCCCCCGAAGGCTTTGCCGCATTGCGCGCCGCGCGGGCCAACCGGGTGCAGACCAGCCTCAACCTGTCGATCGGGTCGGCGCTGGCGACGATCGGGCTGACCATTCCGGCGGTCGCGATCACCGCGCTGGTGCTGGGCCTCGACCTGCAGCTGGGCCTCGGGCCGAGCCATATGGTGCTGCTGGGCCTGACGCTGCTGGTCAGTTCGCTCACGCTGTCGACCGGCCGGACCAACATGATGCTGGGCGTGGTCCATCTGGTGCTGTTCGCCAGCTATCTGTTCCTCTCGCTGGAACCCTGAGGCGAGTAAGCCTTCGTTGAGAAATTGCCGCCATCACCGGCGGCATGAACGCGCCGTTTCCGGTTCCGCCACGCCTCCAGGTCGAGAATGATGCCGATCTGCTTGCCTGCTGCTGGCGCGGGGCGTGCCTGCAGCGCTTCGCTCATGCCGAACTGACGATAGCTGACACGCTCGACGCCATTCGCGATGCCAGCAATGGACAGAATGGCGGCGGAGACACCAGCATGAACGGGCACCGGATGAAAGCGCTCGAAAAGGCATTGCAGCGCGATCCGTTCAGCGGTCACGCCAAGCCCGCGCTACGGCATCTCGCCGCCTTCGCGAAAGTGCATGAGGAACGCTGCTGGATCGCTCACGGCCGCTTTGTCGCCGACGGTGCGCGCTATCGGATTTCCGGCTTTCGTTATGTCGGCAAAGTCCGCGAGGATTATCCCGACACCCCGCGCGCGACAGGCGAACTGATGCGGCTGTTAGCCGAGATTGATGCCGCAACCGCTCGCCTGCACGGTGCCCTCGGCCAGATCCGCCGGGTGTGCCGCCAGCGGCAACAGGCGGGTGCCCCTCAGCCCTTGTAAAGCCCGTCGAGCCGGGCGCCGTAACGCTCCTTGAGCTTGTGGCGGCGGATTTTCAGGCTGGGGGTCATTTCCTCGTTATCCGTGGTGAAGGGCTCGTCGGCGAAGGCGAACTGGCGGACTTTCTCGACCACCGACAAATCGGCGTTGGTGCGGTCCACCGCCGCGCGCACGGCGGCGCGGAATTCGGGGATGGCTTGCAACCGGGTCAGCGATGTTCCCGCATGGCCGTTCGCCTTGGCCCAGTCGTTCGCCCATTCCGCATCGGGCACGATTAGCCCGACCACATAAGGCCGCCGGTCACCGACCACCATTGCCTGACCGATTTCGGGCTGCAGCGTCAGCATCCCTTCGACCTTTTGCGGCGCGACATTGTCGCCCTTGTCGTTGACGATCATGTCCTTCTTGCGGTCGGTGATCTTGAGCCGGCCCTTGGCGTCAATATGGCCAATGTCGCCGGTGTGCAGCCAGCCATCGACGATGGTGCGCCGCGTTTCGGTATCGTTGTGCCAATAGCCGTGCATGACCAGTTCGCCGCGCACGAGAATTTCGCCATCTTCGGCGATCTTCACCTCGACGCCCTTCAGCGGCGGCCCGACCGTGTCCATCGCGATGCCCGTGGCGGGGCGATTGCAGCTGATCACCGGGCCGGCCTCTGTCTGGCCGTAGCCTTGCAGCACGGTAAGGCCCATCGCGTCGAAAAACTGGCCGACCTCGGGATTGAGCGGCGCGCCGCCCGAAACCATCGCCTTGATCCGCCCGCCGAACTTCTGGCGGATTTTCGGGCGCAGGAGCTTTTCGAGGACGATGTTGAGCACCTTGTCGCCCAACCGATACCGCCCCGCCGCCCGCCGCGCGGCAAGGCCGAGCGCCTGATGCATCAGCTTCTGCGCCGCGCCGCCCTGCTTCTCGATCTGTTTCATGATCCGCGTGCGCAACACTTCGAACAGGCGCGGGACGACTACCATCACGGTCGGCCGGGTCTCCTCGATATTCGCGGCGAGCTTTTCCAGCCCCTCGGCGTAATAGATCTGCGCGCCTACCCCGATGGGGAGATATTGCCCGCCGCTGTGCTCGTAAGCGTGGCTGAGCGGCAGGAAGGAGAGGAACCGGTCATCTTCGCTGAGGCCGAAATCCTCGGCCAGCACCTCGGCCGCGCCGGCGACATTGCACAGGATCGCACCGTGATGCTGCATCACCCCGCGCGGCGCGCCGCCGGTGCCGCTGGTATAGATCAGGCAGGCGGTGTCGCGCCGGTCGATGCCCGCGATCCGCGCATCGACCGCCGTGCGCGCCGCCGCCGCATCGCCTTCGAGCAAACCGTCCCATTTGTGGCAGGTGAGATTGCCGCCCTGGAACTGGCGGATGCTGTCGATCGGGATGATGTATTCGGCAACCCCGGTGCGTAGCATCGCGGGGAGAAGCGGGGCCGACAGCTTCTCGTTGCCGACGATGACCATCCGCGCGCCCGAATTTTCGAGGATATGGACGTGATCGCGTTCGGTGTTGGTGGTGTAGGCCGGCACGGTGATCCCGCCCGCCGCCATGATCGCGAGGTCAGCGATGCACCATTCGGGGCGGTTTTCTGACACCAGCATCACCCGGTCGCCATCGGTAAGGCCCAGCCGGCGCAAATTTTCCGCCACCAGGCAGACGCGCCGGGCGGTTTCGGCCCAACTGATCGTCTGCCAGCTGCCGCCCTGCTTGGCGCCGAGGAAGGGGCGCTCGCCGCGCGCATCGGCGCGGGTCAGGAACAGCGCGACGAGATTGCGCGCGCTATCGATATCGGAAATGTCCAACAGACGCTCCTCAGCACGGCGGCTCGACCGGCCACCTTGGCCGCTGCGCTTAACCCGTGTCCGCCCTAGCGGCAAGCGGGCGCCGGCGCGGGTCCGGCTCAGGGCCGGCTCAGGGGGTGGTACCGAGCGAGGCGGCCATGCGCGGCTCGCGGGCCGAGACCCAGCCGCCCGGTGTCCGCAGCAGGATATTGGCCTTAACCGGCGCGGCGCGGACGGCGAAATTGCCGTGGCCCAGCGCCTCCAGCTGGCTCAGCGCGGCGGCCGGGGCGCTGCCCTGTTCGATCATGATCGTGCTGCCGACCTCCATCACCAGCGGCAGCGCCAGCGCCTGTTCGGCCGAGAGGCCGAAATCGACCACTCCGATAATCGAGCGGGCAATTTGCACCGGAATGGTCCCGCCGCCCGCCGCGCCGATGATCATCAGCAGCCGGCCTTGCGGGTCATAGACCAGCATCGGCGCCATCGAAGAGCGCGGCCGCTTGCCGTCTTCGACGCGGTTGGCGACCGGGCGGCCATCGCGCGCCGCGACGAAGCTGAAATCGGTCAGCTCGTTGTTCAGATAGAACCCGCCGTGCATCAGGCTCGAGCCGAACGCGCTCTCGATGGTCGAGGTGTAGCTGACCGCGCGGCCCGCGCTGTCGAGCACCGAGAAGTGCGAGGTGCCCTGTTCCTCGCCATGCGTGCCCAGCGCGGCGAGAGGCGCACCGGTCGGGCGGCCGGCGCTGACGGGCGAGCGGCGGGCGGGGTCGATCAGCGCCGACCGGCGGGCGAGATAGGCCGGGTCAAGCAGCCCGGCGACCGGCACAGAGACGAAATCGGGATCGCCGATATACAATTCGCGGTCGGCATAAGCGAGCCGCTGCGATTCGAGGAACAGGTGCCAGAATTGCGGCGATTGCGGGCCGAGCGCGCCAAGTTCGAACCGTTCGAGCTGGCCGAGCATCTGCAACACCGCGATCCCGCCCGAAGATGGCGGCCCCATCCCGCAGATACGGTGGCGGCGATAGGTGCCGCAGACGGGCGCGCGTTCCCTGGCACGGTAGCCAGCGATGTCTGCGGCGGTCATGCCATTGCCGCCGGGGGTCGCGGCGCGAACGCGCTCGGCCAGCGCGGTCGCTTCGGCCCCGCGATAGAATGCCGAAGGCCCGCCCGCCGCCAGCCGCTCGAAGGTGGCGGCAAGTTCCGGCTGGCGGATGATGCTCCCCACCGCCTGCGGCTGCCCGTCAGGCCCTGTGAACACCCGCCTCGCGACCGGGTCGTTGGTGGCAAAGCCGGCATTGGCCACCAGCGAGGCGCGCAGCCGCTGGTTCATGGCAAAGCCGTCCCGGGCGAGCGCAATGGCGGGTTCGAACAACACGGCCCAGGGCAGCTTGCCGTGCCGGCGGTGCGCCTCGGCGGCGAGCGCGATATTGCCCGGCACCCCGACGCTGAGCCCGGTATGGACCGCCTGGTCGAAGCGCAGCGGCGACCCGTCCGGCCCGCTCAGCCATTGCGGGCTGGCCGCGGCTGGCGCAGTTTCGCGCCCGTCAAGCGTTTCGACCGTGCCGCGTTCGTCACCATGGACGAAAAAGCCGCCGCCGCCGATGCCCGAACTCTGCGGCTCGACAACGGTCAGCGCCAGCATGATCGCGATCGCCGCATCAGTGGCCGACCCGCCCTGCGCCAGCATCGCCTCGCCCGCCGCTTCGGCGCGCGGATCGGCGGCGCTGACGATGCCGGCAGGCGGCGGCGCGATGGCCGAGCTAATGGCGGGAAGCGTGGTGCAGGCGCCCAGCAGCAGCGGGGCGATCAGGGCGGCGGCGCGAGCGCGAAAGGGTGTGGCCATAAGCGCGGTGCTACGCGCTGCCGACCGCCGCTTCAATCGAGGAAAAGCCATCGCGGCGCATCAGCCGTTCCAGCCCGCGCACGATCCGCCGGGCGATACCCGGCCCTTCAAACGCCATTGCCGAATAGAGCTGCACCAGGCTGGCACCCGCGCGGATGCGCGCCCACGCGTCATCGGCACTGGCAATCCCCCCCACCCCGACAAGCGAAATCGCCCCGCCGGTCGCCTGCCGAAAATCGCGCAGCCGCTGAAGTGCGAGCGCCCCCAGCGGCGCGCCCGACAGCCCGCCCGCCTCGCCGCCATGGGCAGAGCGCAGCGGCGGGCGGGTGATGGTGGTGTTCGAAACGATCAGCGCGCCCAGCCGGTGCTCGGCCGCCAGCCGCGCAATCGCGTCGATATCGGCCGGCAGCAGATCGGGCGCCACCTTGAGGAACACCGGCGGCCCGCCAGCGCCGCAGATTTCGGCGCGGGCTTCATTCACCGCGCCGAGCAGTTCGGCCAGCGCGCCTTCGTCCTGCAGCGCGCGCAGGCCGGGCGTGTTGGGGCTGGAGATATTGACTGCCAGATAGGACGCATAGGGCGCCATCAGCCGCGTCATCGCGGCGTAATCGGTAATCCGGTCGGCGCTGTCCTTGTTGGCGCCGATATTGATGCCGACGATCCCGCCCCGGCCCGCACGCGCCGCGATCCGCGCCAGCGCCGCCTCGGCCCCGCCATTGTTGAACCCCATCCGGTTGATCACCGCGCGGTCCTCAGCCAGCCGGAACAGGCGGGGGCGAGGATTGCCCGCCTGCGGCAGTGGGGTCAGCGAGCCGATCTCGGCAAAGCCGAAGCCGAGGCCGAGCAGCGCATCGGGCACCTCGCCATCCTTGTCATAGCCGGCCGCCATGCCCAGCGGATTGGGGAAGGCGAGCCCGGCGACAGTGATCGCGACCGGCCCGGGCGCAGGCGGGGCGCCGGCGGGCAGCAGTTTCAGCGCCGCCAGCGACAGCGCGTGCGCCCGCTCCGGGTCGAGCTGGAACAGGGCGGGGCGCAGCAGGCGATAGAGCATCGCTGGCGCGCCTATCGCGCGCTTGCGGCCTTGTCGACACGCCATGGCTGGCCTTGCGGCCCGCTTTGCGCCAAGCTGCGGGCCGTATCTGCAAAGGGCTGGTCATGCGCGTTTTCCCGATCTCTGTTTCTCTCCTCGCCCTCTCGCTCGGGGCCTGTGCCACAGTCCCGGCTGCGGTCGAGACCACCCCTGCGCCCGTGGCAGCAGCGCCGCGTTCGGCCGAGCTGGCGGCCACCTTCGAGGATTTCGACCGCGCGCAGCTGGCCACCTCGCCCGAGGGCAAGGCCTATCGCGGGATTCGCGATGCGGATTACGGCGCATGGAACGACCCGTCCGATGCGGCCGAAATCCGCCAGCAGGAGCATCTCCAGCAGACCGCCGCCATGATCCGCGAACAGTACGATCCCGCCACCCTGTCGGCCGAGGACCGGCTGAGCTGGCGGCTGTTCGATGCACTGGCCCGGCGCAGCGCCGCCGCCTTTCCCTATCGCGGCAATGGTTATCTGTTCGACCAGATGAACGGCGCGCAGAGTGATCTGCCGGCGTTCCTGATCAACATCCACTCGATCGCCGACGAGGCGCAGGCGCGGGCGTATATCAGCCGGATTGCCGGGCTCGGCCCGCTGCTCGACGCGCTGACGCTCGAATCGCGGCAGCGGGCCAGCAACGGGGTGATGCCGCCGCGCTGGGTCTATCCTTATGTCATCTCGGATATCGAGAACCTGCTCGGCCCGGCCGAACAGAACCCGGTGCTGACCGATTTTGCCGGCAAGGTCGCCGCGCTGCCGCTAGAGGAGAGCGCGAAGGCGGCGCTGGTGGCTGAAGCTCGCACGGCGTGGGACAGCGCGGCCCGTCCGGCCTATCAGCGCCTGCTCGAGGAGATGCGCCGCCAACAGGCGGTCGCGCCGACCGAGGATGGGGTCTGGCGCTTCCCCGACGGCCCGGCCTATTACCAGACGCTGCTGGCCAATTACACCACCACCGACCTCACCGCCGACCAGATCCACGAGCTTGGCCTGCGCGAGGTCGCGCGCATTCATGGCGAGATGCGCGCGATCATGCAGCAGGTCGGCTTTACCGGCACGCTGGCGCAGTTCTTCGACCATACGCGGACCGATCCGCGCTTCTATCACACCACGCGCGAGGCCTATCTGGCCGAGGTCGAACAGCGGATGAGCGCGATGGAGGCGCGGCTGCCCGAATTCTTCGCCACCCTGCCGCGCGATCCGCTGGTGGTAAAGCCGGTCGAGGCGTTCCGCGAGAAAAGCGCCGGCAAGGCGTTCTATTCGCGCCCCGCACCCGATGGCTCGCGGCCGGGCACCTATTACGTCAACCTCCACAATCTCGCCGACATGAGCCGCAACGAGCTGGAGGCGCTGGCCTATCACGAAGGGGTGCCCGGCCATCATTTGCAGCTGTCGATCCAGACCGGGCTGGGCGATGTGCCGCCGTTCCGCCGGTTTGGCGGGGTCACCGCCTATAGCGAGGGCTGGGGCCTCTATGCCGAGGAACTGGGCAAGGATATGGGGTTCTACACTGATCCTTATTCCGATTTCGGACGGCTGGGGATGGAATTGTGGCGCGCCGCGCGGCTGGTGGTCGATACCGGCATTCACCACAAACGCTGGAGCCGCGAACAGGCGATCCAGTATCTGACCGACAATACCCCCAACCCGCCGGGCGATATCCAGAAGGCGATCGAACGCTACGTCGTCTATCCGGGGCAGGCGACCGCCTACATGATCGGCAAGCTCAAGATCATGGAGCTGCGCGCCCGGGCGAAAGCCGCGCTGGGCTCGCGCTTCGATATCCGCGCCTTCCACGATGTCGTGCTGCGGAGCGGTCCCGTGCCGCTGTCGATATTGGAGGAGAATGTCGATGCCTGGATCGCAGCCGAGCGCGTGCGCGGCGAACCGATCATGCGCAGGTCTGCAAACGATTCGCAATAAAGCGTTTCAGGTTGAAACTGGCCGGCAGCGTCCATAGGTGAGGCTAATCGGAGCGCATCGTTCCGATTTGCCACGTGAAAGTTTCATGCGCCTGTCCAATTTCGCCGATTACGCCGTCGTCACGATGAGCGCTGCCGCCCGCCATTGCGGGACCGCGCGTGTGTCTGCGGCCGATCTGGCGGCCGAAACCGGCCTGCCGGTGCCGACGGTGCAGAAGCTGGTCAGCAAGCTGTCGGCCGCCGGGCTGCTGCGGTCGGTGCGCGGCGCGGGCGGCGGGCTGCAACTGGCGCGCCCGCCGGCCTCGATCACGCTGGCCGATATTGTCGAGGCGGTCGAAGGGCCGATCGCGATGGCCGCCTGCGCGCACGGTGCCTGCGGGGTCGATCATGACTGCCAGATGCGGCCACACTGGCCGCTGGTCGATCAGGCGCTGCGCGGCGCGCTGGCGGGCATCCCGCTCAGCCAGCTTGCGGCGGGCCAGCTTGCGTCGGGGGTGCCGGCATGACCGACGATGTGGATGTGCAGGACCGCGCCGCGCGCGAAGCCGCTGCCCGTGCGGCCGATTACGAGCACGGCTGGTCGGCCGACATCGCCACCGATTTCGCGCCTAAGGGGCTTGATGAAAGCACGGTGCGGTTCATCTCGGCCAAGAAGGACGAGCCCGAATGGATGCTCGACTGGCGGCTGAAGGCGTTTCGCCACTGGCTGACCATGCCCGAGCCCGACTGGGCCCGCGTCGGCTATCCGCCGATCGATTATCAGGACGCCTATTACTACGCCGCCCCGCGCGCCAAGCCCAAGCTCGCCAGCCTCGATGAGCTCGATCCCGAGATCAAGGCGGTCTATGACAAGCTCGGCATCCCGTTGGCCGAACAGGCGGTGCTCGCCGGGGTGGAAGGCGCGCGCAAGGTCGCGGTCGATGCAGTGTTCGACAGCGTCTCGGTCGCCACCACCTTCCGCAAGGAGCTGGAGGCCGCCGGGGTCATCTTCCGCTCCATCTCCGAGGCGATCCGCGAATATCCCGACCTTGTCCGCCGCTGGCTGGGCAAGGTGGTGCCGGTGCGCGACAATTTCTTCGCCTGCCTCAACAGCGCGGTCTTTTCCGACGGCACCTTTGTCTATGTTCCCGAAGGGGTGCGCTGCCCGATGGAGCTGAGCACCTATTTCCGCATCAATGCCGAGAATACCGGGCAGTTCGAACGCACGCTGATCGTTGCCGAGAAGGGCAGCCATGTCAGCTATCTGGAAGGCTGCACCGCGCCGATGCGCGATGAAAACCAGCTCCACGCCGCGGTGGTCGAACTGGTCGCGCTGGACGATGCGGAAATCAAATATTCGACCGTCCAGAACTGGTATCCGGGCGATGCACAAGGGAAGGGCGGAATCTACAATTTCGTCACCAAGCGGGCGCTGTGCCAGGGCGCGCGCAGCAAGGTGAGCTGGACGCAGGTCGAAACCGGCAGCGCGGTGACGTGGAAATATCCCAGCTGCGTGCTGAATGGCGAGGGCAGCGTGGGCGAATTCTACTCGGTCGCGGTGACCAACAATTACCAGCAGGCCGATACCGGCACCAAGATGATCCACAATGCAGCCAACACGCGCAGCACGATCATCTCCAAGGGCATCAGCGCGGGGCGCAGCGACAATACCTATCGCGGGCTGGTGCGGATGGGCGCCAATGCCGAAGGCGCGCGCAATTTCACCCAGTGCGACAGCCTCCTGCTGGGCGACCAATGCGGCGCGCACACCGTGCCCTATATCGAGGTGAAAAACCCCACCGCGCAGGTCGAGCACGAGGCCACCACCAGCAAGATTTCCGATGACCAGCTGTTCTACGCCATGCAGCGCGGGCTGGGCCAGGAAGAGGCGGTGGCGCTGATCGTCAACGGCTTTGCGAAAGAGGTGCTGAAAGAGCTGCCGATGGAATTCGCGGTCGAGGCGCAGAAGCTGCTGGCGATCAGCCTCGAGGGGAGTGTGGGGTGATGCGCCTGTCGATCGGAATGCTGCTCGGCGTCTGGCTCGCCATTTCGGGAGCCGTTCTCTCGATCGGCTTTTTTATGCTCGGCTTTCCGTATCTGCCGCCGATTAACACGTTCACGGTTGCCGTGGTCTATTTGCCGTGGGTGATCATCGCAGGCTTGCTCGCGCTGTCTCTCATTCAAAGAGCGAAAGCCTATGACTGACCGCAAGACCCTCCAACTCCGCGATCCCTCCGAGGCCGCAGACCCAGCCCCCGCGCTCAAGAAGAAGGGGCGCGGGTGGGAGATATCTTCGAGCCGGCTCGACGTGCTGCACGATCAGGCGCGGCAGATGCGGCGCGAGGCCTCGCCGGCGCACAAGGCGCTGGCCGCGCGCTTCGCCAAGGCTGATCTCGGGCGGTATACCTTCAAGCGTTATGCCGTGGTCGGCAGCGCGATTGTCGATTTCAACTGCCACAATCTCGGCATGGCCATCGCCATCGACGAGGAAGGCCAGAACGACACGCTGGCCAAGCGCCGCGACAAGAGCCTCGAGGCTGTCGGCATCCGGGTGATGCGGATCAAGGCGTCCGACATTCTCGACAATATCGACGCGGTGCTGGCGCGGATCACCGCCGGGATGCGGATGCGAATCGCCGACAAGAAGGACGCCGCCCGCGCGCACGCCGCGGCCAATCCCAACCAGCATTATTCGCGCCCCAAGCGGCGCGACGACAGACCGAAATGACCCCGATGCTCCA
Organism: Qipengyuania sp. YIM B01966; assembly: GCF_016461955.1. Lineage (GTDB taxonomy): Bacteria > Pseudomonadota > Alphaproteobacteria > Sphingomonadales > Sphingomonadaceae > QFOP01. The sequence goes on along the minus strand of NZ_JADMNM010000006.1, from coordinate 27,984 downwards.
GATCACCGACCTTCACGCCAACGTTGCCGACACGCCGATCCTCAAGGGGTTGTCGCTGACCATCAATGCGGGCGAGGTCCACGCCATCATGGGCCCCAATGGCGCGGGCAAATCGACGCTCGGCTATGTGCTGGGCGGCCGCCCGGGTTACGAAGTGACGGGGGGGACGGTGAGGTTCAAATCGCCCTTTCGTCACCCCGGCCCCGGAGCCGGGGCCCAGCTTGGCACAGAAAGCGGGACCCCGGATGAAGCCCGGGGTGACGAGATAGACCTCCTCGCGCTCGAACCGCATGAGCGTGCAGCTGCCGGGCTGTTCCTCGGCTTCCAGTACCCGGTCGAAATCCCCGGCGTTTCCAACGTCCAGTTCCTGCGCGAAGCGCTCAATGCCCAGCGCGCGGCGCGTGGGGATGCACCTTTGTCGGGCGGCGAGTTCCTAAAGCTGGCGCGCGAGCAGGCGGCGTTGCTCCAGTTCGACATGGAAATGCTCAAGCGCCCGGTCAATGTCGGCTTTTCCGGCGGCGAGAAGAAGCGTGCCGAGATGGTCCAGATGGGCATTCTCGACCCGGCGCTGGCGATCCTCGACGAAACCGATAGTGGGCTTGATATCGACGCGCTGCGCGTTGTCGGCGAAGGGATCAACGCGATCATGCGCCGACCCGACAAGGCGGTGCTGCTGATCACCCATTACCAGCGCCTGCTCGACTATGTCCGCCCCGATTTCGTCCACGTGCTGGCCGACGGGCGCATCGTCCGCACCGGCGGGCCGGAACTTGCGCTCGAGCTGGAGCGCGGCGGCTATGAAAGCATCGCGGCGTAATGGCCACCGCACCCCTCCCCACCCGTCATGACGAGGCATGGCGTTATTCGGCGGTCGAGGCGCTGGCGCAGAGCGGCGTGCCCGACTGGCAGGCGCTGGCGGTCGGCGCTGGCGAAACAGTCAGCGACAGTCTGATCGTCAGCGATGCCGCGCCGATCCTGCGCCGCCGGGTCGAGGTGGCCGCGGGCGGGCATTATGCACTGTTCGCGGTCAATGCGGCGGGCGCGCTGGGCCGGGTCGAGCTGGAGGTGACGCTGGGCGAAGGCGCGCGCTTCACGCTTGGCGCGGTGATGCTGGGCGGCGGCGACAGTGTGCGCGAGATCGTTACCCGCGTGACCCATGCAGCGCCCGGCGGCACCAGCGAGCAGGTGGTCCGCGCGGTCCATTGGGGGCAGGGCGCGGGCAATTTCCTCGGTACCGTGGCGGTCGCGCGCGGGGCGCAGAAGACCGATGCGGCACAAAGCTTCAAGGGGTTGCTGCTCGAACGCGGGGCAGCCGCCCATGCCGTGCCGCAGCTCGAAATCTATGCCGACGACGTCAAATGCGCCCATGGCGCCACGGTCGGCCAGCTGGACGATGCGGCGGCGTTCTATCTCGCCGCGCGCGGGATCGGCCCTGACGCCGCGCGCCGCCTGCTGGTCGAGGCGTTTATCGGCGATGCCTTTGGCGACCTCCCTGACGATGCCGCTCGCGAGACGCTGACGGGGGCCGCGCTGGCGGCGTTACCGGGCGCACCACGATGAGCCGGCGGGCGGATTTCCCGGGCCTAACCCTGCCCGATGGTGCGCCGTGGCATTATCTCGACACGGCCGCCACCGCGCAGAAGCCGCTGGCAGTGATCGAGGCGGCGGCGCGCGCCCTGGGCGCGAGTTACGCCACGGTTCACCGCGGGGTCTATGCCCGCAGCGCCGACATGACGCTGGCCTTCGAGGCGGCCCGGCGGCGGGTGGCGGCGTTCATCGGCGGGCACGAGGACGAGCTGGTCTTCACCCGCGGCGCGACCGAGGCGATCAATCTGGTCGCGCGCCAGTTTCCCGGTGTGCCGGGCAAGCGGCGCCGCGTGCTGCTGAGCCAGCTGGAGCATCACTCGAACATCGTCCCCTGGCAGCTCGCCGGCTGGGAGATCACCGTCTGCCCGCTGACCGCCGATGGCCGGATCGACCTCGATGCGGCCGAGGCGCTGCTGACCACCGAGTTCGACATGATCGCGCTGGCGCATATGTCGAACGTGCTGGGCTCGGTGCTCGACGTGAAGCGCGCGGCGGCCCTCGCACGCAAGTCTGGCGCCTGCCTGCTGCTCGACGGCTGCCAGGCGGCGCCGCGCATCCCGGTCGGTGTTACCGCGCTCGACTGCGATTTCTATGCGTTCAGCGCGCACAAGATTTATGGCCCCACCGGCATTGGCGCCTTGTGGGGGCGGGCCGCATTGCTTGAGGCCATGCCCCCGTGGCAGGGCGGCGGGGCGATGATCGAGCGGGTGGCGTTTTCCGGCAGCACCTATGCCGCGCCGCCGCAGCGCTTCGAAGCCGGCACCCCGGCCATCGTCGAGGCGATCGCCTTTGCTGCGGCCTGCGACTATGTCGACAGCGTCGGCCGCGCCGAAATCGCGGAGCACGAGGCGGCGCTCGGCAGGCAGCTGCGCGCCGCGCTGCGCCAGCGCAATGATGTGACGCTGTTCGGGCCGGAGGGCAGCGGCGGGATCGTATCGTTCATGCTCGACGGGGTGCATCCGCACGATCTCGGCACTATCTTGGACGAAGAGCGCGTGGCGATCCGCGCCGGCCATCATTGCGCACAGCCGCTGATGGACTGGCTGGGCGTGCCAGCGACCGCGCGGGCGAGCTTCGGGCTCTATTCGGACGAAAGCGACATTGCCGCGCTGCTGCGCGGGCTTGAGCGGACGCGAAGGATTTTCGGGTAAGGACGATGGACGACAACAGGGCAATCAAGGTCGAACAGGTCGATGCGGTCACCCAGCCCCCGCGCGCGCGGGTGGAGGATGCGGTCGATACCCCCGGTGACGCGCCGCAGCAGACGCCCCAGCAGATGCTGGCGCGCAAGCGTGATTATCTCGACGGGTTCCTCGCGCAGCGGCCCGAGGCTGCCCACCCGGGCGAGCCGGGCGGCGCATTGTACGAAGCCGTGGTCGCCGCGCTGAAGGAGATTTACGATCCGGAAATCCCGGTCAACATCTACGATCTCGGCCTGATTTACGGCGTCGAGGTCAGCACTGACGGAGATGCGGTGATCACCATGACGCTGACGACGCCGCATTGCCCGGTGGCCGAATCGATGCCGGGCGAGGTCGAGCTGCGCGCCGCGTCGGTGCCGGGCATACGCGATGCAGTGGTCAATCTGGTGTGGGATCCGCCGTGGGATCCGGCCAAGATGAGCGACGAGGCTCGGCTCGAACTGGGGATGCTGTGATGACCACCACCCTGCGCGAGCGGCCCGCCGCAGTCACCCTCACCCCGCGCGCGGAACAGCGCATCGCCGCGCTGATGGTCAGTGCGCCCGAAGATGCGGTGGGGGTCAAGCTGTCCACCCCGCGGCGCGGTTGTTCCGGCCTCGCCTATTCGGTCGATTACGTGACCGAGGAAGCGCCGTTCGACGAAAAGATCGTCACCCCCGGCGGCACCTTTTACATCGACGGTGCCAGCGTGCTTTATCTCGTCGGCAGCACGATGGACTGGGTGGAGGATGATTTTTCCGCCGGCTTCGTCTTCGCCAATCCCAATGCCAAGGGCGCCTGTGGCTGCGGCGAAAGCTTCATGGTCTGATGAAGCTGGCCTTCGGCCCGCCGGCCAGCCTCTACCCGTATTTCGGCTATCGCAGCGCGGGCCGGCTGGTGCTGACCGCGCGGGCGCTGCGGCCGCGCACGGGTGATTTCAAAGCCGGCGGGGGCAAGTGGCGGGCGATCCGCACGATGCTCGGCCAGTTTGCCACGCGCGAGGTGATGGAGCTGGCAGTGACGCTCGAGGTGGCCGGGGCGGATGGCACTGTTCACCGGCATCAGAGCGTGACCGATCGCGAAGGATTTGTCCGCTTCGACATCGTGCTCGATCCGCCGCTCCCCTTGCCCCAACGGACCGCGTGGGAAAACGTCCACCTGTCCTGGACCAACCGCGCCGGGCCGCAAATGCTCGACGCGCCGGTGCTGGCGCCAGGGCTGGGCGAGCGGCTGGCCGTGGTATCGGACATTGACGACACCGTCATCGAAACCGGCATCACCGGCGGGCTCGCCTCGGTGCGCGAGAATTGGGACCGCGTCTTTACCGAGATGCCGGGCGAGCGGTTGATGGTGCCGGGGGCGGACGGGTTCTACAGCGCGCTGAGCGGCGGTCCGGCCCCGGTTTCGGTCGGCAGCACGGTGCCGGCGGACCACCGGCCGTTCTTTTACGTCTCGTCCTCGCCGTGGAACCTCTATGCCTATCTGGTGGCGTTCCTGAGCGAACGAAAGCTGCCGCTTGGCCCGCTGCTGCTGCGCGATTGGGGGCTCAACCGCGCCACCTTTGGAAGCGGCACCCACGGGGCGCACAAGATCGGCGCGATCAACGACCTGCTGGCGTTCTATCCCGATCTGAGCTTCGCGCTGATCGGCGATGACAGTCAGGGTGATCTCACCGCCTATGCCGAGGTGGTGCGCGCCTGCCCTGGCCGGGTGGCGGCGGTGTTTATCCGCAAGGTTGGCGCGGCGATGAGCGCCGAAGAGCTGGCGGCCAAGGACACCATCCGCGTCGCCGGCGTCCCGCTATGGCTGGGCGATGACTGGCAGACGGGCCAGGCGTTCCTTGCCGAGGCCGGGCTTGCCAGCAACGGGGCAACGGCGCAGATCGTGCGGACGGTGGAGCGGCTGGGGGATACAGATGGCGACGACACGACCGCCCGCGCGGCGGGCTAGGCCGCGCTGGCCGATGGTGCTGATGGCGATCATCGGCCTGCTGGCGGCAGCGGCTGCGGGCATCTGGTACTGGGCGGCCACCACCGGCTCGGCGGCGACTCTCGAATGGATCGATGCGCGCTTTTCGCGCAGCCGCGCGGTCGAGCTGGTGGCGGGCGCGGCCTATGGCGATCATGCCGCGCAGCGGGTCGAACTATGGCAGCCGGTGGGCGGGGGTGATGCTGGCAAGCCGCTGATCGTGTTCTATCACGGGGGCGGCTGGCATTCGGGTGCGCCCGAGGATTACCGCTTCATCGCCCGCACCTTTGGCGAATTGGGCTACCCCGTTGCGCTGGCCGGATACCGGCTGGTGCCCGACGGGCGCTATCCCGCGATGCTGGAAGACAGCGCCGCCGCGCTCGGTGCAATCCGGCGGCTGGCCGCCGCGCACCGGCTTCCGGCCGACCGGGTGGTGCTGATCGGCCATTCGGCGGGCGCCTACAACGCGGTGATGCTGGCGCTCGAGCCGCGCTGGCTGGCAGCGGCGGGCGTGCCCGAAAGCGTCGTGGCAGGCGCCATCGGCCTTGCCGGCCCTTACGACTTCTACCCCTTCACCAGCGATTCGGGCCGCAATGCCTTTGGCCATCTACCTGACCCGGAGGTGTCGCAGCCAATCAACCATCTGCGCGCCGATAGTCCGCCGCTCCTGCTGCTGACAGGCGATGCCGACACCGTGGTGCGGCCGCGCAACAGCCGCGTGCTCGAAGCGGCGCTGACCCGGCTGGGTGCGCCCGTCACCCGCCAGGAATTTGCAGGGATGGGCCATGCCGGGATCATCATGCAGTTGAGCCGCCCGTTTCGCCGCGATGGCAGCGTTCTGGCGGCAATCGAACGCTTCCTCGCACAACTGCCGGGCGCTTCACCGCCCGTTCAGCGCCGCACCGGCCAATAAAGCGCGATGCGTTTCTTCAGCCGCCTGCTCGCCTTCCTCGCTCTGTTTGCGCTGGGCGCGCAGCCGGTCGCCGCCCAGTCTATCCTGCGCGATGCCGAAACTGAGGCACTGCTGCAGGACATGGCCACGCCGCTGGTCCGTGCAGCAGGGCTGAGCCAGGTCGATATCGTGCTGGTCAACGACCCGTCGATAAACGCTTTCGTCGCGGGTGGGCAGGCGATCTACATCCATAGCGGGCTGATCGACGCGGCCGACACCGCCAACGAGGTGCAGGGCGTTATCGCGCACGAGCTGGGCCATATCGCTGGCGGGCACATCATTCGCGGCGGCGAGGCGATGGAATCGGCGACCAGGATTTCACTGTTGTCGCTCTTGCTCGGGGTAGGCGCGGCGCTGGCGGGCGCGGGCGATGCGGCGATGGGCGCGATCATGGCCGGCCAGCGCGCGGCGATGGGCAAGTTCCTCGCCTTCTCTCGGGTGCAGGAAAGTTCGGCGGACGCGGCCGGGGTCAAATACCTTTCCGAAGCGGGCATTTCCGGGCGCGGGTCGCTGGCATTTTTCGGCAAGCTGCAGAATCAGGAATTCCGCTACGGGATCTCGCAGGATGACGAGCAGGCCTTTGTCCGCACGCATCCGCTATCGGGTGACCGGATCGCCCGCCTGCGCGAAGATTACACGCGCGATTCCGCCTGGGAAGCGCCCGATGATGCCGCGCTCGAAACGCGGTTCCAACGGGTCAAGGCGAAGCTCTACGGCTATCTCTCGACCCCGCAGCGCACGCTGCAACGCTATCCTGAAAGCGATCAGAGCGTGCCTGCGCGCTACGCCCGCGCCTATGCCTGGCACAAGGATGCTCAGATCGATCGCGCGCTGGCGGAAACGACCGATTTGCTGGCGAGCGCGCCCGCCGATCCCTATTTCCTCGAACTCGAAGGGCAGGTGCTGCTCGAATCCGGCCGCCCCACCGAAGCGCTGCCGGCCTTGCGGCAGGCGAGCGCGCTGACCGCGCATCAGCCGCTCATCGCCAGTCTGTTCGGACACGCGCTGATCGCCACCGAAGACCGCGCCAACTTTGCCGAGGCCGAGCAGGTGCTGCGCGCCGCGGTGGCGCGCGACCGGCGTAATCCGTTCGCCTGGTATCAGCTCGGCGTGGTCCACGAGGCGCGCGGCGACATTCCCCGCGCCCGGCTCGCCAGCGCCGAGCAGCAGGCGATGAACCGCAGCTGGGGCGAGGCGCTGAGGAGCGCGATGGCCGCCCGCAGCGCGCTGCCCGAAGGCACGCCCGACTGGCTGCGCGCACAGGATATCGAGATGCAGGCGCGCGCCGAGCTTGAACGCGAGGGCCAGCGGCGATAGCCGTGACGCGCATGACCAGCAATCTGCGCCGCTACGTCCTCACCGTGATCCTCGCGCTGGCGGGCGGCTTTGCGGGTGCTGCGCTGTGGAGCGCGAGCGGCATGGCCGACAAGCGGACCGAGGCCTTCCTGCTCGGCACACCCGATCTGTTGCCGCGCATGGCCGAGGCGTATGAACGCGATCAGGGCGCCGCGCGGCTGGCCGAAGCGGGCGGGGCGGTGACCACGCCCTTTCCCGGCGCGGTGCTGGGCAATCCGCAGGGCACTGTCACGCTGGTCGAGTTTACCGATTATGCCTGCGGCTATTGCCGGCAATCGCAGGCAATCGTCGAACAGCTTATCGCCCGCAATCCCGATCTGAAGGTGGTGATCCGCGAATGGCCGATTTTCGAAGGCAGCGATCAGGCCGCACGAATGGCGCTCGCGGCGGCCAAACAGGGCAAATATGGCGCCTTTCATAACGGTCTTTATGCAGCCGGGCGCCCGACCGAAGCGAGCATCGCGCGGGTCGCCGCCGCCGCCGGGATCGACATGGCTGCGGCACGCCAGTTCGCCGGATCGCAGGAAGCCAGCTTCGAACTCGCCCGCAACGCCGATCTGGCGCAGAAGCTGGGCTTTTCGGGCACGCCGAGCTGGGTGATCGATGGCCGCACGATCGAAGGCGCGGTGCCCGAAGCGGCGCTTCAGCAGGCGATCGAGGAGGCGCGCAAATGATCCGGCGAGCGGTTGTCACAGGTGTCGCCTTTGTCACCCTGGCACTCGCCCCCCCGGCCAGTGCGCAGCAACGGCAGACTCCGGCGCAGTTGCAGCAGAGCATCGCCGATCTGCGCGCCGCCGAAGGGCGGATTCAGGCGATCGGCTGGAAACTCGCCACCGCCAATGCCCCGTTCTGCGCCGCCGCCAGGCCGGCAATCGGCCTGGTGCTGATGGATGCCGGCGCCTGGCCGCAGCCCGACAAGGTGCGCACCGCGCTCAAGCTGTCGGGGCCGATTGCCGCGCAGGCGGTTCCTCCCGGTTCGCCTGCCGCAATGGCGGAATTGAAGCCGGGGGCCGAAATCGTCAGCATTGCCGGACAGGCCATCGCCGATCTGCCGGCGCCGCGCAGCCCCGACTGGAAGCGGCTGGCCGGCCTCCACGACAGGATCGACGCGGCGCTCGCCAGCGCCGGCACGGTCGAGATCGCCTGGCGCACCGCGCAGGGGCAGGACAAGCGCGCCAGCATTGCCGGGGTGCCCGCCTGCCCCAGCCGGTTCGAGGTGCTGAGCGATTCCGACCGCGCGCTGGCCGACGGGACGCGGGTGATCATCGGGCGCAATTTCGCCGGCTTCGGCTATGCCGAGGAAGAATTCGCCGCCGCGCTGGCACATGAACTGGCGCACAATATCCTCGAACATCGCCTGTGGCTGGGCACCAATGGCCGCAACCAGAACAACATTCGCATGACCGAACGCGAGGCCGACCGGATGATGCCGTGGCTGATGGCCAATGCCGGCTATCCCGCCGATGCCGCGCGCCGCTTCATGGCACGGTGGGGGCCGGTCCATGCGGGCGGGATCTTCCGCGTCCGCACGCATGACGGGTGGGACGAACGGGCGGGCTTCATCGCCGCCGAATTGCCACGCATCGCCGCCTCGCAGGCGCGGGGCGGGCAGGCCAACTGGCTGCGCGATTTCGCCCGCGATACGCACCCTGCCGCCGATGCCCCGGCAAGCGCGCCGGTGGCCGGGTCAGCCGAAGGGGCCGGCGTCAGTCGTTGACGTACATCGAGGCCAGCGGGCGTTCCATCACACGGCGCACCATCGGCTCGAAGAAGGATAGCGGTTCGCTCTCGTAATCGGGATCGAACGCGGCCTGATCGTATTTCTCGCAGAATTCGGCGCAGGCGTCGAAATGCGGATGTCCACGAAACTGCTCGCGCACCTCGCGGTCGCCGCCGATGTAATGGAAATAATAATAGCCCTGGAACGCGCCGTGGTTCTGGCAGATCCAGTGAACCTCCTCGCTGACGAATGGCTTCAGGATCGCGGCCGCCACCTCGGGGTGGTTGTAGCTGCCCAGCGTGTCGCCAATATCGTGCAGCAGCGCCATCACGACATATTGCTCGCCGCGCCCGTCGCGGTGCGCGCGGGTGGCGGTCTGCAGCGAATGTTCGAGCCGGCAGACCGGGAAACCGCCGAAATCCCCGTCAAGCAGGCGCAGATGGTCGAGCACGCGGTCCGGCAGGCCGCGGGCAAAGGCGCGGTATTCACCGCCGATGATTGCCCAATCCTCGGCCGTGCCTTCCTTCATCTCGCGGAAACGCGCGCGTTCCGCGACGGCGTGAGCCAAGGTCGCTTCCGCATCAGGCGCGGCGGGCGGGGCAGAATCGATCCGTTCCATCAGGCACTCCTCAAACCTGAGCCTAGCCGGGATTGGCAACGAGGCAAAACACATAGCGGGCGAATGCCGTTTCGCGCTAGAGTGGCGCGGTGATGCGACCGCTCGCCTTTCAGCCGGCCCCGTTTTTCGATGACAAGACCGGCGCATTCTGGCGCCTGCAATTTGCCGGCTGGGCCGGGGCGATGGTGCTGCGCACAATGTCGGCGCTGGCCGGGCAGCAGGAATGGGATTTCCTGATTCCGATCCTGATTCAGACCATCACCGGCTTTTCGATCAGCCTGGTGTTGTCGGTCATCTACCGCCAGCTGATCGACCGCCGGCCGCTGGTCACCTGGACGGCCACGGTGGTAGTCCTGTTCGTCGCGGTGGCGCTATACGCGTTCATCGATGGCTGGGTGAACGCGCTTTATCGACCCGACAGCGAAACGCCGATCGTCCAGCGGCTCTTGAGCTTCTTCTATATCGACCTGACGCTGCTCGGCGCGTGGTCGGCGCTCTATTACGCGATCAATTATTTCCTGCGGATCGAGGAGCAGGCCGACCGGCTGGAACGGCTGGAAATGCAGGCGACGACCGCGCAGCTCGCTATGCTGCGTTACCAGCTCAACCCGCATTTCCTGTTCAATACGCTCAATTCGATCAGCACGCTTGTGCTGCTCAAACAGACCGAGCCCGCCAATGCCATGCTGACGCGGCTGTCGGCCTTCCTGCGGCACACGCTGGTCAGCCAGCCGGGCAGCAAGGTGACGGTGGCGCAGGAGGTCGATACGCTGAAGCTCTATCTCGAGATCGAGCGGATGCGGTTCGAGGAACGGCTGCGCACCCGATTCCAGATCGACCCGGCGGCGCAAGCGGCCGAACTGCCTTCGATGCTGCTCCAGCCGCTGGTCGAAAATGCCATCAAATACGCCGTAGGGCCGCAGGAGGAAGGGGCCGAAATCAGCATCTGCGCGCAACTCGTCGGGCCGCGGCTGCGAGTTACCGTGTCCGACACCGGCCCCGGCTTGCCAGACGGGCAACGCGCCGCCAGCGTGCTGGCCAGGATGACCGGCGAGGGGAACAATGCTGCTGTGACCGGGCCGGTCGCTGCCTCGTCCGCTGCCCGGCCGACTTCGACGGGGGTTGGCCTTGCCAATATCCGCGACCGGCTGGCGCAGGCCTATGGCGAGGACCACCTCTTCGAAATCCGCACCCCGGCCGAAGGCGGCTTCACCGTGGTGATCGAACTGCCGCACGAAACCGCCGCTACGTCTGCTAATGAGGCCGCCGCCACTGCGCCGGATGACACCTCCCTGACCCTGTCGGCGTCCGCGCGCGCCGCGACCGGAACATTGCCATGACAATTCGCACCCTCCTCGTCGATGACGAGAAACTGGCCATTCAGGGCCTTCAGCTTCGCCTGCAGAAGTTCGACGATGTCGAGATAATCGACACCTGTGCCAATGGCCGCGAGGCGATACGCAAGATCAAGACCGAGAAGCCCGATCTCGTTTTCCTCGACATCCAGATGCCGGGCTTCGACGGGTTCAGCGTGGTCAAGGGGGTGATGGACCTCGAACCGCCGCTGTTCGTGTTCGTCACCGCGTATGAGGAACACGCGATCCGCGCGTTCGAGGCCAATGCCGTCAATTATCTGATGAAGCCGGTGGACGAGGACAAGCTAGCCGACACGATCGAGCGGGTCCGCCAGCGCCTGGCCGAAAAGCGCAGCTCGGAAGAAGCGGAAAAGCTCAAGACGGTGCTCAGCGAAGTTGCGCCCGATGCAGCAGAGGAATTCGCCGCCGATGATGCGGCTCCGGATACTGCGGGCCGATATGAGAAGCTGATCAACATCAAGGATCGCGGGCAGGTGTTCCGGGTCGAGATCGCCTCGATCGAACATATCGAGGCGGCGGGCGACTACATGGTAATCGCCACGGCCAACAATTCCTATGTCCTGCGCGAAACGATGAAGGATCTCGAACGCCGGCTGGACCCTCGCACCTTCCAGCGCGTCCACCGCTCGACCATCGTCAATCTCGACCAGGTCCGGCAGGTCAAGCCGCATACCAATGGCGAATGCTTCCTGGTGCTCGATTCCGGGGCGGAGGTGAAGGTCAGTCGCTCCTATCGCGACGTGGTCGCGCGGTTCGTGCATTGATTTCGCACAACTGTTTCATCACATCCGCGCATGCTGAGCCTGTCGAAGCATGGACAACCGCGGGCGCATCATCTGCCCTTCGACAGGCTCAGGGCGAGCGGAGACAAATTTGAACTGGCACCTTGAAGGCTTCGACCTCGACCGGTTCGTGCGCGAGACGCTGGCCGAGGATCTTGGCGCTGGCCTGCCGGGCGGCGGGCGGGACGTGACCAGCGACAGCGTGATCCCCGCCGAGGCGCGCTTTTCGGGCGTGATGGATACGCGCGATGCGATCCGCGTTGCCGGCCTGCCGATTGCCGCCGCCTTCTTCCGCGCGCGCGATCCCGCAATGACCATCGACATTCTGGTCGAAGAGGGCGCCGAGGCCGCGCCGGGCACTGATCTGATGCGGCTCGAAGGCAATGCCCGCGCCATGTTGACGGCCGAACGCAGCGCGCTCAACACCGTGCAGCACCTGTCGGGCATCGCCACCATGGTCGCCGCCTATGTGCGGGCGATGGATAATCCGGCCTGCACGCTGCTCGATACGCGCAAGACCATTCCGGGGCTGCGGCACCTGGAAAAATACGCCGTGCGGATGGGCGGCGGGGCCAATCACCGGATGGGCCTGTGGGATGCGGCGATGATCAAGGACAATCATGTCCTCGTCGCCGGTTCGGTGGGCGAGGCGGTGCGCCGCGCGGTGGCCGCCGGCGTGGCCGAGATCATCTGCGAGGTAGACCGGATCGACCAGATCGAGCCGGCACTGGCCGCCGGCGCCACGCGCCTGTTGCTCGACAATATGGATGCGGCCACGCTGCGCCGCGCGGTGTCCGTGGTGGACGGGCGCGTGCCCACAGAGGCCAGCGGCGGGATCAACCTCGACACGATCCGCGCCAAGGCGGCCAGCGGAGTCGATTACGTGTCAGTCGGGCGGCTGACGCAGAGCGCGCCGGCGGCGGATATCGGGCTCGACTTCATCCCACTGCGCTGATTGCGCTTGCGCAAAATAACCCGCGCCGTAGATTCGTCGCTGCTCGCATTGCCGGGCGGGTCATCATAGGGGGTTTCGATGAGACCGCATTCCATCACCATGTTCGACAAATTGTTCCTCGCCTCGCTGGTGCTGGGGGCGATCAACTTCTTCGTTTCGATGCCGGCCATGCGCGAACAGCTCGCCGCCGATCCCAATGCGGCAGCGATGGTGGGCGACAATTTCCTGATCGGCGTGTTCATCTTCTCTATGCTGATCTCGCTGCTGCTGTGGTATTTCATCTCGCGCCGGGCCAGCAACATCGCCAAGTGGATTCTGGTGGTGTTCTTCGTGGTCGGGCTGGTGATGCTGCCGGGCTCGCTTGGCGCGCTGCCCGCGTTACCGCTGATCGTGTCGCTATTGTCGACGGTACTGCAGGGCGCGGCGATCTATTTCCTGTTCCGCCCCGATGCGAAGGCCTGGTTTGCCCGCCCGGCGGCGGTGGACAGCGTGCATACCGACCACACCCGCATCGATTGATCATGCGCGCGGCGGCCCGACCGGCGGCGGCCGCCGCGCTGCTCTTCTTGTGCGGCGGGCTGCCAGCACCCGCGCTGGCGCAGGCCTATCAATGCCGGATGCCGGCGCGGGTCAGCGTGCCGACAGTGACGCGCGACGGGCCGGTGCGCCGGGTGCCCGTCACCGGCTATACGATGGCGCTCAGCTGGTCGCCCGAATATTGCCGCGCCGCTGGCGAGCGGGGCGGCGCGACGCTGCAATGCGGCGGGCGCAATGGCCGCTTCGGACTTATCCTGCACGGCCTCTGGCCCGAGGGACGCGGCGGCAATTATCCGCAATGGTGCACTTCCTCCCCTGTGCCTTCGTCCGCCCTCGTCCGCCGCCACCTGTGCATGACGCCGAGTGCACGTCTGCTGGCACATGAATGGGCCAAGCACGGCAGCTGCATGGCGCGCCGGCCCGATACCTATTTCCGTGTAGCGGCAATCCTGTGGAACAGTCTTGCCAAGCCCGATCTCGACCAACTGTCGCGCCGGCCGGAGCTGAACGCCGGCGCCATCCGCGAGGCATTCGTGATCGCAAATCCGGGCTGGCGTGCAGATGCGGTGGGTGTGCACCTCAATCGTCGTGGCTGGCTGGACGAGATACGGCTCTGCTATGGCCGCCATTTCATGCCCACGCGCTGCGATGCGCGGCGGCTGGGCGCGCGCGACAATGCAAGCGTGCGGATATGGCGCGGGCTCTAGCGCCGCTCCTGGAAGAATGCGCGCAATAACGTCGCAGCGCGCTCCTCACCGATGCCGGGATAGATGTCAGGCCGGTGGAGGCATTGCGGCTGGTCGAACACATGCGCGCCATGCGCCACCGCCCCGCCCTTGGGATCAGCCGCGCCGTAATAGAGCCGGGCAATCCGCGCATGGGCGATCGCGCCGGCACACATCGCGCAGGGTTCGAGCGTGACCCACAATTCGCACTCGGTCAGCCGCTCCTGCCCGAGCGCGGCGGCCGCCTTCCGGATGGAGAGCAGTTCGGCATGGGCGGTCGGATCGGCCAAACTACGCGGCGCGTTGTGCGCGGCGGCGATGATGCGGCCCTGATGGACCACCACCGCACCCACCGGCACCTCGCCTGCGGCGGCGGCGCGTTCGGCCTGGCGCAGGGCTTCGGCCATTGGCGGGGGGAGCGGCCAGGCGGTCATCGGCCTTGGCGATAGGCGCGCCGGGCGCGTGCGGCAACGGCCACCGGAGCCGCGCGCGCAGCTTGACCTCGCAGGGCAACGCCGCTAAGCGCGCGCCTTTCCCGGGACAGAGCGGCCCTTGTGGCCCCCCATGATTCGAACGAGAGATACACCATGTCGCGCATCTGCGAACTGACGGGCAAGGGCCGCCAGGTCGGCCACAATGTGAGCCACGCCAACAACAAGACCAAGCGCGTCTTTCTGCCCAACCTGCAGAATGTCACCCTGCTGAGCGAGAAGCTCGATCGCGGGTTCAAGTTTCGTGTTTCGACGCACGGGCTGCGCTCGGTCGAGCACAATGGCGGGCTCGACAACTGGCTGCTCAAGACTGCGGACGACAAGCTCAGCCCGCGTGCGCTCAAGGTGAAGCGCGAACTCAAGAAGTCGGGTGACGCCGCCGCGGCCTGAGCCGCGCGGAATGTCTAACCAGAAAAGCATGGAGCGGGCGGAGCGATTCGCCCGCTTTTTTGCGTTTCAGCGCGCGGGCGGAACTGCCCCCTCAAGCCGCAGCAGCAGCGTGCGCTGGAACCGCATATTGTTGTCGTCCGACACCAGCCACAGCGTCAGCCGCCCGCCTGCGCCGGGCTCCACCGCCAGCCCTTCGTAATTTTCCGCCAGCGGGCCGGCAATGGTCGCCAGCACGTCGCCTTGCCACGGGGTGCCGGCGGCGATCTGTTGAGGATCAAAAAGCCGCAAACGGCTGGAAAAGCGCGGCGGGAGCCCGAGCCGAACGCGCCTCTCGAGCACCAGCACCCGCCCGTCGGGCAGCGCCGCCATGTCGACCGGGCGGTAGTCGCCATCGAGTGTATAGAGGAAGCGGAGTGGTTCCACCCCGGTCACCGGATCTCCGGGGAACAGCAGCGCGGGCGCGGTGCTACCGGTCCAGCGCTGGCGCCCTTCCGACAGCACGATAAATCGCCGATCGGCCAGCCGGGCCATTGCCTCAGGCCCGGAATTGGCGCTCCAGCCCCGCATGGCGCGCGGCTGCACCGTGCGCGTTTGCCTGAAGCCGGGTTCATAGCGGACGACCGCGTTGCTGCCTTCGAAGCTGGCCCAGATGCGCCCTGTCACGCGATCGGCGGTCAGCGCTTCGATATCGGCGCGCGCCTTGATGGCTTCGGCCTGCCCGGCGAAATAGCTCATCCCGCTTTCGCCGGGCGTGCCGGGCGGCGGCATCATGAGCATCCGCCCGCGATCGCTTGCCAGCAAAAGGCGGCCATCGCCCTGCATCAGCATGGCCGACCACGAACCGAAATGGCTGTTGGCGCTGGTCAGGTGCCATGCGCCAGTGAGCGCGAACGGGCCGAGGCGCTGCGGGGAAGGCGTTACCGCTCTGACGGACAGGCCCGCGTGGTAATCGGGCTCGGGCGGCGTGCTGCGCCACCAGGTGCCGGGGGCCAGCCCCGCCGCGACCAGCGCCGCCAGCGCCAGCCGCCAGTGCCGCGTGGCCGGCGCGCTCACTCGGGCAGGAACAGCAGCGGGTCGAGCCGCTGGCCGCGCCAGACGAGGCTCCAGTGCAGATGCGGCCCGGTCGCGCGCCCGGTGGCGCCGATCGTCCCCAATTGCTGGCCCTGGCGCACCGTCTCGCCCTCGCGCACCAGCAGCCGCGTAGAATGGAGGAAGGCCGAATTGAGCCCCTGCCCGTGATCGATGATCAGCAGATAACCCTCGAGGCTGAAGGGCGTCGCCGCAGC
Organism: Qipengyuania sp. YIM B01966; assembly: GCF_016461955.1. Taxonomy (GTDB): domain Bacteria; phylum Pseudomonadota; class Alphaproteobacteria; order Sphingomonadales; family Sphingomonadaceae; genus QFOP01. Next base: position 12,059 of record NZ_JADMNM010000006.1, on the reverse strand, counting down.
CAGCACCACCACCCCGTCAGCCGGGGCGTAAAAGGGCGCGCCCGCCCCGCCGGCAATGTCGAGCCCCGAATGATAGGCGCCCGGTTCGCCGCGATAGACGCGCTGCGCCCCGAAGCGGCCCGAAATCCGTCCATGTGCGGGCCAGCGAAAATCCTGGCGCCAGCCTTGCGCGCCGGTGTCCACCTGCCGCGCGGCGGCAATCGCGGCGAGTTCGGGCGCGCGGCGGGCGAGAAACGCGTCGCTCGCCCCGCCCGGCCGGCGGGCGACATTGACGTGTTCGATGCGCCAGTCACGCGGAGTTACCAGCAAGTGCTTTTCGACCTCGCGCCCATCGGCCAGTTCCGCCACCAGCGCCTGGCTGTGGCCAGCATCGCGATCGAACGCGGCAAAGAAGCGCCCGTCACCGTCAAGCGTGAGCGGTGTGCGGCCGAGCCGCGCGCTCACCGTGCCGGCAGGGGCCTGCCCGCGCACCCAGCCACCCTGCGTCTGGCGGCCGGACACGGTGAACGCCTCGCCCCGCATGGCTGGCGCGGCTGATGCGGGGCCTGCGCTGTCAGCAGCCGGCGCGGCGGCGGCGAGAAAAGCCGCCACCAGCCACAGGCACGCGTTGATCATCCCGATCCCTTATCCCTCCCCGGACAGCCGGCGGGTGGCGGCTTCGGCGCTGGCATAGGCTTCCTGGCGGGTGACGCTCCAATAGCGCAGCTCGTCGAGCGGAACCGGCTCGCCCGTCACCGCGCACAGCACGTGCTGGCCGGGGCGCAGCACGCGAAAGCCGTTGGGGCCATAGGACAGCTTAGCCAGCGGGTCGGGCGAATTCATCAACATGGCCGACGCCCTAGCAAATCGCGGCTAGCCGAACAAATCCTGCTGACCCGGCACGGGCGCGGCAGCGCGGGTGCGGCGAACAGGCTGGGCAGCAGCGCCGGCGGGGGTCACCGCCAGCGTCCCGTCCGCGAATTCGAGCGTCAGCCGCGTGTCGTGCGCAGCGGCGGCGCGTGTCGGGCGAACGTGGCCATCAGCGCCGCGCACCAGCGCATAACCGCGCGCCAGCGGGGCGCGATAGTCGAGGCTGGCGTGCAATCGGCCGAGCGCGCCCAGCCGCTCCTGCGCCTGCGTCAGCCGCCGGCCGAGCACGCGTGGGTCCAGCCGCTGTCCGGCGAGCGCCTGCTGCGCCTGCCCCAGTCGCGAGCGCAGCAGCGGCGCCGACAGCCGCGCCGAATCGGCCAGCAGCGCCGCGCGGGCGAGCGCTGCCCGGTCGGACAGCCCCCGCCGCAGCCGCTCGCCCAGCTCATCTAGTTTCTGCACCTGCGCGGCGAACAGCGCGTCTGGGCGGGGCAGGCGCTGCGCCCGCGCCTCCAGCCGCTCGCGGCCGAGTTCCACCGGGGCGAGCGCACAGCGCCGCTTGCGACGGGCAAAATCGGCCAGCGTTGCGGCCAGTTCCGCGCGCACCGGCACGGCAATCTCGGCGGCGGCGGTCGGCGTCGGCGCGCGCCGGTCGGCGGCATAGTCGGCGAGGCTGGTATCGGTTTCGTGGCCAACCGCGCAAATCGTCGGGATGGTGCATTCGGCAATCGCGCGGACCACCGCCTCTTCGTTGAAGCTCCAAAGATCCTCGATCGAGCCGCCGCCGCGCGCGACGATCACAAGATCGGGGGGCGGTACGGGCCCGCCCGGGGCCAGCGCGGAGAAGCCGCGCACCGCCGCCGCCACCTGTTCGGCCGCGCCCTGACCTTGCACCAGCACCGGCCAGACGATCACATGGCTCGGAAAGCGGTCGGCCAGCCGGTGGAGAATATCGCGGATCACCGCGCCGGTCGGGCTGGTCACCACCCCGATGGTGCGCGGCAGAAACGGCAGCTTCCGCTTGCGCTCGGCGGCAAACAGCCCCTCGGCCTCCAGCCGGCGGCGGGTTCTCTCGAGCAGCGCGAGCAGCGCCCCTTCGCCCGCGACCTCCAGCCGGTCGATCACGATCTGGTATTTCGAGCGGCCGGGATAGGTCGTTACCTTGCCGCTGGCGATCACCTCCAGCCCGTCTTCGGGCACGAAAGCGAGGCGCTGGGCGGCGGTCCGCCACATCACCGCGTCGATCACCGCGTTCTCGTCCTTGAGGCAGGCGTAAAGGTGCCCAGAGGCGGCGCGCTTGACGCCCGACAATTCGCCGCGCAGCCGCACCGCGCCGAAGCGGTCCTCGACCGTGCGCTTCAGCGCATTGGCGAGTTCGGAGACCGACAGCGCCTCGGAATTGTCGCCGGGCCGGCTTGGCGCTACCAGCGCGCCTGACTGGCCCGGCGTGTCGTTTCCGGGAAACAGCGGAGATGCGGGCATGAATATCCTTTTGCTGGGTGCGGGGGGGCGCGAACACGCGCTGGCCTGGAAGCTGGCGCAATCACGGCTGCTGGCAGGGGCGCAGGATACGCTTTACGCCGCACCGGGCAACCCCGGCATTGCCGACCATGCAAGCTGCGTAGCGCTCGATCTGACCGATCATGCCGCGGTGCTGGCCTTTTGCGAAGAGGCGCTGATCGGCTTCGTCGTGGTTGGGCCGGAGGCGCCGCTGGTCGATGGTCTGGGCGATGCGCTGCGCGGCGCGGGGATCCCGGTGTTCGGCCCGTCGCAGCAGGCCGCGCAGCTCGAAGGCAGCAAAGGCTTTACCAAGGATCTGTGCGCGCGCGCCGGCATCCCCACCGCCGGATACCGGCGCACCGCGTCGCTAGCCGAGGCACGCGCCGCGCTCGACGCGTTCGAGGCGCCCTATGTCCTCAAGGCCGACGGGCTGGCGGCAGGAAAGGGGGTGGTGATCGCTGCCACCCGCGCCGAGGCGGAGAGCGGGCTGGCCGAGATGTTCGCCGGCCAGTTCGGCAGTGCCGGGGCCGAAGTGGTGATCGAGGAGTTCATGGAAGGCGAGGAAGCGAGCTTTTTTGCCATCACCGACGGGGCGATCATCGTCCCCTTCGGCAGCGCGCAGGATCACAAGCGCGTGGGCGATGGCGATACCGGCCCCAATACCGGCGGCATGGGCGCCTACAGCCCGGCGCGGGTGCTGACGCCGATGCTGCGCGGCGAGGTGATCGAGCGGATCATCGCCCCCACGGTCAAGGCGATGGCCGACGCCGGCACCCCCTATTGCGGGGTACTCTATGCCGGGCTGATGCTGACCGCGGACGGGCCCAAGCTGATCGAATATAATGCCCGCTTCGGCGACCCGGAGTGCCAGGCGCTGATGATGCGGTTGGAGAGCGATCTGGGTGAAGTGCTGCTGGCCGCGGCCGAACACCGCCTCGCCAGCATCCCCGCCCCGCGCTTTGCCCGCGAAGCGGCGCTGACCGTGGTGATGGCGGCAGACGGCTATCCCGGCACGCCCGCCAAGGGCAGCCCGATCAACGGCCTCGCCGCCGCCGAGGCGGCCGGCGCCAGGGTGTTCCATGCGGGCACCGCGCGCGATAGTGGCGGCGGGCTGGTCGCCAATGGCGGGCGCGTGCTCAACGTGACCGCGCTCGGCGCCAGCGTGGCCGAAGCGCAGGCGCGTGCGTACCAAGCGGTTGATGCGCTCGATGCGCCCGGCCTGTTCTGCCGCCGCGACATCGGCTGGCGCGAAGTCGCCCGGGAAGATGCGGCCGCCCAGACGGCGGGTTAACCGCCCAGCCGCGCGGCCATCAGGGCTTGCAGATTGGCTTCGGGCCGGGCGCCATAATGGCTGATGATCTCGGCGGCGGCGATGGCGCCGCGGCGCAGACACCGTTCGAGCGGTTCGTCGCGCACATGGCCATAGAGGAACCCGGCAGCGAACAGATCGCCCGCGCCGGTCGTGTCGACCACATGGTCGATCGGCTCGGCAGCGACTTCGGCCCGCTCGCCCCCGGCAATCGCCACCGCGCCATCGGCGCTGCGGGTGACGACCAGCACCGGTACCTTGCCAGCGAGCGCGGCGATTCCCGCCTCGAAATCTCCCTCGCCGGTCAGCGCGGCCAGTTCGAGGTGATTGGCGAACAGGATGTCGATCAGCCCATCTTCGATCAGCGCGCGGAAATCGTCGCCGTGGCGTTCGATCACGAACACTTCGGACAGGGTGAAGGCAACCTTGCGCCCGGCCGCGCGGGCCGCCTCGATCGCCCGGCGCATCGCCGCACGTGGTTCTTCGGGATCCCACAGATAGCCTTCAAGATAGAGCACCCGCGCACCCGCCACCGCCTCGGCATCGAGCGCGTCGGCGGGCAGGAACTGGCTCGCACCGAGGAAGGTGTTCATCGTCCGCTGTGCATCGGGGGTGACGAAGATCAGGCAACGCGCCGTGGGCGGGTCGGCATCGGTATTGCTGGTCGGGCGGGGCGGCGTGTCGAAATCGATCCCGACGGCGCGGATATCGTGGGCGAAGACCTCGCCCAGCTGGTCATCGGCGACCTGGCCGATGAACGCGCATTGCGCCCCCAGCGCCGACAGCCCGGCCAGCGTATTGGCCGCCGATCCGCCCGAAATCTCGCGCGCCGGGCCCATCGCATCGTACAGTTCGCGCGCGCGGGCCGCATCGACCAGCGTCATCCCGCCATGATTGAGGCCCAGTTCCTCGATCAGCGCATCTTCGCACGGGGCCATCACATCGACGATGGCATTGCCGATCGCGATCACGTCATAACGGGGTTCGGTCATGAAAATCCTTGCGTCTGGCAGCCCGCCAGCGGGGCGCCCGCCGCGCCTAGCGCCCAATGCGCCGCGCGCCAAGCGGCTCGCCGATTGACTTGGCCGGCGCGCCCGGCACACAAGCGCCGCTGATGGCACGAACCTCGCTTCCCGCCGCGCTGGGCTTGGCGCTGGGCCAGCTGGCCGACCCGCGCATCCTGCGGGTGCTGGCAAAATCGGTGCTGATCACGCTGGCGCTGTTAGCGGCGTTGCTGGCCGCCGGATGGTTCGTGCTGGGCTGGGCGATGCGGCGGTGGTGGCCAGAGCCGCCAGAAGATTTCGCTGTGATCGTCTGGCTGCTGTTCGGGATCGTCGGCATCTGGCTGCTGTTCCGCCTGATCGCGCTGGCGGTGATCAATTTCTTCGCCGACGAGGTCGTTCACGCGGTCGAGGCGCGCCATTATCCCGCCGCGCGCGCTCGCGCCAAGCGATTGCCGCTAGGGCGCGAAATGCGCAATGCGGCGCGGGGCGGGCTGCGCGCGCTGCTGGCCAATGCGCTGGCGCTGCCGGTAGCGCTGGCCTTTGCCGTCACCGGAATCGGCGCGCCGCTGGTGTTTCTCGCGGTCAACGCCTGGCTGATCGGCCGCGAGTTGCAGGACATGGTGCTGCTGCCGCAACTTGCCGCCGGAGACAGCGAGCTGCCGGACGAGGTTTCCGGCGAAGCGCAGGGGGTCGGTGCGGGAACGCGGCTGGCGCTGGGCGGAATTGTCGCCGGGCTGCTGATGGTGCCGATTATCAATCTGGTCGCGCCGGTGCTCGGCGCGGCCGCCGCGACCCATCTCATCCACCGCCGGGCAGGGAGAGCGGCATGAATGCGCGTAATACGATCCTCGCGGCGCTGGCGCTGCCGGCCTTGGCGGCCTGCGCCGCCAGTGGAGCCGCGCCCGCTGCCGAGTTGCCCCGTCCGCGCGCGGCCGAGGCGGTGCGGGTCCCGCCAACAGCACCGCCTGCGCCTGTCACGGGAGGGTTCCGACCAGCGCGGATCATGTCGATGCCGGGCCTTGAAAACGTGCTCGGCCAGACGCGCGAAGGACTGCTGGGCCGCTTCGGCGCTGCCCGGCTCGACGTGTGGGAAGGCGATGCGCGCAAGCTGCAATTCACCGGCGAGGCCTGCGTGCTCGACGTCTATCTCTATCCCCCGGCCCCGGGTGCGGAGCCGCGCGCCAGCTATGTCGATGCCCGTCGTGCGAGCGACGGGCTCGATGTCGACCGGGCGGCCTGTGTCGCGGCGCTGGCGCGCCGTTAGGCGGTCAGTTTGCGCGCCGCGCGTTCGAGCAGCGGCATATCGTCCACCTCTCTGACCAGCGCGACGGTGCCGTCGGCCAGGCGGCGGATCATCACCAGCGCGAATTCCGGCCCTTCGGCCGGGATCGCCAGCAGGTCCTGCGGTTCAAGCCGCCGCAGCTTGCGCGCCAGCGCCTCGCGCAGCGCGCCGCTCTGCTCCACCGGCTTGCCGGCCGCTTCACGCCGCAGCCGCCGCTCGGCCTGCACTACGCCCTTGAGGCCGCCTTCGGCGGCGCTGAGGAAGCCCGCGAGTTCCCCCCGGCCAAGCCCGACGCGGTGGGCATGGTCGAGCACGGCGGCATATTCGGTCAGCCGCGTCTTGTCGTAATCGGCGCCGAACACCAGCTTGACCACCGGGGTCATCGGCGCGCGGTCCTGCACGGTGAGGCCGCTTTCGGCGACCAGTTCGGCAAAATCCTCGGGCGCTGCGGCGGCGGCAAGCGACACGTCATAGGCCCGGCCAACCGCAGCATAAAGCGCGCCGCGGGTGCGATCCTCGCTGGTGCGCGCGGTTTCTGCCGCGGCGCGGGCCGCAGCGAGCGTATCGTAAAGGCCGCCGGCATCCTCGAACCCGGCAAGGTCGAGGCCGTCGGTCAAATCGTTAGCCTCATCCGCCAACGCAAAGCCTGCCGGCGCGGCGAAATCCTCCTCTGCGGCGAGCAGGACCGGCCGCTTGACCGGGCGCGCGGGCGCATCACCGTTCAGTTCGTCCGCCACCGCCGCATCGTCGGGCGCGTATCCCATGCCGAGCGGCGGCGCATCGCCGATCGAGCCGAGCAGCGAGGCATAGCCGGCATGGCTGCCCTCATCCTCCTCGTCGTCCTCGCCCTCGTCGGTGAAATAGGCGTCCTCGCCCAGTGCATCGCTGCCGGTCGCCGCCAGTTGGCCGAAGCGCGGCTGCGGCAGGGCCGGCAACTCGCCGTCTCTGCCATCGTCGTCGGTGGCGACGGGCGCGTCGGCCCAATCGGCCAGCGCTTCGCTGTCACGCAGGACGAGCGGCGCCTCTTCCTCGCTTGCCTCGAGAGCCTGGTCGATCTCTAGCAGCAGCTCGTCGGTGGTCAGCTGGTCGGCCAGTTCCTTCCAGTTGATCACGCCGTAAATGAAATCGATCGTATCGTCGTCGCTCGAAAACGGCAGCAGGATGCCACGATACAGGATCGTCGCGCCGCGCTGATTGACGAATTCAGCCTCGAAGCCGATCGGCGCCTGATTGGCGAGGATCTGCAGATAATGATCGGTGATCCGGCTCAGCAATGAGCGGCTGGGTACATCCGACAGCCGGTCGATCCGCTGCCCGGCGCCGCACTCCGCCGCCAGTTCGTGGCCGATGAAGGGCACCAGCGGATCGTTGATCCCCGTGCTGAAATCGAGCAGCACCGAATAGGGTCCGAAATCGGGGAGGTTCGCCGGATCGAGGTCTTCGACCAGCGGAAAATTGCGATCCTCGAGCAGGCTTGCCCAGAAATTATAGGCTCGGACCTGCATCCGCCGTTCATCCTGCCCGACAGGGGTGGGCAGCGGTGCGACCACGCCATCATCCTCGTCGGCCTCGCTGTAGCTCTCATAGCCGAATTCGGGCGAACCGAACGCGCTGCGCAGAGTATCCATGAGCCGTGCCTAACCCCCGTAATGGCGTCAGACAGCTTTTGGGGGACCATGGTAAATATCCCGTTAAATGCCGCGCGGATGCGTGGATGCCGGCTCAGACGCCTTCGTCGCACGCCCATGGCGCGCAGGCGGGATCGGTGGCGCAGACCTGGCGGCGCAGCGCCGTGCGGGCAAGCCGTTCGACCTCGACCTTGCGCCGCGCAGCCGCGAGCGGGCGCAGCGGTGCGGGCCGGATGATTTCCGCGTCATAGCTATCAGCGGCGATGATCCCGCAGCATTCGGGGCGATAGGCTGACGTTTCGAGACAGGCCCGGTCGAGCCCCGGCGGCAGGCCCCAGTAAAACCGGTCGCAATGGTCGAGATAATCGGGCCATTTGGAATCGCCGAGCAGATCGCCGCGCGCGACCTTGATCTCGACCACAATCACGTGGCCGCGCTCGTCAATTCCCATCAGATCGGCCCGGCGGCCATTGCGCAGCGGCATTTCGGGCAGGCACCAGATACCGTTACGGGCGAACAGCCGGCTGATGCCGCGCGCTACGGCCAACGCCTCGCGCACGGGGAGCTCATCTAAAGCAGGAACCGAAGCCGGCGCAGTCATCACCACGCTATGGAACGAAGAGGGAACGCGGTCAAGCGTTCGGGGCGCTGCCTGGCGTCAGGCGCTCCGGCGCGGGCCCATAGACCCATGCTCGGGGGCAAGTGCCAGCAACGCATCACGCGCGCTGCAGAACTCGGCCCACAGGCGCTGGGCCGCATGGGCGGGATCCTGCCCGCGCGCGGTCACTGCCAGCAGCGCCGCCACGCCGGGACGCATCACGGCGGCCAGATCATCGATCGCGCGTTCGCCGAGGTCGCACTGCCACCCGCCAATATCGCGCAATTGCGCCGGCAGGTTGCGAATGCGCGGGTCGGGCTTGTCAGGCACGGCGCCGGCCATCGCAGCGACCGCCGCCCCCACATCCTGCAAGGCCGCCCAGGTCACGCTGGTCTGCTGCGCTCCTGACTTGAGACGCTGGCGTACAGGCTCGGCCTGTGCCGATTCGCGGGCGAATTGGGCGGACATCATGTTCATCGCCCCGCTGCGCTAACGCATAAAGATTGCGAATTTCCCAACGTTGCCCCGCGCGCGCACGTCCGGCGCAGTTGGGGCTGGCGCTTGTCCGCCCGCTTTGCTAACCGGCCCGCCGGCCCACGCCGCGATGCACCCGTAGCTCAGCTGGATAGAGCGCTGCCCTCCGAAGGCAGAGGTCACAGGTTCGAATCCTGTCGGGTGCGCCATTTTTTTCAAATACTTAGGCAATGCACAAATACCCGCCCTTTGGCTTGGGCAGGTCATGGGCAGGTGTGCGGCACATTCTGGACCTGCCTCGCAGTCCCGAGCGGCCTCAGTGAGATCACCGGATTTTGCCCCGTCAGAAGTCCCACGCGTGCCGGTCTAGGACGCGTTGCATACATTTCGCGGCGCGCTCTTCCCCATTCATACGCACCACATGCAACCGACTACTGTGCTGAACGAAGGCAGACGGCTGGCCGAGAAAAAGAATCCCTTTCGCCAGCCTACCCCGGAGGGGGGATTGAATCGCATCAAGGGGTGGGGGGCTTGATGGTCGCTCGCAGAATTTTCGGCCTGCGAATTCTCGGGACTATCCAGAAGCCCGAGTTTTCGGGTTCTGGATAGCCACCTGCGCGAAATAAGTCAGGCAGCGCTCCCTGCATTAGGCTCGGTCGACATAGCTGAGGTCGAAACCTGCTTCTTGCGCCAGTCATTCGCTAGGACCCAGCTGCCATCATCCATCTGAAGGTGCCAGTCATTCCATCCATTACGGCTGGTCCCCGTCACTGCGACAGAAGCCGCAGAGAAAGACGCCTGCTTGCCGTCGAAGCCATCAACGATGAGCCCCCCATCTTTGATGCATGCCTGATATTCATTCCCAGCGTAGATAAATCGGCACTTTGTTCCGTCGAGAGGGAAAGGCGTCGGCAAGTTATTTCGCTCTGAATTCGCCCCCATCCCTATGCCGAGAAGCTCTGCACGCTGTGGCGCAAGCCAAATCGTTCGAGCTACTTCAAACAGGGCTGCGCCCCGCTCCTGTATGGAGTCCTCGTCCCACTGCTCATAGCCGTGCAGCTCGCGGTTCAGCGCTAGCGCTGCGTTGGCCTTGATTGCGGCTATCTTGCCGGCGATGGGTCCATTCGAAATGGTGGAGTTAAGCGCCTGGGTCATGAGGGTCAGGTTGCCCAGCGTATTGACCGCGCTGTTGCGTGAACGGACCAAGTTGGCGAGTTCAGGCCCGTATTCCTCTTCGCGCAGCCCTGCCATGCCAGGCAGAGGCCAAGCAGTCTGCCACTTCTGCGGCATGATATGCTCGATGGTCAGTGCAGATCGGATCAGGATGTCTTCGGTCAACGATGTGTGCTTGGCGCGCTCGATCCCTTCAAGAATATAGCGAAGGCGCGGCTGGCGCGCATTGGCGTACTGCTCGCGCATGATCCAATTCCGCCGCCATTCGGCATCATCTGGCCAGCGGTCGAGATCGGCAGTGCGACCCGAGAGGTACGAGATCAGCTCATCAACCTTGTCACCGTCGCACTCGCGTAGGCGGGTGATCAGGGCCACGAAGAAGCGATTATAGTTCTTGGTGGTGAGACCGCAGGTATCCCTTCGCAGAATGTAGCTTTCCAAAGCTTCGAAGGCTCCGCCGAGCCGGGGGAGCACGGTCGGCTCAGTTGCAAGGTAGATGGCCAGCGGCATCGCGGTGGAAACATCGAAGGCGTCGGCCATTCGACCAAATCTGCCAACTGGATCGCCGTCCTTCGGTGTGAAGAGCCTTTGTTCAATGGCAGCGGTAGCCGAGATCGACTCCAGTTCTTCGGTTACGCTGGGAAACGGAGCGTTGCTGAGTATCCACTTACGGTAGTTGGCAAACAGACCCTCGATGGAAACAATGTCCCCAATTTGCATCGCGAGATGGTCTGTCAACATCCAGTCCAGGCGTGTGCGCTTCTGGCGGCCACGGGAGGCCTCCTGGCTCCAGACCTGCCGATCCAACGGAAGCCAGTGCTTTTCGTAAAGCTTGTCGACATTGAGCGAACCATCGCTTTGCCCCAAGCTCTTTGCGCGCTGGAATATGAAATTTCGCAGCAAATCTGCGGGAGAGAGCGCCACACCCCGGCTGTTCAGGGTTTCGAAGATTGTCTGAGGATCATCGCCGCCTTCGAGTTCAATCGAGACGACCGCCAGGCCTTCTTTCAGGGCCTCGAAAAGTATCTCGAGACGCCCTTCCTGATATCCGCCGCCAATGGTGACAAGATTGAGAATGCGCCGTCGAAATGCACTGTATGCGACGGTTGCCAACTTACCGACCAGTTCGTCATCTTCGGCTAGGCCTGCAATCGCGTTGAGGTCTGCGATAGGATCAATCAACTTCACAAAAGCGCGGCGATCCGTGATCGAAGGCCACAGTTTGTACCGCTCCTCTTCAGGTGCCTCCATGACGCCGTCATTCAAGAGGTACTTCCCCACTTCGGCTGCGTAGCTTGAGCCGTTGTCCGCCGCCACGTCGCGCAGCGCCGCCAACAACAGTTGAAAGGTGGTCAAGCGCTGCTGCCCGTCAATTACCTCATAGGCTTGTACCTGCTTGCCGTAGGTTTTGACCTGGTTGATGACAATGGCGCCCATGAAGTGCGGGACAAGCGCCGAGCGATCAGTTTCGATCCGCTCGACAGCGCGCTCGATGTCTTCCCATAGCAGAGCGATCTGAGGGTCCTCGCGCCAAGAGTACTGGCGCTGGTAAAGTGGGATCAGATAGCGACGCTTGCCGTCGAACAGGTCTATGATGGATCGAGTGTACGGTTTCATCGCGTAACCTTCTGCGTCGCATTGCCAACAAGTGCAACTCTACTCGCTGGCAAATAATTGAGCTCGTTCCTATTGACGGCATAACCCGGTGCAAGGGTCTACAAGGTCGTTTTCTTATCTAATCTCTGCTATTTTCGACATCCGCCATAGCCTGAGATGAAGCGGCGTCGAATTCTTCGCTGCTAACCAAGTGCATGATGATTGTTTGCGAACTGAGTACCGGCGTGCCGCTCGAGTAAGAGACATGCTGCCCGTCTACAAATTGGTGTTGGGTTGCGCCTGCGAATGCCTCCAAAGGAAGCGGGAATTTGGCTCGCGGATTGTGGAATACCTGCAACTCGTCGGACCAGCGTTCGCCGTTGTCTGCTTCGACTTCCTCGCTGAACGGGGTTCCGATTACGGCATTCGGATCGGGATTGAGACGAAATCCAATGCGCATGTAGCGGTGGTCGTCGGGTGCGAAACCCGCATCCACACCCATTCGGTCGAACTTCGCCATCGTGCCAGCGTTCGAAAAAACAACGGCAGAAATGTTCTCAGCGCCCTCCAGATCGAAGAAACCGGTCTCGACGGTCTTCGTCTTGTAAACATGGTCATCGGCTTTTGTCCGTCGTCAGAACATTTGGCG
>NZ_JADMNM010000005.1 GCF_016461955.1 Qipengyuania sp. YIM B01966 | reverse complement strand
CGATCTTGCCCTGGGTCTGCGGGTGTAGCGGGGCACCGCGCACATGGCTCATCTTCCGGGCTTCGATGTATTCGGCCAGTTCGCCGGCGATGTAGCTCGGGCCGTTATCGCTGAGCAGCCTTGGCTTGTGCAGCACCGTGGCGCTGTCGCAGCCCGATGCGGCCAGTGCCATGTCCAGCGTGTCGGTCACGTCCTCGGCGCGCATGTTGGTGCACAGCTTCCAGGCGATGATGTAGCGTGAGAAGTCGTCGAGCACGGTCGACAGGTACATCCAGCCCCACCCGATAATCTTGAAGTATGTGAAGTCGGTCTGCCACATCTCGTTCGGCCGGGTGGTCTTGGTGTGGAACTGATCGGCGGCCTTGATCACCACATAGGCCGGGCTGGTGATCAGGTCATGGGCCTTCAGAAGGCGGTAAACCGTGGCTTCCGACACGAAGTAACGCCTTTCGTCGGTAAAGCGCACCGCCAGCTCCCGTGGGCTCAGCTCGGACTGCTCCAGTGCCAGTTCGATGATCTGATCATGGATGTCAGGCGGGATCCGGTTCCACACGCGGCTCGGTGCGGATGGCCGATCTTCCAACGCCTCCGGTCCGCCTTCGAGGAACCGGTCGTACCAGCGGTAGAACGTCCGGCGTGCGATCCCCAGCTTGTCGAGGGTGAGCTTCGCCGGCAGATGCGACTGCTCGACGATCCGGATGATCTCGAGCTTCTCGGATGCGGGATATCTCATTCGTCGTCGCCCCCCTCCGCGATCATGCTTTTTTTGAGCAGTCGGTTTTCGAGCGTCAGGTCGGCCACGCAGTCCTTCAAAGCGCGGGCTTCGCGGCGCAGGTCCTGCACCTCGCCGCTGGTCGCGGCACGAGCCGTGTCACCCGCCAGGCGCCGCTTGCCCGCTTCCATGAACTCCTTCGACCAGGTGTAATACAGGCTCTGGGCAATGCCTGCCTTGCGGCATAGTTCAGCAATGCTGTCTTCGCCACGCAGCCCATCGAGCACAATGCGGATCTTGTCTTCGGCCGAAAAATGCCGCCGGGTCTGCCGCCGGATGTCCTTCACCACCCGCTCAGCAGGGGCCTTGGCAGGCGATTTTTTCAAGGAGTGTTGGGGCTTCATCTTCGTTCCTTCGTCACTACGACGAAGCCCCAACACTCCTTAATTCACAACCTCAAATCTGTGCCATTGGCGCTGACGGGGGACACGCTGCGCAATCGGTCGCGAACAGCACTTCCCCGTAGTGGAAGCTCGCGTCCACGAAGTCACCTGTCCGCGTGAGGGTCACCGCATGCCACCGCAGTCCGTCGAGGGGGCTGCCGCTCGTGTCGTGGATGTATCGCCGCTGCCCGTCCTGCAGGGACGCGAGGGTGCCGACGACCTCATTGGCCGCGTCGGGACGCAGTCCCTCGATCCACGCGGCGACGAGTCCGCTTACGCTGATGGTCATGACCATATGTCCTTTTAGGTCAGGGAAGGTGGATCGCGTATGCTTCCTGCATGATGGCGATGAGGTCTGCGAGTTCCCTTTTGGTCTCCTCGCGGATTTCGGGACCGTATCTCCCCTCCGTATCGCCCAGGATGGCGAGTCCTTGTGCCAGGTCGAGGAACGCGAGGCCGGTTTCCGACCGCTTGAGGAGTTGCCCCGCGTGAAGGAGAAGGTCGTGGCCGACGGCTGCGACGAGAGATCTCGTGGCAATGCTCGATCTGGCATCCGGCGTGCCTCCTTCCGCCTGCGCGACATCGGCGGCGGCCACCAGCGCCGCGTCGAGTAGCCGGCGGTCGGTGAACGAGTCCAGTTCCCCGGTTTCGCGGCTCTTGTCGGTCCTATGTGTAGATAGGCGGAGGATCGTGATCTCCATGACGGGGATCCGTCCCTCGAAGAGCGCGTGGGCGCAGCATCGCCCCAGTGTCCTCGAGAAGAGCGTGAGGTCCTGGTTGTCGGCGATGCGCCGCAGCGCTTCGGCGAGCTCGGCCTGCTTCATTTTTCCATTCCTTCCTGCTGTTTCGCAGGAGGAACCCCCTCGATCTCCCTTTCCCTTTGGGCTTGGCCCCGGATTATGCGCTCGACAGCGCCTCGTTAGTGGATCGCCTACGCGGGCCTTCAGCTCACGGTGATCTTGGGCCCGAGGTAGACGATGGCGATCCGGTCGGTTCCTGCGCGGAGCGGCCATTCGAAGTGCATCCGGAAGTACCGGTGGGATATCTTCGCGTGCCACGAAGCGCAGATGTCGCGGCCGTCCGGCGTCCTGAACATCAGCTTGTCCCTGTACTCAGCCATATTGCTCGCGGATTCGTCGCTGAACTTCGCGTTGTCGCCGCTGAACAGGTGTTCAATGACCTCCTGGCCCACCGGGCCCACGGACCCATCCGGCTGGCGGTCCGCGGCGTAGCGTTCGAGGTGCTCCATCAGGGTGAGCACCGACTTTGCGGTCGATGCGGCGAACGGCTGGCGCGCGAGAGTCGGGTCCGCATGGAGGTCCGCTATGTCGAGATGCGGGAAGCGGATCCGCGCGGTGTCGACGAGCTCGCGCCAGGTCGTGGGAGTGGGCTGGGAGGCCAGTATCTCCGCCTCGAGCGCGGCCATGTCCCAGCGGTTGGCGACGGGATACCGTCCGAGCCGGTCCTCCTCCAGTCCGTGGTCGGTGACGAGTGGATCGACCGCGAAGTCGATGTCGCCGCCTGCGAAGCTGAACGTGGTGCAGGTGCGTCCCGCCTTCGTGCGGCGAGCGGCCTCTCCGAGACCGCTGTTGGTGACCGGCAAGCCTTCGTATTCGAAGTAGTCGTCCTCCTCGTACGTGATGTCGTCCTCGACGAACGGGCCGTTGCGATCGAGCCAGTTCATCACCGCCGACTTCAGGTCCCTGTCCGCGTCGGTGGCCACGACTTCGCGGAGCGTGGCGCTCCCGTCGACGGGAGCCTGGGGCAGCATTTTGGATACGCGCAGGTTGTTCCGGAAGCCAGTCAGCCTGCCGCGCATGATTACGAGCTCGCGCAGGATGTCGCGGAACCCGGCGCGGTCGGCGAACTGCCCCTGCAGGGAGGCGTCGTTGATGAACCACATCGTTTAGGCCCAGCCGGACAGGCGCGCCACGTCGGCGTCGATCTGGTCGAAGAACCCCTCGGGCCAGTCGTCGATCCTGCCCCTGGCGTCGACACCGGGGGTGGTCACGCCGTGTCCTTCCTCGCCGGCTCCCGCGAAGAAGGCGAGCCCCACGTCCTCGGAACCGATGGTGCCGTCCGCGACCGCCAGGCGCGCTCCGTTCAGGACATGGTCGCTGTGCGTCTCGACCAGGATCTGCAGTCCGGCGGCCGCGAAGGTCGCGAGGAGACGGCCCATCCGGGACTGCGCCTGCGGATGGAGGTGCGCTTCCGGGCTGTCGATGACGACCACGTCGCCGACCGAAGAGGCGAGCAGCTGCACGAGGATCGGGAAGGCGTAGGTGAGGCCATAGCCGACGTTCGCGGGACGCTTCCATTCGCCCGTGCCGGAGAGGCGGAACTGCAGTGCCATCGCGGCGGCGCCGGGCAGGCTTAGCACGTTGGCGTTCGCCCCCGGCGCGAGGAAGTCGAGCCAAGCGTCGAGCTGTCGGCGGAACGCGTCGCCATCCGTCCCAAGAAGACGTCGTTCCTTCTCCACGGGGTTGTCCGCCAGCTCGTGGTACCAGTAGCTCGCGAACCTGCCGTCCGACCCCACGTCGGGCGCGTCGCCGCGGGGTCTGTCGGGCATGGGGAAGGAATCGGCGGGACCTGCGCGGACGGCGCTGATGTGCACGAGGCGGTCGAGCGTCCTCGGGAGCGATCCGCGCGACGCGTCGCCCTCGACATGGGCGGTCAGCGTCCGCGCACCCGAGCGACCGGTCAGTGAGACGTCGATGCCTTCGGTTGCCGATCGCACGGAAAAGCGGATGCGCCCTCCCGGAGCGCCGGTTCGGACAACGTCGCCGATCGATCCGAGACGCACGATGTCGCCGTTGAGCGGCAGCGGGGATTCGGCTGCGGACGCGTCCCAGCTGCCCGACTTCGCTCCCTGCGCGAGCAGGAGGAGCGACTGGATGGCGGTCGATTTGCCCGCCCCGTTGAAGCCCGTGAGCAGCGTGAGCGGCCGCAGCGGGACCTCGAGATCCTCGAAGCACTTGAACTGGCTGATGCGGAGCGAGGTAAGCGGCGGATTCACAGGAGATGCTCCTCGAGCGCATGGGAGAGGATCGAGAAGCGCGCGCGCACGGCCTGCGTGCTGTTCGTCGAGTAGGTGATGGCCCGGCTGAACTCCTCGGCCTCAACGAGCGCGGCGATGGTCTGCCGTATTTCCTCCTCGTCGGCATCCGAGAGATCGTGTGCGATCCGCGAGAGGACGACCGCGCTAACCTCGAAGAGCGAGATGTTGATCACGCTGCGGGCGATGCCGGGATCCTCGTTCGCCAGTGACTTGCGGAAGGCGTGCTGTCCGAAGAGCTTGTAGCTGAGGGCCATGGCCCTGTCGAAGCTGGTGCGCAGGCCCTTTCGCTCGTCGTCGGACAGGGATGCGAGGTGCTGCAGGGCCTTGGCCAGGAAGAGGTCCATGTCGCCCGAGGCGTAGGACTCCCAGCCGAGGAGCGCGAAGGCGGCGAACCGGTTGATGGCCTCCCGGTCGCGCATCATCTTGCTGGAGAGGGAGCCGCCGGTTGCCTCCTGGAAGGACTCCCCGTCGGCCGCCGCCTTGAGCCACTGGGTAGCGGGGCCGTTGTAGAGCGCGTTGCGCATCTGCTGACGCGTGAGCACGGCGCCGCTGTTGACGCGCTCGAAGATGTCGAGCCTGGCCCTCTCGGGAGCCTTGGCGTCGAGGATGTACATGGTGAGCTGCGTGTCGCTCACGCGCTCCTGCAGGCTGATCGGCAGGGATTCGTAGTGCTTGCCCTCCAGCTCGTGCGAACCGGAGTCGTCCTCGGTCACGAGCCCGGTGAGCCGGAAGTCGTTGTTGAGGAAGCGGGCGAACGTCGTGAGGCGCTGCAGGCCGTCGACCACGATGATCCGGCCGTCCTTCGCCTCGGCGACGTAGAACACCGGCAGCGGGATCCGCATCACGCAGCTCTCGATCAGCTTCGACTGCTTGGCGTTCGACCAGACGAAGTCACGCTGGAAGTCGGGATCGAGGATGTAGCGGCCCTTCTGGATGCGGGCGACCACCTCGCCGACCGTCCTCTGCTCCGTGCGCACGAAGACCGCGTCGAGGGGGTAGTCCCCCCAGCCGTCCCCCGCCGCCAGATCGTATCCCTCGAGTTCCTCTCCTTCGAGGATGCCCGTCTGCTCGATGTCGTCTGCCATGCACGGTAGCTATCCGCCGCCGGTCGCATCTGTCGAGCGATTACTTGCAGCCGAGGTGCGGGTCGCGGGCGTGACTGGGGGCGGCGGCATCCGATACTGTGCAAGCCATGCGGATTGCGATCTGACGTCCGCTTGTATGTTGGCTGGAAATGTAGCGAGGCACCGTGGTCAAGAGGGCTTCAATCCTCCCCGTCTGCGCCTTCGGAACCCGGCTGGCCGGCGGCGGATGCCAGTAGGAACGGGATTCTCAGTCGCGAATGGATCTGGCCGCGCAAGCGCCGTCTGACGAATTCGCCCTGCAGCTGCTCGGCCAGCGAGCGGACGATCCGCGTGCCGGAACCTGGCGGGGGGCTGCCCAGCGGTCTGCCCGCGGCGACGTTCCGGACGATGAGGACGAGCTGGCTGGCCTGAATGTCAAGGCGCACGCCGATGGGGTCAGGCACCGCGACCGCATGCTTCGCGGCGTTGACGAGGAGCTCGTAGGCCATGAGCAGTATCAGCTTCATCTGGGTCCTGTCACGGATGAAGGGACGTTGCCGGATTTCGAGCTGGAAGTGCGGTTGCGAAGGGCGCGTCACGCTGATGAGGGCGCATAGCTTCAGCAGGGCCCCGTGGAGGTCGGGCGTCCCGCAGTCGAGCAGGTGCCGTTCGAGGCGCACGCCGGCCTCGAGCCGCGCGATGGCGTCCTCGATGAGCGGGTCGCTCCTGTCCATCCGGGCCTTGACGAGGTGCAGGCTCGCGAGCGCGCTGGCGAACTCGTTGGCGTGCCGGTGGCGCGCCTCGTCGATCAGGGCGGTCTCGATCCATGCTGACGAGTGGTATCTGTACGCTGTCATGCCGTTGCCTCTTTAGGTATACTATAAAGTATACAGACTGCTCGGCTTGTCAATAGCGGCCGATGCCGACCGGTGGTGTCGGGCGGTGGCCTGCGAATGGATCAGTCGACACTGGGGAGGGCCCGCGTTCCAGCGGGAGAGGCGTCACGGTCGAAATCGCTTCGCCGGAGCTAGTCGGTCGGCAGGAATGACGGGACGTCGACGCGTCCAACCGCCTCGACCGATCAATCCCGCGGCTTGTCGTAGTCTCGGTTCGTGAGACGCAGTGCCGAGGTATCGAGTCCCTCGATCAGCCGCGCGACGGGCATCTCCAATGCGACCGCGATGCGGGCGACGTTCCTCAGGGAGGGAAGCGTCTGTCCCTGTTCGAGGCGCCAGATGTAGGCCCGCGACATGCCGGAGAGCTCGGCGAGTTTTGACATGGAGATATCGGCGGCTTCCCGCTGACGCGTCAGACATCGGCCGAAGCTGTCGGCAAGCGCCCTGTCGCCCGAATCGATGTCACCCGCCATGGCCGCACGTTACGACGCGGCTGCGAAGTTTGCAGCCCTGGCGCTACTTTGTCCCCGTTCGCCGTTCTCCTGGGGTCATGGTCTCTCTAAAGGCTTCGAGCTCCGATCGCCATGGAAGCGCGAAGGGCTGGCCGTCCTTCCTCGACATGGTCCACTCGGTGTCGCCCATGAGGTCGTTGTATTCGATGTGCGCCTCCCGGTCGCCGATCATGTCGGCGACCACGTAGGCTGGGGGGTGGAAGGTCACCCGCGTGATCAGGTTATGCAGGGCCGCCATGATCTTCGATCGCGCCTCGAATCGCACGTCCTCGTCATCGTCTTGCAGCGCGTCCTGCAGCGACGTGATGCGCTCGATATTCTCCTCAGGAGTCACCTGGCCCCGCAGGATCGTCAGCCGGTCGCGCAGGCTCCCGATCCTGGCATCCAGGAGGTCGGCTTCCGCCACCAGCGCCATCCAGGCCGACCGCGGCTCCTGGCGGTTCGTTTCGAGCGCGAGATCGAGCGCCAGTGCGGCCTTGGATCGGGTTGCCTGCTGCTCCCGCTCGGCCTCGGCGAGCGCAATCTCGAGTTCGTTGACCTCGGCGGTCGGGGCCGTCTGGCGCTCCCAAAGCGCCTCGCAAATCGAGGGACCCAGGATGCCGTCTTCCCAGAGACGGTAGTTGAAGTGCGTGCCGCTGTCGCAGCCGCGTCCGCGCTGGTAGCTGTCGCAGATCAGGTAGTCCTCGCTGACCACGGTCCCGTCGGCGCGCAGCTTGCTGCCCTTGCCCCGGAAGGTCATCTTGGACCCGCATACACCGCAGAACGCGAGGCCCGAGAACAGGTTTACGAGGCGGCGGCCGCGCCCCGCCGTCTTGCGGCTACGGTCGGCCATCGCCGCCATAGCCCGGCGATGGAGCGCCGCGTCTATCACGGGCGGGTAGTAGCCCCTGATGACGTCGCCGACCGCTTCGCGCGGCGATCCGCGCGGCTTGCGGCTCGGCTGGAATTCGCCGAGCACCGCGATGCTCTTCAGTATCTTCTGGATGTAGGAGGAGTGCCAGCCGTCGGCGCGGCCGAAGGGAGGAATGCCGTCCCGGTTCAGGTTGCGCGCGATGTGGTGCTTGCCGTAACCGCTGACCGTCTCCTCGAAGATCCTCCTCACGATCGCTGCCCTTGCCTCGTCGATGGCGAAGCGGGGCGGCGTGCCCTCGACCCGGAGCCAGCCGGGAATGCGCCTCGACATCACAAAGGTCTCGCCTGCCTGGAGACGCCGCCTCTTCGCCTCCCAAGCCGCGGCCAGCCGCTGGCTCTTCTTCTCCGATTCTTCGTGCGAGAGCTGCGCCTTGACCACGACCTCGATGATCGCCGCCATGTCGAACTGGCCGTTGGAGTACTGGCGGCCGCCGTCTACGGTCGCGATGACGACGCCGGCCTCCGTGAGCTGGATCATCCAGAGGAAAACGCGGCTGGGAGCCTGCCGCGAGAGGCGGTCGAGCTTCTCGCAGAGCAGGATCACCCCTTCGGGATACTCACCCGCCTCGACCGCGCGGACGAAGTCGCCGAGCCTGCCAGTGTTGGCGTGCTCGCCCTTGTAGGCGCTGATCCCGTCGTCGACGAGCTCGTCGATCACGTTCCAGCCCTGCGCCGCCGCGTATTCGCGGCAGTCGCGGGTCTGGCGCTCGAGCGTCGAGCCCTTGCCCTGTTCGGCGCTCGACCACCTCATGTAGATCACGCAGTCCATTGCGGCTGACGGAATGCCCTTCGATGGTTGCCAAGGGTCGGCCATCCACGAACGGCCGACCCTTGGGCGTGCGACTAGTCCAGGACCGGTTCAGGGGTCCGGTCTGCAGCCTCCCCGATCGGAAGCTGGTCGGCAGCGTCCTGCCAGATGCGGCCGCTCTCGAGGTCGACGAGCCAGTCGGCGGGATTGTCGACCTTGACGCAGGTACCGGGACTTTCTGCCGACAGCCCATTCTCAATGAGAACGTCCGTGAAGGCGGGATGCGAGAATAGGTCGGGGCCCTTCCTGACGGTCTTCCCGGCCTGGTCGGCCTCCGGACCGGTCAGCGAGAGCTCCCTGCCGTTCCAGTAGCCGTTGCGCATCTCGAGACTTGCTTCGACCTTGCCTTCGCACTGTCCCGCGATCGCCATCCCGCCGTCCTCGCCGGTGTGGTACCAGCGTTCGCCTCGTCCGATTGATTGCAGTACATGCTCGAGCGGGATGCCAGTCGCTTTGATCACCTCGAGGCAGACGCGGCCAATCCGCAGATCGGCCTGCTGCCGGTCGAGGAGATCACGGGCATCCTGCCACTCCTGCTGACGCTCGGCATCGTCCACCAGGGCCTGCGCGACGTGGTGCGGCTCCTCTACGCAGATGATCTGCTCCTCGCGCAGTCCGGAGAGGCCGCATATGCTGATCCGCACCTCCGCGATGACGTGGAAGAGGGCGCTCTTCCAGTCGTCTTGGGTAAGGGCATCGGCGCGGGTCTCCCTGAAGCTGATGCCGTTGAAGCGCATGTCGACGCCGTTCCCGCGGATCTTCTCGACCTCGATGAGGGCCTCGCGGCGGATCTTGCGGGCGTAGTCCTGGAGGAAGCGCCGTCCTCTGTTCAGGTTGACCAGCGCATTGGCGAATGCGAGCGCCTCCCGTTCGATGTCCTCATGACGCATCCTCTCGAAGTCTGCGTGCCGCGGGACGAGCGGCACGACGAGTTCCGCGTCGAGAGGCACGTTGAGCGTATAGGCGACAGGATACTCCTCGATGGGCATCCGCCATTCGGACCTGACCGCTATCGGGTCATCGGTGATCTTCGCGAGATGCTCCGTTATGCGCGCGATGAACGAGCGCGGCAGGATCTTCGGTTCGTCGTTGTTGGTGGTCATATGTTGTCCTTACCGAGCACCGGGAAGGCTTTTCCTCCCCTTCGAATGCTACACTGGTAGACATTCCGCCCTTTACATTTTCTTCCTCGGTGGCGTTCTGCGGGCTGGCTAGGCGATACTTGACGCCTCCGGTTCCGGTCGCGCTATTCGCGGTTCACGCACCGGTGAGATGGCGAGAAGACATCGGATTTGCGATCAAAGTGTAGCCGTACCTTACCTTAGCAGATTGTGCGCGCCTGCGGCGGCAATCTCGAGCGCACGCTTGGCGACCTCCTGCCCCTTCACCTGGCGCAGATCGGGGCCGGGGGGCTCAATCGCCGCAGCGCCGGGCTGCGCTTCCGGCAATTGCTGCGTCCCCTTGAGGTGGTTGAGCAGCGAGAGCAGGTCGGGCGCGGCGCACACCGCGACGCCGCTGGCCCAGCGCGCTTCCGCCCCCTGCGCGGCGGGGCAAATCAGGCCCGCGCCCTGTTCGCTGGCGTGCAGCGCGGCCAGCAGCACGCCGGGGGAGGGCACCACGCGGCCATCGAGCGCGAGTTCGCCGACCGCGATCCATTCGCCCAATTGTTCGGCATCGGTCACGCCCATCGCCGCGAGCAGCGCCAGCGCGATCGGCAGATCGTAATGGCTGCCTTCCTTCGGCAGATCGGCGGGCGAGAGGTTGATGGTGATGCGCTTGGGCGGGAGCGCCAGCCCCATCGCGGCGAGCGCGGCCTGCACCCGCTCGCGGCTTTCGCCGACCGCCTTGTCGGCCAGCCCGACGACGTTGAAGCGCGGCAGCCCGGCGGCGAGCTGGCACTGCACCTCGACGCTGCGCGCCTCCAGCCCGAGATAGGCGACCGTCCGAACCAGTGCGACCAAGCTGACCCCCGTTTGCGGCCGCCCTTGTGACCGCTCGTCCCTCGGCTGTCGAGAGCGATTGCCAGCATTAACCGCTGCTTAGGCAATTCGCTTGGCAATCGCGCAAGATTGCCGGGCGCAGGAGGATGCCATGCGCTTTTTCGCATTCCTTTGCGCCCTGTTGCTCCAGGCTTTAGCCGCGCCGGTGGCCGCGCAAGTGCTGTCCGAAAGCTGGGTGGTCGAGGAATGGGACGAGGCGAGCGGGCGCTGGGTCGAGGTGCCCGGCTCCGAACGCTTTGTGGCGCATACGCCTGCGGCCTCTCCATCCGCTGCTGAAGTACCCTCGCTGCCGGGTGCGGCTCGCTTCGGGCCGTTCGCGATTGCCCCCGGTGGCAGCCGAGCGGTGCTCAATGGTCTTACCGACAGTGCCAGCCCGGCGCATTTTGCGGCGCTGCTCCGCGCCTTTCCCGGCGTCACCACGCTGGAACTGCGCGATTGCCCGGGCACGGCGGACGATAGCGCGAACCTGCGGCTGGGGCGGATGATTCGCGCCGCCGGGATCGCCACGCACGTCCCGCGCGGCGGTTCGGTGCGGTCGGGTGCGGTGGAGCTTTTCCTCGCCGGCGCGACGCGGCGGATCGATGACGGGGCGGAATTCGCGGTTCACGCCTGGCTCGACAGCAGCGGGCACGAGGCGAGCGAATATGCCGCCGATCACCCTGTGCATAATCTCTATCTCGCTTATTACCGCGAAATGGGCATGAGCGCGGCCGAGGCGCAGCGTTTCTATGCGATGACCAATGCCGCACCGTTCGATAACGCACGTTGGCTGGGTGCGAGCGAGATGCGGCGCTGGGTGGCGGCGGATGCCGGTGCACCTGCCGCGGCCAACGACAATCCCCACATCGCCTATCTTGACTTGGCGGCAGCGCTCCCTTAAGCGCGCGCTCCATACAGGCGGTCGCCTCCAGCGGGCGGCCCTTTTTGTTTGTCTTTCCCCGAAAAGGGGTTTCGAGGTTTCGTCATGAAGCGGACTTTTCAGCCCAGCAATCTCGTTCGCGCGCGGCGCCACGGCTTTTTCGCCCGCAAGGCGACGCCGGGTGGTCGCAAGATCCTGCGCGCCCGCCGCCGCCGTGGCCGCAAGGTGCTCAGCGCCTGAACCGCCGGATGGCGCGCTTTTCCGCGCGCTGCCCCGCCGGACAGGCTGGCTGTGGCGTTCTCGCGCTGACGGGCTCCCGCATGGGGGCCCGTTTGCGTTTGTGCGCCTGATCCGGTCGTAATCTGACGATGACCGTCGACACCATCCGCAAGCGCGCCGATTTCCTCGCGGCGAATCGCGGGCTCAGGGTCGCGCGGCCCGGTTTCGTGCTGCTGGCCCGCGGCAATAGCGGCGAGACGATGCGAATGGGCATCACCGTGACCAAGAAGATCGGCAATGCGGTGGTCAGGAACCGCATGAAGCGCCGGTTCCGGGCCTTGCTGCGCGAGGTGCTGCCGGAGCACGGCCTGCCCGCGCATGACCATGTCCTGATCGGCCGCGAAGGCGGGGTGGAGCGCGATTTTGCCCTGTTGCGCGAAGAGCTGATCGCCGCGTTATGCCGTGCGCGCGCGGGCAAGGGCGATCCGCCGCGCCGTGCGGGACAGCGGGGCCACCCACAGCGCTTGGCCAACGCTCCGCCTGCCGGTAATGCGAACGCGTGAAGCGCCTGCTCATCCTGATTGCACGCGGCTGGCAGCTGGGCCCGTCGGCCATTCTGCCTCCCACCTGCCGCTATATGCCGTCCTGCTCGCAATATGCGATCGAAGCGCTCGAAAAACACGGCGCGATCAGGGGTGGCTGGCTGGCGTTTAAGCGTATATTGCGCTGCAACCCGTTCGGAGGCCAAGGATACGATCCGGTCCCCTGACGCGGCAGGAACGAGACACCAAGGGCCGCCGCGCCCGACGAACCGAAAGCCCCGACCTTGAAAGACCGTAACCTGCTGCTCGCCGTTGTGCTGTGCGCGATCATGCTGATCGGCTGGGACGCGGGGATGCGCTATTTCTACCCCCAGCCGGCGGCCAAGCCCGCCGCTGTGCAAACCTCGGCGGCCAGCGCGCCTGGGGCAAGCAAGGTGGTGCATACACGCGAAGGTGGGCTGACCGATCCGGCCGACATCGCAGAGGAAGCGCGCGATGTCGCCACTATCCTGCGCCAGCCAGGTCGCGTGGCGATCGATGGCGAGCGGGTTTCGGGCTCGATCAACCCGGTCGGCGCGCGGATCGATGATATCGTGCTGAAAAATCACCGCCAGTCGGTCGAGCAGGATTCCGGCCCGGTGCGCCTGTTCTCGCCCGCCGGCACCCCGGCGCAACAATTCGCGCAATTCGGCTGGTTGGGTGAGGGCGTCGCCACTCCCAACGCGCAGACCGTGTGGCAGGTCGAAGGCGGGCCGTTGACCCAGGCGAACCCGGTCACATTGCGCTGGAATAACGGCCAGGGGCAGCTGTTCACCATCCGCCTGACGGTGGACGAGCATTACATGATCAGCGCCGCGCAGACAGTCGCCAACACCGCCGCCGGGCCGATCGTGGTGCGGCCCTTCGCGGCGCTCAACCGCACCTCGCGCAGCGCCAGCCTCGATAGCTGGAACATCCATTCCGGGCCCATCGGCGCCTTCGGCAAGGGCGTCGAATTCGGCCCCGATTACGACGATCTGGCAGAAGCGCGGACGGCCCGCCCCGAAGGCCGTCCGCACTGGATCGGCTTTACCGACATTTACTGGCTCGGGGCCCTTGTCCCCGAAGCCAAGGCCGCGACCGAGGCCGATTTCCGCGCGCTCGGCAATGACGTATTCCGCGCCGACCTCGTCTATCAGCCGGTGACGCTGCAACCCGGCCGTCAGCTGACCCGCACCACGCGGCTGTTTGCCGGGGCCAAGGAAAGCTCGGTGCTCGACGCGTACGAGGCGCAGGGCATTTCCAATTTCGGGCTGGCGATCGACTGGGGCTGGTTCCGCTGGTTCGAAAAGCCGATCTTCTGGCTGCTGACTAGTCTGTACAATCTGGTCGGCAATTTCGGCGTAGCGATTATCCTGCTGACGGTAATCGTGCGCGCGATCATGTTCCCGATTGCCCAGCGCGGCTTTGCCAGCATGGCGGCGATGAAGGCGATCCAGCCCAAGATGAAGGCGATCCAGGAGCGCTACAAGGACGACAAGCCGCGCCAGCAGCAGGAAATCATGGCGCTGTACAAGGCCGAAGGGGTGAACCCGCTGGCCGGCTGCCTGCCGATGCTGCTGCAGATCCCGGTGTTCTTCGCGCTCTACAAGGTGCTGATCCTGGCGATCGAGATGCGCCACAAGCCGTTCGTGCTGTGGATCAAGGATCTTTCGGCACCCGACCCGGCGCACATTCTCAACCTGTTCGGCCTGCTCGATTTCCAGCCGCCCGGCTTCCTTGCGATAGGCGTGCTGGCGGTGCTGCTCGGCTTCACCATGTGGCTGACCTTCAAGATGAACCCGGCGGCGATGGACCCGATCCAGCAGCAGATGTTCAACATCATGCCTTGGATCCTGATGTTCGTCATGGCGCCGTTCGCGGCGGGCCTGCTTGTGTACTGGATTACCTCCAACATCCTGACGCTGGCGCAGCAGAAATATCTCTATTCCAAGCATCCGCAATTGCGCGCGCAGGCGGATAAGGAGCGCGAGGACAAGGCCCGGGCCGCGCGGGGCGAGGCACCGCCCCCGCCGCCTCCGCCGCCGCCATCGGCACCGGAAGGCTCGCGCCAGGTACGCCGCCGCAAGGGCCGGGCGTGACCGACACGGCACCGGACGAGGCCGCCCGTATGGCCGAACTGGCCGAGCGAGCCGGCAAGCTGTTTTCGGGCCGGGTGGAGTTCCTGCTCTCGGCGCCGGAACTGCGCTTCCTGCCCGAACCGACGGTTCCCGAAATCGCCTTTGCCGGCCGCTCCAATGTCGGCAAAAGCTCGCTGCTCAATGCGCTGACGGGCCGCAAGGCGATCGCCCGCGCCTCGGTCACGCCGGGGCGCACGCAGGAGCTCAATTTCTTCGAGGTAGGCGAGCCGACGCTGTTCCGGCTGGTCGATATGCCCGGCTACGGCTTTGCCAAGGCGCCGCTCAAGGTAGTGCAGCGGTGGAAGGAACTGGTCCGCACTTATCTCAAGGGCCGGCAGGTGCTCACCCGGACGCTAGTGCTGATCGATGCGCGCCACGGGGTTAAAGACGTCGATCGCGAGATGATGCAGATGCTGGACGAAACCGCCGTCAGCTATCGTCTGGTGCTGACCAAGGCCGACAAGATCAAGGCGAGCGAGCTTGCCGCCACGCTGGCGGCGACCGAGGCCGAAGCGCGACGGCATTCGGCGGCCTATCCGCAGCTTCACGTCACCAGCGCGGAAAAAGGGATGGGGATTGCCGAATTGCGCGCCGCGGTGCTGGCCGATGCGGGCGTGTGAAGCGTCTGTTTCGTTCAGCCTCGACAGGTCGGGGCTGAACGCCTAACCGGCGCCACAGCAGCAGGGTGGGCGCAAAATGAAGCTGATCGTCGGCAACAAGAATTATTCGAGCTGGTCGCTCCGCGGTTGGCTCGCAGCCAAGCAATCGGGCCTCCCGTTCGAGGAAATCACCGTCCCGCTCTATGGCGAGGAATGGGAGCAGGCGAAAAAGGTCGGCGACCTCCAGCCATCGGGCAAGGCGCCGGTGCTGTGGGATGGCGAGGCGGTGGTGTGGGACAGCCTGGCGATCCTCGAATACCTCGCCGACAAGGTCGGGCGCGAACGGTTCTGGCCCAAAGCCGACGCGCCGCGCGCCATGGCGCGGGCGATGGTGGCGGAGATGCATTCGTCCTATCAGGCACTCCGCAGCGAATGCCCGATGAATGTCCGCCGCCGGGTCGACGGCGCGCAGATTACCGATCAGGCGGCGGCGGATATCGTCCGCATCCTCCAGCTCTGGGCCGAAGCGCGCGCCCGGTTCGGCAATGGCGGCCCGTTCCTGTTCGGCACCTTCGGCGCAGCGGATGTGTTCTACGCGCCCGTAGTCAGCCGCTTCATCACCTATCAGGTCAATCTGCCCGGCTTCGCCCAGGCCTATGCCGAGGCGATCTGGCAGCATGAATGGATGCGCCAATGGGTCAAGGCGGCGGAGGAAGAGGAATGGGTGATCGCCCAGTACGAAGAGCGCCCGCAGGCCTGATTGCCGCCGCGCTCGCGTTGGCCGCGCTGGCCGCGCTGCTGACAGGGTCGTTTGCGGCGCCGCTGCGCGCCTGGGGTGGGTTCGGGCACGAGACGACAGCGCAGATTGCGCTCGCCAATATCCGCCCCCAAACCCGCGCCGGCATCGCCCGCCTGCTGCGCGCAGAGCCGTTGCTGGGCACCCTCGATTGCCGCTTGCGCAGCCTTGCCGATGCTTCGACCTGGCCCGATTGCATCCGCCGCGATGGCTGGCGCTGGGGCCATACCGCCGCCTGGCATTACCGCACCGCGCCGATCTGTGAGGCCTATGACGCGCGGCGCAATTGCAGCGGCGGCAATTGCGTGACCGCGCAGATCGCGCGCAATCACCGCCTGCTTGCCGACGAAACGCTGCCCGACAATGTCCGGCTCGAGGCGCTGGCCTTCCTCGTCCATTTCATCGGCGATGTGCATATGCCGCTGCATTCGGGCGATCTGGCCGATCGGGGAGGCAACGACCGCGAGGTCGCCTATGGCATCATCCCCGGTTACAACCTCCACGCGATCTGGGACGGACCCCTAGCCGAACGCGCCATCAGCTCGGCCCAGCCGCCGCTGGTGCGGCGCTACTCGGCGGAGGAGCGCACAGAATTCGCTGCTGGCGACGCCGCCGAATGGGGCCGCGAAAGCTGGGCACTGGCCCGCAGCGTTGCCTATTCAGGGGCCTATGGCGTTGACCCGTGCGCGCCCGGCGCGCCGCCATTGCCCGCACAGGCGGTGCTCGAACAGCAGGCAATCGTTGCCTCGCTCCCGCATACCGAACAGCGCCTGCGCCAAGCGGGCCTCAGGATCGCGCGCCTGCTCGACGAAGCCTTCGCTCCGGGCCCGCTCCCGTCATCAGGGGATGCCCGGTGAGCGCGCTACTCGATCCCGTGGCTTTAGCCGAACGGCTGATTGCCGCGCCCAGCGTGACCCCGGCGACAGGGCTGGTATTCGACGAACTCGAGGGAATGCTCCGCCCCCTCGGCTTCGCGGTGGAACGGAAGCTGGATGGCGCCGCGCCCGATGGCCCGGTCGA
The DNA here is from genome assembly GCF_016461955.1 of Qipengyuania sp. YIM B01966. Classification (GTDB taxonomy): domain Bacteria; phylum Pseudomonadota; class Alphaproteobacteria; order Sphingomonadales; family Sphingomonadaceae; genus QFOP01. The sequence continues at coordinate 173,322 of NZ_JADMNM010000005.1, read as the reverse complement.
AAACCTGTTCGCGATCCGGCATGGCCCGCCCGGCAGCCGCCATTTTGCCTTTGCCGGGCATCTCGACGTGGTTCCGCCCGGCGATGGCTGGACCAGCGCGCCCTTCGCCGCCGAACGGCGCGGCGAACCGGGCGGCGAAATGCTTTACGGGCGCGGCGCGGTCGACATGAAGGGCGCGATCGCGGCGATGGTCGCGGCGGTGGCGGACATTCCGGCCGAGGCGGGCACGCTCAGCTTCATCATCACCGGGGACGAGGAAGGCCCGGCGATCCACGGCACGCGCGCGCTGATCGACCGGATGCGCGCTGCCGGCACCATCCCCGATCTGTGCCTGGTGGGCGAGCCGACCAGCGTCCACCGGCTGGGCGATGTGATGAAGATCGGCCGGCGCGGTTCTGTCAATATCTGGCTCGAGGTGGCGGGCCGCGAAGGGCACGTCGCCTATCCGCATCTGGCCGACAACCCGCTGCCCCGCCTGGTCGCTTTGCTGGCGGAGCTTGACGCGCTGGTGCTCGATGAAGGGACCGACTGGTTTCAGCCGTCGAACCTCGAAATCACCGATATCTCGGTCGGCAATCCGGCGACCAATGTCATCCCGCCAATCGCCACAGCCCGCCTGTCGATCCGCTTCAACGACCTGCATACCGGCGCCGCGCTGGCCGAGCGGATCGGCGCGATTGCCGAGCGGCACGGGGCAACCATCCTGCCGATTATTTCGGGTGAGGCATTCCTGACCGAACCCGGCGCCTTTTCGCATATCGTCGCGGCGGCGGTGGAGGCGGAGACCGGGCTGGTCCCCGAAGCCTCGACCACTGGCGGCACATCCGATGCGCGGTTCCTGAAGGCGCTGTGCCCGGTGATCGAATTCGGCCTGACCAACGCGACGATGCACAAGCGCGACGAGGCGGTGGCGGTCGACGATTTGCGCGTGCTGGCAGCGATTTACCGGCGCATCGCGACCGCCGCGATGGCGGGCTGATTGCCCTTGCTCTGCCAGAGTGTTAGGCCAGCGGGCGAGGACATAAAGGGGGTTGAGGAATGGACCGCAGGCTGACACTGTATATCCTGCTCGGCATGGTCTTGGGGGTGGTGGTCGGCCAGATCCTTAACACCTCGCTCGCGCCCGAGGTGATCCAGCAGAACGTGGCCCCCTGGCTCAAGCTGCTGTCGGACATTTTCCTCAACCTCATCAAGATGCTGGTCGCGCCGCTGGTGCTGTCAACGATTGTCGTCGGCATTGCCCATATGGGCGATTCCGCGGCGCTGGGCCGGATCGGCGTGCGCGCGCTGGCCTGGTTCATTACCGCCAGCCTGATTTCGATCGGGCTTGGCCTGCTGATGGTCAATCTGTTCCAGCCCGGAATCGGCGCACCCATTCCCGATGCCGCAGCCGCGTCGAGCGCGGTGGGCGAGGTCAAGGAACTGAAAGCCACCGAATTCATCCTGTCGGTCTTCCCCAAGAACGCCTTCGAGGCGATGGCGACGAACAACATCCTGCAAATTCTGGTGTTTTCGATCTTCGCCGGCGTCGCCCTGTCGGCGATCGGGGAAAAAGGTGCGGCGCTGGTGCGCGGGGCCGATGCGCTGGCGGAAATGATGCTGCAGGTGACGGGCTACGTCATGCGCTATGCGCCGATTGCGGTGTTCGGCGCGATTGCCAATGTCGTTGCCGCCAGCGGGCTCGGCATTCTCGCCACCTATGTCGAACTGCTGATCGAATTTTACCTGTCCCTGGTGATCCTGTGGATCATCCTCCTCGGCGTCGGGGCGCTGTTCCTGCACGGCCGCATCTGGAGCCTGATCCGCTATATCCGCCAGCCGATCATGATCGCTTTCTCGACCGCGTCGAGCGAGGCCGCGCTGCCCAAGCTGTTCGAACAGCTTGACCGGTTCGGCATCCCCCGACGTATCTCCGGTTTCATGCTGCCGCTCGGCTATTCGTTCAATCTCGACGGCAGCATGATGTATATGAGCTTCGCGACGATCTTCATCGCGCAGGCCTATGGCATCGATCTGTCGATCGGCACGCAGATCATGATCCTGCTGACGCTGATGATCTCGTCCAAGGGGATCGCCGCCGTGCCGCGCGCCAGCCTGGTGGTGATCACCGGCACGCTGGCGATGTTCGGCTTGCCCGTCGAAGGGGTGGCGATCATCCTGGCGATCGACCAGTTCCTCGACATGGGGCGCACCGCCACCAATGTGGTCGGCAACGCGGTGGCTACCAGCGTCATCACCAAATGGGAAGGAATGCTGGAAGTCGAAGAGCCCGAATTCGTGCCCCATCCCGAGGCGCCGGCGCATACCGCCGCCGGCGGCAAGGCCGGGCTGGAGCTGGATCCCGACAACTTCGAGGATGCGCGCCGGTGACGCGCGCCTTGCCGACCTAACGGGCCGGCCTCACGAGCACCTTCTGGCGATAGCGGCAGAGATCGACCACCGGGCAGCGCCAGCATTCGGGCGTACGTGCCTTGCAGACATAGCGACCGTGCAGGATCAGCCAGTGATGCGCGCCCAGGCGGAACGGGGCGGGCACGCGCTTGTCGAGCTTGGCCTCGACCTGATCGGGGGTCTTGCCGGGCGCGAGGCCCGTGCGGTTGCCGACGCGGAAGATATGCGTATCGACCGCGAAGGTCTCCTCGCCGAACCAGCAATTGAGGACGACATTGGCAGTCTTGCGACCCACGCCCGGCAGCGTGACCAGCTCGTCGCGCGTCGCCGGAACCTCGCCGCCGAATTGTTCAACCAGAAGGCGCGACAGGGCGATGACGTTTTTCGCCTTGGAATTGAACAGGCCGATGGTCTTGATGTGTTCGCGCAGGGCCTCCTCGCCCAGCACCAGCATCTGTTCCGGCGTCTCGACCAGCGCGAACAGCGCTCGCGTGGCCTTGTTGACGCCGATATCGGTCGCCTGCGCGCTCAGCGCGACGGCGACCAGCAGCTGGTAGGCATTGCCATATTCCAGCTCGGTTTCAGGCGCCGGGTTGTCTTCGGCCAGCCGGCGGAAAAACTCGAAAATCTCGGCCTTGGTCACGACGGCGTCACAGGCCCAGCACGTCATCCATCGTGTAGCGGCCGGGCGGCTGGCCGATCAGCCATACCGCCGCGCGCACAGCGCCGCGCGCGAAGATTGCGCGGTTTTCGGCCGAATGGGACAGCGTCAGGCGCTCCTGCTCACCGGCCAGAATCACGCTGTGTTCACCCGCGACGGTCCCACCGCGCAAGGACGCAAACCCGATTGCACCCTCGCATCGGGGGCCGTCGTGCCGGTCGGCCCGCAGCGTATCGAGCGCCGCGCCGCGCCCGGCGGCGGCCGCTTCGCCCAGCAGCAGCGCGGTGCCTGACGGGGCATCGGCCTTCATCCTGTGGTGCATCTCGACAATCTCGATATCCCAGTCGGGCCCGAGCCGCGCGGCGGCCTCGCGCACCAGCCGCGCGAGCAGCGTGACGCCGAGCGAGGTATTGCCCGTTTGCAGCACCGGAATTTCGGCTGCGGCGGCGTCGATCAGGGCGTGATGATCAGCGTCAAGCCCGGTGGTGCCGATCAGCAGCGGAATGCCGGCAGCACGCGCCGCGCCGAGGTTGCCCGCGAGCGCAGGCGGCGCGGAAAAGTCGATCAGCACCTCGCTTTGCGCGGCTAGCGCGCCTGCATCGCCGCCGCGGTCGATCCCGCCGGCCAGCGCGTGCCCGGCGCCGCCGATCGCCTCGGCCAGCGCCTGCCCCATGCGCCCTTCGCTGCCGATGATGCCGATCCTGGCCAACAAGAGATACCCCGCTCAGGCTGAGCTTGTCCAAGCCCCGCGATTTGTTCAAATTGCCGCTTACGAGCAAACAGCGTCCTTCGACAAGCTCAGGACGAGCGGGGATACATGGCAGGTCAGTTCCGCAACATCGTCATCCTGACCGGGGCGGGGATTTCGGCCGAAAGCGGGATCGACACCTTCCGCAGCGGCGCCGATGGCGGGCCGAGCCTGTGGGAACAGCACCGGGTGGAAGATGTCGCCACCCCCGAAGCCTTCGCCCGCGACCCCGATCTGGTCCACCGGTTCTACGACATGCGCCGCGCCGCGATCCAGACCAAGGTGCCTAACCCGGCGCACGACGCGCTGGCGCGGCTCGATGCCCAATGGTCGGGAGAGCTGCTCATCGTTACGCAGAACGTCGATGATCTGCACGAACGCGCCGGTGCGCGCCGCGTAGTGCATATGCACGGCGAACATCTGAAGGCGTTGTGCGAGGCCTGCGGGGTGCGGAGCGACTGGCGCGGAGCCCTGATTGACCGCCCGCCTTGCCCGGTTTGCCAGGCAAGGGCGCTGCGCCCCGATGTCGTGTGGTTCGGCGAAATGCCCTACCGGATGGGCGAGATATACGCCGCCCTGCGCAAGGCGGATTTGTTCGTGTCCATCGGCACCTCGGGCGCGGTCTACCCCGCCGCTGGTTTCGTGCGCGATGCGCGGCAAGTAGGCGCGGCGACGCTGGAACTCAACCTCGAACGCAGCGAAGGCTCGGGCTGGTTTCACGAAACGCGGCTGGGGCCAGCAAGCGCGCTGGTGCCGGCATGGGTGGAGGAGATGGTGGGGTTGTAACCCCAAAATCGTCATCCCAGCGAAAGCTGGGATCGCTGTCGATCAAATGAGATGCTCGAGCAGATCATCCCAATCCGGATTGGTCTTCTCGATCAGTTCGACCTTCCAAGCCCGGCGCCATGCTTTCATCGCTTTTTCGCGGGCGATGGCGCAATGGATATCGTCGTGGCGCTCGGCATGAACCAGCCGAGCCAGCCCATACCGGCGGCAAAATGCCCACCCCGTTCCGGTGCGATGCTGGTGCAGCCGCGTGGCCAGATCGGACGTTACGCCGATGTACAGCACGCCCTCGCGCTTGTGGGTAGGGATATAGACCCAACCGCCCTTCACGCGTTGTCGGCCGGATCGGAGAGCGATCCCAGCTTTCGCTGGGATGACGTATGGGGGTAAACAAGGTTACCACATCCCTTACACGCCGAATCCTTGCTGATCCGCATCGCTCGCATCGCGGGTGCCAGCCCGTCGAGCAGGTGCAGCCGGCCCCATTGCGCCTCGCCCATCTGCGGCGCGACCAGCACGCGGACCGCCTGCATCGCCGCGAAGCTGCCGGTCCAACCGGCCATTGCGCCCAGCACGCCGTCATCGGCGCAAGTGTCGCAATCTTCGGCATCGAAGGCGTCGCCGACGAAGCAGCGGTAGCAGGGCTCATTGGCCAAGTGGCCGGCAAAGGCGCCGACCTGGCCCTGGAAGCGGCCGATGGCGGCCGACAGCAGCGGCACGCCGGCAGCTACGCAGGCGTCGGAGATGGCGAGGCGGGCGGCGAAATTGTCGGTCCCGTCAATCACCAGATCGGCGCCCGCGACAAAGCCCGGCGCGGTGACCTGGTCTAGCCGGTAATCGCCGATCTCGGCATTTATCGCGCTGTCGAAGCCGGCCAGCCAGCGCCGCGCGGCGACCGCCTTGCCATGGCCGACATCGCGTTCGGTATAGAGCGTCTGGCGCTGGAGGTTGCTCGCCTCGACCGCGCCATTATCCACCAGCGTCAACCGGCCGATCCCGGCGGCGGCGAGATAATGCAGCACCGGGCTGCCGATCCCGCCAAGCCCGGCAATCGCGACATGCGCGCCGGCCAGCAACACCTGCCCCGCGCCGCCGATCTGCGGCAGGACGATGTGGCGCGCGAAGCGGTCGAGGCGGTCGGGTGCCAGCATGGCCATTTCAAGCGCCGTACAGCACGATTCCAACATCCCCGCTAGGGTAGGTGCGCAACAGGATGAATAACCCCTGAGAAACGATCCTAGAGTATATTAGAACCTATCTGGTTCAAGGGTCAGCTCTCGAGCTGGCGCAGCAGGCTCCGCACATCGCCGTCCATATCCGCATCGCGCTGACGCAGATCCTCGATCAGGCGGACGGCGTGGATCACCGTCGAATGGTCGCGCCCGCCGAATTTGCGGCCGATCTCGGGATAGGAACGCGGGGTCAGCACCTTGGCGAGATACATCGCCACCTGCCGCGGGCGGACGACCGCGCGGGCGCGCCGCTTGCTCGACATTTCCGCGCGGTCGATGCGGTAGAACTGGCACACGGTGCGCTGGATTTCGTCGATCGTGATCCGCCGGCGATTGGCCGAGAGGATATCGGTCAGCTGTTCCTCGGCCAGCTGCAGCGACACCTCCTGCCCGGTCAGCTGGGCATAGGCGATCAGCTTGTTGAGGCCCCCGACCAGCTCGCGGATATTGCGGGTGATGGTGCGGGCGAGGAAATCGATCACATCCTCGGGCACGGCGAGGGGGGCAAAGCGCGTCAGCTTCGATTCGAGGATCTTGCGGCGCAATTCGATATCGGCGGCCTGGATATCGGCCACGAGGCCCATGCTCAGCCGGCTGAGCAGGCGCGGTTCGACCCCGTCCAGGGCTTGGGGCGCGCGGTCAGCGGCGAAGACCAGCCGCTTGCCTTCGGCCAGCAGCGCGTCGATCGTGTAGAGCAATTCCTCCTGCGCGCTCGCCTTGCCGATGATGAACTGGATATCGTCGACCAGCAGCAGGTCGAAGCTGCGCAACCGGCCCTTGAATTCGATTGTCTGACCAGATTTCAGCGCCTGGACGAATTCGACCATGAACCGTTCGGCGCTGCAGTAGAAAATCCGTGCCCGCGGATGCGCTGCGAGGAAGGAATGGCCGATGGCGTGCAGCAGATGCGTCTTGCCCTGGCCGGTCGCGGCCTTGAGATAGAGCGGCGAGAATTGCGGCTTTTCCGCCGCCGCCATGCGCTGCGCGGCGTTGCAGGCGAGCACATTGGCCTCGCCGGTGACGAAGGCGGCAAATGTCTGTGACGGGTCCAGCCCGACCGAGGACGCGAAGCCCGATTCGCCGATTCCGCCAGCGCCGATTTCCAGCATCGCGCCATCTGAATCGTTTGCCGGACGGCGTTCGCCGATACGCAATTCGGCCATCTGCCGGCGGCCCGGATGAACCTGGATGCGCACCTGACGCACTTCGCTGCGGGCAATCTTCCACGCCAGCGAGAGCCGGTCGGCGAAGCGGTCCTGCACCCAATTGGCGGAAAATTCGGTCGGCAGATAAAGATCGAGCGTGCCGGTTTCGTGGCAGAACCCGCCGACCTGGATCGGCTTGATCCATTGACTGTGGAGTTGGTGGCCCAGATCCTTGCGCAATCCCTGGCTGATGTCCGACCAGTCGGCCGCCAGGTTTACCGCTTCGAGATCTTCCATCGCATCATCACCCGTGCTGCGCCGCGCGGCTGCACGGTCTGGCCGCTCGCTCATCAACTCTCGCCTTCCCCGATCGCGGCGGTCTTCCGCTGCGCCCAATCTGCCCCTCAAACGCGCCGGCCATAGCTTTCCACGCCGCACAATCGCGCATGGCGACATGCAGCCTGACCGAGGCGTCCCGTCATGTGATTCCCGGACCGTCCAGCTCCGGAAGAGCGCCGATTTATGGCCGGTTGACGAGGCGAGTAAAGAGGCGCGGCTGCAAAAAATCTGAAATAAATCGGTTGACTCGGCAAAGCGCGCAGAGCCCCGTTCAGAGCGTTGAATCGCTGTGTTTTTCCCCTGAACAGAGCGGCGAATCGCGGCAAATCCGTGAGTCGTCGCCATTAACCAACGGCGCCATCGGGGAAAGCTGCGGCGAACAAGCGAATGGCCGGTCCCGTTGCCGGGCCGGCCATGCGAATTGAGGGGGCGGTGGTGCCCCGCTCGGCAGCGAATCAGAGCGCGGCGACGCGCTTGGTCAGGCGCGACATTTTGCGCGCGACGGTGTTCTTGTGCATTACGCCGCGCGCGACACCGCGCGCCATTTCGGGCTGCGCGGCCTTGAGCGCGGCGGCGGCGGCATCCTTGTCACCGCCTTCGATGGCGGCTTCGACCTTCTTCACGAAAGTGCGGATTCGGCTGACGCGGGCACCGTTGATCGCGGCGCGGGTCTGGTTGCGGCGGATGCGCTTCTTGGCTTGCGGCGTATTGGCCATGTTCGTCCTTGCTACGGGCCACCGTGCGGGCGGCCGTCAAATCTTTGTTCGGTCCAAGCGAAAGGCGGCGTCGGAACGCCAGAAAGCGCGCCCCTTAGCGAGCGCTGCGCGCATGGTCAACCGCCTAGCGCTGGCAGCGCGGGCAATACCATGTGCTCCGCCCACCTTGAACGATACGCCGGATGGTGCCGGGGCAGCGCGGGCAGGGCGCGTCCTCGCGGTCATAGACGGCGAAGCGGCTGGCGAAATAGCCCAGTTCGCCATCGGGCCGCGCATAATCGCGCAAGGTTGAGCCGCCATCTTCGATCGATTGCAGCAGCACCGCGCGGATCGCCGGGACCAGCCGCGCCAGCGCCACGCGCGAGACGCTGCCGGCAGCTTTGGTCGGGCGGATGCGGGCCATGAACAAGGCCTCGCAGACATAGATATTGCCAAGGCCGGCGACGATGCGCTGGTCGAGCAGCAGCAGCTTGATCGCCTGCCGCCTTCCGGCGAAGGCTGCGCCAAGGTGCGGCGGGGTCAGTGCGTCGCCCAACGGTTCGGGGCCAAGCGCGGCGATGCCGGGCCATTGATCGAGCGCGTCGGTAGCGACCAGGTCGACCGAGCCGAATCGGCGCGGATCGTTTAGCGTGAAGCTGTGATCGGCCGTTTCCAGCGACAGATGATCGTGCTTGTCAGGTTCGCTCGGGTCGATCCGCCAGCGTCCGCTCATGCCGAGATGGAAGATGATCGTGTCGCCCCGGTCGAGTGCGATCAGCCCGTATTTGGCCCGCCGCGACAGGCCGGTGACGCGCGCTCCCGTCACCCGCTGAACGAAATCCACCGGGAACGGTCGGCGCAGATCGGCCCGCGCGAGCGCCACCCGTTCAATCCGCGCGCCGTCGAGGAAACGGGCGAGGCCGCGCACGGTGGTCTCGACTTCGGGCAGTTCCGGCATGAGGACCCGCTATCAGCCTTTGCCCCCTGCCGAAACTCCCCTAAGGCGCGAGGCATGAGCGACAGCACCACCGTTTCTTTCGGCTATGAAGATGTCGCGCCCGAGGAAAAGACCCGCCGCGTCGGCGAAGTGTTTTCGGGCGTGGCCGCCAAATACGACATCATGAACGATGCCATGTCGGGCGGAATGCACCGGCTGTGGAAGGATCGCTTCGTGCGCCGGGTCAAGCCGCAGTCGGGCGAGGCGGTGCTCGATATGGCGGGCGGCACGGGCGACATTGCCTTTCGCCTGGCCGCCGCCGGCGCCGAAGTGACAGTAGCCGATATCAATCAGGATATGCTCGATGTCGGGGTCGAGCGCGCGCTCAAGCGCGGGATCGACGGGCTGGTCTGGTCATGCCAGAACGCCGAGCGGCTGAGCTACCCCGCGCGGCAGTTCGATGCCTACACGATTGCCTTCGGCATCCGCAATGTGACCGACATTCCGGCGGCTCTCGCCGAAGCGCACCGGGTGCTCAAATTCGGCGGGCGGTTCTTCTGCCTCGAGTTCTCAACCACCCAATGGCCCGGCTTCAAGGAAGCCTATGACCTCTATTCGCACCGGCTGGTGCCCCAGCTGGGCAAGGCGATCGCCGGTGACGCTGATTCCTATCGCTATCTGATCGAATCGATCCGCCGCTTCCCCGATATGAAGGCGTTCGAGGCAATGATCCGCGATGCCGGCTTCACCCGCACGCGGGTCGAGCCGATCATGGGCGGTCTGGTGGCTATCCATTCGGGCTGGAAGGCCTGAGCCGGCCGCCACGCGATGACCACCGACGCCGTTCATATCACGCGCCTGCTAAGATGGGGGCGCACACTGGCCCGCCACGGCGCGCTGCGCGGGATCGAGCGTGACCCGAACACCCCGCCGCAGGTCCGCCGGCTGACCCGGATCGCGCGCTTCGCCGCCAGCCAGCCGCGCCAGCCTGACTATGCCGGCGCGTTTCGGGCGATTGGCCCGGCGGCGATCAAGCTGGGGCAGACGCTGGCGACCCGTCCTGACCTGGTGGGCGAGGATGCGGCGCGCAATCTGCTGGCATTGCAGGACAGCCTGCCGCCTGTCCCCTTTACGGAGATCCGCCAGGCGATCGAGGCGAGCTTCGCCGCGCCGCTCGACACGCTCTACGCCGAGATTGATGCGCAGCCGATCGGCGCAGCCTCGATCGCGCAGGTCCACCGGGCGGTCACCACCAGCGGCGAACAGGTGGCGGTCAAGGTGCTGCGCCCCGGTATCCGCGAGAAGTTTGCCCGCGATATCGAGACCTACGAATGGGCCGCCGCGCATCTCGAGGCTTTGGGCGGCGAGGCGAGCCGGCTTCGCCCGCGGCTGACGATCGCCAATTTCAAGCGCTGGACCAATAACGAGCTCGACCTGCGCCGCGAGGCGGCGGCAGCGAGCGAATTGGCCGAGGCAATGGAAAGCGTTGCCGGTTACCGCGTGCCGCGGATCGACTGGGACCGGTCGAACGGCCGGGTGATGACCGTCGAATGGATCGACGGAATCAAGATTTCCGACCGCGCGGCGCTGATCGACGCGGGCCACGATCTGACCGACATCGCCCGGAGGCTGGTGCTCGGCTTTCTGACGCAGGCGATCAGCGCGGGCTTCTTCCATGCCGACATGCATCAGGGCAATCTGTTCGTGCAGGCTGACGGGACCATCGTGGCGATCGATTTCGGCATCATGGGCCGGATCGACCGGCGCGCGCGCGCCTGGCTGGCGGAAATCCTCTATGGCCTGACCACCGGCAATTATCGCCGGGTGGCGGAAATCCATTTCGAGGCCGGCTATGTGCCGAGCCACCATTCGGTGGCAGAGTTTGCGACGGCGCTGCGCGCGGTGGGCGAGCCGATGCGCGGCAAGCCCGTCAGCGAACTGAGCGTCGGGCAGATGCTCGACAGCCTGTTCGCGATCACCCGCGATTTCGACATGCAGACCCAGCCGCATCTGCTGCTGCTGCAAAAGACCATGGTGATGGTCGAAGGCATCGCTACCCAGCTCGATCCCACGATCAATCTGTGGGACGTGGCGGCGCCGTTTGTGCGCGGCTGGATCCGCGACGAGCTGGGGCCCGAGGCGGCCCTGGCGGACCGGATCCGCGAAGACACGCAAACGCTGCTGCGGCTACCGCAATTGCTGCGCCGGCTGGAAGAGCAATATCCGCCGCGCGGCGGCGCGCCAGAACCGCCACCGCTGCCGCACGTCGAATTGATGTGGGAGCGGCGCGCGCGGCAGGAACGGCGCTGGCCGGGCTATCTGCTGGCGGCGCTGGCGGGCGGCGGCGCGGTCGCCGCTGCCATGGCGGCCGGGCTGTTCGGCTAGTCTGCGATCACCCGGTGCGGCAGCACCCGGCTTCCCGCCAGATTGAGCGCCACCGCTGCCGCTTCGACCAGCATCGGCACCCAGAACCCCTCATAGGCGCCGACCACTGCCGCATTAACCGCCCGGCCGATGAAGGCGACCGCGAACAGGGCGGCGGCGATCAGCAGCGGGTCGCCATTGCGGCGCCATGCGCCCCAGACCATGCAGAACCCGGCGACAAGGAAAAATGCCGTCAGATCGGCGCGGATGGTCGCGAGGCCCATCGTGCTGTCGGGCGCCAGCCCGAACCCGGCGGCAGACGCCACCGGATCGGTCAGGAAGCCGACACCTACGAACGAGAAGAACAGCCCACCGACAAACAGCAGGGCGGTGATAACAAGGCGCATGATCGTACTCCCCTCGCGGCGACGGCGCCCCTTGTGCCTGCCGGCACGGGTGCTTGGCAAGCGGGGCCGCCAGCGGCTAGGACCATGCGCGACAGAGGAGGGGTGAGTGGCGGCAGACCTTGTGGCACCAGAATTGCTCGGGGTGCCGCGCATCCTGCTGGTGATCGGCGGAGGGATCGCGGCCTACAAATCCTGCGAACTGGTCCGGCTGATCCGCCGGCATGGCGGCAGAGTGACCTGTGTGATTACCGAAGGCGGCCAGCAATTCGTCACCCCGATGGCGCTCGCCGCGCTGAGCGAAAACCCGGTCTATACGAGCTTGTGGGATCTTCGGAACGAGGCCGAGATGGGGCACATCCAGCTCAGCCGCGAGGCCGATCTGGTGGTGGTCTGCCCCGCCACCGCCGACCTCCTCGCGAAGATGGCCGCCGGGATTGCCGACGATCTGGCCACCACGCTGCTGCTCGCCACCGACAAGCCGGTGCTGGCGGTGCCGGCCATGAATGTGCGGATGTGGCTGCACGAGGCGACGCAGCGCAACGTCGCGTGGCTGCGCGGCGCAGGCATCACCGTGCTTGAGCCTGACGAGGGGCCGATGGCCTGCGGTGAATTCGGACCCGGCCGTCTGCCGGAACCCGATGCCGTGTGGCGGGCAATAGCTGGCCGGCTAGAGCTCGCACCCGCAACCGACGCCGAATTGCTCCACCCGCATGAAGCTGCCGAAGACGAGAACCATGCAGGGGGCGGCGGGCTTGGCGGGTTGCTCTCCTCGCTGGTGACGCGCAGGCCGGCGGATGCGGCGCCGGGCGAACGGCATTCTGACAATGGCGGCGCGCTACTGCCAGGCAAGGGCGCTGCCCGCGCTGCGCCGCCGACCGATCCCGACGCGCTGGCCTATGATGGGGCCGCCGCCGTTCTCGCCGATCCGCTGGATGGGCAGCCGGGGTTCGAGGGGGAGGGGGAGATTGCGCATCGCCCGCTCTATGGCCGCCATCTCCTCATCACCTCCGGTCCGACGCACGAGCCGATTGATCCGGTGCGCTACATCGCCAATCGGTCGTCGGGCAAACAGGGCTTCGCCATCGCAGCCGCCGCCGCGGAACTGGGCGCCCAGGTCACGCTGGTGTCTGGCCCCGTGGTCCTGCCGACCCCGCCCGGCGTGGACCGGGTGGATGTCGAAACCGCGCGCGAGATGGCCCAGGCGGTCAAGGCGGCGCTCCCCGCCGATGCGGCAATCATGGTGGCTGCCGTCGCGGATTGGCGGTCGCGCGATGTGGCGGCCGACAAGATGAAGAAGCGCGGCTCGGCCCCGCCGGCGCTGCTGCTGGAAGAAAACCCCGACATCCTCGCCGCCATCGCGACCGGCGACGAGCGCCCGCCGCTGGTCGTCGGCTTTGCGGCTGAAACGCAGGACGTGGTAGAAAATGCGACAGTAAAGCGCAGGCGCAAGGGGGCAGACTGGATCGTTGCCAATGATGTTTCCGGCGATGTCATGGGCGGTGAGGCGAACACCGTCCACATCGTCACCGAGCAGGGCGTGGAAACGCTCCCCACCATGCACAAGGACCAGGTTGCCCGCGAACTGGTTGAACGGGTGGCCGACGCGTTGGATGCTCTGTTGGGGGCGCGAGATGGTTGAGCCGGTTCCCGTCAGGGTCCGTCGCCTGCCGCATGGTGAGGGACTCGACCTGCCGCATTACGCAACCGCAGGCTCGGCCGGGATGGACGTGCTCGCGGCTGAGAATTTGACGCTGGCACCGGGCGCGCGCCATGCGGTTGCGACCGGCTTCGCACTGGCGATACCGCAAGGGTACGAAATCCAGGTGCGCCCGCGTTCGGGCCTGGCGTTGAAGCATGGGCTGTCCGTGCCCAATGCGCCGGGCACGATCGATGCCGATTATCGCGGCGAGGTGAAGATCATCCTGATCAATCACGGCGCCGAGCCGTTCGCCATCCGGCGCGGCGAGCGGATCGCGCAACTGGTGCTCGCGCCGGTCGTGCAGGCGGCGTGGGTCGAGGTGGCCGAACTCGACGATACCGCGCGCGGCGCAGGCGGCTTCGGCTCAACCGGCGGGCACAGCGCGCTCTAGCGCGGCGGGAACAACGCCCACACCCGTTCGGCAATCGCGGCGAGCGGCACCTGATGCCCTGCGCAGCGCAGCGGGATGACCGTCACATTTCCCGAAGGCGCGGCACGCTCCAGTTCGGCCGCAGCGGAGAACGGCACCACGTCGTCGGCATCGCCGTGGAGGATAAACACTGGTTCCGCGACCTGCGCCACCGCCGCGCGATTGTCGAACCTGTCGGGCATGATAAAGCGCACCAGCCCCGGCGCCATGTCGACGATGCTGGTGAAGATGCCGAGCGTCACCACGCCGGTAACTTCGTGCCGCGCCGCCATTTCGAGCGCCACCGCCCCGCCCAGCGAATGGCCGAACAGGACGCGCCGCGATCCCGGTGCGAGTTCGGTGGCGCGGGCCAGCCACGCATCGCCATCGGCAAATAAGCCTGTTTCGAAGGCGCGCCGGGATTGCCGCCATAACCGCGATAGGAGGCGACCAAGACACCGCGCCTGCCAATGGCCAGCGGCTGGGCCTGCTGCGCGCCGACGAGCTGGTTGTGCCCGTTACCATGGAAATAGATCATCACATCGCCGCCCGGCCGGGCGGGCGGCCAGTATATCCAGCCAGTTCCAGGCCGTCAGCGGTGCGGACGGTCACGGTCTGCGGGTGGGGGCCGCCAAGGTGATCGGTGTTTCACCCAGCGCCAGCGGATGATAGATGCGCTCGCGGATCGTGCCGGCTCAACCGACCAGACCGAATGAAGCGGCCAGCATGGCAATAGCAGCGAACCTTTTATGCATCATTGTCCCCCAACAAAAGGGCGGGCCTGTCGCCAGGCCCGCCCTTTTGTTGGCTTAATCCGCGTCAGCCTCAACGGCGGCCGCGCTGCACCGGCATGTTTTCCGGCGCGACCGAGATGCGCACCGTTTCGCCCGAATTGCCGGGGAAGTCGGTGAACATCGCTTCGACCAGATTGGGGACCAGATATTGCAGCCGGTTCGAGGTCGACAGCGCCTCGGCCTTGCCTTCGAACAGGCGGACATTGTCGGCCGCACGGTCGATCTTCACGTCGATCCCGCTGGTATAGACGGTATAGCTGGTGACTTCCGGCCGGTTGAAGAACGGATCGTAATAGCCGTAGCCCCACGCCCCCATCGGCGAATAGGCGCGGCGATAACCGAACGGCGTGCGCACCAGATACGGGCTGTAGCCATACCAGGGCGAGAAGAACGGATCACGCGCGAAGCCGGTTGACCGGATTCGCTCGCGGCCCTGGTCAACGCCGTAATCGAACCGCACCAGCAGCGTCGCATCGCTGGCATTGGCGACAGGCGTATATCCCAGCCGCTGCATGTGCTGCGCGACATAATTGGCATAGTGGCTGAATTCGAGGCCGCCCGCGAGCGCCGGATCGTCGGCCACCACGGCAAAGGTCTGCCCGGTCGGCGCCGGTAGCTGGGTCTGGAACCGCGACACATCGGCATTAAACCCGGTGGCGCAGGCGGACAGGCCCGCAAGCATCAGCGGCGCCGTTGCCAGCTTGAGGCCGCGCAGCATCTTGGCGGTGGTGATCGTCATTCTGAGTGGTCCCCGTTGAGAGAGTGCCGAAACATAAACGCTGAACGCCCGCGTGGGTTGCCACCACACATCGGCCCATCATGCGACGAATCGTACGCGTTCGTCGGTGAACCGATTTTGAATGGTCATTATAGCAAATGTTATGCCATTTGCCCTGCGCGATGCTCAGCCCCGCACGAGACCCAGCGCACGATACGTCGCATCGAGCGTCGGCGCGGCCAGTTCGCGCGCCTGAGCGGCGCCGCGCGCCAGGATCGCGTCGAGCGCCTCGCGGTCTGCGCGCAGATCGCAGTAGCGGGCGGAGATCGGCGACAGATGGTGCGCGAGCAATTCGCCCAGCGCCGGCTTGAACGCGCCGAAGCCGCTGCCCCCATGCTCGGCCAGCACCGCCGCCACACTGCTATCGGCGATCGCGGCATAGATGCCGACGAGGTTCGCCGCCTCGGGCCGGCCGTCGAGCCCGGCAGCATCGACCGGCAGCGGTTCGGGGTCGGTCTTTGCCTTGCGGACTTTCTGGATGATCGTGTCCGCATCGTCGGTGAGGTTGATCCGGCTCATGTCGCTGGGATCGGATTTGCTCATCTTGGCGCTGCCATCGCGCAGGCTCATGATCCGGGCGGCTTCGGGCGGGATCAGCGGGTCGGGCAGGGTGAACACAGGCGCATCGGGCGCGGCGAAATCGTTGTTGAACTTCTGCGCGATGTCGCGCGCGAGCTCGAGATGCTGCTTCTGGTCCTCGCCCACCGGCACATGGGTCGCCTGATAGAGCAGCACGTCCGCCGCCTGCAGCACCGGATAGGTGAACAAGGCGACGCTGGCACCCTCGCGGTTCTTTCCGGCCTTGTCCTTCCATTGCGTCATCCGGTTGAGCCAGCCCATCCGCGCGGTACCGTTGAGCAGCCATTGCAGCTCGGCATGGGCGGGCACCTGGGCCTGGTTGAACAGGATCGAGCGCGCCGGGTCGATCCCGCAGGCGACCAGCGCGGCGACCATGTCACGGGTTGCCTCGCCCAGCGCGGCCGGATCGTGCGGCTGCGAGATAGCGTGGAGGTCGGCCAGAAAGAACAGGCACTGCCCCCCATTTGCCGCCGCCTCGTCCTGCATCGCCACCCAATTGCGGATCGCCCCCAGGTAGTTGCCGAGATGCAGATTACCGGTAGGCTGGATGCCGGAAACGACGCGCATGATGGTCCTTGCGAAAGTAAGGCGGGGTCAAGGGGCGAGATTGACCGGCTTGGCCGGGCGCTTGCGGCGTAGCTGGGCGACGAGGTCCTTGTCTATCGCCCCGATCAACCAGGCGACGGGGAAGAACACCGCCATGCCGGCGGCCACCAGCGCGCTGAGCGCCAGCGCCCGCTCCCACGCGCTACCGCCATAATAGGCGCTGAGCGCCGGGGTCAGCCAGTAAAGCGCAGCGCCCATCGCACCGGTGGCGACAAGCTGGCGCAGCACCCGCCCGGTCAGCTTGGCGGTCCAGTGAAACCAGCCGCGCAGCTGTAGGAATGTGTATAGCGTCAGCACGTTGAGGGTCGCAGTGATCGCCGTGGCGCTCGCCAGCCCGACGATGCCGTATCGCGGCACGACATAGAAATTGAGCGCGATGTTGACCAGCAGCGCGCCGGCCGCGATCCATACCGGGGTGCGCGTATCCTCGCGGCTGAAGAAGCCGGGCTGAAAGACCTTGACCAGCACATAGGCCGGCAGCCCTGCGACCAGCGCCATTGTGATCTGCGCCATCAGCGCGGTATCGGCGGCGGTCATCTTGCCCGCGCGAAAGAACGCCTCGGTAAAGGCGGGCGCGCAGATCGCCAGCGCGGTTGCCGCCGGCAGCGTCAGCAGCAGCGCCATTTCCACCGCATTGGCCTGCAATCGCTGCGCTTCGGCATGGTCGCCCGATTGCAGATGCCGGGCGAGCATCGGCAGGATCGCGGTGCCCAGTGCAATGCCTATGATCCCCAGCGGCATCTGGTTCAGCCGGTCGGCAAATTTGAGCAGCGTCAGCGAGCCCTGCGGCAGACTGGTGGCGAAGAAGGTGTCGACGAACTGGCTGATCTGGTAGATCCCCGCGCCGAAAGTCGCCGGCAGGATCAGCAGCGACAGGCGCTTCACCTCGGGCGAAAAGCGGGGCCGGCGCACCTCCAGCCGCACGCCCGCCTTGCGCGTTGCCCAGACCATGTACCCAAGCTGCGCGAAACCGGCGGCAAACAGCCCCCAGGCGAGCGCATTGGCCATGATCCGGTCGTCATCGCCGGCCCATTGAGCGCGCAGCCAATAGCCCACTCCGATCGCCGCGATCAGCGTCAGATTGAGCAGCACCGGCACGAACGCGCCCGGCGCAAAGCGCGAGCGGGCATTGAGCACGCCCGACAGCATCGCTACCAGGCTGACCAGCATCAGATAGGGAAAGGTGATCCGCGACAGGCTGACCGCCAGCTCGAACTTGCCCGGCACGTTGGCAAATTCGCCTGCCAGCAGCCCGATCAACAAGGGCATCGCCAGCATCGCCAGCGCGGAAAAGCCCAGCAGCACCCAGATGAACACCGCCAGCACGTCATTGGCAAACCGGTGCGCCGCTTCCTCACCCGCCGCGCCGCCACCTTCGCTGCCGAGCGCGCGGGCATACATCGGCACGAAGGCGACCGAGAACGCTCCTTCGGCAAATAGCCGGCGGAAGGTGTTGGGCAGGATGAACGCGACCTGCCACGCATCGGCCGCCGCCCCCGCACCCAGCGCGCGGGCGAGCAACATATCGCGGGCAAAGCCGAACACCCGGCTGACAGCTGTCAGCCCGCCGATTGTCCCGACATTCCTGACCAGGCTCATCGCGAAGCGTCGTCCGCGTCGCCCAGGCGGCGGATCAGGCCTGCCCCTCGTTCAGCGGCGGCAGCGCCTCGCCGGGGGCGGGTACATCGCCCTGTTCCCGGGCCCGCGCGTCGAGCTGCTGGAGATAGAGCCCGGTGAAATCGATCGGGTCGAGCATCAGCGGCTGGAAGCCCGCATCGCGCGTGGCATCGGCGATGATCCGGCGAACGAACGGAAACAGGATGCGCGGCGCCTCGGCATAAAGAAAGCCATGGGCCTGATCGTCGGGCAGGTTCCGCATCCCGACCAATCCGCAATACGCCAGGTCGACCAGATAAAGGCTGCCCTGGCCGGTCTTGGCCGTGGCGGTCAGCTTCAGTTCGACTTCGTGCAGTTCCCCCTGCGGCTGCCCCTCTACCGGCCGGGCGCCGATATTGAACTGCAGATCGATTTGCGGCTGTTCGTTCCAGCCGAAGCATTGCGGCGTGTTTGGCGCTTCGACCGAGAGATCGCGGATATATTGCGAGATTATCCCCGCGCTCGGCGCGGTATCGGCGCCGTTGGGCACCGGGCCGCCCGCCGGAGCGTCAAGATCGAGGTCGGTAAGAATGTCGCCTTCCTGGGCCATGATTGCGTTTTCCTGTCAAAAGGATGCGGCCGCGCAAGGTGCGCCGCCTGTCGCCGCCGGGGCGGCCATCGGTAGCGCGCCTAGCACCAGGGCGTAAGCCTCGCAACCGCGCCTGAGCGCCCCACGCGCCGCAGACGACCGCGCGATGGGCACCAGCGAGCGCGACACGCGTTGTTCATTTGTCTTGTCTACCTATTTAAGGCAGGTTGGAACAATTAGGCGCGGGCGGTTGCCCGTGGCCGCAAGCAGGTAGCGCAACTGTGATCGTTGAAATCGTCATTCTGGCCATGATCGCCGCCTTTCTCGGGCTGCGTCTTTATTCGGTTCTCGGCCGCCGGGCCGAGCACGAGGAGGAGCCAGTACCGACCCGGATCGATGCTGGCCCGGCCAAAACCGCTTCGCCGCTCGGCCCGCAACCTGCTGCGCGTACCACCGCGGCGGCGCCTCGCGTCGAAGGCGAGTTGCTGGTTCCGGCGATCGAACGCGGTGTGCGCGAGATTGCCGCAGTGGACCGCCGGTTCGACATCACCGCTTTTGTCGAGGGCGCGCGCGGCGCCTATGCGATGATCCTCGAGGCGTTCTGGCAGGGCGACCGCGAAACCCTGCGCCAATTGTGCGACGATGACGTCTATGCCGAATTCGCCGCCGTGATCGACGCGCGCGAAGCGGCGGGCGAAACGCTCGACAACCGGCTGATTCGGATCGAGGATGTGCGCTTGGATTCGGCGCGGCTCGACGGGCGCACGGCCCGCGTCGCGGTTCGGTTTGTGGCCGATATTGCCGCTGTCACGCGCAACAGAGACGGCGTGGTCGTTGCCGGATCGATGAACGATGCGATCGAAACGCGCGACGTGTGGACGTTCAAGCGCGAGGTCGATGCCGCAGGGCCGGATTGGCTGCTCGACGAAACCGATCAGGATTGATCGGCGTGAGGATTGGCGGATTGCCGCGCGGGGCATGGGGCGCACTCGCGCTCGGCGCCGCGCTGCTAGGCGGCTGTGCGCGTATCGTCCCGGCACCTGAACCGGCGCGGCCGCGCCCACCGATTGCCACGCCGAGCACGCCGGCCTCGGTCGCCGCGTTTTCGCCCGGACCGGCGATCGCCTCGCTCGGCCTTGGCCATGGCGATGCGCTTGGTGCGCTGCGGTCGTTTCGTGAAAGCTGCCCCGCGCTCCTTCGCCGCAGCGACCAGACGGGACTGACGCGGACCGAGGATTGGCGCGCCGTCTGCGCCGCCGCCGGAAACTGGAGCGACACCGACCCCGCCGGTTTCTTCGCCGCGCAGTTCGAAACCGTCCGGCTGGGCGATGGCCGCGCCTTTGCGACTGGCTATTTCGAACCGGAAATCGCCGGCAGCCGCCAGCGGATCGCCGGCTACGATGTTCCGGTCTATGCCATGCCGCCCGATCTGGTGCGCGGCTGGCCTGCGGAAACGCCGGCCGATCAGCGCACCGGCCGCGCGCCGCTGGGCCGAACGGATGCGAGCGGCGCGTTCATCCCTTATTACGAACGCGCCGAGATCGAGGCGGGGGCGCTGGCCAATCGCGGGCTCGAGATTGCCTGGGCGGCCGATCCGGTGGAATTCTTTTTTCTCCAGATCCAGGGTTCGGGCCGGCTGCGCGCCCCGGACGGGTCGGTGATGCGGATCGGCTATGCCGGGCAGAACGGCCGCGAATATGTCGGCATCGGTTCGGTCATGCGCGAGCGCGGGCTGATCGGCGATGGGCCAGGCCAATATCCCGGCTCGATGCAAGGGATCATGGCCTATCTGCGCGAGCATCCCGCCGACGGGGCCGAGCTGATGCGGCTCAACAAGAGCTGGATCTTCTTTCGCGAACTGACGGGCGACGGGCCGCTCGGCGCGATGAATGTGCCCGTGCGCGCCGGCAATTCGGTTGCGGCGGACCCGGCCTTCACCCCGCTCGGCGCGCCGGTGTGGCTTGAGATGGACCGGACCGAGGCGAGCGGGCTGTGGATCGCGCAGGATACGGGCGGCGCGATCAAGGGCGCCAACCGGTTCGACACCTTCTGGGGCGCGGGTGACGAAGCACGGCGGATTGCCGGTGGGATGAGCGCCCGGGGCGAGGCACTGCTGTTCGTCCCCAAGGGAACGCTGGCGCGCCGCGCTGCCGGCGGCCAGTAATGCGCACGCCCCCGCGCGGCCTCAGCAGCGACGAGGCCGCCCTGTGGGCGCAGGTCGCCGGCACGGTCACCCCGCTACATCCGGCGCCGCCTCTGAAAACGGGCGCAATCCCGGTCCCGAACGCCGCGCCTGCCAAAAACGCCGCCAAGCCCAAAGGCGCGTGGGTGCGCCCCGTCCCGCCGCCGCCCGCGCCATCGCCCAAGTCGGTGCACGCGCGCGGGCACGGGCTCGATTCGCATTGGGAGCGGCGGCTGCGGGCCGGGACAGCTGCGCCCGAACTGACGCTCGACCTGCATGGTTACGGCCTCGACGCGGCGCATCAGCGGCTCGATGCCGGGCTGTCGCAGGCGCGGGCGATGGGCGCGCGCGTGGTATTGGTAATCGCCGGCCGGCATCGCCCGGTGGAGCACGCGGACCGGGGCGAGCGGCGCGGGGCCATCCGCGCCAAGTTGCTCGACTGGTTGGCCGCTGGCCCCCACGCCAGCGCCATCGCCGCGATCCGGCCGGCACATCCCCGCCATGGCGGGGGCGGGGCGCTCTACCTTGTGCTGCGGCGCGAGCGCTGATCGGCCTGGTCGAAAGCGAAATTCACCGCTCGCTCGGCCGCCAGCCCGACCAGCGCCCCGGCGGCGATGTCGCTTGGGTAATGGCTGCAGCGGGGCACCTGAATGAGCGCGATGGCGCCCGCCCACAGCCGCGCCGGACTGGCCGTATCGGGATATTCGCGGATCAGCGCTTCTGCCACGGCCACTGCGCCAGCCGTGTGGCCCGAGGGGAACGAATTGTATTTGCCCTCGTCGCGGGGCGCTTGGGTGCCCACCTCGTAGCGCCCCTCCTCGTGGATCACGAACGGGCGCGTGCGGTCGACGCGCTGCTTGACCTGCCCCTTGATGAAAGTGGCGAGCAGATGGCTTGCCAGCATCCGCCCTCCAGCGCGCGCCAGCCGGGGGTTGCGCGCCAGCAGGCCGACTGCGAGCACGAGCGTCGAGCCGATGATCAGCGGCGGCTGATCGGCCATCTCGCTCACGGTGCCGAGCGTTTCCACCACCGGGTGTTCGCGGATCGCCCCGGCGGCGTCGGCGACCTCGATATCAACCTCCTCGATCGCGCGGGCTATATCGGGCGCGCCTTCGGGCAGCGGATTGTGCTCGGTCGTATCGGTGGTGGTGCTCATCTGCGTCCCTGCTCGAAACATTAATGAGCGAAGCGCTGTGTTGTTTCAGGCGGCAGCAGCCACCGTCTGCGCTGCGGCAGGCTCGGGTGTGCGGATCAGGTAGTCGAACGCCGACAGCCCGGCCTTGGACCCTTCTCCCATAGCGACGATGATCTGTTTGTACGGGACCGTCGTGCAATCGCCCGCGGCAAAGATACCGGGGAGGCTGGTTGCCGCGCGCTCGTCGATCACGATTTCGCCAAAGCGGCTCAGTTCCATGCCCGAACCCTGGAGCCATTCGGTGTTGGGCACCAGCCCGATCTGTACGAACACCCCTTCGAGCGCGAGGCGATGTTCGTCATCGCTGTTCCGATCCATGTAGACGAGGCCGTCCACGCGTTCGCCATCGCCGGTGATCTCGGTGGTCGCAGCCGACAGCACGATATCGACATTGCCGAGCGAGCGCAGCTTGTCCTGCAGCACCTGGTCGGCGCGGAGCTGGTGGTCGAATTCGATCAGCGTGACGTGGCCGACGATATTGGCGAGGTCGATCGCGGCCTCGACGCCGGAATTACCGCCGCCGATCACGGCAACCCGCTTGCCCTTGAACAACGGGCCGTCGCAATGCGGGCAATAGGCGACCCCGCGCGTGCGATATTCGAACTCGCCCGGCACGCCAAGGTTGCGCCAGCGCGCGCCGGTGCTCAGCACCAGGCTGCGCGCCTTGAGCTGTGCGCCGTTATCGAACTCGACGGTGTGCAGACCGCCTGGCTCTGCGGCCGGAATCAGCCGGGTGGCGGTGGCGAGGTTCATCACGTCGATCGGATATTCGGCGACATGCGCCTCGAGCTGCGCGGCCAGCTTGGGCCCTTCGGTATAGGGCACCGAGATGAAATTCTCGATCCCCATCGTGTCGAGCACCTGCCCGCCGAACCGTTCGGCGGCGATGCCGGTCGAATAGCCCTTGCGGACCGTGTAGATCGCCGCCGCCGCGCCGGCCGGGCCGCCGCCGACCACCAGTACTTCGAACGGGGCCTTCTCGGCCAGCTTGGCTGCCGCACGCGCGCCGGCATTGCCGTCAAGCTTGTGGAGGATCTCGGCCACCCCCATCTTGCCGTTGGCGAAAGGTTCGCCGTTCAGGAACACCGAGGGGACCGCCATCACATTGCGCGCCTCGACCTCGTCCTTGAACGCACCGCCTTCGATCAGCGTGGCGTTGATATGCGGATTGTACAGCGCCATCAGCGTCAGCGCCTGCACCACGTCGGGGCAGTTGTGGCACGAGAGCGAGAAATACATCTCGAACTCGTAAGTGCCCTGGAGCGCGCGGATTTGTTCAATGGTTTCGGGATCGACCTTGGGCGGGTGCCCGCCGGCCCACAGCAGGGCAAGCACCAGCGAGGTAAACTCGTGCCCCAGCGGCAGGCCGGCAAAGCGGACCCACACGGCCGGATCGCTCGCCCGGCGGACGATGAAGCTGGGACGGCGCTGATCCTCGCCATCGAACTGCGCCGACACCTGGGGGTGCAGCGCCGCGATCTCGTTCAGCAACTCACGTGTCTGCGCCGAGGCTTGATCTTCACCCAGCGAGGCGACCAGCTCGATCGGTTCGCGCAGATTGGCGAGATACGTGGAAAGCTGCTGGGTGAGTTCTGCGTCAAGCATGGGTACAGTCCGTATATGATCAGCGGGGCCCCGGGGGCTGGTACAACAGCCCCCGGGACGACCGGCAAGGCTCAGATCTTGCCGACGAGGTCGAGGCTGGGGGCCAGCGTTTCGCCGCCTTCTTCCCATGCCGCCGGGCACACCTGGCCGGGATTGGCGCGGACATATTGGGCAGCCTTGATCTTGCGGACCAGTTCACTGGCATTGCGGCCGACGCCTTCGCTGGTGATTTCCATCAGCTGGATGACGCCATCGGGATCAACCACGAAAGTCGCGCGGTCAGCGAGGCCCATTTCCTCGCGCAGCACGCCGAAATTGTTCGACAGCGTGTGCAGCTGGTCGCCAAGGAAGGGGAATTCGAGCTTGCCGATCTTGTCCGACGTGTCCGACCACGCCTTGTGGCTGAAATGCGTGTCGGTCGAGACGGCATAGACTTCGACGTCCATTCCCTTCAGCGTCTGATACTGCTTGCCGAGATCTTCCAACTCGGTCGGGCAGACGAAGGTGAAGTCGGCAGGATAGAAGAAGAAGATCGCCCACTTGCCCTTCACGTCGGAATCGGTGACGTCGAAGAATTCCTTGCCCTTCTGGAAGGCGGTGGCCTTGAACGGTTTGATGCTGCTGCCGATGATACCCATTATTCATGCTCCTGAGCTTGGGGGGTGAAACTGACAGGCTCAGAGATAGGGACCGGTTGCTGCGTGCGGAAACGGAGTCTTCCGATTAGTTAGAGCGAATTAATCAATCACTGGCCGTTCAATCGGAAAAGACGATTCATAAGGCGTAAATTTCGCTTCCCTGAACCGCAGATTGTGTTATTGCGAACCTCTCGCAATAAGGAACTCTTATGAATCGCCTGATCCTCGCCGCTCCGCTATTCGCGCTGGTTGCCGCCTGTTCGGATAATGCGGAGGCCCCCGCCGCCAACGCCACGACCGCCGCTGCAACGGCGACCCCGGCCGCGCCGACTGCGACCACCACTGCCGCCGCGACGCCGGCGGCCGTGCTCGACCCCAATACGGCCACCGCCGAACAACTCGCTGCGATTGCCGGGATGACCCCCGAAGCAGCCGCCGCGATCGTCGCCGGCCGCCCCTATGCCGATGCCGCCGCCTTTGCCG
Source organism: Qipengyuania sp. YIM B01966 (assembly GCF_016461955.1). Classification (GTDB taxonomy): domain Bacteria; phylum Pseudomonadota; class Alphaproteobacteria; order Sphingomonadales; family Sphingomonadaceae; genus QFOP01. The sequence continues at coordinate 148,464 of NZ_JADMNM010000005.1, read as the reverse complement.
CCAAGCTGCGCGAAACGCTGCCTGCCGCGGCGGAAACCGTGGGCGCGCGCGTGTTCGTCCCGGTCAATCTCAACACCGACAGCGAGGAAGCGATCAAGCAGATCCCCGGCATGACGCCCAAGATGGTCCATGAATTCCTCGAATACCGCCCCTATGAAAACATGGCCGAATTCGATCGCGAGATCGGCAAATATGTCGACGAGGCCGAGGTTGCCCGCCTGCGGAGCTACGTCACTCTCTGACGGTATTGCAGCGCGATCCTGACCGTTTCGATGGCGGCCAGGATCGCGATGTGCCCATAGGCCGTGCGCGGGTCGAACGCGGTCAGCGCCCAGTGCACGAACACCAGCACCGCGGCCGGATAGACCAGCCTGTGCAGCCCCTTCCAGCGCCGCTTCAGCGCCCGTACCGAGCGGTCGTTCGAAGTGATCGCAAGCGGGGCAAATAGCACCAAGGCCAACCATCCGGTCAGCAAGTCGACCCCGCGCGCTTCGGCCAGGATGGCAACTATCCCGGCCTTGTCGGCCAGGTAAATCGCGGTGTGGAGCGCAGCATAGGCAAAGCTCGCCACCCCCAGGTCGCGCCGCCGGATTCCGAGCCAGCGCGTGAACGGCCGCGTACCCAGCGCCAGTCGCGCCGGCGTGACCGCGAGCGTTGCCAGCAGCAGCCAGGCGGCCCAGTCGCCGCTTTGTTTGATCGCATGGCCGAAGCCATAATCGGCAGGCGTCAGCGTCCAGCGCCCGGCAATTGCCAGCGCTGGGAGGGCAAGCGCAGCCCACAGCGCCACCCTGCCGATGCCGAGCCGCCTCCGGCCTAGCCGCATTGTGCCCGGTGGAGCAGTTTGTGGTCTGCCAGCACCAGCGCCATCATCGCGGCGACGACCGGCGTGCCGCGCATGCCGACACAGGGGTCGTGGCGCCCCTTGGTGCGGATTTCAGTCGCTTCCCCCTCGCTCGTGATCGTTGGTACCGGGGTCAGGATCGAGCTGGTCGGTTTGAATGCGACGCGGCACACCACCGGCTGGCCTGTGCTGATCCCACCGGCAATGCCGCCCGCATGATTGGCGGCAAACTCCGGCCCGTTTTCGCCGGGGCGCATCGCGTCGGCGTTCGCTTCGCCGGTCAGGCGCGCGGCGGCAAAGCCATCGCCGATCTCCACCGCCTTTACCGCATTGATTCCCATCATCGCCGCGGCGAGATCGGCGTCCAGCTTGGCATAAAGCGGCGCGCCCCAGCCGGCGGGCACGCCGTGCGCCACGCATTCGACCACCGCGCCAAGCGAGGACCCGGCCAGCCGCGCGGCATCGACCGCGCCCGCCCAGCGCGCGGCGGCGGCCGCGTCCGGACACCAGAACGGGTTGTTGCCGCTTTCCGCCGGGTCAAATCCGGCCCGGTCGATCGGATCGCCCCCCAGTTCGACGACATAGGCGTCGATCGTCACCTCGGGGATGATCAACCGCGCCACCGCGCCCGCCGCCACCCGCGCCGCCGTCTCGCGCGCCGACGACCGCCCGCCGCCGCGATAGTCGCGCAACCCGTATTTGGCGTCATAGACGTAGTCGGCGTGGCCGGGGCGGTAGGCCTTGGCTACTTCGGAATAATCCTTGCTGCGCTGGTCGGTGTTCTCGATCATCAGGCTGATCGGGGTGCCCGTCGTCCGCCCCTCGAACACGCCCGACAGGATGCGCACGGCGTCAGCTTCCTGCCGCTGGGTGGTATAGCGGTTCTGGCCCGGCCGCCGCGCTTCGAGGAAGGGCTGGATGTGGCCTTCGCAGAGCGCGATTCCCGGCGGGCAGCCATCGACCACCGCGCCCAGCGCCGGGCCGTGGCTTTCGCCCCAGGTGGTATAGCGCAGCACGCGGCCGAAAGTGTTCCAGCTCATGGGCCGGCGATGTGCCGCAAGATGCCGCCGCTGTCCAACCATGGCGGCCAAGGATTTTGTTGGTGGAGGGAAAGAGCGGATGAAAATCGCCCGGTCGCTCTGGCCAAAGCGGACTGCATAGTTCAGGAACAAAGCATGATTGCGCGGCTGCGGGGGACATTGGCTGAAACCGGCGCCGACTGGGCGCTGATCGACGTCGCGGGCGTGGGCTATCTGGTCCATTGTTCGTCCAAGACGCTCGCGGCCCTCGGTGATCTGGGCGAGGCGTGCACCGTCCACACCGATCTGCAGGTCAGTGAAAACGACATGCGCCTGCTCGGCTTCGCCCATGGCGCGGAGCGCGACTGGTTCCGCCTGCTGACGGGCGTGCAGGGCGTGGGCAGCAAGGTCGCGCTGGCGATCCTCTCGGCGCTCTCGACCGAAGAATTGCAGCGCGCCTGCGCCGGGAGTGACGCGGCCAGCGTGGCGCGCGCCCAGGGGGTGGGGCCGAAGCTGGCTGGGCGGATCGTCAACGAATTGCGCGACAAGGCCGGCGGCCTACCAACCGCGCCAGGCAGCGTCCCCGCGCTCCCCGCCGCCGGGCCCAGCGCCGATGCGGTCAGCGCGCTGCAGAACCTCGGCTTCAAACCCGCCATCGCCGCCGCCGCCGTCGCGGAAGCGAGCGCTGAACTGGGCGTGGATGCTGCGCTCGGCGATCTGGTGCGCGTGGCACTGAAGCGGGCGGCGGGATGACTGACCAACCCCTCCATTCCCCCGAACGGCAGCCTGACGATCCCGACGCCGCGCTGCGGCCCAAATCGCTGGGCGAATTCGTCGGACAGGCGGTCGCGCGCGAGAACCTGCGCGTGTTCATCGAGGCTGCGCGCGGGCGGGGCGAAGCGATGGACCACGTGCTGTTCTTCGGCCCGCCCGGCCTCGGCAAGACCACGCTGGCGCAGATCGTGGCCAAGGAGCTGGGCGTCGGTTTTCGCGCCACCAGCGGGCCGGTAATTGCGAAATCAGGCGATCTGGCCGCGTTGCTGACCAACCTCGAACCGCACGACGTGCTGTTCATCGACGAGATCCACCGGCTCAACCCGGTGGTCGAAGAGGTGCTGTACCCGGCGATGGAGGATCGCGCGCTCGACCTTATCATCGGCGAGGGGCCGGCGGCGCGCAGCGTGCGGATCGATCTGCCGCCTTTCACGCTGATCGGCGCCACCACGCGGCAGGGGCTGCTGACCACGCCGTTGCGCGACCGGTTCGGCATCCCGGTGCGGCTCAATTTCTACACCGTGGAGGAGCTGGAGCAGGTCGTCACCCGCGGCGCCCGGTTGCTCGGCCTGCCACTCGATACCGGCGGCGCGCGCGAGATTGCCCGCCGCAGCCGCGGCACGCCGCGCGTCGCCGGACGATTGCTGCGCCGGGTGCGCGATTTCGCCCATGTGGCGGGCGCCGCCAGTGTCGGCGCCAAGGTGGCGGACGAGGCGCTGACCCGGCTCGAAGTCGACCGGCTCGGGCTCGACGCGATGGACCGCCGGTATTTGACGATGATCGCGCACACCTATCGCGGGGGGCCGGTCGGGGTCGAAACGCTCGCCGCAGGCCTCGCCGAACCGCGCGATACGGTGGAAGAAGTTATCGAGCCTTACCTCATCCAGCTCGGCCTGATCGCGCGCACCGCGCGGGGGCGGTGTCTCAACGAATCGGGCTGGCAGCATCTCGACATGGTGCCGCCATCGGGCACGCAAGGCGGACTCTTTCCGCCGGCCAAATAACCGAATGGTCAGCAATCGCGGTGCCATCGGTTCCATAGTGGGACAAGCCTAACGCGCAGGTGCCCCTCGCTTGCCAAAATGCGCTATCTGGCGGCAATATACTGGTTAATACCATTGCCCGGTGCCACATTGCTGCGTTCTGTGGCATGAGCGGAAGAACGCCGTTGTCCGGCGCCCTCCCGCAAGGGGGATGAAAGTAGGACCACGATGTCGGTAAGAATGGCTCTGACGAAATTGGCGACCACTGCTGCTGGCGGTGCGATGCTGGCGGGCGGCGCGGTGCATGTTGCCGAGCGTCCGATCACCGATGCGCCTTCGTACAAATCGATCAAGGGGCCGCGCCAGGCGCGCCGTGCCCCGCAGGCTCGCCGGGCGCAGGCAACCCCGCCGCGCCGCGTCGCGCGCAGGGCCGCACCGGCGCGCGCACCGCAGCGGCGGATCGTGCGCCGCGTGGTCGAATGCGTGCCTTATGAACCCGGTCAGGCGATTCCCGCCGGCGCGGTGCAGGATGAGCGCTGCGGCCCGCGTTACCGGATGGCTTATGCCGCGGTCCCGGCGCCGCTTCCGCCGATGCCGGCGGTCAGTAGCGGCGGCGGCAATGGCGGGGTGACCGTCATCGGCGGCGGCCCAGGTGGCTGGGGCGGCGGGGGCGGTTTCTTCGGCGGCTTCTTCGGCGGCGGCGGATCGGGCGGCGGCAATGTCGTGATCACCTCGACCGGCGGCGTGACGACCACGGGCGGCTCGACTTCGACCTCGACCGGCGGGGTGACGACCACGGGCGGTTCAACCTCGACCTCCACGGGCGGTAGCTCGACCTCGACGGGGGGCAGTTCAACCTCGACGGGCGGTAGTTCGAGCACCACTGGCGGCGTTTCGACCTCGACCGGCGGCAGCAGCACCACGACTTCAACCGGGGGGGTCTCGACTTCGACCGGGGGCAGCAGCACGACCACCAGCACCGGCGGTGTCAGTACCTCGACGGGCGGCGTCAGCACGTCTACCGGCGGGGTGTCGACCAGCACTGGAGGTGTAAGCACTTCGACCGGAGGTGTCAGCACGTCTACTGGCGGAGTTTCGACCAGCACGGGGGGAATCAGCACCTCGACCAGCACGTCGAGTTCGGGCAATGTCAGCACGAGCACGAGCAGTTCGTCGTCTTCGTCCTCTTCGTCCAGTTCGAGTTCCTCGGGCGGTTCGACCTCGACTTCCAGCAGCACGTCGGGTGGTGACACCAGCACTTCAACCTCGACCAGCACCTCGGGCGGGGCAACCAGCACGTCCACGTCGACCTCGACCTCGACCTCGGCTTCGGGCGGCACCACCAGTGGGACGCAGGTTCCTGCGCCGCCCATGACAATCCTGTTCGGCATGGCCGCCGCAGCCATACTGAGTCGCCGGAAACTGGCTGCGCGCAAGGCGATTTGAGCCTCGCCAGGCGCAAAGGAAAGGGCGGCCTCCCGCGATGGAAGGCCGCCCTTTTCACGTCCGCACAGGGCCGCTGAGGCCTGCCATCAGCCCACAGCGAGCTTGCGGAGTACGTAGTGCAGGATGCCGCCGTTGCGGTAATAATCCATCTCGTTCGCGGTATCGATCCGGCACTTGACCGCGAAGCTGAAGGTCGAGCCGTCGGCGCGAGTGACATCGACGGTGACATCCTGCCCCGGCACCAGATCGGCGAGGCCGCGAATGGTGAACTGATCCTCGCCCGTCAGGCCCAGCGTGAGCCGGCTGTCGCCATCCTTGAACTGGAGCGGCAGCACACCCATCCCGACGAGGTTCGACCGGTGGATACGCTCGAAGCTTTCGACCAGCACGGCGCGCACGCCCAGCAGAGTGGTCCCCTTGGCGGCCCAGTCGCGGCTCGAGCCGGTGCCGTATTCCTTGCCCGCAACCACGATCAGCGGCGTCCCGTCCTCGCGGTGGCGCATGGCGGCATCATAGATCGCCATGGTCTCGCCCTTGTACGATGTGAACCCGCCTTCGGTGCCGGGCACCATTTCGTTGCGGATGCGGATATTGGCAAAGGTGCCGCGCATCATCACATCGTGATTGCCGCGCCGGCTACCATAGGAATTGAAATCCTCGCGCGGGACCTGATGTTCGAGCAGGAACCGCCCGGCCGGGCTGTCGGCCTTGATCGAGCCGGCTGGGCTGATGTGATCGGTGGTCACCGAATCGCCGAGGATCGCCAGCGGCCGCGCATCGACGATGTCGGTCACCGGTGCCGGGGTCATCGTCATTCCGTCAAAGAAGGGCGGGTTGGCGATGTAGGTGCTGCCCGGGCGCCACTGATAGGTGTCGCTGCCTTCGACGGTAATCGCCTGCCAATGCGCGTCGCCCTTGGAGACATCGGCGTAGCGCGCCGCGAACATGCCTCGGTCTATGCTCGATGCGCGCAGTTCTGCTATTTCGAGGCTGGTCGGCCAGACATCGCGCAGGAACACCTGATCGCCGTTGCGGTCCATACCGATCGGCGCGGTGGTGATATCCTCGGTCACGGTGCCCTTGATCGCATAGGCGACTACCAAAGGCGGGCTGGCGAGGAAATTCGCGCGCACGTCCGGGCTGACGCGGCCTTCGAAATTGCGGTTGCCCGACAAGACGCTGGCAGCGACGATCTCGTTCTCGTTGATCGCCTTTGAAATCGGCTCGGCCAGCGGGCCGGAATTGCCGATACAGGTGGTGCAGCCATAGCCGACCAGATCGAACCCCAGTGCATCGAGATGCGTTTGCAGGCCGGCTTTCTCGAGATAGTCGGTGACCACCTGCGATCCCGGCGCAAGGCTGGTCTTGACCCACGGCTTGCGGGTCAGGCCGCGCTCATTGGCTTTCTTGGCCACCAGTCCGGCCGCGATCAGCACGTCCGGGTTTGAGGTGTTGGTGCAACTGGTGATCGCGGCGATCACTACGTCGCCATCGCCAATATCGTGGCCCTTGCCTTCTACCGGGGCGCGCTTGCCCGCTGCGCGGCCATAGGTCTTGCTGAGATCGGCATTGAACGTGTCGTCCACCAGCCCAAGATCGACCCGGTCCTGCGGCCGCTTGGGGCCAGCAAGCGAGGGCACAACGCTGCCAAGATCGAGCTCGAGCGTGCTCGAGAACACCGGGTCGGGCGCCGAGGGATCGTGCCACAGGCCCTGTTCTTTTGCATAGGCTTCCACCAGTGCGATGCGCTGCTCGTCACGGCCCGTCAGGCGCAAATAATCGAGGGTCTTGTCGTCGATCCCGAAGAATCCGCAGGTCGCGCCATATTCGGGCGCCATGTTCGCCAGCGTCGCCCGGTCGGCGAGGCTCAGCGTGGATAGCCCGTCGCCGTAATACTCAACGAACTTGCCGACCACCCCATGTGCGCGCAGGAGCTGGGTGCAGGTCAGCACGAGATCGGTCGCGGTGACGCCTTCGCTGAGTTTGCCCGTGAGCTTGAACCCGACCACTTCGGGTATCAGCATCGAAATCGGCTGGCCCAGCATCGCCGCCTCGGCCTCGATCCCGCCAACGCCCCAGCCGAGCACGCCAAGGCCGTTGACCATGGTGGTGTGGCTGTCGGTGCCGACACAGGTGTCGGGATAGGCAACCGTGACACCGTCAGCGTCCTCTCCGGTCCAGACGCATTGGGCGATGTGTTCGAGGTTCACCTGATGGCAGATGCCGGTGCCCGGCGGCACGGCTGAGAAATTGTCGAAGCTCTTCGATCCCCATTTGAGGAAGTCGTAGCGTTCGGCATTGCGCGCATATTCCAGCTCGACATTCTGTTCGAATGCGCGCGGATGGCCGAATTCATCGACCATCACCGAATGGTCGATGACGAGGTTGACCGGCACTTGCGGATTGATTTTCCCGGTGTCGCCGCCCAGCCGGCTGATCGCATCGCGCATCGCGGCAAGATCGACCACGCAGGGGACGCCGGTGAAGTCCTGCAGCAGCACGCGCGCGGGGCGGTACTGGATTTCCTTGCCCGTGACGGGGTTGCGCTGCCAATCGGCAATCGCCTGCACATCGCCGATCGAGACGGTATGGCCGACATCTTCGAAACGCAGCAGATTTTCCAGCAGAACCTTCATCGAGAACGGCAGGCGGCTGACATCGCCTACTTTTTCCGCTGCCCGGGCAAGCGAATAATAGGCGTAGTCGCGCCCGCCAACGCTGAGCGTCGCGCGCGTGTCGAGAGAGTTCTTGCCGACCTGGGCCATGGGGGCGGATCCTTTCGCTACTGCGGCGCCGGGCGCCTGACATTTGGCCGGGCACCTGCGCTTTCACGGCGGCGGCGTCAAGGTGGCGGGTAGGCCGCTGGCGCTAGACGGCAAGCTGTTCAGGCGGGTCGGCCCGCGCTCGGCGCGTCGCCAGCCAGCAGCCGATTACGATCAGGACCGTTCCGGCGAGCGTGGTCGTCGTCACGGTTTCGGAGAAGAACAGCCAGCCGAACAAGGCCGCCCACAGGAAACCCGAATATTCGATCGGCACCAGCGCCTGTGCCTCCGCTCGGGCATAGGCCCAGGCAAAGGCCATGCTGCCGCCAATGGTCAGGAAGGACGATGCGCCAATCAGCCGCAGCGTGGCCGCATCGGGGATCGTCAGCAGGAACGGCGCGGCGGCGGCGAGCGTAACCACGCCCACGCCGCTATGGAAAGTCGCCACTTCGAGCGGCCCGGCCAGTAGCGCCTGCTGCCGGGTGAGCACCAGATTATACGCATAGAGCGCAGCCGAGAACAGGATGGCCAGGAGGCCCAGCAGTGTGTCGTGGTCGAAGCTGGCATTGCCGATCCGCCCGCCGATGATGACAAGCGTCCCGATCAGCCCCAACACGGCGGCAGCAATAGCCTCGCGCCGGATCTGCTCGCCCAGCACAAACGCCGCAAGCCACAGCGCGGCCAGCGGAGCGACGAAAGAGATGGCGATGGTCTCGGCGATCGGCAGCTTGGTCAGCGCATAGAAAAAGGTCAGCGCCATAAACGCGGCCACCACGCCCCGGCGCAGATGGACCCGCAACGCCGGTCGGGCAGGCCAGCTGCCGCCGCCCGCCAGCCAAAGCGGGATCACGATTGCCGCCGCAATGGCTGACCGCAGCAGCGCGGCGCTGTACGCCCCTGCCGCCAGTGCCGCTCCTTTCATCAGCGCGTCCATCAGCGACAGCAGGCCCACCGCCAGGAACGTGGCTGCGAATGGCAGGAGGGTCGGATGGGCGCGCATCGCCGGAGGACTTACTCCGCACAGACAGCCTTGGCGAGGCGACTGCGCAAAATTGCGGATTCAGCGTGGCTTCAGGCAGTAGGGACGATGGTTTTTGTCCGCATCGCGCGCTATGAAGCCGGCCACAGCCCGTAGCCACTCAGCAGGACGAATACAGATCATGAATTTCGCGGTTCGCACTCTCGGCCTCACCTCGGGCGCTTTGGCTCTGGCGCTGTCAGCCAATACCGCCAGAGCACAGGCTGCGCCGGCCAATTTGCTCCCCGCGGAAAATCAGCCCGCCGCGCAAGCGCCCGCATCAGAACCATCCGCTGATGTTGCTGCAACAGCTGCGCCGCTGGTGCAGCAATGGTCGCCTGCCAATGCCCGCGCGCTGCAGGCGGTGATTGCCGGGATCGGCGCCGAAGGGCTCGACCCGGCGGATTATCGGCCTGCCGAACTGCAAGCGGCGCTGTCGGCCGGCCCGGGCGCGGAGCTTGACCAAATGGCCAGCCGCACCTTTGCCTGGCTGGTCGAGGATCTGCGCGACGGGCGCACGCCGATGTCGGCCCGCCGCCAGTGGTTCGTGGTCGATCCCGATGCCGACCGGATGCCGACCGCCGAGGTGATGACCCGCGCGCTTACCAGCGGCGACATCGCCGGCGCACTGGCCATGCTCAACCCGACGCATCCTGATTATGCGCGGCTGAAACAGGAACTGGCGACCACTACCGATCCGCGCCGGACCAAGCTGATCCGCGCCAATATGGATCGCTGGCGCTGGCTCGCGCGCGATCTGGGCAGCCAGTATCTCATTACCAATGTCCCCGAATATCAGCTCCGGCTGACGGTCAATGACAAGATTATCAGCACCTATCGTACAATTGTCGGGAAGCCGGGGCGAACGGCCACGCCGCAACTGGCCGAAACGGTCGAAGGGGTAATCTTCAACCCGACCTGGACGGTGCCGCAATCGATCGTGCGCGGCGAGGGGCTGGGGGCGCGCGTGCTCGGCAACCCGGCATGGGCACGGCGCGCGGGCTATGTCGGGACGCGCGGGGCCAACGGGTTCGTCACCGTGGTCCAGCAGCCTGGGCCCGGCAATTCGCTTGGCCTGATGAAGCTCGACATGCCCAATCCGCACGCCATCTTCCTGCATGACACGCCCAACCGCGGGCTGTTCAATCAGGCCAATCGTGCGCTCAGCCATGGCTGCGTGCGGACCGAGCGGGCGCAGGAACTGGCGATCACGCTGGCTATCCTCGGCAACAATGCGACCACCCCCGAAGCGCGGCAGGCGGCCGCCGCGGAGGCGGTGCGGATCTCCACCTCGGGCAAATATACCCGTGTCCCGGTCGAGCGGCGGATGCCGGTCTACATCACCTATTTCACCATGGCGCAGGACATTAACGGCAATCTGGCGACCTTCGCCGACATCTATGGGCGCGACGCCCCGGTGCTGGCGGCATTGGACGCCCCGCGCCAGGAAAACCGCGCCCGCCGCACCAGCGAAGAAGCGGTCGAGATCATCGACGATTTGCAGACGACCTGAGCCAGTCAGAAGACCCCAGGGTTCTCGCGCGGGCCGTAATTTGGCTGCGGGTTCAGCAGTTGAAGCTGGCCCGGCGGTGGGGGTGGGGGGACGCCGTCGGGCATCAGGCCCAGGCGGTCGGCAAACAGCAACCGACCGCCCGCAAGCTGCTGCAAGGCAATGCGAAAATCGGCCACACCCATCGCAAAGCAGCCGTTCGACCGGCCCAGCCGGCCCCAGCGATCGACATGGCTGCGTTCGGCGTAATGCGCGCGGTGCAGCACGATCGCCCGGTCGAGCGCGTTCGAATTGGTCGGGTCGAGGCCCATCAGGCGCACCGACACACCGAACTGGCCGGTGTACCAGTTACGGCTGGCATAAGCCCCGCGGCTGGTCGCGTTCGAGCCGTGGACATTCGAAAACCAGTTGAGCCAGCCATCATGTTCCGGGTCGGACCCAGAGCCATGCGAACAGAGATAGGAATTGACCGAACCCTGTTCGAGATTGACGAAGTGGAGCCGGGGATAGGCCGAATGCAGCCCGAAATCGGCGATGCCGACAATGTCATGCTTCCACAGGATTCCGGCCGGCGCGCGCGCCAGCTCGCGGCGCGCGATCTCGAACAGCGCGCGGTCGCGCTGGCCGAGCGCGGTGGGCGCGGCCGGCACGGTGGCCGCCTGGGCCAGCCCGCGCACCGGCACCGCCATCGCCGCGCCGGCAGCAAGGCCACCCTTCAACAGATCACGCCGTTTCATCGTCCGGCGCCTAGCAGCCCGCCATTAGCCGCGCCATGAACGAGGCGTGGGCCGTTCCCCTCGTGCGACCAGGCGCGCCGTTCATTCCGCGGCCACCGCCGTGTGGGTGGCGTTACCGGCATCGCTCATCCCGGCTTCGATTTCGGCGGCTTTGGCTTCGACCAGGCGGACGATGTGGTCGAGCATCGCGCCGCTTTCGACGTGGTGGTCGGTCACGCCCGACAGATAGACCATGTGCTTGCCCGCGCCGCCGCCAGTAATGCCAATATCGGTTTCGCGCGCTTCGCCGGGGCCGTTGACGACGCAGCCGAGCACCGACAGGCTCATCGGGGTCTTGATGTGTTCGAGCCGCGCCTCAAGAGCCTCGACCGTGCGGATCACGTCAAAGCCCTGCCGGCTGCACGACGGGCACGAGACGATCCGCACCCCACGCGTGCGCAGTCCCAGTCCTTTGAGGATCTCGAACCCGACCTTGACCTCCTTCTCCGGCTCGGCCGAGAGCGAGACGCGGATCGTGTCGCCGATGCCGGCCCACAGCAGGCTGCCGATGCCGATGGAGGATTTGACCGTCCCGCCGATCAACCCGCCGGCTTCGGTAATGCCGAGATGCAGCGGGCAATCGACCGTTTCGGCCAGCGCCTGATAGGCGGCGACGGCAAGGAACACGTCGCTCGCCTTCACCGCCACCTTGTAGTCGTGAAAATCGTGGTCCTGCAGCAGCCTGATATGGTCGAGCGCGCTTTCGACCAGCGCCTCGGGGCAGGGTTCGCCATATTTCTCGAGCAGGTCCTTTTCGAGGCTCCCAGCATTGACGCCGATGCGGATCGCGCAGCCATTGGCCTTGGCCGCGCGGACCACCTCTGCCACGCGTTCGGAGGAACCGATATTGCCCGGATTGATCCGCAGGCAGGCCGCGCCCGCATCGGCGGCTTCGAGGGCGCGCTTGTAGTGGAAATGGATGTCGGCCACCAATGGCACGCGGGCGGCGCGGGCGATCTGGCGGAAACTGGCGGTCGATTCCTCGGTCGGGCAGGATACGCGGATGATATCCGCGCCGGCATCCTCGCAGCGGCGGATCTGGTCGATCGTCGCCACCGCATCCTCGGTCGGGGTGTTGGTCATCGTCTGCACGGTGATCGGCGCATCGCCGCCCACCGGGACATTGCCGACCATGATCTGGCGGCTGGGACGGCGGATGATGGTTCGCCAGGGGCGGATCGCGTTCATGGCCTGGCCCTTTAGCAGCAAGCGGAGCGCGGCGGAACACGCGCGATTGCAGCGGCGCGCAAAATCGGCAAGCAGAGGCGCGATGATACCCGACCCGCACCCGTCCCTGCCATCGCCCGCCATGCCCGACGGTCCGTTGCTGTTTGCCCGCCTGCTCGACGGCGAGGGCGGGGCGCGCGCGCTGGGCTGGTCCGAGGCGCAGGCCTGGCAGCCGGCCCGGCCGGGCGAGGTGCTGTGGACCCATCTCGACCGGACGATGCCCGACGTGCGCCCTTGGCTGAGCGGGGCGCTGGGGATACGCCCACCCACGCTCGACCTGCTGGTATCGGATTCCACCCGCCCGCGCGCGTTCCGCGAGGGCGATACGCTGGTGGCAACGCTGCGGGCGATCAATTTCAACCCCGGCGCCGAGCCCGAAGATATGGTGTCGCTCCAGCTGTGGAGCGACGGCGCCCGCGTCGTCACCCTGCGCCGCCTGCCGCTGCAAACCACCCGCGATATCGTACAGGAACTGAACGAGGCCCGCGGCCCGGTGGATGCCGGCGCGTTGATCACCCGGCTGATCGAACACATCATCACCCGGATGAGTGCGGCGATCATCGACCTCAACGATCAAATCGACGAGCTGGACCGGCGTCAAGTGCGCGGCACACCGGACGCGATGGTCAGCGAGATTGCCGAAGTTCGCCGCGGCGCATTGGCCTTGCAACGGCACATGGGGCCCGAACACGTCGCGCTCGAAAGCATCAGCCGCGATGCACCCGATTGGTTCGAGGACCACGACCGGCGCGAGATCGGCGAGACGATCTTCCGCCTGAAACGCTATCTCGAGGATATCGACATCAGCAAGGAAAGCGCGGTGGTGCTGATGGATGAATTGCGCGCGCGGGCGCTCGCCCGGTCGGACCGCACCAATTATCTGCTGACGCTGGTGGCGACGATCTTCATGCCGCTGACCTTTCTGACCGGCCTTATCGGGATGAATGTCGAGGGCATCCCCTATGCGACCGATCCGCAAGCGTTCTGGTGGATCGTTCTGCTGTGCCTCGCTCTGGTGTTCGGGATGGTGCTGCTGTTCCGCTGGTGGAAATGGCTCTGATCAGGGCCGGAAACTCTCGCCCACCAGCTCTTCCGATACAGTCCACAGACGCTCGGCCGCCTCATCGTCATAGGCGTAGGATCTGACGCCCCCATGCGGATCGGCATCGTCTTGGGCGGCGATATGGCAATCCTCGCAATAGACCCCGCCTTTGCCGGCAAGCTCGGGCGCGGTGGCGGCCCAAGCGGTGGTTGCGGCGCCTTGCGGGATGGTCTTGAAGGCGCTGGCCCCGGCAGCCGTCGCGTCCTGCATCCGCGCGACCAGTTCCTTCAGATCATCCTGCGTCAGATGGCGGCCGAGATTGGTGGCAATGCCGCCCGGATGAACGGCAAACACATCGATCCCGCGCGGCGCCAGCCGCTGTTGCAATGCGCGGGTGAACAGGATGTTGGCGGTCTTGGACTGGCCGTAGGCTTCCCATTTGTCATAGGGGCGCTGTGTGAAATCGAGATCGGAAAAATCCACCCCGGCGCGGTGATGTGCCCGGCTCGACAGGTTCACGATCCGTTTGGCTGAACCCGCTTCGACCGAGGGCAGCAAATATTTCGTCAGCAGGAAATGCCCGAGGTGATTGGTGCCGAACTGGGTTTCGAACCCGTCGGCGGTGGTCCCCTGCGGGCAGGCCATGACCCCGGCATTGTTGATCAGGACGTCGATCACCGGGAACCGGCTTGCGGCCTCCTCGCCTGCCGCGCGCACGCTGGCGAGCGAGGCAAGATCGACCACAAGCGTCTCGACCTCGGCGCCGGGTATCTCGGCACGGATCGCGTCGGCGGCGGCGGCAAGCTTGCCTTCGTCACGCGCGGCCAGCACGACGCGCGCGCCCCGCGCCGCCATGGCCCGCGCGGTTTCCTGACCCAGCCCCGAGGCGCCGCCGGTGATTAAGATTGTCTGCCCGGCAAGATCGCATCCGGCCAGCACCTCGTCCGCAGTCGATTGGGCGTTGAAAACGGTCATCCGGTGGTCCTTTCAGGCAAGGTCGAGCTGGTAGAGCAACTCATCGTCGCGGTGGTCGCCCACCCAGAAGTCGATATCGGCGATGTGGCGAAAGCCATAGCGCCCATAAAACCGCTGCGCGCGGTAATTCTCTGCCCAGACGGAGAGCAAGATGGCGTCGTGCCCGCCGCTGCGCGCGGTGGCGATTGCCCAGTCCATCAGCGCCGCCCCGATACCCCGGCCCGTGGCGCCGGGCGCGGTATAGAGCTGGCCCAGTTCGACCGGGCGGCGCGCGGCACTGTGCCGGGCATAATCGCTCGGATCACGCAGCTTGGCATAGCCGATCAGCCGGCCCTCTTCTTCGGCCAGACAATGCGTGCAGCGCGCGCCGGCAATCTCCTCGGCAACGGCCTCGTCGGAAAACACGGCATCGAGGAACGCGGCCAGATCGCGTGGTTGGTAGAGGTCACCGAAGGCGGCGACGAAGCTGTCGCGGCCGAGTGCGGCGAGCGGCGCGGTATCGGCCAAAGAAGCGGGGCGCAGGATCATGCCTGCGCCCCTATCACGGGCCCCTATGGGCCGGAAAGCCGGTCAGGCGCCCGGCGGCAGCGGATCGTTGGCGCGGTGCGCGTCGGAAATCGCCTCGGCGCGGACTTCGGCGCTCTTTTCGCGCGCGGCGAGCGCCTGCGCCTTCGTATCGGCGTGCTCAAGCTTCTTCGCGGCCCATTCGCGGCCACCGAGCCCGAAGGCCAGCGCCGCCGCGACCGCGCCGCCGATGACGAGCGCGCCAAAGCCCATGCGGACGATGTCGTTGCCGACCCCCATGAACTCGAGGCCCATGAAGGTAAACAGCACGATGGTCGCCCATTTGACGATCCCTGCGGCCAAGCCGGTTTCGTCGGACCCGCCGATCATCCGCGCCAAAAGGCGGGCGATCAGGAAGCCAGCCATGATCACCACGGCGCCGAAAATTACCCTTCCGCCCAGTTCGAGCACGCGGTCGAGGATCGCGGTCAGTTCGGGGAAGCCCAGCAGGCGGGTGGCGGCAATCGCGGCGAACAGCATGATCGCGATCTGGGCGATCCGCGCGACGACCGAAGATAGCGTGGTCCCGGCTGGCAGGATATCCGCTTCGGCAATCGCCCGGTCCGCGCCGAGACCCGGCAGCACTTCCTTGAGGATCTGCACCACGAAGCGGCTGATGACATAGCCGAGGCCAAGGATGATCGCGGCGCCGAGGATGCGCGGAATGGCATCGAAGATCATCCGCAGCATATCGGATGCCGGGCGCGAGATGGTCTCGATATCGAGCGCTTCGAGCGCGGCAATCGCCACCGGGATGATGATCAGCACATAGACGATCGTGCCGATGGTCTTGCTGATCGCGCTGTTGCCGGTGACGCTATCGACCCCGCCACGATTAGCCCAGCGGTCGAAATCGACAGTCTGGAGCGCGGTGACAACCAGATCGCGCACGATCCGCGCAACGATCAGCCCGATGAAGAAGATCAGCGCCGCGCCGATCAGATTGGGCAGGAACGCCATCACCGAATTCAGCATCTGCTGGACCGGGCCCATCACGCCGCTGAGGTTGAACACCTGCAGCACCGCGACGAGGCCGAACAGCCAGACCAGCAGCGACACGATCCGCCCCAGCGATTCGCCGAGGCTGGAGCCGCTGCCCGTGTGGCGGCGGAAAAAGGCGACATTGTCGACCAGCTTGGCAAACGCCCATTTTGCGGCTCGGGCCAGCGCCCAGGTGGCGAGCAGGATCAGCGCGGCCAGGATCACCTTTTGCATGATGTCCGTCGCCAGCGACTGGTCGAAATAATAATTGCCTATGCGCATTGGCTGCACTCCCCATGTTCCGCCCGATCTGGCGCCGGACGGTCTGCGACACCTGGCAGCCTATCATGCAAGTGCCTGAGCGCCAAACACGAAGCGGGTGGCGCGGCGGGCGGCGTGTGTTAGGCTTGGCGTCATGAAAACACTCGCTCTTGCCGCGCTCGCCCTTGGCCTCGCTGCTGTCCCGTTTGCCGCGCAAGCAGCCGAACCGCCCCGCTGGTCGGTCGCGATCCATGGCGGTGCCGGTACGCTGTCGCGCGCGGACATGACGCCTGAGCGCGAGGCCGAATACCGCGCCGCGCTGCAAGGCGCGCTGGCGGCGGCGAGCGCGATCCTTGCGGCGGGCGGCAGCGCGATGGACGCGGTCGAGGCGGCGATCGTCCTGATGGAGGATGACCCCAAGTTCAACGCCGGGCGCGGCGCGGTGTTCACCTGGGATGGGCGCAACGAGCTTGACGCAGCGATCATGGACGGCGCCACCCGCGCGGCCGGTGCGGCGACCGGGGTGACAAGCATCAGAAACCCCATCCGCCTCGCCCGCGCGATCCTGCGCGACGGGCGGCACGTTTTCCTGAGCGGGGCGGGGGCCGAACAGTTCGCCGCGGAACGGGGGCTCGAAACCGCGCCGCCCGACTATTTCGCCACCGAACCGCGCCGTCGCGCGCTCGAACGAATGAAGGCCGAACAGATCTCGGCGCTGGAGGTCGATCTCAAATTCGGCACCGTCGGGGCGGTCGCGCGCGATGCGGCCGGGCACCTCGCGGCGGGCACGTCGACCGGGGGGATGACGGGCAAGCGCTGGGGGCGGATCGGCGATTCGCCGGTTATCGGTGCGGGCACCTATGCCGACGACCGGGCCTGCGCCGTCTCGGCCACCGGTTCGGGGGAATATTTCATCCGCACCGCCGCCGCGCACGAGATCTGCGCCCGCATCCGCCTTGCCGGCGAAGCGCCACAAGGCGCCGCCGATGCAGTGATCGCCGAGATCGGCGCGCTGGGCGGCGAGGGCGGGGTGATCCTGATGACCCCGGCGGGCGAGGCGCTGTTCAGTTTCAACAGCAGCGGCATGTATCGCGGGCGGGCCGACAGCACCGGCGTTAACGAGGTGGCAATCTTCGCAGCCGACGCCGAATAAACGCTAACCGCGCGGCCGGCCCTGCCGATAGGTGCCGAGCATCCGCACGTGCTTTGAATGGAACGCCAGCTCTTCCAGCGCGCGGTCAACCGCCGGATCGCCGGGTGCGCCAATGATATCGGCATAGAACATGGTCGCCGAAAAGCTCGCCCCCTGCTGGTAGCTTTCAAGCTTGGTCATGTTGACCCCGTTGGTGGCGAACCCGCCCATCGCCTTGTAGAGCGCGGCCGGGATGTTCTTGACCTCGAACACGAAGGTGGTGACGGTCGCCTGGCCTGCGAGATCCGCCGGGCGCAGCGGTTCGCGCGCCAGCACGACAAAGCGGGTCATATTGTCGTGCGCGTCCTCAACCCCATGCTCGGCAACGGTGAGGCCGTAGAGTTCGGCTGCCAGTTCGGGCGCGATGGCGGCCAGCGCAGGATCGCCCAGTTCGGCAACATGAGCGGCGGCCGCCGCGGTATCGGAGAACGCCAGCGGCACAATCCCGCGCTCGCGCAGGAAGAAGCGCGACTGGCCGAGCGCCTGCGGATGGCTGTAGGCGGCGCGAAACGGCCCCGCGCCCATACCCATCAGCGCGTGGCGGATCGGCATGAAATATTCGCCAACGATCGACAGGCCGCTTTCGGGCAGCAGGAAGTGGATATCGGCGACCCGCCCGTTCTGGCTGTTCTCGATCGGGATAATCGCCCGCCCGGCCCGCTCCTGCTTCACCGCGTCGATCGCATCTTCGAAGCTGAAACACGGCAGCGGCAGAGCATCAGGCGCATATTCCTGCGCCGCGCGATGCGAATTCGCCCCCGGGGCGCCCTGCAGCGCGATCGCCCGCGCGGGATCAGCGGCGGCCGCCGCACGCAGCCGTTCAACCAGGGCCAGGGCAGGGCCAGGAAAACTGTCCATCGCCACCCGCGCTAGCGTGCGGGCCCGGACGGGGCAAGAACCCGGACTGTCAGCCGACCGGCAGAGCAGGCTTGCGCGGCGGCCCTGTGCTTACTAGAGCCTCGCGCATCTCAAACCCTATCGCGATGCGAGCCGGAACCTTCGACCCATGCAAGACCGCTTCAACACTGCCGCCGGATGGCTTCTGTTTTCGGGCGTCGTCGCGCTCGGCCTGTCGAGCGTGTCGAGCCGTCTGTTCCACACCGAACGGCCGGAAGAAATGGGCTACCCGATCGCCGGGGTCGAGGCGGATGGCGGCGCGGATAGTGGGCCGGGCCTCGGCGCATTGCTAGCCGCCGGCGATGTGGCCAAGGGTGAAGCGGTGTTCGCCAAGTGCACAGCCTGTCACACCATCAATGCCGGTGGCGCCAACGGTATCGGGCCGAACCTTAACGGCGTGCTCGGCAAGCCGATTGGCAAGCATGTTCCGGGCTTTGCCTATTCGGCGGCGTTGTCGGGCCATGGCGGCGACTGGACCTACGAGAACATGGATGCCTGGCTCAAGAGCCCGCGCGGCTTTGCCAATGGCACCAAGATGAGCTTTGCCGGCCTGTCGAGCGCGGAAGACCGCGCCAATCTGATGCTGTTCCTGCGCGCCAATGGCGGCGGGCCCGAACTGCCGGCGGCCGAAGCGGCGCCCGCAGCAGAGGGTGCGGCACCGGCAGACGGCGCGGCAGCGCCTGCCGATGGCACGGCAGCCCCGGCAGAAGGCGGAGCCGAAGGCGCGACGGCTGCGCCCGCACCCGTTGCGGGTCAGCCGGCTACGCCTGTCCAGGCCGCCGGCGCTACCAGTTCGGCTCAGCCAGTAGCTGCCACGCAGGCAGCCCCGGCAGCGGGCACCCGCTAGAGCGACCAGCCAAGGCCACCGCCGGTTATTCGGCGCGGCCCTTGAACCCCTGCGCCACGACATACCATTCCGACGAGCCCTTGCGGCTCGCCGGTGGCTTGGCGTGCTTGACCGTGCGGAAGTGCCGCTTGAGCAGCGCCAGCAGTTCGGTATCGGTCCCGCCGGCCAGCACCTTGGCGACAAAGGTGCCGCCATCGTCGAGGTTCTCGACCGCAAACCAAGCGGCCGCCTCGACCAGCCCCATGGTCCGCAGATGATCGGTCTGCTTGTGCCCGACCGTGTTGGCGGCCATGTCGCTCAGCACCAGATCGGGCGACCCACCCAGCGCCGCCGTCAGCGCGGCTGGCGCGGCGTCGGCCATGAAATCCATCTGCAGCAGCGTGACGCCTTCAAGCGGTTCGGTTTCGAGCAGGTCGATCCCGACCACCTCGGCCCGCGGGGCAAGCTTGCGCACGACCTGCGCCCATCCGCCCGGCGCAACGCCCAGATCGACCACGCGCCGCGCGCCTTTCAGCAGCGCGAACTTCTCGTCCAGTTCGATCAGCTTGTAGGCCGCACGGCTGCGATAGCCTTCGGCCTTGGCCTGCCGGACATACGGGTCGTTGAGCTGGCGTTCGAGCCAGCGGGTGGAACTGGCGGTGCGCCCGCGCGAGGTCTTGACCCGCCGGTCGGGATTGCGGCCGGAACGGGCCATCAGGCGGGCCTGGCGCGCGGGCGGGGCGGTACGCGGACGGGACCGTCGATCGCCATCAGCGAGCGCAATATGCCCTCGCGAATACCGCGATCAGCCACGCCCAGCTGCGCGGCAGGCCAGATATCGAGGATCGATTCGAGGATCGCGCAGCCGGCCACCACCAGATCGGCC
Organism: Qipengyuania sp. YIM B01966; assembly: GCF_016461955.1. Taxonomy (GTDB): domain Bacteria; phylum Pseudomonadota; class Alphaproteobacteria; order Sphingomonadales; family Sphingomonadaceae; genus QFOP01. Next base: position 128,484 of record NZ_JADMNM010000005.1, on the reverse strand, counting down.
CTGTCGGGCCCAATGCAGGGAAGCGTGCGGCGTTCATCGAACGGCATGGTCGACAGCCGGTCGCTGATCGCCCGCATCGCCGGTGCCGGCACGATCAGCCCGTCAACCGCGCGGCGATCGTAATGGGTCAGTTCGAGATGCAGGCTGGCGAGCGTGGTGACGGTTCCGCTGGTCCCGAGTAAGCGGATTGTTTCGGTGCTCGCGCGCGCGCCGGAAATGCGCTCGGCAAAGGGGGCGAAGCTTTCGAGCACGGTGCGCCGCATGGCCCGGTAACGGTTCGCGCGCTGCTCGCCCGACGCGCCCTCGTCGCGCCCGATCGTGTCCGACAGCGAAACGACCCCCCACGGCACGCTCTGCCAGTCGATGATGCGCGGGACTGCGCCGCCCGCCTCGACCAGCACCAGTTCGGTAGAGCCGCCGCCAATATCGAAAATGATCGCTGGCCCCGTTCCGCGATCAAGCAGGACGTGGCAGCCGAGCACGGCCAGCCGCGCTTCCTCCTGCGCCGAGATGATGTCGAGCGCGATGCCGGTTTCGGCGCGTACGCGGGCAATGAACTCCGCGCCATTGGCCGCGCGGCGACAGGCTTCGGTCGCCACCGAGCGGGCGAGCTGGACATTGCGGCGGCGCAGTTTCTCCGCACAGATATGCAGCGCGCCCATTGCCCGCTCCATCGCCGCATCGGACAGACGACCGGACATCGCCAGCCCTTCACCCAGCCGAACGACGCGACTGAACGCGTCGATGACAGTGAAGTCAGGGCCGGAAGGACGGGCGATCAGAAGCCGGCAATTATTGGTGCCGAGATCGAGCGCGGCATAGGCCTGCCGTATGTGGCCATTACCACGCGGCCGCTGCAGTGCGGGCTGACGCGGCGACGGGGCGGAGGGACGCTTGTAGCGAAAATCGGCTACCTTGCCGGACGTCTGTCCCTGCTTGTGACCTGCCCTTTTCTGCGTGTCCGGCGGAGAGATATCCGCCATCGTAATGCTTTCTGTTCCTCCCGCACGAGTTCAGCCCGGCGGGGACTTGTTGTCACCCTAACCCAGCGTCGGGCGCGCGGCAAGCGGGGGCGCGGCGAGGTCGGGCTTGACCAAGCCTGACGGCGAAACTAGATGCGCCCCTCGCCCAGCGGCCTATGCGCGTGGCGACCTGATGCCCCGTCCTCTAATGGTAAGAGAGCGGACTCTGACTCCGTCAATCAAGGTTCGAATCCTTGCGGGGCATCCAGCTTTTCTAGCATTCTTGCCACACCGCTTGTCGCACGGTGAGCGTGCGCCTATCCCGCGCAGATGAACGATAGTGAGAAAAGCGAGCGCGATCTGACGGATCGCAAATTCTACCCGGCCGACCAGGAAGTCGATTTCGCTGACCAGCAGGAAGGCACGCCGCAGACCCGCCACCCGGCCTATCGGTTGGCGTTCCGCGATACCGATTTCCTGCTGCGCGATGAACTGCGCCCGGTGCGCTTCCAGCTCGAATTACAGAAGCCCGAAATGCTGCTGGAAGAGGCGGGGGTCGGCTCGACGCTGGTGGTTTATGGCTCTGCGCGCATTCCTTCCGAAACGCAGGCCGCCGAGCTGCTCGAAGCCGCGGCCGACCTGCCCGAGCGCGAGCGCATGGTGGCCGAGCGGCTGGCGGCCAAGGCACGCTATGTCACGCAGGCTCACGCGCTGGCGCGGATTGCCAGCGAGCGGGCGATCATCGAGAACGGGCAGCGGCAGTTCGTAGTCTGCTCGGGCGGCGGCCCGTCGATCATGGAAGCGGCGAACAAGGGCGCATCGGACGCCAATGCCGAATCGGTCGGGCTCAACATCGTGCTGCCGCACGAACAGGCGCCAAATCCCTATGTGACCCCGCATCTCAGCTTCCAGTTCCACTATTTTGCGCTGCGCAAGATGCATTTCCTGATGCGCGCGCGGGCGGTGGCGGTCTTCCCCGGCGGGTTCGGCACGTTCGACGAGTTTTTCGAACTGCTGACGCTGATTCAGACAGGCAAGATGAAGCCGATCCCGGTGCTGCTGTTCGGTCGCGAGTTCTGGGAACGGGTGGTGAATTTCGAGGCGCTGGCCGAGGAAGGCACGATCAGCCATGCCGATCTCGACCTGTTCCGCTGGTGCGAAACCGCCGAAGAGGCGTGGGGCCATATCAAGGCATTCTACAAGCTCGACTGAGGCTCAGCCGCGCACGGCCTGATGGCCCAGCGGGCCGTGACCGACGCCGTAACCGGGCGCGGCGGCAATTGCCCGGCGCACAAACTCGCGCCCCAGCCGCACCGCGTGCGGCAAAGCCTGTCCGTGGCCGAGCAGGGTGGCGATCGCCGATGACAGCGTGCAGCCCGTGCCGTGCGTGCTGGTGGTGTCGATCCGCGCATGGTCGAAGGAATGAAACGCCCCGTCCGGCCAGACCAGATAATCGTGGACCCGCAGCGGATCGCGCGCATCATGCCCGCCCTTGGCGAGCACGGGCGCGTCGCACCGTTCGGCAAGGTGGTGCGCCGCCGCGTGGATCTGCTCGGTGGTGTCGGTGGGGAGACCCGTCAGCCGGGCCAGTTCGGGCAGGTTGGGCGTGACAAGAGCAGCGCGGGGCAGCAGCTGCGCGGTCAGCGCCCTCATCGCGGCATCATCGGTCAGCACCGCGCCCGAGGTGGCGACCATCACGGGATCGACGACGATGGGCGCATCCACCGCTTGCAAAGCCTCCGCCACGACCGCGACGGTCGCTTCATCGGCGAGCATCCCGATCTTGACCGCGTCCGCTCCGACATCATCTACGCAGGCGGCGATCTGCTCGGCGATCATGGAGCCTGGCACGGGATGGATCGCGCTCACCCCGGTGGTATTCTGCGCAGTGATCGCGGTGATTGCGGTCATCGCGTAGCCGCCCAGCATGGTGATGGTCTTGATATCGGCCTGGATGCCTGCCCCGCCGGACGAATCCGATCCGGCAATGGCGAGGATGCGCGGGGGGCGCGCGTTGTCAGCTGGCGGCAGCATGGCGCACCGCGTCGCAGATGCTGTCCACCGCGCGTTCAACCTGCGCCGCATCGTCGCCTTCGGCCATCACCCGGATGAGCGGCTCGGTGCCCGATTTGCGGATCACCAGCCGCCCGCCGCTCCCAAGGTCGCTCTGGGCATCGGCAATCGCCTGGCGGACCTTGGCATCGGCCAGCGGATCGCCCCCGGCGAAACGGACATTCTTGAGCAGTTGCGGCACCGGATCGAACTGGTGCAGCAGCTCGCTCGCCCGCTTGCCCGATTGCACCAGCGCCGCCAGCACTTGCAGCGCCGCCACCGTACCGTCGCCGGTGGTCGCATGGTCGAGCAGGATCATGTGCCCCGATTGCTCGCCGCCGACATTATAACCCTGCGCCTTCATCGCCTCGAGCACGTGCCGATCGCCGACCTTGGTGCGAACCAGATTGAGGCCGTGGCCGCCGAGGAACCGTTCAAGCCCGAGATTGGACATCACCGTCGCCACCACGCCGCCGCCGCGCAGCTTGCCCTGACGGGCCCATTCCATCCCGATCAGTGCCATGATCTGGTCGCCATCGACCGTCTCGCCCTTTTCGTCGACCACGATGAGCCGGTCGGCATCCCCATCAAGCGCGATGCCGATATCGGCACCGCTGGCAACCACGGTGGACTTGATCGCATCGAGCGCGGTCGAGCCGACCCCGTCATTGATATTGCGCCCATTGGGCGCAACGCCAAGCGCGACCACTTTCGCCCCCAGCTCCCAGATTGCCGAGGGGGCTACCTGATAGGCTGCGCCATTGGCGCAATCGAGCGCGATCTTGAGCCCGTCCAGCCGGATATTGTCAGGCAAAGTGCGCTTGACGTCGTGAATGTAGCGGCCGGCCGCGTCATCGATCCGCCGGGCGCGGCCAATCTCGGTCGCCGCGGCGAGCGTACAACCATCAGGCGCATCGAGCGCGGCCTCGATCGCCTCTTCATCGGCATCAGACAGCTTGAACCCGTCTGGCCCGAACAGCTTGATGCCATTGTCCTGATAGGGGTTGTGGCTGGCCGAGATCATCACGCCCAGATCGGCGCGCATCTCGCGCGTCAGCATGGCGATTGCCGGGGTGGGCAAGGGGCCGGTCATGATGACGTCCATCCCGACGCTGGTGAACCCTGCCACCAGCGCGCTCTCCATCATGTAGCCCGACAGCCGCGTGTCCTTGCCGATCACCACCCGGTGCCGGTGATCGCCGCGCAGGAAATGGCGACCGGCCGCCTGGCCCACGCGCATCGCGGTGGCGGCGGTCATCACGCCTTCATTGGTGCGCCCGCGAATGCCGTCAGTGCCGAAAAACTTGCGTGTCATCGTATTTTGCCCGAACCTCGGTCGATGGATGTGCGGGCGCTTGTGGCGTGTCGCAGCGGGTAAGGGAAGGGGCTGCGGTGAGCGAGACAGTGCACGACACGAGTACCCGTCCCGCCCCGCCGGGCGACGAAAACGGCCTGGTCGCGATCCGCCTGCCCGTGTGGTGGACGTTGGGCGGGCTGGTCGCCGGCCTGGTTGCCGGGATGCTGCTGGCCGGAAGCGCAGCCGCCGACAGCGTGCTGTCGGTGACGGGACCGCTCGGCAGCCTGTGGCTGCGCGCCTTGCAGATGACGATTATTCCGCTAGTCGCGGCGCTGCTGGTGGTCGGCATTGCGCGGATGGCCGAAGCCGCGCGGGCCGGGCCGGTGGCACGGCGGATGCTGCTCATCATCGCTGCGATGCTGGTGCTGGGCGGAGTGATCGCGGTAACCGTGATGCCGCTGCTGCTCAGCGCCTTTCCGATACCCCCTGAAGCTGCCGCGCTGATGGCCGGCGGGGCGGCCGGTGCGGCGGGTGAAGTCCCCGGCATCACCGACTTCATAACCTCGCTGGTGGCGCCCAATGTGATCGCCGCCGCGGCCGAGACAGCGACCTTGCCGCTGACGGTGTTCTTCGCGCTGTTCGCGCTTGCGGTGGCGCGGCTGCCCGCGGGCCAACGGGCGCAGATGATCGGCTTCTTCGTCGCACTGGGTAACGCGATGCTGATCCTGATCGGCTGGGTGCTGTTCCTCGCCCCGGTGGGCGTGTTCGCGCTGGCGCTGGGCGTGGCGGTGGAGGCAGGCGGGGGCGCCTTTGCCGCGTTTGCCCATTACATTCTGGTGGTGTCCGCAGTCGGCGTGATCGTCACGCTGGTCGGCTATCTTGTCGCGGTGCTGATCGGCCGCCACTCCCTGCTTGGTTTTGCGCGAGCTATGCTGCCCGCACAGGCGGTGGCGATTTCGACCCAGAGCTCGCTCGCCAGCCTGCCGGCCATGCTCGCCAGCGCGCGGCGACTGGGTATTCGCGAAAGCACGGCGGATTTCGTCTTGCCGCTGGCGGTGGCGATTTTCCGCGCGACCAGCCCGGCGATGAACCTCGCCGTTGCGCTCTATGTCGCGGCGCTGGCGGGCATAACCCCCGGCCCGGCGCAACTGGCCGCCGGCGTGGCGGTGGCGTTCATCATCAGCATCGGCTCTGTCAGCCTGCCCGGCACGATCAGCTTCGTCATCTCGGTCGGCCCGATCGCGCTCGCGATGGGCGTGCCGGTTGAGCCGCTGGCGCTTTTGGTCGCGGTCGAGATGCTGCCCGACATCGTCCGGACGGTCGGCAATGTAACCCAGGATGTGGCGCTCGCCACGGCATCGGATCGAGCCGCGACGGATCTGCACGGGGAAAACGCCGACAGTGCTGCAACGAACGGCCCTCTGGCGCATTGAATGAGTGAACTGCTGACAACCAACACACGCGGAGGAATATCATGGCTTTCAAGCTGATCGACCTGCCTTATGGCAGAGACGCGCTCGACCCGGTCATTTCGGCAGAAACGCTGTCGTATCATCATGGCAAGCATCACCAGACCTACATCGACAAGACCAACGACGCGATCAAGGACACCGACCTCGCCGACAAGTCGCTGGAAGAGGTGATCAAGGCCGCGCGCGGCAGCAATCAGGGGCTGTTCAACAATTCGGCGCAAAGCTGGAATCACGGGTTCTACTGGCATTCGCTGACGGGCGAAACCGGCAAACCCGAAGGCAGGCTGGCCACCATGATCGACGAGGCGTTCGGCTCGCTCGACGAACTCAAAACCAAGCTCAAGGATCGCGGCGCGGGGCATTTCGCCAGCGGCTGGGTGTGGCTCGCTGAAAAAGGCGGCAAGCTGTCGATCGAGGAAACCCATGATGGCGACACGCTGGCCGATCAGGGCTTCAACCCGCTGCTGACGATCGACGTGTGGGAACACGCCTATTATCTCGATCACCAGAATGCCCGGCCGAAATATCTCGCCGGGGTGGTGGACGAAAAGCTTAACTGGGCGTTTGCCGCTGAAAATCTGGAGCGGGGCGAAACCTGGAAATATCCCGGCTGACCCGCCAGCGTTTGACCAAACGAGACCCCGCCAGCGCTGTTGGCGGGGTTTTCTTTGCTTTACCGGCTGGCAGCCGGGATCACGCTTTCGCCCTCTTTTGCATCGGCTTCTGCATCGAGCAGCCGTTCGGGAAACAGCGGCTCGCCAAACATGAATCCGATCAGATTGGGCCGCCCGGTATGTTCGATGAACGCTGTCACGGTCAGCAGGATCGGCACCGACAGCAGCGCACCGGCCACCCCCCAGATCCAGGTGAAATAGCTCAGCGCGATCAGGATCATCACCGGGTTCATGGTGAACCTCGCGCCTAGAATCGAGGGGGTGACGATATTCGATTCGACCGTGTGGAGCGCCAGATAGGCCGCCGCCGGGACAAGCCCGAGGAGAATGGTGTCGCTGGTGCCGATCCCGAACAGGGCGAGCAACCCGACCATCAGCAGCGGCCCGACATAGGGTAGAAAGTTGAGCAGCATCGCCAGCCCGCCCCACATGATCGGCGCGTCGAGCCCCAATGCCCAGGCACCGAGGCCAGCGATCAGCCCGACGCCCGCATTCACCCACGACACAGTGAAAATGTAGGCGGCAACCCGGTCCTGCACCTCACGGATGACCCGGGCGGCCTTGATGCTCGATCCGAAATCGGCCCGTTCGAACAGCAGATGGCGCCGCAGGCGGGTCCGCGCCTCGATCATGAAATAGGTCATCAGGAAAGTCAGCAATACCTCGATCACCACGCTGGGCGTGGCGAAGGCGACCTGTTCAAGAAAAGATGGCGTGGCCAGCACCACCTCGCGCCCGCCGGTGTTTCCGGTCAACCGGGCCAACTGCTCGTTGATCTGCGAAATCCATGCGAATTCGTCACGCAGTTCGCTGAACCGGTTGCCGACCTGCGCGATCAGTTGCGGAACCTTGTCGAACAGGTCGATGGCCGGCTGTAATACCAGCGCCAGCGCGGCGAGCAGCACGGCAAAAAAGACCATCAGCGCCAGGATCGAGGCGAGCGCGTTGGGCACGCCCCAGCCAGCGATCCGGTCGGCCAGCGGCGACAGGATGATCGTAAGGACAATCGCCGTCACCAGCGGCAGAAACACAACCGATCCGATCGACAAGACGAAAGGCAGCGCCATGAAAAGGCCCAGGCCAAGGATCACCACCAGCGCCGAGACCAACCGCAATTCCTGCTCGGCAAACGCGGCGCGGCGGACGGCGCGCGCCACCGAGGCGGACACTGGCGCGCCTGAGTTGCCTTGAGCACCGCCGATCAGCGTATTGTCGGGCCCGGGATCAGGTGTCGCCGCATCCATTGGCCGGGTTGTGACGGGGATTGCGGCGATGGACAAGCACTGCCCGCGGGCACCGGTTATTTTCCGGTGCCGGTGTATCCTGCTGACACATCGTCGAGTTCTTGCAGGATCGCGCGATGGGCTGGATCATCATCAATCGTTCGGCGGGGAATGGTCCCGTCCTCGAGCATGGCGTTGAGCGCCGCCCGTGCGCGGCCCACCCGGCTCTTTATCGTCCCCACTGCACAGCCGCAGATCTCGGCCGCCTCCTCGTACGAAAAGCCACCGGCACCGACCAAAAGCAACGCCTCGCGCCGTTCAGGCGGCAGGGTCAGCAAGGCGCGATGCATGTCCGACAGATGGATCGGCTCCTCCTGGCCAGCAGGCGCAGTGAGAATGCGCTCGGCAACCGTCTCGTCATATTCACCGCGGAAGCGGTTGCGGCGCATATCAGTGAGATAGGCATTGCGCAGGATCACGAAGGTCCACGCCCGCATGGATGTGCCGGGCTCGAACCGGTCCTGAGCCGCCCAGGCCTTCAGCAACGCCTCCTGCACGAGATCGTCGGCCATGTCCGGCCGTCCGCAGAGGCCGCGCGCGAACGCCCGCAGGTGCGGCACGACCTCGGTCAGCTCGCGTTTGAAATCGGCCTTCTCGCGGGCCGTTCGGGCTTCGCTCATCTGTCGGGTTGGTCCAATTTGTCGAGCAGGTCCTTGAAACTGTCGGGCAGGGGCTCTTCTATGACTTGGTCGTAAAGCTGGCGCAGCCCCGATGCCCAGGCCGGCGCGGCATGGTTTTTTCGCACAGGCTTCGGGGCTGACCCGGCTGACGCGTGACCTTCGAAATCCATGATCTGATAAAGTTCCTTGCGCCGGCAGCGACAAAACGCAGGGCCGGAAAAATATAACACAGATTGATTATAGCGGGGAACGAACCGCCCGTAGCGTTGTTCCCCGCACGACCGGTTTCGCGTCTAGTCAATGGCGATTTTCAGGGCAAGTGTCCTGCCGGTGCAGGCGCTGCTTGAAACAGGGAACGGACGTGGCCAGTACAGTAGACCGAGGTCTGACCCGGCGTTGGCTGATCGAATATCCGCGCGCTGTGCCGGTGGCCATATTTCTGCTGGTCATGTCGATCACCCTGCTCAGCGTATTTGCAATTGAGCGCGGGGCGCGGCTCAAGGAGCAGGCCAATATGCGGGAAACCGCGCGCGCCGTCGCCTCGGCGCTGGAGCGGCGCGGGGCGACAGCATCATCGTACCTGCGCGCCGGCGCAGCGTTGTTCTCCACGGCCGGTGAAGTGCAGCCCGATATCTTTACCCGGTTCGTCAGCGAATTGCGGATGGACAGCGACTATCGCGGGGTCGAGGGGCTGGGCTGGGCCCAAGCGGTGAACGCAGCCGACGCGCCGGAATTCGAACGCGACCGGCTGAGCGGCGCTCCGGGCGAGGTGAAGATCCGCCCTGCTCCGACAAATGCGCGCGCGATCTTGTTTCCGGTAACCTATTTGCTGCCGGATACCCCGCGAAACCGCCGGGCGCTGGGCTACGACATGTATTCCGAAGCCGTCCGCCGCGAGGCGATGGACAGTTCGGTGCTAAGCGGCCGACCGACCGCCAGCGGCATGGTTGTGCTGCAACAGGAGGGCCGTCGGAAAGCACCCGGCTTCCTGATCTACATGCCGGTAATGATGAGCGCGGGGGGAGGCGAACGCCTGGCAGGGTTCATCTACAGCCCGTTCAACGCCAAAGACTTTCTGGAATCGGCGCTGATCCTTGAAAACCAGGGAGACAAAGGGGTTCGCCTCTATGACGACCATCTGGGCGACGGGGGCACCCTCATCGCCGAGTTGCCGCCCGAACGCCTTACCGGGATGACGATCACTCGTCCCGTCCAGATCGCCAACCGGACGATGATGCTCGAGGTCGAATCCTCGCGCGGCTCCGCCCTGTCGCAGATGTCCATGCTCACCCTCATTTTCGGGCTGATGGTCGCCAGCCTGCTGATGTTGATCGCGCGCTTGCTGACGCAGCAGGCGGTGGAGGACCAGTCCTCGCTGCGCTGGCTGGCGGAACAGAATTCGATCCGCAACACTCTGACCCGGGAACTGAACCACCGCGTCAAAAACACCCTCGCCAACGTCCTGTCGATCATTGCGCTGACCCGGCGACGGGCGACGCGGCTGGATGATTTTGCCGATACCCTGGATGGCCGCATCAGGGCACTATCGGCAACGCACGATTTGCTGACGCAATCGGAATGGGGTGAGACACCGATCAGCGATCTGGTGCGGGCAGAGCTCGCCCCATACGTGCAGGGTGACAGCGCCGCCGTGACGAGCAGCGGGCCCGATGTCGAGCTGGCGCCGAACGATGCCCTGTCGCTGGGGCTGGCCCTGCACGAGCTGTCAACCAACGCGGCCAAATACGGCGCCCTCAGCGTGCCTGACGGGCGGGTCAGCATTGATTGGCAGCTGGTGGCCGACAATTTGGTCGAGCTAAGCTGGGTTGAGACAGGCGGACCACAAGTTGCCGATACGCCGAATCGGGGCTTCGGCATGGACCTGATCCAGAAGATCCTCGCGCACGAGTTGAAGCACCCGGTGGAACTTCAGTTCGATCCCCGGGGCGTGCGCTGCCGGCTGCGCGTACCCGTGCGGCTGGCCAACGATTTCCAGATCCGCGCGCGAGGCTGACCTCGCGCCGATCAGCGCCGCTCAATCGATGGGGCGGCTCGATCCGAAGAACAATGCCTGGCTGATTGCGGTACGCACGGTCGATTCCTGGAACGGCTTGGTTACCAAATAGGTCGGTTCGGGCCGATCCCCGGTCAGCAGCCGCTCGGGATAGGCAGTGATGAAGATCACCGGGACGCTGCCCATCGCCAGGATGTCGTCCACCGCATCGAGCCCCGAAGAGCCATCCGCCAGCTGGATATCGGCCAGCACCAGCCCAGGTGTGCATTCAGCCACCACCTCCTGCGCCTGCGTGCGCGTTGCCGCAGTGCCACAGATGTCATGACCGAGCGACCGAACGAGATCTTCCAGTTGCATGGAGATCAGGGGCTCATCCTCGATGATCAGCACGCTGGTGGTCGATTCGCGATCGATTTCCGCAACCGCTTCCTGGATCAGGCCATCGACCTCGTCCTCGCCGAGATCCATGATCTGGGCCACTTCGGGTGTCGAAAAATCTTCAAGCGTCGATAACAGCAGCGCCTGCCGGTTGAGGGGCGTCACCACGCGCAAGCGTTCATGCGCTGCCATCTCGTGCATGTTTCCGGTTTCGGCGTCTTCGGCCGGAACCTCCATATACGCGCTCGACCAGACCTTGTTGAATGCGCGGTACAGCGGCACGCGGCCATGTTCGAGCGACGCCTTGAGCTCGCTATCGGCCAGAGCGGCTTCGAGCGTGGCACGGACGAAGGAATCGCCTGTCGCCTGCGAACCGGTCAGCGCGCGCGCGTAGCGGCGCAGATAAGGGAGGTTGGAGGCAATCTGGTCGCCAAGAGACATCATGTAGTTCCCACGGATAGCCGCCGAGCGCGGCAGATGAATGACGGCGCAAAGAGCAGACTGCGCACCGTTTGACAACCTGCGCCGCCGATGCGCCGGGCTGCGCGTGAAATTTCATTCGCCCGTCGGGAACCATCCTGCGGGCGGTTCATTATTGTTATATCACCGCCGAGACCCCCCTCCCGTCCAAGCGGCAGTGATACGATCCCAAAAGGCCTTCGTCGCAGACGAAGGCCTTTTTTTTCTGGGCGAAGGGTGAGTCGTTACAAGCCAGTGAAGGCTTCATTGAAGCGCGTTCTTTATGCGCGATAGCAGCCCGCTTTTGGCCGGCTGGCGGAGCAATGCGATCAACGCATCGGCTTGGTACGGCTTTTCGAGCACACTTCCGAGCTCGGCGACGTGCGGCGGGATGGCATCGGGGGCCCCGGTCGAAAAGATGATCTGCGGCCGCGACGGACCCAGCTCGCGCAGCAGTTCCGCAATCGCCCAGCCATCGTTGCGGTCCGAGAGGTGGACGTCGAGCACGACGACGTCAGGATGCCACGCGCGCAACACGTCCATCGCATCTACCGTTGAAGCGGACAACCGCACTTCCGCGCATCCGGCATCGAGCAGCGCCTGTTCGATCGTCATCGCGATGAGGCCGTCATCTTCGACCACCAGCGCGCGGTTGAACGGCGTGGCCCCTTCTACGGCTGGCGCTTTCCTGCTCATTGACCCACCCTAATCCTCACCGGCCTGGTGCGAAGCGCAGCCTTTGGTCCAAGGGCTTTTAACGGGATATGGCCGCGGCTGGTTCCCGATAGCCCGGCGTGCCTTACAGCGCTTTTTCGTAGATCAGATATTCGCGGCTAATCCGCGCATCGATCGCTTCGGCGATCGCGACCATCCCCTTATTGTCCTCGAGAATCCAGCCGAACTCGCCCTCGGTCGCGCCGAACTGACGGGTGGCGTCGTGGCGGATCGATTCGATCATCATGAAAGCGAGCTGGCTGGCAAGGCGCGAGTTCTGAAGTTTCTTGAGCACGCCCATCAGCGGCACCCGCATGGTCTTTGCGCGCGGCCGGCGCATCCAGCGCAGCGCGCGCAGCCAGCCCAACGGAAACAGCTGGCCATCGATCCGCGCGAGCAACTCGTTCATGTCGGGGAAGGTCAGCATGAACGCGACCGGCTCGCCCTCGACCTCGGCAATACGCACCAGCTCGGGGTGGACCAGCGGTTTGAGCTTCTTAGCCGCATAGGCGATTTCGCGGTCGGTGAAGGGGACAAAGCCCCAATTGTCCGACCACGCATCGTTGAGGATCGCGAGGATAATCCGCACATCGCCCTCGTAGTCGACTTCGCCCGCGCGGCGCAGGGCGATCTTCGGATTGCGTTCGCCCGACTGGACGATCCGCGCGATCAGGGGCGGGAAATCGCCGGTGATCGGTAGGCGATAGGTCAGCAGCCGCTTGGCCGGAGTGTACCCAGCGCCTTCGATCCAGCCCTGATAATGCGGCGGATGGTGCCCCATCAGCAGCGATGGCGCATGGTCGTGGCCCGCCACCAGCAGCCCCGGCTCTTCCCAGATCGATAGCGAGATCGGCCCGAGGGCGCGGTTCATCCCGTGCTCGCGCAGCCACTGCTCCGCGCGCGCCAGCAGCGCGCGGGCAACCTGTTCGTCGGCAGCGTCGAAATAGCCGAAATTGCCCGTTCCCGGACCCATGCCCTGTTCAGGCGGCTGGACCAGCGCCAGGCGGTCGATATGCGCCGAGATGCGCCCTACCGGCCGGCCCGCGCGATGGGCGATGAACAATTGCACGTCGGCATGGCCGAAAAAGGGGTTTTTGCCAGGATCGACCAGCTCGAGCAGCTCGGAGCGCAATTGCGGCACCGAGTGGGGCGTCTGGCCCGCAAAGCTGCGGCCGAGGTCAACGAAGGCGGCCCGCCCGGCCTTGTCGGTGACGGCGGTGATGCTTATCTCGGGCGTTGTCACGGTCTTTCCTGCCACGGCGACGGCGTTCAGCCTCGGTTAGCCCGTTCTGTGATTGGGAAGGTTTGTCAAGCAGCGCCGGGTCCTTGGTTCGCCGGCCGGTGCCATTCACGAGTCCACATGAAGTCTGTTGCTGCCTCGCCCTTGATCGATCACGCCCCCGCTCCGGCGGTACAGGCGCGGCTGCGTGCGGGCGACGACAAGGCGATGCTGCGCGCGGCGCGCGATCTGACCAAGGACCTCGGCACTGCGCGCCCGGCAATCTACTGGGCCGACATGACCGGTTCCGCCGTGCTCGGCTATGCGGCGCTTGCTGGCGCGATCGTTGCCGGCAATCCGGCCGTGGCCGTGCTGTGCGCGGTCGTGTCGGCGCTGGCGCTGTACCGCGCGACGTTGTTCATTCACGAACTGTCGCACATCCACCGCAATGCGCTACCGGGGTTTAGGTTCGGCTGGAACGCGCTGGTCGGGGTGCCGCTGCTGACGCCGTCCTTCATGTATGAAGGGGTCCATATGCTGCATCACCAGCGAACCCGCTACGGCACGGTGGAAGATCCCGAATATTTGCCGCTGGCTATGATGAAGCCGTGGTCGCTGCCCCTTTTCGTGCTGATTGCGATGCTTCTGCCGGTGGCGCTGCTGCTGCGCTTTGCTGTGCTGGTGCCGCTCGGCGTAGTGATCCCGCCGCTGCGCCGCCTGGTGTGGCAGCGGTTCTCCGCGCTGGCGATCAATCCCGATTTTCGCCGGCGCCCCCCGGATGACGAGTTGCGCCCGCGCGTGTTCTGGCAGGAACTGGCGGGTAGCGTTTGGGCGATCGGTCTGATCACCGCCAGCGCGATTTATGGCTGGCGTCCGTTGCTGATTGCACTGGCGGTGATGGCGCTTGCTGCCGTGCTGAACCAGTTACGCACGCTGGTGGCGCATCTGTGGGAGAACGATGGCGAGCCGATGAGCGTGACGGCGCAGTTCCTCGATTCGGTCAATGTTCCGCCGCCCGGCCGGATTGCCGAGATCTGGGCGCCGGTGGGCCTGCGCTATCATGCGCTGCATCATCTGATGCCCTCGATGCCCTATCACGCGCTGCCCGAGGCGCATCGCCGGCTGGTGGTCGAGCTGGGCGCGGGATCGACCTATGACGGGGCGAACCATGCCGGCATGGCGCCGCTGATCGGGCGCATCGCCCGCAGCACGATGCGCTGGCGCTGAGGGTCTATTCCTCGGTGCGGATCAGCACCGCTTCGCCGATGAACAGAAACAGCACGAAGGGCGCCCACGCCGCGAGGAACGGCGGATAGCCGCCGAAGCTGCCCATCGCCAGCGCTGCATTGTCGACCACGAAATAGGCAAAGCCGAGCGCCATGCCCACGATTGCGCGGACAAATAGCTGGCCCGAGCGAGCAAGCCCGAAGGCCGCCACCGCACCCAGCAGCGGCATCAGGAAGGCCGACAGCGGCCCCGACAGCTTGTGCCACCACTGCGCACGCAATTCGGCCGTGCGCCGGCCAGCGCCCTCCAGCGTGTCGATAACCGGCTTCAGGCGCCAGAACGGAATGCTCTCGGCATCGACCTTGCCCAGCGCCGCCTCGGTCGGGGTCAGGCCGGGCGCGACAACCATCGTTCCCGCAAGCGCGGTGCGGGCGCTGGCAACGTCGAAAATCCGCGCATCCTGCAACTGCCAGCCGGCGCCCGTGTAATGCGCGCGCGGCGCGCGGACTTCGCGCACCAGCATTCCCTGCGCCGTGCGCTCGTACCAGGTGACCCCGGTCATCCGCATCGCATCGCCGGTGCCGGTGATGGATTGCGCGTAGAGAATGTTGGGGCCGTCGGCCAGATAGACGTGGGTGCGGACCTCCGAGCCAGCGGCGACGGGCGCGTAATCGTTGGCTTCCCATGCCGACAGCGTCGCCGTGGCGCGGGTCACCACGCGTTCGTTGAACAGGAAGCTGCCGGCGGAAAACAGCGCCGCCGTCAGCAGCAACGGGGCGAGCACCTGATGGGCCGACAGCCCGGCCGCCTTCATCGCCACCACCTCGCTATTCTGGTTTAGCGCGATCAGCGTGATAATCGTCGCCAGCAATACGGCATAGGGCAGGAACCGCGCGATAAGCTGGGGTATTCTGAGCATGGCGTAATGCAGCACTTCCGCCTGTCCGTTGCCGGGAACCGCCAGAATGTCGCCACTGGTGCCCAGCAGGTCGAGCATCATCAGCACCAGCACCAGCACGAACAGCATCGCCACGATCCGGGTGAAGAACAGTCGCGCAAGGTAGAACGTCAACGTGCGTGAGGGGAAGAAGTCGAGTTGCATGAAACTAGGCGCCGCCCATCACCGGATCGGGTCGCCGCCGCGCCACCAGCCGCCGCAGCCGCTTGGCCAGTTTGGCAAACCAAGCTTCGAGCGCGCCGATTGCCTGGCCGCCGGGGACGTTCGCTACCCGGTGATACCACCACAGGATCAGCGCGGCGAACAGTGCGAAGGGCACCCACAGGGCGATGATCGGATCGACCCGCCCGAGTGCTGCGACATCTTCGCCATACTGGTTGATCTTGTGATACGCGACGACCAGCACGACCGACAGGAACACGCCGAGCGCCGATGTCGAACGCTTGGGCGGGATCGCCAGCGCGACTGCCAAGAGCGGCATCAGCAGCATCATTACCACCTCGACCAGCCGGAAATGGAAGCTGGCCTGGCTGGCATCCTGCTTGTCATCCGGCGCGTCGCGGTCCCAGCCGATGCGCAGCAATTCGGGCAGGATATATTCGCGTTCGGCATCCCCGCGCGCCCGGAAGCGTTCGATCGCCGGCAGATCGATCGGCAGATTGTGCCGCGTGAAGCTGAGCACGCGCGGGCTGCCGGTGTTCATGTCTTGCACGATCGTGCCATCGGCCAGACTGAGGATGATCGTGTCGGGATTGTCGCTGGTCGAGAGGAATTCCCCCTCGCGCGCCGTGATTGACAGCACCTGTCCGCGCTCATTGGCCACTCGCGCGAAAATGCCGATGAGCCGCCGCCCGTCCTCCTCGCTGCGCTCGATCCGCAGCGCCATCCGGTCGGCCAGCGAGGTGAATTCGCCCACCTTGATCGATGCGCCCAGCGAGCCGGAGCGAAGATCATATTCGAGCTGCTCGTAGTAATAGCGGCTGATCGGCTGCACATAGAACACCAGCGCCGCATTGAGCGCCAGCAGGATCAGCGTGATCGCATAGGGCACACGCAGCAGGCGCGTATAGGACAGCCCCACCGCACGCATCACGTCGAGTTCGCTGGTGGTCGCCAGCTTGCGGAAGGCGAGCAGGATGCCCAGCATCAGACCAAGCGGGATGGCGAGGCTGGCATATTCGGGGATCAGCGCGCCGAGCATCTTGAACACCACGCCAACCGGGCCGCCTTCGACCGCCACGAAATCGAACAGGCGCAGCATCTTGTCGAGGATCAACAGCGACGCGGCAATGACGAACACGCCCAGCATCGGCACCAGCACCAGGCGCAGAATGTACCGGTCGATGGCGGGGAGGAAGCGCAGCAAATGGGCTACGCCTTCTCCAGCGTGCATTGCAGCGGGTGCTGGTTCTGCCGCGCGAAGTCCATCACCTGATTGACCTTGGTTTCCGCCACCTCGTAAGTGAACACGCCGCACACGCCGACGCCCTTCTGGTGGACGTGCAGCATCACCCGCGTCGCCTGTTCCATGTCCATGCGGAAGAACCGCTTGAGCACCATGACGACGAATTCCATCGGCGTGTAATCGTCATTGAGCAGCAGCACGCGGTACTGGCTGGGCTTCTTGGGCCGGGTGCGCGTGCGGGTGGCGATGCCAACCTGACCGGCCCCGTCATCGCCGCCGCCGGGGCTCTGGCCATCCGCATCGTCATTGCCTGCCCAGTGCGAGGTGACTTGCGGAAAGGTTGGGGCGAAGCGGGCCATCATCGCGGCCATATCACGTTTCCGGTGCAGAAGCGCAAGATGCGCGGTCAAAGGAAACGGGCCGGAAGATCGCTCTTCCGGCCCGTATCTGTTGTTCAGCGCCCGAGGCGCCACACGGCGCGCGCTCAGGCGGCCTTGGCAACCTTTTCAGCGGCCAGGCTCATCCGGTTCGACAGCGGAGCGAAGGCGTCATTGGCGAGGCGAACCATGTTCTCGGTGTTCTTCGAGCCGTGCTTGATCATCGCGTCGAAGTTGCGGCGCATGATTTCACTCTGGAGCTGCAGCAGTTCGGCCGGCGACTTCACGGCAGCCATCTGGCGCATATCGTCGGTCATGGTTTCGTAAGCCGACTTGACCGCTTCGATTTCGCTGCGGGCGAAATCCTGCAGACCGGCGGCCAGAATGCGGCCCGATGCAACCATGGCTTCGACGTTGCCCTTGGCAAACTCGGTCATCTCGCCGGTCATTTCGGTGCTCCGCTCGTAAGCGGCACGCACGCGGTTCTGCACGTCGGCGCCAGCTTCGGCGACGGTCTGCTGGGAATTGTTGGCGTTGTTGGTGGTCTGGGTCATCTTCGGTTCCTTCGGGGTAGCAACAGCGGCGGCGGCGCGCTTGCCGGCGGCCGGCTTGCGCTTGGTAACGGTCCGCGCCGCAGGCTTGCGGTCGACAGTGGTCTTGGTCGCCGGGGCGGCGGTCGCTTCGATCGGCTTCTTCGCGGTGGCGTCGACCGTAGCCGCGCTGGCTTCGGCCTGCTTCGCTTCGGTCTTGAAGTCGTTCTGGTTGACGGTGTCAGCCATGATGTAATCCTTGCACGGTGATTTATGCTGCAACGCACAATAAGCGTTTCAGCTCCCGAACGCAAGGATTTTTGTGCACTGCACAATAAACGGGCCTCAGCGGGTCATGACATAACGCCCCGGCGCGTCCTCGATCACGGTGTCGCCTGCACCCCCCGGCACGCGCTTGCCCTTGGCCGCGACGGTTTTGGCATCATGCGCGCGAATCCATTCGATCCAGTCCGGCCACCAGCTGCCCGGATGCTCGGTGGCGCCGGCACGGAATTCCTCCAGCGTGCGGACGGGTTCGTCGTTGGTCCAATATTGGTATTTGCCCGAATCCGGCGGATTGACCACGCCGGCAATATGGCCCGAGCCCGCCAGCACGAAGCGGATCGGGCCAGTAAAGTGGCGGGTGATCTTCCACACGCTGTCCGCCGGCGCGATATGGTCTTCCTTACCCGCCTGGACATAGGACGGCGTCGCTACCTGACCCAGATCGATGCCGAATCCCAGAGCCTCGAGTGAGTTGGCCTCGACCAGCCGGTTATCGCGGTAAAGCTGTTCGAGGTAATCCTTGTGCCAGCGTGCGGGCAGGTTGGTGACATCGCCGTTCCAGTGCAGCAGGTCGAACGCCGGATATTCCTCGCCGAGCAGGTAGTTGTTGACCACGTAGTTCCAGATGAGGTCGGTCCCGCGCAACATATTGAAGGTGGCGGCCATCACCCGCCCATCGAGGTAACCTTCGCTGGCCAGGGCGCTGACTGATGCCAGTTGCTGCTGGTCGATGAAATGCAGCAGCTCGCCCGCATCGGCAAAATCGACCTGCGCGGTGAAAAATGTCGCGCTGGTGACCTTGTCGGCCTCGCCCATCTTGGCCAGCACCGCGAGCGTCGCGGCCAGCGTCGTGCCGGCCACGCAATAGCCGATCGTGTGCACCGATGGCACGTTGAGCCGGGCGCGGACATGGTCGATCGCTTCGATCTGTGCGGCGATGTAATCGTCCCACACGACATCGGCCATGCTGGCATCGGCCGATTTCCAGCTCACCACAAAGGTCGTCAGCCCCTGTTCGACTGCCCAGCGGATGAAGCTCTTTTTGGGATTGAGATCGAGAATGTAGAAGCGGTTGATCCAGGGCGGGAAGATGACCAGCGGGATTGCCCCGACCTGCTTCGTCGTCGGGGTGTATTGGATGAGCTGGTAGAGCGGCGTTTCGTGCACCACCTTGCCCGGCGTCGTCGCGAGGTTTTCGCCCAGCTTGAACGCGTCGGGATCCGTATGCGTCAACTGGCCGCGCTTCATGTCGGCGAGCATGTGCTCCATCCCGCGGACGAGGTTCTCGCCGCGCGTTTCGAGCGTCTTCTCGAGCACCAGCGGATTGGTCAGCGCGAAGTTGGCCGGGCTCAGCGCCTCGAGCATCGCCCGGGTGGCGAAGCGCATCTGTTCGCGCTTGTCCGGCGCGACAGCGGGCAGATCATCGACCATCGCGGCAATGCGTTCAGCCATCATCAGATAGGTCTGGTGGATCAATATGAATACCGGATGGCCGCTCCATCGTTCATCACGAAAGCGCCGGTCGCGCCGGGGCAGTCCGGCAGTCTCAGCTTGTGTCGCACCGGCGCCGCTCATGACACTGGTCCACAGCGCCAGATTGTCCGCCCATAATTGCTGGAATCCCTGCGAACCAGCCATCGGGAGCTGGCCCGACCATTGCTCCATCAGGGCGAGCCACGGCGCCGGATCGGCCAGCTTGGCCGCCGCTTCGGGCATCGCCGCGCTGTGAAAATCTAGCCACGCCTGCTGCATCCGCTGCGCGAGACCTGCCCAGTGCGCGGCGTCACTGTGGCCCCCGGGGCTCGCCGGTGCGGCGGCGTTCAGTCCAGCCGGCATCACGCTCTGCCAGAAATCCTGCACGCTGCGTGCCAGAAGCTCCATCATTTGCCGCAGCATCGCGCTGGTCGGGTCGTCATTCGTCGCCAAGGGCCCGCTCCTCTGTTCCCGTCGTCACCATAACGCGCGCCGCAGCGATTGCACCTGTCCGTTCAATCCGGCACAGGGATGTTTCACCGCCAGCCCCCGGAAGGAACGATGGACGAAGAATTCTACCGCATGAAGCGCCTGCCGCCCTATGTCATCGCCGAAGTCAACGGGATGCGGGCAGCGGCGCGCCAGGCGGGGCGCGACATCATCGATCTCGGCATGGGCAACCCCGACTTGCCGCCGCCGCAGCACGTGATCGACAAATTATGCGAAGTCGCGCTGAAGCCCGATGCGCATGGCTATTCGGCCTCCAAGGGCATCCCCGGTATCCGCAAGGCGCAGGCCAATTATTACGCCCGCCGCTTCGGGGTCGAGCTTGATCCCGAAACCGAAGTGGTGATGACGATGGGCAGCAAGGAAGGGCTGGCCAGCCTCGCCACCGCGATCACCGCGCCGGGCGATGTCGTGCTGGCCCCCAATCCCAGTTATCCGATCCACACCTTCGGCTTCATCATCGCCGGGGCGACGATCCGTTCGGTGCCGACCACGCCTGACGAGCATTATTTCGAAAGCCTCGAGCGGGCGATGGCCTTCACCGTCCCGCGCCCGTCGATCCTGATCGTCAACTACCCCTCGAATCCGACGGCGGAGACGGTCGACCTGGCGTTTTACCAGCGTCTGGTCGCTTGGGCGAAGGAGAACAAGGTCTGGATCCTTTCCGATCTCGCATATTCCGAGCTCTATTATGACGGCAACCCGACGCCGTCGATCCTGCAGGTCGCGGGGGCCAAGGACGTCGCGGTCGAATTCACCTCGATGTCGAAGACCTTTTCGATGGCCGGCTGGCGGGTCGGCTTCGCGGTCGGCAACCCGCGGCTGATCGCCGCGCTGACGCGGGTGAAGAGCTATCTCGATTACGGCGCCTTCACCCCGATCCAGGCGGCAGCCTGCGCGGCACTTAACGGGCCGCAAGACATCGTCGAGATGAACCGAACGCTCTATCAAAAGCGCCGCGACGTGCTGGTCGAAAGCTTCGGCCGGGCGGGGTGGGACATTCCCAGCCCGAATGCGTCCATGTTCGCCTGGGCGCCGCTGCCGCCGGCGCTGAAGGATATGGGCAGCCTCGAATTTTCCAAGCAATTGCTGACCCATGCCGAAGTCGCTGTCGCGCCCGGTGTCGGTTATGGCGAGGATGGCGAAGGCTATGTCCGCATCGCGCTGGTCGAGAACGAGCAGCGCCTGCGCCAGGCGGCGCGCAATGTGCGGCGTTACCTGCAGAAAATGGGCGTCAACGCCAGCGCCCCCTGAGCCGAAAGGGAACCGAAATGCGCCCCGAATGGAAGCCCAACGACCGCGTCGCGCTCGACATGGACGAGAACGGCGTCGCCCATGTCCGGCTGATCCGCGCCGACAAGATGAATGCGCTCGACCCGGCTATGTTCGCCGCCATCGCCGAAGCGGGATCGGCGCTTCACGATATGCCGGGGCTGCGCTGCGTGGTGCTGTCGGGCGAGGGGCGGGCGTTTTGCGCCGGACTCGACCTTGCCAGCATGGGCGATCCCAACCGCCGGCGCGAGGTGCCGCTCACTGACCGTACGCACGGCAATTCCAATCTCCCGCAGCAGGTGGCGATGCAATGGCGCAAGCTGCCTGTGCCGGTGATTGTGGCGGTTCACGGGGTCTGCTTCGGCGGCGGGCTGCAGATTGCGAGCGGGGCAGACATCCGGGTGGTCGCGCCCGATACGCGGCTGGCGGTGATGGAGATGAAGTGGGGGCTCGTCCCCGATATGGCGGGCTATGCCCTGTGGCGCGGCACGGTGCGCGACGATGTGCTGCGCCTGCTGACTTACACCAATGCCGAATTCACCGGCACCGAGGCGCTCAGCCACGGCTTTGCCACGTTGGTGGATGCTGACCCGCTGGCCCGCGCAAGGGCCATCGCGGCCGAGCTGGCGGGCAAGAACCCGCACGCTTTGCGCGCGGCCAAGCGCCTGTTCGGCCGCTATCTGGAGGCTGGCACGGACGAAATCCTGATGGCCGAAAGCGTCGAGCAACAAAGGCTGATCGGCAGCCGCAATCAGATCGAAGCGGTAATGGCGGCGATGGAGAAGCGGGCCCCGCGCTTCGACGAGCCCTGACAGCGCGCTAGCCGAACAAGGCGACGCACTGCATCCCGCTCATCACCAGCCGCCCGTCGCGGTTCCATAGCCGCAGGCGTTCGGATGAAAAGCCATCCGCCCCGTACTCGCCGGCTGTTTCGGCCAGCCACCAGCCATCGTTGGTGACGGGTGCCGGGTCGAGCATATTGAAATGCCAGTTGATCGAGCTGATCGGGCCGGGCCGCTGCATCGCTCGCACCGAGCCTGGCGGCAGCGTATCGCCTAGCAGCACCAGCTCAGCCATCGGATCAAGCCCGCTAGCGTGCTTCAACCGCAGCCAGCGGCGGATGACGGGCGCACCGCCACGACCGCGCTGGTCCTGCGCGCGGCGCAGCTCGAAATTGTGGCGGATGAACTCCGGCCCGCGATCGGCCGGGACGTCCTCGTCGGGGAGAGCGGGCAGCGGATTCAGCGTTGGCGCCGGATAATCGGCATTGGCGGGCCGCGCCGCGCCGAACAGGAAAAACGCGGCCAGCCCGACACTGCCGGCAGCATCAAGCAAATCGACCCGCACCTGCGTGACGTTGCGGCCCTGGCGCACCATCGTTACCACCGGCTCGACCTCGCCGCCGACCGGCCCGACAAAGGCTACCTGCCCGCTGCGCAGCGGCGGCAGGTCAGGCAGTGCCCGCATGGCCGCCACATAGGCAACCAGCGCCGAGGCGCCGCCATAGAGCGTCCTGCCCTGCATCCAGCCATCGGCTCCGGGCAGCGTGACGAGGCCGCAATCAGGGCCGAGCGGGGCGACAAGCGAGGCAGCGTTCATCACGCCGTGATAGCGCGCCTTTCCAGCCACGCCAGTCCCCCGTTGCACTGGCGCGCGGCGCAGGCTAGGGGCACGCCTCTCCCCGCGAGGCCCGATGGCGGAGTGGTTACGCAGAGGACTGCAAATCCTTGCACGCCGGTTCGATTCCGGCTCGGGCCTCCACTCTCTCCCAAGCCCATCCCGCTCCGGCGAAAAGCCCGGAACCGGTCCGCGCGTTGAACGCTCCTATAAAAGTATGTAGTGAAGCGATTGCTTGAGGATTTACCCGAAAATGTCTGAGAAATACAAAGTCGGCGTGCTCGTCGGCAGCCTGCGCGCAGGATCGCTCAACCGCAAGCTGGCTCAAGCCATAGCGAGCCTTGCCCCCGATACGCTGGACTTCGAGTTTATCGAGATCGGCGATCTGGCGCTATTTAATGAAGATCTGGAACCGAGCCCGCCCGAGGGGTGGACCGCATTCCGCGACCGCATTCGCGCAATTGACGCGGTGATGTTCGTCAGCCCGGAATATAACCGCACGATCCCCGCCGCGCTCAAGAACGCGATTGACGTCGGTTCGCGGCCCTATGGCCAGAGCGTGTGGAGCGGCAAACCGGCGGCGGTCATCACTGGCTCGCCCAGCGGCATTGGCGGTTTTGGCGCCAACCACAATATTCGCCAGGCGCTGGTGTTCCTCGATATGCCGGTGATGCAGCAGCCCGAAGCCTATGTGTCCGGCATTGCGGCGATGTTTGGCGACGATGGTTCGGTCAATGATGCCAATACGCGCACTTTCCTTGCCAGTATCGGCAGCCGTTTTGCGGAATGGATTGCCACGGTCCGGGGTTGAGCAGGCGCGCGCCTGCGCATTGCGCTTGCCGATATAAGAATATCGTTATATCCGCCTTCGGATGCGGATCGAGCTTATCATTCGCGCGCTGGGGGATCAAACCCGGTTGCGGACTGCCCGCCTGCTCGGGGCGATGGAGCTGTCCGTCGGCGAACTGGCGCAAGTTCTTGGGCAGAGCCAGCCGCGTGTCTCGCAGCACGTTGCCAAGCTCTGCGATGCCGGGATTGCCGCGCGGCGGCGCGAGGGCAGCTGGGTGTTCCTGCGGATGGCTGACGGGGCCAGCTCGCCGCTGATCGAGGCGTGCGGTCGCCTGCTCGCGATTGCGGAGCGCGAGGATGCCGATTTTGCTGCCCAGTGCGAGGCCGATCGACGGCAGCTGGCCGCTATCCGCGCCGCGCGTGAGGAAGCCGCCGGGGCCTATTTTGCCGCCCATGCCGGACAATGGGACGAATTGCGCGCGCTTCATTCGCCTGACAATCTGGTGGAGGCGCGGCTTCGCGAGATGCTGGGTGCTGCACCGCTCGGCCGGTTGCTCGATATCGGCACCGGCACGGGCCGCATGGCCGAACTGTTTGCCGGTGACGCCGACCATGTCGTCGCGCTCGACAAGAGCCTTGATATGCTGCGGCTGGCCCGCGCGCGGTTGCAGCATCTGCCCGCCGACGGGATCGACCTGGTGCAGGGCGATTTCACGGCGCTGCCCTTTGCGGCGCATACGTTCGACACCGTGCTGCTGCACCAGGTGCTGCATTTCGCCCAGGAACCGGCCGCAGCGCTCGCCGAAGCGGCGCGGGTGACACGGCCTGGCGGCCGGATCGCGATTGTCGATTTTGCCGCCCATGCGCGCGAAGATTTGCGCGACCGGCACCAGCATGTCCGGCTCGGCTTTACCGACGATCAGGTCGCGCGGCTGTTGACCCGGGCCGGTTACGATCCGGCACCGCCCGAAACGCTCGCCGGGGGCGAGCTGCTGGTCAAGATCTGGCTGGGGCAGCGCAGCGGGTTTTCCGGCCAGGCCGGCACATCCGCCGCACACCAGGCCCACGCATGAAAGCCGAGATGATGAGCCCGACCCTCGAACAGATGCGCGCCGCGCAAACCGCTCTCGAAGCCCCGCTCTTCGCCGGACTGCCGGGAGATGTCGAGGTAAGCTTCGAATTCTTCCCGCCGAAGAACGAGAGCATGGCGGAGAGCCTGTGGCAAAGCGTCCAGACGCTGGCCCCGCTTGGCCCGCGTTTCGTCTCGGTTACCTATGGCGCGGGCGGCACCACGCGCCAGCGCACGCATGATGCGGTGATCAGGATCGAACGCGACACCGATATTCCGGTCGCCGCGCATCTCACTTGCATCGAGGCGAGCCGCGAGGAGGTTGATGCCATCGCCCGCGATTACTGGGCCCATGGCGTGCGCCATATCGTCGCGCTGCGCGGCGATCCGCCGCAGGCGGGCACGCGCTATACGCCGCACGCGGATGGCTATGCCAATGCGGCCGAACTGGTCGCCGGGTTGAAGGCGATCGCGGCGTTCGACATTTCGGTCGCCGCCTATCCCGAAACGCACCCCGATTCGCCCGATCTGGCCGCCGACCTCGACAATCTGAAGCGCAAGCTCGATGCCGGCGCGAACCGCGCGATCACGCAGTTCTTTTTCGAACCCGATTGCTTCTTCCGCTTTCGCGATGCGGCAGCGGGCGCAGGAATCGATGCTGAAATCGTCCCCGGCATCATGCCGGTGCTGAGCTTTGCCAGTGTCGAGCGGATGAGCGGTCTGTGCGGCACGGCGATCCCCGCCTGGATGGCGGATTTGTTCACCGGCCTCGACGAGCGGCCGGCCGCGCGCCAGCTGGTATCGGCCACCATCGCTGCCGAATTGTGCCGCAAGCTCTATGCCGGCGGCGTCAGGCAGTTTCACTTCTACACGCTCAACCGCGCCGAGCTCAGCTATGCGATCTGTCATATGCTCGGCCTGCGCCCCAAGGAGATGCCATGACCGCGCGCGCCGCCTTTCTCGCCGCCGCCGGCGAACGGATTTTGCTCAATGATGGCGCGTTCGGCACCGAAATCCAGCGGCTGCGCCTGGGCGAAGCGGACTATGCCGGCACGCTGGGGCTGGGGCGCGATCAGAAGGGGAATAACGATATCCTCGCGCTGACCGCGCCACAGGTGCCCGAGGGCATCCATCGCGCCTATTTCGCGGCCGGTGCGGATATCGCCTCGACCAACACATTTTCCGCCAACCGCATCAGCCAGGCTGATTATGGCGCCGAGCATCTGGTGCGCGACATCAATGTCGAAAGCGCGCGACTGGCCCGCGGTGTGGCGGATGAATTCCTCGCCGCCGACGGCCGGCAGCGGTTTGTTGCAGGGGCAATTGGGCCGACCAACAAGACGCTGTCGCTGAGCCCCGATGTCGAGGATCCCGGCTATCGCGAGATTGACTGGGATTACCTTGTGGAGGTCTACCGCGAACAGGCCGCCGCCCTGGTCGAGGGGGGGGCGGACTTCATCCTGATCGAAACGATCTTCGACACGCTGAATGCCAAAGCCGGGATCATGGCGGTCCGCCAGCTAGAGGCGGAGTTGGGGCGCGAGGTGCCGATCATGCTGTCGATGACGCTGACCGACCTCTCCGGTCGCAATCTGTCGGGCCACACCGTCGAGGCGTTCTGGTATGCGGTGCGCCATGCGCGGCCGCTGACCATCGGCCTCAACTGTTCCTTCGGTGCCGCGCAGCTGCGCCCGCATGTCAAGTTGCTGGCCGACATCGCAGATTCGGCGATCATGGTCTATCCCAATGCCGGCCTGCCCAACGAGCTGGGTCAATATGACGAGGCGCCGCCGACCACCGCGGCTCTGGTGCGCGAATGGGCCGCTGCGGGCCAGGTCAACGTGCTGGGCGGGTGCTGCGGATCGACCCCGGCGCATATCGCGGCGATGGCCGAGGCGGTCGCGGGCCTGCCACCCCGTGCAATCCCGACAGTGCCAGTGGCCACGCGGCTGGCCGGGCTCGAACCGTTCACCATGGCGGCGTGATGCGCCTTTAATCCGTTGTCCCAGCGAAGGCTGGGACCTCTATCGGCTGGGCACCGCATGAGGCGGGCGATCCCAGCTTTCGCTGGGATGATCACTGTGAACCAAGCCACCACAGCGCGCTTCGTCAATGTCGGCGAACGCACCAACGTCACCGGATCGGCGGCATTCAAGAAGCTGATCATGGCCGGCGACTACGCCGCGGCGGTCGAGGTTGCGCGGGGCCAGGTCGAAAACGGCGCGCAGGTGATCGACGTCAATATGGACGAAGGGCTGCTGGACGCGGTCCACGCGATGACCACGTTCCTCAAGCTGATAGCTGCCGAACCCGACATCGCCCGTGTGCCGGTGATGATCGACAGCTCGAAGTGGGAAGTGATCGAGGCCGGGCTGAAATGCGTTTCCGGCAAGCCGATCGTCAATTCGATCAGCATGAAGGAAGGCGAGGCGGCGTTTCTCGACCAGGCGCGGCTGTGCATGGACTACGGCGCGGCAGCTGTGGTGATGGCGTTCGACGAGACCGGGCAGGCCGACTCGAAAGCGCGCAAGGTCGAGATCTGTCAACGCGCCTACGCACTGCTGACCGGGATCGGTTTCCCACCCGAGGATATCATTTTCGATCCCAACGTGTTCGCGGTGGCGACGGGCATCGAGGAGCATGACCGCTACGCGCTCGATTTCATCGAGGCGGTGAGCGAGCTGCGCGAAACCTGCCCGCACGTTCATTTTTCAGGCGGGCTGTCCAACCTGTCGTTCAGCTTCCGCGGCAACGAGACCGTGCGCCGGGCCATGCACTCGGTGTTTCTCTATCACGCAATCCCCGCAGGGCTCGACATGGCGATCGTCAACGCCGGCCAGCTCGATATCTATGACGCGATCGACCCGGTGCTGCGCGAGGCGTGCGAGGACGTGATCCTGATGCGCCGTCCGGACGCGACCGAGCGGCTGATCGCGCTGGCCGAAAGCTACAAGGGCAAGTCCCCAGCGGAGGAAAAGGCGGCCGAGGAATGGCGCGGCTGGCCGGTCGAACGACGCATCGAACACGCGCTGGTCAAGGGCATCGACACCTTCGTGGTCGAGGACACCGAAGAGGCGCGCCAGCGGTTTGCCCGCCCGATCGAGGTGATCGAAGGCCCGCTGATGGACGGCATGAACGTGGTCGGCGACCTGTTTGGCAGCGGCAAGATGTTCCTGCCGCAGGTCGTGAAATCGGCGCGCGTGATGAAAAAGGCGGTGGCGCACCTGATCCCGTTTATTGAGGCGGAAAAGGTCGCTAGCGGGCTGGCCGATACGTCCAAGGGCCGGATCGTGATGGCGACTGTTAAGGGCGACGTCCACGATATCGGCAAGAACATCGTTGGCGTCGTGCTCCAGTGCAACGGCTACGAGGTGATCGATCTTGGTGTGATGGTGCCGTGGTCCACGATCCTCGACACCGCGCGCGAGCAGCAGGCTGACATGATCGGGCTGTCGGGCCTCATCACCCCCAGCCTCGATGAAATGGTCACCGTGGCCGAGGAAATGGCCCGCGCCGGCATCACCATGCCGCTGCTGATCGGCGGGGCGACCACCAGCAAGGTGCACACCGCCTTGCGGATCGACCCGGCCTATCCCGGTCCGGTGATCCACGTACTCGACGCCAGCCGAGCGGTGGGCGTCGCCAGCCGGCTGCTGAGTGATACGCAGGCCGAAGCGTTCGTCGCCGAGACTGCGGGCGAAAATGCCAGGGTGCGCGAAGCGCGCGAGGGCAAGGCGCAGAGCGTGCTGCTGACACTGGAAGAAGCGCGGGCCAATTTCTACGATCCCAATTATGCCGACAAGCCTGCGCCGCCGCTCCAGCCGGGGGTGCACGCCTTCGCCGACTGGCCGCTCGAGGACTTGCGCGAGGTGATCGACTGGACCCCGTTCTTCCGCGCGTGGGAACTGCACGGCACCTATCCCGCGATTCTCGACGATGACGTGGTCGGCGATACCGCCCGCAGTCTCAAGGCCGATGCCGACGCCATGCTCGACCGGATCATCGGCGAGAAATGGCTGACCGCCAAGGGCGTTGCCGGCCTGTGGCCCTGCGCGCGCGATGGCGATGACGTGACCATCCACCTGCCAGAAGAGGAGCGCCATGTGACGCTCTCCTTTCTGCGCCAGCAGGTCAAGAAGAGCCGCGACCGGGCCAATATGTGCCTGGCTGATTTCATCGACCCGGCGGGCGACTGGATCGGCGGCTTTGCGGTTGGCATTCATGGGCTGGAACCGCATTCGGCCCGCTTCTTGGCCGACAAGGACGATTATTCGGACATCCTGCTGAAAGCGCTGGCCGACCGGCTGGCCGAGGCGTTTGCGGAAAGTCTGCACCGCCACGTCCGCACCACGCTGTGGGGGTATGCCCCGGGTGAGCAACTGACCAACGAGGGGCTGATCCGCGAGGAATATCGCGGCATCCGCCCCGCGCCCGGCTATCCCGCGTGTCCCGATCACAGCCTGAAGCCCGTGCTCTTCGACCTGCTCGATGCGGGGCGCCATACCGGCCTGACGCTCACCGAAAGCTATGCGATGTATCCGACAGCGGCGGTCAGCGGGTTCTATTTCGGGCACCCGGAAAGCGAATATTTCGGCGTCGCCCGCATCGGCCGTGACCAGTTGGAGGACTATGCCCGCCGGCGCGGGGTCAGCATCGAGCAAGCCGAACGCTGGCTGCGGCCGAATACGGATTGAGCAGCGCCTCGCTGAGCGATTGACGAGCGCGCCCCAATCGCGCAGGGCTGCGGCGTCTTCCGTGCGGGTAGTTTGCGATTCTCGCGCGGGCGGATGAGTGGGAGAGACCGGGCCGTGCGCTGCATGGTTCGGCGCCGAAGGAGCAACCGCCCCGGAAACTCTCAGGCCAACGGACCGCTCGTCTCGTCTGACACTCTGGAAAGCGTGCCGTGCGCTCACCCGCGCTACGCACCACCGAAGGGGTAAGCCCGCCTGCCGGCAACGGCGCGCCGGCCAAGCTCTCAGGTTTCCCGACAGAGGGGGCGGCATGGCACGGCGTCCCATCTGCGGGGCGCCGGCCCGTGGTCGGGAGCCTGTATGAGCGTGACAGACGAAACCGAAATCGCGCCCGAGACCGCGCGCCTGCCGCTCGATGGCTGGCACCGCGCGCGCGGCGGCCGGATGGTCGAATTCGCCGGTTACTGGATGCCGATCCAGTATGACGGCGAAGGCGGTGGGATCGTTACCGAACATGAATGGACGCGCAGCCAGGCGGGGCTGTTCGATGTCAGCCATATGGGACAGCTTTACCTGAGCGGCGAGGGTGTGGAGAGCGCGCTGGAGGCGGTGCTGCCCATCGACCTTGCCACGCTGAAGCATGGCCGGCCGCGTTATTCGCTGCTGCTTGATGAAGCTGGCGGCGTGCTCGACGATCTGATGGTGACGCGCTGGTCCGAGGGATTTTATCTTGTCGTCAACGGCGCGACCAAATGGGACGACATCGCCCATCTGCGCGAACATCTGCCCGACGAAATCACCATCAGCCATATGGACGATACCGCGCTGCTCGCCTTGCAGGGGCCGCAAGCAGCGACTGCGCTGGAGCGGTTGGTGACCGGCGACACGCCGCTCGCCAGCCTCACTTTCATGACTGGCGCGGCCTTTACGCTGGGCGGGGCGGATGTGTGGATCAGCCGCTCGGGTTATACTGGCGAGGACGGGTTCGAAATCTCGCTGCCGGCCGCCGCTGCCGAAACGGTCGCCACGCTGCTGTGCGAGCAGCCGGAAGTGCGCCCGATAGGGCTGGGCGCGCGCGACAGCCTGCGGCTTGAGGCCGGTCTGCCGCTTTATGGGCACGATCTGTCAACCGAAACCAACCCGGTGGAGGCCGATCTCGGCTTTGCAATCAACAAACGGCGGCGCGCGGAGGGCGGCTTTATTGGCGCAGAGAACGTGCAGGCGGTGCTCGCCGCCGGCGCTGAACGCAAGCGCGTCGGGCTGACGCTGACCGGCCGTGCCGCCGCGCGCGAAGGAGCCGAGGTGTTCGCCGGCCAAGAACGCGTCGGCATCGTCACTTCCGGCGGGTTCTCCCCCACACTCGGCCATGCCATTGCCATGGCCTACATCGCACGCCCCTGGGCTGATGAGGGCACTGCGCTGGAGATCGCAGTGCGCGGCAAGCGCTTGACCGCCACTGTCACCAAAATGCCGTTCGTACCGCACAAATATCACCGAGGGAGTTGAGCCGATGGCCCGTTATTTCACCGATGAACATGAATGGATCGAGATCGACGGCGACACCGCCACGGTCGGGATCACCGATTATGCGCAGAGCCAGCTGGGCGACATCGTGTTCGTCGAGGTGCCCGATGAAGGCGCACAGCTGACCAAGGGCGGCGATGCTGCGGTGGTCGAAAGCGTCAAGGCGGCGAGCGACGTCTATTCGCCCGTCACCGGTACAGTGATCGAAGGCAATCAGCAGCTCGAGGAAGACCCCGCGCTGGTCAACACCGCCCCTGAGGGCGAAGGCTGGTTTTTCAAGCTGACCATCGCCGATGCGAGCGAGCTGGAGGGGCTGATGGACGAGGCCGGCTACAAGGACTTTGTCGCCGGGCTGTGATTTGCTCATCCCGTCATTCCAGCGAAAGCTGGAATCGCTGGCCTGAAGGGCCGGCAGTTGCTGCAACCGATCCCAGCTTTCGCTGGGATGACGAAAGCTGCTGATGCGTTACCTGCCTCTAACCGATGCCGACCGTTCGGCGATGCTCGCCACGATCGGGGCCTCCTCGATCGACGATCTGTTTGTCGACGTGCCCGAAGCCGCGCGGCTCGATGGCCCGATCGAAGGGCTGCCATTGCACCTCAGCGAGATGGCCGTCGAACGGCATATGCGCCAGCTGGCGGCCAGGAACATCGCGGCCGGCGACGGGCCATTCTTCCTTGGCGCGGGGGCCTACCGCCATCATGTTCCGGCGAGTGTCGACCATCTGATCCAGCGCGGTGAATTTCTCACTGCCTACACGCCCTATCAGCCCGAAATCGCGCAGGGCACGCTGCAGATGCTGTTCGAATTCCAGACGCAGGTCGCGCGGCTTTATGGCTGCGCGGTGGCCAATGCGTCGATGTATGACGGCTCGACCGCGTGCTGGGAAGCGATCGGCATGGCCGGCCGGATCACCCGCCGCAACCTCGCGCTTCTGCACGATGGGCTGCACCCGCATTACGTCTCGGTCATCCGCACGATGGCCAGGTTTACCGGCGACAGCATCGCCGACCGCGCGCCTTCGCTCGACGCCCAGGCTGACGATGCGACGCTGCTGGCCGACATTGCCGCCAACCGGCCATCTTGCGTGGTGGTGCAATATCCCGATATTCTCGGTCGCATCCCTGATCTCCCGCGCATTGCCGAGGCAGCCCACGCCGCTGGCGCGCTGCTGATTGTTGTCAATACCGAACCCGTCGCGCTGGGCGCGCTGGCGGCGCCGGGCGATCTCGGTGCCGATATCGTCGTGGGCGAAGGGCAGGCGCTCGGCGTCGGCCTGCAATTTGGCGGGCCGTATTTGGGGCTGTTTGCCGTCCGCGATCCGAAACACGTGCGCCAGATGCCGGGCCGGCTGTGCGGCGAGACGGTGGACGCCGAGGGCAAGCGCGGCTTCGTGCTGACACTTTCCACGCGCGAGCAGCATATCCGCCGTGAAAAGGCGACCAGCAATATCTGCACCAATAGCGGGCTGTGCGCGCTGGCCTTCTCGATTCACCTGACTTTGCTGGGTGAAAAGGGCCTGCGCGCGCTGGCGGCGGAGAACCACCGCCTTGCCTGCCGCGCCGCCGACGAGCTCGGCGCAGTGCCGGGCGTGCGGGTGATCAATCAGACGTTCTTCAACGAATTCACCCTAGAAGTGCCGGGCGATGCGCGCGAGCTGGTGCGCCGGCTGGCGGACAAGGGCGTGCTGGCGGGGGTTTCGCTCGGCCGGCTTTACCCCGATGAACCGCAGCTGGCGCGCGGGATGGTGGTCGCGGTGACCGAAACCACCAGCGAGGACGATATCGCTGCCTTTGCCGCCGCGCTGAAGGAGGAACTGGCATGAGCGCCCCCAATGCCTCCGGCTGGAAGCCGACCGCGCCCCAAGCGAATGACGAAGCCGGCCCTGCCACCACCACCGGCAACCGCGCACTGATGCTCGAGGAGAAGCTGATCTTCGAGATCGGCGGCAGCGAGACGACCGGGGTCGACCTGCCCGAACCGCGCGGCGATGCGCCCCATCGCTTGGGCGCGCAACTGAGGACTGGCGAAATAGGCCTTCCCGGTCTGTCCGAACCTGAAGCGGTGCGCCATTATACGCGCCTCAGCCGGCAGAATTATGCCATCGATCTGGGGCTGTTCCCCCTCGGCAGCTGCACGATGAAGCACAATCCGCGCCTCAACGAGAAAGTCGCGCGGATGCCCGGTTTCCTCGATTGTCACCCGCTGGCCCCGGTGCATACGGTGCAGGGCGCGCTGGCGGTGATCCACGAGCTGGGCGAATGGCTCAAGGCGCTGACCGGGATGCCCGCGGTGGCGATGAGCCCCAAAGCCGGCGCACATGGCGAATTGTGCGGCATCCTTGCGATCCGCGCGGCGCTGGAGGCGCGCGGCGATGCCCGCCAGGTGATCCTGTGCCCCGAAAGTGCACATGGCACCAACCCCGCCACCGCAGCTTTCGCCGGCTACAAGGTGGAAGACATTCCGGCGACCGCCGAAGGCCGCGTCGATCTCGCTGCGTTGAAGGCGCGGCTGGGGCCCGACGTGGCCGGGGTCATGATCACCAATCCCAACACCTGCGGCCTGTTCGAACGCGACTTCCGCGAGATCGCCGATGCGGTCCACGCAGCGGGCGGGCTGGTCTATTGCGACGGGGCCAACTTCAACGCCATTGTCGGCCGGGTGCGCCCGGGCGATCTGGGCGTCGATGCAATGCATATCAATCTGCACAAGACCTTCTCCACCCCGCATGGCGGCGGCGGGCCGGGGTCGGGGCCGGTGGTGTTTTCCGAAGCGCTCGCCCCGTTTGCGCCGCTACCCTTCGTCGAAAAGCTGGCCAGCGGCGAATATCGGCTGGTCGAGGAAGAAACCGCCGAAGATCACCATGCCCGCAGCTTCGGCCGGATGACTGCGTTTCACGGCCAGATGGGGATGTTCACCCGCGCGCTCACCTATATCCTCAGCCATGGGGCCGATGGCCTGCGGCAGGTGGCGGAAGACGCGGTTCTCAACGCCAATTATATCCTGCGCAGCCTCGACGATGTGCTCGACGCGCCGTTCGGCCTCAGCGGGCCGTGCATGCACGAAGCGCTGTTCAGCGATAAGGGCTTTGCCGGCGGGCTGACCACGCTCGATCTGGCCAAGGGGATGATCGACGAGGGGTTCCACCCGATGACGATGTATTTCCCGCTGGTGGTCCACGGCGCGATGCTGGTCGAACCGACCGAAACCGAAAGCAAGGCGGCGCTCGACCAATTCGTCACCGCGATGCGCAGTCTGGCCGAGCGGGCACGGGCAGGGGACGAGACGCTGAAACAGGCGCCCTATTACGCGCCGCGCCGGCGGCTCGACGAAACGCTGGCGGCGAGAAAGCCGGTGCTGGCCTGGCACGCGCCAGCCGCCCCGGCAGGCATGCCGACGCTGAGCGAGCAGGGCGGGAGCTGAGGACCGGGCAAGAGCGGCGATGCTTCGACAAGCTCAGCATGAGCGGAGTTTCTAAACTGCTTCCCGCTCAGCCTGAGCCTGTCGAAGGCCGTCCGCTCAATACGTCTTGATAATCGCCGAGAAATCCAGCCCGCCATTGCCCGCGCCGGCGAAATCCTCGTACAGCGCGGCTGCCCTGCTGCCGAGCGGGACCGCGGCATCGGCGCTGTCCGCCGCAGCCATTGCCAGCCGCAGATCCTTGAGCATCAGCGCGGTCGCAAAGCCGCCCTGATAGCCATTATCCGCTGGGCTGGCCGGCCCGACTCCGGGCACCGGGCAATAGGACGTCATCGACCAGTTCTGACCGCTCGATACGCTGGAAATATCGTAAAAGGTTTGCGGGTCGAGCCCCAGTTTCTGCGCCATGGCAAAGGCTTCGGCGGTGCCGATCATGGTGATCGCCAGCAGCATATTGTTGCAGATCTTGGCCGCCTGACCGTTGCCGGCAGCGCCGGCGTGGATCACGGCCTTGCCCATCGGTTCGAGCACCGCTCTGGCGCGGGCGAAGGCGGTATCGCTGCCGCCGACCATGAAGGTGAGCGTGCCGCCATTGGCCGCCGCGATCCCGCCGCTGACGGGCGCATCGACCATCTCGTAACCAGCCGCTGCCGCCGCCGCGATCACGCTGCGCGCGGTATCCACGTCGATCGTCGAGCAATCGAGCAGTATCGCGCCGGCGGGGGCATGGCCGATAATATCGCTTTCATAGACCGCGCGGACGATCTCGCCATTGGGCAGCATTGTGACGACCGCTTCGGCGCCGGCGACCGCATCTCGGACATTTGTGAATGTTTCACACCCCTTGCCGCGCGCGGCTGTGCAGGCATCTTCGCTCAGATCGAACGCGCGCACCTGGTGGCCTGCCTTGGCAAGGTTCGCGGCCATCCCGCCGCCCATGTTGCCGAGGCCGATGAAGGCGATTTTCAAGTTTTCTCTCCCAATTACTGGAGCATCAGCCAGAGGCCGACACCGATGAGCAACGGCCCGCCGCCAATCAGCGCGAGCAACTCGGTCCACGAATTAAACCGGACCAATGTTCGATTAATTTTCCAGTGTCCGAACGCTGCTTGATGGCGCTTGGAGAAGTTGCCCTGCTTATTGCGGGCATCGCGAATGCCTAAAACTGCCATCCACACCGTCAGCGCACCCATCAGGATGCTACCGAATCCAAAAATGATGGTCCAAGGCAGGCCCCGGATCACCGCCCCTTCCACTGCCCTTCGCGCTTATCGATGAAGGCAGCCATGCCCTCCGCCTTGTCCTCGCTCGCGGCGAGGATCTGGAAGATGCGGCGCTCTATCACCAGCCCTTGATCGAGCGTGGTTTCGAAGGCGGCGTTGACCATTTCCTTGTTCGCGATGGCGGCCATTGGCGGCATCGCGGCGATGGCGGCAGCGGTTTTGAGCGTTTCCTCGAGCAGGCTGTCGTGCGGCACGACGCGGGCGACTAGGCCGCTACGCTCGGCTTCTTCAGCGTCCATCATCCGGCCGGTCAGGCACATCTCCATCGCCTTGGCCTTGCCGACCGCACGGGTCAGGCGCTGGCTGCCGCCCATGCCGGGCGCGACGCCAAGCTTGATTTCGGGCTGGCCGAACTTCGCCTTGTCCGAGGCAATGATGAAATCGGCCATCATCGCCAGCTCGCACCCACCGCCCAGCGCGAAGCCATTGACCGCTGCAATCCACGGTTTGCGAGTGGTCTTGACCAGATGGCTGGTCCAGCGCGCGAAGAAATCCTCCAGGTAGAAATCGGCCGCCGGCTTGTCGGCCATTTCCTTGATGTCGGCGCCGGCGGCAAACGCCTTGTCGCCCGCGCCGGTCAGCACCGCGCAACGCTGGGCGGGATCGGCTTCATAGGCGCCAAATGCGGCCACGAGATCGTCCAGCACCTGCGAATTGAGCGCATTCAGCGCCTGCGGCCGGTTGAGCCTGATCAGCGTGACCGCGCCGCGCGCTTCGGTGGTGATGGTTTCGTACTCGGCCACGTAAAGCTCCCTAAAAAAGGATCGTCACCCTGAACTTGTTTCAGGGTCTATCTAACGGTTTGCGCCGACGCGCATGGGGCGCAAGGGGTGCTGCAACGAGTTCAGCATGGCGGCTGACCGGAAAGCGGCGCCCACTCCTCATCATCCGGTAGCGGCGCGAAAATGGCGTCCAGCAGTTCGTCGGTCACTCCTTCGGGCGTTGCCGGACTCCAGACCGGGTCGTTCGATTTATCGACGATCACCGCGCGTACCCCTTCGGCAAAATCGGGCCGGGTCAGCACGCGGCTGGCGATGCGGTATTCCATGGCCATATTGTCGGCGAAATCGTCCAGCCCGGCGCTGGTCGCGAGCTGACGCAACGCCACCTTGCAGGTCTGCGGGCTCTTGGTGCGCAGGGTCGCCAGTTCCTTGGCCGCCCATTCGCTGTCATCTGCCTCAAGGCTGGCGAGGATGTCTTCGTAACGGTCGGACGCAAAGTGCCGGGCGATCTTGTCGGAATTGCCGGCGATCCGCGCGTCCGGCGGCGTTCCGGCCAGTTCGGCCAGAATGCCCTCTGTCCGGTCGGGATGCTGGGCGATGCGCGCCTTGGCTTCGGCAAGCCTGTCGGCTGGCAAATAATGCGTGGCGAGGCCGGCCCACAGGCATTCCGCCCCGTCGAGCCGCGCCCCGGTCAGCGCGAGGAACTGGCCCAGCCGGCCCGGCAGGCGCGCCAGATACCAACCTCCGCCGACATCAGGGAACAGGCCGATGCCGGTTTCGGGCATGGCAAACCGCGTGTTCTCGGTCGCCACGCGGAACCGCGCGGGCTGACTGATGCCGACCCCGCCGCCCATCGTGATCCCGTCCATGAATGCGATCACCGGCTTGGGATAGGTGAACAGCAGGTGGTTGAGCTGATATTCGTCGTGGAAGAAACGGCGGCCGCTCACCCCTTCATCGTTCAGCGCCGAATTGCGCAGGAAGGCGATGTCGCCCCCGGCGCAGAACCCGCGGCCTTCCGCGTGATCGATGATGACCGCCTCGACATCCTCGGCATCGCGCCAGCCGACCAGCGCGCTGGACATTGCGTGGACCATTTCCAGCGTGAGCGCGTGCAGCGCCTCGGGCCGGTTGAGCGAAAGGTGTGCAGTGCCGCCATCGGTGTGGGCGTGAATCAGATCGGTCATTGAACGGTGACTTCCAACGCATAGGGCAGGGTGCGGCCCTCATCCTTGGCAGCACCGCGCAGATACAATTCGGCGGTATAGGTGCCGGTGACAGGTGCCGTGCCGGTCCAGCGGTTGCCATCGTGCATCATGCCCACGACCAGCTGGTCACCCGGCTTGCCACCCGGCGGCATCAGGTTGAAATAGGGCATCGGCGCATTGCCATCGCGGGTGATGGTGATGGTCTGTCCCTGCCGCGCGGCGAAGCTGTGGCGGACTATGCCGTTGCCGCTGACGCTGCCGGCGAAGCGGACGGCGCTTTGGCCGTCCGATGCGCTCATGGTGCTCGAGCTTGAGGCGGAACTGGAAGCGGTCGCCGCCGCGCCGGCCACCGGGGTTGCGCCAGCCAAAGTGTCCTCACGCTCAGCGCCCGAACAGGCAGCCAACGCCGCGAGCGCCACGGCCGCTATTATGGTTCGCCACATCGCACGCATCCTCACTGCCGCAGCAGATCGCGGCCGACGATCATCCGCATCACCTGGTTGGTGCCTTCGAGGATCGAATGCACGCGCAGATCGCGCCAGAAGCGTTCGATCGGGTAATCCTTGAGATAGCCGTAGCCGCCGAACAGTTGCAGCGCCTTGTTGACGACTTCGCTGCCATTATCCGTCGCCAGCCGCTTGGCCATCGCCGAAAAGCGCGATTTGTCTGGAGCGCCGTCGGTCACCTTGGCGGCGGCGAGATAGAGCAGCGCACGCGCGGCCTCCAGATCGGTCGCCATGTCGGCCAGCATGAACTGGGTGTTCTGGAATTCGGCGATCGGCTGCCCGAATTGCTGGCGGTCCTTGGTATAGGCAATCGCCTCGTCCAGGCAGCGCTGCGCCCCGCCCAGCGAACAGGCGCCGATATTGAGCCGGCCGCCATCGAGCCCCATCATCGCGAACCGGAATCCTTCGCCTTCCGCGCCGACGCGGTTGGCAGCGGGCACGCGGGCATCTTCGAAGATGACCTGCGCGGTGGGGCTGGCATTCCAGCCGAGCTTCTTCTCTGGCGCGCCGAAGCTGACGCCGGGCGTGTCCTTGTCCACTACCAGACAGGTGATGCCGCGGCTCTTGTCCTCGCCGGTTCGCACCATAGTGACGTAGATATCGTTATAGCCGCCGCCCGAAATGAACTGCTTGGTGCCGTTTAGGACATAGTGATCGCCATCGAGCCGGGCCGTCGTCTTGAGCCCAGCGGCGTCCGAGCCGCTGCCCGGTTCGGTCAGCGCATAGGAGGCGATTTTCTCCATGCTGACCAGGTCTGGCAGATAGTGCGCCTTCACCTCATCGCTGCCAAACGCGTCGATCATCCAGGCGGCCATGTTGTGGATCGAGATATAGGCGCTGGTCGCTGGGCAGCCATAGGCCATCGCTTCCATGATTAGTGCCGCTTCCAGCCGGCCAAGCCCGATGCCGCCGCTTTCTTCGCTGACATAGATCGCGCCGAAGCCCAGTTCGGCGGTCTGCTTGATTACCTCGCAGGGGAAGTGGTGGTCTTCATCCCATTTTGCGGCGAAGGGCGTGATATTGTCGGCGGTGAAGCGCCGGGCCATGTCCTGGATGGCAAGCTGATCGTCAGTGAGCTGGAATTGTCCGGTCATGTCTGGCTGCATCTTATCCGCAGGAAATGGCGGTCACCACCATCGCGCGGTCATAGCTGACACTAACGCGGTCGGGGCGGTAATCCATGGTGAAGGCGCTGTCGGGCGGGCCCCAGCGCAAGATCGCGGCACGGGTGAGGCGAAGCACCTCGCCGCCCAGCGCCTGCGTAGCGCGCTGGCCGACCAGCCGTTGGGCGGGTGCGGCCTCGCATTGGCCGCCTTCGCCGACCACGCGCTCTTCCAGCGGCGCTTCAGCAGCGGGAAGGGTGGTGCAACTGGCCGCAAGCACGGCCACAAGGGGGGCAAGACGGTTCATCGGACACTCTCCTTGAGCGGGCAGCGTGTATAGCGGAGCGGTCCTTCGACCGGCGGCGCGCCGGCTTCGGTGACGAGGTCTTCGCGGATCAACACGGTACCGCCTTCTGCCGGCGTGAGGCGCATCGTGCGCTGCCATTCCATCCCCTCGCCGGTAAAGGCGAAGGTGCCCGCGATGCCGCCGTCTGCACCGCTCGCCACATCGATCATGCGTGCGCGCGATTCGTAAAACCGCGCCTCTTCGGCGGTGATCGTCAGGATCCCCTTGGCATCCCCGCGGGAGCGGTCGCAATCATTCGGCGTCAAGCCCCAGGTGCCCTGGAGCGATGCCGGAAACTGGCTGATGCGCGTGGCCGAACCGGACGTCGAAGGGCTTGCGCCCGGAGAAGGCGCGGACGGGGAGGCAGTCCCGGTCTCGGCCGCGGGTGATGGCGCGTCGGGCGCGACCTCCCCGCAAGCGGCGAGCGCAGCCACGACGAAGAGAGCTGTGAAATTCCGCATAAGAATTACCCCATTGTCGGAATGATGAACGCGTTCGACCCATCACCCCCGCCATCGGGCCAGCGCTGGGTGACCGTCTTGACCTTGGTCCAGAATTTGAGGCCTTCGGTGCCATATTGGTTGGTGTCACCAAAGGCGCTGCGCTTCCACCCGCCAAAG
This sequence comes from Qipengyuania sp. YIM B01966, assembly GCF_016461955.1. Taxonomy (GTDB): domain Bacteria; phylum Pseudomonadota; class Alphaproteobacteria; order Sphingomonadales; family Sphingomonadaceae; genus QFOP01. Next base: position 88,407 of record NZ_JADMNM010000005.1, on the reverse strand, counting down.
CTGTGATAGGCGACCGGCACCGGGATCGGCACATTGATTCCGACCATGCCGACATTGACGCGGCTGGCGAATTCGCGCGCGGCGTGACCGTTGCGGGTGAAGATGGCGACGCCGTTGCCATATTGATGCTGGCTCGGCAGGCGCACCGCTTCCTCGAAATCCTGCGCCCGGACGATCTGCAGCACCGGGCCGAAGATCTCCTCCTGATACGAGGTCATGTCGGTGGTCACCCGGTCGAGCAGGGTCGGGCCGATGAAAAAGCCTTTCTCATGCCCTTGCAGGCTGAAGCCGCGACCGTCGATGACCACCTCGGCGCCTTCCTGCTCGGCGGTGTCGATCCAGCCTTCGACGCGGGCCTTGTGTTCGGGTGTGACGACCGGGCCGTAATGCGCGTCCCTGTCGGTCGAGACGCCCACCCGCAGGGCGTGAATGGCCGGGATCAGCTTTTCGCGCAGGGCATTGGCGGTGACCTCGCCCACCGGCACCACTACCGGCAGCGCCATGCAGCGTTCGCCCGCCGATCCGAAGGCCGCGCCGGCCAGATCGTTCACCACCTGGTCGAGATCGGCATCGGGCATGACGATGCCGTGGTTTTTGGCCCCGCCCATCGCCTGCACCCGCTTGCCGGCGGCGACGCCGCGTTTGTAGACATAATGCGCGATGTCGGACGAGCCGACAAAGCTGACCGCCGCAATGTCGGGGTGGTCGAGGATCGCATCGACCATTTCCTTGTCGCCGTGAACGACCTGCAGCAGCCCCTCGGGAGCGCCGGCGTCGCGGAACAGTTCGGCGAGCCGCACGGGCACGCTGGGATCGCGTTCCGACGGCTTGAGGATGAACGCGTTGCCGGCGGCAATCGCCATCCCGAACATCCACATCGGAATCATCGCCGGAAAATTGAACGGGGTGATGCCGGCGCCAATCCCCAGTGGCACGCGCATCGAATAGACGTCGATCCCCGGCCCCGCGCCCAGCGTATATTCGCCTTTAAGCGCCTGCGGAATGCCGCAGGCATATTCGATCACCTCCAGCCCGCGCTGGATATCGCCCTTGGCATCGTCGATCACCTTGCCATGCTCGGCACTGAGCAAGCGGGCGAGATCGTCCATGTTCGCTTCGATCAACTCTTTAAAGCGGAACATCACGCGGGCGCGTTTTTGCGGGTTGGTAGCGGCCCACTCAGGCTGCACCGCGCGCGCGGCGGCAACCGCACGATCAAGCAGTGCCGCATCGCCAAGCGCGACCTCGGCCTGTACTTCACCGGTCGAGGGGTTCCAGACCTGATGCGTGCGGCCGCTTCCCCCGCCCCCGCCGGCGCTTTCGGCAAGGAAATGATCGACCTGACGCATGAAATAAACCTTCGACTTGGGAGGGATGGTCTCGCCCTAGCGCAAGCTCGGGCCGGCTCCAAGGGGGCCAAGGGTGCTTGCCGAGGCGGCACCGCGCGGCTAAGGGCTGCGACCGCGTGCGGGTGTAGCTCAATGGTAGAGCAGAAGCTTCCCAAGCTTACGACGAGGGTTCGATTCCCTTCACCCGCTCCATTTTCCCTGAAGCAGGCTCAATCGGCCGCTGTCATCGCGCTGCCATGTTGCTATCGCATGGGGCGATTTTTGTCGTTTGATGGATGATCCGATGACCCTCATGCCTGACCGCCGCTCCTTCCTTGCCGCCACCGGCACTGCGATGGCCGCGCTCGCTGCCAGCGGGTGCGCACGATATGTCGCCGGTGCGCCGCTGGCCGGCGTGCCGGCCTATGGCGAGCTGGTGCCTGATCCCGCCGGCGTGCTCGATCTGCCGCGCGGATTTTCCTACCGTGTGCTGTCGCGCCTGGGCGACCGGATGAGCGACGGTTTCACCGTGCCAAACGCGGCCGACGGGATGGGCTGTTTCGACCTTGGCGGGGGCAAGCTGGCGCTGGTCCGCAACCATGAATTGCGCGCCAATCGCGACGGCGGCGGGGTGACCGGCATCGGCTTCGACCGCCGCGGCGGCGCGGCGGAGCCGCTGCCCGGCGGAACGACCACCATCGTGCTCGACGCGCGCACGCTCAGGGTGGAGAGGCAATATCGCTCGCTCGCCGGGACCATCCGCAATTGCGCGGGCGGGATCACCCCGTGGGGTAGCTGGCTGACCTGCGAAGAAGACGTCTCGCGCGCGGGTACCAACGGGCTGTCGCAGGATCACGGCTGGGTGTTCGAGGTGCCTGCCGCTGCACCCGGCCTGGTCGATCCGGTTCCGCTCAAGGCGATGGGCCGGTTCAATCACGAGGCTGCTTGCGTCGATCCGGCCACCGGCATCGTCTATCAGACCGAGGACCGCGAAGACGGGTTGCTCTACCGCTTCATTCCCGCGGCGCGCGGGCAATTGCAGCGCGGCGGGCGTCTGCAGGCGCTGGCGCTGGCCGATGGCATCGCCGACAGCCGCAACTGGCAGGGCGCGGCGCTAACGACCGGACAGGCGCACCCCGCACGCTGGGTCGATATCGACAATGTCGAAAGCCCGGAAGACGATTTACGCCAGCAAGGGGCGCGCAAGGGCGCGACCCTGTTCGCGCGCGGCGAGGGCATCCATATGGGCGAGGGCGAGTTGTTTTTCTGCTGCACCAATGGCGGCGCAGCCCGGCTCGGCCAGATATTCCGCCTGCGCCCTTCGCGCAGCGGCGGGATGGATGCGATGGAGCTGTTCTTCGAATCGACCAGCAAGGCGCAGTTCGATTACGGCGACAATCTGACCATTGCCCCCAATGGCCACCTGATCGTGTGCGAAGACCAATATACCGACACCGTCGCCAACCGGCTGATCGGGCTGACCCCTGCGGGCACGCCCTATCCGCTCGGCTTCCTGCGGCTGCAGACGGAGCTGGCGGGTGCCTGCTTCTCGCCCGACGGGCGCTGGCTGTTCGTCAATGCCTTTGACCCGGCCATGACGCTGGCCATCACCGGTCCGTGGCAGGCCTGAGGGACCGCGCCGGCCGATGATGCCGGCGCTGTTCCTCGGCTTTCTGGCGGTGTTCGCCGGCGCCTTCGGCGGGCGCGGCCAGGTGCTGCTGGCGCATCTGGCGGGGCGCGGCGGCGCGGCGGGGCATTATGGTCTGCTCGCCACCGGCCTGTCGGCGGCAGTTCTGACCGCCCTCCTGGCGGGATATGCCGGCGCGCTGGTGGACGCGTTGCCGGCTCGCGCTCGCGCCGTGTTGGTGGCGCTGACGCTGGTGCTGGCGGGCGCGGAGATGTTGCGCCCGGTGCGTCTGGCTTTGCCGGCAGAGCCGACCCGTTCGCTGGGCGCGATCCTGCTGGCGCTTGGCTGGCACAATGCAACCGATGGCGCCCGGCTGGTTCTGTTCGCGCTGGCGGCTGCAACGGGCGCGCCAGCGGCGGCGGCAGCGGGCGGGGCGCTGGGCGGCATGGCGGCCGCCGCGCTCGGCTGGGCCGGCGGAACCGCGTTCGCTGCTGATCGCCGTTTGCGCGGGGCGCGGGTGGCAATCGGCGCGGCGTTTCTGGTCGCGGCTAGCGTGGTAGGGCTCGCCGCATTCGGACTGCTGCGCTAAGCCCTGTCTCCCATGCAACCGACCTTCCTTCCGGCACCGCTGCACCGTGCCGCGCTGCGCCTGGCGCACCGGCTGCGGAACCGCTGGCGGCGATGGCGGCGCGTTCCGCTGGCGGGCGTCTCGTTGGTGCTTAGTGACGGCGCTGGCCGGGTATTGCTCGTGCGCCATTCCTATGGCCCGGACCTGTGGGCCTTGCCCGGCGGCGGGATAGCGGCGGGCGAGGATCCCCTTCAGGCCGCCCGGCGCGAGGCGCTAGAGGAACTGGGCTGCGAGATTGCCGATCTTCGCGAACTGGACGTGGTCGATGAGGAGATTTCCGGTTCGCCGCATCGCGCGCATATCTTTGCCGGCCGGCTGACCGGCGCTCCGGTTCCCGACCGGCGCGAAGTGGTCGAGGGACGCTTCTTCGCACCCGATGCGCTGCCGGAGCAGCTTGGCCGGCTGGTGCGCCCGCGCCTGGCGCTATGGCTCGGCTCAGAGCAGGCTTAGCTGGCCGTCAGAAGCCGGCTCGACGGGCGCGGTGGCCCCGTCGAGCGAGGATAGCGTCAGCCCCATCAGCCGCACCGGCAAAGGCAGCGGCAACGCCTCGTCAAGCAATTCGCGTCCGATCCGGGCGAAGTCCTCGCCACTCGCCACCGGCGCTGGCACGCTGCGCGCCCGGGTGACGATGCGGAAATCGGTATATTTGAGCTTCAGCGTCACCGTGCGGCCGCGTGCCTGCTGCGTGGCGATCCGCTCCCAGACGATAGCCGCGATTGCGTCGAGCCGCTCGCGCAAGGTGCTACCGGCCGACACATCGTCCGAAAATGTCCGCTCCCCGCCGATCGACTTGCGGACACGATTGGGGCGGACCGGGCGCAGGTCGATGCCCCGCGCCGCGCGGTAGAGATATTCGGCAAAGCTGCCGAAATGCTGGCGCAGAAAGGCCATCTCCTGCGCGGCGAGATCGGCCCCGGTTGCGATCCCCAAGGCCGCCATCTTGGCCGCGCCGCGTGGGCCAACGCCGTGGAACCGCCGCACGGGCAGCGACTGGACGAACGCCGCCCCGTCGCCCGGCCGGATGACGCACAGCCCGTCGGGCTTGTTCTGGTCGCTAGCCAGCTTGGCGAGGAACTTGTTGTAGCTGACCCCGGCGCTGGCGGTCAGGGCCGCGTCCTCGCGAATCCGGCGGCGGATCTCCTGCGCGATCCGCGTCGCCGAGCCGATGCCTTTCAGATCGTGGGTCACATCGAGATAGGCTTCATCGAGGCTGAGCGGTTCGACCAGTTCGGTATAGTCGCGGAAAATCGCGCGGATCTGCTGACTGACCTCGCGGTAGACATCGAACCGGCTCTTGCAGAAGATCAGCTCGGGGCAGAGGCGCCTTGCGGTGACCGAGGGCATCGCGCTGCGCACGCCGAAGCGCCGCGCCTCGTAGCTGGCGGCGGCGACCACGCCGCGCCCTGACGAGCCACCGACCGCTACCGGCAGCCCGCGCAAGGCGGGGTTGTCGCGCTGTTCGACGCTGGCGAAGAACGCGTCCATGTCGACATGAATGATCTTTCGCAGGCCCATCGCTGCGGCATGATCGTCATCATTCTCGTCGTCCTCGACCATCACGGCCACCACGATAGGGCGCGGCACGCGCGGCGCAAAGCGGCACGATGCATCGGGGCAAGCAATCAGCACTGGCCAAGCGCGCGGACGGCGTCCACAGCCGGCCGATGCACGCACCCCATCCGCCCCCGCCAGCCGAGACGGCGTTCGCCGCGCTGAGCGAACGACGGCTGGTGCTGATGATGGCCGCGCTGATGAGCCTGCAGGCGCTGGGGATCGATTCCATGCTGCCCGCGCTCGGCATGATTGCGGGCGATCTGGGGGCCGGCGGTAATCAGCGGCAATTGGTGATCGGCGCCTATTTGCTCGGCTCGGGGTTCGGCGCGCTGGCGCCAGGTGTGCTGGCCGACCGGTTCGGCCGCCGGCCGGTGCTGATGGGCGCGATTGCGATCTATATCGCCTTCTCGCTCGCCTGTGCGTTGGTGACCGATTTTGCACTCCTCGTCGCCTTGCGCTTCGGCCAGGCTTTCCTCAGCGCCGGGCTGTCGGTCTTGCCGCCGGCGATCATCCGCGACCGCGTGGGCGGTGACCGGATGGCGCGGATGATGTCGCTGATCATGGTGGTGTTCATGGTGGTGCCGGTGCTCGCCCCGTTCCTCGGGCAGGGGGTGCTGCTGGTGGCCGGCTGGCGGTGGATTTTCGTGATGATGGCGGGGCTGGCGCTGATCGTCGGCTGGGCGATCTGGCGCTGGCTGCCCGAAAGCCTCCACGCCGAGGACCGACAGCCGATCGCGCTTGCGCCCATCGCGCATAACCTCAAGGCGGCGTTTCTGCGGCGCGATGCGATCGGTTACGTGATCGGGTCGTCGCTGGTGTTCGGCGCGCTGTTCGGCTTTCTCAATTCGGCGCAGCAGCTTGTCAGCGAGACGTTTGGTGCCGGCCCCTATTTCCCGCTGATCTTCGGCGCGGCGGCAGCCTGCATGGCGCTGAGCAATTTCTTCAACTCGCGCATCGTCGAACGGTTCGGCGCGCGGCGCGTGTCGCACGCCGCGCTGCTGGCCTTCATCGCGGTATCGGTGGTGCAGGTGATCGCGGCCAATAGCGGCGAGGAGAAATTGTGGCAGTTCCTGCCGCTGATGGCGACCAACATGGCGCTGCTCGGCTTTGTCGGCGCCAATTTCAGCTCGATTGCGATGCAGCCGTTCCAGCATATCGCCGGTTCGGCCAGCTCGGCGCAATCCTTCCTGCGGATGGTCACCTCGGCAGTGGTCGGTGGGGCGATCGGGCAGGCGTTCGACGGCACGGCCCGGCCACTGGCGGCAGCTTTGCTGATCTGCGGCCTCGCCAGCCTGTCGCTGGTGCTGTTCAGCGAAAACGGGCGCCTGTTCCGCCGGCTGCACCCGCGCGGAACCGGCTAGCCGCGCTCCGCGCCGAGCCGCCGCCAGGCCAGCGGGGCGAATTCGCACAGGAGCGGGCGGGTGTCGCGCGGGTCGATGATGTCCTCGACGTTGAACCGCTCGGCGCTGCGGAACGGGCTGGTGACCTTTGCCAGCCGCGCGCGGATCGCCTCCAGTTCGGCGGACGGGTCTTCCGCCGCCTCGATCTCGGACTTGTAGGCGACCTCCAGCCCGCCCGCGATCGGGAGCGAGCCCCAGTCGCCCGAAGGCCAGCAGTAGCGGTACTGGTAGCTGCTGTCGTTGCTCATCGCGCTGCCGGCGATGCCATAGGCGCGGCGCATGACCACGCTGGCGAGCGGCACGGTCGCCTTGTAGACCGCGTTCATCGCCTGCACCCCGTAGCGGATCGTACCTGCGACCTCTGCTTCGCGCCCGATCATGAAGCCGGGGTTATCGACCAGGTGCACGATCGGCAGGCGGAACTGGTCGGCCAGCTTGACCCATCGCTCGACCTTCTCGCTGGTCTTGGCGTCCCATGAGCCGCCGAGGTAGCTCGGGTCGTTCGCCAGCACCATCACTGGCCAGCCGTCGAGCCGGGCGAGGGCAGTGATGCAGGCGCGGCCCCACATCCTGCCGATCTCGAACACGGTACCCCTGTCGAACAGCAAGTCCATCGCGCGGCGCATCGAATAGACCTGCTTGTCCTCCCGCGGAACGAGGGAGAGCAGGGCTTCCTCGCGCCGGTCGGCAGGGTCGCCGGTCTCGATCCGGCGGGCGAGCTGGCCGACATGCTCGGGCATGAAGCTGAGGAAATGGCGCGCGCGGGCGAAGGCTTCGGCCTCGCTGGCGACCTCGTCATCGACCACGCCGTTACGGGTGTGGATCGCGCTGCCGCCGAGCGCTTCCTTGGCTTCCTCGTGGTTGGCCGAGCCCCCGTCTTTCCATGCCTCGCCCAGGCCATCGACCACGGCGGGGCCGGCGGCGAAGATCTGGCTGAGGCCCTTGACCATGATCGAGTAATGGCTGGCAACGATCCGCGCTGCGCCGAGGCCCGCGGTCGGCCCGAGCGACAGGGCGACCACCGGCACAGTGTCGAGGTTCTTCACGACCTCGCTCCACATGTGCACCGCCGGGATATAGGTCGCGCCGATCATCTCCAGCGTCTTGACCGAGCCGCCGCCGCCGGTGCCGTCGATCATGCGGATGATCGGCAAGCGCAGCTCGTGCGCCATTTTCTCGGCCTGCTCCATCTTGCGCCCAATTCCGGCATCGGCCGCACCGCCGCGAATGGTGAAATCGTCAGCGGTGGCGACGACCGGCCGGCCGTTGATGGTGGCCTTGCCGAACAGGAACGGGGCAGGGGTGACGTGCTCGAGATCACCGGCTTCGGTATAATGGCCCTTGCCGGCGATCTTGCCGATCTCGCGGAAACTGCCCGGATCGACCAGCGCGGCGATGCGCGCGCGGGCATCGAGCTTGCCCCGGCCATGCTGGCGGGCGAGCTTGTCCGGCCCACCCATCGCCTCGGCGAGTGCCTCGCGGCGGCGGAGTTCTTCGAGTTCTTTCGCCCAGGTCACTCGGCACGACCTTCGAGACGGGCCTTCGACACGCCGCGGGCGCGACTGCTCAGTCCCTCCTCAGGGCGAACGGAGGTCCGCCGAAATCCGTTCGTGCTGAGGAGCAGTCGGAGCCGCAGGCCGAGCGCGTCTCGAACCACAGGCCTCACGCGCCTTCCTCGTTTGCAGGCTCTACCCGCGCCAGCAACGCCTCCACCTGCACCTGCGCCCCCGCACTGACCGCGAGTTCGGCCAAGGTCCCGTCGAACGGCGCGGTCAGCGCGTGCTCCATCTTCATCGCTTCGAGCACCAGCAGCCGCTGCCCGGCGGTAACGGCTTGGCCCTCGGCGACATCGACCGCGATCACCTTGCCCGGCATGGGGGCAATGATGTCGCCATCATGCGCGTGGTGCGCGCCAGTACCGCGCGGCGGAGTGGTGGTGAAAATCCGGCTCGATCCGCGATCGGCGACGACCACGCTATCATCGCCAAGCAGGGCGGCAGTCAGCGGTGATGTGCGCGCCACATCGCCCGTCACCCGCTCGCCATCGCTCCACAGCGTGATCGTGCGTTCCGGCGCCCGATTGAGCCGGAAGCCGACAGGAGCATACAAGGGTGCGCCCCCGAGCATCGCCGCGGCTGCATTGGCCGCCTGCGCGCTTGGCATAGCTGGCGGGATGAGCGCTTCGCCCTTGGCCGCGATCAGGCCGGTATCGAGCCTTGCGGCGGCAAAATCGGGGTCATCCAAGCAGGCGCGCAGAAAGCCCTGATTGGTCTTGAGCGGCGCAACCAGGATCTGGTCGAGCGCATCGATCAAATCTGCGCGGGCGGTTTCCCGATCGGGTGCATGAGCGATCAGCTTGGCGATCATCGGGTCGTAGAAGGGTGAGATCGAATCCCCCGCCTCGACCCCGGTTTCAACGCGCGGCGCGGCCCATAATTCGACTAGTTCCAGCGGGCCTGTCGCAGGGAGAAAACCTTTGGCGGGGTCCTCGGCATATAACCGCGCCTCGATGGCCCAGCCATCGATTTCCAGCGCCTCCTGCCGCTTGGGCAGCGGTTCCCCGCTCGCCACGCGCAGTTGCCATTCGACCAGGTCGACCCCGGTGATCTCCTCGGTGACGGGGTGTTCGACCTGAAGGCGCGTGTTCATCTCCATGAAGAAGATGCGGTCCGCCCGCAGCCCTTCCGAGGCATCGGCGATGAATTCGATCGTGCCTGCGCCCTCGTAATCAACCGCTTTTGCCGCGCGCACGGCGGCGGCGCAGATCGCCTCGCGGGTGGCTTCGTCCATGCCGGGGGCGGGGGCTTCCTCGATCACCTTCTGGTGGCGGCGCTGGAGCGAGCAGTCGCGCTCGAACAGGTGGACGACGTTGCCGTGGGCATCGCCGAACACCTGCACCTCGATATGGCGGGGCCTGGTGATCCACTTTTCCAGCAGCACTTGCGTGTTGCCGAAGCTGGCCTTGGCCTCGCGCCGGCAGCTTTCCAGCATCGCGGCAAAATCTTCCGCCGCATCGACCTTGCGCATCCCCTTGCCGCCGCCACCGGCGACCGCCTTTATGAGCACCGGATAACCGATCGCGTCAGCCTCGGCCTTGAGGCGGGCGTCGGATTGATCATCGCCTTCGTAGCCTGGCGTTACCGGTACGCCGGCAGCGCGCATCAGCTTCTTGGCAGCGTCCTTCAGCCCCATCGCCTCGATGCTGGCGGGTTTCGGGCCGACCCAGATCAACCCCGCATCGATCGCGGCCTGCGCGAAGGCGGCGTTTTCGCTGAGGAAGCCGTAGCCCGGATGGATCGCATCGGCGCCGGTTTGCTTGGCGGCGGCAATGATCCGCTCCCCGACGAGGTAGCTTTCGGCGGCAGGCGAGGGGCCGATATGCACCGCCTCGTCCGCCTCGCGCACGTGCAGCGCCCTCGCATCGGCATCGGAATAGACCGCGACCGTGGCGATCCCCATTTCCCGCGCGGTGCGGATGATGCGGCAGGCGATCTCGCCCCGGTTGGCGATGAGCAGCTTGGATATCATCGCAGCGGGTTAATCGCGCCGGCGGGAAAGGGGAAGGGGGCGCTTACCAGCCGGGCACCGGGCGAAATTCGTGGCGGGTCCAGCCGACCGGTGCATCGGCTCCCGGCCCCTTGCCGCCCAGCGCAGCGATCAGCGCGCCGGCGATCAACCGCAATTTCTCGCCGGTGGTGACGACAGTGCGGTAACTCCAGGCCGCCGGCCCGGCATCGCGGACCTTGCGGCCCATCGCGCCGTAGATGCGGGCGATGGCGATGGCGGCCCAGCGTTGGCGAAAAGGCAGGCGGTGCACGGCGCTGAGCGCCGCCGCCTCGTGTCGTTCCATCAGCGCGACGATCCGCGCGGCGAGCAGTGCCAGCTTCTCGCGGTGTTCGGGGCGCAGATGCTCGCCGGGCGGCAGATCGGCTTCGGCCAGCCATTCGAGCGGGATGTAGCAGCGATCGTCAGCATCGTCGGTTGACAGGTCGCGGGCGATATTCGCCAGTTCGCACGCCATGCCGAGGTCGCAGGCGCGGTCGAGCAAATCGCCATCGTCGCGTGCCGCGCCCATGATGCGCGCCAGCATCACCGCCGGTGCGCCGCCCATATGATAGCAATAGCGCAGCAGATCGGCCTCGGTGCGCGGCACCCAGTCGGCCGCTTCGAGCGCGAACCCGCTGATAACATCGCCGACGAGGTTTTCGCCGATGGTGCGCTCGCGCGCGACGAGGCCGAAGCCGTCGAAAGCGGGGTCAGCGGTGGGCAACCCGTCGAGCGCGCGGCGGGTCAGCACCTTGATCGCCTTGACCCCGTCGCTGCGACGCTCGCTGTCATTCTCGCCCGCGCGGGCCGGGCGGTCGCGCCCTTCGGCGATATCGTCGCACCGCCGGGCCCAGGCGTAAAGGAGCGAGGCGCGCTCGCGATTGTCCTTGTCGAGCAACCTGCTGGCAAAGCGCAGCGATTGCGGCGCCCGTTCCATCACCGCGTCGGCTTCGTCGAGCAGTTCCTCGCGCGTGCGGCCGCCACCGGTCTGCGGCGGGGTTTCGCGCAGTACGCGCGACGGGGCGAGCATTCGTTCGCGGGGCGGCTCGCTGCTCACAGCTCGTCCCGCGCCATGGCAAAGATCGGCCGGTGCGGCTGATATACCGCCATCCGGTCGAGCAGATCGGGCAGCGTATCGGCGGCAAGGATGATCCCCTGATGCGCCGGGCGGACGAAGCCGACCTTGGCCATATGCCGGTTGAAGGCGATCAGGTGGTCGTAGAAGCCGAACGCATTGAGCAAGCCGACGGGTTTGGTGTGATAGCCGAGCTGCGCCCAGCTGACCGCTTCCCACAATTCGTCCATCGTCCCGACCCCGCCCGGAATGGTGACGAACCCGTCTGAAAGGTCGGTAAAGGCCTGCTTGCGCTGGTGCATATTGCTGACAATGTGCAGCTCGGTGCAGTCGGTATTGGCCACCTCGCTGCCGGCAAGCGCTTCGGGTATGACGCCGATGACCCGTCCGCCTGCCGCCAGCGCGCCGCCGGCCACCGCGCCCATCAGCCCCAGCCGCCCGCCGCCATACACCACATCGATTCCGCGCAACGCCAGTTCTTCGCCCACCTCGCGCGCGAGGGCAAGATAGCGCGGGTCCGCCGGCGTCGCCGAACCGCAATAGACTGCTAGCGCTTTCATCCGATGTTTGCCCCCGCGCTGTTCACAACGGTCTTGGCAAAGAGAGGCCCGTTTTGCCAGCCATAGCTCAGCCTTTTCCCGCGCTGCGAAGCTGGCCGAGCAACCTGCTGGCGGCCCGCTCAGCACCGGCCAGAACGTCGGGGATCGCGGCCCCAGCGCCGGCCTGTGCGCCGATCAGCACAACATTGTCCGGCAGCCCCCGCGCGGCGGCGCGAGCCGGTTCGCGCAGACCAAAGGGCGTTCCGCCCGGGAGTGCCAGGCGGTTTGCCCAGTCCGCGGGCGTGGTGTGGAAGGCCATCACCAGCCGATCGGCGAGGTCGGGAATCAGCCGCTGGCCGGTCTCCGCAAGGATCGCGCGTTCCAGTTGCGGCCCCACCGCCGCCCAGTCGAGCGGCGCCTGCCGCAGATTGGGCACAATGGTCGAAGCGCGGAACACGGCATGGCCGACAGGCGCCAGCGCCGGGTCGACCGCCGAGGGGTGGCTGAGCACGATGCTGCTGCGCGCCGGCAAAATCCCCTTATCGCGCACCGCGCGCACCGAGGCGTGGTGTTCGTCGCACATCAACAGCCCGTGATGCCCGATCCCCGGCCAGCTGCCACGCAGTGCGAAATGGACCGTGAAGATGGCCGGCGCCAGTTGCCTGCGGCTGTTCCGGGGTGTGCTCAGCAGGGCGCGCGTATTGTCCGCCCCGAGTGAACTGGCGACAGAAGCTTCCTTCATAGAGAAGCCGTTTGAGCAGGCGATCTGGCAGGTGCCCGCAGGACCGCGAGAGAGGGCCGTGACGGTATGGCGCAGCAGCAGCCGCCCGCCCAGCCGCTCATAATGGCGTACCAGCGCGGCGATCAACCGATCGGTTCCCCCGCGCACCGCCCAGCCGCCAGTCAGCGCCGCGATCTGTTGGGCGCGGGCTGGCGCGGCGTCCGTCAGCAGCCCCATACTCGTCAACGCATCGCGCAAGGCGGAATTGCGGAAACGCGGTGCCGGCCTCAGCTGCCAGCTGCGCGCCCCGCTGCGCCATGCCCCGAATGCCGGCAGGTCCGCCGGGGCGAACGCCGCCACTGCCGTGCGGTCGCCTTCCGTATCGCCGGTGAGGTCCAGCCGCCGGCCATCAGGCCAGTCGAACCGCACCAACGGGGGCAGCGGCAGAAACTCGCAATCTGTCGCCAATTCCGCGCCGCCAAGCCGCCACAATTGCTCGAGCGGGGCAAGGTCGGGCACAGTGCATGGCCCCAGCTCGAACACGAAGCTGTCACGACGCAGCGAGCCGACACAGCCGCCCGCGTCTTCTTGCTGTTCGAGGATCAGCGTATCCATCCCCGCTGCCTGCAGACGGATGCCGAGCGCGAGGCCCGCCAGCCCCGCGCCGATGATGGCAACCTGCGCGGTGTCGGCGTCTGCAGGGGAGGGAGAGGGCGCGCTCACCGGCCGGTTCCTAGGGTCCGACAACGCTGTGGGCAATCCGCCGCGCGGGTTGGCGCCGCGCTCCTGCCGTGCGACAAGCCCGCTATGAGCGGACGCCGGATGCGAGGGGATGCACTTTTGTGGCCCGGCCGGCGCGCGTGGTTGGTCGTGGGATTGTTGCTGGCGACAACGCTGGCGATCTTGCTAGCGATGGACCGCCCGCTGATCTGCCAATGCGGCACGGTGAAGCTGTGGCACGGCGTGGTCCAGTCGGCCGAAAACAGCCAGCACCTGACCGACTGGTATTCGCCCAGCCATCTGACGCACGGGCTGATCATGTATGCCCTCGCCTGGATGCTGTGGGTCAAATGGGGATGGTTCGAGGGCCGGCTGGCCCGCTGGGCGCTGCCGATTGCCGTCGCCATCGAAGCGGCATGGGAAATTTCCGAGAATACCGAAGCGGTCATCCAGCGATATCGCGAGGTCACCATCAGCTGGGGCTATTCTGGGGATTCGATCGTCAATTCGATGGCCGATATCGGCTGGATGATCGCCGGCTTCCTGCTCGCCGCGCGCATTCCTTGGCAGGCGAGCGTGATCCTGGCGCTGTTCTTCGAAGCGTTCACCGCCTGGGCCATCCGCGACAATCTGACACTCAACGTGCTGATGCTGTTCTGGCCGCTCGAAGCGGTGCGGCAATGGCAGGCCGGTGCCTGATGGGCCGGAACGTAAGTAGCTGCCGGTGATTACACCGCCCGACAGGTGAGGAGTTTTGTCATGAGAAAGTCGCTTTTGCTCGCTGCGGCGCTGCTGCCTGCGGCGGTCGCCACCCCGCTTGCAGCGCAGGAAGCGCCGCCACCGACCGAGGCGGTGCCACCAGCCGCGCCCAGCGTGTTCGATGGCGATTGGCTGACCGTAGGGGTCGGGGCAATGTACACCCCATCCTATACCGGCTCGGATGATTACGAGCTGTCGCCCTTTCCGCTGGTGCAGGGCAATCTCGGCGGTATCGGCATCGCCCCGCGCCCGGCAGGCGTAGCGCTCGATTTCATTCCCGACACGCGCGGCGAGACCGCCTTCGCGCTGGGCCCGACGGCCCGGCTCAATCGCAACCGCGCCAGCCGGATCAAGGATCCGGTGGTCGAGGCGCTCGGCGAACTCGACACCGCGATCGAGGTCGGCGCCGCCACCGGCGTGTCGTTCCCCGCGCTGCTCAACCCTTACGATTCGCTGTCGTTCAATCTCGATGCGGTGTGGGACATTGCCGGCGCACATGACGGTATGAGCCTTTCGCCTTCGATCAGCTATTTCACCCCGCTCAGCCGGGGGATGGCTGCCTCGCTCTCGCTCAGCGCGACGCGGATCGATGGCGATCAGGCGGATTATTATTATTCGGTCAGCCCGGCGCAGGCGCTGACCAGCGGGCTGCCTGGCTTTGCCGCCGATGGGGGGTGGGAAAGCGCCGGGGCCAACCTGTTCGTCGGCGTGGACCTTGACGGTGACATCACCAATGGCGGCCTCTCGCTCGCGTTGCTGGGCGGCTACTCGCGGATGCTGGGCGACGCCAAGCGTTCGCCGCTGACTTCGGTGCGCGGTTCGGCCGATCAGTGGATCGCCGGCGCGGGGCTGGGCTACACCTTCTAAGCCCTCTTCCCTCGCTTCCCCGCCGCTGCGATAGAGCGGCAAACAGGGAGAGCGATGATGGGGAAGGTCTGGGTGAGCCTGGCAGCGACGTTGCTGGCCGGGACGGCGTCGGCGGCTGCCGCACAAGCGGCGCCGGCGGCCAGCGAGCGTATCGCGGTCCTGGCGGGGTCGGTCATCACCTCGGCCGATGCCGCGCCGGCGGGCACCTCGGTTATCGTGGTCGAGGATGGCCGCATCGCCAGCATCACGCCGGGCCGCGATGCGCCCGCCGGGGCGCGGGTGATCGACCTTGGCACGCGGACGGTGCTGCCCGGCCTGATCGACCTCCACACCCATCTCACCGGCGATCCGGGCGGCGAATTCTGGCGCGAGGCGGTCGAGCCTGACGAGTGGGGCGTGGTGGTCGGCGCGAAGAATGCGCGGCTGACGGCGCGCGCCGGCTTTACCACGGTGCGCGAGGCGGGGAGCGCGCAGCATACCGCCTTCGTGCTGCGGCGCGGCACGGCCGAGGGTATCCTCGCCGGGCCGCGCATCGTCGCCGCCGGGCCAGCGCTGGCGATTGTCGGCGGTCACGGCGATGTCAGTGGGTTTCGCCCGGCGATCAACGAAATCCTCTCGTCCGGTTATACCTGCACCGGCGCGGTCGAATGCGCCGAGCGGGTGCGACGGGCGAGCCAGAACGGGGCTGACGTGATCAAGATCACCGCCACCGGCGGCGTCCTCAGCCAGCAGGGTCGCGGGCTGGAAGCGCATTTCTCGAACGAGGAGATGCGCGCGATTGCCGACACGGCGCATTCGCTCGGCCTCAAGGTGATGGCCCATGCCCATGGCGCGCGCGGGGTGGAGGCGGCGGCGCGTGCCGGGATCGACACGATCGAACACGGCACCTTCCTCGATGATCAGGCGCTGGCGGTAATGCGCGAGCGCGGCACGGTGCTGGTGCCGACGCTGATGGCCTTTCGCGGGATCAGCGAAAGGCTGGGGCGCGGCGTCTACACCCCGACGGTCGAAACCAAGGTGCGCGCGGTGGCCGAGACTGCCCGCACCTTCATGGGCCGCGCGCGCCGGGCCGGGGTGCGGATCGCGTTCGGCACCGATGCCGGCGTGTTCGAACATGGCCGCAACGGGCAGGAATTCGGCCTGATGATGGAGCAGGGCATGACCAGCCGCGAGGCGCTGGCCAGCGCCACCACGGTCGCGGCCGAAGTGCTCGGCATGGGCAGCGAGATCGGCCGGCTCGCGCCCGGCTTCTCGGCCGATATCATCGCGGTCGAGGGCAATCCGCTCGAGAATGCGCGGGTGCTCGAACGGGTCGAGTGGACGATGGTGCGCGGGCGCGTCATCGACTGATTTGGTCGATGCCCCTTGGCGGTTGGCCGAGCGGGCGCTGGACGCGCGCGCCACGCGGCGCACAGCGGCAACAGATATATCAGGGGGACGATCCTTATGCCTGCCATCCGCCAATTGCTCTGCGCCGCCGCGCTGCTGCCGCTGGCCGCCTGCGCCACCATCCCGGCCGAGCCGGTCGCCGCGCCCGCTGCGCCGCCGCTTGCCAGCACCTCCCCTGCCGAAACCCCGCACGACCGGCTGTTCCGCCTGTTCGCCGAGACCGACGAAGCGGACCTCGCCAACAATCCGATCAGCGCGCTGTTTCGCGGCGATATGCGCTATGCCGACCGGATCGGCGAATTTCTGACCCCGCAGCATACCGCCACCGAACGTGCCAATGCCGAACGCGCGCTGGCAACGCTGGCCAGCATCGACCGCGCCGCGCTCAGCCCGACCGACCAGCTGGCCTACGACACTTTCAAGCACGACCAGCGCGAACAGCTGGGCGACAATGCGCCCGAGGTGCTGGCGCTCACCGAAACGCGGCCGATGAACCATTTCTTCGGCTTCCACACCTTCTACCCGACGCTCGCCAGCGGCCGCAGCGCGGCGCCGTTCAAGGACTGGGCGGACTATCAGAACAACCTCAGCCGCCACGCCGACTACGCCCGCCTGATCGACCGCAGCATCGGCAAGTTCCGCGAAGGGCTGGCGAGCGGTGTGCTCGAAACCCGGTTGACGATCACCAATATGATCCAGCAGCTCGACACCCAGCTCGCCCAGCCGATCGAGCAGTCGCCCTATTGGGGGCCGACGACGATGTTCCCGGCCGACTTCACCGACGCGCAGAAGAACGAGGCGACGGCGGCGCTGCGCCGCTCGCTCGAGACCGAAGTCTATCCCGCCAACCGCCGGCTGCGCGATTTCCTGCGCGACGAATATCTGCCTCGTGCCCGCACCAGCGTGGGCCTGGCGCAGATGCAGGGCGGGGCCGCGCTGTATAACCGGCTGATCGAAACCAACACCACCCTGCCGCTGACCGCCGATTACCTGCACGAGTTGGGCCTGTCCGAAGTCGCCCGCATTCGCGGCGAGATGGAAGCCGTCCAGCGCGAGGTCGGCTTTACCGGCACCCTGCCGCAATTCTTCGACTTCATCCGCACCGACCCGCAATTCAAGACCGCCAGCCGCGAGGCGCTGACCGAACGCTATTACGCGGTCGGCCGCGCGGTCGATGCTCAGATCCCGCGCTTCTTCAGCGAGACCCCGAGAACGGGCCTCGAAATCCGTCCGTACGAGCCGTTCCGCGAGCGATTCGAGGCGGGCGGCTCGTATATGAGCGGCACCCCCGATGGTTCGCGCCCGGGGATCTTCTACTTCAACGCCTACGACCTTCCGAGCCGGACGACGCCGGGGATCACCACGCTCTACCTTCACGAAGGCGCGCCGGGGCATCACTTCCAGATCAGCCTGGCGCAGGAGAACGAGGCGCTGCCCAACTTCATGCGCTTTGGCGGCAACACCGCCTATGTCGAGGGTTGGGCGCTGTATGCGGAAACGCTCGGCTATCCGATGGGCCTGTTTGCCGACCCCTATCAGCGGCAGGGCACGCTCGATGACGAGATGCTGCGGGCGATGCGGCTGGTGGTCGATACCGGAATCCACGCCAAGGGGTGGAGCCGCGAGCAGGCGATTGACTATATGCTCGCCAATTCGGGCATGGGCCGGACCGACGCCACCGCCGAGGTCGAGCGCTATATCGCCATCCCCGGCCAGGCGCTGGCCTACAAGGTCGGCGCGCTGACCATCCAGCGGCTGCGCAAGAAGGCCGAGGATGCGCTGGGCGAGCGGTTCGACATCCGCGCTTTCCACCAGCAGGTGCTGGGCACCGGCGCGCTGCCGCTGCCCGTGCTGGAGGCGAAGATCGACCACTGGCTGATGACCAGCCGCGCCGGCGGCTGACCCAGCCGGCAAGGCTGGATACAGCTTGGCGCGGGCAGGTAGCGCGTTCATAATCCGCCCGTCCCGCGCCGCTGGCGCACCTTTTTGCCGGACCAAACCCCATGCTGCGACCTTTCCTTGCCTGCTCGCTTCTTGCCCTGGCCACGCCGCTCGCTGCCCAGACGGCTGCACCTGCTGCCGGCCCGGCGCCCATCCGCACCCAGCCCGTGCCGACGCCCGAACCGCTCGCCCGCGCCGATTTCGTTGCCCGGCTGGACGAGGAATTCGCCCGGATGGACAGCAATCACGACGACGTGCTGACCCTTGCCGAGGTCGAGGCCGCCCAGCGCGCCGGCGCCCAGTCCGAGGCGCTGCGCCAGAACCAGGCGGTGTTCGCCCGGCTCGACCGCGACCGTGACGGCAAGCTCAGCCCGCAGGAATTCGCCGCTCTGGCCAACCCCGACGCCCTGCCGAGCACCGCCGCGGCGCTGATCCAGCGGCTCGACGGCAATCGCGATGGGCGCGTCACCAAGGTCGAACACCGCGCCGCCACCCAGGCCAATTACGACCGCATGGATGCCGACCGCGACGGGGTGCTGACCGCCGCCGAAATCCTCGCCGCCAACCGCGCCGCCGCCCAGCCCGCCCCGGCGACCCCGCGCTGAGCCGTGATGAGCGGGCAGAACATGGGCTGGAAGCTGGCCGAGGACGACCGCAACGCCCTGCTCGGCCGGTTCCCGCCCCGCTATGACGCGGTGGTCGCCCACCACGTCACCTATGGCGAGGTCGACAGCGCGGACGAATTGCCTGGCCACACCAGCGGCCGGGTCGTCGGCCATGCCGATGACGGCGAAGGCGTCGAAACCCTCGTCGTCGAACTGGGCGGCAGCACCGAGCGGCCGACCGGCGGCACCTACCACATCACCTGGTCGCTCGGCGACGGGCGCGCGCCGGTCGAGAGCAACGATGTCATCGCCGCTTGCGGCTGGGACGAATTCGCCGACGGCCCCGCCTTCACGCTGAAGCCGCCGACCCGGCTCTAGCCGGCATCGCCCCGCACCGACCCAGCCAGCCCGTCCGTTGATCCGCCAATCGCGCCACGGAGGAGAGCCGCAAGCCATGCCGCCCCCTGACCCGTATCCCCCGCCGCCACCCGCGCTTGCCAACGAAGCCGAGCTCGCCATCGCCAGCACGCTCGCCGCGCTGCTCGCCGCGCGCCCCACCGGCAGCGTGTGCCCGTCCGAGGTCGCCCGCGCGCTGTGCCCCGCGACCCCCGCCGAACCGCGCGGCGCCGAACGCTGGCGCAGAATGATGCCGGTGATCCACCGCGTGGTCGCCGCCGCTTGCGCGGCCGGCACGCTCACCACCAGCTGGCAAGGCGCGCCGCGCGTACCCGATGCCGGCCCCTATCGCATTCACCCCGTCAGCAAGGAGAACTGACCGATGGCCCATGCCCCGCGAGAAAGACGAGAACCATCCCGACCAGAAGGATGCCACGCGCGGCCGGATCGAGGCGCTGATGAAGGACATGGACATCGCCATGTTCGCCACTCACAGCGACGATGGCACCATCGCCTCGCGCCCGATGTCGAACAACCGCGAGGTCGAATATAGCGGCACCAGCTTGTACTTCACGCTGGAGGACAAGCGCGTCGCCCGCGGCATCGCCGCCAACAGCCAGGTCACGCTCAATTCCAGGCCGACAGCCAGTGGCTCTCGGTGCAGGGCGAGGCGGTGCTGATCGACGCCCGCGTGGCGTTCGAAGAACACTATGTCAGCGACCTCGACCAATGGTTCGAAGACGGGATCGATTGCCCCGGGCCGGTGCTGATCGAAGTGCGCGCGGTGCGGGCAACGGCGTGGGGCGCGGTCTCGGGCGAGGTGATTTACGCCTGAGGCGGAGCGCAGTGCCGCCGCCTTCCGGGTGACAAAGGCGACACCTGTGTCACCCGCCGCTCCGCACGTTAAAGCAGCCGCACCGATGGCCCGCGCCGTGCGGGATCGCCCGGGTGCCGGGCGACAGCAGGCGCGGCGGCCTGCGTCGGATCGGCGAGATAATAGGCCGGCGCTGCGCCTGCGGGTGGGGGCGAGGGCGCGGGCGGCACGGCCGACGCTGCGCTGACCGGCGCGCCCGGAGCGGGCGGCTGCTCGCTGTCCTCGCTGGCCGGCGGAACGATCCCCTCGGCGCGCAGGGCCGCCATCGCCGCGTCGGGATCGTAGAGCGCGTCGCACTGGTCATCATACTCGTCGTCATGTCCGGGATCGTCATGGTCGTGATGATCGGCCTGGGCATCGTCGCCCGGTTCGCACACCTCCCCACCGGGTTGGGTGGGTTCGCCCGGAACGCTGTCCTCATCGGCGCTGTCTTCCACATCGTAGCGTTCGGCAGCGATCGCGGCGGCGCTGTCCCAGTCTTCCGCGCCATCGGCGACCAGTTGCACCATCGCGGCAAAGTCGTCGCACGGGACATCCACCTCGCCGACCATCCGCCAGCCCTGCCGGGGCGAGAGGTCGGCGCGCATGGCGAGCAGGCCCAGCGTCAGCCGCTCGTCGAACCGGCGATGCGTGCCGACCAGCTCGCCGGCATGGTAATGCGGCACCTCGACCCCGTGGATCGCGCGCTCCATCGCGGCATGGGCGAGCGCGTCGAAGGAACAGGCAAAGGCCGCGTCCCACGCCGCATCGAACGGCTCCCCGGCGAGCCGCGCGCGCAGCTTGTAGGCCGATTGCCGGCTCATCCCCGCCGCCCGCGCGGCGCGGGTGACGCTCTGCGTGGCGGCGAGTTCACGCAAGAACTGCGCCTGCCGCCGCGCGGTCCAGCCATCATGGCGGGTATCGTCATGGGCCAGAGGTTGGAGGGCGCCGGCAACCTCGGGCGAGGCACCAGCAGGGCGAGCGGCAAAGTCTGCCGGATCAGGATGAATGCTCATCCGCCAGGGTAGGGCACAGAATGGGGGCTGTAGGACAGATTTTTGGCGGTGGGGGCGCTTGGAGGTATGCCGATGACATGGAACCCGCCACCATTCCCCCTGTGACCATCCTGGTCGATGCCGACGCCTGCCCGGTGAAGGACGAAATCTACCGCGTGGCCGAGCGCCACGGCGCGCACGTTCGCGTGGTCAGCAACCAGGTGTTCCGCGTGCCGGTGAGCGAGCGGGTGAAGCGGGTGGTGGTGTCCGATGCCTTCGACGCGGCGGACGACTGGATCGCGGCGCACGCCGGGCCGAGGACGCTGGTGGTGACCGGCGACATCCTCCTCGCTGACCGCGCGCTGAAAGCCGGCGCGACCGTGCTGGCCCACACCGGCAAACCCTTCGACGCCGCCAGCATCGGCAGCGCCGTGGCCACCCGCGCGATCATGGCCGACCTGCGCGCCGGGATGGACGGGCCATTGGGCGGCAGCGGCGGCGGCCCGCCCCCGTTCCGCAAGGAAGACCGCTCGCGGTTTCTGCAGGCGCTGGACCGGGAGTTGGTGCGGTTGGGGCGGTAGTTGAGGAGCGCGTGGGGTGGGCTCAACTTCGAGCGACCCGATTTCCGCCGATCCCTAACTTCGGGGAAATTCAAAATTAAGTTGCTGTCCAGCCGCCACCTTGGCGAGCAAGCCTTTCGTGTAAGCCGAGCGGAAAATTCTGTAGGCCGCTGTGCCTCGCTGACTATCGACAAACTTGTCGATCTCGTTCTTCACATCTTCGTAGTGGCTGAGCGCTTGCTGGGCATCAAAGATGTCACCACCAGATGCTTCCGTTTTGAGGGACAACATATAAAGGATGTGGAAGACACCTTCGATGATCCAAGCCTCATCGTATCTCTTTCTTAGGCCGCCGGACATCTGCTTAATCATTCGTTGCCGATCATCTTCGACGGTTTTGTATATCCGCCAAATCGCAAGAACGTTCTCGGCAGAAAGGACGTGCTCGTTGAAAACCCACTCGTAATATTCGCCAAAAATCTTGTTTGAGGCCGTCTTCGCCCTGTCGGGTTCCCGCAGCACATATGCGAGGATGACCTGCCCAAGTTTGACTGCATCAATCCGCTTATCGGTCGCCTCGCCAATGTGCTGGTCGTTCTTTCGTTCGTAGAAGTACCCTATCGGCCTGAGGGCGTTTTCAAGCTGCACCTGTACCTTATCGTTTGACCTGATGTCGCGACTGCGAATGGGGGTTTGGCTGTTGGTGGCTTCCGCGACTCGCATTGTAAGTGATTGATCAGTGGTCTCGATGATTCGAACCAAGATTCGTACATCTGCGATGCGCAAAATATCTGACCTGCCGGCTTCAAAAAGTGCGTGGGAGGTCTGTCCTCCATTTACAATCTGAGGGTTAATCATATGGGCCTTCGGCGAAGCGGACTTCGGCTGGTACTCCAGTCCTTGACAAACAATTGTCACGCCATTGTTCAAATACCAAAATTCCAGATTATTCTTACTTAGAGCCGTTGTTAGAATTTTCCTATTTACTTCGTTTTCTTCGCCAAGGTACAGGCGAATGTTTTCTTCGAACAACGTCGGGTCGACTTCGCTCGGATATTCGGGCTCCCGGATTAGATCTACCAGATCGGACGCTCGCACGGTGGCGATGAGGCCCTGTGCAAACCCATCAGTCCGGCCAAAAAGTTGGTTCTCAACGATTGGTAGTGCGAGCCTTCGGTCGTCACGAGACGCGCGCGAGATCGCGTTCGAAAACCACATTAGGTCGTGTTCACTCACCTGTGCATGCAAGTAAGGCCGAAGACCTTCTCGGAAGCGCTCAGAATGTTGCTCGGTCAATTTGGAAGCATTGGAACACAAATGAATGTGAATGCTATAAACCGACTCCTCAAGTGCCGACCAAATTGCCTGAACTTTTAGCCATAGCAATGGGTTGCAGTTTCCTTCCATCGTCGAATCTTGCCTAAAGCAATCATCCAAAAACGTGGAAATCTTGTCAACTTCATTGGAAGGAAAATTATTTTGCGTTTTTTTGAAGTCCGAAACATGTTTAAATTGAAATAGGTGAATACGCCGAGCTTCGGGTCGACTATCAATGTATACCGCATCGATGCCTCGGTCGTCGGGACCGTCCATAAGCGTCGCCGAAATTTCAGCGTCATCGATTTTGAGAATCTTTGAAAGTGCGAAGTAACTGAATGCAATTGAGTCGTCTGGCAGGTCTAGTGAGTTTCGAAACTCCCCAATGGCACTTTTTACCTGACTCCAATCCAGCAAGGTGGCGCGGGCTTCAGCCAAAGCAAATTCCTTTTCAAATTTGTTGTCCTAAGCCGGCTAGGAAACGACGTAAATCTGGCCGCTGCCTTCCGGGGGCATGTCAATCGTGCTCGCGGTCGCCCTGCCCGATGTATAGCTCCCGCCCACCCTCGTTGTAGACCCGGCTCATCTCCGCCATCCCGGCCTCAGCCTCCTCGGCCGCCACGAAGGTTTCCGCCCCCCCATTCTGCTTCGCAGCAAAATCGCGCACTTCCTGCGTGATCTTCATCGAACAGAACTTGGGCCCGCACATCGAGCAGAAATGCGCGGTTTTGGCGCCTTCCGCGGGGAGGGTCTGGTCGTGGTATTGCTCGGCGGTGTCGGGGTCGAGGCTGAGGTTGAACTGGTCGCGCCAGCGGAATTCGAAGCGGGCGCGGCTTAGGGCGTCGTCGCGGACCTTGGCGGCCGGGTGGCCCTTGGCGAGGTCGGCGGCGTGGGCGGCGAGCTTGTAGGTGACCACGCCGACCTTCACGTCGTCGCGGTCGGGCAGGCCGAGATGTTCCTTGGGCGTGACGTAGCAGAGCATCGCCGTGCCGTACCACCCGATCTGTGCGGCGCCGATGCCGCTGGTGATGTGGTCGTAGCCGGGCGCGATATCGGTGACGAGCGGGCCGAGGGTGTAGAACGGCGCCTCGCCGCAGGCGGCAAGCTGCTTGTCCATGTTCTCCTTGATCTTGTGCATCGGCACGTGGCCGGGGCCTTCGATCATCACCTGCACGTCCTCGGCCCAGGCGCGCTTGGTCAGTTCGCCCAGCGTGTAGAGCTCGGCGAACTGCGCTTCGTCGTTCGCGTCGGCGATACTGCCGGGGCGCAGGCCGTCGCCCAGCGAATAGGCGATGTCGTAGGCCTTCATGATCTCGGTGATCTCGTCGAAGCGTTCGTAGAGGAAGCTTTCCTTGTGATGCGCGAGGCACCATTTCGCCATGATCGAGCCGCCGCGGCTGACGATGCCGGTGACGCGCTTGGCGGTCATCGGGATATAGGGCAGGCGGACGCCGGCGTGGATGGTGAAGTAGTCGACGCCCTGTTCGGCCTGTTCGATCAGCGTGTCGCGGAAGATCTCCCACGTCAGTTCCTCGGCAATGCCGCCGACTTTTTCGAGCGCCTGATAGATCGGCACGGTGCCGATGGGGACGGGGCTGTTCCTGAGGATCCATTCGCGGGTGTCGTGGATGTTGCGCCCTGTGGAAAGGTCCATCACCGTGTCCGCGCCCCAGCGGATCGACCAGACCATCTTGTCGACCTCGGAGGCGACATCGCTGGCGACGGCGGAATTGCCGATATTGGCGTTGATCTTGACCAGGAAATTGCGGCCGATCGCCATCGGCTCGCTTTCCGGGTGGTTGATGTTTGATGGGATGATCGCCCGCCCGCGCGCCACCTCGTCACGGACCCATTCGCCGGTGACGTAATCGGGGATCGCCGCGCCCCAGTCCTGCCCGTCACGCACCAGGCCCCGGACCATCTCGCGCCCGAGATTTTCGCGGGTGGCGACATATTCCATTTCCGGCGTGACGATGCCGCGGCGGGCGTAATGCATCTGGCTGACATTGGCGCCCGCCTTGGCCCGCAGCACATTGCGGCGGACATTGGGGAACGGGCGCACGCCGCCGCTGCGGTCGGGGCCGAGCTGGCCATTATCTTCCGGCCGCACCGCGCGCTGGGTGACCTCCTCGACATCGCCGCGCCCCACGATCCATTCGCGGCGCAATTCGGGCAACCCGCGCTCGATATCGATGGTGGCGGCGGGGTCGGTATAGGGGCCGGAGGTGTCGTACAGCCGCACCGGCGCCTCGCCGCTGGAAGGCTCCAGCATCACCTCGCGCATCGCCACGCGCACTGCTGGATTATTGGGTGACCCGACATGGATCTTGCGGCTGCCCCGGATCGGGCCGGTGGTGACGACAGGCAGTTCGGTGCGGGCGGGAATATCGGCCATGGCTCATGCTCTCCGACGGGGTGGAAGAGCGGGCAGCGGTATCCTGGCGGCGACCGGCGACCCTCCCTCCGCCCGTGCTAACGGGTTCAGGTTCGACGGGTCGTGGGGTGCGAAACCCACCTCTCAGCCCAGTTCAAACGGCGCAGGCTCCCCGGGGATGGCCAATACATACAGGGCAATCGCTTGCGAGCCAACACCCCGCATCGCGCGCAGCGCGGCTTTCGCAAGGGCCAGCCGGAGAGGAACGCTGCATGGCCCAATCAATGGAAGTACCGATATGGGAAAGTCAAGCGCGCCCGCCTCTTGCCAGCCTTTGAGATAGCGCCCAGAGAGAGGCGATGATGCTCCGGCTTGCCTTGCTGCCTGTGGTGATGGTGCTGGCCGGATGCCAGCAATCTCCTGGTGCGCCCACGGGGCCGTTGCCTGGCGATGCCAGCGAGACGCGGCCCTATGACGGGATCAGCGAGAACGAGACGTTTCATTTTGTCGGCACAGAACCGTTCTGGGGCGGCGAGGTCGAGGGCACGGTGCTGCGCTGGTCCACCCCGGAAAATCAGGACGGCACACCCGTTACCGTGCGCCGCTTTGCCGGGCGCGGCGGGCTGTCGTGGGATGGCCAGCTTGACGGGGCGGCGCTGTCGCTGGTGGCGACGCCGGGCAGATGCAGTGACGGGATGAGCGATCGCACCTATCCCTTCGTCGTCACCGTCCGGCTGGGCGAGCAGACGCTGAATGGCTGCGGCTGGACCGAGGCGAGGATGTGGACCGACGATGGGCAGGCACAAGCGCACGGCGCCCAGAATGCTTCGGCAACGCCGGCTGCCTTGGTGGCGGCGGACCTGGTCCGCGCCGAATGGGCCAAGGCGGAGAACCGCAAACGCTGCGCGGCGCTGGCTTTCGCCGATGATGGCGGGGCGGGCGGCACCGCGCGGCGGGCCAATTTCAGCGGCGGCTGGGCGGTCGCCTTCGATACCGCCGGCACGCGCAGTGCCTATGGCGTGGCTGGCCCGGGCCTGATCCCGGCCGACGAGGCGGACGCGGCCAGCCAGCGCCGCCGGCTTGACGATCAATGGGTGCTGATGCGCGACCTGCCTGCCTTGCCGCAGCCGGCCTTTGCCGGTTACGGGGTCGAGGGGGCGGATGGCTACCCCCCGGAGAACCGCAGCGGTGAAGGGCTGAACTCGCTGGCCTATGTGCGGGTCGGCGGGCAGGCCTGCACCTACAATGTCTGGAGCCGGCTCGGCCGCGCGCATCTCGAACATCTGCTCGACAATCTGCGGATGGTCCCTTCGTGAGCGCGCCTGCGCCGCCGCCGGGCGATTGGCACAAGGCGGCCTTTGCCGCCTGTGCGCTGGGCGCGCAGGCCAATGCAGTCATCTGGCTGCGTCTCTCGATGCTGGCCTGGGGCGGACCCGGCGCCCGGCGCGAGGCGCAGCGCATGGTGGGCGAAAAGCTCGAAGCGAACTGGGCGCTCGCGGTTGCGCTGGCGACTGGCGGGCTGGGCACCGACCCGGCCGCCGCGACCGAAAAGGCGATCGAACATTACGCCGCGATCGTGCGCGCCAATCATCGGCGGCTGAGCGGCCCACCGGCCCGGCGGCGTCCGCGCCGGACCGGCTGAGCGCCTGCTAGTAGAGCCCGGGCAGTTCGCGCTCGGCGGTGGAGCCCTGGTCGCCTTCGTTGCGCAGCGCCTCGCGTGCCGGACGCGCGGCCTGCACGGTAATCTCGCCCGACGAGGAGGTCATCGGTGTGCAGGCGCGGCCGCCGAGGAAGTCCAGCGCGGCCTTGATCGAAGCTTCGCGCGGATCGCCCAACTGATAGCGGATGTCATCGCTCGCCTGGCAGGTGCGCGGGACGACCGGCGCCAGCCCGTTGAAATATTCGCCCTGACGATTGGCGTTCTCGGTCTTGAAGGCCACCACCCGCAGGCGCAGATCGCAGGCCGTCAAATCGCGGGGGCTCTGGCCCACCGGCTTGCCGTAGGTATTGGTCCCGACCAGCGCCATGTTGGTGCCGAGATAGGGGATAAAGGCATTGGTAAGCAGCTCGCTGGCCGACGCCGATGCCCTGGTGCCGATAAAGGCAATTTTGGTCGCCGTGATCGCTTCGGGCTGCGCGGCGAAGGTATGGCTGTCGTTCTGGCTCGATTTGCTGTCGCGATACGTGGTGTAGCTGAAGATCTTGCCGACATAGGCCGCGCCCATCAGATCGCCGAACAGGTCGGCCGTGCGCACCAGGCCGCCGCCATTATATCTGAGGTCGATGATCAGTTCGGTTACCCCTTGCGCCTTGAAGGTCGCAAAGGCCGTCCGAAGGTCGGCATCGGCCGTATCAATGAAGGTGCGCAGATTGATGTAGCCGACTTTCTTGCCGCCATCGTCGATGATCCGCGCGCCATACCGGTCCGACACCGGGTCGAGCGAGAAGTTGGTCTTGGTAACTGTCACCGTGCGCTCCACCCCGTCGGCCGTGCGGAACTGCAGCACGCGCGTTACGCCGGGATCGGACGGGCCGAGCGCGTTGACCACCGCCTGCGTGCCGCCGCTGGCCATCAGGCTGCTGACGGTTTGCAGATTGGCGGGGCTGGTGCCGATCGCGATCAGTTCGCTGCCGCGGTCGATCCCGGCGGCCAGCGCCGGCGCATTTTCGTACGCCTCGGTCACGAACACGCGGTTCTGCGTGGTGTCATAGGCGAGGCGCACCCCGAACCCGGCGGTGCTGCCAGAATTGTAATAGGCATTTTCTTCCGCGATCGACGTGGCATAGGTAAAATAGCGGTCCTTGCCTTCGGCCCGGGCCCGCGCCGTCAGCGCATCGATATAGGACTGCAGCGTGGTGTAATTCGCCTTGTTCACCGTCGTATCGAGCAGCGTCGGGAACAGATACCATTCCTGCATCTGCGATAGCACCCAGTCCTGCTGGGCCGAGAGCGAACACTGGCTGGTGCTGGGCGCGGGCGTGGGCGTGCCGCTGATCGGCGGGGCGCTGCCGCCACTGCCGCCGCCGCCGCAGGCGACCAGAGACAGCGAAAGGGCGATGCTGACGAGCGCGCGACCGCGGATTCTCATGCTGACGACTCCCGGAAAAACCAAGCGCACAGCGCGGGCGCTGCGAAAGACGGGCAGAATGCACCCCAGCCGTGCTGTCCGCAAGATGAACGCCCGTGCGGGTGACTGCACTTTTCGCCGCGGGCGTGGCACTTGTGCACAGCCTATTGCGCGCGAGGTGAAATTCTACTCTCGCAGCGTGCGTACCCTGCGCCTAAAGGTGCGGGCCAAGGGAGAGAGACGCAGCAATGCTCGAACACGTACCCGCCTGGTTGGGCAAGGCGCTGATCAATGTGCGCGCGGGCCATGGCCGTCTGGCAATCGTCAAACTTGGCGGCGAAGGGCTGATCGGCAAGGATGGTTTCGACCTTACCAGCCCGGCCTTCGCCAATGGCGAGGAGCTCGACCCCAGCTTCACCGCTGACGAGGAAGATGCCGTTGCCCCGCCGCTCGAATGGACCGCGCCGCCAGCCGGCACGCAGGAGCTGGTGCTGATCGTCGAGGATGCCGATGCTCCGGGCGCCGAGCCGTTCTGTCACTGGCTGGTCTGGGGTCTCGCTCCGCAGCGCGGTAAGCTGCTCGAAGGCGAAACCCCGCCCAAGGTCGGCAAGAACGCTTTCCGCAATTCCGAATGGCTGCTGCCCGATCCGCCCACCGGGCATGGCAACCATGATTACGTGTTCCAGCTGTTCGCGCTCGACAGCGCGATCCCGCTGGCGCCCGGTGCCACGCGGGCCGACCTGATGGCGGCGATGGACGGGCATGTCATCGGCGCGGCGATCCTTACCGGCACCTATGCCCGCCGCGAAGATGATGACGAGGATGGCGACTGGGACGACGATGCCGAGGAAAATGCGGATTAATCCGTCGTGGCGCTTGCCGCCCGGCGCAGATTGGTGATGTTTAGCCTGTGAACAGAAAGGATTCTCGAAATGGCTGAGAAGAAGAATAACGCGCTGCAGAAGCCGGTTACCGTCTCGGGTGACCTCGAGGGCGTGATCGGCAAGGGCCCGATGACCCGCGCCCAGGTGACCGCCAAGGTGTGGGAATACATCAAGGCCAACAATCTGCAGGACAGCAAGGACAAGCGGATGATCAATCCCGACGCCAAGCTCGGCTCGGTCATCGGCAAGGATCAGATCTCGATGTTCAAGATGACAGCTGCGGTTTCCAAGCACCTCAGCTAAGCGGGCTTCGGCGGCGCAGCGGCCAGTCCGTCGCGCCGCCGACCCACAGGGCCAGCCACACCAGCAGCGGCTGCGCCACCATCCGGGGCAGGTGATAGGCCAGCCCCAGCCCGCCATCGGGGCGGGCCATGTCCAGCGCGAAATGCTGGATGTTTGCCGGAAATACGCCCACCGCATAGGCCGCCAGCCCGATCCCGGCTGCGCGTCGCAGCGCCGGCGCGAAAGGCTGGGCGAGCGCCGCGGCCCCTAGGATTTCCGCCACCCCGGTCCACCATACGACCGCCCCGGGCGCGGGAACCCAGCCGGGCATGATCGACAGGAACGGGTCCGGCCGCAGCAGGTGCAGCACACCGGCGACAAGGTAAAACAGCGCCAGGATCAGGCGGAGGATGCGGCGGGCCATGTCCGCGCGCTAGCCCAGCACACCGGCGCTGTCGAACGCGCGCTTGCCTTTGCCGCTGCTATCGGCTGGATAGGCGGCAATCGGAACAGGGGATGGCGAATGGCGCGCGCAAAATACTGGAATGCAGGATCGGGTCTGGTGCTGGCGGTCATCGGTCTCGCCATGGCCGCACCGGCAGCGGCGCAGCAGGCACCCGAAGCCGTCGCGGCCGAGGCGCTGCGCCGCGCGCCGGTGTGGGACGGGCACAATGACGTCCCCGGCCAATTGCGCGGCCGGCACGGCAATGTGCTCGCCGAGTTCGATTTCCGCGACACCACCGCCAGCGGCGCGACCCATCCGCAAGGCCGGGTGATGCAGACCGATCTGACCCGTCTGCGCCAGGGGCGCGTGGGGGCGCAGTTCTGGTCGGTCTATGTTCCCGCGACGCTGCCCGAACCGCAGGCGGTGCAGCAGACGATCGAGCAGATCGACGTCACCCGCCGGCTGATCGATCGCTACCCGGCCGATCTGGCGCTGGCGCTGACCAGCGATGATGTCGCCCGCGCCATGCGCGCCGGACGGATCGCCTCGCTGATAGGTATGGAAGGCGGCCATTCGATCGGCTCGAGCCTGGCGGTGCTGCGGCAGATGTATGCGCTCGGCGCGCGCTACATGACACTGACGCATACGAAGAATACGCCGTGGGCCGATAGCGGCACCGATGCGCCGAAAAATGGGGGGCTCAACGATTTCGGGCGTGACGTGATCCGCGAGATGAACCGGCTGGGGATGCTGGTCGATCTCAGCCATGTGTCCGAAGAGACGATGGCCGATGTGCTCGACAACACGCGCGCGCCGGTGATGTTCAGCCATTCGGGCGCCCGGGCGGTCAACAATCACGCGCGCAACGTGCCCGACAGTATCCTTGCGCGGATGAAGGATAATGGCGGGATCGTGATGGTGGTCGCTTTCCCGTCCTATACCAGCGAGGAACTGCGCCAGTGGACCGCCAACCGCGCCGGCGAGGAAGCGCGGCTCAACTCGCTGTGGCAGGGCCAGCCGGCCCGCGTGACGGAACTCATGGCCGCGTGGACTGCCGCCAACCCGGCACCGCTGGCCACGGTTGCGCAACTGGCCGATCATGTCGATCATGTCCGCCGCATCGCGGGCATCGACCATATCGGCATTGGCGGCGATTATGACGGCATGCCGACCGGGCCGGTGACGATGGAAGACGTATCGGGCTATCCCCGCCTGTTCGAGGAATTGGCACGGCGCGGCTATTCGCAGACCGATCTCGAAAAGATCGCCAGCGGCAACATGATGCGCGTGATGCGCGGGGCCGAAGCGGCGGGGCGGGCGATGGCCGGCACGCCGCCGTTCGAAAACCGGGTCGCCGCGTCCGACTGACCCGGCGATCTGCGACTAGCTGGCGGTGGCGCTGGGCGACGGCGTGGCGCGCGCTTCGCTCGTGAAGCTGTCGCCGGTGGTCGCCTGACCATCCTGCTTGGCACGCTCCTCGGCGATCTGGGTGCTGACGTTACCCGTGCCTTCGCCCTCATCGACCGAGGCGACGCCGCCAAAGAATACGGCGGCCATCGCCAGCATCGCCAGCAGCGTCCCGATCAGCAGCACCCAGCGGACAATCCCCGGCTTGCTGCCGGCGCTCGCATCGGTGCCGTCAACGACGACCTTTTCGCGCTGGTGCTGATGATTGTTCTGCATGATGAATGCCCCCGTCCGGTTCGTGTATGGATTGCAGCGTGCTACGGTTCGCCGCAATGATGGTTCCGCCAGCGGCGTCGGTCAATCGCGCAGCAATTCGTTGATGCCGGTCTTCTCCCGCGTGCGCGCATCGACCGTCTTGACGATCACCGCGCAGGCGAGCGCGGGGCCGGGCGTGCCGTCGGGCAGCGGTTTGCCGGGGAGGGCGCCGGGCACCACCACGCTATAAGGCGGGATATGGCCGGTGATGACTTCGCCGGTGTCGCGCACGACGATCTTGGTGGACTGGGTGATGAACACCCCCATCGCCACCACCGCGCCTTCGCCCACGATTACCCCTTCGACAATCTCGGAGCGCGCGCCGATGAAGCAATTATCGCCGATGATCGTCGGGTTGGCCTGCAAGGGTTCAAGCACCCCGCCGATCCCCGCACCGGCGGAGATGTGACAATTCGCGCCCACTTGCGCACAACTGCCGACCGAGGCCCAGGTGTCGATCATCGTCCCGTCGCCGACATGGGCGCCGATGTTGACGAAGCTCGGCATCAGCACCACGCCCCGCCCGATATGCGCGCCGCGCCGGACGATCGCGCCGGGCACCACGCGAAAACCGCCTTCAACGAACCGGCTTTCATCCCAGCCGGCGAATTTGGACGGCACCTTGTCATAGGCGGGCGCCCCCACCGCGCCTTCGATCACCGCATTGTCGCGTAGCCGGAACGAAAGCAGCACCGCCTTCTTGAGCCATTGGTTGACCTGCCAGCCGCCCGCGCAGTCGGGCTCCGCCACCCGCGCGGCGCCGCTGTCGAGCAGATCGAGCGCTGCTTCCACCGGCCCGCGCACATCCTCGCTCGCGGGCGAGATCGTGTCCCGGCGCTCCCACGCCTGTTCGATAGTGGCGGCGAGGTCCTCGGTCATGGCGCAATCTGGCTCCGTTTGCGGATAGTATTGCCGTGCGGGCTAGCCTCCGGCGACTTGTTCAGCAAATGCTTATCACCGCGCGTTATGACACGGGCCCTCGCAGATTGAGGATCGGGCATGATGGGGATGGGTTCGCGGGGCAAATTGGGGGCGATCAGTGCGCTGGCGCTGCTGTCGGCCTGCGGTGGTGGCGGCTCAGGCGCGCCGCCGGTCAGTACCCCGCCGCCTGTGCCCACACCCACCCCCACTCCGACGCCGACGCCTACGCCTACGCCCACGCCCACGCCCACGCCGCCGCCGACCGGAGGGTTTGCCACTGAGGAGGTCAACCGCTCCGACGGGCCGCTGTTTCACAATGCGCCGACCGCCTGGGCCGCCGGCGCAACCGGTGCCGGGATCAAGATCGGCATCATTGATAGCGGTATCGACCTTGCCAATCGCGAATTTGCCGGGCGCATCGATCCGGCATCGGCCGATGTGACGGGCGCCGGACGCAGCGCGCAGCAGATCGACGATCACGGCACCCATGTCGCGCTGATCGCGGCGGCCGCGCTCGACAATAATGGCATTGTCGGCATTGCCCACCGCGCCAACGTCATCGCGCTGAGGGCCGATACGCCGGGCACCTGCGCGGGGACCAGCGCCCCCGATGCCGACCTCGACTGCACCTTTGCCGACCGGGCCATCGCCGCGGGGATCGATCGCGCGGTCAGTGCCGGGGCGGCGGTGATCAATCTCAGCCTCGGCGGCGGGGCGATCGACCCGGTGCTCGTCACCGCGGTGCGCAACGCCGCCAATGCCGGTGCGGTGATCGTCGTCGCGGCGGGCAATGGCGGCGATGGCAGCGAGCCGGGGATCGACCCCAACCAGCCCGATCCGTTCGCCACCAGCATCCTTGCCGCAGGCGGCGCCAATGTGGTGATCGTCGGTTCGGTGCGCGAGGACCGCACCGCCTCGGACTTCAGCAACCGCGCGGGCAATGCCGCCAATTCCTACCTGATGGCGCTGGGGGAGCGGATCTGCTGCGTCTATCAGGGCAGCGAGATCCTGATCACAACCGAGGCGGACGGGCGCCGCTATGTCACGCTGTTTTCGGGCACCAGCTTCGCCGCGCCGCAAGTGTCGGGGGCGGCCGCGCTGCTGAAACAGGCCTTTCCCAATCTTACCGGCCGGCAGATCGTCGAGATCCTGCTCTCGAGTGCGCGCGATGCCGGGACGGCGGGGGTCGATACGGTCTATGGGCGGGGGATCATGGATATTGCCGCCGCCTTCCAGCCGCGCGGTGCGACGGTGCTGGCCGGCGGGACGGCGGTGGTGCCGCTGGGCGAAGCGATGGGCAGCGCATCGGGCCCGATGGGCGACGCGCTGACCCGCGCCTCGGCCGAGACGGTGCTGCTCGACCAGTATGACCGCGCCTATGCGGTGGACCTGGCGCGCGGGTTTCGCACGGCGCAGGGCACCCGGCGGTTACAGGGTGCGGTCGATGCCGGGGTGCGGCGCCTCTCGGGCGCGAGCGAGAGTTCGGCGGTGGCCTTCACGGTCGATGCGCGGCGGACCGCCGGCGTGTGGGCCGCGCCGCTGCGGCTGAGCCACGAGGAGGCGGAACGCGCCCGCGTGCTCGCCGGACGGCTGGCGCTGCGGCTGGGCCGCGATACGCAGCTCGGCCTCGCCTTTGCCGAAGGGGCTGACGGGCTGACCGCGCAATTGCAGGGCCAGCAGCGGCCCGCCTTCCTGATTGCGGGCAGCGCGGGCGGCGATGCCGGGGTGGCCTATCAGCCGGGCACAGCGGTCGCTTTGCGCCGCCAGATCGGGCCGTGGGGGGTGACGCTGGCGGCCGAACAGGGCCGCGCCTATACGCCCTCGCTCGGCGCGCATGACCTCATCGGCGACGGGCGTGCGCTTGCCACGCGGACCTTCTCGGCCGCCGCCGACCGGCGCTTCAGCGCGGTGGATACGCGGCTGGTGCTGAGCTGGATGCAGGAAGATGCCACCGTGCTCGGCGCGCGGTTCCACCGGGCGCTAGGGGCGGGCGGGGCGGACAGCCTGTTCCTCGATGCAGGGGCGGGATACGCCTTCGCCCCCGGCTGGCGGCTGGGCGCCGATCTGCGGCGGGGGCTGACCGCAGCGGCAGAGGGCGGCCAGATTGCCGCCGGCTCGCGCTTTGCCAGCAGCGGCTGGTCGGTTGACCTGACGCGCAGCGGTGCGCTGATGCGCGGCGACAGTGTCGGCCTGCGGCTCGCGCAGCCGCTCCGCGTGACGGGCGGTGGGCTCAAGCTGAACCTGCCGACGGGCTATGACTATGCCAGCGAGACTGCCCAATGGGGCACGCGCAGCGTGGCGCTGTCGCCCGAGGGGCGCGAGCTGATGGGCGAACTGGGCTGGCGCGGGCCGCTATGGTCGGGCGACGGCGCGGTCAGCCTGTTCTACCGCCGCGAACCGGGCCATCAGGCCGCCGCGCCCGACGATGCCGGACTGGTGCTGAAATGGAGCCGCGGCTTCTAGCCCGCCCTCATCCAGCGCCTATTCCGCGCCGGCGGCCTTGGCAAAGCGCCAGGCGGTTTCGGCCAGCGGCTGCACCCGTTCGGACATGGCCTTGGCATGGGCGGAGGACGCCGTGCCGTCGATGACCCGTTTCTTGATGCCCTGCATGATCCCGGCGAGACGGAAGAAATTATAGGCGAAGTACCAGTTCATGTCGGGCACCCGCTCGCGCCCCGTGGCGGCGGCATAGCGTTCGACCACCTCGTCCAGCTCGGGGATGCCGAGCGCGACCCGGTCGAGATCCTCGACCCCTGACCGACCGCCATTCTCGGTCACCCAGGCGAGGCAGAAATAGGTGAAATCCGCCAGCGGATCGCCCAGTGTGGACAGCTCCCAGTCGAGCACCGCGAGCACCTCTGCCCGGTCGGCGGCGAAGATCATGTTGTCGATCCGGTAATCGCCATGCACCACGCTGGTGCGCGTCTGTTCGGGGATGGTTGCGGGCAGGTATGCGATCAGCTGCTCCATCTCCTCCATCCGCTCGGTTTCGGACAGGCGATATTGCTTGGTCCAGCGCCCGATCTGCCGACCGAAATAATTGCCCGGCTTGCCATATTCGCCAAGGCCCGCGGCCTCCGGATCGACAGCGTGGAGGCGGGCGAGCACATCGACCATCTCGTGATAGACCGCGCGCCGCTCGGCTGGCCCAGCGCCGGGCATCGAGCCGTCCCAGATCGTCCGCCCCTCGACCATGCCCATGACGTAGAACCACGATCCAATCACGCCATCGTCGGTGCACAGCCCATGCTGCGGCGCGACGGGAAAGCCGGTCTGCTCCAGCGCCGATTGCACCTGATATTCGCGGTCCACCGCATGGGCCGACGGCAGCAGCGGGCCAAACGGCTTGCGGCGCAGGACATAGCTGCCCGACGGGCTGTCCAGCCGGTAGGTCGGGTTCGATTGCCCGCCCTTGAACTTGGCGATCGCCAGCGGTCCGGCGAAACCCGCCACATTGGCCTCCATCCACGCGGTCAGCCGCGCGGTGTCGAGCCGGTCATCGCCTTCAGGCTCGACCGTGCCGGTAAAAGCGGTCTGCGCATCGATTGCGGGGGGCAACGTCATTGGTCGAACACGATCACCGAGCGGGCGGAATGGCCCTGTTTCATCTTCTCGAACCCGTCATTGACCCCGGCGAGCGGGATGCGTTCGGCGATGATCGTGTCGAGATCGAGGAGGCCGCGCAGGTAGAAATCGACCAACCGGGGCAGATCGACAGGGAAGCGGTTCATCCCCATGATCGCGCCCTGCAGCTTCTTGCCGGAAAGCAGATCCATCGCCGACAGGCCAACCTTGCAGTCGAGCGGCATCATCCCGAGGATGATCGCCGTGCCGCCGCGCCGCAGCAGCTGGACGGCGAGATCGGCCGAAGCCTGCCGCCCGACCGCCTCGACCGCGTAATCGACGCCGCCCCTGGTCAGCTCGAGGATCGCACCGGCCGCGCCATCGGCGGTGGGATCGAACGCATCGGTCGCGCCCAGCACCTTGGCGAGATCGCGCTTTTCGGCCACCGGATCGACCGCGATCACCCGGCCCGCGCCGGCGATCCGCGCAGCGTTGATCGCCGCCAGCCCGACGCCGCCGCAGCCGACCACCGCGACGGTTTCCCCCGGCACCAGCTTGCAGGCGTTGAAGATCGTGCCCGCCCCGGTGGTCACCGCGCAGCCGATCACCGCCGCCCGGTCGAGCGGCATATCGCGGTCGATCGCCACGCAGGCATGTTCGTGGACCAGCATCTGTTCGGCAAAGGCTGACAGATTGAGCATCTGGTTGACCACCTCGCCGCTGCCCGCCCGGGTCAGGCGCGGCGCCTGCCCCTCCACGCGGCGCGTGTCACCGCCGAGGCACAGGGCCAGCCGGCCGGTGACGCAGAACTCGCAATGGCCGCAAAACGCGCTGAGGCAGGTGACGACGTGATCGCCGGGCTTGACCGTGCGCACCTCGCTGCCGACTGCCTCGACCACGCCGGCCGCCTCGTGCCCCGGCACCGCGGGCAGCGGGTGGGGATAGGCACCGTCGATGAAATGGAGATCCGAATGGCATAGCCCGCAAGCGGCGGTGCGGATCAGCACCTCGTGCGGGCCGGGCTTGGCGATGGCGAGATCGTCAATCACCAGCGGGCTTCCGGGGCGTTCGAGAATGGCGGCTTTCATCAGTGACTACTCCGTTCGGGTCTTGATCAGCATCCTTCGACAAGCTCAGGATGATCCTTCGACAGGCTCAGGATGAGCGGGGGGTGAGTTCCCTAACCCGCTCAGGCTGAGCTTGTCGAAGCCGGTTGTCATCAGCGCGTGACCCCCAGATCGCCCGAGCTGAAGCCCGGATCGCCCTGTGCGTTGGCGGGCACGTGGCGGGCAAACTCCATCCGCGCGATGGTGCGCGCGTGGACCTCGTCCGGCCCGTCGGCCAGCCGCAGCGTGCGCTGGTGCGCATAGGCATTGGCGAGGCCGAAATCGTCCGACACCCCGCCGCCGCCATGCGCCTGGATGGCATCGTCGATGATCCGCAGCGCCATGTTGGGCGCCTGCACCTTGATCATCGCGATTTCGCCCTTGGCCGCCTTGTTTCCGGCCTTGTCCATCATGTCGGCCGCCTTGAGGCACAGGAGGCGGGTCATCTCGATGTCGATCCGCGCGCGGGCGACGCGTTCTTCCCACACCGAATGCTTGTACACGGGCTTGCCGAAGGCCTCGCGCGCCTGCAGCCGCTGGCACATCTTTTCGAGCGCCAGTTCGGCGGTGCCGATGGTCCGCATGCAATGGTGAATGCGGCCCGGCCCAAGGCGGCCCTGCGCGATTTCGAAGCCGCGGCCTTCGCCCAGCAACATGTTGCTCGCCGGGATGCGGACATCCTTCAGCTCGACCTCCATGTGGCCGTGCGGCGCATCGTCATAGCCGAACACCGGCAGATGGCGGATGATGGTCACGCCCGGCGCGTCGACCGGCATCAGCACCATCGATTGCTGGCGGTGGCGGTCGGTTTCGACATCGGTCTTGCCCATGACGATGGCGATCTTGCAGCGCGGATCGC
The DNA here is from genome assembly GCF_016461955.1 of Qipengyuania sp. YIM B01966. Classification (GTDB taxonomy): domain Bacteria; phylum Pseudomonadota; class Alphaproteobacteria; order Sphingomonadales; family Sphingomonadaceae; genus QFOP01. The sequence goes on along the minus strand of NZ_JADMNM010000005.1, from coordinate 50,362 downwards.
CAAGGCCAGAGGACCACCACTTGCGGCCATTGATGACATATTCATCGCCGTCGCGCTCGATCCGGGTTTCGATATTGGTTGCATCCGACGAGGCGACGGCCGGCTCGGTCATCAGGAAGGCGGAACGGATTTCGCCGTCCATCAGCGGGCGCAGCCATTCATCCTTCTGCGCGCGGGTGCCATAGCGGTGCAGCACCTCCATATTGCCGGTATCCGGCGCGGCGCAGTTGAACACCTCGCTCGCCCAACCATAGCGGCCCATTTCCTCAGCGCAGAGGGCGTATTCGAGATTGGTGAGGCCGGGGCCGTCGAATTCGAACGTGTCATCGACATGGCTCAATTGCCCCTGTGGCGGCATGAACAGGTTCCAGATCCCCTGCGCCTTGGCGCGGGCCTTTTCCTCCTCGATCACCTGCAGCACCTTCCAGCGGTCACCGCTGGCCTGTTCGGCATGATAATCGTCCATCCGCGGGGCGACGTGCCGGTCGATGAAATCGCGCACCCGGTCGCGCCAATGGCGCTGGCGGTCGGAAAGTTCGAAATCCATCAGGCAGTCCTTTCAAGTGGTATCATAACAGCGAAATCTCAGGCCGCGCCATCGGGATCGGCGCGGGCCAGCGCGTCAAGCGCGGCAAGGCGCGCCTCGTGATCTTCCCGGCCGATCGGGAACCGCGCCAGCCAGAAGGCGGCGATGAGGCCCAGCACGGTGCCGATGGCGATGTAATAGACGATCATCCGGTCGATCACCGCCGCGCTCACCGCACCCGGCTGCGCGCCGTCGGGCATCCCGGCCCACGACACGATCAGCCCGGCGATGAAGATACCGACCCCGGTCGAGCATTTGAGCACGAACCAGTTGCCGGCGTAGAAGGACGCTTCTGCCCGGCGGCCGGTGCGTTCCTCGAACGCCTCGACGATCTCGGCCACCATCGAGGAGCCTGAGACCATCACCATCACGCCTGCTGCATTGCTGACGATGACGAAGGCGAACAGCAGCGCGGTCGAGGCGGGCGAGCCGACTTCGGGCCACGCCCCCGCCAGCCGCAGCAGATAGGGGATGAGCCACAGCACCATCGCCGCCAGCGCCGCCAGCGTCGCCGTGCGCGGCTTGCCCCAGCGTTTGTGCAAGGTCCCCAGCGTGACGAACACCAGCACCACCGAGGCAAACAGCACCAGCGGATAGAGCATGAAGGCGGTGCGCGAAAATTCCCAGACGAACAGGTTGAGATAATTCGACAGCGCGAAGGTCATCCCCTGGCTGGCATAGGCGGCGACCGTGCCGGCGGCGAGGATCAGGAAGGCGCGTTCCGAAAACGCCTCGCGGATTTCGCCAAAGGCATTGGCGAGCGAGAAGGGCGGCGGCCGCATCAGCGGGTAATGCGCCACGCGCTTATGCTGGCCGAGCGCCGAGACTACCACCGAGACGAGGATCAGTGCCGCGCCGGTCACGCCAAAGGCGATATAGCCGTCGGCCTGCAGCATCCGTTCGCCCGGCAGGAACACGGTATAGGCGAGCACCATCATCAGCAGCCCGCCGATCCAACCGAACAGATAGCGGAAACGGAACAAGGTGGTACGCTCGTCATAATCGCGGGTCAGTTCGGGTACCAGCGCCACCGATGGAACCTCGCAGGCCGACAGCAGCAGGCGCACGCCGATCGCCGTCAGCAGCAGGCCGATGAAGGTTGGCTCACCTCCCGCCGGGGGCAACCACAGATAGGCCCAGGCCAGCGCCAGCGGGATGGCCGCGGCATAGAGCCATGGCAGCCGCCGGCCCCAGCGCGTATAGGTCCGGTCGGACAGATGGCCGAGCAGCGGGTCGATCAGCGCATCGGCGATCAGCGCCAGCGCCAGCGCCAGGCTGACCGTGGCGGCCGGCATCCCCAAAACCTGGTTGTAGAAGATCAGCAGGAAAACCGAAAAGCCGTTATCCTTGACCCCGAAAGCGACCGCGCCAAAGCCGTGATAAAGCTTCAGTCGCAGCGGCAAGGGGGGCTGGCGCATCGTCACCCGGCAGCGGTCCCGATCCCGGTTCCGGCATTCTGCTGATCGGCCATTGCCTGCAGCGCATCGAACAGGCCGGGCGTATCAGGGTCCCAGCTGTGCCGCGGGCCCAGGGTCAGCCCGCCATCGACGATGATGCCCTGCCCGTTGATGAAACTGGCCGCATCGCTGGCGAGGAAGGCACAGGTTTCGGCAATGTCATTGGGTACCCCGCCGCGCGCGACCGGCTGGGCGGCCGCGCTCATCTGCGCGATCGCCGCCTTGGCCATGCGCTCGGTATCGCCGGCAAGGCCAAGCGAGGCTGTAAAGATGTTGGTGTTGATGAAGCCCGGCTGCACCGCATTCACCCGGATGCGGTGGCGGGCAAGGTCGGTCGCCGCAACCTTGGTCAGATGCAGCACGCCGGCCTTGGCCACGGCATAGGCGGTGGGGGAATAGCCCGGCCCGACCGCCGCCACGCTCGATGTGTTGATGAACGATGGATTGGTCCGCCCGAGCATATGCGGCACGGCATAGCGGATGCCGAAGGCGACGGACCGCAGCAGCAGGTCCATCGTCCGGTCCCAGCCATCGGGCTCGATCTCGTCGATCCCCGCCCGCTCGCCGCCGGCGCCGGCATTGTTGAACACGGTATCGATCCCACCGCTGGTGGCGGCCACCGTGTCCATCAGCGCCTTGATGTCCGCCGTCTGGCTGACATCGCAGCGGTGGAAATGGACCTTGTCGCCCAGTTCTGCCGCCAGCGCGGTGCCGCCCGCCTCGTCAATATCGGCGGCGTGGACCACAGCGCCTTCGCGCGCGAACAATTCGCTGGTGGCCCGGCCAATGCCGGACGCAGCGCCGGTGATGACCACGACCCGGCCCGGGAATCGCATGATGCTCGCTCTCCGCCTGTGTTATGTTTGGCGGCAGCTTGGAGACGGCTTACGCATCCGTCAACGCGCCTCTGGCTGACGTTACGGCATAGCGGGACGCGGCAAAGGTGCTTGCGGCGGGCAGGCGAATCGACTTAACGTTTGCGTCAATCGCGGCCGCTGCGAGCCGCATTATAGCGAGGATGCCAGCCATGGCCGACAGCACCGCCGATCTCGAAACTTTCCGTCAGGAAACCCGCGCCTGGCTCGACGCCAACTGCCCGCCCGAAATGCGCGAGCCCGTGCGTGACGAGGAGGACGTGTTCTGGGGCGGGCGCAATGCGCGCTTCAAATCCGATGCCCAGCGCCAATGGTTCGAAGCCTCGGTCGCCAAGGGCTATACCGTGCCGTCCTGGCCCAAGGAATATGGCGGCGCCGGCCTGTCGCCCGCCGAAGCCAAGGTGCTGCGCGAAGAAATGGCCCGCATCGGCGCGCGCCCCCCGCTGTCGAGCTTCGGGATCTGGATGCTCGGCCCGGCGCTGCTCCACTTCGGCACCGAGGAGCAGAAGCGCCATTATCTGAACCAGATCGCGCGTGGCGAAATCCGCTGGTGCCAGGGCTATTCCGAACCGGGCAGCGGCTCTGACCTCGTATCCTTGCAGACCTATGGCGAGGATGCGGGCGATCACTGGGTGGTCAACGGCCAGAAGATCTGGACGTCCTATGCCGACCAGGCAGACTGGATTTTCTGCCTCGTCCGGACGGACAAGACGAACAAATATCAGGGCATCACCTTCATGCTGTTCGACATGGCGAGCGAAGGTGTCTCGACCAAGCCGATCCTGCTGATCAGCGGCAACAGCCCGTTTTGCGAAACCTTTTTCGACAATGTGAAAGTGCCAAAGGACCAGTTCGTCGGCGAGGTGAACCGCGGCTGGGACGTGGCCAAATATCTCCTCGGCCACGAACGCGAGATGATCTCGGGCGCGGGCGGGGGCGACCGCACCGCGGCCATCGGCGCGGCGCTGACCCGTGCGGCGGGCAAGCATGGCGACACGCTCGACCCGGTGCTGCGGGCCGAGCTGGCGCAGTTCGATGTCGATGCGCTGGCCTATGCCTGCATGGGTGAGAAGTTTCTCGACGAGGCCAAGGTCGGCAAGGCGCATCCGGCGCAGCCCAACATGATGAAATATGCCGGCACCGAGCTTAACAAGCGGCGCCACGAGCTGTTCATGGCGGCCGGCGGCAGCCGCGCGCTCGAATGGGACAGCGAGGCGACCGGCGGTGGCAAGACCGCGCGCGGCTGGCTCAGGACCAAGGCCAATTCGATTGAAGGCGGCACCAGCGAAGTGATGCTGAACGTCATCGCCAAACGCATCCTCGACCTGCCGGGGGCGTGATGGGCTGAATTGTCGCCCCGGACTTGATCCGGGGCCCCGCTCCTTCGTGCAGCGGGTGCCAAGATAGCTGGACCCCGGATCAAGTCCGGGGTGACGAAGTTGAGAGGACCGCGACCCGATGCCCCTTTACCATGATGACGATCAGGCGATGCTCGCCGATACCGCGCGCCAGTTCATGGCCGATGAAGGCAGTATCAAGAACCAGCTGCGCCACTGGCGCGACCGCGAATGCAAGGACGGGTTCGGCCACGGATTGTGGGGCCAGTTCGGCGAAATGGGCTTTGCCGGGATGTTGGTGGACGAGGCGGATGGCGGGCTCGGCATGGGCCATGTCGAAGCGGGCATCGTGCTAGAGGAAATCGGCCGCAACCTGACCCCTTCGCCGTTCCTCACCTCCTCGGTGCTGGCGGCGACCGCATTTAAGGATGCCAGCGCCGAGCTGCGCGGGCGCTGGCTGCCGGGGCTCGTCTCGGGCGAAAAGGTCTATGCCGTCGCGCTCGACGAAGGGGCCAAGCACCGGCCTGAACGGATCACCACCCGCGCCGAACGCTCGGGCAACGGCTTCCGGCTGACGGGCGAGAAAACCTTTGTTCTCCACGGCGCCAGCGCGGACATGATCGTGGTCGCCGCACGCACCGCCGGCGCGGATGACGATGCCGAGGGTATCACGCTGTTCGCTGTGCCCAGGGATGCGTCGGGCATGAGCCACGATGCAGTTCGTCTGGTCGACAGCTCGATGGCGACGCACACCAAATTCGACGGCGTCGAGCTCGATGGCGATGCGGTGATCGGCGAGGTCGATGGCGGGCGCGAACTGCTCGGCCGGATGCTCGATGCCGGGCGCTGCGGCGCGGCGGCCGAAAGCGTCGGCGTCTCGCGCGGGGCAATGGACATGACGGTCGATTATCTCAAGCAGCGCAAGCAGTTCGGCCGGCTGATCGGCGAATTCCAGGCGCTCCAGCACCGCGCCGCGCATCTTTATTCCGAGGTCGAAATCGCCCGCGCCGCCGTGATCAAGGCGCAGCAATTGCTCGATGGCGGCAGCGAAAACGCCTCGCTGATGGCCTCGGTCGCCAAGGCCAAGGCGGGCAAGGCGGCCGGGCTCGCGGTGCGCGAAGGGGTGCAGATGCATGGCGGCATCGGTATGACCGACGAATACGATATCGGCCTCTACATGAAGCGCGACCGCGCGCTGGCCGAGTTCCTCGGTGACCAGTATTATCACGCCAACCGCGTCGCCGAACTGAGCGGATATTGAGCAGGAGACACGGCATGACTCTCGAAGATCTGTTCAGCCTCAAGGGGCGCGTGGCGCTGGTGACCGGCGGCAGCCGCGGGATCGGGCGGATGATCGTTGAAGGCTTCCTCGCCGCCGGGGCCGAGCGGGTCTATATCTCGGCGCGCAAGATCAACGAGATAGAAGAGACCTGCGCCGCCCTGGGCGAGCGGGTGATCGGTATCCAGGGCGACATCTCGACGCTGGAGGGGATCGAGCGGCTGGTCGAGGAATTATCAGCGCGCGAAAGCCAGCTCGACATTCTGGTCAATAATGCCGGGGCGGCCTGGGGATCGGATTATACCGATTTTCCCGAAGCGGGCTGGGACAAGGTCATGGACCTCAACGTCAAGACCCCGTTCTTCCTGACCCAGCGGCTGCATACATTGCTGACCGCTGGTGCCAGCCAGGAGCAGCCGGCCAAGGTGATCAACATCGCCAGCATTGACGGGCTGCGGATCAATCCGTGGGAAACCTATTCCTACCAGGCGTCAAAGGCGGCGCTGATCCACCTGACGCGGCGGATGGCCGCGCGGCTGGTCAAGGATCATGTCTATGTCACCGCGATCGCGCCGGGCGCCTTCCCGTCGAGCATGAACAAGGTCGCCCGCGACGCCGAAGATCAGGCGGCGGCAGGCATCCCGAACAAGCGGGTGGGCAACAAGTTCGATATGGGTGGTAGCGCGGTCTATCTCGCCAGCCGGGCGGGCAATTACACGATCGGCGAGACGCTGACCGTCGATGGCGGGATCGTCAACGCGCTGCTGCCGACGCATTTTGCCGATCCCAGCGGGGCCGATCCGGCCGCGCACTAGGTGCGCCCACTAGAGGCGGGCGCGTTCAGCCCGCCGTCGCGGCGGCTTCCTCGATCCGCTTGGCCACGCGGGCAGCGTCAGCCTTCTGGCGCTGCAGCAGCGTGCGCCGCGCCTGATTGGCGAGCCCGCGCCAGGTGCGTTCGGCCCTCAGGCAGCGTTCGCGGACATTGTCGAGCGTGGCGGCTTTCGCTTCAGCCGCAGCATCGTCGGCCCGTTCACTGTAGAACTCGAAAGTCTGGCTCATGCCGGCTCCTTGGGTGGAGGGAAGGGGACACCGGGGCCGGCGATACGTGCCGGCCCCGGTGCAATAGATCAGTCAGCCGACGAAAGGTTGACCGCGCTTTCCTTGCCATTGCGGCCGGTTTCGACCTCGTAATTCACCCGCTGTTCCTTGTTCAGCGTATGCATCCCGGCGGCCTGTACGGCCGAGATATGGACGAAGCTGTCGCCCGAGCCATCATCGGGCTGGATGAAGCCATAGCCCTTGTCGGCGTTAAAGAATTTTACGGTTCCGGTCTTGCTCATGGGGTGTTCCTTTCAAGAACAGGTTTCAATCCCGGCGGAGGTGCCGGGACAGCGTCGCGTGAAATCGTCCAGTGAAAGGAAGTCGTCGTCTGCTTTACGCCCCTTCGCGCGGTGCGCGGAAAGGCGGTCGTCAAATGTCGATGTCCGTCGCTATTGTCGACGTCAGCAGCCTGTGCATAGCACGCCGGCCCGATTTGACCTAATGATTACTCAGCCCATCAATTCGCGGACGAAGCCGATCAGCCCAGTCTGCCGCGCACGGCGCATCCGTTCGGATTGCAGGATGCCGTGGACCTTGGCGAAACAGGCGTCGATATCCTCGTTGACGACGACATAATCATAGCCGTCCCAATGGCTGATTTCAGCGCGGGCGCGGGCCATCCGGTCGGCGATTACGTCGCCCGAATCGGTCGCCCGCGCGCGCAGCCGCCGTTCCAGCTCGGTAATGCTGGGCGGCAGCAGGAACACGCGGACCACATCCACCTCCATCTTCTGATAGAGCTGCTGCGTGCCCTGCCAGTCGATATCGAACAGGAAATCCTGCCCGTCCTTCAGGCCCTGTTTGATCTGCGCCTTGGGCGTGCCGTAGCACTGGCCGAACACCTCGGCCCATTCGAGGAAAGCTTCCTCCGCGACCATCCGGTCGAATTCGCCGCGGCTCACAAAATGATAATCGCGCCCGTCCACCTCGCCGGGGCGGATCGGGCGGGTGGTGACCGAAACCGACATGGCGATATCGCCATCTTCGGCCAGCAGGCGGCGGGCGATGGTGGTTTTCCCCGCGCCCGAGGGCGAGGAGAGGATGAACATCAGCCCGCGGCGCTGCAATTTGTCGTATTCCGCCATACGCGCCTCTTTGCCGCCGAGGGCAGGCGCAAAGCAACCGAAAGCTGGTTATTCCTTGGTCGTTTTGGCCAGCGTCTTGTCGCCCGCACGGCGGGACGCCTTTTTCGACCGGGTCCGGTCGAACAGCGTTTTGGCAAGGAGACCGCCGCCAACCAGCACCGCACCGGGCACCGACCGGGTGGCAACGCGCGTCAGGGCATAGCCGGCAAGGCTGGCCGAAAGGCTGCGCTTGCTGACAATCGCGTCGGCCCCGCCCTTGCCATAGCGGCGCGAGAGCATCCCTTTTTCCGCCAAGTGCCGCATCGCCTGGCTACCGATGCGCATGGCAATATCGGCCGCGAGCAGGTTGGTTGCGGGGTTGGGGCTGAGGCCAGCGACATGTTCGGTGCGGTCGCGCGGGTGTTGCGTCGCCAATTCGGCCGAAGGAAGCGACCGGCCCATTTTCTTGCGCGCCATCGGCTGAAATCCTCCTGTTGCGCCCCCGCAGGCAGGGGCGACTATTTCTTGCGGCCAAAATCGACCGTGACGACGTTCGAGCCATCGTCTGCCGGTTCAACCACCGGGGCGCCGCGCTGTTCCGGGCTGTCATTGCCGGCATCGTCATGGACGATCATCGCGCCGTCTTCGGGTACGCTGGCCTGGAATTGCAGCCCGAAATCGACCGCCGGATCGACGAAGGCGGTAATCGCGGCATAGGGAATGTTGAGCTTGGCCGGGATCTGGTTGAAGCTGAGACCGACGCTGAACGCATCATCGCGCACGTCGAGATCCCAGAACTTGTTCTGCAGCACGATGGTCATTTCATCGGGAAACCGTTCGCGCAGATGCGGCGGAATGCTGACGCCGGGCGCGGCGGTCTTGAAGGTGATGTAGAAATGATGGCCGCCCGGCAGATCGCCGCCCGTCGCCGCGACCTGGCCCAGCACGCGCCCGACCACCGCGCGCAGCGCCTCCTGCACGATTTCGTCATAGGGGATCAGGCTGTCGGGCGTCTCGTCGCTCATGAGCCGCTAGGTGGCGGCGGCGCGCGCGCCGGTCAAGCCGGAATGCTTGCGTAATCGCCCGCCAAGGGGCTAGCGCAGCCATGCCATGCGCCGCGCCACCATCACCCGCACCACCGCCGAAACGCAGATTTCGGTCAGCCTCGATCTCGACGGCACCGGCCAGTATCGGGTCGCCACCGGGATCGGCTTCCTCGACCATATGATCGAGCAGCTTTCGCGCCATTCGCTGATCGATATTGAGCTGGCGGTGACGGGCGATCTCCATGTCGACCAGCACCACACGACCGAGGACAGCGCACTGGCGCTGGGGCAGGCGCTGGCCGAGTCGCTGGGCGACAAGGCCGGGATCGCCCGTTACGGCCATGCCTATTCGCCGATGGACGAGACGCTGGCCCGCGTCGCGCTGGATATTTCCGGCCGGCCGTATCTCGTCTGGCGCGCCGGCTTTTCGCAGATGCGGCTGGGCGAATGGGATACCGAGCTGATCGAACACTGGTTCCATTCGCTGAGCCAGACGGCCGGCATCACGCTCCATTGCGAGCTGCTCTATGGCAGCAACAACCACCACATCTGCGAGGCGCTGTATAAGGGTCTTGCCCGCGCGCTGCGGCAGGCGGTCGAGATCGATCCGCGCAAACAGGGCGCGGTGCCCAGCACCAAGGGCGTATTGTGAGCGCGCGGCTGGCGGGGCCTGCGCCGCTGAGCCTGATCCTGCTAAATTATCAGCGCCCGCTGGCCGAGGTCGATGCGGCGATGGCGCGTCATGTCGCCTGGCTCGAACTGGGTTTTGCCGAAGGGGTGTTCGTCGCGGCCGGACGGCGGGATCCGCGCACCGGCGGCGTGATCGTGTGCCGGGGGGCGGGCACCGAGGTCGAGGCGCTGGTGGCGACCGATCCGTTCGTTTCCGAAGGGCTCGCCACCGCCGAAGTGGTTGCGTTCAACGCCAGCTTTGCTGTGCCTGAGCTGGCGGGATTGCTGCGCGGATGATCGCGCTGATCGATTATGGCGCGGGCAACCTCCGTTCGGTCGCCAATGCGGTGCGCGCGGCAGGCGCGGTTGAGGTCGAGCTGACCGCCGATCCTGCCGCTGTCCGTCGCGCCGATCGCGTCGTGCTGCCCGGAGTTGGCAGCTTCCGCGCCTGCGCCGAGGGTTTGCGCGGTGTGACCGGCATGGTGGAGGCGCTGGAGGAGCGCGTGCTGGCGGGCGGCGCGCCGTTCCTCGGCATTTGTGTCGGGATGCAGCTGATGGCCGATCGCGGGCTCGAACATGGCGAGACGCCGGGCCTTGGCTGGATTGCGGGCGAGGTGGTGCCGGTCGCGCCGGCTGACCCCACCATCAAGGTCCCGCATATGGGTTGGAACGATGTCGCGCTGATGCCGCACGCTGCCGACCATCCGGTGCTGGCCGGCGGCGAGGCCTATTTCCTCCACTCGTACCATTTCGCCGCGCGCCGCCCGGCCGATGTCGCCGCGCTGACCGATCACGGCGGCGGGCTGGTCGCGGCGGTGGCGAAGGACAATTTGCTGGGCGTGCAGTTCCATCCGGAAAAGAGCCAGGCCTATGGCCTTGCCCTGCTGGCACGGTTTCTGGAGTGGCAGCCATGATCGTCTTTCCCGCAATCGACCTCAAGGGCGGGCAAGTGGTCCGCCTTGCGGCAGGGGACATGGACCGCGCGACCGTCTATGGCAGCGATCCGGCGGCACAGGCGCTGGCCTTTGCCGAAGCGGGCGCGCAGCATCTCCACGTGGTCGATCTTGACGGGGCGTTCGCGGGGGAAAGCCGCAACCGCGCGGCGGTCGAGGCGATACTCGAAGCCTTCCCCGGCCATGTGCAGCTGGGCGGAGGCATCCGTGATGCGGCGGCGGTGGAAGGGTGGTTCGCGCTGGGCGTGTCGCGCATCGTGATCGGCTCGGCCGCGCTGACCGACCCCGCCTTTGTGCGGACCATGGCGGCCAATTGGGAAGGCGGGATCGTCGTTGCGGTCGATGCCAAAGACGGAATGGTCGCGACCGAAGGCTGGGCGGCCTTGTCCGACGTTCCCGTGGTCGATCTTGCCCGCCGGTTCGAAGATGCCGGCGTTGCCAGCCTGTTGTTTACAGATATCGGCCGCGACGGGTTGCTGAAAGGCGTCAATATCGATGCCACAGTCGATCTGGCGCGCAGCGTCGACATCCCGGTAATTGCCAGCGGCGGGGTCAAGGGGCTGGACGATATCCGCCTGCTGAGCCTCCATGCCGCTGACGGGATCGAAGGCGTCATTACCGGCCGCGCTCTCTATGACGGGCGGCTAGATCTGGCGGCGGCGCTGGCGCTGGCGGGGCGGGCGCCGTGACCGTCCGCATCCGGGTGATCCCCTGCCTCGATGTGGCCGACGGGCGGGTTGTCAAAGGTGTCAACTTCGTCAACCTCGCCGATGCCGGCGATCCGGTCGCACAAGCGCGCACCTACGATCAGGCCGGCGCTGACGAGCTATGTTTCCTCGACATATCAGCAAGTTACGAAGGGCGCGGGACGCTGCTGGACATCGTCCGCCGCACGGCCGAGGTGTGCTTCATGCCGCTCACCGTGGGCGGCGGGGTGCGCAGTGTGGACGACGCCCGCGCGCTCTTGCTGGCCGGCGCGGACAAGGTGGCGGTCAATTCCGCCGCTGTCGCACGGCCCGAACTGGTGGCCGACATCGCCGACCGTTTCGGCAGCCAGTGCGTCGTCGCCAGCGTCGATGCCCGGCAAGCAGGCGCGGGGGCATGGGAAATCTACACCCATGGCGGCCGGCAGGCGACCGGCATCGACGCGCTGGCCCATGCGGTGCGGCTGGCCGAGTTGGGCGCGGGCGAGCTCCTCGTCACCTCGATGGACGGCGATGGCACCCGCGCCGGCTATGACCTCGCACTGACGCGCAGCATCGCCGACGCGGTGCCGGTGCCGGTGATCGCCAGCGGCGGGGTCGGGACGCTCGATCATCTTGTGGCGGGCGTCACCCATGGCCATGCCAGCGCAGTGCTCGCCGCCTCGATCTTCCATTTCGGCCAGCACAGTATGGCCGAGGCGCACGCGGCGCTGCGCGCTGCCGGCTTGCCCGCGCGTGGCTGACGCGGCACAGAAGCCGGCGATGGATACGCTCGCCCGCCTAGCCGCCACCATTGCCGCGCGCCGCGATGCGGACCCGGCGACCAGCTGGGTGGCGCGGCTCCACCAGCGCGGCCTGCCGGTGATCGCCCGAAAGTTCGGAGAGGAGGCGGTCGAGGCGGTGGTCGCGGCTGTGTCGGGAACGGATGGCGACCTCACCGCCGAGGCGGCCGATGTGTTGTTCCACCTCCTCGTCCTCATCGACGCGCGCGGCGTGACGCTGGCCGAGGTGCTGGCCGAGCTTGACCGGCGCGAAGGGGTCTCAGGGATCACCGAAAAAGCCGAACGGAGCGCGTAAATGCCGATTGACCCGACGCTGCCTTATGATGACAGCAATATCTTCGCGAAAATCCTGCGCGGCGAAATCCCCGCCAACCGGGTGTACGAGGATGAGTGGGCGATCGCCTTTCACGACATCAATCCGCAGGCCGAGGTGCACATTCTGGTCATCCCGCGCGGGCGCTATGTCAGCTGGGACGATTTTTCGGCCAACGCCCCGGCCGAGGAGATCGCCGGTTTCGTCCGCGCCGTGGGGCATGTTGCACGGGCGCACGGGCTGGTCGAACCCGGCTACCGGCTGCTTGCCAATATCGGCCGGCATGGCGGACAGGAGGTGCCCCATCTCCACGTCCATCTCTTCGGCGGGCAGTTCCTCGGGCCGATGATCGCGCGCTGACAGGCGCCGCCGGTCGTGCGCGGGCGGCACTTCGTCGAGCGCGGCGGTTGCACGCCGAGTCGCCGCTCGGCTAAGGCCCGCAGCGATGGCGCGCCACCCTGAACCCCCGACCGGACTGATCGATGGCACCGCCCACCTGTTCGCGGTGCGCGCCTATTATGAGGACACTGACCTTTCGGGCGTGGTCTATCACGCGAATTACCTTCGCTGGTTCGAACGCGCGCGGTCCGATTTCCTGCGCCTGCTCGGCGTCGATCAACGCGGCGCGGTCGAACAGGGCGAGGGCGCCTTTGCCGTGGCTAACCTGACAATCCGCTATCTCAAGCCCGCCCGGCTCGACGATGCGGTGCTGATCACCACCCATTGCACCCAATTGCGCGCGGCGAGCTGCCGGATGCACCAGCGCGCCGCCCGCGGCGACGAATTGCTCGCCGAAGCCAGCTTGCGCGTCGGCTTTGTCGCGCCCGATGGCCGGCCCCGGCGGATGCCGGCAGCCTGGCTCCCCGCCTTCCACCAGATCCTGCAACCGGAACCCGATTAATGACGCTTCTCACCCTCCTTGCCGCCGCGCCCAGCGCGCCGCAGCGGCTCGACCCGCTCGAACTGTTCCTGCAGGCCGACATCGTCGTGCAGGCAGTCATGGCCGGGCTGGTGCTGGCGAGCATCTGGACCTGGATGATCATCCTGTCCTTTTCGCTGCGCATGGCGCGACTCAAGCGTTCCGCGAAATCTTACGAGGACGAGTTCTGGACCACCGACGATTTCGACGCCTTCATGCGCGCCAAGGGCAAGGCCGACCTGCCCAGCGCGCGGGTGGCGGCGGCCGGCGTTGCCGAATGGCGCCATTCGACCGCGGCCAAGGTGATCGACCGCGAGGGCACGCGCCAACGGCTGGCAGGCGTAATGGAAAGCCAGATCGCTCACGAGGCCGACGAATTGTCGGACCGGCTGAATTTCCTGGCCACGGTCGGCGCGGTGGCCCCGTTTGTCGGCCTGTTCGGCACGGTCTGGGGGATCATGAACAGTTTCTTCCAGATCGGCGCGCAGGAAAATTCCTCGCTCGCGGTGGTCGCGCCGGGCATTTCCGAAGCGCTGTTCGCCACCGCCATCGGCCTGTTCGCGGCGATCCCGGCGGTCATTGCCTATAACCGCTTCAGCCACGCGGTGAACGCGTTCGAGGCGCGGCTACAACGCTTTGCCGACCGCTTCCACACCAGCCTCAGCCGCGAGCTGGAGCGCGGCTGATGGCAATGGGCATCGCCAGCGGCGGCGGCGGGCGGGGCGGGCGGCGGGGCCGCCGCGGCCGCACGCCGATGGCCGAGATCAACGTCACCCCGCTGGTCGATGTGATGCTGGTGCTGCTGATCATCTTCATGGTCACCGCTCCGCTGCTGACCGCCGGCGTGCCGATCGAGCTGCCCGACAGCAGCGCCAATGCATTGGGCGAGGAAAGCGAAAGCATCGCCGTGTCGATGGACGCCGCCGGGCAGATTTACGTGGGCGAGCAGGCGATCGCGCCAGGCGGTTTCGCCAATGCGGTCGCGGGCATGGGCTGCGGCGGCGACGTTGCCCGCAGCATCGAGTTGCGCGCGGACCGGGCGCTCGATTACGGGCGGGTGATGGCGGTGATGGGCGAGCTCAACCGCGGCGGCTGCAACGCGATCGCGCTGGTCACCAACAGTTCAGTGACGGCACCATAGGGCCGGGCAGATGAGGGTGGGGACCATCAGGCGCGACGAACGCCTCGGCCTGGGGCTGGCGCTGGCGCTGCACGCGGCGCTCCTGGGCGCGCTGCTGCTGCAGCCCGAACCGGAACGCGTCGTGCCGCCGCCGCCCGAGCGGATGGTGGTGAACCTCGCCACCGAAGCCGATCTTGCCAGCACAGCCCCCGATCCGGTCAGCGAAAGCCGCATGGCCGAGGCGCCGACACCGGGCGAAGCGCCGCCTGCGGCGGCCGAACCGGAACCCGCGCCGGAGCCTGCTCCCCAGCCGGCCCCGCCGCCAGAACCCCACCCGGTGGTCCGCCCGGAGCCGGCGCCGCGACCTTCGCCCACTGCCAGCGCGCGGCCGTCTCCCCGCCCGACGACCCGCCCGACCGCCCGGCCGACGGCACGCCCGACCCCGCGCCCCGCGCCTCAACCCACGACACGGCCCTCGTCCCGGCCGACCAGCCGCGCGAGCGCCGCGCCGGCGCCGCGTTCGACCCCAACAACGAGGCCCGCAGCCACCGCGTCGCGCGCGCCTGCCACCACCCGCCCGGCCACCGCGGCGTCCGCCCGCCCCGCCGCTGCGGCATCAGGCCGCCCGGCCGCGCGAGCCAGCGCCGCACCGGCACGCGCAACCGGCGGCAGCCGCATCGGCGACGATTTCCTCGCCGGCGCGGGCAGCAGCACCACAAGCCGCGAAACCCGCACCCCCGCCGCGCAAATCGGCGCCAGCGCGCGCGCAGCGCTGTCGGCGCAGATCACCCGCGAATTGCGTCCCCACTGGGCCGCGCCGCAGGGCGCCGATGCCGAACAATTGGTGACGGTGCTGGCCTTCAACCTCAATCCCGACGGCAGCCTCGCCGGCCGACCGCGCGTGGTCAGCCAGTCGGGCGTGACCCCGGCGAACGAGGCGCAAAAGGCGCTCCATGCCGAGCGCGCGATCCGGGCGGTGCAGCTGGCGGCTCCGTTCGACTTGCCCGAAGAACATTACGAAGCATGGCGGCGGATTACCTCTTTCCGGTTCGACAGAAGGTTGTGACGATGATGAAGACCCTGCTCCTCCTCGGTGCAGCGCTGATGGCGCTCCCGGCCATTGCCGCCGCGCAAGACCTCGGCGCGCCGCCGCCCGCGACCGGCGCGGTCGAGACGGTGGAGGAGGAAGGCGGCCTCACCGGCACCGTGTCCGACGAGAGCGAATGGCAGGATCTCGGCATTGCCATTCCCTCTTTCGCCACCGACCGCGATGCGCCGACCGCCGCCAACAGTGCCGGCACCGCCGCGCTCGGCCGCGCGCTGGCCGGCGTGGTCTATGACAATCTGCGGAATAACGGGCTGTTCAAGCCCACCGGACCCGACGGTCTGCCGCGCCCGGCCTATGGCGAGATTACCGCACCGGCCTGGGGCATCTGGGGCGGTCGTGGGGCTGAAATGCTGGTCCAGGGCTATGTCCGCGCCGGGGCGGACGGGCGGCTGACGGTGGGCTGCTATCTCTATGACGTGTCGCTGCAAAACGAACTCGCCCGCGCCGGTTGGGTGGTGCAGCCGGCCGACTGGCGCCGTGCCGCGCATCGCTGCGCCGACCTCGTCTATTCGCGCCTGTCGGGCGAGAACCCGTTCTTCGACAGCCGGATCGCCTACATCGCCGAAACCGGGCCCAAGAACGCGCGCGTCAAGCGGCTGGCGATCATGGATTCGGATGGCGCCAATCACCGCTTCATCACGCTGGGCGGATCGACCGCGCTGACCCCCCGCTATTCGCCCGACTATCAGCGGCTGCTCTATCTATCCTATGTCGACGGCAATCCGCGGATCTATGTCTATGATATCGGCACCGGCCGGCAGACGCTGGTGAGCCAGAGCCGCAACCCGACCTTCGCCCCGCGCTGGAGCCCGGACGGGCGCCACATCCTCTATTCGATGGCGGTGAACGGCAATACCGACATCTACCGCGTGCCGGCCACCGGCGGGCAGAGCGTGCGGCTGACCGATAATCCGGGGATCGACATTGGCGGCTCGTACTCGCCCGATGGCAGCCAGATCGTGTTCGAAAGCGACCGTTCGGGCAGCCAGCAGATTTACGTGATGGATGCTGATGGGGGCAACCAGCGGCGGATCAGCTTCGGTGCAGGCCGCGCGGCGACGCCCGAATGGAGCCCGCGCGGCGACCAGATCGCCTTTACCCATATGGGCGGCAATTTCCGCATCGCGGTGATGAGCCCCAGCGGGCAGAATGTCCGCTTCCTGACCGATAGCTGGCAGGACGAAGCGCCGACCTGGTCGCCCAATGGCCGGATCGTCCAGTTCTTCCGCACCGAACGCGGCAGCGGCCGCACCGGGCTTTATCAGGTGGATCTGACCGGCCGCAACGAACGACGCCTGCCGACGCCGGCTGATGCGTCCGACCCTGCCTGGGGTCCCGTATTGCCATGAACGTGGTGCCCGGGAGGCGCCGCGTAAACGATTTCGACAAGGAGAGTGAGATGACCCCCCCGACCCCCCGCCAGATCGCGCTCGGCGCGCTAGTTGCCGCTTCGCTGGGCCTTGGCGCCTGCGCCAAGCGTGCCCCCGAAAGCCTGCCGCCCGAACCCGGCGCCAGCACGGTAACTGACGGCGCGGGCGCGACCGACCCCTATGCCACCGGAGCGGGCGGGGCGGCGGTGCCGGGCACGCAGGCGCATTTCGAAACGGCGGTGAACGGGCAGAACACGATCTATTTCGACACCGACCGCTACAATATCGACAGCGTCGATGCTGCCGCGCTGCAGGTGCAGGCGCAATATCTGGCGCAATATCCCAACCTCACCATCACCGTCGAAGGCCATGCCGACGAACGCGGCACGCGCGAATACAACCTCGCGCTGGGCGAACGGCGCGCCAATGCGGCGAAGAACTATCTGCAGTCGGTGGGCGTTGCGGCCAACCGGGTGCAGACCGTCAGCTATGGCAAGGAGCGCCCGGTGGCGCTGGGCAGCGACGAAGGCGCATGGGCGCGCAACCGGCGCGCCGTCAGCGTGGTGGTGAACTGATGCGGGCGGGCGTCTAGCGGATGATCGCGCTTGGCGCCCAATTGCCCAAGGGGTTGGTCGAGCCCTGATGACCAGCGCCGGGCATGGCCGATGGCGTGCCAGCGAGCACCAATGCCGCCATGGCAAGTACGCTGAATGCGGCACTAATGGCTAGCTGACGGCTCATCACGCAGGTCCAATAAGGGGCAGTGGTTACCGCCATGTTGCAGTGCAACGATAACCGCGCAATTCGGTTTCGACCTACAACCTGTTTTTATCGACCATTGGTGGCGCCAGGGGCACTAGCGCTCTACATTGCGGTGATGCTCACCCCCGTGATCTTGTCACAATGACCGCCCGCCGTTCGAGTGACTGGGGCTTCCCGCGCTGGCGCGGCTACGGCTCGACGCGCGAGGCAACGACCGTGCGCCTGTGTGACCGGCACGGCTGCGAGGAGCGTGGTGACTGCCCTGCGCCCAAGGCGCCCAACAGCCCCGAACGGTGGTATTTCTGCCAGCGCCATGCGGCCGAATACAATGCGCGGTGGGATTATTTCGAAGGGCTGGAGAAGGCCGAGCGCGAGGAACGCACCCGCACCGAAAAGCGCGATGCTGGCGCCTATGCCGAGGCGCAACATTATGGCTGGGCGGCGAGCGGCGACGGCAGCCGCAGCGCCGACGAGGTCCGCGCGCTCGAGGTGCTGGGCCTGACCCCGGACGCCGATTTTCCCGCCGTCAAACGCGCTTGGCGCGAACTGGCCAAGGCCGTCCACCCCGACGTGCGCCCCGGCGACACGGCTGCGGCGGCAGAATTCCACAAGCTGCAACTCGCCTACGAGGTGCTCCGCGCGGCGGAAGAACGTCGGGAATGGCGGGGGTGAAAGGGCTGTAGCTTGTCGAAAGGCAGTTCTTCGACAAGCTCAGCACGAGCGGGGTTGGGTGGCGCGATGCCATTCGCCCCAGCCCAAACCCTTTCCTCAAACCGCCTCCAGCGCTTGTTCGAAATCGGCGATCAGATCGTCGGCGTCTTCGATGCCGATACTGATGCGCACGAGGTTGTCGCTGATGCCAAGTTCTGCCTTGCGCGCATCGGGGACGGAGAGGTGCGTCATGCTGGCCGGGTGGCTGGCGAGCGTTTCCGTGCCGCCGAGGCTGACGGCGAGCTT
Organism: Qipengyuania sp. YIM B01966; assembly: GCF_016461955.1. GTDB lineage: Bacteria > Pseudomonadota > Alphaproteobacteria > Sphingomonadales > Sphingomonadaceae > QFOP01. Next base: position 31,960 of record NZ_JADMNM010000005.1, on the reverse strand, counting down.
GGCGATCCTGAGCGCGTCGAGGAAGCGGAAGCATTCGGCCTCGCCCCCCTTCAGCAGCAGCGAGAACGTGCTGCCCGCGCCCTTGCAATGGCGGCGATAGATGTCCTGCTGGCACGGATCGCTGATCATGCCGAGATAGCCAAGGCCCGCCACCTTGGGATGGCCTTGCAGCCAGGCGCAAACCTTGGCCGCGTTCTCTCCCGCGCGCTGCATCCGCAATTCGACCGTCTCGAGGCTGCGCAGCAGCATCCAGGCGGTGTTGGGATCGCAGATTCCGCCCATCGTGTTGCGCAACATCCGCACCGGGGTCATCCAGCGGGTCGCGCCGGCGATGCTGCCCGCAACGAGATCGGAGTGGCCGCCGACATATTTGGTCAGCGAGTAGACCACGATATCCGCCCCCTGATCGAGCGGACGAGCCCACAGCGGGCCGAGAAAGGTGTTATCGATCGCAATCGGGCAGTCGGGATCGAGCACGTCATCGCGCGCGGCCTTGACCGCCTCGACATCGACCAGCGCGTTGGTCGGATTGGCGGGGCTTTCGAGATAGATCATCGCCACCTTGCCGCCCGCTTCGGCGGCCATCGCCTTGGCCTGTTCGAGCACGGTGGCGATTTCCTCGCGCGCGGCGCCGGCGGGGAAATCGAGATAGCGGATGCCGAATTTCGATAGCCATTTGGCAACGAAGCCTTCCGATGCAGCATAGAGCGGGCCGGAATGGACGATCACGTCACCCTGGCTGCAATAGGTCAGCATCAGCACGCAGATCGCGGTCATCCCGCTCGAGAAGCTGAGCGCGCTTTCCGCTCCGTCCCAGATTGCCAGCCGGTCCTCGAGGATTTCCTGATTGGGCGCGTTGAAGCGGGAATAGACGAGGCCGTCGGCGCCGCCGGGTCGCTTGCCGGTGATGCCTTCGAAATGGCGCTTGCCCTCGGCCGCGCTGGGGAAGGCAAAGGTGCTGGTGAGGAAGATCGGCGGCTTCAGGCTGCCTTCGGACAGGGTCGGGTCGAATCCGTGGCCCATCATCAGCGTGGCGGGTTTCAGCGGGCGGCCATTGATCGTGGTGGATTTGCCCATCGGGAGGGGCTCCTTCCTCGTGCAAAGCTCCCAGGAAGGCGGGAGCCGGTGGCCGACCGGGGCGCCCGTTCCTAACCTCCGCAGGAACGCTTCTCCACCGGCAGGCGTGCGCCCACGCGTCTAGTCGGGCGGGGCCGCGCTTTCAACCGGCCGCGGCGATCATCCACACCATGGCGACAATCAGCGGCACGCCGATCAGGTCGAGCGCGAGCCCCGCGCGGACCATTGCGCCCAGCCGGATGCGCCCGGTCGCCCAGGCGATTGCGTTGGGCCCGGTCCCGGCGGGCAGCATGAAGCCCCAGCTCGCCGCGATTGCCGCCGGCATCGCCAGCAGGAGCGGATCGGCACCCAGCGCGACGGTGAGGCTGGCAACGACGGGCACGATCCCGGTGGCGGTGGCGACATTGCTGGCAAATTCGGTGATCAGCACGACCAGCGCCACCAGCGCCAATGCGACCAGCAGGAGGGGGGCGTGCTGCAAGGGCAGCAGGGATTGGCCGAGCCAGTCCGCCAGGCCCGACTTGCCCATCCCGGCGGCCAGCGCCAGCCCCGGCGAAGGGGAGGACCAGGAACGGCATCAGCGCCGTCGCAGTCAGCGGCAGCGCCTCGGTCATCCACCAGGTCGCCATCAGCACGACCAGCCCGGCGGTGATCAACGCTTCGCGGCTCTGGCCCGCGGGCACCGGCAGCACGCACGCCAGCGCCAGCGCAGCCGCGCCGAGGATGAAGCCGATCCGCCGTCCCTGCATACCCTCTCCTGCAGATGGTGCTAGCAGGCCGTTCAGTCTGGTGAAAGCGCGCGTGCGGCATCCAATCGTTCATGAAGAAGCCTATTTTCCTGACTGCGCTGGCCGCTTTGCTGGCGACCCCGATTGCCATTCCGGCGGCACTCCACGCAGCCGGGCCGGCGGCGGGGGAATGGGCTATCGGCCCGATCATTCGCGGGCGCAATTATTCGGTAAATATGCCGCTGACCATGAGCGAAGGGCGCGCCGGCCCAACCTTCACGTTCCCGGGGCCGACCCGCGCGGACGGCCATGTCCACTATGTCACCGCGCCGGTCCAGTCGCTCGAGGGCGCGCGGCGCATTACGCTGCGCTACCGAATCGACGCGGCGCCAGGCGTGCGCTTCGTCCAGCAGGAAACCGAGGCGCCCACCGGAACGCTATCGCTCTATTTCCAGCGCCGCGGTGACCGCTGGAGCGCACGGACGCCGCGCCATCGCTGGTATTCCCCTGCGGGCCGCGATGTGCCGCTGCGGCCCGGAACCCACACGGTCAGCATCAGCCTCGATGAACCGTGGATCGCGATGATGGGCGGCAACAACCGCGATTTTCCCAGCGAATTTCGCGCGGCTTTGGCCGAGGCCCATCAGGTGGGCTTCACCTTCGGCGGCGATAGCGGGCGAGGCCACGGCGTCTACGCCACCGGCCCCGCGCGCTTTACCGTGCTCGATTTCCGGATCGAATGAGGCGGCTGCGCCGGCCTATTTCGGCGCCAGCACCATCACCATCTGGCGCCCTTCAAGGCGCGGGAAGGATTCGACCTTCGCCACCTCGACCACATCGTCCTGAACGCGGCGCAGCAGGTTCATGCCGAGTTCCTGGTGCGCCATTTCGCGCCCACGAAAGCGGAGGGTGATCTTCACCTTGTCGCCTTCGCCGAGGAATTTGGTGACGTTGCGCATCTTCACATCATAATCATGCGTGTCGATGTTCGGACGCATCTTGATTTCCTTGATGTCCTGCGTCTTCTGCGTTTTGCGGGCGAGGTTCGCCTTCTTCTGCGCATCGTAGCGGTGCTTGCCGACATCGAGGAACTTGCACACCGGCGGGTCCGCGTTGGGGGACACTTCGACCAGATTGAGGCCAAGCCCGTTGGCCTGCTCGATCGCTTCGCGGGTGTACATCACGCCAAGGTTTTCGCCTTCGTGATCGATCACGCGGACCTTGTCGCTCTGAATGAGGTTATCGTAGCGCGGGCCGCTCTTGACGGGCGGCTGCAGCATGCGCCGGGGTGGACGGACTATGGGGTGTTCTCCTTGTGAAGCCTCTGGGAATCGCGCCCATCTAGGCGCGCGCCGGGCAAAGCGCAAACGGGCGGAGGGGATTTGCGGCGAACCAGTCCGGCTCTGTGCCCTCAGCAGCACAATTAGGGTCGGCAGGGACGGCGACCCTTGCCAGCGGCAGTTCGACCCGCGCCGGGTGAGCCGCGCGACCACGCTGGTGGTCTCGGCGCCGCCCGAGTGAGCGGTCAGGCGGCTTCCTGCCACACGGGGATGCGCGCCAGCCGCCCGGCGGCTGGCACGACCGCGTCGATCCGGCTGGCCGGTTGCAGCGCGCGCAGGATTGCCGGGTCGCCTGCATCCATCCCGCCCGTATAGGCGCCAAAGGCCGGCAGGATCATCCGCCCGCTACCCTGCCGGTGCGTCGAAATCACCGTGCAGGCGCGGCGGATCCGGCGCTGGCGCAGCATCAATTGCAGGCGCGGATGGTAATGGCCCGATATTTCGGCGCGCAATTCGCCCCGGCGTGCCTGATGGCGCAGCATGATCCCGCCCACCTCCAGCTCTTCCAGTTGGACCCCGCCACACTCTGTCTCGGCGCGCCTCCCATCCTTCGCCAGATCGTGATTGCCGGTGATCCACACCCAGTCCACCGCGCGGGTCAGCGCCGCCAGCATCCCGCAGGCATGGGGTTCGAGCCGGGCAGCGCCATCGGCATCGTGGAAATTGTCCCCCAACGTAATGACCCGCCGGGCGCCCGTCTCGCGGATCGCCAGCGCCACGCGTTCGAGGGTTTCACGGCTGTCATAAGGCGGAATGAATTGCCCGTGCCCGGCAAAGAAGCTGCCCTTTTCCAGATGCAGATCGGCGACCAGCAAGGCGCGTTCCCGCGGCCAGTAGAGCGCGTTGCCACGCGTCAGGGTGAATTCCTGAGCAGCGAACGAAAGGGGAACCATAGGTCGCTATTGCCCTTGTGCGCTGTGCTTGGCAAGGGGGCGGGCATGACCGACTGGACAGCCCCCGCCGCCGCCCGCGCGCAGGCCTGGTTCGAGACTTTGCGCGACCGGATCTGTGCCGAATTCGAGGCGATCGAGCGTGAAGCCGGCTCCGACGCCGCGTTCGATTATGCCCCATGGCAGCGCGAGGAGACGGGCAATCCCGACCCTGGGGGCGGCACGCGCGGGCTGATGAAGGGCCAGGTGTTCGAAAAGGTCGGGGTCAATGTTTCGACCGTGCGCGGCAATTTCGCGCCCGAATTTGCCGGCACGATCAACGGCGCCAGTGCCGAAGCGCCGGGTTTTGCCGCGACCGGGATCAGTCTGGTGGCGCACATGGCCAATCCGCACGTGCCGGCGGTGCACATGAACACCCGCTTCCTGACGACGGGCAAGGCGTGGTTCGGTGGCGGCGCCGATCTCAACCCGCCGATCCCTTATGCCGAGGATACGGAGGAGTTCCACGCGGCCTTCCGCGCGGCGTGCGCGGCCCATAATCCGACCTATTACGAGCGCTTCGCCAAATGGGCGGACGAATATTTCTTCATCCCCCATCGCGGCGTGCATCGCGGCGTGGGCGGGATATTCTACGATCACCTCGAATGCGATGACGAGGCGGCGTTCGAACGGCATTTCCACTTCACCCGCGATGTCGGCGAGGCGTTTCTGGCGGTGTTCCCCAGGTTGGTCCGCAGGCGGATGGCGCTGGACTGGACTGCGGCCGACAAGCAGGCGCAGCTCGAGTGGCGCGGCCGCTATGCCGAATTCAACCTGGTCTACGACCGCGGCACCTTGTTCGGCTTGAAGACCGGCGGCAATATCGACGCCATCTTGATGAGCCTGCCGCCCGAGGCGGTATGGACCTGACACGGCCCACCGGCCGATACGCACAATGAGAGGATTGCCCATGCGTCGCATCACTCTGGCGGTTGCCGCCCTGATGGCCACCAGTGCCTGTACCACGATGGCCGAGCACCCCGCTGGCCCGGCGATCGTCGCGCCGATCCTCACCACGCCTGATGCGCGCGACAGCTCGACCTATGCCCGCCCTGAAGAGGCGCGGGTGACGCATCTGGCGCTCGATCTCGCGCTCGATTTCGCGGCCCGGCGGGTTGGCGGGACGGCCGATCTGACCGTGCTCGCGCGGCCCGATATCCGCTCGGTCGTGCTCGATAGCGACGGGCTGCAGATCGCGCGGATCACCGATGCGGGCGGCAACGAACTGCCCTTCACGCTAGGCGCCGCTGCTGGCGAAAAGGGCGCGCCGCTCACCGTGGCGCTGCCGGCAGAGGGCACTCCCGCCGCCGATGGGCAGCGCTTCCATCGCCTGCGCATCCAGTACACCGCGCCGGCCTCCGCCAGCGCGCTGCAATGGCTCACCCCCGAACAAACCGCGGGCAAGCAGCATCCGTTCCTGTTCAGCCAGGGGCAGGCGATCCTCAACCGCAGCTGGATCCCGACACAGGACAGCCCGGGTATCCGCCAGACCTGGGAAGCGCGCATCACTGCGCCCGCGCCGCTCGACGTGGTGATGAGCGGCATCAGCCAGGGCGCGCCCGAGAATCTCGGCCATGGCCGCCGCGCATTCCGCTTCCGGATGGACCAGCCGGTCGCGCCCTATCTGATCGCGATTGCCGCCGGCGATATCGACTTTCGCGCCATCGGCCGCCGCACGGGCGTGTGGGCGGAGCCGGCCATGCTGGACCGCGCGCATTACGAGGTGGCCGATACCGAACGGATGGTCGAGGCGGCAGAGCGCCTTTACGGCCCCTACCGCTGGGGCCGCTACGACATGATCGTGCTGCCGCCGGCCTTCCCCTACGGGGGCATGGAAAACCCCGTAATGACGTTCCTTACGCCGACCTTCATCGCCGGCGACCGCAGTCTGACTGGCCTCGTCGCGCACGAGCTGGCGCATAGCTGGTCGGGCAATCTCGTCACCAATGCGGTGTGGGGCGACAGCTGGCTGAACGAAGGCGTCACATCCTATTTCGAGAGCCGCATTTCGGAAGAGATCTACGGCGAAAAGCGCGCCGTGCAGGAGGCGCTGCTGTCGATGACGGAGATCGATAATGCGCTCGCCGAGGTCGGCGCCAACGCGCCCGGCACCGCGTTGCACCAGCCCGACGGGGTCGAGAGCGCGGGGTCAGGCATCATCTATGACAAGGGCGCGGCCTTTCTGCGGACATTGGAACATGGTGTCGGGCGCCAGCGGTTCGATGCCTGGCTGCGCCAGTGGTTCGACAAGCACGCCTTCCAGCCGGCCACCTCGCGGATGATCTACGAAGATATGCGCGCCAATCTGGTCCGCAGCCCGGCCGAGGCGGAGCAGCTGATGATCCGCCAATGGATTTACGAGCCGGGCCTGCCGGCCAATGTCTATCGCCCCGATGCCAGCGCCTTTGCCGCAGTCGACAATGCGGCGCATGCCTATGCCGCGACCCGCTCGCTCGACGCAGCGGCATGGGCCGGGTGGAGCAGCGCCGAGCGCCAGCGGTTCCTCCAGCGTCTGCCTGCCGGGCTCGCTGCCGCCGATCTCGCGCGGCTCGACGAGACGCTGGGCCTGTCGCGCAGCGGCAACAATGAAGAGCTCTTCCTGTGGCTCAATACCGCGCTCAAGAACCGGTATGAGCCCGCCGTGCCGCAGGCTGAACGATTCCTCGGCAGTGTCGGGCGCACCAAGTTCGTCCGGCCGCTATTCGCGACGCTGATGGGGCAAGGCGCCTGGGGCCAGGTGATCGCCCGGCGAATTTATGCCCGGACGCGGCCCAGCTATCATGCGGTGACACAGAGCGCGGTTGACCGGATTGTTCGGCCGGCGGGTTGATAAACCGTAACCCCGAGGCGGTGACGGAACTCAAAGCTTGGCCGCGCGCTTCAATCCGGTCGCATCCTGCGGCCGGGGGAGCGCATCATGTTTCTGTTCTTCAATAATCGCTGGGGCTGCCTGACCTCGCTGGTGGTGTCGCTCGGCGGGACGCTGCTGGTGCTGTTTTTAATGGGCCTGCTTAATCGCTGAGCCGCTAAGGCGCGCTTTCCCCTTGCGGACAGGCGCCGCTGCCCGCAAACCACTGGCGATGCTGCGCCAATACGAACTCGTGGAACGGGTCCAGAGCTACGATCCGAACGCTGACGAGGCGATGCTCAACCGCGCGTATGTCTATACGGTGCAGAAGCACGGCACGCAGAAGCGCGCCAGCGGCGACCCCTATTTTAGCCATCCGGTCGAAGTGGCCGGGTTGATGACCGACCTGAAGCTCGATCAGGATACGATCATCACCGCGCTACTCCACGACACGGTCGAGGATACGCTGGCGACGATCGGCGAGGTCGAGGAACTGTTCGGCGGCGATGTCGCGCGACTGGTCGACGGCGTGACCAAGCTCAGCAAGATCGAAGCGATGCCCGAAAACGAGCGGGCAGCCGAAAATCTGCGCAAATTCCTCCTCGCGATGAGCGAGGACATCCGCGTCCTGCTGGTCAAACTGGGCGACCGGCTGCACAATATGCGGACGCTGCACTACATCAAGTCGCCCGAAAAGCGCGCCCGGATCGCTCGCGAGACGATGGATATCTACGCCCCCCTGGCCGAGCGTGTGGGGATGTACGAATATATGCGCGAGATGCAGGCGCTTGCCTTCGAGCAGCTCGAGCCCGAAGCTTACGGCACCATCACCGGCCGGCTCGAGCAAATCCGCAGCCAGGATGGCGGACAGGTCGATGCGATCGCGTTGGCTATCAAGCAGGCGCTGGCCGAAGCCGGGCTGAAGGTTGAAGTCGTCGGGCGCGAGAAGCACCCCTATTCGATCTGGAAGAAGATGGCCGAACGCCATGTCAGCTTCGAACAGATCACCGACATCATGGCCTTCCGCGTGATCGCCGAGAGCGACGATGATTGTTACCGCGCGCTGGGCGTGCTGCACCGGACGTGGCAGTTCATCCCCGGCCGGTTCAAGGATTATGTCTCCACCCCCAAGACCAATGGCTACCGCTCGCTGCATACGGCGCTGATCTATGAAAACTCGATGCGGGTGGAGGTGCAGATCCGCACCCGCGACATGCACCAGACCAACGAATACGGCCTCGCCGCGCATTGGGCCTACAAGCAGGGCGATCGGCCCGACGGGCAGGTCGGCTGGCTGCGCGATCTGATCGAGATCGTCGATGCGAGCCACGATGCCGAGGAACTGCTCGAACATACCCGGCTGGCGATTTATCAGGATCGCATCTTCGCCTTCACCCCAAAGGGCGCTCTGTTCCAATTGCCCAAGGGTTCGACGCCGGTGGATTTCGCCTTCGCCGTCCATACCGATCTCGGCGCGCAGACGGTGGGGGCCAAGATCAACGGGCGCCATATGCCGCTGCGGACGGTGCTGCACAACGGCGACGTGGTGGAGATCATCAAGGGCAAGGCGGCCGAGCCGCAGCTGTCGTGGCTGGGCTTTGTCGTCACCGGCAAGGCGCGCGCCTCGATCCGCCGCGCGGTGCGCCAGAAGGAACGGTCCGAGGTCGCCGAACTCGGCACGTTGATGTTCGAGGAGATTGCCGGACGGCTGCCGACCAAGATCGGCAAGAAGGCTATCCGCGAGGCGGTCAAGCGGCTCGGCCTCGACGATGCGGAGGAACTGATGTATGCCATCGGCGCCGCCCAGCTTGACGACCGTGAAGTGATGGAGGCGCTCGTCCCCGGCTCTACCGCGCAGCTGCCCGACGAGCCCGACTGGCCGCGGCAGGAACGCGCCATCTCGATCGTCGGCCTGACCCCGGGGGTCGGGTTCCAGCTCGCCCAATGCTGCCACCCGGTGCCGGGCGACCGCATTGTCGGCATCCGCAAGCCCGGCGAAGGGGTGGAGGTCCACGCGATCGACTGCCTGACGCTTGCCAGCGGGATCGATCACGACTGGCTCGACCTCTCATGGGGGAAGCGCAGTCAGGGTGCGATCGGGCGGGTGCGCGCGACGCTGTATGACCGGCCGGGAACTTTGGCCGAACTCGCCGGCATCTTCGCCAAGAACCTCGCCAACGTGATGCACATCGCGCAGACCCAGCACGATCCGCCGTTCCAGGTTTATGAAGTCGATCTGGAGGTGCAGGACGTAGCCCACCTGACCCGCGTGCTGAGCGCGCTGAGGGCGAGCGACGCGATTACGCAGGCGGAGCGGATCTAGTCTCGTTCCACAGGCGACCGCTGCGGGCTCAGCCGGCCGGCACGCGGCGAACAGGAACCGGCGCGTTGCAGATGTCGGCGCCGCCCGCCGGCGTGATGAAGAACGGATCGCGCCGGTTGGCCCGCGCCTCGAGATAGCGGGTGAAACTTTCGCTACTGGTGTCGAGATATTCGTAGGTGGGAAGGGCGGTGATCTCGTTGCCCAAGCGGATTGCGGTGATCGCGGTGCGCTCTTCCGGCGTTTCATAGAAACCCAGCGTGCCGGTGCCGCGCGGCAAGGACGAGAGGTGCTCGATCCCCTCGATCACCCGCCCGACCAGCGCGATGTTGCGATCGAGATGGCGCGGGGCATGGCCGATGACGGTGTAGAGCTCCGCACCGGTGCCGGCATCGGGTGACATATTCCGGCCCACGCCCACCATGCCGTAGCAATGGACGGGCCAGATACGCGTTGGGACGATCTCCCCAGCATTTGCAACGCCCGGCGGTGGGCGTCTGAACTCGCGCTCAACCGCCATCGGAAAGCCACCAACAAAGCCAACGGCATCAACATATGAGTCTGCGAATCCGCGATACCCTGGTGTCGGTGGAGGTGCAGGGTGCAGTTCGAGGCGAGCGGGCCCGCGACCGCCACGGCTAAGCACGTAGCTCAACGGCACGTCATCCGCGGGGGTGGTGTATTGAGATGCTACCGTGTCGTGCAAGCGAGCCGGCAATGCCTTCGCCTTCGCCGCATCCTCGCCATTAGGGTCGCCCCATTGGACGACGTAATTGTCCTGCACGCGGGTGATCGCCATCCCGTCCCACCAATGCGCGGCGGCGAGGCGGCGGATATTGCCGATCCAGCTCTGGCTGAAGGGCGGCGGCATCAGCTGGATGACCACCCGGCGCGCGCGGCCGCGCGCATCGGGGGCGAGGTCCATGACCAACAGGTCGCTCGCATCGATCGCGCGCCAGTCACTACGCGGTGCGGCGGCGACGATCTCGCCAGGTGAGGGGGCGGGCTGGGCCTCCTGCGCCCACAAACCGCTGCTTGTGGCAAGCAGGGCAGTGCCTATCAGGCCGATGGCTGCGCGCATGATAACTCCCTCTCAGATAGCTGCGCGTTGTCTGCCCTGCGTGTCGCCTCAGTGCAATGCTTCCACCGCATACGCACCACAGCGCGGACGCGACGCCTGTCAGGGCGATACGGAGCGGTGGCCGAGTGGTCGGGGCCGGAGCATTGCGAAGGCGGCTCCGCAGGAGCGAACGCGCACGCCTTGCGCCGCCAGGCACACCCAGCTAGGGCGCGACGCCTGCCCAGGGCAATGCGGAGCGGTGGCCGAGTGGTCGAAGGCGCACGCCTGGAAAGTGTGTATGGGTCAAAAGCTCATCGTGGGTTCGAATCCCACCCGCTCCGCCACCGGCCCTTCCAAAACCGGTTATAGCGCTCCAGATTGCTCTGAAAACTTTTACAATTCCTTCCATTTCCGCTCCATAAGCGTCCACCGCTTTCCAACGATAGCCGAACGCTTTTGGGGTATCGTGGGGGTATCGACAGAGTCGGATTGTGGGTATCGATGCTGACGGACAAGGGTGTGCGAGCCACGCTTCCCAAGGACAAGCCTTTCAAGCTGGCAGATTCGGGCGGCTTGTTCCTTCACGTTGCCCCGACCGGGTACAAGAGCTGGCGGTTCAAATACCGGTTGGGCGGCAAGGAGCAGCTGCTTACATTCGGCAGGTACCCCGATGTATCGCTGGCCGATGCGCGGGAATTGCGCAACGAGGCCAGGAAGCAACTACGCGCGGGAAGCGACCCTCGCCATGCCGCGAGGCGCGCGAGGCTGATCGGCGCGAACGAGGACCAGGAAACATTCGAAACAGTCGCGAGGCGCTGGCATGACAAGCAGCGCGGCCGGTGGAAGCCGGTTCACGCAAACGACGTCATCACCAGCCTCGAACGGGACATATTTCCGAAGATCGGCAATATGCCGCTCGACTAGATCGATCGCCGGACGCTCGTTGCCGTGCTGCGCAAGATCGAGGCACGCGGGGCGATCGAGACCGCGCACCGGATTAAGCAGCGGGTTGCCAAGATCTACCAGTTTGCCAACGCCGAGGGCGGCGACTTCGTAAATCCGGCCGCCGACATCAACGAGGCGCTTGCGCCCGTTCCGCCTGCCCAGCGCTATCCGGCGCTGGTGCGGCTAAGCGACATCCGGGAGATGATCGCCAAGATCGATCGAGCCGGCGCATCCCCCGTGACAAGGCTCGCCAGCCGCCTCCTCGCGCTGACCGCCCAGCGCCCGGGCATGATCCGCCTGATGCAGTGGGAGGATGTCGCGGGAGTGGATTGGGCAGATTTGACGTCCAGCATGACAGAAGCGATGTGGATTGTCCCTGCGTCGAAAATGAAGCAGGAACTCCACTTGCGGCGTGACGATGCGTTCAACCACCCTGTGCCGCTTTCAAGACAGGCGGTCGATGTGTTGCGCGCGATACGCTTGTTCACTGAACAATCGAAGTTCGTGTTTCCGAGCATACGCTCGGGCACCGAGCCGATGAGTGGCAACGCCATCGGCTACCTCTATAACCGCGAGAAGTATAAGGATCGCCACGTCCCGCACGGATGGCGCTCGAGCTTCTCGACCATCATGAACGAAATGGTCGAGCGCAAGGCCGGCCAGGACGAGCGGATGCTAGCCGACCGGCTGATCGTCGATCTGATGCTGGCGCATACGCCCAAGGGAATGAGCGCCATCGAGCTGCGCTACAACCGCGCGGCATACCTGCCGCGGCGGCGCGAACTCGCGCAACAATGGGCCGACCTGATCATGGAAGGTGCGATGCCGCTGGCCGAGATAATGGAGAGCCCCCGCCGGAAGCCGCGCGATTAGGACTGGCTATCGAGCTGTTCGCGCAACCACGCCTCGACCTCGTGCCGGTACCAGCGCGAACTTGCACCGAGCTTCAGGCGCCGGGGGAAGTGTCCTTGCTTCTCGAGTTCGTAGATCGTCGACTTCTTGCGAGTGGTGAGGTCCTCGACCTCGCGAAGCGTGAGGAGTCTTGAAGAAAATTCGGGTTGCCGAAAGGCCGGCGTAAGGGAGGCAGGGAGCCTTTCCTGATCAAGATCTTCGCCCCGTGACGCGATAGCGCGCGCTGCCCTGACCTGGGGGTCGAGAACCGCCTCGATCTCCTCGTCCGTTAGCGGGCCTGGGGCCTTGCGTGCGACCGGCCATCGATCGAACTGGGCCTTGTCGACGAATATCCGGTGTGTCAGCAGCGCGCAGGGATCCGCCCACCGCTCGGCATTGAACGCACCCGTGGCAAAGCGAGGCAGCGGGTCGTCGATCTCCCACTTATCCATGCCAAGCGGCTCGACGTCACCTCCCTGCAAGGGCCTGGCGAAGGTTTCGATGCGGCCATGGACGAACTCTCTCGACAGAACCTGCGCCTGCAACTCGATCAGATGCCGGCTGACGTCGTCCTCGCCATTATCTGGCGGTGTGTTGAAGATGTCGTATAGCTCATAACTATAAACTTCGGTCGCTAACTCAACCAGATCACCGAACGCACTGGTGAGGGTTAGGCGATCACGCGAGGGGAGAGAGTCGGCCAACGAGTAAGGGGACCAGGGTTCGATCGGCTGGTTCATGCATTGCCGGATACCAGCCCTGCTGCCCTCTGCAAAGCGCGGCAGCTTTGCGCCCACAATTCGGCCGCTCGCGCCAGCTCGTTGAACTTCCGAAAGCAGACGCGCATAACGGCATGTAGCAGCTGGCCGACTGATCGAGCTGTGGTCGCCCGCACTGGCCCCGGACCAGTCTACCTTGTCCGTAGAGGGCCACTGACAGACCGTGCGCAGATCCGCTTGACCCTGACACGATGTCAAACATCATAAAGTCCCGCATACCGATTCGCTTCGAAGGAACCGACGATGCACGAGATCCATAAGCACCACGACTGCAAGCATGGCTCGCCCGCGGCTCTTTCGGGCGAGCACGATGGCGGGATAACGACCGACCCGGTCTGCGGCATGAAGGTGGATAGCCACACGAGCCCTCACCAGTTCGAGCTTGATCGAAGGCTCTACTGGTTCTGCAGCGCCAGCTGCCTTGGCAAGTTCCAGGCCGATCCGCAGCGCTATCTCTCGGCCCCGACTTCGGAAGCAAGAACAGCGGGTCTGTCAGATGTGCCCGCCGGCACGATCTGGACTTGCCCCATGCATCTCCAGATTCGCCAGAATGGTCCCGGGACCTGCCCCATCTGCGGTATGGCACTGGAGCCGCTGGAGCCGACGCTGGAGGAAGGTCCCAATCCGGAGCTCATAGACATGACGCGGCGCTTCTGGGTGAGCGCCGCGTTCAGCGTCCCGCTTGTGGTTTTGGTCGTGCTCATGGAGCTACTCGGCTGGGAAGTGATGCCCATGCGCACGTCGCAATGGGTGCAGCTGGTGCTCGCCGCGCCGGTCGTGCTGTGGGGCGGCTGGCCGTTCTTCGAGCGGTTCTGGCAGTCGCTGCGAACCCGCAATCTCAATATGTTCACACTCATCGGGCTCGGGGTGGGGGTCGCCTTCGGCTACAGCCTGGTCGCCACCCTCGCGCCCGAGATTTTTCCTCCGGCGCTCCGGACGATGGGCGGGCTGGTGCCGGTCTATTTCGAGGCTGCGGCCGTGATCACCACGCTCGTGCTGCTCGGCCAGGTTCTGGAGCTTCGCGCCCGCTCCGCCACCGGGAAGGCGATCCGCGCCTTGCTCGGCCTGGCTCCCAAGACCGCCCGCAAGGTCAACTCCGACGGTAACGACGAGGACGTCGCACTAGACTTTGTCCAGGTCGGCGATCTCCTGCGCATCCGGCCGGGCGAGAAGGTGCCGGTCGACGGCATCGTGGTCGAGGGCAGGAGCTCGATCGACGAGTCGATGATCAGCGGCGAGCCCGTTCCGGTCGAGAAGGGCGAAGGCGACCGAGTCACCGGCGCCACGGTGAACGGCACCGGCGGCCTGGTCATGCGCGCCGATCGGGTGGGACGCGATACCATGCTCTCGCAGATCGTCCGCATGGTTGCCGACGCGCAGCGTTCGCGCGCGCCGATCCAGGCGCTTGCGGACAGGGTCTCCGGCTGGTTCGTCCCGGGAGTGGTCTTGATCGCCGTCGCCACCTTCGTCGTCTGGAATTTCGTTGGACCTGAACCCCGCGCCGCGCACGCCCTGGTCAACGCGGTGGCGGTTCTCATCATCGCCTGTCCCTGTGCGCTGGGTCTGGCGACGCCGATGTCGATCATGGTCGGGACCGGTCGCGGAGCGACATCCGGAGTGCTGGTCAAGAACGCCGAAGCGCTCGAGCTGACGGAAAAGATCGATACGCTGGTGGTCGACAAGACCGGCACCCTGACGGTCGGCAAGCCGAAGCTGGTGAAGGTCCAGCCGGCAGATGGCTTCGACGAGAACGATGTCCTCCGCCTCTCCGCGGCGCTGGAACGCGGCAGCGAGCACCCGCTGGCTGCCGCGATCGTCGAAGGCGCACAGGACCGGGGAATCGCACTGCCCGAGAGCACCGATTTCGCCTCGGTAACGGGCAAGGGCGTGACCGGCCAGGTGGATGGCCGCCGGGTTGCATTGGGCAACGCTGCTCTCCTTGAAACGGTCGGAGCGGACATCAGCCCGCTCGAAAGCCAGGCGGACCAGCATCGTTCGGAAGGCGAGGGCGTCATGTTCGTCGCTATCGACGGGAAGCTGGCCGGCATCGTGGTGGTTGCGGATCCAATCAAGGACAGCGCTGCCGAGGCCGTCGCGGAGCTCCGCCAGAGTGGCATCCACGTCGTGATGATGACCGGCGACAATCGCCGGACGGCCGACGCGGTCGCCCGCCGGGTCGGGATCGACGAGGTGATGGCCGATGTCCTTCCGCAGCAGAAGCAGGCGAAGGTGGAGGAGCTTCGTCGCGCAGGGCGGCGTGTGGCGATGGCGGGGGATGGTATCAACGACGCTCCGGCTCTCGCAGCCGCCGATGTCGGCATCGCGATGGGCACCGGCACCGACGTGGCGATGGAAAGCGCCGCTATCACCCTGGTCCAGGGCGATCTGCGGGGGATCGTCCGCGCGCGCAAACTCAGCCGCGCGACCATGGCGAACATCCGCCAGAACCTGTTCTTCTCGTTCGTCTTCAACGCCGCCGGGGTGCCCATAGCGGCGGGCGTTCTGTATCCGTGGTTCGGTCTCCAGCTGAGCCCGATCATCGCAGGGGCCGCGATGGCGTTCAGTTCGGTGGCGGTCATCGGCAATTCCCTGCGCTTGCGGAGCATCCACTTGTGAAGATCGGCGAAGCATCGAGCGCGTCGGGCGTGAGCCAGCGGATGATCCGGCATTATGAGAAGGTGGGTCTGATCCCCGCTGCCGCGCGCCGGGATTCCGGGTACCGGGACTACGACAAGACGGACGTTCACACGCTCGCCTTCATTCGGCGGGCTCGCGACCTCGGCTTCGGGATCGAAGAGATCCGGCAGTTGCTGGGGCTATGGCAGGATCGCAGCCGCGCGAGCGCCGAGGTCAAGGCGCTCGCCCTGGCCCGGGCTGCGGAATTGAAGGCCAAGGCCCGGCAGCTCGACTCGATGCGCCGATCGCTCGAGCGCCTGGCCGCCGAGTGTCACGGCGATCAGAAGTCCGATTGCCCCATCCTCGATGATCTCGAGGCCGTCGGGTGATGGCGGAGATTAGACAAGCGGATAGCCGCCCCGAGCGGTTGACCGGCATTAGAAAATTGACCCCTGTTCCGCCCGAGCCTAGGAAGAATTCCTGATGCTTCGCCGACTCCATCTCCTCCTGGCAGCGCTCGCCATGCTCATCGCACCGCTGGCGATGCAGTCGGGCATGGCCATGGCGGCGATGCCAATGAACCATGGCGAGATGACGCAGGCGGGGCATTGCGGCGATGAGGATTCCGGGAGCGAAGACGAGCCGGCTGCGATGACGCAGTGCTGTGTCGCGATGTGTTCCGCCTTGGCCCCGCTCGGCGCGGCCGCGATCGAACCGGTCGCCTATCATGCCCCCATCCTCGCCGGGTTCCGGACGAGCGGGCATCGGGCGTTCCTGGCAAAGCTGCCCACGCCCCCTCCGAGACTTGCGTGAAATCGTTCTTTTTTCGATTTCACGGAGTACATTAACATGAACAAGTTGATCACTGCGGGCGCGCTCGCGATCGCCCTTCCCGGCGTCGCCCACGCCCAGGCTGCTCCCGCGGAGAAGCCGAAGATGGAATGCTGCGAGAAGATGACGGAGAAATGCGCGTGCTGCGACAAGATGGCGGGCAAGCCCGCTGGCGGCACCGCAGCTCCGTCCTCCGATCCGCACGCAGGCCATGAAGTGACGCCCGCGGCCCCGGCCGACGGGCACGCGCACCATTAAGCGTCTCTGAGCTTCCGGCGGGGCCTTGCCCCGTCGGGAGACCGGACGTCGCTGTCAGTGAGCCCAAGGAATCCATCGATGAACGAACTCGTCCTCGGACGGCGTGCGCTGCTGCGCGCCGCCGCCGTCTCCGGCGCAGGCTTCGGCCTCGCGCAAGCTCTGCCCGCCTGGGCCCAACCACTCTCGACAGGGCTCGCCCGGCCTCTGCCGACCGTCAGCGGCAGCGACATTTCTCTCGCGATCGGCCAGGTCAGCGTTGAAGTCGATGGCAAGGTCAGCCGCGCGATCGGAATCAACGGAACCGTGCCTGGCCCACTGATCCGCCTGAAGGAAGGCCAGCGGGTTCGCCTGCGGGTGCAGAACACGCTCGACGAGGAAAGCTCGATCCACTGGCATGGTCTGCTGGTGCCGTTCGAGATGGACGGCGTTCCCGGCGTCAGCTTCCCCGGCATCATGCCGCGATCGACCTTCGACTACGAGTTCGATCTCAGCCATGCCGGAACCTACTGGTATCACAGCCACAGCGCCTACCAGGAGGAGGATGGCGTCTACGGCCCGATCGTGATCGATCCGGCCGGGCCCGATCCTGTCGCCTACGACCGCGAGCATGTGCTTGTGCTGTCCGACCACAGCCCGCTCGCCGGGGCGACCATCTATCGCAAGCTCAAGCAGATGGGCGGTCCGTACTTCAACCGTCAGCGCATGACGCTGTCGGGTTTGCTCGCGGGGCGCGACCTGACGGCGCAGGAGCGCTGGGAGTGGGCGCAGATGCGGATGGACGCGGCCGACATCGCCGACGTCACCGGATCGACCTACGCCTTCACCATCAACGGGTTCGGCCCGTTCGACAACTGGACCGGCCTGTTCACACCCGGCGAACGCGTCCGGCTCCGCGTCATCAACGCCTCGGCACAGACGACCTTCAACATCCGCATCCCCGGGCTGCCGATGACGGTGGTGCAGGCCGATGGCCTCAACGTGCGTCCGGTGGCCGTCGACGAGTTTCAGATCGGCACCGCCGAAACCTACGACGTCGTCGTGACGCCGCAGGACAGGGCCTACAGTTTTGTCAGCGAGGCGAGCGACCGCTCAGGTCTGGGACGGGCAACGCTCGCGCCGCGCGAAGGTATGAGCGCGCCGGTTCCGCCGCTGCGCCCGCGCCCGCTCCTTACCATGAAGGACATGGGCATGGGCGACATGGACCATTCCGGGATGGATCATGGCGCGATGGGCAGTGGATCATCGAACCCGGCGAAGGTACGTGGCGTCGATCCGACTGCCCAACCGAACGCCTCCGGCGAGTTGTGGAAGCTGACCGGCTGGAAAGAGACAGGCGCCGTAGTTGCAACGGCAGCGGCGGCTGGCATGGCGGGTATGGATCACGCGGCGATGGGGCATGGCTCCGCTGCGGCATCTCCGGCGGCAGCACCCATGGACCACGCCGCGATGGGACACACGGCCCCGGCGGCCGAGGGCCAGGCAGCGGCGCCAATGGATCACGGCGCGATGGGCATGCGCGACTTCGCCAACGCACCGCAGGTCGATAAGAACCCCGGCGTGCAGACGATTTCGCCGATGCCGGTCGACCGCATGGGCGATCCGGGGACGGGTCTCGATAACGTCGGCCACCGCGTGCTGACCTATCGTGATCTCGTGGCGCTCGAACGCAACCCCGACGTGCGCGCGCCATCCCGTCAGCTCGACATCCACCTGACCGGCAACATGGAACGCTACATGTGGTCGTTCGACGGGGTGAAGATGAGCGAGCCGGCCGAGCCGATCCCCTTCCGCCACAACGAGCGCGTGCGCGTGCGGCTCGTCAATGACACGATGATGCAGCACCCGATCCATCTGCACGGCCACTTCTTTGAGCTGGTGACCGGGCATGGCGCCTGGTCGCCGCGCAAGCACACGGTGAACGTGCAGCCGGGCGGGACGGCGACCTTCGACGTCACCCTCGATGCGCAGGGCGACTGGGCGTTCCACTGTCACAACCTCTACCACATGACCGCCGGGATGATGCGTGTCGTCACCGTGCGTCCCGACAAGGGAGACGCGTAAGATGATCTGGCTTCACAGACTTCCCCTGCTTGCCGTGGCGGCTTTCGTCAGCGTGCCAGCTGTCGCGCAAGAACAGGCTTCGCCGGACCAGACATCGGTCCCTACCGCAGCCACGAGTTGCACTCCCGAGCATGCTGCCATGGGGCATTGCACGCTGCCGGCAAATCGATCGGCGGTCGCTCAGGCGCAGCCCGGGTCCAAAGCGCCGCCGGCCTGCCTGCCCGAGCACGCCGCGATGGGACATTGCACGCTACCGGAAACCCAACCGGCTGCCGCACAGCCACTTCCCATACCTCAAGCGCCGAGCACTTGCCTGCCCGAACATGCTGCAATGGGCCATTGCACGCGTCCCGCTGCCTCTCCCACAGCGACGCCACAGACCGCGTCCCCGGCCCAAACCACTTGCTCGCCGGAGCATGCGGCGATGGGGCACTGCAAACTCCCCGCAGCGCAACCTGCAGCTCAGGTGACGTGCGCGCCGGAACACGCGGCGATGGGACATTGCACCCCGGCAACGACAGTCGACGTCGAGGGAACGGACCTTCCGGTCGGCTCGGGTGCGGCTCCGCCCGTGCCGACGGACCACGCCGCCGATGCGATCTACGGCCCGTCCGCGATGGCGATGGGGCGCCACCACCTGTCGCTGCATCACGGCGGCCAGAACTTCTCGATGGTAATCCTCAATATCGCGGAGGTGAAGATCAAGAGCGGACGGGACTCTTACGAATGGGGCGGCGAGGCCTGGTATGGCGGGGACATCAATCGGCTGGTCGTCAAAACCGAAGGTGAAGGCGAGTTCGGCGCCGGGGTGGAATCCGCCGAGGTCCAGGCGCTCTATAGCCGCGCCATTGGCCCCTACTTCGATCTTCAGGCCGGCGTCCGGTACGATTTCGAGCCAGACCCATCGCGCGTCTACGCCACGATCGGATTCGAGGGGCTGGCGCCGGGTTTCTTCGACGTCGAGGGCGCGCTGTTCCTGTCGGATCGGGGCGAGCTGTTGGGCCGGCTCGAAGGCTACTACGACCAGCGCATCACCCAGAAGCTGATTCTGCAGCCGCGTGCCGAGCTCAATTTCGCGGCTCAGAGCAGCGAGGACATCGGTGTCGGCGCGGGTCTGACCGTTGCAGAGATCGGCCTCCGGCTGCGCTACGACGTCGCCCGCGAGTTCGCTCCTTACGTGGGCGTCCAATACGAGCGCGCCTTCGGCAGGACCCGCGGTTTCCTGCGCGACGAAGGCGAAGCGACCGGTGGCTGGAGTTTCCTGGCCGGCATCCGCTTCTGGTTCTGAGGGGAGAAGAAGAATGTTGATGACCACCATGATCGCTGCTGCACTGGCGGCTCACGCGGCACCGGATACGCATGCCTCGGCTGCCGCCCCTGTAGCTGCGCAGCCCGCTTCGGCGAGCGAGGATGAGAGCGCCGTTCGCGCGGCATTGGCGCGCTACAAGTCTGCGATCGAGCGGCTGGATGCGTCCGGAACCGAAGCGCTCTTCACCGAGGATTCCGCGGTGTTCGAAACCGGCGGGGTCGAAGGCACCTACAAGGAGGATCTCGCGCACCATCTGGGGCCCGAGCTCGCGGCTTTCCGCTCGTTCGCATTCTCCGACTACACGGTCGCCGTGCGCATCGAAGGCGATATCGCGCTTGCGACGGAAACCTATAACTACCGCATCGAGCGGAAGACTGGCGAGATCGCGACGCGCAAGGGTGTTGCCACGAGCGTCCTCATGCGAACGGCCGATGGCTGGAAAATCCTGGTCATGCACAATTCGGCGCGCAAGCCGAAGGGAGCGTGAGATGACCCAGGTCATCCCACGCTCCCACGCCTGGCTGACACGCTCGGTGTTGGCGGTGTTGGCGATCGTTGCCGTGATTTCGATGCCGGCCGGCCCCCTTTCAGCGCACAAGGATCACAAGGCGAAACAGGAGGCAGTGCAAATCGAAGCCCAGCGTGCGGCGGCTAGTGGATCGGCGCAGACTGCTCCCATGGCGCACGATATGACGATGCCAGATCATGCTGCGGCCATGGCTGGCATGGCCAAAGCCGAGGAACCACCGCAGAGTTTCGGCGCGCGACTGCTCGACTGGCTCGGCCGCTTCCATCCCATGCTGGTGCATTTTCCGATCGCCTTCATCCCGGCGGCGCTCTTCACCGCCGTTGTCGGACGCAAGCGGCCCGGTTTCGCCAAGCCGGTACAGTTCCTCGTGGTGACAGCGGGCGTGACCGCGCCGTTCGCCATGCTGTCAGGCTGGCTGAGCGGCGGGTTCGAACTCGGCCTCGATGACTGGCTGCACCAAAGTCACCGCTGGCTCGGGACCGGCATCGGGCTCGGCGCGTTCGCTTTGGGTGTGTTCGCGCTCAGGCGCCCGGAGCAGGACCGCGGCCCCGGCATGATCATGGGACTTTCGATCCTGACCGCGGCGATCCTCGTGCAGGGCTGGTTCGGCGGCGCGCTCGTGCACGGCGTCGACCACTTGAACTGGTAAGGAGAACGGCTGATGGAAGACCACGCGAATGGAGCGCAGCACGAAGGCGGTTCAAAGCCCTACGTGATGCTGGCCGTTAACCTCGGGCTGAGCCTGCTGGTGATGTATCTCGTCATGTTCGCCATGATCTGGAGCAGGGGCGAGTTCATCCAGAATTTGAACTTCTTCTACATGGCGCTGGTCATGTGGGCGCCGATGGGCGCGATCATGCTGGCGACGATGGGCGGTATGTATCGCAACCGCAGGCTCAACGCCGCGCTCTACCTGGCCTTCGCGGCGATCTTCGTCCTGTCGCTGCTCGGCATCCGCCAGCAGAGTTTGGTAGGCGACGACCAATTCCTACGCTCCATGATCCCGCACCACTCGGGCGCGATCCTGATGTGCGAGGAAGCCGCACTCGCCGATCCCGAGATCCGCCAGCTCTGCGGCGAGATCATCCAGGCCCAGAAAGACGAAATCGCCCAGATGAAGCGGATCATGGACCGCCTCTGACCCAACACGATCTGCAACCATGGAGATATTCAGTGATCCGAATGACCGGAATTGGCGCGCTAGCGCTCCTTGCTTCACTCGGCGCCTGCGGAAGCCCTGAACAGCCTGCCGACGACACCGCGCCCGCCAACGAAATGACCATGGACGGCCCCTATGCCAAATCCGAGATGGCGATGGACAAGGCGATGAAGGCCGCGGTCGGCGTCGATGCCGCCGACACCTGGGTCAAGAAAATGATCGCACACCACGAAGGCGCGATCGACATGTCGCGGACCGTGCTCGGTCTCGAGCCCACCGCCGATGTCGCGGAGATGGCGCAGATGACGATCGACAACCAGGGCGCCGAGATCGAAGCGCTCAAAGCACTCGCCCGCAACGGCACCGCCGATCCCGAAAGCGCCAAGCTCTACGAAGCGGCGATGACCGAGATGCACAGCGAAATGATGGCGGCATCGGGGGCTACCCCTTCGGAGACCTACCTCTCCAAGATGCTTGCCCACCACCGCGGCGCCGTCGCGATGTCGGACATCGCGCTCGCGAACGGCGCGACCGGTGCGGTGCGCGCGCAGATCGAGGAGACACGGGCCGAGCAGCTCAAGGAAATCGCCATGGTCGAAGCCATGCTGCGCGGCGAGCGGATGACTATGCAGGCCCAAGCTAGTAGCGATACCGTCGCGCCGGCACCGGCCGCGAAACCTGCTGCCCCGAAGGCGGCCGCGGAAAGACCGGCCCCTACAAAGCGCGCACCGACCAAGGCAACAGCGGAGTCTGCGGCCGAGCCCGAAGCCTCGCCTACTTGCGCTCCCGAACATCGGGCGGCGGGACACTGCTGATCGTCGCTTGATCGCCCCGGCGAGCATCTCGCCGCTGCCATCCTCATCCAGGACCGAAGTTTTCGCCAGCAGATGCGAACCCACGTAATCGCCCGCAAGACGCACAAATGGCTCGGGCTGTTCATCGGCCTGCAGGTGGTCGTCTGGTCGCTGAGCGGCATCTACATGACCGTCGTTCACATCGATACGATCCACGGCGACCATCTCGTTCGTGAAGCGCCTAATCCCGGCATCGAGGCGGACGCCTTGCAGGATCCGCTTGCGCTTGCCGCCCGGGAAAAAGGCCACTGGCATCAGACTGGCCTGGGTCGACCAGCACCCGATCTATATTACCGACGGGCCCTCGGGAGAGCGCGCCTTCGCGGCAACCTCGGCTGCACCGATGAAAGCTCCAAACGAGCAGGCAATCAGGGCCCTGGCTTCGACCTACTACACCGGGTCCGAGCCCATCGCATCTGCCGAACTCATCGCCGAAGTGCCTGGCGAAATTCGCGGACGCGCGCCGCCGCTCTGGCGCGTCGAATTCGATCACTGGAACCGGCCGACCTTCTATCTCTCACCAGTCACCGGTGAACTCCTTTCGCGGCGGCACGAGCTGTGGCGCGTTTTCGACTTCGTGTGGATGCTCCACATCATGGATTACGCCGAGCGGGAGAACGTCAACAATCCGCTGCTGCGTGCCTTCAGCTGGGGTGCGGTGCTGATGGCTCTCTCGGGCAAATGGTTGCTGTTCTACGCCTTCCCTAGGCGCAAGAAGAAGGAGCGCAGCACCCCATGACAATCAAGTCGATCTGGCTGCGGAGGATCCACAAGTGGGTCGGGCTCGCGATAGGCCTGCAGTTCGTGCTGTGGACGGTCAGCGGCGCCGCGATGGCGCTGCTCGATATGGAGACGGTCGCCGGAGGCCCCCGGCCTCAAGCGATTCAATCGGCGCTTGCTGGCGAGGCTAGCGGGTGGCCGGCGATCGTCGGGCAGCTGGATCGCGGGACGATCGAGGGGCTGCGGCTGAAGACGCTCCTCGAACGGCCGGTCGTAGAAGTGCGGACCGCGCGATCGACCCAGACGTTCGACGCCCGAACGGGGGTACGAGTGACGATCGATGCGCCTACCGCCCGCGCGATCGCGCAGTCAAACCATCCCAATGGGGCAAGTCCCGGCGCGGCGAAGGTTCTCACCGAGCGATCGCTACCGGTCAGGGACCACGAGCCGCCGATCTGGCGGGTCGATTTCGCCGACGATGACGCGAGCACCTACTACGTGTCGGCCACCACGGGCGCTGTGCTCGAGCGGCGGAACGACACCTGGCGCTGGTGGGATTTCTTCTGGATGCTCCACAATATGGATTACGCCGACCGGACGAGCTTCAACCATCCGCTAGTCATTACAGCCGGCATCGCCATGGCGTGGCTAGCGGTGACCGGCTTCTGGCTGCTGTTTCGAACGATGTGGCGGCACGATTTCGTGTGGATCAGGATAGGTCGAAGGGATCATCAGCATTAGGAGCCGCCGCCACGAGCGGCCGACCGCTATGTCGGCTGACCGCTTTGGCCCTGCAAATCACACTGTGACCCGCGAACCGGGTCGGGCATCGAAGACGATCCCGCACTCAGCCCCAGCCTCGCAACTTGCCACGGTCGCCATTGCGTCGCAGACGGTTGGCGGGAAACCCGCACGGGCATGTCCATGCTTGAACTCCTCGACCCCGCCTGGTCTCCGACGCCGCCTCGCCGGCCTTGTCGCTCGGGACGGTAACCCATGTTCACCGCGAGCCGGCTTCCGCAATGGCTTCCAATATCTGACAATCCGCCATGTGGCCGCCGTCGCAATTGAAGGCAACCTCCTCAAGCTCGGTCCGCAGCAGCGCCAAGCGCGCCATTCTCGCCTCAACGCCGGCGAGATGGCGGCGTGCGATGGCGGCCGCCGCGCCGCAATCGCGATCCGGCTGCTCCGAGAGGGAAATCAGTGACTTCAACTCTTCGGTCGAAAAGCCCAGCTCTCGCCCGTTGCGGATGAATTTCAACCTTCTCACGTCCGCTTCGCCATAGGTGCGGCGACCCGAATCGGTTCGCGCCGCCAGCGGCATCAGTCCGATATCCTCATAGAAACGGATCGTGTTGACCTTGGCGCCGGTACGCCGCGCCAGTTCGCCGATCATCAACATCGCCATAGCGCTTGATCCTCCAAAGACTGGAGGATGTAGTCTCGGGCCATCACGAGTCAATATCGAAGGAACAAAGGCGTAATGAGTCAGGGAGACTTCACGCCGGCACTTGGCCGGACCGAACTCACCGGCGTTTACGATCTTGCGATCAGGTTGCTGACGCGGGAGAGGCGATGGCTCAGCCCTGCTCGAGCAGCTCGCCCCGGACGGCCGCGATAAGATCCTCGACGTTGGCTGCGGCACCGGGACTTTTGCGTTGCTCGTCAAGAGGGCCGCACCGGGAGCGCACGTCGTGGGTCTGGACCCGGATCCAGCGGCGCTCAAGATTGCCTCCGCCAAAGCACGTGCCGCCGGTGTCGAGATCGAATGGCGGCAGGGATCCGCACACGAGGCGGATGGTTTGGATTGCTCTTTCACCAAGGCCGTCTCAAGCCTCGTTTTCCATCAAGTGCCGATGGAGGAAAAGAAGCGCGGGATCGCTGCCATGGCGAGGGCCGTGATCCCCCTCGGGGAGGTGCATATAGCCGACTATGCGCGCCAGCACTCCCGGCTCATGCGCACCTTGTTCCGCATCGTGCAACACCTGGATGGTTTCCAAAACACCGAACCAAACGCAAGCGGAGCGATCGAAGCAATCCGCGCTGACCTTGATCCCGACAGCGGGAGCTCCAGCGGGACGATCCGGACGCTGACGGGTGAGATCAGCCTTTTCCGTCTGCAGGTAACGCCCGCTTTGCAAAACTCGCTTGCTCCTCCAGCGACTGGAGGTTCTAGAGAGCCGTCATGAGCGAATCGAAAGAAGAGAGCGGCTGCGGCTGCCACGGCGACACCGAGAGGGCTGCGGCCGATCCCGCCTACCGTCGCGCGCTCTGGATCGTTGTCATCCTCAACGTCGGCTTCGGCCTCATCGAACTGGCCGGCGGCTTTCTTGCCGGCAGCCAGGCGCTGAAAGCGGACTCGCTCGACTTCCTCGGCGATGGTTCGATCACCTTCATCGGTTTGCTCGCGCTGGCTTGGGCACAATCCACCCGCGCGAAGGTGGCGCTTGCCCAAGGCATCTTTCTCGCGCTGCTCGGATCGTGGGTGCTCGGCATGGCGATCTGGCGTGCGATCGGCGCGGTGCCTCCGGAGGCGGAAATGATGGGCGGGATCGGCATCGCGGCGCTGGCGGTCAACGTGACGGCTGCGCTCGTCCTCGCCCGCTTCCGGGATAGCGGCGATGCCCAGGCGCGGGCTATCTGGTTGTTCTCGCGTAACGACGCGATCAACAATGTGGCGGTCATCATAGCCGCCGGCTTCGTCTACTGGCTGCAGAGCGCGTGGCCGGACCTTGTGGTCGCGGCGATCATCGCCATCGCCTTCCTCCATTCGGCCTGGGAAATCATTCGCGACGCCACACAGGAGCTCCGGAAGAGCGCATGAGACTGCTCAAGTTTATGCAAGCGGTTGTCCTGGGGATCCTGCTCGCCTGCTCGACGGCAGCGTTCGCGCAAGCGCAAACGGCGCCGGCGCAAACCATCTGGCGCCTTCTCGATTATATCGCCGTCGATTACCCGGGCGCAGTGTCCGATGGCCGCCTCATCAGCGACGTCGAGTATTCCGAGATGGTGGAGTTCTCCGCGAGCGTGCGACAAAGACTGGCGCAGCTCCCTCCCACCGCGGCGAAGGGGAAACTCGTTCGAGATGCCGCGAGACTTGAGTCGACGATTGCCGACAAGGCGCCTGCCGAGCAGGTGGCAACCTCCGCGCGAGACATCGCCCGCGCGCTGCTGACGGCCTATCCTGTGCCGCTTGCGCCCGCCGGCATTCCCGATCTGTCGCGCGGCGCCGCGCTTTACGCGGAGAACTGCGCGAGCTGTCACGGCGCGAACGGCAACGGACGAGGGCTGGCTGCTCAGGGCATGGAGCCGCCGCCCATCGATTTCACCGACCGGGCCCGCGCCCGCGAGCGCAGCCTTTTCGCGCTTTACCAAGTGATCGAGCAGGGACTCGAGGGTACGGCGATGCCTGGCTTCGCTCAGCTTCCGCCGCAGGACCGGTGGATGCTCGCCTTCCATGTCGGCCAGTTCGCCTACCCGCCGAGCACCGCCAACAAGGGGAACGGATCTGGCAAGCCGATCCGGAGGCTCGAAGCGTCGTTCGGGACCTGGCTGCACTTGTCCGCCTGACACCGACTCAGCTTGAAGAAGCGCTGGGTCCTGAACGCGGCGCCGCCGTCGCTGCATATCTGCGCAGCAATCCATCGGCCGTGGCGGATACTGCATCGGGCTCGCTCGCGCTCTCGAAGGAACGCCTTGCACAGGCAGTCGAAGCTTACGCGCGTGGTGACAGCGACAGCGCGACCGACCTTGCGCTTTCTGCCTATCTCGACGGCTTCGAACCCGTCGAGCCTCTCCTGAGCGCGCGAGACGCCGGCCTCATGCGGCGGATCGAGTCCGCGATGGCCGAATTGCGGGCGGCCATCGGCCGTGATGACACGCCAGAGGAAGTCCGCGCACGAGCGGACGAGCTCACGCTGCTGTTTCATGAGGCGGAGATCGCGCTGGCGCCCGAGGCCGGCAGCGCTGTCGCGAGTTTCGTGGGAGCATTCACGATCCTGCTGCGCGAGGGCCTGGAAGCGCTGCTTATCGTCATCGCGATGATCGCCTTCCTGCGCCAGGCGAAGCGAGAGGATGTCTTGGGCTACGTCCACGGCGGCTGGGTAGCCGCTCTGCTGGCCGGCATCGCCACCTGGGCCGCCGCGACCTACGTCATCACCGTGAGCGGCGCGAGCCGCGAGTTGACGGAAGGCTTCGGCGCCTTGTTCGCCGCGGCGGTTCTCCTGTCGGTCGGCATCTGGATGCACGGCAAGGCGCAAGCCGGCGCGTGGCAGCGCTACATTCGCGAAAAGCTTTCGAAAGCTCTCTCCAGGCGCTCGGCCTGGTTCCTGTTCGGGCTGACCTTCGTCGTCGTCTATCGTGAGGTGTTCGAAACGATCCTGTTCTACACGGCGCTCTGGAGCCAGGGGAACGGAGGCGCCATAGCGGCTGGCGCCGTCGTGGCGGCGGTGGTGCTTGCCGTGGTCGCGGTCGCAATGCTGCGCTACAGCCAGACGCTCCCGATCGCCAAGTTCTTCACCTACAGCTCCATCCTGATCGCCATTCTCGCGGTGACTCTCGCCGGCAAGGGTGTTGCGGCGCTGCAGGAAGCCGGATGGATAGCCGTCGAACCGGTCGACTGGGTTCCGAGAATCGACATTTTCGGCATGTCGCCGACAATCCAGGCGCTGCTGGCGCAAATCCTGGTTGCGGCGGTCCTTGTCCTTGGTTTCTGGCGCAACCGCAGAATGGCTGCGCACAGACTTGCTGCTGACAGTGAACCTGCCGGGTCAGCCGGACCGCGGGATGATCGTGAAGGGGAGCCTTCGTGAACGTTTCAGGGGCGCGCGGAATAACGATGGGTCATCCGCTTGCTCCGAGCATTCCTGTACTTGAGCCTGTGAAACCGCGCCACCTTTCCCTAACGAGCCGCTGATGCGCTATTTCCTCATCCTCTTCGCCGTCACGGCGTTCATCTGGTCCGGGATTCATGCCGAGTCGGCCGAGGCTCGTTAGAACGATCCCGCACACTGGGCCGAAAGCAGCCATCATGCGCAGGATCAGGACAGCGATTCCGATACCGACGCCAGCCTCGATCATCATGGCTGCCATCATCATTGTCCAGCTGGAACGGCGGACCATTTGACGGCTGGGCAACAGGCCGTCCTGTTCGGAAAGGACGTAATCATGAAAGCGCAGATCGATCACCTGCCGCTGGCCTACAAGGGCATGCGCCCGACGCAGGGCCGCACGCTCGCGGTGATGCAGGTCTGCGCCGGTTCCCAGAGCTTCAACACGGTCAATACGTTGCGCGTGCTTGGTCGCTGGATGCGCATGGTCACAATCCCAAACCAGTCGTCGGTCGCCAAGGCGTATGAAGAGTTCGACAATGCGGGCCGGATGAAGCCGTCGGCCTATTACGACCGCATCGTCGATGTGATGGAGGAACTGGTCCGCTTCACCGTTCTGCTGCGACCGCACGCGGTTCAGTTGGTCGATCGATATTCCGAGCGCAAGGACAAAGATCGTACGGTAGAGACGCACGTCGAGAAATCTGGATTGGCAACGGAATGAAGGGTGTCAGAAGTCGGCCTTGTAGAAGGTCTGCCTAGCTAAGTTCCAAATTCCAAAACCGACAGTCCGCAAGCGGCCCAAAAGCGGACGTTCCCCGATGAGGCGGCTGTCAATAGTCGCAAGTTGCACACTGGTCAGGTTGCCGCTTCCAGCGCCCGTGCGCCTCGCAAAAAATAGCTCCGCCGTGATCAATGAGGTAAGAGCATTAGTCACTGCCCTTTCGGGCACTGATCTATGAAACTATACTTGCCCCGAGCTTCTCGATTTCCCATCCGCCGCCCATGCTTCGCAAGCGGTACGCGCCGTGTTCCGCGCCGAGGTTGTCATAGGTTGCGCCACCCGAACCGACGCAGAAACCGCGATTGCCCGAACAATCGATCCGGGCAACGACAAACATTCCGCTTTCGCCGTTTGCCGTCAGGACTACGCCGGCGCCACTCCACTAGCACTCCGCTTCGGGATGAAGCGGCCCGAAACGCTGCGATAGCCTAGCGATCAACCCGCCCACGGCAGCGCGCAGGCAGATATGGCCACGCATATTGCCTTCGCGACCTTCGTAGTTTTCGAGGATATAGGCAAACATCGCTTCGCGCGGGTCGGCGACGTTCCTGATCGTCCGTCGCGGCCACCGCTGCCCGTCCCAGCGCTCGTCGAAAGCTTGCGACAGCAGCGAATCTTGCGCCGATGGTGCGGGAGGCGGCGGAGGCGGCGGATCGGGGATACCGCCCGGCTTCGAGGGATCGAATTTTGCAATCTCATGAAGCTGGACGTCGGGACCTTTGCAATCGGCAGGCACCTCGCCATCGGCCAGTCCCGCCACAGCGGCATCGGGCGGATAGAAACCGCCTCCTCCGCGGACCAACTCCCCCTCGCGAATTCGCAACCCCGAAGTGTAATTGTTCACAAGCCAGTCGGTCTCGTCGAGCCGAGCGACGCGCACATCTTCGTCACCCCAGAGGATCAAGGCGCGCTGTCCCGGCGCATGTTCAAGATAGAGGCACGATCCGCTCGCGTGATCCTGCCCGATATGCGCGCCTCCATCGCAAGGTCCGACCCGTCATGTAGAATGACGGGCAGCGACGACGCCGTTTCGCCGCGCTCGGTCTCGATCTCGGGCTCGGTCTCGGTCGGCGACAAGCAGCCGGAAAGCGTTACGGCAAGGACGGAGCAGAAAATCACTTCGTCATGCAGATCCAACTATTTCTCCGTGCGGCGCGTTCCGGCTACAATCGGCATCGCGAAGTTGTTGCGCGGCGCTCAGCATTCAAAATCCCCAAAAGAGATTGCAGTCGATCGGTTCGAGGTTTGGGTCGCGCAGGCGGCGGTCAGCCTCGCGCTGCGCCTGCCGGACGGCACAGGCATTGGCCCGCCTGATTATCTGTGCAGGGCGGTCGCCACTACGTTCGCCGTAGCGGCGCAGTGCCGGGTTGAAGCGTTCGGGCCAGGCGAACGGGTCGGTGACCGTCGTTACGCTGACGACCTTGTGGTCCCCGCAAGCTGCCGCCAGTTCAGGCGAGGCTGCAGAGGGTTCGCTGAACCATCCCGTTTCTGCCGAAAGACCGACCCGAACGGTTCCCATCCTGTCTGGCTCGTATCGGGAACCGAAAGCCAGATAGCCCTCATCGTCGATAGTCAGCGCAGTTCCGTAAGGAAAATGGACCAACGGATCGTTATCGCCCTCGCGGTCGAGAAAGAAGCAGCCATCCCGCAACACGATTGTGTGCTGGCTGCCGAGATCGAGAACGTCGCCTGCTGGCTCCTTCGCCTGCGGAAATGCGCGGATGTAGTAGGAAAGTACAGGCGGCACGGGAGGTCTGGCCAGCTTCGGCTCGTCCGTCACCGGCCCGGGCGTCCATTCCTTATCGAGTTCGGAGAATGGCGGCGGCAGAGGCGCTTCCAGTATTGTGAGACGACCGCTGCGCTCCTGCGTTGCACCGACCGGGATCGAGGCCGGTTCTACGCATGCGGCGATCGCATTGCCTGCTTCCAGGATCAGTCGACCATTCTCGTCGAACGTGCACAGTGCCGCCTCGTCCTCAAACTGTGTGCAGGCTGCGAGAAAGACAGCCGCCGTCAGGGCAGTGCAAATACGCATCATCGCTCCGCACTGCCTCTCAGCACATGTCCGCCGCCAGCGATGAGGAACTCTCCGTTAGGCCCCACCAGATAACGGGGATCAGAGCGCATGAGATCGGCGAATACGTGGTCGATAGCGAGGTATTCATCGGTGCAGTTCGGCTCGGTGGCGCCAATCTCGTCTTCGACCAGCAGACGGTCTCCCTGGATCGCGTAGATGCCGAACAGCGTGGCGCACGAAGCCAGCCCTTGCCATCCATCCTGCGAAAAGCGCAGGTGCCTGTCGTCGGGGCTCGAGCTTGCCGCTTTCCCGTCGATGCTCCTGATCGTCCAGCGCGTGCCGGCCAATTTTTGCGAGACTGGACCGGCGACAGGAATGCGCATGGGATCGGGCGATAGTGCTGAATCACTCGCCCGGTCCGTCCGCCTCAGCATCAGTCGATGGTTTGAGGAACGGATCTCAAGTTGGTCGTTTTCGAGCAGCACCCGCGGATTTGCACGGAAAAGCTCCAAGATGGCTTGCTCTTGCTCGTTCAGCCGGCCCGGACACCCCATCGCATCGCCGCCCCAGCTATGAACCGCTACCCGGCCCTCGGCAAAGAGAGCCAGCCCTCCGAATGCGTTGCAACCGATCGACCCGCCGATCGCGTCGTTTGAGATGGCGATGAGAGGTTCCTCCGCCGTTTCGGGCAGGGTCTCGCCATCGATGCTGACCACCCGCCAATCACCTTCGAGATCTTCCAGCGAGCGAATATGACGGTCGATATCCTCACCAACGTCAGCGCCCGCGGTCCGGTCCGCGGAGCCCTGAGGATCCCCCCCGAAGTCGACCGTGTCCGTTGTCGCGCCGAACGCGGACCGGGCGCTTTGCAGATATGCGCTCTCGAACGTCAGATCGTCCGAGAGCCACAGCGCGTTGGCTACCGAGAGCGCGACCTGTTTGTCGCCTGTGTCCGTCAGGAATCGATCATACCCTTTCACCAACAACTCAGGCCGCGAGGCCACATCCCAGCCATAAGCCCGCGCATCTCCATCTCGGTCTGACCTCGCGCGCGCAGCGCCCTTGTAGTCGCTCAT
>NZ_JADMNM010000047.1 GCF_016461955.1 Qipengyuania sp. YIM B01966 | reverse complement strand
ATAGAAATAAAAGAGACCCAACAATATAATAACATAGAGCAGCGTCATGCGTTGATGACGCCGGTGGCACCATGGTGGCGATGACACAATCACTTGCAATGGAAGCCGTTAGCTGAAGTAGCAACACACTGACGTCCAGTATTGGCGCAGCATTCTCTAACACCAGGAGTGCAAGGGTGCCCAAGATGCTCCTCGCATGTAGGGTTTTCTTGTTGTGCTTTCACAGCAAGGACTTGCAGCATCACTGTCGC
>NZ_JADMNM010000046.1 GCF_016461955.1 Qipengyuania sp. YIM B01966 | reverse complement strand
TTTTGCAAACTTCATCACCTTAATTTCATTCTAATATCACAAAAATGGCTCAACAATACCCCAAGAATCAAATTGTTGCCAAGCACGGCCCATATGGGTCTCAATGCCCTGAGAACTTTTGCTTGGTACTTGAAGGAAGTGAAAGCATCAAAGAAGTGATCATAAGGCACGGTTTCATTGTGGATGCAATCGGCTTCGTCGTCGCCAAGCCGTGCGGTAACACCGTCACTAAGATGTTTGGTGGTCACTGCGG
>NZ_JADMNM010000045.1 GCF_016461955.1 Qipengyuania sp. YIM B01966 | reverse complement strand
AAGTCCTTTTCATCTTTCCCTCGCGGTACTTGTTCGCTATCGGTCTCTCGCCTGTATTTAGCCTTGGACGGAGTTTACCGCCCGATTTGGGCTGCATTCCCAAACAACCCGACTCGTTGACGGCGCCTCGTGGTGCGGCAGGGTCCGGGCCGGACGGGGCTCTCACCCTCCCAGGCGTCCCTTTCCAGGGAACTTGGGCCCGGTCCGTCGCTGAGGACGCCTCTCCAGACTACAATTCGGGTGACGAGGCCACCCGATTCTCAAGCTGGGCTGGTCCCGGTTCGCTCGCCGTTACTAGGGGAATCCTTGTAAGTTTC
>NZ_JADMNM010000044.1 GCF_016461955.1 Qipengyuania sp. YIM B01966 | reverse complement strand
GCCGTATCGTGAGCGGCATCATCTTTGTGATCAGGAACGGGCTGCGGTGGCGTGATGCACCGGCCGATTATGGTCCGCACAAGACGATCTACAACCGCTTCATCCGCTGGAGCCGCCTGGGTGTGTTCAACCGCATCTTTGCCGAGCTTGCCGCAAAAGGAGGCCGCCCGGACCGACTGATGATCGATGCCACCCATCTCAAGGCGCACCGGACGGCAGCAAGCCTGCTAAAAAAGGGGCTCTTCCCAGACGTATCGGGCGCACCAAAGGTGGCCTGAACTCCAAGCTTCACGCTGTCTGCGACGGCAAGGGCCGTCCGTTGATCATGCTGCTCAGCGAAGGGCA
>NZ_JADMNM010000043.1 GCF_016461955.1 Qipengyuania sp. YIM B01966 | reverse complement strand
GCCAGTCATAGACAGTAGGAGAGGATGCATGGGAAGGCTTGTCAAAGATCTGATTACCAATATTCCTAGAGTTGATGTTACTCCCTGGATTGAACACACTCCTCCACACGTTGTTATCCTTACGTGCCGAATTCGGAGTTGTTGGCGTACCCGGAGACTGTGGTGTCACTGGGCTCACTGGCCCAGTAGACCCCGATGGTGGCATCGACATGGATCGCTGGTACTTCCCCATGTCATTATTATCTTGGTTTAAGCTTTGGGTTTGAAGTTTCCTAAGCTTGTCAAGGCCACGGTCAGGGTGGGGTCCAGCGACCACATCATCCCAAAGTTTCTCTAGTAGCACCATTTTTTT
>NZ_JADMNM010000042.1 GCF_016461955.1 Qipengyuania sp. YIM B01966 | reverse complement strand
GGGCCAACATCCGGCGCCGCTGGAACGCTCACTGTAAGCGGCAGGGCATCCAGCGCCCGTTCGCTGCGATCGCCGTTTTCGAGAACCCGCCCAACCGGAGAGAGGGGCCACGTCATTACGGCCCGAAACACGTGCACGCCCTGCTGGAATGGCCTGTCGACCAAATCGAGCGGCTGTTGTATTTCGTTCGCCGCGCCATGGCCAAATACTTCGCCCGTTTCAGGCCGAGCCAGGTTCACATAATGGACGTCGATATCGGACGCGCCCGGCGCACGACCAGCTATATGGCCAAGGGCATCGATCCACCCTTCCCCGCCCACTTCTATTTGAACCATGCGCCACAAGGGCATGTTGCGCATCGCCGGATCA
>NZ_JADMNM010000041.1 GCF_016461955.1 Qipengyuania sp. YIM B01966 | reverse complement strand
CTTAGGGCTGCATTCCCAAACAACCCGACTCGGCGACAACGCCTCGTGGTGCGACAGGGTCCGGGCACGACGGGGCTTTCACCCTCTCTGGCGCTCCTTTCCAGGAGACTTGGGCCCGGTCCGCCGCAGAGGACGCTTCTCCAGACTACAATTCGGACAACAATGTCATCCGATTCCAAAGCTGGGCTTTTCCCGGTTCGCTCGCCGCTACTAGGGGAATCCTTGTAAGTTTC
>NZ_JADMNM010000004.1 GCF_016461955.1 Qipengyuania sp. YIM B01966 | reverse complement strand
AGATACTGGCTCCAATTTGTCCACGTCGCCTAGCCTGTCCGCTTCCTGATGGGTTTGCGGCAGATAATTTCCGCTCGCGATATCGCGCACGTTCGACGGACGCGGCGAGCTATGATCTGCATCAAGGCGAACTGTGGAACGGCAAAGTAGCATTCACGTGAAATCGATGTCGAAGAACGACCTCGACTAGCGAGATGCACAGATGGATTTCACTTTATCAGAGAGACAAACCGCATGGCGTGACCGGGTGCGCAGCTTCATGCATTCGTTCGTCTATCCAGCAGTTCCTGCCTATGATGAGCATATGCAGACTGAAGGTATTTCCCGCTGGTCGCCTCCGCCTGTCATTGAGGAACTCAAGGCTCGTGCATTCGCCGAGGGGCTATGGAACCTCTTCCTTCCACCTTCTGAAAGTGACGACGAGAACTACCGCGGTGCCGGACTGAGCAATCTCGAATACGCATTGTGCGCCGAGGAGATGGGCCGTGTGGGCTTTGCCTCCGAAGCATTCAATTGCTCGGCGCCTGATACCGGTAATATGGAAATACTGCACAGATATGGCTCGCCAGAGCAAAAGGCGACTTGGCTGCGGCCGCTACTGGATGGTGAAATCCGCTCGGCATTCCTGATGACCGAGCCGAACGTGGCGTCATCGGACGCCACGAACATCCAGACCTCCATTCGCAGGGAAGGTGACGACTTCATTCTAAACGGGCGGAAATGGTGGTCGTCCGGAGTCGGTGATCCGCGCTGCAAGATGGCGATCGTGATGGGCAAGACCGATCCGGAAGCGGAACGACACGCCCAGCAATCGCAAATTATCGTTCCCCTTGATGCCGATGGGGTCGAAGTCGTGCGGATGCTGCCGGTGTTCGGATACGACGATGCACCCCATGGTCACGCGGAAGTCCTGCTGCGCAACGTCCGGGTTCCCGCCTCGAACATCATCCTGGGCGAAGGCCGGGGGTTCGAAATTGCGCAGGGCCGTCTCGGGCCGGGACGAATCCATCACTGCATGCGCGCAATCGGCGCTGCGGAGGTGGCGATCGAGAAAATGACCGATCGTCTTCTGTCGCGAGTGGCCTTCGGAAAACGGCTGGCGGATCAGTCGATATGGGAGCAGCGGATCGGCGAGGCGCGGTTAGACATCGAAATGACGCGCCTGCTCTGCCTCAAGGCCGCCGACATGATGGACAAGGTCGGCAACAAGGCCGCGCGGCGGGAAATCGCAATGATCAAGGTTGCCGCACCGCGAACGGCCTTGCGGGTTATCGACGATGCGATGCAGGCTCATGGTGCGGGCGGCTTGTCCGACGACTTCGGGCTTGCGCATGCATACGCCGGAATGCGCTCGCTCCGCATCGCCGACGGACCGGACGAGGTTCATCTGCGGGCCATCGCGCGGCAGGAATTTCAAGGGCATGGAGAACGGATGCGTGCCTGGAGGGGACATTGACCTAGCGCGATCCACGACGCACCCGCGGAAGAACAAGCATCGGTGCGAAGAAAATAAGAAAAACGCCGAACCCAAGCATCCAAAGCTCGCCGGCGAGGAGCCATCCTTCCTGCAAGGGGATCGGACCGGTTCCGGAGACGACGCGGACTATTGCGCCGAGCGAGGCGAACAGAACGGCCGCCAAAGGAGCAAGCCGCCAACGAGGGTGGCGACCGGTCTGAGTAATGCTCAGGCGAGCCATGACGGCCAGTATCATGCAGGAGATCGATCCGGCCGTAAGCAGGTGCATGACATCCGACTGACGGCCTTCCCCGATGAACGAAAGGCCAAGCAGTCCAAGGGGGAGTAGTAGATAGGCGAGATGAAGGGAGATGACCGAAGGCTCATGTGTGACGCGCCATGGCTGCCAGCGGATCGCGCGAGCCAGATGCAACACGCCGGCGAGAGCCAACATGGTCGGCGCGACTCCTTTCAAGTCCACGATCCAAGCCAGCGAAGCCAGGGCGGTCACCCAGTTTACGATGGCGTCGAACCGCGTTTCCTGAGCAGTGACTGTCGTGCGAATATCTCGTGGAAGGGCATTGCGGGTAAAGGACGGAAGAAGCTTACCGCCGACAAGCGAAATTAGCAGGACGAGGATCGCAATGCCTGCCCGAGCGAAAATGCCATGATCGAAACTGCCGGTTGCAGCAGCAAGATGATGCGCACCGCACGCGATCGCGAATACGGCCGTCAGCACTGCTATCGAGGCGCCTCGGCCCTTTCCATGCCAGCTCTCGCGGCCAATCACAGCTGCCAGAACGAAATAGTAGCCTGAGTCAATCAGTGCTGCAGGCCACGGCCCTGCCCAGCCGGCGGCGGCGTTGATTACTCGCGCCAGGACCCACCAACCCATCATTACAAGGAGAGGCCCCCCGATTGCCGGAAGGCGACCGCTCCAGTTCGGAGTAGCCGTAAGCAGATACCCTGTCATCGCCGCGCCCACGCCACCAAAGATCATCTCATGGCTGTGCCAAGTCACGGGATCCAAGTGCGACTGAAGTTCGATCTTTCCTGACAGAAACGCCAACCAGAAGGCCATCGCTATCGGAAACCACGCTGCGCTTGCGATGAAGAAGGGACGAAACCCGGCCTGCAGCACGATCGGTGCTTTCGCTTCACGTTCGCGTCGCAGGGCCAGGCGTTTCGTTCCGTCCATCAGCTATGATTATAAAGTTTCATCCACATTTGGAAAAGCCGCAGGAAAGGCATTTGTTGCAGCCTTCTTCTCGTATCATGCCGGGAACCCCGCACTGGGGGCAGCAGGGACCCATCGGGGCTGCCGTAAACGAGGTTGCAGCTTCAGGATTCGGCTCGATCGGCAGATCCAACTGGGCCGGCGCGAATTGCGCCATGTGTCGCTCGATGATGTCTCCGATCGCGGCGAGGAGTGAGGGAACGAAGCGACCGGTGACCCATGCTCCTCCGCGCGGATCGAACACCGCCTTGAGTTCCTCCGCGACAAATGAGACGTCACCGCCGCGCCTGAACACGGCGGATATCATTCGGGTTAGAGCCAAGGTCCACGCATAGTGGTCCATGTTCTTCGAATTGATGAATATCTCGAAAGGACGTTTGTGCGTGCCATCATCAATGTTGTTGATGGTCACGTAGAGGGCATGCGCGCTGTCCGGCCACTTGAGCTTGTAAGTGGCGCCATCGAGCATCTCCGCTCGTTTCGGCGGTTCCGAATGGACTGGGTCTGCAAAGACCTCCTTTTCGCCGCCTGCTGGTTCTTCGACGCTCAGCACCGAGCCGGTCACCGCATTGGGACGATAGGTGGTCAATCCCTTGCACCCGCGAGCATAGCCTTCGCGATAAACTTCCTGGAAATCGGCGAACGGAATGTCTTCCGGCACGTTCACGGTCTTGGAGATCGAGCTGTCGATCATTGACTGTGCAGATGCTTGCATTGCGACGTGATCGGCGGGAGAAAGCGACTGCGCACTGACGAACAATTCTGCCGGGGGCTCCTCGTCACCGCGCAAGGCGCGCCATTGGCGCAGCGCGTCGTCTTCGACCGCTTCGTGTCTGGCCGAACCATCGGGATTAAGGATCCTGCGTTGATAGCTGTAGGCAAAGACCGGCTCGATGCCGGAAGATACATTGCCTGCCAGTAGCGATGTAGTGCCGGTCGGTGCGATCGAGGTCAGACATCCGTTTCGCAGCCCGTGCTCCGAAATCAGGGTGCGTGTTTCCTCGTCCAGGGCCTCGATATTGGGACGTTTAAGCATGGAAGGGTCGTAAAGCGGAAAAGCGCCTTTCTCGCGCGCCAGTTCTGCCGATGCGCGGTAAGCAGCGGTCCGGATCGTTCCCAGCCACTCCTCGAGCAAAGCCACTGCGTCGTCGGAGCCGTAAGCCGCGCCGCAGTAGAGCAGAGCATCGGCGAGGCCCGTTATGCCGAGCCCGATCCGGCGTTTGGCCTTGGCTTCGGCCTCTTGCTCGGGAAGAGGGTAGCGGCTGATGTCGATGACGTTGTCCAGCAGGCGGATAGCCGTGGCGGTGAGTTCGGTGAGCGCGCCAAGATCAAGCCGTGCATCGTCTTCGAAGGGACGTTCGACCAGAGCGGCAAGGTTGATTGAGCCGAGCAGGCATGCGCCGTAGGGCGGAAGCATCTGTTCCCCACATGGATTGGACGCGCTGATTTTCTCGCAGTGCGCAAGATTGTTGAGTGCGTTGACACGATCGACGAAGATCACGCCCGGCTCGGCGACGTCATAGGTTGCGCGCATCAACTGCTCCCACAAGTCACGCGCCTTCACCGTGCGATAGGTCTCGCCCTCGAAGACGAGCGGCCAGTCGGCATCGTTTTCGAGCGCATCCATGAAAGGATCGGTGACCAGAACCGAAAGATTGAAATTTCGCATCCGCTCGGGCTGCCGTTTGACGTCGATGAATTCCTCGATGTCAGGATGATCGATGCGCAAGCATCCCATCATCGCCCCGCGCCGTGCACCAGCTGAGTGAACCGTGCGACACATCGCATCCCAGCAGTCCATGAAGGAGAGCGGTCCCGATGCATCCGATCCCACGCCCTTGACCTCTGCGCCGCGCGGCCGGATCGTGGAAAAATCCATACCCACGCCGCCTCCCTGCTGCATGGTAAGCGCCGCCTGCTTGAGATGTTCGAAGATGCCCTCGAGGCTGTCGGGGATGGTCCCCATCACGAAGCAGTTGAAAAGCGTAACCGCGCGTCCGGTTCCGGCGCCCGCCAGTATTCGGCCGGCAGGTATAAACCGCAGAGATTCGATCGCTTCGTAGAACCGGCCTTCCCACTCCGAACGGCTGAGCTCGGGTTCAGCTTGGCTGGCCGCTTTTGCAACTCGGCGTGCGGTATCGGTGAAGTCCGCGTCACCACGATCGGTTTCGTTGCCACTAAAGCGGTATTTTGCGGACCAGATATCCTGCGCAATCGGAACTTCGAAACTCATAACGTCACCTCCGCTTCGCAGATTAGCGTTGCGGCAAGATAGACCGAGTGACCGAGATCATGCCGCGCAGCATGATCGCCGAAAAACATTCGCGATCTAAAGGCCGAGTTCGGGAAGCCAGATCTGCCCGGTATACTGGAACCGGCCGACATTGCCGGAGCCGGGGATGCCATATTGTCCTCGCGGTGCTCGTTCAGCTTCGCTTCCATCGTAGCTGTTGATCGCGATCCGCGCGCCCGCAGAGTTGGTCACCGCGACGATCGAGCCGCGCTCATCGGCAAACAGATAGCGCAACGCGCTGGCATCGGTGCTGGCGCCGACATACCAGGCGACCGGATCGTCGGCGCCGGCGATAGGGCCATGGACATAGCGGTCGGTCATCGTCCCGGCCGCATCATATTCGGCGATCAGCGCATCGCCATCGTAGAGGAACCGGCGGGTGGCGCTGTGGCTGCCCGATACCTCGTAAAGGCGGCCCAGCGGATCATAGCGCAGCTGCGCGCTCGAGCCATTGCCGGTCCGGCTGATCAGCCGGTTCTCGCTGTCATAGACATAGCTGTGGGTGGCATCCGAGGTGAGGTTGCCATTGGCATCATAGGCGAAGCTGGCATTGCCGGCGCTGGTGTACTGGTTCAGACCGTTGGCGACATAGGGGCGCTCGATGGTGACCCCGCCATTCCAGGCATAGCCATCGTTGGCCCGGTTCTACCCGATGATCTGCCCTGCCGCATTGTAGACATAGGTCCGCGGGCTGTCATCGGCTTCGCCCGCAAGGTTGACGATCATCCAGTTCAGCCGCCCGACCGGATCGTACCTGAACGTGTTGGCGGCACTTGACCCGCGCCAGGCATGATAGAGCTGGCCATTGGCAAAGTACTGATAGCCGAACAGCGTCGCCTGCGGCGAGGAGACCGAGGTCGTCTGCCCCGCGATGTTGAGCGCGTGGGTGAACGCCTGACCGTGGGGATGGGTGATCTGCGTGCGGCGACCGGCCGCGTCATAGGCAGACCCGACGATACGGGTGACCCCGTCCATCGTGGTGGTGGTCGAGTTCTGCCGGCCGAGCGCATCATAGCCAAAATAGACGCCTTGGCCGCCGCTGCCATCGAAGGTCACCGAGGTCAGCTGGCCGAGCAGGTCGAACCGATAATCCACCGGCCGGCGCTCATTCGCCGGCACATCGGCGCGGTAGGGCAGGGTCTTCTTGTAGAGCCGGCCGAGATTGTCGTACTGCAGTGCGATCACGTCACCCCGCCGCGTACGGAAGCTGGTCACATTGCCGGCCGCATCGAACCCGTACTGCTCGTAGTCGGTGGTCGAACTGGTATCGGCACCCGGGGTCGGCACCGGGAAGCGCACCTGATAGTTGCGGTCGTGCCCATCAAGGACATAGGTCGTGCGGTTGCCCCTGGCATCGGTCGCCCGCGCAAGCCGGCCATTGGGCGTGAACCCAAGCGTCACCTCGTTCACCGCCAGCGAGGTCCCGTAACCGTTGGTGACCTGCGTGACGCGGTCGAGCGTGTCATAGCTGTAGCGCGTGATGCGATCAGGTCCGTAAGTGCCCTGCGGACCGGGCTGACAGGCATCGGCCGGCAAGGAGGTGAAGGCCGCGGAGTTCATCCGCGTCGCCCGCGTAATCGATATCGGTAACCCGTTCAGCGGCACCGCCCGCGCAGGTTGCGGCGGTTGCGCAATTGCGGACCGTGTCGGGCACGGTGACCGGCGCGCTGTTCGTCCACCCGCCAGCGCCAAGCACGCGCGGCTGCACCTGCGTATAGGAGTAGGTCGTAGTCGGGCGCGGCACCCCGACTTCACCTATGACCACGAAGATGACAGCTATATCTGCCCAGCTGGCAATCGGCTGCGACGCTTAAATCGCAACTTCAGCACGCCGCGTAGCTGGATCGATAAGGACGGGTCGATCCGTTACCGCGCCCGGCAGCAAGACTGTCAGGCCTGCGCCCTGCGGCAACGTTGCACGCCCAACATGCCAGCCCGCAAGGTGACCCGGTCGGTCCACGAAGGCGCACGAGATCTTACCCGCGAGATCACCGCCAGCGATGCCTTCCTCGTCTCCAGTCGCCAGCGAAAGAAGATCGAGATGCTGTTCGCGCACCTCAAGCGCATCCTCAAGCTGGACCGCTTGCGTCTGCGCGGTGCCAAGGGAGCGAAAGACCAGTTCCACCTTGCCACAGCAGCCCAGAACCTCCGCAAACTCGCCAAGACGAGGCCGAGGCCGGGCCTCGCACCCGCCTAGCCGGACGGCAAGGACGCTCGTCCGCTGTCAGTCGTCGCTATCCGACCGCTTCGGCAGCGACTTCTTCAACGGAATAGGCCCACGAGCTGCGGCTAAGCCAACGTTGCGATGAAAATCTCCCATTGATATAAGTGCCCATCGTTGTCAGGTCGGGTGCGCCAGCCCTATTCGATCACGATCAGCGGCGCCCAGGTTGCCGGGTGCGCGGCGCCAGGCGTCGCGGTGTCGTCGATCAGTGCCAGTTGCGCGCG
Source organism: Qipengyuania sp. YIM B01966 (assembly GCF_016461955.1). Classification (GTDB taxonomy): domain Bacteria; phylum Pseudomonadota; class Alphaproteobacteria; order Sphingomonadales; family Sphingomonadaceae; genus QFOP01. The sequence goes on along the minus strand of NZ_JADMNM010000004.1, from coordinate 203,834 downwards.
GCGCAGGGCGGCGGCGCGGCCCATACCGGCGCGGACGTGGCGGATCGTGTCGACCGTCAGGCGCGCGGCGATGTCGTCGCGCACGCGCCAGTGCGACAGCAGCATCGCGCGCGCACCCGCCGCGAAGAACGCCTGGGCAAGCCCCGAATAGACCGGCCCGCCGCCACCGTCGCCGGCGCTGGTGTCGCAAGCCGACAGGATAATCCAGTCGGCCGATAGCTGCATCTGGGCGACTTCACTGGCGGTCAGCAGTCCATCCTCCTCGCTGCCGTCGCGTGCCGGCGTGAGGACCAGCGCCGGCTCGGTCAGGCTGCGGCTGTAGCCGCCGACCAGGCCATGGGTGGCAAAGGCGATCACCGCAGCATCGCCCAGCGGAGTGGCGCGGAGCCTGGCTTCGGTCGCCTCGGCGCCCAGCAGGAGCCGGTGGGGCGCGGGCAGCTCGGCGGCCATCGCGCGCAGCTCGCCCTCGGCACGGGGCAGATCGGGCAGATCGAGCGCCGGGGATTTGCCGAGCGATGCCGTGCGCACCGCCGCACGCAGCGTGGCGGGCCCCGCATCGGCATTTCCCGGCGGGCCGGCGAGGCTGGGCGCGCCGATCCCGGTGAAACCCTTGGACGCGCCAGGGCGCGCCGGCGGTGCCGCTATGGCGTTGATCGTAAGAGGGACGGCGATTTCGCTGCGGCGGATCAGCCAGGCGGTTTCGGCCAGCGCGGCGCGGTTTGTGTCATCGCCATTTGGGGGCTCGGTCACCAATGCCGCGAAGGGCACGCTGGCAATCGCGCCGCCGGCCAGAATGTCGAGCCGCGCTGCCGGTTCGACCAGCGGGCGGAGCGCATCGGGAACCAGCGTTCGGTAAAGCCGGTGAGCGGCCTGCCGGTTGAAGCTGGCCGCGCCGCTGCTCGCGACGCCCTGTTCGATCGAGGCGCGGACTGCTTCTATTTCGCGGTGAAGCGACTGGCTGTTTCCCGCAAGAACGCTGCTGGCCACGCGGTCGCGGGTCACTGCCATGACTGCTGCGTTGCCGGTCCCTTCCGCATAGACCAGCACCGTGCGGCCCGGTGACAATCGCGCCTGAAGCTGAGCGAGGGGCAGGGGCTCGACCATGGCGGTGCGGCGGAATGCGGGCATCACCAGCGAGAGGTCGGCATCGGCAGCGCGCAGCTGCTCGTCGGCGGTGACGACTTTCGCATTGGCCAGTTCTATCGCCGCCGCATCCCCGCTGCCGACCGCACTGCTGAGCGTCTTGCGCAGCCTGGTCGCCTCGGCCGTTAGCTGCAGATAGTGTTCAAGTGCGGCGGATTGCTCCGGAGTGGTTGCAGCGCCGCGCGCCGACAGGGCCGAGAAGGCCGTCGAAAGATCACCCAGATTGGCCATCTGCAGCGCGTCGAAGGCAGCCGCCTGGTCCCCCGCGGCGAAGGCGATACGAGCTAGGTCGACAAAGGCCGAGCGATATTGCTCGGACAGGCGGAAGCGGTCGGCGCGCGGGGTCGCCCGGTCCAGCAGCATGGTGCGAGCTGCGCTTGTCCCTTCCTTGGCGGCGGCGAGCGCTTCGGCCGGTTTGCCTTCGGCCAGCAGAAGGTGTCCATAATTGACGCTGGCCCGAACGCGGTGGGGATTTTCAGGCAGCGTCACCCGGCGCAGGGCGGCGAGCGCATGTTCGCTCAGCGGGCGGGCCTCGGCCAGCTGGCCCTGATCGACCAGCACGGCAGCGAGATTCGCCTCGGCCAGCGCGACATCGCGATGTTCAGGCGTTGGGCTCACCCGCCGGGCTGTGTCGACTGCGCGGCGCCACATGGCCAGCGCTTCGTCGCTGCGGCCCTGCTGGCGCAAAACATACGCAATCTGGCCAAGCGAGGTGGCAATCGCGCCTGGATTGCCGCTGTCCGGATTGGCAGAAAAGATTTCGGCCGCCTTGGTGTAATATTCGTATGCGTCGGCATAGCGCCCCGACCCGCTCAGCGCGAAGCCGATCGCATGATAGGACATGGCGAGGTCCGGATCGTCGGCCGGGTGCGTCGCCAGCCGCATGGCGAGCGCGCGCTGCAGGACGGGTTCGGCCTGGCCGAACAGCCCGGCATCGATCAGCGCCACACCCAATTGATGGAGCGCGGCCATCGTCACCCGGTGATTTGCCGGCAGGTTGGCCTCGGCGTACAGCGCCGCGCCGCGCCCCGCGGCGATGCTGGCGGTCTGGTCGCCCGCCTGGCTGCGCAGCGCCGACAGGCTGAGCCAGTAGATCGCCACCTGATCCTTCGCTTCGCCATTGGCGTCGGCAGCCCGGCGAGCGATCTCCAGCGCCTGTTCGACCTTGGGCAGGGCGGCAAGAAAATCGCCTTGCCGATATTCGACCAGCGCGATGCCATACAGCACGCTGGCATATTCCATACTCTGTTCGCCGGCGAGCGCGCGGGTCATGACAAGAGCGCGCTGCTTGAAGGCCATCGCCTCCTCGAGCTTGCCCTGCGTCGACAGCACTGAACCGATATTATTGATCAGCTGGGACCAGTCGGTGGTCGGCGGGCCGCCGGCAGCAACCAGCGCCGCATCGACCTCGCGCAAGATCGCCAGCGCCTCGTCATGGCGGCGCAACCAGAAGAGCGCGCCGGCCCGCGCGGCGCGAGCATACAGCAAGTCTTCGGCAATCGTCGCCGGATCGGCTTCGGCCTCGGCAATGGTTGCGTCGGTATGCATCAACGCAGCAGCCGGATCGCCGGATGCGTCCATAACTTTCAGCGCGCGCAGCCGCTCTGCCAGCGATTGCGCCGGCTGTGCCGGTTGTTCCTGCGCCATTGCCGAAAGCGGCCAGCCCGCTGCTGCCACCAGTGTGGCCGCTCCCAGCCACGCGCTCACGCCCGCATTGCGACCCGCCATGCCCTCTCCTCACAGCAAGCGACCCATGAGGCGCGCACCCTTGCGCTGCCAACAGGGATTGGCGCGAAAGACGGACGGTGACAAGATTTGTCATCATGGTGACGGGATGTTTTGTTGGCGCGTCAGCCAGCCATCCCGCAAGCACGCTGCGGGCAACGGGGTTACGCGATGGACATTCTGCTGATCGAGGACGACCCGGAAACCGCGCGCATCCTGCGCGAGCAACTGGGTGAAGCGGGTCACGCGATTGTCCATGCCGCGAGCGCCGCTGACGGGCTTGCTCGCGCCGGCGAAGGGCCATTCGACATCATCATTCTCGACCGGATGCTGCCCGACGGGACGGGTCTCGAAGTGGCCCGGCGGCTGCGCAGCAAGGGCTGTTCGTGGCCGATCCTGATGCTCTCGGCCCTTGGCCGCAGCGAAGAGCGGGTCGAAGGCCTCGACGGCGGTGCTGACGACTATCTGGCCAAACCCTATGACAGGCAGGAGCTGCTCGCGCGCATCAGCGCGCTGGCCCGCCGCAGCGCGCAGCAGGAAAATGGCGCCATCGTAACCTTTGGTGATATCGAATGCCATGTCCGCGCGCGCACCGTGTTTCGGCGCGGTGTCCATGTCCCGCTCTCACCGCGCGAATACGAGCTGCTCAAATTCTTCATCGATCATGGGGGCGATGTGGTAACGCGCGAGATGCTGCTCGCCGCGGTGTGGAAGCTGCATTTCGACCCGCAGACCAATGTCGTCGATGTCAGTATCGGGCGTCTGCGCCGCAAGCTCGAGGCGGCCCACCCCGAACCGGTGCTGGAAACGATCTGGGGCACCGGCTATCGCCTGCTGGCTTGCCAGCCGGGCTGAGCGGCATGTTCCTGCGCTTCCTCAACCATTCGCTCCTGGCGCGCTATACGGCGATTACCGCGCTGGCGACGGTGGTCTTGCTGGGCGGCGGGGCGCTGTTCCTCAATCGCGTGCTCGAGGACAGCATCGAGAACCGGCTGATTCGCGAGGTCGATGTGGACCTTGCCGGGCTGGTCGACATTTATGCCAGCAGCGGGCGGGCGGAACTGACCGAGCGGATCGAGGACCGGCTGGGCACCGTCGCCAGCGACCAGCCGCATTATTATCTCGGCGATGCGGCGGGCAATCGCGCGGCCGGCAACATCGCCCGCCTGCCGCCGCTGTCAACGCACCTGTCACAGGGCGGCAAGGTGACGCTGGCGACGGGCGAAAAGGTGTTTGCCCGGGCGACCATGATCGGTCCCGACACGGTGCTGGTCGTGGCGCATGAATACGGCACCGTCGAGCGCGATTACCGCCGCCTGCGGATCGCGCGCTGCGGCGTAGGCGCGCTGCTGCTGGCGGGCTTCATCGTCATTGGTGCGCTGCTTGCGCGCCGGCTGCGCCAGCGGGTCGACCGGATCGCCGAGGTGCTCGACGGGGTAGATCGCGGCGAGATCGACCGGCGCGCAGAGCTGACCGGGCCCGATGACGAGATCACCGCGCTGGCCCGCGCGACCAACCGCACCATTGCCCGCTATCAGGCGCTGGCCGACGCGCATCGCGAAGTGACCGAACACACCGCGCATGAAATGCGCACCCCGCTGGCGCATCTCGACTACCGGTTGGGCAAGCTGGCCGATGACGAGACTGCCACCGAGCCCAGCCGCGCGCTGGCGCAGGTCGCACGGGCTGACATCCGCAACATCGTCGCGATGCTCGATTCGCTGCTCGATATCGCCTCGAGCGAGGCGCGGCGCGATGATTTTCGATCGCTGCCCGAACTCGACCTGTCGCAGCTGTGTCTGCAGATCGGCGAGATGTATCAGGAAAGCACCGAGGAGGATGGCACCGAGGTGACGCTCGATATTGCACCTGACGTGGTGGTTCGCGGCGATCGGATGCAGCTGTCGCGGATGCTGACCAACCTGCTCGACAATGCGCTGCGCTACGGCCGGGGGGAGGGGGCGGCCGGCGCGCGGATCGGCCTCGTATTGCGGCCTGGGCCCGTCCTGCGGGTGTGGGATAGCGGGCCGGGCATCCCCGATGGCTTGCGCGACCGGCTGTTCGAGCGGTTCGTCCGGGGAGACCATGGTGCGGCGGGCCAGGGGCATGGGTTGGGACTTGCGCTTGCCCGCGCGATCGCGGAACGGCATGGATGGCGCATCCGTCTGGCTGATGCCGGACCGGGCGCATTGCCGGGGAAGGGCGCGGTGTTCGAAATTGCGAGAGATGGCAGGTGATGCTTTCGGGTCGCGCGCGCACGGTATGGATAGGTGCGGCACTGGCGGCGCTGGCGGGTTGCAGCGCGGCGCCGCCCGCGTCCTTGACCGACCCCGCGCCGGACGAATTGGCCGGCTGGCTTTCGGTCGCTGAAAGCGCATCGGCTCGGCTTGCGAACCATCCGGCCGACCAGGCCGCGGCGCGCATCCTGGCCTTTGCGGTTCGCGAACTTGAAGCGGGCGGAGTTGCGCCGGCAGAAGGGCAGCCCGATCTGATTACGCGCTGGCGGCAGCAGGCCGAGACGGCGGGCGCGAGCCGCCCCGGCCCGCCATTGCGCGGCCGAGTGCTCGGCCCGCTCTATCGACGGGGCGTGGTAGCCCCGCATGGGGAGGCGCGGAGCGAGCAGGCCTTTCACGGCGGACAACTCGCCCGCGTCACCTTGGCTCCGGCGCAGCCCGGCATCAGCCTGCACGTCCACGGCACGGCGGATGCGCGGCTGGTGACCTGCCGGCAGCGCCAAGTCCACGAATGCGCATGGCTGCCGCTGTTCACCGAGCGGTATCGGCTGGTGGTGCGCAATTCGGGCAACCGTTCCGTCACCTATTTCCTCACGATGGATTAAACCGCCCGCGAAGCGACCTTGCACCGTGTCGCGAATGCGATAGGGCGCTGCATCCGTTCAGCGGGCGGTGGGAATGGCCCTGCTGAAGGCGCTGCCTGCCCGCCTTTTTCTCGACACAGGCCAGCGGAGTTGACCATGCGCTTTGCATCCATCCTTGTCGCCCTTGCGCTGCTGCTGAGCGCTCTGATCCCGCCCGCGGGGTCGGCAACCACGCCGCGCAGTGTCGAACTGACCGTGGCGGTCGCCGGACTGCGCAGCCATGAAGGGGTGATCCGCATCGCTGTCTGCGCGCCGGATACGGGGTTTCCGCAGTGCCGCCACCGAGCAGTGGCCAACCTTGTGATCCCCGCTGGCCAGACGGCCGAAGCGCATATCCTGCTGCCGCCCGGCAGCTATGCCGTTTCGGCCTTCCACGACCGCAACAATAACGGTCGGCTCGACAAGTCGATGGGCATCCCGCGCGAGGGCTTTGCCTTTTCGCGCAACCCGCCCTTGCGGATGCGCCCGGCCACCTTCGACGAGGCACGGCTGGAGGTGGACCGGCCCCTCAGGACCACGGTCCAGCTGCGCCACCTGTTGTAGTTCAGACGTAATATTCGCGGTCGAACGAGGCGAGATCGATTTCAGGGAGGAGCCGCGCGGTCCAGTGATCGACGAAGTCCGCCACGCCGTCGCGCTTCATCATCGCCGCCGTGCTGGCGCGCATCAGCCGGCCATAGACAGGCGTTTCCTTCCACGCCGGCCGCGCATCGCCGAAACCCCAGCGCATCGATACATAGGTCGCCGGATCGCGCCCGTCGATCGACACCCGGTCGTTGATATAGCAACCCCATGCCCAGGCGGTTTCGGGGTCGGGCGCCCAGCGCAGTAACCCCTTGGACCAATACATCCTGAGGTTGTTGTGCATCCAGCCGGTCAGCAGCCACTGGGCCTGTGCCGCGTTCCATACGCGGTCAGGCGTGCGGGCATGCATGATCTCGGCGAGGGACAGCACTGGCTCGCGCGGGTCGGCGCGATGCGCGTCGAGCGTTTCGCGCGCCCATGCGGCGAGGTGGGCGTAACGATGGATTTCGGGGTTGCGCCAGGCCCGCCAGTGCGACCATTCGCGCCAGGTCAGCAGCTCGTCATAGAACTTGTATCGCTGGCTCGCCGTGACATCGAGCGCTTCGACCCGGGCCATCACCTGCCACGGCGCGATCATCCCGAACCGCAGATACGGCGACAGGCGCGAGGTGCCCTCGGCCAGCGCGGGGTTTGTGCGCTTGGCGCTGTATTGCCGAACGAACTGGGCATCCACGCCGGCCAACCGCGCCGACGCTGCCTCCGCCGTGGCCGGGTGTTCGGCGACACTGCCCAGCGTCTGATCGATCGGCAGCCCGGCGACGAGCCGGTCGAGCGCGGTTTCATCATGGTCAGCGAGCTCGACCAGTTCGCCAGGCAGGTTGGCCGGCACGGTGCGCTGCTCGGGCTGTATCGGACAGCGCATGGCCAGCCAATCATGGCGCAGGGTTGAATGCGCGCGGCGGAACGCCGCAGTCGTGCCGACCCGCGCGGGCAAGGCGCGGACGGGGACTACCCGCGCGGCATCGACGGCATATACCGCCACCCCCGCCCTGCCGGCAAAGCTGCCCGGCTGGGTTGCCGGAACGAAGGTGAAATGCTGGTCGACAAACACGGCGGCTGCCTTGCTCGCCAGCCGATAGACAAGGCCGCGACCATGATCGGGGCCTTGCTGCACGAATTGGCGGCAGGCGATTCCGCGGCTGCGCAAGCTGCGGCCCATCGCCGCGCTGGCGCCAAGGATGAATCGCGACAGCCGGGCCGAGGCATAGGGATAATCGCAGCGCAGCCCGTGATAGACCAGCACCGGCAGGCCCAGCCGGTTGGCCAGCACGGATGCAGCATCAATCACCGGATGATCATCACCCCGCAGGCTTTGCTGAAGCCAGACCAGCACGTAATCCGCACCCGCCCGCTGCGGCGCATTGTTCAGCGCCTCTACGCGCAAGGCCAGCTCTGGCGGGAGAAATTCATCAGGTGATTGCCGCATCACACTCTCCGCGCATAGCCAACCCCTGCGCCATGCGCCCGCGCAGCAACCGTGACAATCGCGATTTGGGAAAATGGTGGTGCCGCTTACGTGACTCGAACACGTGACCCCATCATTACGAATGATGTGCTCTACCAACTGAGCTAAAGCGGCGCGCCTGGTGGGGCGGGCGTTTAGCGGTGGGGGGCGGCGAGGGCAATCCCCCTTGGGGGCTGGTGCCGAGGCGGATTGCCGAGGGCGTTTTCAACCGCGCGGGGAGGCTCTATGCCACCGGGCATGGTCAGCGCGTTGCATTCCTCCGCACCAACTGCCGAAGCCCCGCGCCGTCCGGTGATCGGGGCGATTTTCAATCCGCGCAGCCACCGCAATTCCGGGCGCGTTTCAGCGATGGAGGGACAGCCGCAGGTCCATATCGCGCAGCCCGAGAAGCGCGACGCGATCGCCCCGGTGCTTGCCGATTTTTGCGCAAAGGGGGTCGAGCTGCTCGCCATCAGCGGCGGCGATGGCACTGTGCGTGACGTGCTGACGCGAGGTTATGGCGTCTATGGCGAGGACTGGCCGCTCCTCGCCGTGATTCCGCGCGGCAAGACCAATGCGCTGGCGATCGATCTCGGCGTGCCGGCGGGCTGGACACTGGCCGAAGCGGCGGATGCCGCCGGCGCGGGCCGGCGCGTGGTGCGCCAGCCGCTGCTGGTGCGCTCGCTCGATGATCCCGGACGGCCGCCTGTGCTGGCGTTCCTGCTGGGCGCGGGCGCCTTCACCACCGGCACTCGCGCGGGGCAGGACGCACATCGGCTGGGCGCATTCGACAGCCTGGCGGTGGCCGGAACGGTCGGCTGGGGGCTGGCGCACGCATTCTTCGGGACCGCGCGCAATCCGTGGCGGCGGGGCACGCGGATGACCATCACGCTGCCAGATGGCGGCGAATTGCCGCATTCCGGTCGGGGAGATGCCGGGCGCCGGGCGCTGGTGCTTGCCTCGACCATGCGGCGCTTTCCCGCCGGCCTCAGACCCTTTGCGGGCGCGCAAGGGAGCGGGCCGGTGCAGCTTGCGGTTATGGACGTGCTGCGCCGCCGGCTGCTGCTGGCGCTGCCGGCGGTGATGTTCGGTCACAACGCGCCGTGGATGGCGCGCGCGGGGATGCGGCGGCTGGCGGTGAGCGGGTTCGAATTCGCGATTGGCGATGCCTTCATCCTCGACGGGGAGGAATTTCCCGCCGGGCGCTATTGCGTTGAAGCCGGACCGCGTCTGGAGTTCGTCATTCCATGAGCGGCGCGTTGGCCCACCGGCTGGCGGGGCAGGCCTCGCGCCCTCTGGCGCGCGAAGTGACTGCACTGGCGCGGCAATTGGGCGAAGAGGCCGGGGCGCTGGCGGTGCTGTTCTATGGCTCGAACCTGCGGACAGGCGCGCTTGACGGGGTACTCGATTTCTATGTCCTGTTGCCTGGCCCGCAGACAGACCGGATCTGGCCGCGCGTCAGTTATCGCGAGGTGTCGCCGCGTCCAGGTCTGACCTTGCGGGCCAAGATCGCGACGATGGCGCTGCGGACCTTTCTCGCCGCCGCGCAGGGCAAGACGCGCGACACGACGATATGGGCGCGGTTCGTCCAGCCCGCGGCGCTCGGCTGGCACCGCGATGCGGCGGCGAGGGCCGAGGTGCTTGCCGCGCTGGCCGCGGCCGCGCGCACGGCGGCGCGGCTGGCGGTGGCGCTTGGCCCCGAGGAGGCGGCGGAGGAGGAATACTGGGCGGGCCTGTTCCGCGCGACCTATAGCGCAGAATTCCGGGTCGAGGCCCCCGGCCGCGAACGCAGCATCCTCGAAGCCAATCCGGCGCATTTCGCGGGCCTGCTGCCCGCGGCGCTCGAAGCCGAAGGGATCGCGTGCAGCGTGACGGAGAACGGGACGATCCGCCCGGTGCTCTCGCCCGAAAGGCGCCATGAGATACTACGCTGGTGGCGCGCGCGGCGGCGGCTCGGCAAAGCTCTCAACCTGCTGCGCCTGCTCAAAGCCTCGACCACTTTCGATGGCGCCGCGCGCTATGCCGCGTGGAAGATAGAGCGGCACACGGGCGTCCCCGTCACCCTGACGCCTTGGCGCGAGCGGCACCCGGTGCTGGCCGCGCCGGGTGTGCTTTACGATCTGTGGCGCAAGCGGCGCGGCCGCTGATCACATATAGCGCATGCGGATGGTGATCCGCCGGACATCCTCGCCCACGGCAAAGGCGGTCGCACGCCAGCTCGGCCGGCCGAGGTTGAAGACGTTGATGCTGGGATTGTTCGACATCGCACCGCCATCGGTGCGCAGATCGGTCCGGCCGTTGCCGTTGACATCATGGCGCACCGCTATGCCATAGCTGCCGGCCGAGGGGACGGGGACGCAGAAGGTCATCGTCCCGGCGCGCGCCGGGCTTTCGATCCGGGTCAGCCAGCGGCCGCTCTGCAGCCAGTCGGCCGCCGTGCCGCGATAGGACTGGACGCGCACGGTGCCGGCCGACTGGCTGACACCTTCGACCGTAACCAGCACTGCCGGGCCGCTCCCCCGGCAGCGCGACAGATCGTTGCCGATCCGCTGGTTGTATTGCGCCTGCGCCGGGGCCGCCGCCAGCAGCGCCACCGCACCCAGAGCAAGAGAGGTTATCCGCTTCATCATCGCTTGCCTGCACATTCCATTCTTGCGCGGGAGATCGGCGGCCACTGGCCGCATGCCCCGCTTGTCGTGCGGGGCTATGCCCGACGAGGTGTGAATTTGTCCTGAATTGCGTAGGCCCCGCCGTTGCGGGGGGCGGTCCGTGTGGATAAGGGCGGCCAGGGCGCTTGTCGCCGCGCCCGCGCAGTGGCTAAGCGCCGCAGACCGACTGCCGAGGCACCGACATGGCCGCTCCGCTGATCTCCCCCTCGATCCTGTCCGCCGATTTCGCGCGGCTGGGCGAAGAGGTGCGGGCGATCGACGCGGCGGGGGCCGACTGGATCCATGTCGATGTGATGGACGGCCATTTCGTGCCCAACATCACCATCGGCCCGTCGGTGGTCAAGGCGCTGCGGCCGCACAGCGCCAAGCCGTTCGACGTTCACCTGATGATCGCCCCGGTCGATCCCTATATCGACCAGTTCGCCGCCGCCGGCGCCGATATCATCACCGTCCACCCCGAGGCGGGGCCGCACGTCCACCGCACGGTGCAGGCGATCAAGGCGGCGGGCTGCCAGGCGGGCATTTCATTGAACCCGGCCACGCCGGCCAAGATGCTCGACTATCTGATCGACGAGATCGACCTGGTGCTGGTGATGAGCGTCAATCCCGGGTTCGGCGGGCAGAGCTTCATTGACAGCCAGCTGCGCAAGATTGCCGCCGTGCGGCGGATGATCGACCAGAGCGGTCGAGGGATCCACCTCGAGGTGGATGGCGGGGTCAATCCCGAAACCGCCCGCCTGTGTGTCGAGGCGGGTGCTGATGTGCTGGTGGCGGGCAGCGCCACCTTTGCCGGCGGGCCTGCACGCTATGCCGCCAATATCGCCGCGCTCAAGGGGGCGGCGTGAGCGGTGTCGCCGCGATGAGCGACCCGGCCGCGCAAGATGACGGCGCCGCTCCGGTCCTGCCGCTCGCGACAGACCGGGCCGAACCGCTGGCCCAGCCCGACCCGACGCCGCCGGGTGAACTGGTCGAGCCGGGCCGCGCGCTTGTACTCGCCGATTTCGCCCCGCCGGCGCTCAGCCCGCACGAGCGGATCGTGCGGCTCGCCTATCGGTTGGGCGTGCCCGCCACGCTGCTCACCTCCCCCATGGGCAAAGCGCCAAAAACGCGGCTGCTGGCGACAGTCGAAGCGCCCGATCTGGGCGAGCGTGCCGCCGGGGTGGCATTGCGCGCCGGGCATTTCCTGGTCCACGGGGTCAAGGCGCCGATTGGCGAGATCGATTTCGCCCCCGGCGGCAGGCTGACCCCGCCCTTCGAGCGGGTGGTGCATGGCTTCACCTGGCTCGACGATCTGGCCTGCTGCGCGCCGCGCGAGCAATGCCTCGGCACGGCCGAGCGTGTGCTCAAGGCGTGGCTGGCGGCCAACCCCGCGCCGGGCAAGGGGGCGGCCTGGCAGGTCGAGAATGCCGGGCTGCGGCTGCTCGGCTGGATCGTCCACGCGCCGCTGCTGCTGGCGGGCGGCGACCGCAAGCTGCGCGGCAAGGTGCTGGCGCAGATGGAGCAGACCGCCCGCCTGCTCGACAAGAAGGTCACCCGCGGGCCCGACCGGCTGGCCGAGGCTACCGGCTGGGCGGCGATCGTTGCCGCCGGGCTGCTGTTGCCCGATGGCAAGCCGCGCCGGCTTTATGGCGAGGCCGGGCTGCTGCGCGCGCTGGGCGAGCTGGTGGCCGAAGATGGCGGGGTGCTGTCGCGCAGCCCGCTGGCGCAGCTCGCCGCGATTGACCTGCTCACCCGGCTTAACGCCTGTTACCGCGCGGTGCGGCGCGATCCGCCCGACGCGCTCGGCGCGATGCATGCGCTGCTGGTGCCCCCGCTGCTGACGCTGGTGCATGGCGATGGCGGGCTGGGAAGCTGGCAAGGCGCCGGCGCGGTCAGCGCCGATCGGGTGGCCGCCAGCATTGGCGCCAGCACCATCCGCACAAGGCCGCTGCGCGATGTGCGGCAATGGGGCTATCAGCGGGTCGCCGCCGGGCCGGCGGTGCTGCAATTCGACACCGCGCCGCCACCGCTGCCGCGCCATGCGCGCCATGGCTGCGCATCGTCATTGGCGTTCGAATTGTCGCATGGCGCCTGCCGGGTGATCGTCAATTGCGGGGGCGCGGCGCTGGCTGGCGGGCAGGTGCCGCTGCGGATCGAACAGGGCCTGCGCGCGACCGCGGCGCATTCCACGCTGGTGCTCGACGATACCAATTCGACCTCGATCCTGCTGAACGGCAAGATCGGCGGCGGGGTCAGCGAGGTCGAGCTTGACCGCCGGCAATTGACGCTCGACGGGCCGGGTGGCGCGGGGACTGGTTCGGGTGGAGGGGCGACGCGGATCGAGGCGAGCCATGACGGCTATGTCGCGCGCTATGGCATAGCGCATCGCCGCATCCTGATCCTGCGCGATGATGGCAGCGAATTGCGCGGCGAGGATCTGCTGGTCCCGGCGGGCAAGCGCGCCAGGCGCGGGATGATCGGCTATGCCATCCGCTTCCATGTCGGCCCCGGGGTCGAGCTTGGTCTGGCCGATGATGGCAAGGGCGCCGGGCTGGCGCTGCCCGACGGCTCTTACTGGCAGTTCCGCGCCGGCGAGGGCGAGATAACGATCGAGGAAAGCCTGTGGGTCGATGGCGATGGCCGCCCGCAGCCGATCCAGCAATTGGTCATCCAGGGGATGACGGCGCGCAGCGGGGCGAGCTTCCCCTGGCTGCTGAAGAAGATGGGATAGTTTCGATGGCAGTGGTGGAAGTCCGGCGGGCGCTGATCTCGGTGTCCGACAAGGAAGGTCTGGCCGATCTCGGCGGCCGGCTGGCCAAGGCCGGGGTCGAGCTGGTCTCGACCGGCGGCACGGCGCGCGCGCTGCGCGATGCGGGGCTGGCGGTGCGCGACGTCTCGGATGTGACCGGCTTTCCCGAAATGATGGACGGGCGGGTCAAGACGCTGCATCCGCTAATCCATGGGGGGCTGCTCGCCGTGCGGGACGAGGCGGATCACGCCGCCGCGATGGAGGCGCACGGCATCGGCGCGATCGATCTGGTGGTGGTCAATCTCTACCCGTTCGAAGCCACGGTGGCTGCAGGCGCGGCGCGCGACGAGATTGTCGAGAATATCGATATTGGCGGCCCCAGCATGGTCCGTTCGGCGGCGAAGAACCACCGCTATGTGACGATCGTCACCGATCCGGCCGATTATCCCGCGCTGATCGAGGAACTGGCGGCCAACGATGGCGGCACCAGCCAGGAATTCCGAGCGCGCATGGCGGCCAAGGCGTTCGCCGCGACGGCGGCCTATGATGCGGCGATCAGCCAGTGGTTCGCCTTCGGTGATCGGCAGGAGAAATTTCCCGCCCGCGTCAGCCAGACGCGCGTGCTCGCCGGCCCGCTGCGCTATGGCGAAAACCCGCATCAGGACGCCGCGCTCTATCTGCCTGCCGGGCCGCACACCAACGGCCTGCCGCAAGCCGAGCAGGTCCAGGGCAAGGAACTGAGCTACAACAATTATAACGACGCCAACGCCGCGCTCGAACTGGCGGCGGAGTTTCGCGGGCAGGCGCCGGCGGTCGTAATCGTCAAGCACGCCAATCCCTGCGGCGTGGCGCAGCGCCCCAGCCTGGTCGATGCGTGGCAGGCAGCGCTCGAATGCGACAGCGTATCGGCCTTTGGCGGGATCGTCGCGACCAATGTCCCGCTCGACGGGCCCACCGCCGAGGCGATCTGCGACATCTTTACCGAAGTGGTGGTCGCGCCCGGCGCGGACGCGGCGGCGCGCGCCGCCTTTGCTAAGAAGAAGAACCTGCGCCTGCTCCTCACCAATGGCCTGCCCGATCCGCGCCGGCCGGGGCAGACGCTGGCGGTGATTGCCGGCGGCATCCTGGTGCAGGACCGCGACAATGGCGCGCTCGACCCGGCCGCGCTCAAGGTCGTCACGCAGCGCGCCCCGACCGAGCAGGAGCTGAAAGACTGCCTGTTCGCCTGGACCGTCGCTCGCCACGTCAAGTCGAACGCGATCGTCTATGCCAGGGATGGGGCGACCGCCGGGATCGGCGCGGGCCAGATGAACCGCCGCGATTCGAGCCGGATCGCTGCGCTCAAAGCCGCCGAAGCGGCCGAAAAATATGGCTGGGCGGCCCCGCGCACAAGCGGCAGCGCGGTCGCCTCGGACGCGTTTTTCCCCTTCGCCGACGGGCTGCTCGCCGCCGCCGAAGCGGGTGCGACCGCAGTCATCCAGCCAGGCGGCTCGATCCGCGACGACGAAGTGATCGCCGCCGCCGATGCCGCCGGGCTCGCGATGGTGTTCACCGGGATGCGCCATTTCCGGCACTGATCGGGCCCATGGGGCAGCAGGCCGCCAAGCTGAACCGCAGCCAACCGCGCCGTTCAAACTTTTCTCACGCTTCCCCGGCTAGGCCGGTGGGACACAGAGGCGCTGTGGCGCCACGAGGGAAGGAGATGCGTGATGGGCCTGTTCAAAGCCGATTTCTATCGCAATTTCGCGGCCGGCTTCGCGCTCGGCGCGGCGCTGCTGGCAATGGAGTTCGGCGCGATCCCGCAGGCGCTCGCCGCCACCTTCTAGCGCCGCTGGCCGCGCTCCTGCTGGCCGCTTGCGGCCTGGCGCAGAGCGGCCCGATCATTCGAGATGCGCCCCCCGCCGCGCTCCCATCGGCAGAGCCGGGGCCCGAGGCGGTGGCGATCCTCGCCGGCGGGTGTTTCTGGACGGTTGAGGCGGTGTTCAGCCACGTTCGCGGCGTGAAAGCGGTCGAGGCCGGTTATCACGGCGGCACCACGCGGCAGGCGCGGTATGAGCTGGTCACCAGTGGCCTGACCGACCATGCGGAGGCGGTCCGCATTCTCTATGACCCGGCGGTGGTGCGGTATGACGAGCTGCTGCGCATCTTCATGGGCGCCGCGCACGACCCGGCGCAAATGGGCGGGCAGGGGCCGGATCGGGGTAGCGAATACCGGTCGGCGATCATCCCCGTTACCCCGCATCACGCGCGCATTGCCCAGGCTTATCTCGCCCAGATGGCAGGTTCGACGCCCGCTACCCGGATTGAACCCTACCGCGCGTTCTATCACGCTGAGGCGGCGCATCAAGATTTCGCCCGTCGCCACCCCGCGCATTCCTATGTCCGCAAGGGGGACGCGCCGCGTATCGCCGCGCTCGCCCGGCTTTATCCGCAAGCCTATAGCGGTGGTTGGACCGCGCGCTGAGCGGCGCTATATGGGTCTCATGACCGAGGCAGCCGCGCGCCACGCGCATCACGAGCACTCCGGCGACGAGCTGGTCCTCGCCGCACGCGGCGCGCTCAGTGCGGCCGGCGAACAATGGACCGAAATGCGCGAGAGCGTGTTCCGCGAACTTGCCCGCCACGACCGCCCGGCGTCGGCCTATGACATTGCCGACAACCTCTCGGCTGCGCGCGGCAAGCGGGTGGCGCCCAACAGCGTCTATCGCATCCTCGACCTGTTCGTCGCAGCGAACCTCGCCAACCGAATCGAGAGCGCCAACGCCTATCTTGCCAATAGCCATCCGGGCTGCCGGCACGATTGCATCTTCCTCATCTGCGATGATTGCGGCACCGCCCGCCACCTCGATGACGAGCGCGTGACCGGCGCGCTGCGTGATGCGGGGCACGCCGCCGGCTTTGCCGCTGTGCGGCCGGTGGTGGAACTGCGGGGCCTGTGCGCCGAATGCGCTGTCTGAGCGCGGGCCGGTCGCACACCATCGACAGCGCGCCGCCGCGCGGCTAATCCGGCGGGATGCCTGATACTCCGCTGCTAGACACGATCACCTACCCGCGCGATCTACGCCAATTACAGCCCGGCGACCTCCCGCAACTGGCCGAAGAACTGCGCGCCGAGATGATCGACGCGGTCGGCAGCACCGGCGGACATCTCGGGTCAGGACTGGGCGTCGTCGAACTGACCGTGGCGCTGCACTATGTGTTTGACACGCCGCGCGACAAGATCGTCTGGGATGTCGGCCACCAGGCCTATCCGCACAAGATCATCACCGGCCGCCGCGACCGGATCCGTACGCTGCGCCAGGGCGGCGGGCTGAGCGGTTTTACCAAGCGCAGCGAAAGCGAATACGACCCGTTCGGCGCAGCGCATTCGAGCACGTCGATCTCGGCAGCATTGGGCTTTGCCGTCGCCAACAAGCTCGCCGGGCAGCCGGGCAAGGCGATCGCGGTAATCGGCGACGGCGCGATGAGCGCAGGGATGGCCTATGAAGCGATGAACAATGCCGAGGCCGCGGGCGACCGGCTGGTGGTGATCCTCAACGACAATGATATGTCGATCGCGCCGCCGGTTGGCGGGCTTTCCGCCTATCTCGCGCGGATGGTGTCGAGCAGCGAATATATCGAGCTGCGCACGCTCGCCTCCAAGCTCGCGCGCAAGCTGTCGCGCCGGGTCCATCACGGGCTGGAAAAGGCCGAGGAATATGCCCGCGGCATGGCGACCGGGGGCACGCTGTTCGAAGAACTGGGGTTCTATTATGTCGGGCCGATCGACGGGCATAATCTCGACCATCTGATCCCGGTGCTCGAAAATGTCCGTGACAGCGCGGAAGGGCCGGTGCTGGTCCATGTCGTGACGCATAAGGGCAAGGGCTATGCCCCAGCCGAAAACAGCGCCGACAAATATCACGGGGTGACGAAATTCGACGTCGTCACCGGCGAGCTGACCAAGGGACCGGCCGGGCCACCCTCCTACCAGAACGTGTTCGGCGAAACGCTGGCAAAGCTTGCCGAAACGGACGAGCGGATCGTCGCCATCACCGCCGCCATGCCGAGCGGCACGGGGGTCGACAAATTCGCCAAGGCGCACCCGGCCCGCGCGTTTGACGTCGGCATTGCCGAACAGCACGCGGTGACCTTCGCCGCCGGCCTCGCCGCGCAGGGGATGCGGCCGTTCTGCGCGATCTATTCGACCTTCCTCCAGCGCGCCTTCGACCAGGTGGTCCACGATGTCGCGATCCAGAACCTGCCGGTCCGCTTCGCCATCGACCGCGCCGGGCTGGTCGGCGCCGATGGCTGCACCCATGCCGGCAGTTTCGACATCACCTATCTGGCGACGCTGCCCAACATGGTGGTGATGGCCGCCGCCGACGAGGCCGAGCTGGTCCACATGACCTATACTGCCGCGCTGCACGATGACGGCCCGATCGCCTTCCGCTATCCGCGCGGCAATGGCACCGGCGTGGCGCTGCCCGACCAGCCCGAGCGGCTCGAGATCGGCAAGGGGCGCATCGTGCGCGGCAAGGACGGGGGCGGCAGCAAGATCGCGCTGCTGAGCCTCGGCACGCGGCTGACAGAAGCACTGAAGGCCGCTGACCAGCTCGAAGCCAAGGGGTTGAGCACCACGGTCGCGGACCTGCGCTTTGCCAAGCCGCTCGACAGCGAGTTGATTCGCCGGCTGATCACCACGCACGAGGTGGTGGTAACGCTGGAAGAAGGCGCGATCGGCGGGCTCGGCGCGCACGTCCTGACCATGGCCAGCGACGAGGGGCTGACCGATGCGGGCCTGCGCATCCGCACCATGCGCCTGCCCGACCTGTTCCAGGATCATGACGATCCTGCGAAGCAGTACGACGAAGCCGGCCTCAACGCGCCGCAGATCGTCGATACCGCGCTCAAGGCGCTGCGGCATAATTCTGCCGGGGTCGAAGAAGCGCGGGCCTAGTGGGCCATGGCGATTGGCTGGCTGGGTTGGACGCTGACCATAGTCGCGGCGCTGGGGCTGTTCGCGTGGCAGGCACAGCGTGATTGGCGGGCGACCGCCGCCGAAATCGCAAAGACCCGCCCGAACCTTGATGAAGCGCAGTTCATCGCCGCTTTGGCAGGGTATGCCACGCCCGAAACCGCCCGCTGGCTGCGCGAAGAGCTGGACGTGTTCTTCGATCCGCTGACCCCGCATCCGGACGACCAGTTGCTGGCGCCCGACTTCTGCGATCCTGACGACATCACAGACCTGATCAACAGCTTCATCAGGCAGCACGCGCTCGACCCCGCCAAGGTGGCCGAAGTCCATGCCGCGCCTGACGGCACGTTGAGCGTGCGGCAACTGGCCGGCGCCCTGCAGGCGATGCTGGCGACAAAAACGTGATCGTGCGTCTGGCCGCCCTGGCGCTGGCGTGCGGTGCGCTGCCGGCGGCCGCGCTGGCGCATGCGGCGGCGCAAGGAGAGGCCGCTGTCGATTACCGCGCAGCAGCGCAGGCGCTCGAGCCGCTGATCAACCACCGTTATGCCTACCCGGAACGCCTGCCCGGCGGCCGGTTTGTGTTGAGCGCCACGCTGGCGGCCGAACGCGATGCGGTGCGCGATGGGCGCAGTCTGCTCGCCTTCACCGAACGCGCGCTGATGCTATTGGCTGATCATCATGCGATTACCGGCTCCAGCTTCGCCGACAGTTACGCGCTGGTGCCAAGCTATGCCGATCTGTGGGTTGAACCGCGTGGCGGGGCCTATCGGATCACCGCTGTCCGCCCCGGATCGCCTGCCGCGATGGCCAGTGTGCGCGAAGGGCCGGAGCTGGTGGCTGTCGGCGGGGTGCCCATGGCCGATGCGGTCGCCGCCTTCTGGGGTGGCTTGGGAACCACCGGCAGCGGTGAGCGCGACGGCTTTGCCGCCCGCGTACTCGCCGCCGGCCGGCGTGACCGGGTGCGCGATCTGACCTTCCGCAACCCCGGGGACAAAGCCGTGCGGCGCAGGCTCGTGAGCCTGTATGACCAGCGCGTTGGGACCATGCCGCCGGTCACGTTGCAGAACGCGGCCATCACCCCGGTGATTACCATCAACAATGCGCTAGGCGACGACGCGACCATCGCAGCGTTCGATCAGCCGATGCTGAGCGTGGACCCGGCGGCCCCGATTGAAATCGATCTTACCAACACGCCCGGCGGCGGGAACACGCATGTCGCGCGTGGGATCATGGGGTGGTTCGCAGCTGCGCCGACCCCCTATCAGCGGCACGCGCTGCCAAGTGCGGTGCGGGACACGGGGATTGCCCGCGAATGGCTGGAACTCGTGCTGCCCCGACCCGGCGTGCGCCGCCATAGCGGGCAATTGACCGTGCGCGTCGGCCGCTGGACAGGCAGCATGGGCGAAGGGCTGGCGCTAGGGCTGGGCGAGCTCGGCGCGACTGTTTGCGGGACAAAGATGGCGGGCCTGCTGGGTGCGGTCGAGGATCTGCCGCTCGGAACCGCCGATCTCACCATTAAGCTGCCGGTGGAACGGCTGATGCAGGTGGACGGAACGCCGCGCGAAACCTTTGCCTCGCCCCCTTGCGCCCAACCCCGGCGCTAGCCGAGCCAGCGCCAGATGCCGGCGGGCACCCCGGCGGCGTGGATGTGGGACCAGGTGATGATCCACCATGCCGCCAGCGCGCCGAGCCAGAGGAGCGGATTGAGCTTGAGCAGCGCGCCCCATCGCGGCCAGTAGCTGGTCTTTGCTTCCCACCCTGCCCACGCCGCGCCCATCAGCGTCTCCTTCTTGCGGTCCTGCAAATGCGCGCCGACCAGTGCGAGCAGCAGGATGGCGCCGGCGACGATCAGTGTCCTGACGCTCCACCACAGGACGATATGGCTGATCGCCCACAGCGCGAACCCCCACATCATCGGATGGCGGGTGACGCGGAACACGCCCGCCGGCTCGCGTGCGGCAAGCTGCGCGGCGCCCGGCGCAGGCAGCGCGGGGTTGCCCCGAAACGAGCCGAGCAGCAGCGCCAGCGCGGGCAGGGTGATAATGGTGGCGATGATCCAGCCCAGCTCGCCGCTGCCCGGCAGATCGGCGGTCGGCGCAGCACGGAAGGCGAACGCCATCCATGCAATCGTCGCCAATGCCACCAGTGAATAGAGGATGCGGAAGCCGTTTTCCCCCAGGGCCGAAACCAGCGGTGCTCGCAAAGGGTGTGACAGCGCGAAATGGGAGCCGACAAAAGCGATGCTGGCGGCCAGCAGTGACAGCAGCGGATCACTCATGGCAGGTCACTCCTATCCGGGCGGGTTGATCCCCAGCAACTCGATGGTGAACAGCAAGGTCGCATTGCCCGGGATCGGTCCCTTGCCCAGTGGACCATAGGCGAGGTCGGCCGGGATGACGATCTCGTACCGATCGCCCACCCCCATCTCGGGGATCGCCACTTGCCAGCCCCGGATCAGCCGGGCGAGCGGGAAGGTCGCCGGCTCACCGCGGTCGAGCGAACTGTCGAACACCGTGCCGTCGATGAAGCTGCCTCGGTAATGGACGGTCACCCGGTCAGCCAATGTGGGCCGGGCGCCGCTGCCATCCCCGGCAATCCGCCGCAAGGCGACGCCGTCAGGCAGCACGCGCCATCCCGCTGCCGGATCGAGCCGCGCCAGGGCCGCGCGTTGCGCATTGTGCCAGGCGGTATCATGCACCACCTGCGGCGCCTCTTGTGCGGCCGCTGCAACCGGCCCAGCCAGCACTGCGGCCAGCGCGGCGAGCGCGAAAACGGCCCTACCAGTCATAGGCCTTGGGCAGCCGGCTTTCGTCGAGCGTGCGATAGCGTTCGCGAAGGCGCGTCTGGTGGTTGTCGAGCGGCTGGTCGACCCCGTCGATGAACACCATTTCGGGCGTCGAGCCGGCTTCCAGCGGGTCGCCGCTCCAGATCACCACGTCGCCCGGCGCGCCGGCGCGCAGCGTGCCCGTGCCACTGGCAAGTCCGGCAATCTCGGCCGGGACCGAACTGATCGCAGCGAAGGCCTGCCCCCAACTTAGCCCGCTGGCGCGCGGCATCCGCGTCAGGGCGACGAGGTTGCCGGCAAATTGCGGCAGGTAGCGCGGCTGTTCCATCGCCGCGGCATTGATTGCCACCTTGACCCCGGCGGCGACCAGCCGGCCGATATTGCTCTGGGTCGAACCGATCTGCTCGAAGGAGGAGGGCAGGTCGGTCAGCCCGTTGGCGATCACCGGCACGCCGGCGGCGGCGATCTCCTGCGCGGCGAGCCAGCCCTCGCTCGCCCCGACCAGCACCAGCTTCAGCCGCGGGAATTCGCGCGGGAGGGCGAGCGCGGCGCGGATATCGGCGGCGCGTTCGACGTGGACGTAAAGCGGCTGTTCGCCGCGCACGACCGGAACCAGCGCGGCGGCATCGAAACGGGTCAGCAGCACGTCGCTGGCGCGTTCGCCGGCGGGCGGCACCATCCGGTTGTCGACTACCTGCGGATCGGTCACCCGGCCCGGCTCGCGGCCGCGCATACCGGCGCCGCCAATCGCCTCGCCGCGCCCGTAATCGAGCGCCTCGCGCAGGGCATTGCGGAGCAGCGCATGGGCAGCGACGCGGCTGCCGCCAGCAAGGCGCGCGCCGGTTTCGCCCATTTCGACATATTGGAACGCCCGGCGGCGGACGATCGGATCGGCATCGTCGGCAAGGTCGATCACCGCGCCCTGGCCGGCAAAGATCGAACTGGCGGCAGAGGGGGCGACGACCGCGCGGGTAATCCCCGCGGCGCGGCTGATGGCAATGTGCTGCGAGGCGGGGTTGATCGCCGGGGCAATGTCGAGCGCGGCGCTGAACGGGCTGGACCGGGCGCTGGCGTCGTTGCTGTCCTGCACCCCGCTGACGTCCCACAGGCCGAGCTCGGTGACCGCCGCGACCAGCCCCGGGGTGACCCATTTGCCGGTGCCGTCGATGCTTTCAAGATCGGCCGGGGCAGCCACGCCCGGCCCGGCGGCGACCACGCGGCCGCCGCGCACCACCACCGTCGCGCCGGCAACCGGCTCGCTGCCATCGCCGGTCACGATGGTGGCATTGGTCACGGCAAAGCTCTGCGCGGCGGCCGGCGTGGCCGGCACAGCGAGCGCGAGGCCGAGCAGGGCGGCCTGCGCGGCTGAGCTGAGGCGCGCGCTCATTTCACGTCTCCTTCACCGGGCTGCCCGAGCTCGAAATCGCTCACCGGGCGGCGCTGCGGATCGAAGGCATCGAACAGCAGCGCGCCATCGACCCAGACCTTTTCGGGGCGCGAATAGACCGATAGCGGGTTGCCGTTCCACAGCACCAGATCGGCCATCTTGCCGGCGGCCAGGCTGCCGGTCAGCGTATCGATCCCCATCGCGCGGGCGGCGTTGAGCGTGATCCAGCCGATCACCTGTTCATCGGGGATGGTAATGCTCATCCGGCGCCCGGCGGCCTGCGCCTTGGCCGCTTCCTGGTTCAATCGCTGGATACCGTTGGCATCGTCCGAATGGATCACCACGCAGGCGCCGGCATTGTGCAGCAGCGCGGCGTTTTCGGGAATCCCGTCATAGGATTCCATCTTGAACCCGTACCAGTCGGCCCAGACGGCGGAACAGATGCCGTTCTCGCGCAGCAGATCGGCGATCTTGTACGCTTCGACCGCGTGGTGGAAGGCGGTGACCTTGTAGCCGAATTCGCGCGCCATATCGATCACCAGCGCCATTTCGTCGGCGCGGTAGCAATGGTTCTGGATCAGGATGTCGCCATCAAGGACGCCGGCCAGCGTCTCGTTGGCGAAATCACGTTCGGCGCGGTTGCCATCGGCCCATTTGCGCGCCGCGGCCCAGGTCTGCCGGTTGACCGCGAAATTGCCCATCCGTGTCGAGGGCATCCGCCCCTTGCCGCCATAGACGCGCTTGGGGTTCTCGCCGCAGGCCATCTTGAGGCCATAGGGCGCGCCGGGGAACTTCATCCCCTGCACCGTCCGGCTGGGCACGTTCTTGAGCGTCACCGAGCGGCCGCCCATCAGATTGGCCGAGCCGGGCAGGATCTGCAGCGCGGTGACACCGCCATTGGCGAGCGCGCGGGAAAAGCCTGGGTCTTGCGGCCAGACCGAATGTTCGGCCCACACTTCGGGCGTGGTCGGGTCGGTCGCTTCGTTCCCGTCGGAATGGGCATCGACGCCCGGCGAGGGGTAATCGCCCAGATGCGAGTGGATGTCGATCACGCCGGGGGTGACGAATTTCCCCGTCCCGTCAATCCGCGTGTAGCCCGCCGGAATGGCGAGATCGGGCCCGCCGATGCCGACCACCTTGCCATCGGCGAACAACACCGTGCCATGGTCGATCCGCCCGCCCGCACCGTCATAGACGGTCGCGCCGGTAAGCGCCGTCGGCACGCCGGGATAGGGCCGGTAGGTCGAGGCATAGGGCGTTTCGGGATAAGTGTGGCGGCTGCTGGCCGCCGCCCGTTCGGTTCCGCCGCCATTGCCCGGTGTCGTACACCCGGCAATAGCAAGCGCCGCCACCGCCGCCAGCGCGGCCCCCCGTCCTGTACTCGGCATATTACCTCCGCGGTTCGTCGGTCGGATACATCGTCCCGGCCGGGTGATCGGCGGCCGGGTGGACGCCAGCGGCCTGCGGTTCGCCGATCTCGTGCTGACCGGCGAGGTCATCATCGACCGTATCGTCGCGCAGCGTGTCGAGATGCATCAAGCGCTTGATCAGCGGGCTGATCAGCAGCACCACGATGCCGACTCCGACGGCGACCCAGCCGACCGTGCTGTAGACGTCGAGCACGACCTGCTTGCCGGCTTCCTCGCCCACCCCTTCGGCACCGGTGGCCGAGGCGATCAAACCCGCGGCGAAATTGCCGGTGGCCGAGGCGAAGAACCAGGTACCCATGATCAGCGAGGCCATATGCGCCGGCGCCAGCCGGTTCATGGCCGACAGGCCGACCGGCGACAGGCACAACTCGCCAGTCGTCTGCAGCAGGTAGATGAGGAAGATAAAGATCACCGGGGTCGGCACGTCGATGCCGACCGAATAAGCGCCCCAGACCAGCACCAAGAAGCTGAGGCCGACCTGCACCACGCCGAGGCCGAACTTGAACGGCGCCGAAGGTTCCATGCCCTTGCGGGCGAGCGCCGTCCACAGCGTGGCAAAGAGCGGCGCCAGCAGGATGATGTAGATCGCGTTGATCGACTGAAATGTCGATGCCGGCACGCCGGCGCGGTCAACATGGCGGTCGGTGAACAGGTTGAGCGACGAGCCGGCCTGTTCGAACAGCGCCCAGAAGATGATCGAAGTGATGATGAGGAACAACGCGGCGAAAATCCGGTCGCGATCTTCGGGTGCCAGCTTGGTCACGGCGGTGAAGATCACATAGGCGACCAGCAGGCCGCCAAAGATGCCGAGCAGCCAGCCGACCATCGCCTGGTTCTGGATCAGCACCCAGCAGATTGCGACGAGCCCGAAACCGGCGACATAAAGCCCCCATTCGGTGCCCTTGGAGAGCGGCCGGCTCGGCTCGCCGCGGCCTAGCAGCAGCGGCTTGCCCCAGGTGAACACCGCGAGGCCGAGCAGCATCCCGATCCCCGCGAGGCCGAAGCCATAGGCCCAGCCATAGGTTTCGCCGATATAGCCGCACAGCAGCGAACCGATCGCGGCGCCGAGGTTAATCCCCATGTAGAAGATCGTGTAAGCACCATCCCGGCGCACATCGGTGCGGGGGTACAGCTGGCCGACGATCACCGAGATATTCGCCTTGAGGAAGCCCGAACCGACGATGATCAGCGACAGGGCGAGCCAGAAGATGTTGATCACCGGGTTGTTGGTATGACCGGCCCCGGCATCCCCTTCGAACGCCATGAAGAAATGGCCCAGCGTCAACAGCACCGCGCCATAGGCCACGGCCTTGCGCTGCCCGAGATAACGATCAGCCAGATACCCGCCGATCACCGGGGTGATATAGACCAGCGCCGTATACGCGCCGTAGATAATACCCGATTGCTCGTCGGAATAGAGCCAGTGCTTGGTCAGGTAAAAGATCAGGAGCGCGCGCATCCCGTAATAGGAGAAGCGTTCCCACATTTCCGCGAAAAACAGGACGAACAGTCCCTTGGGGTGCCCCAGAATGGTGCCCCGCGCGTCGCCGCTTTCGGCGTAACCGGTTGCCATGGCTTGTCTTGACCTTCCCTGCATCGGTGCGGCTCGACCCGGCCGCAATCGGCGCAACCTAGCGGCAGATTTGCCCATGTGAAGCATTTGTTGCGGCCGAAACCGGCCTTGCGCCACCCCCCGCCAGTTGCGCGCCGCGCCGTGTTATGGCAGTGCTACACCTGAGATGAGCAGTTCGTCCCGGCCCGTTTATCTGAAACTGCGCGACATGGTTGCCGCCGCGATCATCGACGGCACCTACGCCGAAGGCGCCCTGCTGCCCTCGGTCCGCAGCCTGGCTGCGCAGCAAGGGGCCAATCCACTGACCGTGGCCAAGGCCTATCAGCAGTTTCAGGCCGATGGCCTGGTCGAGGTGCAGCGGGGGATTGGCATCGTGGTCCTGCCCGGAGCCGCCGAGCAGTTGCGCCAGAGCGAGGCGCGGCGCTTTCTCGATGAGGAGTGGCCTGAAATTACCCGGCGGATCAGGCGGCTGAAACTGCTCCCGGAGGACCTGCTGGATGCCGGGCCAAAACTGGTCGAGAATTAACCGAAGTTATATCTGCGATTGCGCCGGCCTCTAAGGTCTGGCACCTAGTGCGTGCCGGGCACAGGTCCAGATCGCAGCGGGCGGCGAGCGCGGTGAAATTTGATGGGCACGGGCTCGGCCTAGGAGACGGTGGAATGATCAGGTCCGAACTGCTGCAGGCGCTGGCGCGGGAAAACCCCGATCTGCGGGCCGACGAGATCGAGCAGGTGGTCGATATCTTCTTCGACGAGATTGCCACGCGGCTGGCCGAAGGCGGGCGGGTCGAACTACGCGGCTTCGGCGCCTTTTCCACCCGCGAGCGCGCCGCGCGCGAGGGGCGCAATCCCCGCACCGGGGCCACCGTCACCGTGCCGGCCAAGCGGGTCCCCTATTTCAAGCCGGGCAAGGAAATGCGCGCGGTGATCAACCCCGGCGCCAAGCCAGCTGCGGGCAAACGCGCCGACTGACCCGTTTGCTCCGCCAGGGGCAACGCGCTACGGCGCCAGCCGTGCGGGCGTGGCGGAATGGTAGACGCCGGGGACTTAAAATCCCCTGAGCCTTGCTCGTGCGGGTTCGAGTCCCGCCGCCCGCACCAGCCGCTCTACGCAATTCCCCCGAGGCGGGCGCCAGCATCGCGCTAACCGTCGCCGCGTACCCCAGCCCTCAGGGGGGCGAGGGCGCCATGGCATTGCTACATCGGGAATTTGGCGAACAACTGGTCAGTTGCCGGGCCGAGCAGCGGGCGATCCCGCGCGCACGGGTGCTGATACGGCCCGCAAAGCTGATGTGCGCGGCGGGCGAATTCGTTGCTGTCATGCGCGACATTTCCGTGCGCGGCGTGCGGCTCAAGACGTTTCACCGGCTGCCCGCGCTCGACGGCGCGCTGCTCGCCTTTACGTCAGGCGATGCGCTGGCGGTCGAACTGGTCTGGGCCAAAGCCGACCAGATCGGCCTGCGCTTCGCCGCCGAATGCAATATCGACCGCGTCATTGCCGGCGATGGCGCACCACCGCCGCGCCCCTTGCGGGTCGACCTCAACTTGCCCGGCCGGCTCGAGATCGCGGTTGGCTTTTTACGGGGACCCGCCGGC
Organism: Qipengyuania sp. YIM B01966; assembly: GCF_016461955.1. Taxonomy (GTDB): domain Bacteria; phylum Pseudomonadota; class Alphaproteobacteria; order Sphingomonadales; family Sphingomonadaceae; genus QFOP01. The sequence goes on along the minus strand of NZ_JADMNM010000004.1, from coordinate 176,935 downwards.
GGCCCGCTGAGCGTAGCCATCAGGATCGACAACCTTTCGGGGCAAGGTGCGCGGATCACCAGCCCGGTCGCGCTGGCGCAGGATCAGGCGGTGAGGTTGAGCACGCCGGGGATGGCCCCCATTTGCGCCCATATGCGCTGGCGGCAGGAAAATCGCTATGGTCTCGCTTTCGACGAAACCTTTACGCTCAGCGAGTTTGCCCGCCTGGCGGTGCGACTGCAGGCGCCCGACCTGCTGATCGGGCGCGCTTTGCCGACGGGCTAGAACTGGGTCAGCTCGACCTCGAGTTTGCGGAAGCCATGAACGAAGTTCGCCCGCACGCGCTGGACATCGCCGGCGACATGGACGCGCATCCGCCGCTTGTGCATTTCTTCGAGCAGGACACGCAGCTGCAATTCGGCCAGCCGCGCGCCGACGCAGCGGTGAATACCGTGGCCGAATGACAGGTGCCGGCGGGCGTTCTCGCGAGTGATGTCGAGCTTGTCGGGATTGTCGAACACCGTCTCGTCGCGATTGGCCGAGAGGTACCACAGCACCAGCTTGTCACCAGCCTTGATCTGCTCGCCGAACAGCTCGGTATCCTGATTGGCCGTGCGGCGCATATGCGCCAGCGGGGTCTGATAGCGGATGCATTCCTGCACCGCGTTGGGGATGAGCTCGGGCTGCTTCTCGAACAGTTTGCGCTGGTCGGGGAACTTGTCGAAGGCGTGGATGATCCCGCTCATCGTGTTGCGCGTGGTATCGTTGCCACCGACGATCAGCAGGATCAGATTGCCCATGAATTCCTGCGGGCGCATCTGGTTCATCGCCGGCGAATGGATCATCATCGAAATGAGATCCGGGGTCGGCTCCGCGCCTGAGCGTTCCGCCCACAGCGTCTGGAAATAGGCCGCCATTTCATACAGCACGCCGCGGCGCATCGGGTCCAGTTCGCGGACCATGGCGAGTTCGGTATCGCCCGCCCAGTCGGACCAGAAGGTCAGCAGCCGGCGATCCTCCCACGGGAAGCCGAAAAGGATCGCCAGCATCCCTGTGGTCAGTTCGATCGAGACCTTGTCGACCCAGTCGAACACCTCGCCGTGCGGCAGCGTATCGAGCAATTCGCCCGTGCGCTGGCGGATTTCGGCATCCATCCGCACCATTTCGGCCGGGGTGAAGGCCGGCGCCACGGTCCGCCGCTGGCCGGTGTGCTTGGGCCGGTCCATGGCGATGAACATCGGCAGTTCGAAGCGTTCCTCACCCGGCGCCAGTTCCTCGTCGGGAATGCGGTCGAGGATGGTGATCCCGCCATATTCCCAACTCGACGAAAAGATGTCGGGCAGCGATTCGACGTGCTGCACCGCCTTGTGCGTGACCACGTTCCAGTACGCGCCGACCGGGCTTTCCTTAACGTAGTGCAGCGGCCCCCTGGCGCGCATTTCGGCAAAGATCGGCTGCCAACAATCCTCGGCATAGATGTCGCTGCGGCTGACATCGAACGGGTCGGTATGGACACTGCGCTCCTGCGGATGGCTGGCGAGATGGGTCTCGAGCGCCTCGACCGCGCTGGGCGAGGTGCGGCAGACGGGGCGCTGGGCAAGCTGGGTGGCCATGAACTCTCTCCGGGTCAGCCGCGCCCGGGCGCGGTCTTTATCCGCGCATCCTGCCCTCGCTGACACAAGTGTCAATATAAGGTTGCACTATGCCACCCTTTTTGCGGCGAACCGCTTGCGCCAGCCGCCCGTCGCCGTGGCCCGCTGCGGGCCGGATTTCATCACCCGGCGCCGGAACAGGTTGGCACCCGCGCGGATGAACAGCGCCACCCACAGCGTCTGCCAACCGAGCGCGGCAAGGTGAATCCACAGCGTCGGATCCTGCGCGGCGCGGGCCAGCATCGCGTACGGGGAGGACAGCGGAAAGCCGATCGCCGCCAGTTCGACCGGCGTACCGGGCTGGGCAATCGCGTAGCCGGCAAAGAAGAACACCAGCAATTGCGCCATCGTCACCGGCAGCGACAGCGTCTGCACCTCGCGCACCGTGCTGGCGAGCGACCCGATGGCGAGGAACAGCGAGCCGAGCAGCAAATAGTTCATCGCGAAATAAGCGACGAACAGGATCACGAAGGCCGGCCAGCCCACCGCCGGCGCGGCCAGCGGCGGGAGCGCGTCACCGGCGAGCAGGATGACCCCGCCGAAACACGCGGTCCACACTGCGATGCCGACCAGCGAGACGCCCAGCATGGCAAACAGCTTGCCGAGGAACACCGCATCCATGGGGATCGCAGCGGCGAGGATTTCGATAATCTTGTTGGCCTTTTCCTCGACCAGGTTGGACAGGACCATCCCGGCCAGCATCATCGACAGCAGGAACAGCAATACTTGCGCGCCCTGCGCGGTCAGCAATTGCCGGCGGCTGGTGTCGCTGGCGGTGCTTGCGGTGGGCGCGAGCCTGACATCCCCCGGGGCGGCACGCGCGGCGCCGCTGCGCGCATCGCGCACGGTTAGGGCGACCAGCCCCTGCCAGCGCTCGATGGTCTCGGCCGATCCGGTCAGCACCGGCCGGTCGAGCGTCCCGGTAAGGACGGCGCCCAGATTGTTCTCCTTCTTCGCCAGCAGCGCCTGCGGGCCTTCGCCGGCAGGGGCCGCGCGCATCGGCGGCAGCCGCTCGCCCAGCGGTTCGGCCAGGCGCGTGGCGGCGGCGAGCACCGCGGCGGTATCTGCCGCAGGCATGGCGACCGCGATGGCCGGCCGCTGGACCTGTTCCTGCACTTCTGCGCCGAGCCCGCCGGCAAGCCCGCCGACCAGCAGCGGGAACAGCGGACCGAGCAGGAAGAACAGGAAGGCGCGGCTCAGCAGGATGGCGAGGAAGTCGCGCCGGGCGACGACCCAGGCGGCGCGCCACAGCGGCAGGCGGGCGGTGGCAGCGGCGCTCATCGGGCAGTCTCCGGGCCGTCGGCATTTAGCGCGGCGGCGGCCGCCTCACCGGCGATATGGACGAAGGCGTCGTGCAGGCCCGCGCGCTCGATCGACAGCGACAAGATGCCCGCCTCGCCTTCGATCAGCGCGCGCAGCAGCGGCTCGACCCCGCTATCGGGCAGGGCAAAGCGCCAGAAATGCCCGCCGCCGGCCTTGATGTCGTGATGGGCATCGGCCGGCAGCGCGGCGCGCCAGCGCCCGTCGGGGGCGCGGGTTTCGAGGCTGACCTGTGCCGGGATGCGGTCGCGCGCTTCGTCGACCTGCCCGGCAAAGGGCACCTTGCCGCCGGCGATGATCGCGATGCCCTGGCACAAGCGTTCGGCATGGGCGATTACGTGGGTCGAGAAGATCACCGTGGTGCCATCTTCGGCCAGCCGGCGGATCATCCGTTCGAGCTTGCCCTGATTGATCGCGTCGAGGCCAGAGAACGGCTCGTCCAGCACCACCAGGCGGGGGCGGTGGACAAGCGTGCCGAGCAGCTGGACAGTCTGCGCCATCCCCTTGGACAGCTGGCGGATCTGCCTCTCGGCCGCATGGGCAAGGCCCGCCTCTTCCAGCATCGCCCGCCCGCGCACGCGCCCCTCGGCCAGCGGCAGGCCGCGCAGCGCGCCCATGAAGGCGATCGCCTCGTCCGCGCGCATCGAGGGGTAGAGCCCGCGTTCCTCGGGCAGATAGCCGATCAGCCGGGCGATATCGTGCGGCCGGTCATGGCCGAGCACGCGGCGCAGGCCCGCATCGGGTTCGATGATCCCCAGCAGCATGCGCAAGGTGGTGGTCTTGCCCGCGCCATTGGGGCCAAGGATGCCGTAGATCGCCCCCTCGGGCACGGTCAGATCGACCCCGTCCACCGCCAGCGTCCCGTCGAACCTTTTGACCAGCCCACGCGCCTCGATCGCCGGGGTCCGATCTCCCTGCCCGCTGCTGCTGTTGCCTGGGGTGTATGCTTCGCTTACCGACCCGTCCATCGCCCCTGACTAGGCGCAAGGCGTGAACAGGAGCAACAGCGCATTGGTTAACGCGGCGGCAAATCCGGCGCTTCAGCAGCGGCTGCGCGACGAGGCGCGGCGGCTCGGTTTCGTGGCGGTGGGGTTCACCGATGCGGCCGACGATCCGCTGCGCGCCCGCCGCCTGCACCAATGGCTGGGCGAGGGGCATCACGGCGCGATGGACTGGATGGCCACCCGCGCGCACCAGCGGCAGGGGCCGCAAAGCCTGTGGCCGGCAGCGCGCTCGGTGATCGCGTTTGGTATGGCCTACACGCCCGGCGGCGACCCGCTGGCGCTGGCCGACCACCCCGAACGCGCGCGGATTTCGGTCTATGCGCAAGGGCGCGATTATCACGATACGGTGAAAAAGGCGCTCAAGGCCCTCGCCCGCTGGCTGATGGCGGAGGCGCCCGACACCGAATTGAAGGTGTTCGTCGATACTGCGCCGGTCATGGAAAAGCCGCTGGGCGAGGCGGCGGGGATCGGCTGGCAGGGCAAGCATACCAACCTTGTCAGCCGCGAGCACGGCAGCTGGCTGTTCCTCGGCGCGATCTACACGACGATTGCGTTCGCGCCAGACAAGCCGCACCGCGACCTGTGCGGCTCGTGCCGCGCGTGCCAGGATGCCTGCCCCACCGCCGCCTTTCCCACGCCCTACCGGCTCGATGCGCGGCGGTGCATTTCCTATCTGACGATCGAACATTCCGGTCCGATCCCCGAGGAATTCCGCACCGCGATCGGCAACCGCATCTATGGCTGCGACGATTGCCTCGCCGTGTGCCCGTGGAACAAGTTCGCCGATGCCGCCGCGCGCCACCGCGCCTTCCTTCCGCGCGCCGAATTGGTCGCGCCGCGATTGGCGGAATTGCTGGCGCTGGACGATGCAGGCTTCCGCCGCCTGTTTGCCGGATCGCCGGTGAAGCGGATCGGGCGAAACCGCTTCGTCCGGAACTGTGCGATCGCTGCTGGCAATAGCGGCGATGTGGCCCTCAGAGCCCCGCTCAGCGCGTTGACGAGCGACGTTGACCCCGTGGTGGCCGAAGCCGCCCGATGGGCGCTCACGCGGCTTCCAGCGGCCTCCTAGACCAGGTCTTTCAGCGCCACCGCCGGGTCGGTCAGCAGCCTGCGGTCGGGCATCGCGCGCGCCTCGACCAGCTTGCGCCCGGCGACGTAATCCTTGACCATATTGACGCAGTCGAGCGCGATGACGCGGCCTTCCCTGAGGTAGATGACCGAGAATTTTCGCTCGGCCGGATCGCCGCGCACCACCGCCTCGTCATGGCCCAGTGACAGGCCGGCGGTCTGGAGCTTCAGATCGTACTGGTTCGACCAGAACCACGGGAAGGCGGCGTAAGGCTGCGGGTCGCCGCAGATCGCCTTGGCCGCGGTGGTCGCCATGTCATTGGCGTTCTGCACCGATTCGAGGCGGATCACCGCATTGTCGGCCCAGCGGCTGGCATGGGCCGCGCAGTCGCCGATGGCGTAGATATCGGGCAGCGTGGTGCGGCAATATTCATCGACATCGACCCCGTTGCCGCCCGCCGCGCCGGCCGCGATCAGCGGCCCGATCGACGGGACGATGCCGATGCCGACCACCACCAGGTCGGCCGGCAGCACGGCGCCATCGGCCAGCCGGACGCCCGTGACCTGCCCGCCTTCTCCCTCAACGCAATCGACCGCGGTTTCTAGCATCATGGTGACGCCGTGCGCGCGGTGTTCGCCCTCGTAAAACCGGCTGAGCGGTTCGCCCGCCACGCGCGCCAGCACGCGAGGCAGCGCCTCGATCACCGTCACCGCGCAGCCGAGCTTGGTCAGTACGGCAGCTGCCTCGAGACCGATATAGCCGCCGCCGATCACCACCGCCTGGGCCGCCCCAGCGTCGAGTTCGGCCATCATCCGGTCGACATCGGCGCGCGTGCGGACCGAGTGCACCCCGGCCAGGTCATTTCCGCCACACGAGAGCCGCCGCGCATCGCCGCCGGCAGCCCAGATCATCGTGCCATAGCCCATCCGGCACCCGTCATGCAGCTCAGCGCTATGGGCGGCCGAGTCCACAGCGACTACGCTGGCGCCCTGGATCAGCGCGATCTCCTTGTCGGCCCAGAACTGCGCCGGGCGGATAAGCAGCCGTTCGAACGGCTTTTCGCGGGCGAGATATTCCTTCGACAGTGGCGGGCGTTCATAGGGTAGTTCCGCCTCACGCCCGACGATCGCCACGCTGCCGGCAAAGCCATGCTGGCGCAGCGCAATGGCGGCTTGCGCCCCGCCATGCCCACTACCGACGATCAGTACATCAGCCCTGTCCATGGGCAGGGGATTGGCACAAAACCGCCCGACGTCAAGCAGGGGGTATCAAGCAGCGGGGCGCCAACCAGGCGGGGCAAGCAGCGCGCTATTGCCCGAGCAGGTTGCGCGCCTGGCTGGCGATCTGCGCCAGCATTGCCGGCTGCACCCTGCCCTGCTGCGCCCGGCCGATCACCGAACGGAACTGCCGCAGCCCCGCCTCATGATCGGCCGCCCAGGCTGCAACCACCGCCAGCGGATCGTCCTTGAACCCGCGTCGCCGCGCCAGTCGCCGCAGGAAATCGAGCCGCATCTGCTGGAAATCGCGCGCGAGGCCCGCGACCAGCAGCCGTTCCCACACGTCGGACGGATTCATCAGCGCGGCGGTGCCTTGCGCCCAGTCAAGCCCCATGCGCGCACCCAGATCGGTGAACGCGCCGGTCAGCGTGCGCGCCGCCATGCCGGTATCCTGCGCCAGCCGGGCGACGCCCACCGCGCCGTCGAGGTCGAACAGGTGGACCACCCGTGCGGCGATTTTCTCGGGCGCGCCGAGCGCCACCAGTTCCTGCGACAGCGCTTCGGACTGGGCACGGCTTTCGCTTGCCAGCAATTCGCCGGTACGGTCCGCGAGGCCGGCCACCGCCTTGCCCAGTTCGGCCACTACTACGGACGCCCCGCGTGTGCCGACACCGGCTCGCAGCAAATCAGCCATGTGGTTTCGCATGGCAACAGCCAGCCGGTCGAACAATGCGAGGCGCGCATCTTCGGGCATTGGCGCGGTCTCGATCTCGTCCCACAGCGGGTTGATACCGTAGAGCGCATCCGCCGCGACGAACGCCATCCCGACATGGTCGAGCGCGGCGCCTTCTTCCTCGGCCAGTTCGAACGGATGAACCATCCCCATACGGTTGATGATCCGGTTTGACAGCACCGTCGATATGATCTCGCGGCGGAGCTGGTGTTCGCGGATCTGCTTGGCGAATTTCGCCTGCATCCTCGTGGGAAAACTCGTCATCAGCGCCGGTTCGAGCAGCGGATCGTCGGGCAGCGTGCTCGCCTCGAACGCAGCCTGCAATACGAGCTTGGTGCTCGACAGCAGCACGGCGAGTTCTGGCCGCGTCAGGCCCACGCTATCGCCCGCGCGCCGCCGCAGCACGTCGCTCGGGGCGAGCCCTTCAGTCGCCCGGTCGAGCGCGCCGCTTTCTTCCAGCACCTCGATCAGCTGGATCTGGGCGGCCATCGCCCCGGCCCCGCCGCGTTCGGCGATCGACAGCGCCAGCGGCTGCTTGCGATTGTCGTCGAGCACCAGTTCGGCGACCTCTTCGGTCATCGATTCCAGCAGCGTATTGCGCGCCTTTTCCGACAGCTTGCCGGCGCGGCGCGCCGCGGCGAGCGCGATCTTGATGTTCACCTCGTTGTCGGAACAGTTCACGCCGGCTGAATTGTCGATGAAGTCGGTGTTGATCCGCCCGCCGGCGCCGTCCGCGCCGCGCAGCGCGAATTCGATCCGCCCGGCTTGCGTCACGCCCAGATTGGCCCCTTCGCCGATGACCCGCGCGCGCACCTCCTCGCCGGCGACGCGCAGCGCGTCGTTGGCCGGGTCGCCCACCTGCGGATCGGTTTCGGCGCTCGAACGGATATAGGTGCCGATGCCGCCGAACCACAGCAGCTCGACCGGCGCCTTGAGGATCGCCGAGATCAGCGCGTCAGGCTCGATTTCGGCCTGGTCGAGACCGAGCAGCTTTTTCGCCGCTGGCGGCAGCTTGATTGTCTTCTGCGTGCGCGACCAGACGCCGCCGCCCTTGGAAATCAGTGCCTTGTCGTAATCGTCCCAGCTTGACCGGGGCAGATCGAACAGGCGCTTGCGTTCCTGCCAGCTCGCCGCCGGATCGGGCGCGGGGTCGATGAAGATGTGCCGGTGATCGAACGCGGCCACCAGCTGGATCGCCTTGGATAGCAGCATCCCGTTGCCGAACACGTCGCCCGACATATCGCCGCAGCCGGCGACGGTGACGGGTTCGCGCTGGATGTCGATGCCCAACTCGCTGAAATGGCGCTGGACCGAAATCCACGCGCCGCGCGCGGTGATGCCCATTGCCTTGTGATCATAGCCGTTCGAGCCGCCGCTGGCGAAGGCATCGTCGAGCCAGAAGCCGCGTTCTTCGGCAATCGCATTGGCGGTGTCGGAAAAGCTCGCCGTGCCCTTGTCGGCGGCGACCACGAAATAGGGGTCGGGTCCGTCATGGACGACGACCGCTTCGGGATGAACCACCCGGTCCTTGACGATGTTGTCGGTGATCGACAGCAGGCTGCGGATGAACAGTTGATAGCTGGCCTTGCCCTCTGCCGCCCATGCCTCGCGGTCGCGCGCCGGATCGGGCAGTTGCTTGGGGTAGAACCCGCCCTTGGCGCCGGTCGGCACGATCACCGCGTTCTTGACCCGCTGCGCCTTCATCAGGCCGAGGATTTCGGTGCGGAAATCGTCGCGCCGGTCGGACCAGCGCAGGCCCCCGCGCGCGATCGGCCCGGCGCGCAGGTGGATGCCCTCGACCCGGCGCGAATAGACGAACATCTCGCGCCAGGGCAGCGGGCGCGGCAGGCCGGGCACCTTGGCCGAATCGAACTTGAACGCCAGCGCTTCTGCCGCTGCGGGGGCAAAGGCGTTGGTCCGCAACATCGCTTCGACCAGCGCGTGATAGAGCCTGAGCAGCCGGTCGTCGTTGATCGCCGCCACCTTGCCGAGACCGGTGCGGATGGCCTCGCGCGCGGCATTGGCAGCCTCGTGGCGATCCCCGGCAAAGGCGGGGTCGTGCAGCGCGACAAACAGGTCGATGATTGGCCGGGTGACCTGCGGCGCGCGGGCCAGCGCATCGACCACGGTATAGATCGTGTAGCCGAGCCCGGTCTGGCGCAGATAGCGATAGAAGGCGCGCAGCCATTCGGCCTCGCGCGCGGCGAGCCCGGTCGAGACCACCAGCCGGTTGAACGAATCGTCCTCGGCATTGGCATTGAGCACGGCGGCAATCGCCTGTTCGATCGCGGCGCCGCGTTCGAGCAGCGGGGCGGTGCCCTCGCCCGCGGGCAGCTCGAGCTCGAAATCGTGGACCGTGCCGAGGCGGCCCTCGTCGAGCTTGGTCGGCTGTTCCTGCAGCACCCGGAAGCCGAAATTCTCCAGCGCCGGGACCGCATCGGACAGCGGCAGCACCCCTTCGTGCTGGTAGATTTTCAGCCGCAAATGGCCGGGCGCGTCGCGGTCAAGCCGGTAGAGCCGCACCGCGCGGTGGCAGGCATCCTCGGCGCCTTCGTGGCTGGCCAGCGTCCGCAGCCGGTCGATGTCACGCGCCGCCTCGTGCGCGCCGTAGCGTGAACGATAGGCCAGCGGAAACGCCTCGGCATAGCGGCCGGCAATCGCCGCGGCGCGGCCCGGCTCCATTCCGGCGGCGAGTTCGGTTTCGACCGCCTCGCCCCAACCGCGCAGCATCTCGGTGATTTCGGTGTTGAGCGCGGCTTCATCGGGGATCGACCCGCCATCGCGAATGTCGAACACGAAGCGCAGCATGGCGATATTGCCGCCTTCGACGAGCAGCGACCATTCGAGCACCTCGGACCCCGAGGCTTCGGCCAGGCGCTCGGTAATCCGCTGGCGCACCTCGGTCGATATCAGGTCGCGCGGCAGCCAGACGAAGGCGAACAGATGGCGCGAGAGCGGCGATTCGACCAGCGCCAGGCGCGGGCGGGGGCGATCGACCAGGCTCATCATCGCGGTGGTCACCCGCTCCAGATCGGCCGGCTCGAAACCGATGATGAGATCATGCGGCAATGCGGTCAGCGCATGGACCAGCGACTTGCCGGTATGGCCGCCCGCATCGAGATCGAGCGCGTCGAGCAGATGCGCCAGCGACTTGCGCAGCACGGGCACCTGCTGCGGCGGCGTGGCGAGTGCGGCGCTGGTCCAGACCCCGGCATGGACCGACAGCGCGCTGACCATCTTGCCCTCGATGATCGGCACGAGGAACAGGTCGAGCGGCACCCGGCGGTGGACGTTGCTGGTGAGGTTCGCCTTGATGATCAGCGGTGCGGCCTCGATCCCGCGCTGGTCGAACCAGGCAAAGGCGCGGTCGTAGGTGACATCGGCCAGCAGGCTTTTGGCGCTCTTGCGGCAGATGCCGAGTGCCTCGCTCTGCCTGCCGTCACGGTCGCGGGTGAGGTGGCCGAGCAAGGTCAGCGCCCCCTGTTCGAGCCAGCTCAGCAATTGCGCGGGTTCGGGATCAGCCATCCGCGCGGCATCGTCGCGCATCGCCGCGCGCATCGCCTGCCAGTCAGCCACGGCGGCGCGGACATCGGCCAGCGTGGTGCGCAGCGCCTGTTCGATATCGCGCCGGGTGCGGGCATCGACGCGCTGGGTTTCGATGTAGATCATCGATTCGTAATCGGCGTCATCCTCGTCCGTCGACGGGATTGCGGTGAGCGCGCCAGCGGCGGACCGCTCGATCGGGACGACGGGGTGGATCAGCCGGTCAATCGCCAGACCGTGCGCAGCAATCGTCGCCGCGACCGAATCGACCAGAAACGGCATATCCCGGTTGACCAGCGCGATCCGCATGTAACGCCGTTCCTCGCTGGCCGATTGGAGCGCGATGCCCGCATCGTCAGCGGTGCGGGTGGTGGCGGTTTCGAGCAGGAAGGCGGCGGCTTCTCGCGCCCGTTCGGCAGGCAGCGGGGTATCGCCTGGAAGGATCGATTCGCGCAGCCGTTCGGCCAGTTCGTCCAGCATCGCGCCGGTGGCAGCGCCGGCCTTCGTGCGCGGCTTGGCCGGGGTGCTGGTCTTGGTTGTCTTGTGCGGCGTCTTGCCGGTAGTCGAAGCCATGGTCGGTCATGTCCCGTCGCCCGTGCGGGCTCTTCTAACTGGTGAAGGAATATCAGCCATCGGCCGCCCGATGCAGCCCCGCCGGCGATAGGCGCGGCCCCGCAAGGCCGCAAGCGCCGTAGCGGAAAACCGCGCAGCTAGTGGGGCGGCGCGGCGCCCAGCGTTGCCATCGCCAGCTCGAGCGAGCGAATGCGCGCGGCGGGATCGAAGGCGGCGCCCGAAAAGAGGATCTCGTCGGCACCCGTGCGTTCGATGAACCGCGCCACGCGCTCCTGTACTGTCGCAGGGCTGCCGATGGCGCTGGCCTGTGCCAGATGGTCGAGCATTGCCTGCGCCTGTCCCGGCAGGCTGGCGCGATAGTCGGCAACCGGCGGCGGCAATTTGCCCGGATTGCCGGTGCGCAGCCGGACGAAGCTCTGCTGCTGCGAGGAGGCGAGAAATTCGGCTTCCTCGTCGGTGTCAGCGGCGAACAGCGTCATCGCCGCCATCACATAAGGCCGGTCGAGCGCGGCCGAAGGGCGGAATGTGCGGCGATAGAGGTCGAGCGCGCCGTCCAGATGATCGGGCGCGAAATGGCTGGCAAAGGCGTAGGGCAGGCCGAGCTGCGCGGCCAGCTGCGCCCCGAACAGGCTCGAACCGAGCATCCACAGTTCGACCTGGGCACCGGCGCCGGGGGGCGCCTGCACCGTCAGCCGGGGATCGGCGGCGAACAAGGCCTGCAATTCGACCACGTCCTGAGGGAAGCGTTCGGCGGCAATGCGCGGATCCTTGCGCAAGGCCGCGGCGATCCGCCCATCAGCCCCCGGTGCACGGCCGAGGCCGAGATCGACCCGCCCCGGAAACAGCGCATCGAGCGTGCCGAACTGTTCGGCAATGACGAACGGATTGTGATTGGGCAGCATGATCCCGCCCGCGCCGATGCGGATGGTGCGCGTCGCCTGGCCGATATGGCCAAGCACCACGCTGGTCGCCCCGCCGGCGATGCCGTCCATCGCGTGATGTTCGGCCACCCAGAACCGCTTGCACCCGGCCCGCTCGGCGGCGTGGGCGAACCGCGCCGCCTCGGCCAGCGCCTCGGCCACAGTGCCGCCTTCGCGCACGGGAACCAGATCGAGCACGGAAAACGCGGTCATCGGCCGCTCACCGACCGGGCGCGGGCGTGGCGGGAGCGGGCGGCAATTGCGCCAGATAGCCCTGCGCGATGCCCGCCGCCTCGCTTCCGGGCGCGACGGCGACGACGGATTGCCAGCTCAGCCGGGCGGCGTTCTCGTCACCGGCGAGCATGGCAATGACCCCGGCTTCAAGGCCGATTTCAGGATCGCCGGGCGCAAAACCTGCTGCCTCCACGATCAACGCCTGCGCGGTGTCGAGCGACCCCAAACGGCGCTCAAGCGTCGCGGACAGCAGCCACAGCGGCGCATTGCGCGGCAGATCGGCGCGGGCGCGGGCGAGCACGCTGCGCGCCTCGGCCAGCCGCTCGAGTTCGACCAGCAGCGCGGCCCGGTCGGCCAAAGCGGCGGACAGCAGTTCGGTCGCCCCGGCGGTCCGCGCCTCGCCCTCGGCCTCGACCAGCAGCGGCAGCGCTGCCTCGCGCTCGCCGCCGGCGCTGATCGCGGCAGCGGCGAGGATACCGAGACGCGCGCGATAGGCAGGCTCGGCGGCCCGTGACCGCCCTTCGACGAAGCTCGCCCCGGCCGCAGCCCATTGCTCGCGCGCGGCCAGCGCAATGCCGAGGCAATGATGCGCGGCGGCCGAATTGGGCAATTCCGCCACCCAGCCGCGGGCAGCCTGTTCCCCCTCCGCGGCATCGGCGGTAATTCTGCGCAGGCAGGTGGCGAGGCGCGGGTCCGCTGGCACGGCGGGTGCCGGGGCTGACGCCGGCGCTGCGGGCGCGCGCGGAATCGGCAGCGGTTCGAGCGGAAACCCGCCCGGCGCAGGGCCGACCTGAGCGAAGATCAAGAGCAGCGGGGCGATCATGCGGTCTCTCCGGCAATGCGGCCAAGCATCGCGGCCACGGTGTCATGTAGCAGCGCGATGTCCTCGTCGCGTGACAGGCGGTGGTCGCCATCCTTGACCAGCACCACCTGTACCGCGTCCGAACGCAGCGCTTCGGCGAGCCGCAGGCTGGTGGCCCACGGCACGTCCGCGTCGCGCTGGCCGTGCAGCAGCGTCACCGGGCAGGTCAGCGCGATCGGGCTGGCGAGGCGGCGCTGCGCCTGCCCGTCGGCCCAGAACCGAGCATGGGTCGGCGTCGGCTCGGGGCCATAGGGGTTGTCGGCATAGAGCGTCTCGCCCGCCGCCAGCAGGCCCTGTTCGGGCAAGGTGAAGCCCCATTCGGTGAAATCAGGCGCGGCGGCGATGCCGATCATGCCGGCGAGTCGCGCGCCCAGCGCCTCGCCCACCAGCAGCATCAGCCAGCCGCCCATCGATGAGCCGACCAGCAGCACCGGCCCGGTATCGACCGCATCGATCAGCGCCAGCACCTCGTCGCGCCAGCGGCTGAGCGTGCCTTCGGCAAAATCTCCATCGCTCTGCCCGCAGCCCGAATAATCGAGCAGCAGACAGGCGCGCCCATCGGCCAGCGCCCGGCCCATCAGCGCCTCGGCCTTGCTGCCGGCCATGTCCGACATATAGCCGGGCAGGAACACCAGCAGCGGCCCGGTGCCCGGAATGTGGTGATAGGCGATCCGGCGCCCGTCGGGCAGCGTATGACAGGAAACATCGTGCATCGCTGCCATCATGCGGCGGCGCGCCGCGCGGCGCAACCGCCAGCCTTGAAGGCGCGCGCCGCGGGCACTAGGGCTGCGCCCATGTCCGAGATGTTCAAAATTTCCCTGCCCGACGGTTCGCTGCGCGAAATGCCCGCCGGCAGCTCGCCTGCCGATGTCGCCGCCGCGATCGGCCCCGGCCTCGCCAAGGCGGCGATTGCCGCGCGCGTTAACGGGGAACTGCGCGATCTCACCCGCCCATTCGACGGCGATGCCGCGCTGGCACTGGTGACAGCCCGCGACGAGGCCGATGCGCTGGAACTCGCCCGGCACGATTACGCCCATGTGCTGGCCGAAGCGGTCCAGCACCTGTTCCCGCGCACGCAGATCACGTTCGGCCCGGCGACCGAAGACGGGTTCTATTACGATTTCGCCCCCGATCCGGCGCGCGGCCCGTTCACCGAGGAAGACCTGCCGGCGATCGAAGCCGAAATGCGCCGCATCATCGCCGCCGACAAGCCGCTGCGCCGCGAGGTGTGGGACCGCGAGGATCTGATCGCCAAATGGCGTGCGCAGGGCGAAACCTACAAGGCGGAATGGATCGCCGAACTGCCCGAAGACAGCGAGATAACGGTCTATCATTCGGGTGACGGCTGGTATGACCTCTGCCGCGGGCCGCATCTGCCCAGCACCGGGCGGCTCGACCCCCATGCCTTCAAGCTGACCCGCGTATCGGGCGCCTATTGGCGCGGTGACCAGTCGAACGCGATGCTCAGCCGCATCTACGGCACCGGCTGGCTCAACAAGAAGCAGCTCGACGCGCACCTCACGCGGCTGGAAGAAGCCGCCAAGCGCGATCACCGCAAGCTGGGGCAGGAAATGGACCTGTTCCATTTCCAGGCCGAAGCGCATGGCAGCGTCTTCTGGCACCCCAAGGGCTATCGCATCTGGCGCGAGCTCGAAGCGTATATGCGCCGCAAGATGGACGGTGCGGGCTATCGCGAGATCAAGACCCCGCAATTGATGGATATCCGCCAGTGGGAACAGTCGGGTCACTGGGGCAAATATGCCGAGAACATGTTCGCGGTGCCCGATATCGTGCCCGAAGTGGACACCGAAGGCGCCGGGGCCGCACCGAAAGTCGCGCCCGATGCCGACTGGATGGCGATCAAGCCGATGAACTGCCCGGCGCACGTGCTGGTGTTCAAGCAGGGCATCACCTCGTACCGCGACCTGCCGATCCGGCTGGGCGAGATGGGCTGCTGCCACCGCAACGAACCGCACGGCGCGCTGCACGGCCTGATGCGCGTGCGCCAGTTCACGCAGGACGATGCCCATATCTTCTGCACCGAAGCGCAGGTGGTCGAGGAGGTGCGTGCCTTCTGCGCGCTGGCCGACGAGGTCTATCGCGATTTCGGCTTCACCTATCACGTCAAGCTGGCGCTGCGCCCTGAAAAGCGGTTCGGATCGGATGCCGATTGGGACAAGGCCGAACAGGAAATGCGCGACGCCGTGGCCGAAGCGGGCATGGCCAACGACCAGTATGGCTGGGAAGAACTGCCCGGCGAAGGCGCGTTCTATGCGCCCAAGCTCGAATGGCATCTGACCGACGCGATCGGTCGCACCTGGCAGGTCGGCACCATCCAGGGCGACCGGGTGCTGCCTGAACGGCTCGATGCGAGCTATGTCGGCGAGGATGGCGAACGCCACCGCCCCGTCATGCTCCACCGCGCGATCTTTGGCAGCTACGAACGCTTCATCGGCATATTGATCGAACATTTCGCCGGGCGGCTGCCCGTGTGGCTGGCGCCGGTGCAGGCGGTAGTGGCGACCATCGTGTCGGACGCCGATGGCTATGCCCAGCAGGTGACCGAACAGCTGCGCGGCGCGGGCATCCGGGTCGAAACCGACCTCAGGAACGAGAAGATCAACTACAAGGTGCGCGAACACAGCCACGCTAAGGTTCCGCACCTGCTGGTGGTCGGCAAGCGCGAGGCCGACGAAGGCACCGTTGCGCTGCGAACGCTGGGCGCCGAGCACCAGCGGGTCATGCCACTGGCCGAAGCGATCGCGCTGCTGACCGAGGCGGCCACGCCGCCCGATCTCAAAGGAGAGTGAGATGAAGTCTATTGCTCCACGGCCGTCGCCATGTTGCTGGCCGGGTGCCAGCAAGCACCGCAGAGCGCGCAGGAGGCTGGCGCCACGGTGGATGCCGCCGCGGCCGAGGCCCGGACCGAGGCGCAGGCCGCCTATGACCGGGTCAACTAGCGGATGCACGAGGGGATGGCGCGGATCCACGTCAATCCCGACACCGCCTTCATGCGCGGCATGATCGCCCACCATAAGGGCGCCATCGAGATGAGCGAAGTGGCGCTCAAATATGGCAAGGATCCCGAGGTGCGCGACCTTGCCCAGCGGATCATCGCCGCGCAGAAGGGCGAGATTGCCGAAATGGAAGCATGGCTGGCGGCGCGTGGACCCGCGGCAGAAGCATCGGCAGCGCCGGGCACCCCCGCACCCGGGACGGATCATTCAAACCACTAGAGCAGTATCAGAAGTGCGGCAGCGCCGGGCCGGCCAGCGCCAGCGCCAGCGCGCAGCCCGCAATGATCACCGAGCGCGCCAGATCGTGCAGCGGCAGCCGGGCGGTATGATGCTGGGCAAGGGCGATTGCGCGGGCCATGGCCCGCTTGTCTCCCTTCTCCTGCTAACAAAGCGTTAAGCCCGCCAGCCTGCCGTCGGCATCTGCTGGCTCGCACAGTGAAACCCGCCGCCGCCGGCCAGCACCGCGTCGGCGGGCAGGCCGATCACCGCGCGGTCGGGGAACAATTCGCCAATCGCCGCGACCCCATCCGCATCGTGCAGCGAGCCGAAGGTCGGCACCACCACCAGATGGGTCGTGATGGCGAAATTGGCGTAGCTGGCCGGCTCGACGAAATCGCCGCGCGTGATCAGGCCGGGAGAGGGTATCTCGCGCACGGATACGCCGAACGCCTCCGCCCGCGCCTTGGCATCGGCATAGATCGCGGCATTGGGATCGCCCGTCCCCGTTGCCCGGGGCAGCGTCAGCACGCCCGGCGCGACGAAGCGAGCGAGGTTGTCGACATGGCCATCGGTGTGATCGTTCAGCAGCCCGTCGCCGAGCCACAAAACGCGGGTAAAGCCGAGCGCGTCGGTGAGGCCCTGCTGGATCTCCGCGCGGCGCATCTGCGGGTTGCGGTTGGGGTTGAGCAGGCACTGCTCGGTGGTCACCACCAGCCCCGTTCCGTCCCCGTCAATCGCGCCGCCTTCCAGCACCCAGTCATACGCGGTGACGGGCAGGGCGGCATCCTCTGCCAGCTCGGCGCCGATCGTCTCGTCGCCCGGCATCAGATATTTGCCGCCCCAGCCATTGAAGCCGAACCGGCGCGCCGCGCGCGTGCCATCGGGCGCGGAGACCACCAGCGGCCCGGTATCGCGCAGCCAGATATCGCCATAGGCGCGCTGTTCGAGCGTCACCTGTTCGCTGACCAGCATCCGCGCGCGCTGCTCGTTGGCCGCGTCGCGGACCATAAGCCGCACCTCTTGCCCGCTTTCGGCGACCGCATTGGCAAAAGCGGCGATCTGTTCCTGTGCGCGCGGCAGCACGCCGGGCCACTCATCGCCGTCATGCGGAAAGCCAATCCACAGCCAGTCCTGCGGCGCCCATTCGGGCGGCATGATCGCCGTCATCGCGCCGCTCAGCAGCCGCGTGTGCCAGCGGCGCAGCTTTGGTCGCGCGTGCCGCGAAACTCGTCGCCCTCGCGCCAGTTGGGCCAGGCGCTGTCATTGCCGATCATGCGGCCGAGCCGGTAATAGAGCTGCAAATCCTGCATCACCCCGCTCCAGTCCCAGGCGGGATCGAATTCGTCGCCCGGCCGGTGATAGCGGTTGGCGCGGTAGTCGGCATCGGCCGCTGCGCCCGCCGCACGCCCTCCCGTGACGAGATCCTGCCCGCCCTTGACGTAGAGCATCGGCACGCCGCGCTTGGCGAGGCTGAAATGGTCGGAGCGGTAATAATAGCCCGCCTGCGGATTGGCATCGGGCGTGCCCGCGCGGCCCTGTTCGGCCAGCGCGCGGGCGAGGTAATCGTCGAGCGCGCTCTTGCCGCCGCCGATCACCCCGACATCGCGCGACGGCCCGGCGAGCGACAATGCGTCCATGTTCACGCCGCCTGCCGTCTGCGCCAGCGGGAACACCGGGTTGGCGGCATAGTATTCACTGCCAAGCAGACCCGATTCTTCCCCCGTCACGGCAAGGAACACCTGGCTGCGCGCGGTCGGGCCGGCCTTCACATGCGCTTTGGCAAGCGCGATGAGCGCGGCGGTGCCGCTGGCATTGTCGACCGCGCCATTGCAGATATCGTCGCCGTCCGGATCGGGGGTGCAGCGCCCGAGATGGTCCCAATGCGCGGTGTGGAGGACATATTCATCCGGCCGGGACCGCCCCGGCAGCACGCCGATGACGTTCTTCGAGGCGAACCGCCGCAAATCGTTGGCGAACGAGGTGCTGGCCGTCACCCCCAGCGGAACGGCCCGGAACCCCGGACGAGCAGCGGCGGCCGACAGCGTCGCCAGATCACCCTTCGCCGCGCGCGCCAGCAATCGTTCGGCCGCAGCCTTTTGCAGCCAGCCATTGATTGCGGTCTGGCTGGCCCCGCCATCGGCGCGCCGGGGATAGACCTGCGGCCCGGTCCAGCTCGATTCGACCACGTTCCAACCATAAGCCGCCGGGTAGGTGTCGTGCACGATCAGCGCGCCTGCCGCGCCCTGCCGGGCGGCTTCCTCGAACTTGTAGGTCCAGCGGCCGTAATAGGTCATCGCCTTGCCGCCGAACGGGCCGGTGAGGTCGCTCGCCATGTAATCGGGATCGTTGACCAGGATCACCGCGGTCTTGCCGCGCATGTCGATCCCTTCGTAATCGTTCCAACCCTTTTCCGGCGCGACGATGCCGTAACCGACGAAAACGAGCTCGCTATTGTCCAGCGCGGTGCGGGCGCCTTCGCGATAGGTCACGCCGACCCAGTCGCTGGCGAAGGCGAAGCTGTCGCTCCCGCCCGCGCCGCGCACCACCAGCGGCGCATGATCGCGGCCGGTGATCTCGACCAGCGGCACCTCCTGAAACCACGAACCATTATTGCCGGGCTTGAGGCCGACCGCGGCAAACCGCTCGACCAGATAAGCTAGCGTCTTGTCCTCGCCCTCGGTGCCCGGCGCGCGGCCGGCGAAGGCGTCGGACGACAGGATACGGGTGGCCTCCTTGATCGTCGCCTCGCTCAGCGCGCCTTGCACCGGTTCGGCCGGCGTGGCGGTGGTCACGCAGGCGCTCAGCGACAGTGCGGCAGCGCCGGCAAGCAGCAAACGGTTCATCGGCCTCATCCCCATGGTTTCGTGGTCTGACACCCCTTTGCCGGAGCGCGGGGCGACACTCAAGCGCGCGGCTTGCGCCCGCCCGACAGAGCGGGCAGGGCAGCGCCCATGGATGGCGAGTGGCAGAACGCGATCAGCCGCGCACAGGCGCACGCGCCGTTCCTTGCCCAGGCACTGGCCCGCCAGCCCGAGCTGGCCGCGTTGTTGGCTGGGGGCGAAGGCGAGGCGGCGCTGGCTTGGGCGAAAGCTGCCGGGGCGGACGCGGCCGATCCCGGCATTGCGCTCCGGCGCGAGAAGCTGGCGCTGGCCACCGCGCTGGCGATTGGCGATCTTGCCGGAGCGTATCCTTTGGCCAGAGTGGTGGGCGAGCTGTCCGCCTTTGCCGACCGCGCGCTTGATAGCGCGATCACAGCGGCGATGGGCAAGCGCGTGCCGGGTGCCACCAGCGACGGCTTCTTCGCGCTGGCACTGGGCAAACATGGCGCGGACGAGCTCAATTACAGCTCGGATATCGACCCGATCCTGCTCTACGATCCCGACCGTATGGCCCGGCGCGAGCGGGACGAGCCGGGCGAGGCGGCGCAGCGTTATGCGCGCGAAATCGTCCGTCTGCTCGGCGACAATACCGCCGACGGATATGTCTTCCGCGTCGATCTGCGGCTCCGCCCGGCCTCCGAAATCAGCCCGCCCGCGCTGCCGGTGGCAGGCGCGCTGAGCCATTATGAAAGTTCGGCGCTGCCGTGGGAACGCGCCGCCTTTATCCGCGCGCGCGCGGCGGCGGGCGATCTTGCGGCGGGCGAGGATTTCCTCGCGCAGATCCGCCCCTTCGTCTGGCGGCGGAGCCTCGATTTCGGCGCGATCGACGAAATCCGCCAGCTCACCCGCCGCATCCGCACCGCGCATCGCGGACCGGCCGCGCCAGGCCCGGGCTTCAGCCTCAAGCATGGGCGCGGCGGCATCCGCGAGATCGAATTCTTCGCCCAGACGCATCAGCTGATCCACGGCGGTCGCGATGCGTCGCTACGCTGCCGGGGCACGCGCGCTGCGCTCGACGCGCTGGCCGCGGCAGCGATCATCAGCGCCACCGACGCCGACGAGATGGGCGCCGCCTATGACCGGCTGCGCACGCTCGAACACCGGCTGCAGATGGTCGCCGACCAGCAAACGCACGAGCTGCCGGTGGATGGCCCAGCGCTCGACAATGTCGCCCGGCTTGACGGGCTGGCGGACGGGCCGGCGCTGATTGCGGAGCTGGACGCGCTGACCGAGCAGGTCGGCGGGCGCTTCGATACGCTGATCGCGGACGAGGGCGGCGCTGATGGTGGTCTGCACCCTGCCGCGCAGCCCGATCTCGCCGCGGCTCTCGGCTTTGCGGACGAGGCCCAGCTCGCCGCGCGGATCGAGGGGTGGAGCGACGGGCGGTACCGCGCATTGCGCACCGAAAGCGCCCGGCGCGCCTTTGCCGCGCTGCTGCCGCAGCTCTTGCCGGCGCTGGCAGACGCGCCTGATCCCCCCGGCGCGCTGCTGCGCTGGGAACGCCTGCTCGCCGCCGCCCCCTCGGCGATCAACCTGTTCCGCCTGCTCGAAGCGCGGCCCGCGCTGCTCGACCAGCTGATCACCATCCTGACGCTCGCCCCCCCGCTGGCCGAGAAACTGGCGCGGCGCCCGGCGCTGCTCGACACGCTGATCGACCATTCGGCTTTCGACCTGCCGGGCGATACCGGCGCGCTGGCCGCGCGCATGGCGGTGGTCGAAGGCGCGCACGATTACGAGGCGGTGCTCGACCGGATTCGGGTGGTCACCGGTGAAACGCGCTTTGCGCTCGGTGTGCAATTGATCGCCGCCGCGCAGGATCCGGCCGACATTGCCGCCGCCCTGGCGCGCACGGCCGAGGCGGCGATCCGCACGGCTTTGTCCGCTACCGAGGCGGAGTTTGCCGCGACGCATGGGCGTATCGCGGGCGGCGCGCTGCTGGTGCTTGGCCTTGGCCGGCTGGGCGGCGGGGCGCTGACCCATGCCTCCGATCTCGACCTGATCTATCTGTTCAGCGGTTCGCACGAGAGCGAATCGGATGGCGCGCGGCCTTTGGGCGCGACGCTCTATTTCAACCGGCTGGCCCAGCGGGTCACCGCCGCGCTCAGCGTGCCGACCGCCGAGGGCGCCTTGTACGAGGTCGATACGCGGTTGCGGCCGCAGGGCAATCAGGGCCCGCTCGCCGCGAGCATCGAAAGTTTCGCCCGCTATCAGCGCGAGGATGCGTGGACGTGGGAGCATATGGCGCTGACCCGCGCGCGGGTGATCGCCGGGCCGCCAGCTGCCCGCGCCGAAGTCGAGGCGGCGATTGCCGAGGTGCTGGCGCGGCCGCGCGATGCTGTGCAGCTCAGGGCCGACGTGCTGGCGATGCGCGCCGAGATGGCAGCGCACAAGGCGCCCAAGGGGCCGCTTGACGTCAAGCTGCTGCGCGGCGGGTTGGTCGATCTCGAGTTCATCGTCCATTTCCTCCAATTACAGGGTGGCGCCGGGCTCGATCCGCATCTGCCGCAGGCGGTTGGCCTGCTGGTCGGGGCTGGCTTGCTGCCCCCGGCGCTCAGCGATGCCGAACAGCTGCTGGGCAAGGTGCTGGTCGCCGCGCGCCTGCTCGCGCTCGATCTGGCCGCGCCCTCGCCACCCGCCGCCGCCGCGCTGGCCCGTGCCTGCGGTCACAGTGATTATCCGGCGCTCCTTTCGGCGATCGGGCACGCGCGCGGCACGGTCGCGGCGGCGTGGGCGGGGATTTTCGGCGAACCTGTGGAGGATATATGATGGCTGGGATCGAACCGGGCGCGAGATTGCCCGCGATGGAACTCAACCTGGCCGATGGCGGGGTGCTCGACACCGCATCGCTCGGCAAGGCGGTGCTGTTCTTCTACCCCAAGGACAATACGCCCGGCTGCACCACCGAGGCCAAGGCCTTCAGCGAACTCGCCGGCGCCTTCGCCGAGCTTGGCGTGGCGGTCTATGGCATCAGCAAGGACAGCCTCGCGAAGCACCGGAACTTCATCGCCAAACACACCCTCGCCGTGCCGCTGGCGACCGACCACGAGGAAGCAGGCCTGTCCGATGCGCTCGGCATCTGGACCACCAAGAAGCTCTACGGGCGCGAATTCATGGGGCTCGTCCGCACAACCATCCTCACCGATGCGGACGGCCGCGTGGCGCGCGTCTGGCCGAAGGTCAAGGTCGCCGGCCATGCCGAGGAGGTGCTGGCGGCGGCCCGCGCGCTGTGACGCCGCCGCGTCGCAGCGTCGGGCAGGCGATCCGCGCGGCGCTGTTGACGCCAGGCGCGCGTGACAAGGTGTTGGCCGCCCGCGCCGCCGCGCGCGACTGGCGGCTCGGGCGGCTCGACATGGTGTTTGACTGCCCGATGCCGGACCAGCCTGCCTGGCCTGCGCGGCCGGTGCTGCTGCCCCCACGAGAGATGCCCAAACGTGCCGCAGGGGGCGGACCCGAAGCGCGAATCGCCCTGTGGCACGCGCTGGCGCATATCGAATTCGTCGCGATCGATCTCGCGCTCGATATGGCGGGGCGCTTCGGCGGGGCGACGGGAGAGGGTTTCGTGAGTGACTTCCTCGCGGTTGCCGCCGACGAGGCGATGCATTTCACGCTGCTCGACCGGCATTTGCGGCTGCTCGGCAGTTATTACGGCGCGCTGCCGGCGCATGACGGGCTGTGGCAATCGGCCGCCAAGACGCGGCATGATGTCGCCGCGCGGCTGGCGATCGTCCCGATGGTACTGGAGGCACGCGGCCTCGACGTCACGCCGGCGACGCTGGCCAAGGTTCGCCAGCATGGCGACAGGCGTGGGGCGCGCATCCTTGAGCGAATCCTTGACGACGAAATTCGCCACGTCGCCATTGGCATCAAACATTTTGTGAAGGTGGCCGGTGATAGCGCCCAACCGCCGCAAAACCTCTGGCAAGAGTTAGTAAAGTCTTACTTTCGGGGGGCGATTAAACCGCCGTTCAACGACTCAGCGCGCGCGGCAGCCGGTTTATCGCGGGAATGGTATGCCGCTATTGATTGGTAAGGATTTGACCGGTTAGTCCACAATCCATCAAGCCCGCGGGGGTTCCCAAGGGGTTGAATAAAATTTTCGCTCGGGGCCGGCGTTCGCCGGGGGATGGCGAAAAGGGGTCATCGGGGCTTCGGCGCCGACAAGAACGGGACGGGTCATTTGCCAGCTTTCCACGCCGCGCGCCGCATTCTTGCTGCATGTACTGCCGCTTTTCTTGCCATTGCCGCGCAGCCCGCGCTGGCCAATTCCAGCTCCGCCGAAATGGCCGCTCCGGTTCGTGAAGGGCAAGCTGCCCCGCTGACCGGCGGTGATGAACAGTTCCAGCAGCTCTTCGCCAGCTGGGGCACGCCGAATGCACCTTCGACGGTGGTGACCAGCGGCAATTCGGGCGGCGTTTCGGGCATCGTCGGCGCCCCGCGGATGGGCGTCTCGATCCCGTCGCGGATGCCGCTCGCCAGCGCCCGCCTGTCGAGCGATTTCGGCATGCGCAACCACCCCGTGATCGGCGGCCGCCGCGCACACAAGGGTATCGATCTCGCCAGCCCGACCGGCACGCCGATCTACGCCACGGCGGACGGTACGGTCGACATGGCGCAGGCCAACGGCGCCTACGGCCTTTATGTCCAGCTCGATCATGGCGGAGCGCTCGAAACCCGCTATGCTCACATGTCGCGCATCGCCGTCGCTGCCGGCCAGCGCGTCCGCAAGGGCGACATCCTCGGCTATGTCGGTTCGACCGGCCGCTCGACCGGCCCGCACCTCCACTATGAGGTGCGCGTCAACGGCGAAGCGGTGAACCCGATCCCGTACATGGTCGAAACCGAAGCGCAGGCGCGCCTCGCACTGGCCCCCGGCGAAGGCGGCATGGGCGGCGAATAAGCCCTAACGCACCGTTAAACCGAGCAAGGCGGCGGGAGTGATCCCGGCGCCTTTTTCGTATCTGCCGTCCGCGTGGCGAGCGGGGGGAGTGACAATCTAGGTTTTCCATCGCAACGGGCTTGCAGCCTTCACCGTGCCGGTTAGGCTGGCGGTGGAGAGGAATCATATGCACCCCATTCAGCACGCCAAGTCCCGCGCCGACCGGCCGGCGATCATCATGGCCGGCAGCGGCGAGACGGTGACTTACGCCCAGCTTGACGAGGCCGCCAACCGCGTCGCCCACCTGCTGCGCAGCCACGGCCTCAAACCCGGCGATGCCTTCGCCGTGCTGATGGAGAACAACGCCCGCTATTTCGAGATCGTCTGGGGCTCGCAGCGGGCGGGGACCATGCTGGTGCCGATCTCGACCCGGCTGACCCCGCCTGAAATCGCCTATATCCTGCGCGACAGCGAAGCGCGGCTGCTGCTCAGTTCGCAGCATTTCGCCGATACCGTCGCCCGGCTGCGCGCCGAAATGCCCGATCTGGCGGTGCTGATGTTGGGCAGTGGCGGTGCTGACGATTTGGCGACGGCGCTCGCCACG
Source organism: Qipengyuania sp. YIM B01966 (assembly GCF_016461955.1). Classification (GTDB taxonomy): domain Bacteria; phylum Pseudomonadota; class Alphaproteobacteria; order Sphingomonadales; family Sphingomonadaceae; genus QFOP01. The sequence goes on along the minus strand of NZ_JADMNM010000004.1, from coordinate 152,234 downwards.
CAGCCCGACACCATGATAGCCGATGCGACTGCCGGCCTGTCGATGCTCTATTCCTCAGGCACGACCGGCCAGCCCAAGGGTATCCGACCCGCCCCGCCAGCCAGCCCCGAGGTTGAGGCGCCCGTCCCGCTGGCAGCGCTTGCCACTTATGGCGCCGGGATGCCGCCCGATGGCGAGATGGTCTATCTGTCGCCCGCCCCGCTCTATCACGCCGCCCCATTGGCCTGGTCGAGCATCGTCCACCGGCTTGGCGGCACGGTGGTGGTGATGGAGAAATTCGAGCCCGAGGCCGCGCTTGCCGCGATCGAGCGCTACCGCGTGACCGACAGTCAGTGGGTGCCGACCCATTTCATCCGCCTGCTTAAACTGCCGGACGATGTGCGCCAACGCTACGATCTGTCGTCCCACCGGCGCGCCATTCACGCCGCCGCGCCGTGCCCGGTGCCGGTCAAGCAAGCGATGATCGAATGGTGGGGGCCGATCATCCTCGAATATTATGCCGGCTCCGAAGGGATCGGCATGACCATGATCAACAGCGCCGAATGGCTGGCGCACCCAGGCTCGGTCGGCAAATCGATCTACGGCACGATCCATGTCGTCGGCCCTGATGGCGAGGAGCTGCCCGCCGGCCAGGACGGGCTGATCTATTTCGAGAACGACATTCTCCCCGCTTATCATAACGACCCTCAGAAGACCGCCGACGCGATGCATCCGCGCGGCTGGATGACGCTGGGCGATATCGGGCGGCTGGACGCAGACGGCTATCTGACGCTGACCGACCGCAAGAGCCACATGATCATTTCGGGCGGGGTCAACATCTACCCGCAGGAGATCGAGAACCTGCTGGTCACCCATCCCAAGGTGATGGATGCTGCGGTGATCGGCGCGCCCGATCCCGACATGGGCGAACAGGTGGTGGCGGTGATCCAGCCCGGCGACATGGCCGATACGGGCCCCGCGCTCGAGGCGGAATTGCGCGACTATCTTGCCGGGCAGCTCGCCAAGATCAAGCTGCCGCGTCTGATCGAGTTTCGCGACCAATTACCGCGCGAGGCGAATGGCAAACTCTACAAACGCGAATTGCGCGACGAATTCGCCGCCCGCGCGGCCGCCCACGAGGAGGTAGCCTGATGCGCCCGATGATCGCCGCCGCCGATGCCCGCCAGGTGATCGACCCCGCCGCCTATGCCGAATGGGACGGGCTGCTCGATACGTTCGACCGGCTCCGCGCCGAAACGCCGGTCGGCTGGGTGGAGGCGCCGTCAGGCCAGCATCCGCCGTTCTGGCTGCTCACCCGCTATGATGATGTGCTGACGGTGTCGAAGGACAATGCGACGTTCCTTAACAACCCGCAGACGGTGGTGTTCTCGCTCAATGACGGGATAGCCTTTGCCCAGCAGGTCACCGGTGGCAGCCCCCATCTGGTGGCCAGCCTCGTTACCTTCGATGCGCCGATCCACATGAAATACCGCAAGCTGACGCAGGAATGGTTCATGCCGAAGAACCTGCGCCAGCTGGAAGGGGAGCTGCGCGCGCTGGCGGGCAAGACGGTCGACCGCCTGATCGCCGAGGGCCCGGAAGCGGATTTCTGCAAGCTGGTCGCCGCGCCCTATCCGCTGCACGTGGTGATGCAGATCCTCGGCGTTCCGGAAGAGGACGAGCCGCGGATGCTGATGCTGACGCAGCAGATGTTTGGCGGGCAGGACGAGGACCTCAACCAGTCCGGCCTCAAGGATCTCCCGCCCGAGGCGATCACCCAGATTATCGTCGGCGCGGTCAAGGATTTCGAGGCTTATTTTGCCAGGCTGACGGCGCAGAAGCACGCGAACCCGACCGATGATGTCGCCAGCACCATCGCCATTGCGACGGTCGATGGGGAGCCGCTGAACGACCGCGACATGATGGGCTATTACATCATCGTTGCCGCTGCCGGGCACGACACGACCAGCGCCAGCACGGCCGGGGCGATGCTGGCGCTGGCGCGCGATCCCGAACAATGGGCGCGGGTGCGGGCCGATCGCTCGCTGCTGCCCGGCATCGTCGAGGAAGCGATCCGCTGGACCACCCCGGTCCAGCATTTCATGCGTACTGCCGCCCGCGATGTCGAACTGGGCGGCCAACAGATCGCGGCGGGGGACTGGCTGATGCTGAATTATGTCGCGGCCAATCACGATCCCGCGCAATTTGAGGAACCACGCCGATTCGATGCCGCCCGGGCCGACAATCGGCACCTCGCCTTTGGGGCCGGCGCGCACAAGTGCCTTGGCCTCCATCTCGCGCGGCTGGAAATGCGCGTCCTGTTCGAGACCTTGCTCGACCGGATCGAGACGATCGAACTGGCTGGCGAGCCCCGGCGCGCCAAATCGACTTTTGTCGGCGGATTGAAGACGCTGCCGATCCGCTTCACCGCCGCCTAGCGGGCGAGCAACCCTTCGGCGATGGCACGCACTTCGGCGCCCATGTCGGGCCGTTCGAGCGCCAGGGACAGCGTGGCTTCCACGAAGCCTGTCTTGCTGCCGCAATCGAACCGCCGGCCGGCAAAGGTGACCGCGTGGAACGGCTGCTGGCCGATCATCCGCGCCATCGCGTCGGTCAGCTGAATTTCGCCGCCGGCGCCCTTCTCCTGCCCTTCGAGCACACGCATCACCTCGGGCTGGAGGATATAGCGGCCCGACACGATCTTGTTCGAGGGCGCCTCGTTAACCGGCGGCTTCTCGACCAGCCCGCGCACCTCGGTCAGCGCGCCGCTGGCTGGGCCAGGGTCGATGACGCCGTAACTCGACACCTGTTCGCGCGGCACCTCGAGCACGCTGATCAGATTGCCGCCGACCTGGTCATAGGCCTCGACCATCTGCTTCAGACAACCGGGCTCACCGATCATCAGCTCGTCGGGCAGCAGGATCGCGAAGGGTTCATCGCCGATCACCGCGCGGGCGCACCAGATAGCATGGCCGAGGCCGAGCGGCACCTGCTGGCGCACGGTGATAAGATCGCCCGGCACGAACCGCGTCGGATCGAGCGCGGACAGGTCCTTGCCGCGTTCCTCCATCGTGGTTTCGAGTTCGAACGCGATGTCGAAATGATCGACGATGGCGGTCTTGCCGCGCCCGGTGACAAAGATCATCTGCTCGATCCCGGCCTCGCGCGCTTCGTCCACGGCATACTGGATCAGCGGACGATCGACGATCGGGAGCAATTCCTTCGGGATCGCCTTGGTCGCAGGCAGGAAGCGGGTGCCAAGTCCGGCGACAGGAAACACGGCTTTGCGGACGGGTCGATGGGATGTCATAGCGCTTGCCTATGAGCACCGGCACCATGCCGGTCAATTGAAAAAGCCTGTGTTACACAGGCGTTACAGCCGCCGCTTGCCGGACATGCGAATCGCGCTAAAGCCCGGCCATGGACAAGATTGTCATTCGCGGCGGCAACCGCCTGTCGGGCACCATTCCCATTTCCGGCGCGAAGAATTCGGCCCTTACGCTGATCCCCTGCGCGCTGCTGACCGAAGAGCCGTTGACGCTGCGCAATTTGCCGCGGCTGGCGGATATTGACGGGTTCCAGCACCTGATGACCCAGTTCGGCGTTTCGGCGTCGATTGCTGGCCACCGGCCGGAAGATTTCGGGCGAGTGGTGACCTTTCAGGCCCCGCGCCTGACCAGCACGGTCGCGCCCTATGATCTGGTCCGCAAGATGCGCGCCTCGATCCTCGTCCTCGGCCCGATGCTGGCGCGGGCGGGCGAGGCGACTGTTTCGCTCCCCGGCGGCTGTGCGATCGGCAACCGTCCGATCGACCTTCATCTGAAGGCGCTCGAAGCGTTCGGCGCCGAAATCGAGCTCGCCGCCGGCTATGTCCGCGCGGTGGCGCCCGATGGCGGCCTTCCGGGCGGCGACTTTGATTTCCCGGTCGTTTCGGTCGGCGCGACGGAGAACGCGCTGATGGCCGCCGTGCTCGCCAACGGCACCAGCCGGCTGTTCAACGCCGCGCGCGAGCCGGAAATCGTCGATCTGTGCAATCTGCTCGTCGCGATGGGCGCCCAGATCGAGGGCATCGGCACCAGCGACCTGACGATCCACGGTGTCAACCGGCTGACCGGCGCGACCTACAAGGTCATGCCCGACCGGATCGAGGCAGGGTCCTATGCCTGCGCCGCGGCGATTACCGGCGGCGAGGTGACTCTTGCGGGGGCCGTGGCGCGGGACATGAGCGCGACGCTCCATGCACTCCAGGCCATCGGGGTGACCTGCGAGGAGGTCGCCGGCGGCGTGCGGGTAGCGGCTAACGGACCGCTGAAGGCGGTCAATCTCTCGACCGCGCCCTATCCGGGCCTGGCCACTGATATGCAGGCGCAATTGATGGCGCTCCTGTGCCGGGCCGAAGGCACCAGCGTCCTCAACGAGACGATTTTCGAGAACCGTTACATGCACGTGCCCGAACTGGCGCGGATGGGGGCGCATATCGAAACGGCGGGGCGCACGGCGATCGTCCACGGGGTCGAGCGGTTGACCGGGGCCGAAGTGATGGCCACCGATCTACGCGCTTCAATGAGTCTGATCATTGCCGCGCTAGCGGCCGAGGGCGAAAGCGTGGTCCGGCGGATCTATCATCTTGACCGCGGCTATGAACGGCTGGAAGAAAAGCTCGCGCTGGTCGGCGCCGATATCGAACGGGTGAGCGACGAATAGCGGATTCTTTCGCCATCGCCGGACCCCGAGGGGCCGCTCTGCGTTGGGAGGGCGAAAGGAACTCAAAATGTCGATCCTGCGTCTCGCAACCCTTGGTGCGCTCGGCTATGCCGGCTACCGCTATCTCCAGAACAACCAGTCCAACGGCAAGGGTTTTGCCTATGCCGGCAAGGACCGCGACCATTTCGTCCGCGATGCCGGTGCCGAAGCCGTCGGTGACAAGCCGGGCAGCTGGGAAAAGCCCGATTTCGAAAGCGATCAGAGCTTCCCGGCGAGCGACCCGCCGACCAATTACTGACTGCTATCGCTTCGCTCCACCAGGCGAGCGAACAGATAAAGGCGCAGCGCCCCGGCAAGCCCCGGCGGCCGCTGCGCCTTCAGCCGTTCGGCATCAATCCGCGCGATCACCGCGCTGAGTGGAACGCCCTCCTCGCGCGCGGACTGATGCAGCGCTTCCCAAAATAGTGGCTCGAGACTGATCGAGGTCTTGTGCCCGGCAATCTCTACCGAATGCTTGACCGGCGGATGATAGCGCGCCGTCATGCCACACCCGAGTTTCTGGGGGTTGGCGCAGGCGCAACTGCGGCGATAGGCCTGGCACTGCGACCAGCGGGATCGATCAGCTCAGTGACAAGGAACGCGAGACGCTGCGGCTGATGCTGGCCGGGCACGATGCCAAATCGATCGCTGCGACGCTCGGCCTGTCGGTGCATACGATCAACGATCGGCTGCGTTCGGCCCGCCGCAAGACCGCCGCGCCAAGCGGCCGTGCGGCGGCACGTATGCTGCTCGCGCATGAAGGGGCCGCCACCCGCGAAAATCGTGCGGACCAGAAAATCGGGGTCCATCCCCCCAGCGCTGCCGCGCAGGAACCAGCGCCGTCGGCAGGCTTCTCGCTGCCGCGCACAGCTGGAGTATGGATCATGGGTTTGACTTTTATCGCCGGAGCGGCGCTGATGTTCATGCAGGCTGGCAGCGCCAATGACACGCCGACAGTGGAGCAACCGGCGGTCGACGCCGCCAAGGTGCAAGCGGCCCAGGAATGGCTGGCGCTGGTCGATGGGGGCCGCACAGACGAAGCGCGCGATGCCTCTCCGGCCATCCCCGCCGCCAACAGCGCGGCGCAGTTCGCAGCTGCGATTGCCGGTGCGCGCACCCCGCTGGGCGCCGTACAGGACCGGGAGGTCACCAAAATCCGCTCGGTCCCGGCGCCGCCCAATGGCTATGAAATGGTAGTGTTCCGCACCAGCTTCGCCCACCGCGCCGGCGCGGTAGAGACGGTCACACTCGAACGCGGCGCGCAGGGCGGCCAGGTCGCCGGCTATTATATCTACTGACCTGTCCGGGCTCACCGGTCCGGCCCCAGCATGTTCTCGGGCCGGACCAACCGGTCGTACTGGGCCTCGTCCACCTTGCCGCTGGCGAGCGCCGCCTCGCGTAAAGACAGCCCCGCCTCGTGCGCGTGCTTGGCGATGGCGGCGGCGGCATCATAGCCGATCGCCGGGGCGAGCGCGGTGACCAGCATCAGCGAATTGGCGAGGCCGCGGGCGATATTGCCCTCGCGCGGGGCGAGCCCAACGAGCAGGTGCCGCGTGAAGCTGTCCACCGCGCCCGCCAGCAGCCGCACCGACTGTAGAAAGGCGTAGCCCATCACCGGGCGATAGGTGTTGAGCTCGAACTGGCCCTGACTGCCGGCAAAACCGATCGTCGCCTGATTGCCGAACACCTGCGCGCAAACCTGCGTCAGCGCCTCGACCTGGGTCGGATTGACCTTGCCCGGCATGATCGATGAGCCCGGCTCGTTGGCGGGCAGCGCCAGTTCGCCAAGGCCAGAGCGCGGGCCGGAGCCGAGCAGGCGGATGTCGCTGGCAATCTTGTACAGTCCGCCCGCCAGCGCGGCCAGTGCGCCATGGGCGAAGACCAACGCATCATCGGCGGCAAGCGCTTCGAACCGGTTGGGCGCGCTGGTGAACGGGAAGCCGGTTAGCGCGGCAATCTCGGCCGCGACCGCCGCGCCGAAACCTGTCGGCGCGTTCAGCCCGGTGCCGACCGCGGTGCCCCCCTGCGCCAGCGCGAACAGCCCCGGGAGCGTCAGTTCGATCCGCGCGATGCCCGCTTCGACCTGCGCAGCATAACCCGAAAATTCCTGCCCCAGCGTCAGCGGGGTCGCGTCCTGCGTGTGCGTGCGGCCGATCTTGATGATGTGATCCCACGCCTGCGCCTTGGCCGCGAGGTCAGCGTGCATCGCCCGCAAGGCCGGCAGCAGGTCGCGGGTCAGCGCGGTGGCAGCGGCGATGTGTACCGCACTGGGGAAGGTGTCGTTCGACGACTGGCTGGCATTGACATGGTCATTGGGGTGGACCGGCTGTTTGGCTGCCGGATCGCCGCCGAGCGCCCGGTTGGCGCGGTGTGCGATCACCTCATTGGCGTTCATGTTGCTCTGCGTGCCCGAGCCGGTCTGCCACACCACCAGCGGAAATTCCGCGTCGAGCGCGCCGGAGGCGACCTCGCCGGCGGCATACGCGATTGCTTCTGCCAGAGCCGGATCGAGCACCCCCATGCGGGCATTGACCCGCGCGGCGGCCTGTTTGACGAGGCCGAGCGCGTGGACGATCTCGCGCGGCATCAATTCGGTGCCGATGCGGAAATTCTCGCGGCTGCGCTGGGTCTGCGCGCCCCACATCCGCTCGGCGGGGACGGCCACTTCGCCCATCGTGTCGCGTTCGATCCGCGTTTCCATCCCTTTACCCTCGCACTCGTCAGGGTGACAAAGGCGACACCTGTGTCACCCTGATCCGAAATCAGAAAAATCAGTAATAACAATCATCTGAACCCGTTGCTGGACGGGCGACAGCCGGCAGCCCCAAGGGCGCGGCCCGCCAATCCAACACGATCCAACAGGCGCGCGCTGCCATGCTAGCCGCGCGCTGCGCTGTAGGACACGGGCCATCAATACATATGCTGGCCGCCATTGATACTCATCGTCGAGCCGGTCACGAAACCGGCATCTTCCGAACACAGGAAGGCGACGCCGCGGGCGATTTCATCGGCCTGACCGAGCCGGCCGACGGGAATCTTGGCGACGATCTTCTCCAGCACCGGAGGCGGCACCGCGGCGACCATGTCGGTATCGATATAGCCCGGCGCGATGGCGTTGACGGTGACGCCCGCCTTGGCCCCTTCCTGCGCCAGCGCCTTGGTGAAGCCATGAATGCCGGACTTCGCCGCAGCGTAGTTCACCTGACCGTATTGCCCGGCCTGCCCGTTGATCGAACCGATATTGACGATCCGCCCCCAGCCCCGCTCGCGCATTCCGGGAAAGCACGCCTTGGCCATGTTGAAGCAGCCGCCCAGATTGATCCGCATCACCTCGTGCCAATCGTCATAGCTCATCTTGTGCAGCGTGCCGTCCCGGGTGATGCCGGCATTGTTGACCACCACGTCGATCGGCCCGACCTCGTCCGCCACGCGCGCGCAGCCATTGAGGCACGATTGATGGTCGCCCACATCCCACTTGTAGGTCGCGATGCCGGTTTCGTCGCTGAACGCCCGCGCGGCATCATCGTTGCCGGCGTAATTGGCGACCACGGTGAAGCCGGAATCGCGCAGCCTTTCGCAGATGGCGCGCCCGATTCCGCGGGTTCCCCCGGTGACGATTGCAACGCGGGCCATGATCCTCTCCTTTGTGTCTCCCGCCGGAGAGGATTATGCCGCCGCCATCGCTTGGCAACAAAAAACCCCGCCGAAGCGGGGCCTGTCGCGGCTTTTCCGTAACGTCCGGCCGGATCGGGAGGTCAGAAGCGGAACTGCGTCCCGACATAGACAGCCTGATTGTCCGCCGCCGCGTCGGTCAGCGGAGCGAGCCGGTCACGGTCCTGCGAAACGCGAACCCCGGCGGTGACGTCGAGATTGCGGGTCACGCGGTACGCGCCGCCGACATCCATCGTCGGTTCGCCAGCACCTTGCAGCGTGCGCGGCGCACGGCCCACTTCCCGCACATCTTCGATCGCAATGCGCGGCTGGAGCCGGCTCGGCCGGTCTTCGGTGCTGGGCGCCAGGCGGGCAAGATCAGGCAGCTTGGCATCGTTCACGCCGGCAAGCGTAACAGGCCGCCGGGCAAAGCTGTTATAGCCGCGTGCGGCGCCGAGATTGTAGCGCGTGGGGGCAATCGCCACGGCCGGTTCGGCACCAGTGGCGGCCATGCGTGCGCCCGTGCCCGGAAGGGTGGCCAGCGTGCGGCCGGCATTGCGGACCGCAATCGCCTGCGCCGTGGCGCGATCCACCCGGACCGCCACAGTCACCGATTCGTCGCGCCGCGTCACGCCGCCTGACGGGGTAAAGCGCATCGTCTGACCCTTGGCCGCGAGATCGCGGGCGACCCGCGCGGCGAGGCCGGGATCGACATTGGCCGGGGTAAAGGTCGCCAGGCCCTTGCCGCTGACAAAGGATTTGCCGAGCGCCGGCAACGCGGCATTGGCCCCCGGAGCGACCAGCAACGCCAGTGCGGCCGCCGACAGCATCAGCGGCGCGGCAGCGCGCAATCCGGTGCTGAAACGGGGCCTGGACATCGGGTCTTTAAGCTCCTCAACCTGCAAACGGAGACTTTCGAGGGATGCGACTCCGCATAAATCCGTTGCTTCAACGGGCAGAATAGGACTCGTTTCCCGGATTTCAAAACCTTTCGCGTCGCTTTGGCGCTCCTGGTTCTGACTGTTGCACACACCCCACAATTGGACCGGTACAAGGCCCATGCGCGCGTGGCGCTTGCCGCCCCCGCGTGGGCAGGTATAGAGACGGTAACCCGTTTCTGACAGGACGAACATGACCGGTTTTGCCCCCTCGTTTCGCCGTATCGCGCTGCTCGGCGCACCTGCCGTCGCCGCGCTGGCGCTCACGGCTTGCGCCGGTGGCCGCGATCTGCCGCGTGCCGACCTTGCCGCCAGCAATGTGACGACCATCGGGGTCAATTCCTATCTCTGGCGCGCCGCGCTCGAAACGGTCAGTTTCGCGCAGATCACCCAGGCCGACAGCGCCGGCGGGGTGATCGTCACCGACTGGTATGCCAATCCGCGCAATCCGGGCGAACGGGTCAAGCTGACGGTCACCATCCTCGACCAGGATTTGCGCGCCGATGCGATTCGGGTCGCCGCCGGCCGGCAGGTCGCGCAGAACGGGATGTGGGTCGATGCGCCGGTGCAGGCGGCGACCGTCCAGCGGCTCGAGGATATCATCCTGACCAAGGCGCGCCAGCTTCGCCGCGAAGCCGTGGCCGGCTAAGCCGCACACAGCGAAGGCCCGATTGCCATGACCGCGCCAGAGCGCTTCGATCCCGCCATTTCTGACGGCAAGTGGCAGCGCGTCTGGGACGAGGCGCAGATATTCCGCGCCGACAGCGCCAGCGCCAAGCCCAAGAGCTACGTGCTCGAGATGTTCCCTTACCCCTCCGGGCGCATCCATATCGGCCATGTCCGCAATTACACGATGGGCGACGTGCTCGCCCGCTACAAGCGGATGCGCGGCTTCGAGGTGCTGCACCCGATGGGGTGGGATGCCTTTGGGATGCCGGCGGAAAACGCGGCGATGGAAAAGGGCGTCCACCCCGGCAGCTGGACCCGCGACAATATCGCCAACATGAAGGCGCAGTTGCAGCGGATCGGCTTCGCGCTCGACTGGAGCCGCGAACTGGCCACGTGCGAGCCCGAATATTACGGCCACGAACAGGCGCTGTTCCTCGGCCTCTATGCCGCCGGTCTCGTCTATCGCAAGGAGAGCGAGGTCAATTGGGACCCGGTCGACCAGACCGTGCTGGCCAATGAACAGGTAATCGACGGGCGCGGCTGGCGTTCGGGCGCGCTGGTCGAGAAGCGCAAGCTGGCGCAGTGGTTCCTCAAGATTACCGACTTTGCCGAGGAACTGCTCGACGGTCTCGCCAGCCTCGACCAATGGCCCGACAAGGTCCGGCTGATGCAGGAAAACTGGATCGGCAAGAGCCAGGGGCTCGAATTCAGCTTCGCCCTGTCGAACGGCGAGCGGCTGGCGGTCTATTCTACCCGGCCCGACACGATCTTTGGGGCCAGCTTCGTCGCCGTCGCGCCTGACCACCCCGTGGCACAGGGCGTGGCGATGACCAATTGCGAGGCGGCCAAATTCATCGACCGCTGCAAGCAGGGCGGCACCACCGCGGCCGAGCTGGAAACCGCCGAAAAGCTCGGCTTCGATACCGGCATTGGCGCGGTGCATCCGTTCACCGGCGTGCAGCTGCCGGTGTTCATCGCCAATTTCGTGCTCATGGAATATGGCACCGGCGCGGTGATGGGCGTGCCCGGCCACGATCAGCGCGACTATGATTTCGCCAGCAAATACGGCCTGCCGATCCCGCGCGTGGTCGCCCCTTCCGTCGATGACGCGGGCCTGCCGCTGGCGGGCGAGGCCGAGCCGGGCGACGGCGTGCTGGTCAATTCGGATTTCCTTGACGGGATGGACGTGCCGCTCGCCATTCGCGCGGTAATCGACCGGGCCGAGGCGGAAGGCTGGGGCCACGGCAAGACCGTCTGGCGGCTGCGCGATTGGGGCGTGTCGCGCCAACGCTATTGGGGGACACCGATCCCGTTCATTCATTGCGATGACTGCGGAATCGTGCCGGTGCCCAAGGGCCAGCTGCCCGTGGTGCTGCCCGAGGATGTCGACTTCTCCGCGCCGGGCAATCCGCTCGAACGGCACCCGACCTGGCAGCGCACCACCTGCCCCCAATGCGGCGCAGCCGCCCGGCGCGAGACCGACACGCTCGACACCTTCGTCGATTCCTCGTGGTATTTCCTGCGCTTTGCCAGCCAGCCGGCAGATAAACCGTTCGACCGCGAGGAACTGGCCAAGTGGCTGCCGGTCGAACAATATATTGGCGGGATCGAGCACGCGATCCTGCACCTCCTCTACGCCCGCTTCTGGACCCGCGCGCTCAACCGCATCGGGCTGATCGATGTGGCCGAACCTTTCGCCAGCCTGTTCACGCAAGGGATGGTGACGCACGAGACCTATCAGGCGGGTGATGGCAGCTGGCTGTCGCCTGACGAGGTTCGCCGCGAGGGGGCGGATTGGGTGGAGGTCGCCAATGGCGCGCCCGTCACCACCGGCCGCGTGGTCAAGATGTCGAAGTCGAAGAAGAATGTCGTCGACCCCGACACGATCATCGCCCGCCACGGGGCGGATGCGGTGCGCTGGTTCATGTTGTCGGACAGCCCGCCCGAGCGCGATCTGCCGTGGAGCGAGGCGGGCATCGAAGGGTGCAGCCGCTTCGTCCAGCGCCTGTGGCGGCTGTTTGCCGCGCCGCTGTCGGGCTCGGGCGACCAGGACGCCGCTCTCGAGCGCAAGACCCATCAGACCATCGCCGCGGTCGCCGCCGATATCGAGGCGCTGTCGTTCAACAAGGCGGTGGCGCGGATTTACGAACTCGCCGGGTCGACCGAAAAGGCCGCGCCATCGGCCAGCCGCGATGCGGCGGTGCGGACGCTGATCCTGCTGGTCGCGCCGATGATGCCGCATCTCGCCGAAGAGGCCTGGGCCCGCCGGGGCGAGCGCGGTCTGGTCGCCGAAGCCGTCTGGCCCGAGGTCGATCCGGCGCTGCTGGTCGAGGACCAGGTGACTATCGCGGTGCAGATCAAGGGCAAGCTGCGCGAAACGCTGACAGCCCCCAAGGGCCTGCCGCAGGCCGAGCTGGAGGCGCTTGCGCTGGCCAGCGACAAGGTGCAGCGTAGCCTCGATGGCGCGGAAATTCGCAAGGTGATCGTGATTCCCGACCGGCTGGTCAACATCGTCGCATGACGCGTGCTGCGCCCCTCGCTGCGCTGCTGCTGGCACTCGGGAGCACTGCGCTGGGGGGCTGCGGGCTGCAACCGCTTTACGCCTCGGGCCGGGCCAATCCGGTCGCCGGCGAGCTGGCGCAGGTGCGGGTCTCGGCGATACCGGGTCGCGGCGGCTGGCTGGTCCGCAATGCGCTCAATGATCGCCTGTCTTTCACCCGCGGCGGTGCGGCGATCGACGAAGGCAGCGCGCGTTACCGGCTCGATGTGCGGCTGGACGACCAGTTGCAGGGCCTCGGCCTGCTTAGCGACGACACAACCGGGCGCGAACGGCGGACCTTGCGGGCGCGATATCAGCTGGTTGACCTCGCCACCGGGGCGATCGTGATTGACGCGACTGACGGCACCGATGCCGGGATCGACGTCGTGTCGAGCGAATATGCCACCATCGCTGCCGAAGAGCGCGCGCTGGAAAATCTCGCGCAGGATCTGGCCCAGCGGATTGTGACCCGCCTGTCGCTGCGCCTGCGCGCACAGCCGTGAAGGCCAGCCAAAAGGATTTCGCCGCCGCCGCCCCGCGCGCGGTGCGCGACTGCCGGATCTTCTATTTCTGCGGCCCGGACGAGGGCGGGGCGTCGGTTGCTGCGGCAAGGATCGCGGCCATGCTGCCCGACGCGGGCGAGCGAGTGGAGCTGTCGGGGGCTGACCTTAGGCGCGATCAGGTGGCGTTGGCCGACGAGGCGCGCTCGACCTCGCTGTTTGCCGGGGCGCGACACCTGTGGGTCCGCACGCAGGGTGATGAAAGCGCGGCCGCCGTCGAAAACCTCGTCGGCCAGATCGACGCCGGCGAAGGCGGGATATGCCCGGTGCTGATCATTGCCACCGCCGCAACCGACAAATCGCGCATCGCCAAGCTGCTCGAAAAACGCGGCGATGCGCTGGTGGCGATGTTCTATCCCCCCGACCTGGGCCAGGTGACCGGAGCAGTGCGGACCATGGCCGACAAGGCGGGCATCCGCCTCAATGGCGACCTTGCCGAAAGGCTGGCGCGCGCCGCCGGGCTCGACGTGCGGCTCGCTCAGTCCGAGGTGGACAAGCTGGCGCTGTATCTCGGCGCGGCGCCCGCAGCGCCCGTCACCGCCACGCCCGAGGCATTCGAGGCTATCTGCGCCCGCACCGAGGATGACGGCTTCGCCCCGCTGGTCAACGCCGTGCTGTCGGGCGATACTGCCCGGCTGCCGGCCGAATTGCGAAGGATGCGGGAAATGTCGATGAGCCCGGTCGCGGTACTGCTGGCGATCGAGCGGCGCGCAGCGCAATTGGCCGGGCTGGCCACGCGTCTGGGGCCGGCGGGCAATGTCGAGCGGTTCGTCGAGGCCGAAAGCAAGGCGCGGCGCATTTTCTGGAAGGACCGGCGCGACATCACCGTGCAATTGCAGCGTTGGCGCGGCGCGCGGATCGGACGGCTTAACGCGCGGCTGCTTGCGCTGCATCAGGCTTTGCTGGCGTCCAGCAATCCGGGCGAGACGCTGCTGGCGCAGGAAATCACCCAGATCGCCCGCTTCGCCGCGACCGCCGCCCGCCCGCGCCGCTGAACCGGGGATGCGGCGGCGCATAAGGGTTTATCCCTATGCGCGGGGGCGATAGGCTCCCGCTGACGTGAACGCCCCTGCCGGTAACCTGCTCAAGCTCGACAAGCCGCTCGCCCCGTCGCGCGAACGGTTCCGGCTGCGGCTCTATCTCGCGCTCATGCTGATCGACGCAGCCGCGCTTTATGCCGGCTTTGCGGTAATCGGGTGGTTGTCCGGCGGGCGCGGGGTCGCCCTGCTCCCCGCGCATCTGCTGGTTCCGCTGTATTGGACGATCGCGCTCCCCCGGGCGGTCTATGCCCAGCGCGCGCTCGAACATCTTGGGGCGGCGATCGGCCGAGCGCTGCTGGCGCTGGCGCTGGCGACGGGACTGTTGCTGTTCATCGCCTTCGTGCTGCTCGGCAGCGAGCCGTTTGCCGGGGCTCGGTTCGGCGCTGCCATTGTGCTGAGCGCGCTGATCATGACAGCTGGCCGCGCCGCTGCCGTGCGCTGGGTGCAGCGTCGGGCGAGCGGGCAGGTGACCAATATCCTGCTGATCGATGCGGGCGGCCCGGCGGTCAGCATTCCGGGTGCGTTCGCCCTCAACGCGGCGGAGGCCGGGCTGTCGGCGGTGCCTGACGATCCGGCCGCGCTCGATCGGCTGGGTCGGGCGCTGGCGAATATGGACCGGGTGGTTGTCACCTGCGAGCAGGCGGCCCGCCCCGACTGGGCGCAGGTGCTGCGCGCGGCCGGTGTGCGCGGCGAACTGGTGTCCGGCCCGCTTGCCGCGCTTCAACCCGTCGGTCTTGCGCGCTATGGCGAGGTCGTATCGCTGGTCGTTTCGACCGGGCCGCTGGGCTTGCGCGCGCGGGCGGCCAAGCGCGCCTTTGATCTCATCTTAGCTGGCGGCGCGCTGGTTTTGCTCAGCCCGCTTCTGCTGTTGGTTGCGCTGGCGATCCGGCTCGAAGACGGCGGTCCGGCGCTGTTCGTTCAGCGGCGAATGGGGCGGCATAACCGGCTGTTCCGGATGCTCAAGTTTCGCACCATGCGCAGCGAGGCGGCGGATGGCGAAGGGCAGCGCTCGGCGGGCCGCAGCGATGGGCGCGTCACCCGCGTCGGCCGGTTTCTGCGCCGCACCAGCCTGGACGAGTTGCCGCAATTGCTGAACGTGCTGGGCGGGTCGATGAGCCTGGTCGGCCCGCGCCCCCATGCGTTGGGCTCACAGGCGGGCAAGCGTCTGTTCTGGGAGGTGGACCCGCTCTATTGGCGCCGCCACCGGCTTAGGCCGGGGATGACGGGCCTCGCGCAGGTCCGCGGCTGGCGCGGCACAACCGAGACCGAACACGATTTGACCCAGCGCCTCGCCGCCGATCTCGAATATATCGAGACCTGGTCGCTCTGGCGCGACGCGCTGATCCTCGCGCGGACGCTGCTGGTGATGACGCACCGGAATGCGTATTGACGCGTTGCGTGCAGAACTCAGCCGACCTGAAACCGGATTGTGCCCAGATAGAGTGCGCGGACGGGCTTGCCAGAAGCGTCAATCGCGGGATGGAAGCGGGCCCGCCTGCTCAGCGCGTTGCACGCCACCTCACTGAACTCGGCATCCGTCAGCGAGCGGGGGATGTGACAACTCGATACTGAGCCGTCGATTTCGACGCTCAGGCGGAATTTGAGCAACCCTCCGATGCCGCGCTGGATTGCGCTGGGTGGGTAATCATCCGGCGTAACCCAGCGTCCGGGGTTGCCAATCGGTTCTGGGCCCTGCCGGAGCGCGAGTTGCTGCTCCGGGTCGAAGCCCCAGCTTTGCACCAGATTTTCCCCGCACGTATCAAGCGCGGCAAGGACCCGGTCCATCGGCCCGGTAACGAGCGTACTGGCGTGTTCGCCGATTCGCGGCCCGCCTTCGAAGGTGAGACTCGTGACCGTGCGCGCAAAGGCGCGCTGCTCGGTCCGATAGGCGCGCCATGCTGCAGCCCTGTCCAAAGCCGGGTCCGCTTGCGCCTCGAAGGGGCGGTCCAGCAAACTGGTGCTCAACTGGACGGTCCGCATCCCACTATCGGCCTGACCATAGAAGAAGTTGGTGTGTGTTGTGCTCTTGGCCGGATCCCATCGCGTCGTATAGGACTGCCTTCGGACATCGATCTCCGGGCTGCTTAACAACATTTCGTATGTCGATGATGGGCCCGCCTGAACGAGTTGCAGCGAAATGCGGCGTTCGCCCTGAGCAAACACGGCGATGAGGCGGCAAAAATCCGCATCATAGTCGACCACCCACGGCCCGACCCGTGTGTACGGCGCGGGGGGATTGTCTGCGGCCTGGGCAAGCGTGCTTTGCGCCATAAGGCTGCCGGCCATCCCGGCGATCACGATTGCATTCAGCGGCTTGCGCATCGTTCCCATCCCCTCAACCTGCCTCGAGAGTACAAGAAAGGGCCGGCGTCGGGAAGCCCCGCCGCCGGCCTGCAGCCTTACAATTGCCCGAAAGATCAGAGCTTTTCGGTCAGTTCCGGAACCAGCTTATAGAGATCGCCGACGAGGCCGATATCGGCGACCTGGAAGATCGGGGCGTCCTCGTCCTTGTTGATGGCGATGATGGTCTTGGAATCCTTCATCCCCGCAAGGTGCTGGATGGCGCCGGAAATGCCGACCGCGATATAGACTTCCGGGGCGACGATCTTGCCCGTCTGGCCGACCTGGTAATCGTTGGGGACATAGCCCGCATCGACCGCCGCACGGCTGGCGCCGACGCCGGCACCCAGCTTGTCGGCCAGCGGGATGATGATCTGCTGGAAGGTGTCGGCATCCTTGAGCGCGCGACCGCCCGAAACGATCACCTTGGCGCTGGTCAGTTCGGGCCGTTCGCTCTTGGCAATTTCCTGTCCGACGAACTGCGCGGTGCCGGCATTGCCCGCCCCGCTCACCGCCTCGACCGTGCCGCTGCCACCCTCGCGCGCGGCCTTGTCGAAGGCGGTGCCGCGCACGGTCAGGACCAGCTTGGGATCGCTCGATTCGACCGTGGCGATGGCGTTGCCGGCATAGATCGGGCGGGTGAAGGTCCGCTCACCTTCGACCGACAGCACTTCGGAAATCTGCATCACGTCGAGCAACGCGGCGACGCGCGGGGCGATGTTCTTGCCGGTGGTGGTGGCGGGCGCGACGAAGGCATCGTGATGGCCCATCAGCTCGGCCACCAGCGGTGCGACATTTTCCGGCAGCGCGTGATCATACGCTGCATCGTCTGCCAGATGGACCTTGCTGACGCCGGCGATCTTCGCGGCTTCGTCGGCAACGCCTGCGGCATTGTGCCCGGCCACCAGCAGGTGCACTTCGCCGAGCTTTGCAGCGGCGGTGACGGCGCTCAGCGTCGCATCCTTGATGCTGCTATTGTCGTGTTCGACCCAGACGAGAGTTTTCATATCCACTGTCCTTTTCGCTCAGGCGCCGCTCAGGCGATCCCCAGCGCCTTCATCTTGGCGACGAGTTCGTCGACATCGGCAACCTTGATCCCGGCCTGCCGAACCGGCGGTTCGGCGACGTGCAGCGTCTTCAACCGGGGCGTGGTGTCCACACCGTAATCGGCCGGGCTCTTGGTCTCGAGCGGCTTCTGCTTGGCCTTCATGATGTTGGGGAGGCTAGCATAGCGCGGTTCGTTGAGGCGGAGGTCGGTGGTGACGATCGCCGGGAGGGCCAGCTTCACGGTTTCGAGCCCGCCATCAACCTCGCGCTTGACCGTCACGTGATCGCCGTCGATTTCGACCGTATTGGCAAAGGTGCCCTGCGGCCGGCCCATCAGCGCAGCGAGCATCTGGCCGGTCTGGTTGGAATCATCGTCAATCGCCTGCTTGCCCAGCAGCACCAGGCCAGGCTGTTCGGCATCGGCAATCGCCTTCAAAATCTTGGCCACCGCCAGCGGCTCCAGCGCCGAGGCGCCTTCTTCGCCGGTATCGACCAGGATCGCCCGGTCGGCGCCCATGGCGAGCGCAGTGCGCAGCGTTTCCTGCGCCTTGGCCGGGCCGATGCTGACCGCGACGATCTCGGTCGCGTGGCCCTTTTCCTTGAGCCGGATCGCCTCTTCGACGGCGATTTCGTCGAACGGGTTCATGCTCATCTTGACGTTGGCAAGATCGACACCCGAGCCGTCGGCCTTGACCCGGGGCTTCACATTGTAATCGATCACCCGCTTGACGGGGACGAGGATCTTCATGTCTCGCGCTCCTTTGCTCTGCGCAGCGTCTATCTAACCTTTACGTAAGCGTCAACCAGCCCTCAGGCGGCCTGCTTCACCTCGGCGACGATCTTGCGGGCGGCGTCGCCCAGATCGTCGGCCGGCACGATGGCGAGGCCGGAGTTGGCAAGGATCTCCTTGCCTTTCTCGACATTGGTCCCTTCGAGCCGGACGACCAGCGGCACCGAGAGGTTCACCTCCTTGGCCGCGGCGACGATCCCGTCGGCGATGATGTCGCACTTCATGATGCCGCCGAAGATATTGACCAGAATTCCCTCGACCGCCGGGTCGGACAGGATGATCTTGAACGCTTCGGTGACCTTTTCCTTCGAAGCGCCGCCGCCGACATCGAGGAAGTTTGCCGGGAAGGCGCCGTTCAGCTTGATGATATCCATCGTCGCCATGGCGAGGCCCGCGCCATTGACCATGCAGCCGATATTCCCGTCTAGCTTGATGTAGGCGAGGTCGTACTTGCTCGCCTCGACCTCGGCCGGGTCTTCCTCGGTCTCGTCGCGCAGCGCCTCGATCTCGGGGTGGCGATAGAGCGCGTTCGAATCGAAGCTCATCTTGGCGTCGAGAACCATCAGCTTGCCTTCGGTTTCAGCGAGCGGGTTGATTTCGATCATCGAACAGTCGAGCGCGACGAAGGCGTCATAAAGCTGCTTGCCGAGCTTCTGCGCCTGCTTGTTGAGGTCGCCTGTCAGCTTGAGACCGAAGGCGAGCGCGCGGCCGTGATGCGGCATGAAGCCCTGTGCCGGGTCGATGGTTATGGTGGTGATCTTTTCGGGCGTGTCGTGCGCCACGTCCTCGATGCTCATCCCGCCTTCGGTGCTGGCGATCATCGCGATCCAGCCGGTCGCCCGGTCAACCACCAGCGACAGGTAGTATTCCTTGCCGATATCGACCCCGTCAGTGATGTAGAGGCGGTTGACCTGCTTGCCGGCATCGCCCGTCTGGATCGTGACGAGCGTATTGCCGAGCATCTCGCGGGCATTGGCCTCGACCTCTTCGATCGTCCTGGCCAGCCGCACGCCGCCCTTGGCCTCGGGCCCAAGTTCCGTGAACTTGCCCTTGCCGCGCCCGCCGGCATGGATCTGCGCCTTCACCACGTACAGCGGCCCGGGCAGCTGGCGGGCGGCCTCGACTGCTTCCTCGACCGTCAGCGCGGCGTGGCCCGCGGGGACGGGGATACCGTGCTGCGCCAGCAATTCCTTGGCCTGATATTCGTGAATGTTCATCGCGCGCGCTCTTTTCACCTTGCTGCGTGGGGAGTCGCCCCGGCCTTTGCATAGGACGCCGCGCTTGAAAAGTGCCGCGTGGAGGGCCACCACGCGCCCGCCATGATCGACCGCCAGCGCCTGATGGAGATTGCCCGCGAGGCCGGGCGGATTGCGTATGATCAATGGCCCGGTGCAGGCCATGCGCCCGAAGTGTGGGAGAAGAGCCCCGGCAACCCGGTGTGTGCCGCCGATCTCGCAGTCGATGGCTTCCTGCGCCGCGAATTGGGGGCGCTGCTTCCGGCGGCGGGCTGGCTGTCGGAGGAAACCGCTGACGATCCGGCGCGGCTGGGGAGGGATCTCATCTGGCTGGTCGATCCGATCGACGGGACGCGCGATTTCATCCGTGGCCGACCAGGCTGGGCGGTGTCGGTGGCGCTGATCAGCAATAACCGGCCGCTGATCGGTATCCTGGTGGCACCCGCGCGGGGCGAGGAATGGGTCGGTATATCGGGGCAGGGCGCGGAGCGTAACGGGACGCAGCTTGCCGTTAAGGAGCGCACGCTGTTTGCCGGTGCGCGCGTCCCCGCCGATTCGCTCGCCCGTGAGGACCGCGATCTGGCGCTGGTCGCCAAGCCCAATTCGATCGCGCTGCGGATCGCCATGGTCGCCGCCGGCGCCGCCGATCTGGTGGCGACGGTGCGCTGGGGGTTTGAATGGGACATCGCCGCCGCCGCGCTGATCGCGCGCGAGGCAGGCGCAGCAGTAACCGATGCGTTCGGCCGCCCGCTCAATTACAACAAACGCGACCCGCGCGCGTTCGGCCTGCTGGTCAGCGCGCCGGGCATTCACGCCGCCGCGGTCGAGCATCTCGCGGCCCGCGCGGCGCGCTTGAGCCGATAGCGCCACGCAAAAAGGCCGGGGCGAATGGCCCCGGCCTCTCTCCGCGGGATTGGGCGGAAGGTTTGCGTAATGCAGCCGATTAGCGGGCGGCGTTCACGTCCGCCTGCGTGATCGGCGTGATGACGATTTCGACGCGGCGGTTGAGCGGTTCGGCAACATTGTCGCCGGTGCGCACGCGCAGCTGCGTTTCACCATAACCCTGCCAGCGGATACGCGTGCGGTTGACGCCCTGATTCGACAGATAGTCGGCGACGGCCTGAGCGCGCTGTTCCGACAGGCGCTGGTTCGACGTGGCCGAACCGACCGTATCGGTGTGACCATAAACGTCAACCAAGCTGCTGGGGTATTGCTGCAGGCTCTGCGCGACCTGGTTCAGCGTAGTCTGGAAGGTCGGGCTGATCGAATACGAACCCGTCCCGAAGGTCACGCCGTCGGGCAGGTTGACCAGGATCGCCTGACCGTTGTTGATTTCGGTGACATCAACGCCCGAACCAGCGGTGGTTTCACGCAGTTCACGAATCTGCTGGTCCATCCGGTAACCGACCACTCCACCGGCCACGCCGCCAAGGCCCGCGCCGATAATCCGCGCAGTCTTGCCGCCGATGACGCCGCCCAGCAAATAGCCAAGTGCGGTGCCGCCTGCGCCGCCAATGGCCGCACGGGAAATCTTCTGTTCGCCGGTATTCGGGTCGGTCACGCACGCCGAAACGCCCAGCAGCGACACGGCTGCGAGGCTGGCGGTAAACATCCGGGATTTCTTCATCGCTTGGTCCCTTTTCCTTGTTATCTTAGTTATCTTAGCGAGGACCACCCCGCCGCTGTGAATACGCCCACGCGCGCCTTGACCCGCCAAACCCTCTTCCCGGCGTTTATGTTCCCGCTCCGGGTGGATCAGCGAATGCTGGCACCAAACGGCTTTTGTGCTAGCGCGGCATGGTGACACCGTTTCCCTGGACCGACCTTGCCATCATCGCCGGGCTCATCGTGCTGAATGGCGTCTTTGCCATGTCGGAACTGGCCATCGTATCGGCGCGGACCGCGCATTTGCGGACCGCCGCCGATGACGGCAGCACCGGTGCACAGACCGCGCTCGAACTGGCGGCCGATCCGGGCAAATTCCTGTCGACCGTGCAGATCGGCATCACGCTGGTCGGCATCATCGCCGGCGCCTATTCGGGTGCCAGCCTCGGCGGCCCGGTAGGCGAGCGGCTGGCCGCAGCCGGCGTGCCGGCGGCCTATGCCCCGCAAGTCGGCTTTGCGGTGGTGATCGGCCTCACCACCTATTTCAGCCTGGTGGTGGGCGAACTGGTGCCCAAGCAGGTCGCGCTGCGGGCCGCGCTGCCGATCGCCACAGTCATGTCGCGCCCGATGGCACTGATCGCCCGGGTGGCCGCGCCCCTCGTGTGGTTGCTCGACAAAAGCTCGGCCCTTTTGATCCGGCTCCTCGGTATCGGCGGCGGCGGCGAGCCCGCGGTGACCGCCGAAGAGCTCCAGATGATCTTTGCCGACGCGACCCGGTCGGGCGTGATCGAGCACGAACAGCACGCGATCCTTGCGGGCGTGGTGCGCCTCGCCGAACGACCTGTGCGTAGCCTGATGACCCCGCGCCCCGAGATCGACTGGATCGATATCGGGGCCAATGAATTCGCCATTCGCGAAACCATCGAACAGAGCCCACATTCGCTGCTGCCCGTGGCCGATGGTTCGCCCGACAAGGTCGTCGGCGTGGTCAAGGTGCGCGAAGTGCTGGCCGAGCTGGTGACGGGCCGCAAGATCGACTTTGCCCGGCTGATGCGCAAGCCCGCGATCATCCCCGACCAGCTCGATGCGATGGACGCGCTGCGCATCCTCCAGGCGTCCGACGTGGCGATGGCCATGGTTCACGACGAATATGGCCATCTCGACGGGATCGTTACCCCGGCCGACCTATTGACCGCACTGGTCGGCGATTTTGTCTCGGATCAGGATCAGGGCGAACTGCCATCAATCGTCGAGCGCGAGGACGGATCGCTGCTGATTTCAGGCGCGGTGCCGGTCGATGTGCTGGCCGAGCGGCTGGGCCTCGATTTTCCCGAAGGACACGAATTTGCCACCGCCGCCGGCTACGCGCTGTGGGTGGTCAAAAAACTTCCCGAAGAAGGCGAAAGCTTCGTCGATCAGAACTGGCGGTTCGAGGTCGTCGACATGGACGGCCGCAAGATCGACAAGCTGCTGGTCAGCCGGATCATCCCGCAGGACTGACCCGGCCCGCCAGTCTCAAACAGGGCTGGCTCAGGACGGAATAACCGCCTGCGCCGCGCCACCATCGCCTTCGGGCGCGGCGAGGATGTCGCGCGTCACCCGCCCTTTGGCGACGGTATGCGTATCGGGATCGCCCACGGTCGAGCGGATCGACGGGGCCACCGTCCCGGCGCGTTCGAGCAGGCTGGTTTCAACCTGGCTGCGCGGCGCGGGGCCGCCAAACAGCGCCTCGAGCGCCTGATCGGCGGCGGTGCCTTCGGCCGGGCGCGGGGCGCCGGGGGCGGGCGGGGCGAGGTTGAAATCGGGCGGCACCACCAGCGGCGCCTGGCGCTGGACGGCAAATTCGTCAGGCGCGTTGCGGTTGAACAGGCCGCCGCTGGCACAGCCGCCAAGCAGCGCGGTGCCAAGGATCAGGGCGGGAAGGGTCTTACGCATCTATCAGCTCTCCGCGGCGCCGGGCGCCGATTGTCGGGTCTTGTCGTCATCCTTGTCGCGCACGAAGAACGAACGGGCAAGGATTATCAGAACCCCGATGGTGATCGCCGCATCGGCGACGTTAAAGATCATGAATGGGCGGAATTCGCCAATGTGCAGATCGGCAAAATCGGTGACGAAGCCGTCGCGATAGCGGTCGCGGATATTGCCCAGTGCCCCGCCGAGGATCAGCGACAGGCCGAGAATTTCGCTCCAGCTTCTCTCGCGCAGCATCCACACCGTCACGATCAGCGCGATAAACCCGGTGACCGCCACCAGCGCCCAGCGCATCTCGGGCGAGGTCGCCTCGAACATCCCCAGCGAAACACCGTAATTGCGAACATAGCGCAGGTCGAAGAATGGCAGGATCTCGCGGTAATCGCCAATCTGGTTGATGCCGAGCGGGCCGGTGACCCACCATTTGCTCCATTGATCGACGGCAAAGATCAGGAGCGCCAGCGCCAATCCGGTCAGGCGGTTTCGCTTGACCGGGTTCATTCCGTGTGCCCTTCGCTGACCACATCGGCGCAGCGGCCGCACAGCGCGCCGGTTTCGGCCACTTCGGGCAGATGGCGCCAGCAGCGGCCGCATTTGTGATGATCGGTCCGGGTTACCTGCACCGCGTCGCCATCACTGATCGCCACTGACGCGGTGATGAACAATTCGGCAAGGTCGAGATCGTCTGCAGTGCCGGCCGCATCGGCGGGCAGGCTGACTTCGGCTTCGAGGCCGGAGCCCAGCACCTTGTCGCGCCGCAGCGGCTCGATCGCTTCATAGGCTTCGGTGCGCAGGCCGCGGATAGCGTTCCAGCGGGCGAACAGCATATCATCGGCCGGCACCACCGGCAGGTCGGGCCATTCAAGCAGATGGACGCTGCCCCCTTGCTGATAGCGGCTGCCCCACACCTCTTCGGCAGTGAACACCAGCACCGGCGCGGCATAGCGGACCAGCGCGTGAAACAGCGTGTCGAGCACCGTCCGACATGCGCGGCGGCGCGGGTCGTCGGGCGCATCGCAATAGAGGCTGTCTTTGCGGATATCGAAGAAGAACGCCGACAGATCCTCGTTGCAGAACTCGGCCAGCGCGCGGACATAGGTGTTGAAATCGTATCCTTCCGCCGCATTGCGCAAGGTCTGGTCCAGCGTGGCAAGCAGCGCCAGCACGTAGCGCTCCAATTCGGGCATCGCTTCGGGCGCGACGCGCTCGCCTTCGTCGAACCCGTCGAGCGCGCCGAGCAGATAGCGGAAGGTGTTGCGAAGCTTGCGATACTGGTCGGCCACGCCCTTGAGGATTTCGTCGCCGATCCGGTGGTCCTCGGTGAAATCGACCGACAGCGCCCACAGGCGGATGATGTCCGCACCGTAGGTTTCCATGACCTTGTTTGGATCGACGGTATTGCCGAGGCTCTTCGACATCTTGCGCCCGTCGCTGGCCATGGTGAAGCCGTGCGTCAGCACCGCATCGTAAGGGGCGCGGCCGCGGGTGCCGCAGCTTTCGAGCAAGCTCGATTGGAACCAGCCGCGATGCTGGTCGCTGCCCTCGAGATACAGATCGGCCGGCCAGGTCAGGTCTGGCCAGCGCCCGCTCTCAAGCACAAAGGCGTGCGTGCACCCGGAATCGAACCACACGTCGAGAATGTCGGTGACCCGCTCGTAATCCGCCGGGTCCCGTTCCGGGCCGAGGAACTCTGCCGCATTGGCGTCGCTCCACGCATCGACCCCGCCCTGATGGATGGCGGCAACGATCCGCGCATTGACCGCGCCGTCGACCAGATATTCGCCGCTCTTGCGGTCGACGAATAAGGTGATCGGCACGCCCCAGGCGCGCTGGCGGCTGAGCACCCAGTCGGGCCGGCCGGCGACCATGCTGCCGATCCGGTTGCGGCCCTTTTCGGGATAGAAGCGCACCCGCTCGATCTCGCCCAGCGCCGCTTCGCGCAAGGTGGGCGAAGCGCACAGGCCCTCATCCGCCGGATTGATCGCGCCGCCTTCGTTTTCCCACTTCTTCTCGGCGCGGGTCTTGGCAGGCAGGTGAGTCAGCACCTTGTCCATCGGCACGAACCATTGCGCCGTAGCACGGAAGATGACCTTCGCCTTGGACCGCCACGAATGGGGGTAGGAATGGCGATAATCCGCGCTCGCCGCCAGCAGCGCTCCGGCCTCGGCCAGATCGGCGCAGATCGGCCCGTCAGGCGCGTTGAACTTGGGGTTGATGACGCTCCCCTGCCCGCCGAGCCAGCCCCAGTCGGCGCGATATCTGCCATCCCCCTCGACCGCGAAGACCGGCTCGATCCCGTGTTCGCGGCAGAGCAGGAAATCGTCCTCGCCATGGTCGGGGGCCATGTGGACGAGGCCCGTACCGCTGTCGGTGGTGACGAAATCGCCCGGCAGGAACGGGCGCGGCTTGGCGAAGAACCCGCCGAGATGGTGCATCGGGTGGCGGGCCAGGGTTCCGGCGAGGTCTGAACCTTTGACCGGCTTTAATTGTTCGCTCCAGTCATTTGCTTCTTCCCAGGGCCGAAACGGTGCGTCCACTGGACTGCTGGTGATACGGCTGACAAATTCGGCAGCGAGTTCCCGCGCCACCAAGAAACGGGCGCTCGGAAAGCTAACAATCACGTACTCAACCTCCGGCCCATAGGCCAAAGCCTGATTGACCGGGATCGTCCACGGCGTCGTCGTCCATACCACCGCGTGCGCGCCGACCAGCTCCGCAATAGGACTCTCGGTGATTTCGAACGCCACGTCGATCTGGGTCGAGGTGATATCTTCGTATTCAACCTCCGCCTCGGCCAGCGCGGTCTTTTCGACCGGGCTCCACATCACCGGCTTGGCGCCGCGATAGAGCTGGCCGGTCTCGGCGAATTTGAGCAATTCGCGCACGATGACCGCCTCGGCGGCGAAATCCATCGTGAGGTACGGATTGTCCCAATCGCCGCCGATCCCGAGCCGCTTGAGCTGCTCGCGCTGCACATCGACCCATTGCGCGGCATAGGCGCGGCATTCGGCGCGGAATTCGTCGGCCGGCACCTCGTCCTTGTTCAGCTTCCTCTTGCGGTACTGTTCCTCGACCTTCCATTCGATTGGCAGGCCGTGGCAGTCCCAGCCGGGAACATAGGGCGCGTCCTTGCCGAGCAGGCTCTGCGTGCGCACAACCATGTCCTTGAGCACGTGGTTGAGCGCATGGCCGATATGGATTTCGCCATTGGCGTAAGGCGGGCCATCGTGGAGGATGAACTTCTCGCGCCCGGCGCGCGCTTCGCGGAGCTGACGATAGAGCCCCTCGGCCTGCCAGCGCGCGAGAATGCCCGGTTCCTTCTGCGGCAGACCCGCCTTCATCGGGAAGTCGGTTTTCGGCAGGAAGACGGTATTCCGCCAATCGGGCGTGTCGGTGTTCTCGGGCGCGCTCATACTGGCGCGCGCCTTAGCGGCAAAGGGCTGGAGCGGGTAGCGGGAATCGAACCCGCCTAGCTAGCTTGGAAGGCTAGAGCATTACCACTATGCTATACCCGCGCGCAGCCTTGCGGCGTGCCTTGCGCGATTGCCACCGCCGCGCAGCCCGCGTCAAGCCATTCCCTGCCGCGCCGCGGGGTGGTTCGCTGGTCATTGGCCAGGAAATGTCATCAGCGCCTGCATCTGCACGCCTTCTGCCGCAAGCCGCGCTGTGCCGCCGAGATCGGGCAGATCGATGACGAACAGGGCATCGGTCACCACCGCGCCCGCTTCGCGCAGCAACGCGGCCGCGGCGAGCGCGGTGCCGCCGGTCGCCAGCAGGTCGTCAACCAACAGTACGCGCGCGCCCGGCGGGATGCTGGTTGGGTCGAGTTCGAGCCGACCGGTGCCATATTCGAGCGCATAGTCGCGGTGGAGGGTCGGCACCGGGAGCTTGCCTGGCTTGCGGATCGGGATGAAGCCGAGCCCCAGACGGCTCGCCAGCGCCGCGCCGAAAACGAACCCGCGCGCCTCGATCCCCGCAATCAGCGAAGGGCGAAGCGGGGTCGCCAGTGCGGCCAGTGCGCCGCAGGCGGCGGCAAAGCCAGGCCCATCGGCAAGCAGCGTGGTGATATCGCGGAACAACACGCCCGGGGCCGGAAAATCCGGCACGGTCCTCACGAGTCCAGTGAGATCAGCCCTCGTCATCAATCCGCCGCGCGCCAGGTCGGGCCGGCGCGGGCCGGATCAGGCGCCGTGGTGACCGGGACGCTTCAGCCGCGCCCAGATCTGCTTCTTGGCCAGGAAAGCGAGCACCGTAGCGAACAGCAGGAAGCCCAGCACCGGCCAGCCAGTCTGCTTGCGTTCGACCAGCTTGGGTTCGGCGGTCCAGGTCAGGAACGCGGCAACATCGCGCGCCATCTGGTCGACCGTCGGCTTGGGCTGGCCTTCGGCATAGGTCACCTGCCCATCCGCCGTCAGCGGCGGGGCCATGGCGAGGTTGAGCGTCGGGAAATACCGATTGAAATGCAACCCGCCCGGGGTCGAGAAGGCAGGGAATTCGCGCTTCAGCTCACCCGGAATCTGCCCGTAACCGGTCAGCAACGAATAAACGTAATTGGGCCCGTCATGCCGCGCCTTGGTGATCAGCGACAGGTCGGGCGGGATGGCATTGTTGTTCGCCGCCGCCGCCGCGATCGCGTTGGGATAGGGCGAGGGGAACTTGTCGGTCGGCAGGCCGGGGCGTAGCGCCGCCTCGCCAGTGTTGGGATCGACGCCCGGCACTTGGAAGCCGGCCGCGATCGCCTTCACTTCGGCTTCGTTATAGCCGAGCGCCTCGAGGTCACGGAAGGCGACATATTTCAACCCATGACAGGCGGCGCAGACTTCCTTGTAGACCTGCATGCCGCGTTGCAGCTGCGCGACGTCCCATTTGCCGAACGCGCCATCTGTCGGAAGATTCGCATCGCGCGGCAACAGATGAAACTCGTGTTCGGCCGTCGGCTCCACCAGATGGCCCTGGCTGATGACGGTGCCCGCCCCGAAGACGAACGCCCACAGCGATGCGAGCGCGAAGAACAGGCCGGCGAGGATACCGAAGAGGCGGATCATGTCAGGCGCTTTCCAATTCGCAAATTCGTCAGAGGGCCGGAGCCGGGGTGGCAGGCAGGTCAGGGCGCTGGTCGCGATCCATCGGCGCATCCTCGCTATCGCCCAGTACGGCCGCAGTGATCGAGGTCGGCAGCGGTTCGGGCCGTTCGATCGACGAGACGATCGGCAGAATCACGAGGAAGTGCAGGAAGTAATAGGCGGTCGCGATCTGGCTGAGCATCACATAGGGCTCTTCCGCCGGGGCGCCGCCGCACCAGAACAGCACCGCCATCGCCGGGATCAGCCCGAACCAGAAGAACTTGCGGAACAGCGGGCGATAATGGCCTGAACGCACCGGCGACTTGTCGAGCCAGGGCAGGAAGAACCACACCAGGATCGCCGCGAACATCGCCAGCACGCCGAGCAGCTTGGCCGGAATGAAGAAGAAGTCGGCGGTGAAGGCGCGCAGGATCGCGTAGAACGGCCAGAAATACCATTCGGGCACGATATGCGCCGGCGTCGAAAGGGGGTTCGCCTCGATATAATTGTCCGGGTGACCGAGCGCGTTGGGCAGGAAGAACACCATCAGCCCATAAAGCAGCAGGAACACGCCCAGCCCGAAGCCGTCCTTGGCCGTGTAATAGGGGTGGAACGGGACCGTGTCCGATTCCTGCTTCACCTCGACCCCGGTGGGATTCGACGAGCCCGGAATATGCAGCGCCCAGATGTGCAGGATGACGACCGCAGCAATCACGAAGGGCAGCAGGAAGTGCAGCGAGAAGAACCGGTTGAGCGCCGCATTGTCGGGGGCAAAGCCGCCCAGCAGCCACACCTGCAACGGCTCGCCGATC
Source organism: Qipengyuania sp. YIM B01966 (assembly GCF_016461955.1). Classification (GTDB taxonomy): domain Bacteria; phylum Pseudomonadota; class Alphaproteobacteria; order Sphingomonadales; family Sphingomonadaceae; genus QFOP01. The sequence goes on along the minus strand of NZ_JADMNM010000004.1, from coordinate 123,252 downwards.
AGCGGGATCGCGCCGAACAGGCCGGTAATCACCTTGGCACCCCAGAAGCTCATCTGGCCCCAGGGCAGCACGTAGCCCATGAAGGCCGTCGCCATCATCAAGAGGAAGATGACCACGCCCAGGAGCCAGATCATCTCGCGCGGGGCCTTGTAAGACGAGTAGAAGAAGCCGCGGAAGATGTGGAGGTAGACCACCACGAAGAAGAAGCTGGCGCCGTTCGCATGGCCGTAGCGCATCAACCAGCCCCAGTTCACATCGCGCATGATGTGTTCGGTGGTGGCAAAGGCGACCTGCGCATTGGCGGCATAATGCATCGCCAGGACGACGCCGGTAACGATCTGCAACACCAGACAGAACCCGGCGAGAACGCCGAAATTCCACATGTAGTTGAGGTTGCGCGGCACCGGATAACCGCCGCCGATCGCGTTGTAGACGAGGCGCGGGAGGGGCAGCTTCTCGTCGAGAAACCGGGTAATACCCGTCTGCGGTTCGTATTGCTTGGCCCAGGGAAAGCTCATGATGCGGTCTCTATTCCTCAGCCAACCCGGATCACGGTGTCGGACGTGAATTCATATTCGGGCACTTCGAGATTGAGCGGCGCCGGACCTTTGCGGATGCGCGCTGCGGTGTCGTAGTGCGAGCCATGGCAGGGGCAGAAATAGCCGCCGAACTCGCCCTTGTTCTCGCCTTCGGCCGCGCCCAGCGGGACGCAGCCCAGATGGGTGCACACGCCCATCGTGACGAGCACGTCGCCGTGCCCTTCCTTGGTCCGTTCGGCGAGCGTCGCGGGATCGCGCAGCGAGCCGACATCGACCGCATTGGCGGCAGCGATTTCGGCCGGCGTCAGCCGGCGGATGAACAGCGGCTGCTTGCGAAACACCGCCTTGATCGCCTGCCCGGCCTGAATGGCGCTGACATCGACTTCAGTGGTGCTTTCGGCCAGCACGTCGGCCGACGGGGCCATCTGGCTGATCAGCGGATAGAGCACCGCGATGCCGCCCATCGCGGCCGCGCTGGTGGCAGCGATATTGATGAAGTCACGGCGGCGGACGCCGTCGGCACCATCACCATCGCCCGGTTCCCCGACCGGAGTGATGTGCGATACGCCGTGCTGGTCGCCCGGCAGGGCATCGCCCTCGATTCCCCCGGGGGTAACGCTGCCAGTGGTGTTCACCATGATCCCGCCTTGTTCAGTTCCGTCCCGCGCGTCAGCGACAGACGAAGCTCAGAAATACTGCAACCGTTGCTTGAACCGAGTTGCCCCCAATCCGCGCTTTATCATCGGGTGTGCGGCGGGCACGATGCGCCTGCCTCCCGGTGCCGGTTTGGCCGGCCTCTAACCGCGAAACGGCCGCCTGCCAACCGGGTTTTTGGCCGGCTCAGGGGGTTTGTGGCAAGGCGATGACACAGAGCAACCGGCCGTAGCTTGCCTCGCCGCGATGGGTGGCCCGGCGAAAGGAATAGAACCGCGCCTCGTCGGTATAGGTGTCGAGGGCCAGATCGTCGATTTCGTCGACCCCGGCCATGCGGAGCCGCTGCGCGACATAGGCGGGCAGGTCGAATTGCCATTTTCCCGGTGCTCTACGCGCGAAGAAGCGCGCGTCCGCCGGGGTGAAACCGGCGCGGAAGCTGTCATCGACCTCGTAACTGACCTGAGCGATGGTCGGGCCGATGGCGGCGACGATGTGGGCGGGCCGCGCGCCAAGGCGGACCATCGCGGCGACGGTGTTCTCGAGCACCCCGCCATGCGCCCCCCGCCAGCCGGCATGAGCGGCGCCGATCACGCCTGCCTCGCAGTCGGCCAAGAGCACCGGCGCGCAATCGGCGGTCAGGATCGAAAGCGCGATGCCGGGCCGGTCGGTCACCAGTGCATCGGCCGGCGGGCGCGCGCTGTCGGGCCAGGGTTCAGTCACCATCAGCACGTCGGGCGAGTGGACCTGATAGGGCGCGACCATCACTGCGCCTGGCGCGATCGCGGCCAGCGCGCGCGCACGGTTTTCCGCCACCGCCGCCGGATCGTCGTCCGAGCCAAGGCCGGCATTGAGTCCGGCCACCGCGCCGCGCGAGACGCCGCCCTGCCGTGTGCAGAAGCCGTGCGCGATGCCTGCCAGCGCGGCCGAGCGCAGCACCTCAACCAAGGCTGCGCAGCACCTGTTCCTGCGTGTCGCGCGACAGGCCGGGCGCGGCCGCGATCCGCTCGAGCTCCTCCCGCATTAGCGCCGCCCGGCCGGGCTCTATCCGCCGCCAGCGGCCGAGCGCAGGAACGAAGCGCGCCGCAGTCTGCGGGTTCAGCGGATCGAGTTCGAGAATCAGGTCGGCAATAATCCGATAGCCGGCGCCATCGGCCTGATGAAAGCCATGCGGATTGCCGGCAAAGGCCATGTAGAGGCTGCGCACGCGGTTGGGATTGCGCAGTGTGAAATCGGGGTGCTTGGCCAGCGCCTTGACGTGTTCGAGAACCGCAGGATGCAGCGAGCTCGCCTGAAGCGAAAACCATTTGTCGATCACCAGCGCATCGCCTTCGAAGCGGCGATAGAAATCGATCAGCCGGTCGGTCCGTGCTGCGCTGCGCAGACCCGTCAGCACCATCAGCGCGCCTTGCCGGTCGGTCATGTTGTCGGCGGCATCATATTGCGCTGCGGCCATGTCGGCCGCGCGGTCCGGGTTGCCGGCGGCGAGATAGACCAGCGCCTGCGTCTTCAATTTGCGCGCGCCGCGTGCCTCGGGGCTGAGCGAATAGGGCACGCCGCTGGCGCGCTGGTGCGCGGCGATGAAATCAGCCTCCAGCGTCTGGCCCAGCCAGCCCTTCAGCGATTCGCGCGCCGCGTGGATCGCCGCCGGATCGGCCGCATCGAATTGCTCGGCAAGATAGGTCTGGCTGGGCAGGATCAGCAATTCGCCGCGCATCAGATCATCCAGCCGCTCGTCGCCCAGCACGGCGCGCATTGCCTCGCCGATGGCCGCGCGCACCTCGTCGTCGGCCTTGCCCGCGACCGCGGCGATGAGATAGCCGACAACCAGTTCCTGCATCGCCTCGTAACGGGCAAAGGCGTCGTCATCATGCGCGGCGAGGAACACCAGATCCGCAGTGCTGACCTCGCGCTCGAGCGTGATCGGCGCCGTGAAGCGGCGGTTGATCGACAGCACTGGCGGACTGGCGAATCCGGACCATTCAAACCTCGCCTGCTCGCCCGTCAATACGATCAGTTCCTCGCCCCGGTGGCGGCCAGTATCGCGGTCGAACAGCGCCACGAGGAGCGGGATCGGCATTGGCTGCTTGTCGGGCTGGCCCGGTGTTGGCGGCACCCTCTGCGTCAGGGTGAGGGTGGCGGTATCGCCCTGATGGCTGAGCCGGGCGCGCACCTGCGGGGTGCCGGCCTGTTCGTACCACAGCCGGAACTGGGTGAGGTCGATCCCGGCGCCCTCCTCGATCGCGCGGATGAAATCCTCGCAAGTGGCGGCCTGGCCATCGTGGCGCTCGAAATAGAGGTCGCAGCCGCGCCGGAACGCCTCCGCGCCCGCCATGGTCCGCATCATGCGGATCACCTCGGCCCCCTTGTTGTAGATGGTCGAGGTGTAGAAATTGCTGATCTCGCGGAAGCTGTCGGGGCGGATGGGGTGCGCCAGCGGGCCCGAATCCTCGGGGAACTGGACACTGCGGAGCAGCCGCACGTCCTCGATCCGTTTCACCGCCTCGCCCTGCATATCCTGGCTGAACAGCTGATCGCGCAGCACGGTGAAGCCTTCCTTGAGGCTTAGCTGGAACCAGTCGCGGCAGGTGACGCGGTTGCCCGACCAATTGTGGAAATATTCGTGCGCGATGACCCCTTCGACGCCGTCATAATCGCCATCGGTCGCGGTCGCGGTATCGGCCAGCACATATTTGGTGTTGAAGACGTTGAGCCCCTTGTTTTCCATCGCCCCCATGTTGAAATCGCTGACCGCGACGATGTTGTAGCAGTCGAGATCATATTCGCGGCCGAACACCTCCTCGTCCCATGTCATGCTCGCCTTGAGGCTGTCCATCGCGTGCTGCGTGCGGTCGAGGTCGCCCGCGCGGACCCAGATGGCGAGCGCCACCTCGCGGCCGGTCATGGTCGTGAAGCTGTCGCGGCGGGCGACGAGATCGCCGGCGACCAGAGCGAACAGATAGGACGGCTTGGGCCAGGGATCGTGCCATTCGGCCCAATGCGTGCCGTCGCTGCCTTCTCCCCCTGCCACGCGATTACCATTCGACAGCAGCACCGGAAACGCCGCTTTCGGCCCTGTCATCCGCACAGTATAGGTGCTGAGCACGTCCGGCCGGTCGGGAAAGAAGGTGATGCGCCGGAAGCCTTCCGCCTCGCACTGGGTGCACAGCATCCCGTTCGAGGCATAGAGCCCCATCAGCTGGCTGTTCTGGTCGGGGGCAATTTCGGTGACGATGCGCACGGTATGATCACCGGCACTCAAGGGCACCAGCAGGTCACTGCCGGTCACCGACCAATCGCTCACGGTTGCGCCATCGACCTCGACCGACAGGGGCGTCAGGCCATCGCCGTTGAGGCGGATATGCGGCTCGGCCTCGACCGCCGGATTGGGCGCCACGGTCAGCTCGGCGGTGACGCGGGTCTGCGCGAGGCCCAGGTCGAAGTGGAGCCGGGTTTGCGGCACGAGCCAGGCGAAGGGGCGGTAATCCTTGCGGTGGATCACCGCGGGCGCCTGCGGCTCGGCGGCGGCGTCGGCCATTTCGGGGTTGCCAGACGGGGTCGAAGGGGTGCGGGCGATATCCATGGCGATTGTTCTAGCGTCTTTGCACGGCCGGTCCATCGGCTAGAGAGGGCGTGATGGGGCGGATGGTGATTTTCGGGCTCGGCTACAGCGCGCAGCGGATTGCGGCGCTGCTCACCGCCAGCGGCTGGGAGGTACGCGCCACGGGCAGCGCGGGCGATCTGGCGTTCGGCGACGAGGCAGCGGTGCGGGCGGCGCTGGAGGGGGCGAGCCATGTCCTGTCGAGTGTGCCGCCCGCTGACGGGGGCGATCCCGTGCTCGCCCGCTACGGCGAGGAGCTGGGTAGCGTGGAATGGCTGGGCTACCTCTCCTCGACCGGCGTCTATGGCGATACGGGCGGCGCTTGGGTCGATGAGAGCGCCCCGACCGGGCATGGCCGCCGGGCCGATCGCAGCGCCGCCGACGCTGCCTGGCTGGCGCGCGGGGGAAGAGTGTTTCGCCTGCCGGGCATTTACGGGCCGGGTCGCAGCGCGCTCGACCGGGTGCGGTTGGGAAGCGCGCATCGCATTGATATGCCGCATCAAATCTTCAGCCGTATCCATGTCGATGATCTTGCCGCGGGCGTGGTCGCGGGCCTGACCGGGCCGGCTGGGGCCTATAATTTCGCGGACGAGCTACCGGCGAGCCAGAATGCGGTGGTCGAGGAAGCCTGCCGCCTTCTCGGCGCGCCGTTGCCGCCGCTGCGAACGCTTGAAGAGGCGCAGCTTTCCCCGATGGCGCGAGGGTTTTATGCCGAAAACCGCCGGGTGGCGAATGGCAAGGCGCGGCGGGTGCTCGGCTGGCGTCCGGCCTTTCCGACTTATCGGGAAGGGCTTGCGGCGATCCTTGCAGCGGGTGGCTAATCCGTGCGTATTTGCCGCGCACGCAGCGCCAGAACCATGCCAATGATAGACAGCAGCGCGCCAAACATGGCCAAGGATGACCAACGATAGCCTTCCAGCAGCGTCGAAACGGCCATGGCGATGACCACCACCAGCACGCCATTATAGGCCGCCCGCCCGGCACCCAGTTCGCGGACCAGATTGTAGTATAGCGGGAAGGTGACCACGCTGCCCGCCAGCGCCAGCCACGCCGTGCCGAGCCAGTATTCCGGCGCGGCCGGCGCCACCGGCGGCCCGGCGATGGCCCAGGCAGCGGCGATATCGATCAGCGCGCCATAGGCCATGGCCCAGGCGAGCAGGCTGATCAGCGGCACCCCGCGCCCCGCGGGCCCGGCCTGGATGACATTGGCGAGCGAGGCCGACAGCATCCCCGCAAGCGCCAGCAGCCCGCCCAGCCACACTGTGCCCCCGAGCGGCGCGGCGCGCGCTTCATTAACCAGCAACAGCGCGATGCCGGCCAGCGCCACCCCGCTGCCGAGCAGGAATTGCCGCGTCACCCGCTCGCCCAGCAGCCACTGCGCGAACAGGGCGTTGGGGACGAACATCACCCCGATCACCAGCGCGACGATGCCCGAGGTCAGATGATGCTCGCTATGATAGACAAAGGCGTAATTGCCACAGAACTGGAACAGCCCCATCGCCAGCGCCAGCCGGTGCGCGCGCGCCGGCATCGCCAGGCCCTTCCCGGTTGCGATCGCCAGCAGCGCCATCGCCGGGGCGGCCAACGCAAAGCGCCAGGCGATCGACCACATTGCCGGCACCCCGTCGATCTGCCCGCGAATGATATACCAGGTCGAGCCCCAGATCATCGCGGTCAGCAGGAACGGCAAGATGATGCGCGGCGTCCACAATCCGGCGCGCGCGGGCGGCGGGGTCATAATCCGGCGATGGCGCGGGCGAGCGCGGCGGCGGCCTCGGGCGTGGTGTTCCAGGCGGTGACAAATCGCGCCGCCTCCGGCCCCCAATCGTAGAAGGCGAAACCGGCCCCGCGCAGCGCGGCGCGCTCTGCCGGGGTCAGGCGCACGAACAGCTCGTTCGCTTCGACCGGGTGGAGCAGCCGGTCGGCGCATCCCGCCGCGATCTCCGCCGCCGCGCCATTGGCGGCGCGCGCATTGGCAAGCCACAGATCGCCTTCGACCATCGCCAGCAATTGCGCGGCGAGAAAGCGGCCCTTGGACTGGAGATGCCCGGCGCGCTTGCGGCGATAGCGGGCGAGCGCCGCGCGTTCGGGGTCGAAGAACAGCACCGCCTCGGAGCTCATCGCGCCGTTCTTGATGCAGCCGAAAGCCAGCGTATCGACCGGGCCGGCCGCTTCGCCCGCCGTGCAGCCGAGGAAGGCGGCGGCATTGGCAAAGCGTGCCCCGTCCATATGCAGCGCCAGCCCGCGCTGGCGGCATTCGGCGGCGATGGCGGCCAGTTCGGCCGGGCGATAGGCGCGGCCATATTCGCTCGCCTGCGTGATCGAGACGGCGTGCGGCTGCACCTGGTGGACATCGTCGCGGATCGGATCGGCCACTGCCGCAATCGCGGCGGGCGTCAGCAGCGCGCCTTCGCCATCGGCCAGCAACAGCTTGGCGCCGTGGAGGTAGAAGCCCGGCGCGCCGCCTTCATCGACCTCGATATGCGCTTCGCGGTGGCAGATCACGGCGCCATGCGGAGGGACCAGCGTGGCAAGCGCGAGGCAGTTGGCGGCCGTGCCGGTGGCCGCCCACAGGACCGCGCATTCGCGCCCGAACAGCTGCGAGAATGCCGCATCGAGCCGCTGCGACAATCCATCGCCATCATAGGGCGCATCGGCCGCGTCAGCAGCGCGCAGCGCGTCCCAGATGCGCGGATGGACCGGCGCGGCATTATCCGACAGGAAAAGCATCGGAACGCCCGTAGCGGGCGGCGCGTTGGTTGCAAGAAGGAGAAAGCGCGTGACCGACAAGAGTTTCGAGATCACTCATCATGATAACGGCGCCACCGGCGAATATCGCGCGGCGGTGCCTGGATCGGATGCGGTCGGCCGCCTGACGTGGAAAGATCGGGGCGGCGCGCGGGTGGCGGATCACACGCTGGTCCCGCCGGAAATCGGCGGGCGCGGCGTGGCGGCGGCGCTGGTCGAGGCGCTGATCGCGGATGCGCGGGCCGAAGGGTTCAAGGTTGTCCCGCAATGCTCCTATGTCGAGGCGCAGTTCCGCCGGCATCCCGAGTGGGCAGATCTGCGCGCCTGACGGCTAGAGCCGCGCCAAGCCCTCCATAATGGTGCGCCCGTCGCCACCAATGGCGCGCAGGGTAATCTCGCCGTCGGCACTGCTTGCCGCGAGGTGCAATGGCTGGCCGCAAAAGGCCGGGGCCATGGCGCGGACGCTGGCGCTGGCCAGCGGACCGAAGGCAGCCGCCGCGTGATTGAGCAGCAGGCTGGCGACCAGCGGGCCGTGCACCAGCAGCGCGGGATAGAGCTCGACCTCGCGCGTGTAGGGCAGGTCGTAATGGATGCGGTGAGCGTTGAAGGTCAGCGCCGAGAAACGCAGGAGCATCGGTTCGTTGGGGGTCAGCGTGCGGACCGCGTCCCAGCCGGACAGATCGGGCGTGTCCGCGCCGGGTAGCGGCGTCATCGCGCTGCCCGCTGCGCGATAGACCAGCGTCTGGACCTCGCGCACGGCCGGCACGCCGTCAGCGCGTGTTTCCATGGCGAGTTCGACAAATCCCAGCGGCCCGCTGCGCCCTTCCTTGCCGCTGGCCGACACGACGCGCGTCAGCCGGGTGATCGGCGCGCCGGCGGTCAGGGGGGCGAGAAACTCGAGCCGGCTCGCCGCCCACATCCGCCGGGGTAGCGGGATCGGCGGCAGCAGATCGCCCTTGGGCGGGTGGCCATCGGGCCCGAGTGCCGCCGTTGGCACCGCACCAGGGGCGAGGCACCAGTGGAGGCCGGGCGGAGCCACCGTGCCGCTATGGTCGAGATCGAGCGTGGCACAAAACCCGTCGATCAGTCCCTGCGTCAACAGGTCCGACCCCTCGGCCTCACCGCCGATCCACCGATCCCATTCGCCCGCCATATGCGCCGCCTCCTCGCCAACGCGGCCTAGGCACAAAGACAGTCGGGGCAAAGCGGAGAAATGGTGCTGCTGGGGAGGATTGAACTCCCGACCTCACCCTTACCAAGGGTGCGCTCTACCACTGAGCTACAGCAGCAGCGTGCCGCGCGCCAATCTGCGCGAGGGCGGGCGCGCTATTGGCGCGGGGCCGCGTAAAGTCAAGCCGCTTGCACCGCTGCCGGGCGTGCGCCAAACATCCCCCCATGAGCAATGCGACACGCGAGGAACGGCTGGCGGCCAAGCTGCGCGAGAACCTGCGCCGCCGCAAGGCGCAGGCCCGCGCGTTTGATGCAACTGGGGAAGAAGCCGGCGTAGGGGCGCCCGCCGATCCCGCCACCGCCCTTCCCAAAGCCGCGCCGGACAGCTAACCGCGCGTGCTCCCGCCTCGAACGGCCGGCCATAGACGGAGCCTTGACCTTGCCCGACCTGATCCTCGTCCGCCACGGCCAGAGTGCCTGGAACCTGGAAAACCGCTTTACCGGCTGGTGGGATGTCGATCTGACCGACAAGGGCGTGGCCGAGGCGAAGGCTGCTGGTCAATTGCTGAAGGATAAGGGCGTGCTGCCCGATATCGCCTTCACCTCGCTCCAGACCCGCGCGATTAAGACGCTGCATTATGCGCTGGAAGAATGCGGCCGTCTGTGGATTCCCGAAATCAAGGACTGGCGGCTGAATGAACGCCATTATGGCGGGCTGACCGGGCTCGACAAGCAGCAGACCCGCGACCGGCATGGCGATGACCAGGTGCATATCTGGCGCCGCAGTTTCGACACCCCGCCGCCCGCGCTGGAAGCGGGCAGCGCGTATGATCTCAGCGCCGATCCGCGCTATGCCGGGGTGGCGGTACCTGCGGCTGAAAGCCTCAAGCTGACGATCGAGCGCGTGCTGCCTTATTGGGAGGCGGCGATCCGCCCGGCATTGGGCGAAGGGCGCACGGTGATCGTCTCGGCCCACGGCAATTCGCTGCGCGCGCTGGTGAAGCATCTGTCGGGCATTTCGGACGAAGCGATTGCCGAGCTGGAAATCCCTACCGGGCAGCCGATCCTCTACCGGTTCGACGCGGCGCTGGTGCCGGGCGAGCGGGTCTATCTCAAGGATCTCTGACGTGCCGCCCCAGCCCGCGCCCAAGGTCGCTATCGTCATGGGCAGCCAGTCCGACTGGCCGACCATGCAGCGCGCTGGCGCCATGCTCGACGCGCTGGGGGTGGCTTACGAGGCGCGGATCGTCTCGGCCCACCGCACGCCTGACCGGATGTATGCCTTTGCGCGCGAGGCGGAAGGCGCGGGCCTTGCGGTCATCATCGCCGGTGCGGGCGGGGCGGCGCATCTGCCGGGAATGCTCTCGGCGCTGACCCATCTGCCGGTGCTGGGCGTGCCGGTGCAGTCCAAGGCTTTGTCGGGGCAGGACAGCCTGCTCTCGATCGTCCAGATGCCCGCCGGTGTGCCCACCGCGACCTTCGCCATTGGCGAAGCGGGGGCGGCCAATGCGGGGCTGTTTGCCGCCGCGATCCTGGCGCTCGGCGATCCGGCGCTGGCTGGGCGGCTGAAGGCCTGGCGCGCGGCGCAGACGGGCGCGGTAGCCGAACGGCCAGCCTGACCCGCGATGCTCTCACCCGGCAGCACGATCGGCATCCTGGGCGGCGGGCAGCTTGGCCGGATGCTGGCGCTGGCCGCCGCGCCGCTCGGCTATCGCTGCCATATCTATACGCCCGAGGGCGATAGCGTCGCCGCCGAAGTGGCCGCAAGCTGCACCGTGGCACCGTGGGACGACTGCGAAAAGCTGGCGGCGTTTGCGGCCGAGTGCGAAATCATCACGCTGGAATTCGAGAATGTGCCCGCCGCGCCGCTCGCGCCGTTTGAGGCCAAGCTCGCCCCGCATCCCCGCGCGCTGACCGTGGCGCAGGACCGGCTGAACGAAAAAGCGTTCGTCGCCGATCTGGGCGGCCAGCCCGCGCCGTGGGCGGCGGTCGACGATGCCGAGGATCTTGCCGCCGCGCTCGAGCGGATCGGCGCGCCGGGCATCCTCAAGACCCGGCGCGAGGGCTATGACGGCAAGGGGCAATGGCGCATCGCCAGCGCGCATGAGGCAGACGGATTGCGCCTGCCCGATCAGCCGGCGATCTATGAAGGCCTGGTCCGGTTCGCGCATGAATTTTCGGTCATTCTGGTGCGCGGGCGCGATGGCGCGGTGCGGTTCTGGGACAGCGCCGAGAACCACCATCAGGACGGCATCCTTGCCACCTCGCGCCTGCCGGCGGCGCCGCTGATCGTCGAGCAGGTGCCCGCTGCGCGCGAGCTGGCGGCCAAGGTTGCCGCCGCGCTCGGCTATGTCGGGGTGCTGACGCTCGAGTTCTTTGCCACCGATTACGGGCCGGTGTTCAACGAAATGGCCCCGCGGGTGCACAATTCGGGGCACTGGACGATCGAGGGTGCGGTCACCAGCCAGTTCGAAAACCACATCCGCGCGATCTGCGGCCTGCCGCTGGGTGATACGACAACCACCGCGCGCGCCGTCGTGATGACCAATCTGATCGGCCCGGCCGCCCTTGACGCGCAAGTCGTGCTGGCAGAGCCGGGCGCGCATCTGCATCTCTACGGCAAGCACGAGGCGCGCGAGGGGCGCAAGATGGGCCATGTGACGCGGATCACGCTGGCATGAGTGCCCCCGCCGCCAACGCGCCGCGTGGTGTGTTCCTGATCTATGCCCGCGCCGCCAATGGTGTGATCGGCGCCGATGGCACGCTGCCGTGGCATATCCCGGCCGACCTCGCCCATTTCAAGCGGCTGACGATGGGCCACCCGATGGTGATGGGCCGCCGCACCTTCGAATCGCTTCCCGGCCTGTTGCCGGGCCGGCCACATATCGTATTGACCCGCGATCCCGAGTGGCAGGCCGAGGGGGTCGAGACGGCCGCCAGCCTGCCCGCCGCGCTGGCGCTTGCCGCCGGCCATGCGGCTGATGGCCCGATTGCGGTGATCGGCGGGGCAGGCGTGTTCACCGCCGCCCTGCCCCTGGCCGAGCGGGTCGAACTGACTGAGATCCACCGCGACTACATTGGCGATGTGACCATGCCCGCACTGGGCGCTCAATGGCAGGAAACGGCGCGCGCGGATCGTCCCGCCAGGGGGGCGCAGCCCGCGTTTTCCTTCGTCACGCTGGTGCGGCGATGAAGCGCGCGGCATGGATCATCCTCGGCTTGCTGCTCGCCGCATTGGCCGGGTTCTTCGCATTCGGCCCCCGCATTGCCGAGCACCCAATGAACAGGATCGACGGGCTGCCTCTGATCCCGGTCAGCGAGCGGGCGAGGGCGCTTCACGCCACGCTGACCATCGTCGACCTCCATTCCGATACGCTGATGTGGCAGCGCAGCCTGCTGTCCGACCGGGTGAGCGGCCATATGGACCTGCCGCGTCTGAAGGATGGCAATGTCACGCTGCAGGTGTTCTCCAGCGTGACCAAGACCCCGAGGGGCATGAATTATGACGGCAATAGCGGCGATACCGACAACATCACCCCGCTGGTGATCGGCCAGTTGCAGCCGCCGCGCACCTGGACCTCGCTGCTCGAACGCTCGCTGTGGCACGCCGAGAAGTTGCGCCGGGCGATGGCCGGCTCGAACAACCAGTTGCTGCCGGTCGTCAAGCCGGACGACATCGACGCCCTGGCGGGTCGGCGGGCGATCAAGGGCAATGGGATCGGCGCGCTGCTAAGCATCGAGGGGCTGCACAATCTCGAGGGCGATCCGGCCAATCTCGACCGGCTGCACGCCGCCGGCTTCCGCATGGCCGGCTTCACGCATTTCTTCGACACCGACCTTGCCGGCTCAATGCATGGCGAGCGGCGCTATGGCCTGACCCCCAAAGGGCGGCAGGTGCTGGCGCGGATGGAGCAGCTGGGGATGATCGTCGACATCGCCCATTGCAGCCATCCATGCGTTGCCGACATTCTCGCCGCCGCGCGCCGCCCGGTCGTCTCCAGCCATGGCGGGGTGCAGGCAACCTGCAAGGTCAATCGCAACCTCAGCGATGAGGAAATCCGCGGCGTTGCGGCGACGGGCGGGGTCATCGGTGTCGGCTATTGGGAAGGCGCGGTGTGCGGCACCAGCCCGCGCGATACGGCGCGCGCGATGCGCCATATCCGCGATCTGGTCGGCATCGATCATGTCGCGCTGGGGAGCGATTATGACGGGGCAATCACCGCGCGTTTCGATACCAGCCAGCTAACCCAAGTGACGCAGGCCCTGCTCGATGAAGGGTTCAGCGAAGCGGACATCCGCCAGGCAATGGGGCTGAACGCGCTGCGGGTGATCCGCGCCGGGATCGCACCGCTATGAGGTGGCTCGACCACCGCGAGCCGCTGCCCGAACCCTTGCGCGGGGCGATCATCGCACTGGGCAATTTCGACGGCTTTCACCTCGGCCATCAGGCAGTCGCGGGCGAGGCGATCGCCTGGGCACGAGCCGAAGGGCGCCCCGCGATCATCGCCACCTTCGACCCGCACCCGGTGCGATATTTCCAGCCCGATGCGGCCCCGTTCACGCTGACGACGCTGGAACAGCGCCAGGAACTCTATCTCGCCGCTGGGGCGAGCGCGATGCTGGTGCTGCATTTCGACGCCGCGCTCGCCGGGACCACGGCCGAGGATTTCGTCAGCCAGCTGATGCACCGCCATCTAGGCGTGGCCGGGATCGTTACCGGCGAGGATTTCACTTTCGGCAAGGGGCGCGCGGGCAACCGGCAGGTGCTCGCCGATCTGGCATCGCAAAACGGCATCGCCACCCGCGCGGTGGCCCCGGTGATGGATTGCGGTGCGCCGATCTCGTCGAGTCGCATCCGCCAGGCACTGCGCGACGGCGACCCGGTGGAGGCCGCACGGCTGCTGACGCGGCCCTATGCGGTGCGCGGGATCGTGGTCCATGGCGACAAGCGCGGGCGGACCATCGGCTATCCCACCGCCAATCTCGAGCTCGAGGATTATCTGCGCCCGCATTACGGGATCTACGCCGTTACGGGCACGGTGCTCGCCACCCGGCAGCAGCTGGCGGGCGCGGCGAATATCGGCATCCGCCCCAGCTTCGACCCGCCGCGCGAGTTGCTCGAACCCTTTTTCTTCGACTTTGCGGGCGACCTTTACGGGCAGGAAATCGAGATCGCCTTCCGCCACTTCCTGCGGTCCGAGGCGAAGTTCGACACGCTGGAGGCGCTGACCCGGCAGATGGATGCCGATTGCGCCGAAGCGCGCCGGCTGCTGGCGTCAGCCTAGCTCGCGCACCAGCGCCAGCACCTCAGCCGAGAATTCAGGGCGGCAGATCAGCAGATCGGGCAGCGACACATCGCGCTGGTTGTAGATAAGCGGCGACCCGTCGATCCGCGAACAATGGAGGCCATGCGCCGCCGCGACCGCTACGGGCGCGCAATTGTCCCATTCATATTGCCCGCCCGAATGAAGGTAGATGTCCGCTTCGCCGCGGACGACCGCCATCGCCTTGGCCCCGGCGCTGCCCATCGGCACCAGTTCGGCGCCCAGCCGCTCGGCCACCGCGACTGCTTCGGCCGCAGGGCGCGTGCGGCTGACCAGCATGCGCGGCGGCCCGCCATGCGGCGGCGGCAAGGGCGTTACCGGAGCGCTCGCCAGCACCAGCCCGCCCAGCCCCGGAAGCGCCACGGCGCCGGTCTGCGCGGTGCCGTCAACCGCCAGCCCGACATGGACTGCCCAGTCGCTGCGCCCCTCGCCATATTCGCGCGTCCCGTCGAGCGGGTCGATGATCCACACGCGTTGCTGCGCCAGCCGGGTGCCGTCATCGGCGCTCTCTTCCGACAGCACCGCATCATCGGGCCGGGCGGTGGCGAGCGCATCGAGCAGCAGCGCATTGGCCTGCCGGTCACCTTCCGCGCCCAGCGCCTTGCCGGAAAACTCGCCCCGTTCGCGCAGCGCCAGCAGCAGCCGCCCTGCCTCGCCCGCCAGCCGCGCGGCCAGTGCGGCGTCGCTCTCTGCCCCGCTCATGCCAGCCGGCCCCTCCGGTCGAGCAGATGATCGACGATCAGCGCGGCAGCCTCGTCGGCGCTCATCGCGGTGGTGTCGATGCGGATTTCCGGCCGCTCGGGTTCCTCATATGGGCTGTCGATCCCGGTGAAATTCTTCAATTCCCCGATGCGCGCCTTGGCATAGAGGCCCTTCTCGTCGCGCGCTTCGGCGACGGCCAGCGGCGTGTCGATATGGACCTCGATGAAATCGCCTTCGGGGATCAGCGCTCGGACCATGTCGCGTTCGGCGCGGAACGGGCTGATGAAGGCGGTTATGACGATGAGGCCGGCATCGGCCATCAGCCGGGCCACTTCGCCCACGCGGCGGATATTCTCGATCCGGTCGGCTTCGGTGAAGCCCAGATCCTTGTTGAGCCCGTGACGGACATTGTCGCCATCGAGCAGATAGGTATGCCGGTTCATCCGGAACAGCCGCTTGTCGACCAGATTGGCGATCGTCGATTTGCCCGAGCCGGACAGGCCGGTGAACCACAGTACGGCCGGGCGCTGGTTCTTCATCGCCGCACGCTGGCCCGGCGCGATATCGACCGCCTGCCAGTGGACATTCTGCGCCCGCCGCAGGCTGAAATGAATCATCCCGGCAGCGACGGTCGCATTGGTCAGCTTGTCGATCAGGATGAACCCGCCCAGCGTGCGGCTGTCGGCATAGGGTTCGAAGGTGATCGGCCGCTCGGTCGTCACTTCGGCAACGCCGATCGCGTTGAGGCCGAGTGTCTTGGCGGCAAGATGGTCGAGCGTGTTGACGTCGATCTCGTATTTCGGCTCGGCAATGGTTGCGGTCACGGTCTGCGTCGCCAGCTTCAGCCAGTAACCGCGCCCGGGGATCAGCGCGTCGTCGGCCAGCCAGACCAATGTCCCCTCGAACTGATCGGCGCTCTGCGGCGGGTCGTCGGCGCTGGCGATCACATCGCCGCGGCTGCAATCGACCTCGTCCGCCAGCGTCAGCGTCACCGCCTGCCCGGCGACCGCGCTGGGCTGCGCGCCGGCGAAAGTCTCGATGCTGGCGATGGTGCTGGTCTTGCCCGAAGGGACGATCCGCACCCGGTCGCCCGGCTGCGCGGTGCCGGCGGCGATCAGCCCGGCAAAGCCGCGAAAGTCGAGATTGGGGCGGTTGACCCACTGCACCGGCATCCTGAGGGGGCGGCTCTGCGCGGCCTCGCTGGCGAGCGGCAGGCTTTCGAGATGGGCGATGAGGCTGGGCCCGCTATACCACGGCGTGTTGGCGGACGGGGCGGCGGTGATATTGTCGCCGCGAAAGCCCGAGATCGGGATCGCGGTGAACTCGGTAATCCCGATTGCGGCGGCAAAGGCGCGGTAATCGGCAACGATCGCGGCGAAGCTCTCCTCGTCGTAACCGACCAGGTCCATCTTGTTCACCGCCAGCACCATGTGCTGCACGCCGATCAGGTGGGCGAGGAAGGAATGCCGCCGGGTCTGCGTCAGGATTCCCTTGCGCGCATCGACCAGGATCACGGCCGCATCGGCGGTGGACGCGCCGGTGATCATGTTGCGGGTATACTGCTCGTGCCCGGGCGTATCGGCGACGATGAACTTGCGTTTCTCGGTCGCGAAGAAGCGATAGGCAACGTCGATCGTGATGCCCTGTTCGCGCTCGGCGGCGAGCCCGTCGACGAGCAGCGCGAAATCGATCTCCTGCCCATGCGTGCCGATCCGCCGGCTGTCTTCCTCCAGCGCGGCAAGGTGATCTTCGAAGATCATCTTGGAATCATAGAGCAGCCGGCCGATCAGCGTGCTCTTGCCATCATCGACGCTGCCGCAGGTGATGAAGCGCAGCAGGTCCTTGTTCTGGTGCTGGGCGAGATAGGCGCCGATATCCTCGGCAATCAGCCCGTCGGCCTCGTAGGACGGGGTGCCCATCAGAAATACCCCTCCTGCTTCTTCTTCTCCATCGAGGCAGCGCCCTCCTCGCGGTCGATCGCGCGGCCCTGCCGTTCGCTGGTGGTGGTGAGAAGCATTTCGCGCACGACCTCTTCCAGGGTGGCCGCTTCGCTCTCGACGGCGCCGGTGAGCGGGTAGCAGCCGAGCGTGCGGAAGCGGATCGAGCGCATCGTGGGTTCCTCCCCCGCCGCGAGCCGGAAGCGGTCATCATCGACCATCAGCAGCATCCCGTCGCGCTCCACCACGGGGCGCGGGGCGGCGAGATAGAGCGGGACGATCTCGATCCCCTCGGCCATGATATATTGCCAGATGTCGAGCTCGGTCCAGTTGGACAGCGGAAACACCCTGATGCTCTCGCCCTTGCCCTTGCGGGCGTTGTAGAGGTTCCACAATTCGGGCCGCTGGTTCTTCGGATCCCAGCCATGGCTCGCCGAGCGGAACGAGAACACGCGCTCCTTCGCCCGGCTCTTTTCCTCGTCCCGCCGCGCGCCGCCGAATGCCGCATCGAACCCGTAATGGTCGAGCCCCTGCTTCAGCCCCTGCGTCTTCCACATATCGGTGTGGAGCGCGCCGTGATCGAACGGGTTGATGCCGCGTTCGGCCGCTTCGGGATTGTGCCAGACCAGCAATTCCATCCCCGCCGCCTTGGCCGCGTGATCGCGAAGATCGTACATCGCCCGGAATTTCCAGGTAGTATCGACGTGTAGCAGCGGGAAGGGCGGCGGCGCGGGGTGAAATGCCTTGCGCGCCAGATGCAGCATGACGGCCGAATCCTTGCCCACCGAATAGAGCATCACCGGTCGCTGCGCTTCGGCCACCACCTCTCGCATGATGTGGATGCTTTCAGCTTCCAGCCGTTCGAGATGTGTCAGCCGAACCGTCATGCGCCCTCCGTCCGTGGGGCGTTATCTGGGCGGGGGGTTTGGGTAAATCGAGGAAATCAACGCTCTGCTAAAGGTTGTCCATCGACCGGCGCTCTTCGGCTTCCAGCCGCGACAATGCCTGGCGGATCGCCCCGATCAGCGCCGTGCGGCTGAACGGTTTGCCGACGACGCGGTCATTTTCGTCGCGATATTCGATTTCCCGCGGATTGGTTGCGGTTACATAGATGATCGGAATGTCCGCGTCGCGCAGCGCCTTGGCGACGGGTTCGGAGGTCTTGCCATCGCCCAGATTGACATCGAGCAGCGCCAAGTCAGGATTGTCGCGGGCAATCGCCTGAGCCGCTGCCTTGTCCGAGGTGAACGGACCGCTCACCTCGTGCCCCAGCTCTTCGATGTAATCGCTGATCTCGATCCCGACGAGCACTTCATCATCGAGGACGAGGATCCGGGCACGGTCAGTCATTGCTATTGTTCCAGTTCATCACGAAATGCCACTCGAAACCTGCCGGGGCATAGTCGAGGTTCACCCGACCCCCGGTCTCAGCAGTCAAGGCACGGTCAATAATAGTCGAGCCAAAGCCCTTTCTTGTAGGAGGAACGACCATTGGTCCACCACGTTCCACCCAATCTATATGAAGTTCGTCATCGATTATGTCCCAACTAACCGTCACCGTCCCACCGGGCACCGCGAGCGCGCCGTATTTGGTCGCGTTGGTGGCGAGTTCATAAAAAACGAGCGCCATCAGCGTCATCGCCTTTTCGGGCAGCGCAACGGCGGGGCCGTTGGTGATCAGCCGCTCGCCCGCAATCGGGGTCACCGTATCGGAGACCACCCCGGCCAGGCCAATACGTTCGTCGCGTATGCCCAAGAGGCGTGCATGCGCCGTGGCATAGGCACCGACGCGGCCGATTAGCGCATTGGTGACGTCTTCCGGCAATTCGCTCTTGCGGGCGCTTTGCGCGATGATCGACTGCACCACGGCAAAAGCGTTTTTTACACGGTGGTTGAGTTCCCGGATCAGCAATTGCTGCGTCTGCTCCAGTTCCTTCTGGTTCTGCATATCGACCAGCGCGACTGTCGCGCCGATCCGCTCGCCGGTTTCGTCGACAATCTCGCGGCCGATGATCCGCATCCACATCATGGTTCCGTCCCCGCGCTGGTAATTTACGACCAGCTCCGCCTGCGTCTCGCCATCGCGCAGGATGCGGGCGAGCGGGTATTCGTGGCTTTCGACCTGCCGGCCGTCGGCGTGGAACGAGGTCCATTGGTGGTACGAATCATAATCGTCCGAGAACAGCACCGGATGGCGGAGCATTTCTTCGACATGGCTGTTGCCGTAGATGATCCGGCCCTGATGGTCGGCCATGACGACACCGATCGGCACGGTGTCGAGCATCGCGTTATAAACCAGCAGGCGGCGCTCGAGCTCGGCCATCGTCGGACGGGCACGTTCGGTCGTTAGGGCATCCGTAAGCCGGGTAATTTCGGCAACCAGTTCCGCATTGGTTCTGTTGGGCACCCGTTTTCCTTTATGTTCTGATGCTGCGAGCCCGCGCGCGTCAGCGGCGGGAAATTTCCTCGAGCGTCTGGCCGCTGAGCTGGTCGCCCACTTCGAGCGCCACGTCCTTGAGAGCGACCACCCCGGCAAGCTTATCGCCGTCCTGTACATAGAGCCGCCGGAGCTGCCGTTCCTGCATCAGCTGAGTTGCTTGCTGAACGGTACAGTCCAGCGCCACACACACCGGATCGGCCGACATGATTTCGCGCACCGGCTGATCGCCTGAGATCCCCTTGGCAACGGCGCGCACGGCGATGTCGCGATCGGTCACGACGCCCACCACCTTGCCCGCATCGACGATTGGCATTGAACCGAAGTCGCCCTGTTGCATCTGGCTGGCGACTTGTTGGATCGTGTCGTCGCCCTGTGCAGCGACGGGATTGGCGGTCATCACTTCGGAAACAGTGGTCATATTGGTTACCTCTGCATCGTGCCGGCCCGCAGGCGGGGTATGCGCTTCCTACGAATGAAAAGCGCCCGCCGTTCCCGGGCGGGCGCTCGTCATATCACTGTCAGGGCGCACGATTGCTCAGGGCAGGTCGCGGACCTGAGGTTCGCGGTCCCAGTGGCGCTTGGCTCCGACCTGCATGAACTCTTCGGGCATACACACGCCCGCATCTGGTTCGATGTTGGCTTTGGGTAGCAGATGTTCGCGGGTCCCCTTGCAAGCGCCGATGGTCTTGCAATGGTACCAGGCATCGGCAAACCACTGGACAGCGGCCACATCCTTGGCCAGCTTGGCCGCCTGTTCCGGCATCAACATGGCCACCACCGCATCGAACACGACCGACGGTGCACCTTCCAGTTTTTCGTCGGCCTTGAGCGTGCCGCCCTTGACGGGAATACCGCCGACCTTGGGCGCGACCAGCTTCACCATGCCGCCTGCATCTTCGATCTCGCCCTTCAGCTTGGTGATCGCCGACTTGTCCGAGCCTTCGGCGAACAGAATCCCGACGCAGCGGCCTTTCAACATATCCTTCGCGTTTTTCTGAATGGAAAGCGCATCGGAAAGCGGCAGGTCGACAGGCTCGCGCGCCGCTTTGGCCTTGGTCGGCAGATCGATGCCCAATCCGGCAGCGGTGCGCTTGGCGAGATCTTCGTCAATGTTGCGCAAACGCGAGAGTACCCGGACTTGGACGTGTTCGATTGTTACCTTGGACAATTCGAACACCAGCGCCGCGATGAGATGCGCCTGCTCGTTCTCGGTCTGCGACCGGTAGAACAGCCGCGCCTGGCTGTAGTGATCGGCAAAAAGTTCGGCTCGGACGCGGACCTTTTCGCTCGGATCGTTGCGCTCGCCGTTCTCGCGGAACGAGGTAAAGCCGGTTTCCGGGCATTCGCGCGGGCCGCCATCCTCGCCAGCCTCGGCGAGGCTGTTGGGTTCGTAATTCGCCCGCCCCTTGGGCACCAGCGTCTGCATGAGGCCGTCACGCTGGAAGTTATGGAACGGACATTTGGGCGCGTTGATCGGGATCTGGTGGAAGTTGGTCGTGCCAAGGCGAGATTTCTGCGTATCGAGATACGAGAACAGCCGTCCCTGCAGCAGCGGGTCGTTCGAAAAATCGATTCCCGGCACGATATTCGACGGGAGGAAGGCGACCTGTTCGGTTTCCGCGAAGAAATTGTCCGGATTGCGATTGAGCGTCATGCGCCCGACGATCTGAACCGGCACGTCTTCTTCCGGGATGATCTTGGTCGCATCGAGAACGTCGTAAGGCTGCTTGGCCGCAAATTCCTCGTCGAACAGCTGCACGCCAAGGTCCCATTGCGGGAAATTGCCGCTGTCGATCGCTTCCCACAGGTCGCGACGGTGGAAATCCGGGTCGGCGCCCGAAATCTTGACCGCTTCGTCCCAGGTCGTCGAGGCGAGCCCCAGCACCGGCTTCCAGTGAAACTTGACGAAGGTGCCCTCGCCCGCCGCGTTGACGAAGCGGAACGTATGGACGCCGAAACCTTCCATGTTGCGCAAGGTGCGCGGGATTGCCCGGTCGGACATCTGCCACATCACCATGTGCATGGTTTCGGGCATCAGGCTGATGAAATCCCAGAACGTGTCATGCGCGCTCGCCGCCTGGGGGAACATGCGATCGGCTTCGGGTTTCACCGAATGCACCAGGTCGGGGAACTTGATCGCATCCTGGATGAAGAAGGGCGCGATGTTGTTGCCAACAAGATCCCAGTTGCCGGCCTCGGTATAGAGCTTGACGGCAAAGCCGCGAACGTCGCGCGGCGTATCCTTCGAACCCTTGGACCCCGCGACGGTCGAGAAACGGACGAACACCGGGCAGCTATTGCCCACCTTCTGGAACAGCTGGGCCTTGGTCACGGCCGAGAGGTCGGCGGTCACTTCGAACACGCCATGCGCGCCTGAACCGCGCGCGTGGACGATCCGCTCGGGGATGCGCTCATGGTCGAAATGGAAGATTTTTTCACGCAGGACGAAGTCTTCCAGCAGGGTGGGGCCGCGTGCACCCGCCTTCAAGCTGTTCTGATTGTCCGAAATGCGATGACCGAAATTATCGGTGAGATGCGCGATCGAATCGCCATGATCGCTGTCATGCGGAACCTGCTGGTGCGTTTCGCCGGCATTCCCCAGCGCTTCTGCAGGTACCTTGTCGCCAAAACCAGGAGCATGGTGATGAAGCGAGTTATCGAGCGCGGGCTGTTCCGGGCGGGCAGCCTTATCGAGCAAGCGGCCGGCCGGGGGTCCATCGGGCCGCGGAGCAGGGGGCGCGTCAACCTGCAGCTTCGGCGGGTTGACCGGATTAAGTGCGGGCGCGCTGTCGAGGTTCTTCTTACTCATATCATGCTCCATGCTTGAGATCATCAGTGGAGTCCGCTGGCCCGGCAGCGTCGGCGGACGCGTCCTTGTCACGGCTCCAATCGATCGCGGTGCGACCCATGCTCCAGTTTTTCTGAACGCGCGCCTTGGGGTCGGGCGCGCACCAGATCTCGCCATTGGCGTCGAGCGCGGTGACCCACAGCAGGTTGTGTTCGGCCCCATAATCGATCATCGTACTGGCCAGCCCGCCATCTCTACCCTCTACCGTGAGCGGTAGGGAAGGGTTGAGCTGGGCGATCATCGGGCAGGCCTCCTCGGCCAGTATTGCCAGCCTCGCATTCAGAACGTCGCAGCGGGGCAAATTATCCGTGCTTAAACAAATTTATCTTTGCCGGGCGTGCGCCCCATCAGCAGCCCCTTGGAACCCGCGGTTTCGAGGACGAACGTCATGTCGGGCCAGTTTCGCCGCCAGCGCCGCGCGACCACCCGCTCGCCCGGGCGTGCGGCGTCGTCAAGCATGACCACGGCGCCGGGAGAAAGCCGCGTAAAGAGGCACTCGGCCGTACCGCGAACGTAGGGGTGCACCGTCCATGGCGGTCCGTCGATAACCATAAGGTCAATGCGGGCCGGAACGTCATCCAGTGCGTACCACAAGCCAGGCCAGGCTGGGTCGCGGCGGGTCAGCGGGGCATGGCGGAAATCGGCGCTGAGGCCGTGTTCGGCCAGCCACCGGCCCATTTCTTCGCTGAACGGCTGATGCTGGTCGTAGCTGATCAGCTGCCCCCCGCCATTGCGCGATAGTGCCTGCGCCATCACCAGCGACGATGCGCCGGACCCAAGCTCGACCACCTGCGCGGGGCGGGTCTGTTCGATCACGTCAACGATCCGGTGAAGCAGATACGTGTCTGCCTTCCAACTGCCGAGATGCGGCAGCGCGTCGCGCGGCAGGCCGATCCGGTCGAGCAGCCGATCCTTCTCTTCCAGCTTTCCGCCATAGAGGCTGCGCAACAGCCAGGGCAACTGGATGGCGCCGAAAGCCAGCTTGAACAGCGTCTCGCCCCAGGTCAGCTCGCCGCGTTGAGGCGCTGACGCGTCCTTGGACAGCAGTCCGGTCGGATTTCGGGTGGTCATGGGCCCCCTTACGAGCGCCTTGCGCGCCGCGATAGCATCAGACGGCAGGAACCGGCAGATTATCGATCAATCGAGTTCGGCCCATCCGTGCGGCAACGAGCAGCCGCGCAGGGTGGTGCGGCTGCTCGTGCAGTTGTGCGAGCGTTTCGGCATCGGCCAGCGCGGCATAATCCACACTGGCGAATCCGGCGTCAATCAAGGCCTGTTCCAATGTCGCCAGGGCCTCGGCAACCGGCGCGCCGGCGGCGATCTGCGCGGTCGCCGCCTGCATCTCGCGCGGCAGCGCGGCGGCGGCGGCGCGTTCTTCCGCCGTCAGGTATTGATTGCGGCTTGATAGTGCGAGGCCATCGGGCTCGCGCACGGTGGGCACGCCGATGATCGCATCGGCATGAGGCCGTACCAGATCGAGATCGCGCGCCATCCGGCGGATCATCGCGAGTTGCTGGAAATCCTTTTCCCCGAACAAGGCGCAATCGGGCTGGACCTGGTTGAACAGCTTAGCGACGACGGTCGCCACCCCGTCGAAATGACCGGGCCGCGCCGCGCCGCAGAAATCGGCCGTCAGCACGGCGACCGATGTCGTGGTGGCAAAGCCCTGCGGATACACCTCCTCGACCGGAGGCGCCCACAGCAGGTCCACCCTCTCGGCCACCAGCAGCGCGCTGTCAGCCGCCAGCCGGCGGGGATAGGCGGCGAGGTCCTCGCCTGGCCCGAACTGCGCCGGATTGACGAAGATCGACACCACCACCCGGTCCGCCCGCGCGCGCGCCTCGCGCACCAACGTCAAATGCCCTTCGTGCAGCGCGCCCATCGTCGGCACCAGCGCAATGCGCTCGCCGCCGGCGCGCCAGCCGGAGACGATAGTTCTCAACACTTCCAGCCGGTCTGCGGTTTGCACGCGGCCCCCTCACCGATAAAGCAGGGGCGCTTCTGCCATTTCCTGCGACAAGGACAAGCTCTTCGTGCCCGACGCTGCCGCCGCCAGCCCGCACCGTATCGTGTTTGCCAACGAAAAGGGCGGCACCGGCAAATCGACCACGGCGGTCCACGTCGCGGTCGCGCTGGCCTATCAGGGCGCGCGCGTGGCAGCGATCGACCTCGACCCGCGCCAGCGCACGCTGCACCGCTATTTCGAGAACCGCGCCGAAACCGAAAGCCGGCGCGGCATCACTCTCCCCGGCGCGCGGGCCGAGGTGTTTCGCGGCGAGACCCTCGCCGAGCTTGAGGCGCTGGCCGCCGAAGTCGGCGAGGGGTGCGATTTTGTGGTGTTCGACACGCCCGGCCGCGACGATGAATTCGCCCGCCATGTCGCCACTCAGGCGGACACGCTGGTCACCCCGCTCAACGATTCCTTCGTCGATTTCGACCTGATCGGGCAGGTCGATGCCGAAACCTTCAAAGTGCGCAAACTGTCCTTTTATGCCGAGCTGATCTGGGAAGCGCGGCTGAAGCGCAGCCGGGCGACGATTGAACAGCAGCGGCGCGAAATGGACTGGGTGGTGGTGCGCAACCGCACCGGCCATACCGAAGCGCGCAACATGGTCCGCATCGAGCGCGCACTGACCGAATTGTCCAAGCGCGTCGGCTTCCGCATCGCCAATGGCCTGTCCGAACGGGTGATCTACCGCGAGCTGTTTCCTTCGGGGCTGACGCTGCTCGACAAGGGGCACCTGGGCGAGCTTGGCACCAGCCATCTGGTCGCGCGGCAGGAACTGCGCGCGCTGATTGCCGGGCTCAATCTGCCGGTGCGCCAGCGGCCGAAACAGCTCGAACTGGCCTGACGCGGCCGGCTGATGCTGCTGCGGCTCGCCCTGCTGGTGATCGTCGGCGCGGTGCTGTGGCGCTGGGCGACGGGGCGCTGGCCCGGCCGTGGCCACGCACGAAGCCGCGCTGCCACGCGCGAAATTGCCGCCGCCTGTAACTTGCTGGGTGTGGTACCGGGGGCAAGCAGCGCCGACATCATCGCCGCGCATCGCCGGCAGATCGCGGCCGCGCACCCCGATCGCGGCGGCAGTGCCGAGGCCGTCCACGCGCTTGACGCTGCGCGCGACCTGCTGCTTGGCGACATCCGAGCCGCCAAAGGAGACCGCCTGCCATGACTCATCAGTTCGAACGGACCATCCTACGCGAATATGACATTCGCGGGGTCATTGGCGAAACGCTCGGTGCCGAGGATGCTCGTGCAATCGGCCGCAGCTTTGGCGCGATGCTGCGCGCGGCCGGCGGCCGCACGGTGGCGGTCGGCTATGATGGCCGCGTCAGCAGCCCGATGCTCGAACATGCACTGGTCGAAGGGCTGCGCGCGAGCGGCTGCGATGTGGTGCGGATCGGCCTCGGGCCGACGCCGATGCTCTATTATGCCGAAGCGTCAGCCGAAGAGGTGGATGGCGGCATTCAGATAACCGGCAGCCACAACCCCCCCAATTATAACGGCTTCAAGATGGTCTTTCAGGGGCGTCCGTTCTTCGGGGCGGACATCCAGGAACTCGGCCGGGTCGCGGCGGAGGGGCGCTGGAGCAGCGGGGCCGGCGCCGTCAGCGATCGGGCCGTGCTGGACGAATATGTCGAGCGGCTGCTGGAGGGGCTTGCGGGCGCGGATGAAGCGCGGCTGGGTGCCATGCGGATCGGCTGGGACGCGGGCAACGGCGCCGCTGGCCCCGCGCTCGAGAAACTGGTTGCGCGCCTGCCGGGCGAGCATGTCTGCCTCTACACTGATGTCGACGGGCATTTTCCCAACCATCATCCCGATCCCACTGTCGAAGCCAATCTGGCCGACCTTCGCGCGCTCGTCGCCGAGAAGAAGCTCGACTTCGGAGTAGCTTTCGACGGCGATGGCGACCGGATCGGCGCGATCGACGGCGAAGGCCGGGTCATCTGGGGGGATCAATTACTGATGATCTATGCCGAGGACGTCCTCGGGAAACTACCTGGTGCGACGGTGATCGCCGATGTGAAGGCAAGCCGCGCGCTGTTCGACCGGGTGGCGCAATTGGGCGGGCGGCCCGAAATGTGGAAGACCGGCCATTCGCTGATCAAGTCCAGAATGAAGGAAACCGGCGCCCCGCTGGCCGGCGAGATGAGCGGGCACGTGTTCTTCAAGGACGCGTATTACGGCTATGACGATGCGCTCTATGCCGGCGTCCGGCTGATGGCGGCCAGCGCGCGGCTGGGCCGCAGCGTGACCGAACTGCGCGGCGCCATGCCGGCGATGATCAACACGCCGGAACTGCGCTTCCAGGTGGACGAGAGCCGCAAGTTCCCTGCGGTCGAGGAAGTGCGCGCGCGGCTGGCCGACGCCGGCGCGAATGTCGATGCGACGGATGGCGTGCGTGTGTCGACGGCAGACGGCTGGTGGCTGCTGCGCGCGTCGAACACGCAGGACGTGCTCGTCGCCCGGGCCGAAAGCGACAGCGAAGCGGGCCTTGCGCGCCTTGTCGCCGAGGTGGATGCGCAGCTTGCCGCGAGCGGCATCGAACGCGGCGAAAGCGTCGGGCACTGAGCGGGGGAACGCCCGCCCCCCTGCTTCGCTGTTAACGCGTGACCGACACCGCGCTGCCCCCCGAGATTGCCGGATGGTTCGATGCGCGCGGCTGGCGTGTGCGGCGCCATCAGGCCGAGATGCTGGCAGTTGCCGCGCGCGGGCAGCACGCGCTGCTGGTGGCCGATACCGGCGCCGGCAAGACGCTGGCGGGGTTCCTGCCGACGCTGGCCGATTTCGCCCCGTCGCGGCTGGCCGGCGCGCCTGCGCCTGAGGGCATCCACACGCTCTACGTATCGCCGCTGAAGGCGCTGGCGCATGATGTGCAGCGCAATCTCATCGCCCCGGCGGACGAGATGGGCCTTGACATCCGCATCGAGACGCGCAGCGGCGATACCCCGTCCGACCGCAAACGGCGCCAGCGTGACAAGCCGCCGCATATCCTGCTGACGACGCCCGAAAGCCTCTCGCTGCTGCTGTCCTATCCCGACAGCTTCACGTTGTTTGCCGGGCTCAAACGGGTGGTGATCGACGAAATCCACGCTTTCGCCACAGGCAAGCGGGGCGATCTGCTGGCGCTGTGCCTCAGCCGCCTACAGGCGATTGCGTCGGCGATGCAGCGCGTCGCGCTGTCGGCGACGGTGGCCGATCCCGAGGCGTTTCGCGCTTGGCTGGCGCCATGGGGCGAGATCGACAGCGTGGCGCTGGTGGAAGGAGAAGAGGGCGCGCCCGCCGAGGTCGAAATCCTGCTGCCCGACGAGAGCCGCGTTCCTTGGGGCGGTCATGCGGCGACCTGGTCGATCCCGCAGCTATACGAGGAGATTCGCCGCAACCGGACGGTGCTGGTCTTCACCAATACCCGCTTTCTCGCCGAATATATCTTCCAGAACCTGTGGGACGTGAACGAGGACAAGCTGCCGATCGGCGTTCATCACGGCTCGCTCTCGGTCGAGGCGCGGCGCAAGGTCGAAGGGGCGATGGCGCGGGGCGAGCTGCGCGCGCTGGTGGCGACAGCCAGCCTCGACCTCGGGGTCGACTGGGGCGATATCGACCTCGTCGTGCAGATGGGCGCGCCCAAGGGGTCGAGCCGGCTGCTGCAGCGGATCGGCCGGGCCAATCACCGGCTCGATCAGGCGAGCCGGGCGCTGCTGGTGCCGGGCAACCGGTTCGAATTCCTCGAGGCTATGGCCGCGCGCGACGCGGTGGACGAGGGGCAGCGCGATGGCGAGGACTTCCGCGCCGGCGGGCTCGACGTGCTGGCCCAGCACGTCATGGCCTGCGCCTGCGCCGCGCCATTCGGCGAACAGGCGCTGCTGGCCGAAGTGCGCTCGACCTGGTCCTATGCCCAGGTTGACGAGGCGCTGTGGCAGCGGGTGCTCGAATTCGTCGCCACCGGCGGTTACGCGCTCAAAGCCTATGACCGGTTCCGCCGGATCGTGCGGGACGGCGCGGCGGAAGGCGACCCGCACTGGCGGCTTGCGCACCCCGAGCAGGCGGCGCGCCACCGGCTCAATGCCGGGATCATCGTCGACAGCGAGATGATGGAGGTCCGCTTCCGTAACGGCCGCTCGCTGGGCAAGGTCGAGGAACGGTTCGGCGCGACCTTGTCGGCGGGCGATACCTTCGCCTTTGCCGGGATGAGCCTCGAGGTGGAGCAGATCAAGGATACCGAAATCCGCGTCCGCGCAGCGAAAGGGTCAGCGATGATCCCGTCCTATGGCGGACAGCGGTTGCCGCTGACGACGCATCTGGCCGACCGCGTGCGTGCGTTGCTGGTCGACCGCGCGGGCTGGGCGCGCTTCCCCGACGATGTCCGCGAATGGCTGGAGGTGCAGGACTGGCGCTCCGAATTTCCCGGGCCGGGCACGCTGCTGGTCGAAAGCTTCCCGCACGGGCGCAAGCATTATCAGGTCTATTACACCTTCATCGGCTGGAATGCGAACCAGAGCCTGGGGATGCTGATCACCAAGCGGATGCAGGATCGCGGGCTTCTGCCGCTGGGGTTCAACGCCAACGATTACTGCCTCGCGGTGTGGAGCCTGAAGCCGGTGGACGATCCGGCACCGCTGCTGTCGCCCGACATCCTGACCGATGAATTCGTCGAATGGGTGCAGAACTCGCACCTTCTGCGCCGCGCGTTTCGTGAAGTGGCAGTGATTGGCGGACTGGTCGAACGCCAGCATCCGGGCAAGCGCAAGACGGGCAAGCAGGTCACCTTCTCGACCGACCTGATTTATGACGTGCTGCGCAAATATGAACCCGATCATCTGCTGCTGCAGGCGGCGTGGGCCGATGCGCGCGAGAGGATGACTGATATCGGCCGGTTGGGCGCGCTGCTCGATCAGGCGGAGGAGCAATTGCATCATGTCGTGCTCGACCGGGTCAGCCCGCTGGCGGTGCCGGTGATGACGCTGATTGGCCGCGAACGCACGCCCGAA
Source organism: Qipengyuania sp. YIM B01966 (assembly GCF_016461955.1). GTDB lineage: Bacteria > Pseudomonadota > Alphaproteobacteria > Sphingomonadales > Sphingomonadaceae > QFOP01. Next base: position 94,305 of record NZ_JADMNM010000004.1, on the reverse strand, counting down.
GGCGCGGTGGACGACGAGTTGCTGCTGCTTGAGGCTGACACGCTGGCGGGCGCGGCGATGCGGGTAGACGTGGCTGATCCGCTCGATTGAGGGACGCGCATGAAAAAGGGGGCGGATCACTCCGCCCCCTGATCAACTATCGGCTGAAGCCCGCTTACTGTGCGGTGCCGAATGTCCGGTATTGTTCGTTGCCGACGAAGCCGAAGCGCGTCACGCCCGAACCCTTGATGATGTTGAGCACCCGGGCCGACAGATCGTAGCTCGCCTGTGCCTCGGGCTCGAACTGCAACTCGGGCTCGACCGCCATGTTCTTCGAGATATTGAGATTGTTGACTAACTCGCCATCCGAGATGGGCGTGCCGTTCCACAAGATCTGATCAGCCTGCGTGAGCACGATCTTGTTCTTGTCCGGCTCCACATCAGGTGTGTCGGGATTGTTGTTAGGTGCCGGCAGGTCGATGTTCACCGCATGGGTCGCCACCGGGATGGTAATGATGAACATGATGAGCAGAACGAGCATGACGTCGATAAGCGGCGTCGTGTTCATTTCCATCATCGGGCTGCCATCGTCCTTGCCGCCTGACATTGCCATGATGCGTTACTCCTCAAAAATTCGCGCTGGCGCGGATCAGCCGTTGGGATCGACCGGGTTCGAAATGAACCCGACAGTCGGGTAGCCCGCCGCCTGGACGTTGTAGATGGTACCGGCAACACAGCGCCACGGCGCGTTCACGTCGCCGCGGATATGGACCTGCGGGATCTTGTCGGGATCCTTCATGATTTGCTCGGGCCCGCCGGCGCGCTGCACGATCGCGTCGAGCCGCTCGAACGCCTGATCATACAGTTCCTGCGAGGTGACGGGCGTGGTGTTGTTGAAATACACCCGGCATTCGCCCTCGCGTGCCGCGCCTTCGAAGCCCGGTTCACCGGCGCTGCGGCCGGCGCTGTCCGTGGTCGAGACCGTCAGCAGCAGGTTTTCGACCTTATCCTTGGATTCGGTCGATTCGATGATCGGAATACGCAGCTTCTCGATCGTCTGGATGGCGACCGGGACGGCGATGAGGAAGATGATCAGCAGCACGAGCATCACGTCGACCAGCGGGGTCGTGTTGATCTCCGACATCGGCGTATCAGCGCCGCCGCCTCCTGTCGAAATCGCCATTGTTTACATCCTATCCATAAATCACGTGTCGGGCAGCGTGTGCCGGGCAGAGCTCCTAGGCCCGCCCGGCACCATGGCGCTGTTACGGACGCTTCGGCGTCGTCGTAGTGGTGCTAGTGGTCGTTCCGGCGACCGGGGCAGCCGTCGTGCCAGTCGCGGTCGTGCCTGCGGTGCCCGGACGGGCGGCGGGTGCTGCCGTGGCGGCGACCTTGCCAGCCTGCTGGGTCGACGTCGCCGTCATCACCTGCGGACGAACGGCACCCTTCGAGGTGATGTTCGCCAGCAGGTCAGTCGAGAAGCCCGACAGCAGCTCGGCGATCTTCTTGTTGCGCGCCTGCAGCCAGTTATAGGCGAGCACGGCGGGAACCGCGACAAGCAGACCGATGGCGGTCATGATCAGCGCTTCACCGACGGGGCCGGCGACCTTGTCGATCGAGGCCGAACCGGCAAGACCGATGTTGATCAGCGCGCGGTAGATCCCGATAACCGTCCCGAGCAGCCCGACGAACGGCGCGGTAGCGCCCACGGTGGCGAGGAACGAGAGGCCGCCCGACAGCTTCGAATTGATCGCCGCTTCCGAACGGGCGAGCGAGCCGTGCAGCCAGTCATGCGCTTCGAGGCTGTTGGGCATCTTGTCGTGCGAAGCTTCGGCGGCGAGGCCGTCATCGACCAGCTGGCGCCAGGCGCTGTTCTTCTCGAGCTTGGCGGCGCCGTCGCGCAGCGAGTTGGCCCGCCAAAAGTTCGACCGAACGTCCTTGTATTGGTTGAGAATCTTCTGCTGTTCCAGCCACTTGGTGATCAGGATGTAGAACGAGCCGACCGACATGATGACCAGGACGCCGAAAATGGTCCAGGCGATCACACCGCCCTGTTCCATCGCTTCCATGAAGCCGAACTGATTCTGCGGGGCCGCTTCGCCAGCCGCCACTGCAAGGGTTTCGATGATCATTGCGAATATCCTCTTTCGAAATTTAAGCTCTTGGCGGCCGGAGCAGCGCCCCGGCCAGGCGTTTATTCAGGCAATTGCCAGCGAACCGTTCCGCGATAGGTCGAGGCGATCTTAGTGCCGCCGACGGCCTCGGCCGGATTGAACCGGGCCCTGCGCTGCAGCAAACTGCACGAGGCATCCTTGAGCGGCTGCGGCGCGGAGCCGCCCGTGATCGAGCAACCGGTGACGCGGCCATCGGCACCCACTTCCAGCGTGAATGAGACTGTGCCGGTATATTCGGCGCTGACCCACTGCGAGCGGTAATCGTCCGGCGTGATCCACGAGCCCGGCGCTCCGCGCGGTGACACGGCCTTGGCCGGCGCCGCAGGTGGCGGCGGCGGAGGCGGCGGCGGCGGAGGCGCGGGCGGAGGCGGCGGGCCGACCGGCGCCGACGGCGGAATGATCCGCGCAGGCGGAGCCGGCGGCGGGATTTCCGTCTGCGTGCGGATCTGCGGCGGAGCCGGCGCGATATTGATCGGCGGCGGCGGCGCAACCGGCGGCGGCGGAGCGGTTTCCGGCACCGGTTCGGGTGGCGGCGGCTCTTCTTCGGGCGGCGGCGGCTCTTCGATATCGACCGTGGTCACCCGTTCAAGCACCTGCTGCGCCGCCTTGTAGGCGAGCCCGGTGACGAGCGCATAACCAAGGGCGATATGAATGAGAGCTACGATAATGATCGCGACAATGCGACTGCCGCTCATTTGTTGGTCAGCGTAGGCCATTCAGTCCCATCACTCCGTCATCACTGGCCGGGTCGGAACCCGGCAAATCCCGCTGCGCCCGCAAAAGCGCACCGGATAACCTGCTTGTCCACCCTGCCGAAGCCGGAATACGGCAACCGTTCCATTGGCCGCCCGCATCCATCAGACCCGGCGCGGGCCATACGGGGTTGTTATGTTTTGCTATCCCCGATGGGCGGACCCTTAGCCACAAAGGGGCAGGCCGCGCAAACGCTTTATCGGTTAAGGGGTGATTCACGGCGGGGGCTTTCGTAAAGCGTAAGTGTGGTTGGCAGCCGGTTTGCTGTCCCGCCGGTCGGTGCGAAGGAAAGAATATGACGCGGCTCAAGGTTTTATCGGTTTTCGCGCTGACGCTGCTGTTCGCGCCGCCACTCGGGGCACAGAGTGGCGCAGCGGGCGGGCAACCCGCCGCCCCGCTGCCGACCTACGCCGATCTGGCAACCCTGGCCGATGGTGCGCCGCTGGTCGTGCGGGCAGAGATTCGCCGGCAGACCACCATCCCCGCCGAGCGCGCGGCCACGCTCGCGCCCGGCCATGCGCGGCTGCTGGTAGAGGCGCGCACCGGGGCGCTGATCGCGGGCACGACGCCGCTCGGTGAAGGGCTGCGCTATCTGGTCGATGTGCCGCTCGATGCGCGGGGTAAAGTACCCAAGCTGCGCAAGCGGCAGGTCCTGCTGTTTGCCCGCACCGTGCCGGGCCGGCCGGGCGAATTGCAGCTGGTCGCACCGGCGGCGCAGCTCGATTGGAGCCCCGCACTCGAAGCTGCGCTGCGCCCGATCCTGGCGGAGCTCGCCGCGCATGATGCGCCGCGCCGCGTGACCGGGGTGCGGGATGCGCTGGCTGTACCCGGCAATCTGGCGGGCGAATCGGAAAGCCAGATCTTCCTCACCACCGAAGCGGGCGCGCCGGCCTCGCTCACCGTGCTGCGCCGGCCGGGCATGGCACCCAGCTGGGGCGTGTCGTGGGGCGAGATCGTCGATCAGGCAGCGGCCGCCCCGGCGCGCGGCACGCTGGGCTGGTATCGCCTCGCCTGCAGCCTGCCGCCTCGTCTTCCCGCAGCGGCCAACCTGGCCGGCGATGCCGCGGCGCGCGGGCTGGCCGAGCGCGATTTTGCGCTGGTGATCGACCAGCTCGGGCCGTGCGAGCGGACGCTGCCGGTGCGCTGAGCCCGGACGGGAGCCGGATTTAGCGCGGGCAAGACAAACTCCCTCCCGCTCGGTGCCATGCCGCGCTAGGGGGCGGGGCATGATCATCGTCCGAAAATTGCCCGCCGCATGACCAGGCCGCTCAGGATCGCGCTCGCCGGGATCGGCACTGTCGGCGCGGGCGTGGTCCGTCTGCTCGACGAGAACGCCGCGCTGGTCGCGGCGCGTGCCGGGCGGCCGATCACCATCGTCGCGGTCAGCGCGCGCGACCGGGCCAAGCAGCGCGAGGTCGATGTCAGCCGCTTCGCCTGGGAAGACGACATGGCCGGAATGGCCGAGCGCACCGATGTCGATGTGGTGGTCGAGCTGGTCGGCGGAGCGGACGGGCCGGCACTAGCGCTCGCCCGCCGGACGATCGCGGCGGGCAAGGGGCTGGTCACTGCCAACAAGGCGATGATCGCGCATCACGGGCTGGAACTGGCCGAGGCCGCCGAAGCGGCCGGCGTTCCGCTCAAATTCGAGGCCGCGGTGGCGGGCGGCATTCCGGTGGTCAAAGCCTTGCGCGAAGGGGCCGCGGCCAATGCGCTGTCGCGGATTTACGGCATCCTCAACGGCACCTGCAATTACATCCTCTCGACGATGGAGGATAGCGGCGCCGAATTCGCCGCCACGCTGGCCGAGGCGCAGGCGCTCGGCTATGCCGAGGCCGACCCGTCCTTCGACATTGACGGGGTCGATGCCGGGCACAAGCTGGCGATCCTTGCCGCGATCGGCTTCGGCGCCCGGCTCGACTTGGCCGCGCTCGATGCGCAGGGCATCCGCCAGATCCGCGCCGCCGACATCGCCCAGGCCGAGGCGCTGGGTTATGTCATCCGCCTGATCGGCCGGGCCGACGTCGCCGCCGAGGCCGATGGCACCACCGCGCTGCTCCAGCAGGTCCGCCCCTGCCTTGTCCCGCGCAACCACCCGCTGGCCCATGTCGACGGGCCGACCAATGCGGTGGTGGCCGAAGGCAATTTCTCCGGCCGGCTGCTGTTTCAGGGCGCCGGCGCGGGCGACGGCCCCACGGCCAGCGCCGTGGTCGCCGACCTGATCGATATCGCCCGCGGCGAGGCGGGTCCGGCCTTTTCGGTGCCGGTCGCCGAGCTTGCCCCCATCCCAGCCGCCGATCCGGGAGCGCGCCGCCAGCAGGCCTATCTGCGCTTCATGGTCGCCGACCGGCCCGGCGTGCTGGCCGAGATCGCCGCCGCGATGCGCGATGCGGGTGTTTCCATCGCCAGCCTGATCCAGAAGGGCCATCCCGGCAATGGCGGCCCGGTGCTGGTGGCGATGGTCACCCATGACGGCCCGCAACGCTGCGTGGACGAGGCGCTGGCGCTGCTCGACGGCTCGCCCAGCCTGGCCGAACCGCCGCTGGTTCTGCCGATCCTCGGCGCCTGATCAGCCCTCCGGTGCTGGCGACGGCGGAGGCGGGGGCGGCGGCGTCGGCGTAGCAACCGGCGCTGGCCCCTCATTGCCGGTCGGCGTCAGACCGCGCCCGACCCGGTCGGCGTCCGAACCCGGCGGCGTGTCGGGCAATTGCGAGAAATCCACCATATAGGCCGGCGGCGGCGGGCAGTTGGTGACGCCCGGCACGCAGATGCCGCTGACGGTTGCCGGCCCGTGGAAAATATACTCACCGGCGACATCGGGCGGCGGCGGGTTGCCCCGGTTCATCGTTTCGCGCGCATAGCGGTTCTGCGCGTCTTCGGGGCTGGCGATGCGGTGCTGGTTCGGGTCGTCCCACGGCGCGCAGACGATGATTTCGTTCGGCTCGGCATCGGGCGGGCGGGCGCAGGTCGGCTGCGGGCGCGCCTGCGGCTGGGCGGGGCCATAGCCGGCCTGCGCCCGCGCGAATTGCGGGGCCCCGGCAGCGGCGAACAGAGCGACGAGCGCCAGCATCATTCCAGCCCGTCTCGACAACCGGCAACTCCCTCTCTAGGTGCGGCGCGAACCTTGCCACGGGGACTTAATCCGCCATGAACGACATTGCCACCAAGCGCTCCAGCGTGCTCGACCGCGTGCTGGTGCTGGAGATGGTCCGCGTGACCGAAGCCGCCGCCATCGCCGCCTCGTCGCTGATCGGTCGGGGCGACGAGAAAGCTGCCGACGCCGCCGCGGTGGAGGCGATGCGCAAGGCGTTCGACACGCTCGAAATCGACGGCACGGTGGTGATCGGCGAAGGCGAGCGCGACGAGGCACCGATGCTGTATATCGGCGAAAAGGTCGGCGGCGCGCCCGGCACCGGCCCCAGGATCGATATCGCGCTCGATCCGCTGGAAGGAACCACCATCACCGCCAAGGCCGGCCCCAATGCGCTGGCCGTGCTCGCCGCAGCCGAACAGGGCTGCCTGCTCAACGCGCCCGATACTTATATGGACAAGCTGGCGATCGGCCCCGGCTATCCCGAAGGGATCGTCAGCCTGAACAATTCGGTGACCGAAAATGTCAATGCGCTGGCCGAGGCCAAGGGCGTCAAACCGTCGGAGATCATTGTCTGCGTGCTCGACCGGCCGCGCCATGCCGAGATCATCGCCGAATTGCGCGGCCTTGGCTGCGGCATCCAGCTGATCCCCGATGGCGATGTCGCCGGGGTGATCGCGGTGACCAATCCCGATACCACGATCGACATGTATATGGGCCAGGGCGGCGCCCCCGAAGGGGTGCTGGCGGCGGCCGCCCTGCGTTGTGTCGGCGGGCAGTTCAACGGCCGGCTGGTGTTCCGCAACGAGGACGAACGCGCCCGCGCCCGCAAGTGGGGGATCGAGGATTTCGACCGCATCTACAAGCTCGAAGACCTCGCCAAGGGCGACTGCATCTTTGCCGCGACCGGGGTCACCAGCGGCAGCCTGCTCGACGGGGTGAAGCGCCTGCGCGGCGGAACGATGACCACCGAAAGCGTGGTGATGCGCGCCTCCAGCGGCACCGTGCGGTGGATCAAGGGCGAGCACCGCATCGGCTGATCGCGGACAACGACCGTCGCCCCCTGTTACGCGGCGGTCCTCCGCACGCCTGACAGGGGTTCGCGGTGGATCAAGGGCGAGCACCGCATCGGCTGATCGCGGACAACGACCGTCGCCCCCTGTTACGCCGCGGTCCTCCGCACGCCTGACAGGGGTTCGCGGTGGATCAAGGGCGAGCACCGCATCAGGTGATCGGGGCTTGGCGGCGGGCCGCGCGGGCCGCTCCGGATGACAATGACCCGGGGGTTTTGCGAAACTTTGCGGGCGCGGTCGGGCGACGCGGGCGAGCACCCGTCGCTGGATCGCGCCTGAGCGGCTGAGCAGCCGCAGAAGCGCGGAATTGTCAGGTTTTCGGCTGATCGCGACGAGCGTGCCGCGATAGAGCACGGGCCGGACCAACCCGCTGCCGGCGCGCTTGGCCAGCGCGGCCTGTGTCACCTTCCGATAATCGAACCTTGGCCCCGCCAGCCGGCCGCTGCCGGGCGGGGTCAGCACCCGGTCCCACGCGGCGGCAAACCCGGCCGCATCCGCGCGCCCGCGCAACCGATAGGCGCTCGCCCGGCTCATCCCCACCGCCGCCGCCGCCGCGCGCACCGAGCCGGTCCAGTAGAGCGCGGCGAGAAACCGGCACTGGCGCGCCACGCTCCACCCGTCGCTGCGCGCGCGGACGGGCACCGGGGTGAACCAGCCGGGCCGGCGGCGCTGTGTGTGGGCGGGAGGCGCGTGCATGGGTGCGCATAAGCCACAGATGCGTGGGTGTAGGACAGGGGGTTGAGTGCGGTGGCCAGCTGGACCTCGGTTCAGCCCGGGGTGAGCGAATAGTTAATCTAGTCGCCCCGGACTTGATCCGGGGCCCCGCTGTTCGGGCGGCGCTACACAATGCGCTCCCACAGATCGTCCCAACCGGGATTGGCGCGTTCGATCAGCGCTATCTTCCACGGGCGGCGCCAGCGCTTCAGCCGTTTCTCATGCGCGATCGCTTCGATCATCGAGCCTGCCTGGTCTGCCCAGACGAGCCGCGTCAGGCCGTGCTGCGCGCAAAACGCCGAGCCCTCACCCCGCCGGTGTTGGTCGACGCGCGCGGCGAGGTCGGATGTGACCCCGACATAGAGCGTCCCGCGATAGCGGTTGGCCATGAAATACACCCAGCCGGTTTTTGCGCACTCCATCGTGCGGGTGAAAACGTAGCTGGACCCCGGGTCAAGCCCGGGGTGACAGAATAATGAACCTCGTCGCCCCGGACTTGATCCGGGGCCCCGCTTCGGAACCACCCCCGCCCATTGCAATCCCGCCCTCCTGCGCTATCGCGCGCGCACCCCGAATCCTGCCACGAGGACCAGCGCTGCGATGAAGATCATGTCCGGCAATTCGAACCTTCCGCTGGCCCGGGCGATTGCCGGCTATCTCGAACTGCCGCTGACCGATGCCAGTGTGCGCCGCTTCGCGGACGAGGAGATCTTCGTCGAAATCCACGAAAATGTCCGCGGCGAGGATGTCTTTCTGGTTCAGTCGACCTCGTACCCGGCGAACGACAATCTGATGGAATTGCTGATCGGGATCGACGCGCTGCGGCGCGCCTCGGCGCGGCGGATTACCGCGGTGATCCCCTATTTCGGTTATGCCCGCCAGGATCGCAAACCCGGCCCGCGCACGCCGATTTCGGCCAAGCTGGTGGCCAATCTGATTACCGAAGCGGGCGCTGACCGGGTGCTGGCGGTGGACCTCCATGCCGGGCAGATCCAGGGCTTCTTCGACATTCCGACCGACAATCTGTTCGCCGCGCCGGTCATGGCTGCCGATATCCAGGCGCGCTATGGCGATCAGGCGCTGATGGTGGTGTCGCCCGATGTCGGCGGCGTGGTCCGCGCCCGGGCGCTCGCCAAGCGGCTCGACAATGCGCCGCTCGCGATCGTCGACAAGCGCCGCGACCGGCCGGGCGAGTCCGAGGTGATGAACATTATCGGCGACGTGTCGGGCCGGCACTGCATCCTGATCGACGATATCGTCGATTCGGGCGGGACGCTGTGCAATGCGGCGCAGGCGCTGCTCGATGGCGGGGCAAAGTCGGTTGCCGCCTATATTACGCACGGCGTGCTGTCAGGCGGGGCGGTGGCGCGGGTGGACAATTCCGCGCTCAAGGAACTGGTCATCACCGACACCATCCGCGCGGTCGACGCAGCGCAGGATTCCGAGCGCATCCGCACCCTCACGGTCGCCCCGCTGATCGGCGAGGCAATGCGCCGGATTGCTGACGAGAGCAGCGTGTCGAGCCTGTTCGATTGATCCCAGGCGCGGCTCATGACGATCCTTCGACAAGCTCAGGATGAGCGACGGAGATTCTGAGCTGAACCCCGCTCACCCCTGAGCCTGTCGAAGGGTGTCGGCACAGCAGCACGGCGAAAGGTAGTCCCCGCATGGCCCGTTCTTCCGACATCGCGCTGGCCAACCGCCTCACCGATGCGGCGCGGGCGGCGATCGTGCCGCTCTATCGCGGGGCATGGGCGGAGGAGCGCAAGGCGGATCAGTCCTTCGTCACCGAAGCCGACCGCGCGGCCGAGGCGGCGATGCGCGCCATCCTCGAGGCCGAAGCGCCGGATGACGGCATCATCGGCGAGGAATATGGCACGGTGCGCGAAGGTGCGGCGCGGCAATGGGTGCTCGATCCGATTGACGGCACCACCAGCTTCATCGCCGGGCGGCCGATCTTCGGCACGTTGATCGCGCTGCTGCAGGAAGGCTGGCCGGTGCTCGGCGTGATCGACCAGCCGGTGCTGGGCGAACGCTGGCTGGGCGCGGCGGGCAAGGCGACGACGCTCAACGGCGCGGCGGTCCGCAGCCGGCCGTGCCGCGAGCTTGGCGATGCGGTGCTTGCCACCACCAGCCCGCACCTGTTCAGCGCGGGCGAGGCGGATCACTTCATGGCGCTGGCGCAGGCGGTGGCGGCGCGCAAGATCGTCTATGGGGGCGATTGCTACAATTACGGGCTGCTGGCCGCCGGGCACCTCGATGTCGTGTGCGAAGCGGGGCTGAAGCTCCATGATTTCGCCGCGCTCGTGCCGGTGGTCGAGGGCGCGGGCGGGTTGATGTGCGACTGGGCGGGCGAACCGCTCCATGCCGGCAGCGACGGGACGGTGCTGGCGCTGGGCGATCCGGCACGGCTGGAGGCGGTGCTGGACGCGATGGGCATTGCCGAACCGAGCTTCCCTGTCGCCAGCTGACGCTTGCATTATTGCGCAGGCACGCTAAAGGCGCGCGCTTCATTGACACGCAATTGTCCCGCCTGCCTGGCTGACAGGGCTGCCAGGGCCGGCGCGAGCGTGTCTCTTGTGAAGGAGACCGAAATGCCCAAGATGAAGACCAAGAGCGGTGTGAAGAAACGCTTCAAGTTCACCGCCACCGGCAAGGTCAAGCACGGCGTCGCTGGCAAGCGCCACCGGCTGATCAGCCACAATGCGAAATACATCCGCCAGAACCGCGGCACCTCCGTCCTGTCCGAACACGACACGCCGGCGGTCAAGCGTTGGGCCCCCTACGGGCTCGACTGAGCGCGTTTCCGATTTAGGAGTATTTCAGCATGTCCCGTATCAAACGCGGCGTCACCACGCGCCAGAAGCACAAGCGGATCCTCGACCAGGCCAAGGGCTATCGCGGTCGCCGCAAGAACACCATCCGCATCGCCCGCCAGGCGGTCGAGAAGGCCGGGCAATACGCCTATCGCGACCGCAAGGTGAAGAAGCGGTCGTTCCGCGCGCTGTGGATCCAGCGGATCAACGCCGCGGTCCGCGCCGAAGGGCTCACCTATTCGCAGTTCATGCACGGCGCCAAGCTTGCCGGGATCGAGCTCGACCGTAAGGTGATGGCCGACCTCGCGATGAACGAAGGCGGCGCCTTTACCGCCATCATCGCGCAGGCGAAGCAGGCGCTGCCCGCCTGACACGATAACGGCCCCTCGCGGCCGGTGAAAAGCGCCGCTCCCGCCAGTGGGGGTGGCGCTTTTTCTTTGGGCTTTCTATCGGATTGGCGTGATGAGCGAGAGTGACGAGAACAGGCTGGCAGCGGCGCTCGCCCGGCTGGATGCGGCAGGCGATGTGAGCGAGGTCGAGGCGGTGCGGATCGACGCGCTGGGCAAGCAGGGCTGGATCAGCCAGGCGCTGAAAACGCTGGGCACGATGGACCCCGAGGCGCGCGCCGCGGCCGCCCCGCGCATCCAGGCGCTGCGGGCCGAACTGTCCGATGCGATCGCCGCCAAGAAGGACGCGCTCGAAGCGGCCGAACTGTCCGCCCGCCTTGCCGCCGAGACGATCGACCTGACGCTGCCTGCGCCCGAGGCCCCGCGCGGCACGATCCACCCGGTCAGCCAGGTGATGGACGAACTCGCCGAGATCTTCGCCGACATGGGCTTTGCCGTCGCCACCGGCCCGGAGATCGAGGATGGCTGGCACAATTTCACCGCGCTCAACATGCCCGAAAGCCACCCGGCACGGGCGATGCACGATACGTTCTACTTCCCGGATCGGAACGCCGCAGGGGAGGAGATGCTGCTGCGCACGCACACCTCCCCGGTGCAGATCCGCGCGATGCAGGAGCAGGGCGCGCCCTTGCGGATCATTGCGCCGGGCCGCGTCTATCGCAGCGACAGCGACGCGACGCATACGCCGATGTTCCACCAGATCGAAGGGTTGGTGATCGACAAGGGCATTCACCTTGGCCACCTCAAATGGACGCTGGAAACTTTCCTGCGCGCCTTTTTCGAGCGCGACGATGTGACGCTGCGCTTGCGTCCTTCGTACTTCCCCTTCACCGAGCCTTCGGTCGAGGTCGATGTCGGGTACAGCCTGGTCAATGGCAAGCGGGTCATCGGCGGCAGCGAAGGCTGGATGGAAGTGCTCGGCAGCGGGATGGTCAACCGCCGGGTGATCGCCGCGGCCGGTCTCGATCCCGATGAGTGGCAGGGCTTCGCTTTCGGCACCGGGGTCGATCGGCTGGCGATGCTCAAATACGGGATGGACGATTTGCGCGCCTTCTTCGACGGCGATGTGCGCTGGCTGGCGCATTACGGCTTTGCCGCGCTCGACGTGCCGACGCTGTCGGCTGGCGTAGGGGTGGCCGCATGAAGGTCGCGCTGTCCTGGCTCAAGCATTTCCTCGATACCGATGCCTCGGTGGAGGAGATTGCCCGCACATTGAACGCCATCGGGCTCGAGGTCGAAGGGGTGGAAGACCCGGCCGAAAAGCTGGCCGGTTTTCGCATCGCCCGCGTGCTCACCGCCGCGCGGCACCCCGATGCTGACAAGCTGCAGGTGCTGACCGTCGATACGGGTGAGGGCGACCCACTACAGGTGGTCTGCGGCGCGCCCAATGCGCGGGCGGGCCTCGTCGGCGTGCTCGGCCTGCCCGGCGCGGTTGTTCCAGCCAATGGCATGGTGCTGAAGAAATCCGCCATCCGCGGCGCGGAATCGAACGGCATGATGTGTTCGACGCGCGAGCTGGAACTGGGCGATGATCATGACGGGATCATCGAACTCCCCGAAGATGCGCCGGTGGGCACGCCCTTTGCCGAATATCGCGGCGCCGACCCGGTGATCGACATCGCGATCACCCCCAACCGCCCCGATTGCATGGGCGTCGAAGGGATCGCGCGCGATCTCGCCGCGGCGGGGATCGGCACGTTCAAGCCGCACCGCGCCGAACATCAGGCGGGCAGCTTCCCCTGCCCGGTTGAGATCCGCACCGACGATCCCGCCGGCTGCCCGGCGTTCTACGGCCGGGTCATTCGCGGGGTCAGCAACGGTGCCTCGCCCGACTGGATGCAGTCCCGGCTGATTGCGGCGGGCCAGCGGCCGATCTCGGCGCTGGTCGACATCACCAATTATGTGATGCTCGCTTTCGGCCGCCCGGCGCACGCTTACGATCTGGCCAGGTTGTCGGGCGCGGTGGTTGCCCGCAAGGCGCGTGATGGCGAGAGCGTAACCGCCTTGAACGGCAAGGAATACACGCTCGACCCCACGATGACGGTGATCGCCGATGATGCGGGCGTCCACGACATTGCCGGGATCATGGGCGGCGAACATTCGGGCTGTACCGAGACGACGCGCGACGTGCTGCTGGAAGTCGCCTTTTTCGACCCCGAACATATCGCGGCTACCGGACGCAAGCTCGGCCTCACTTCCGATGCGCGCAGCCGGTTCGAACGCGGGGTCGATCCCCAATTCCTCGATCCCGGGCTGGATATTCTGACCGATCTGGTGCTGCGAATCTGCGGCGGCGAGGCAAGCGAGATTGTCCGTGCGGGCGCCCCGCCGGTGGCGAAAAAGGTCGTCGCCTACGATCCCACGCTGGCGGCCACGCTGGGCGGGGTGGTGATTGCCGAAGACGAACAGCGGCGCACGCTGGAGGCACTGGGCTTCACGGTTGATCGCAACTGGAACGTCACCGTGCCCGGCTGGCGGCCGGATGTGGATGGCGCGCCCGATATCGTCGAGGAGGTGGTCCGCATTCACGGGCTAGACCGGATCGAGAGCGTGCCGCTGCCGCGCCCGGCTGGTGTTGCCCGGCCGACCGCGACGGCGGCGCAGAAGCTCGAACGGCGCGTCCGCCGCGCGGCCGCCGCGCGCGGCGCGCACGAGGCGGTGACGTGGAGCTTCCTTCCGCAAGCAGAGGCGGCGCATTTCATCCTTCGACAAGCTAAGGATGGGCGGACGATGGGGGAAAACGCCACCGCTCAGACCGACGGGGCAATGGGTGACCCCGCCAGCGCTCACGCCGAGCCTGTCGAAGCAGGAGCGCTCGCCCAGGCATGGACCCTCGCCAATCCGATCAGCGAGGACATGAAGATAATGCGCCCCTCGCTGTTGCCGGGGCTGCTGATGGCGGCGAGGCGTAATCTTGATCGCGGGGCGGCGGGTTTGCGGCTGTTCGAACTGGGCCGGCGCTATTTGCGCGCGCCCGACGGGGCGAGCGACGAGCGGCTGACGCTCGGCCTGGTGCTGGCAGGGGAAAAGACACCGCGCGGGTGGGCGTCCGGCAAGGCGCAAAGCTTTGACGCCTATGACGCCAAGGCGGAGGCGCTGGCGCTGCTCGCCGCCGCCGGGGCGCCGGTCGAGAATCTGCAAGTGATGCAAGAGGCCGGGCCGCAGTTCCACCCCGGCCAGTCGGCCACGCTGCGGCTGGGGCCCAAGACCGTGCTGGCGCGGTTCGGGATGCTTCACCCGGCAACGCTCAAGGCGTTCGATATCGACGCGCCGGTGGCGGCGGTCGAACTGTTCCTTGACGCCATCCCGGTCAGGAAAGCGGCAGGCGGCCCTTCGACTGGGCTCAGGACAAGCTTTGCCCGCGCAGCCTATGCCCCGCCGGCATTGCAGGCGGTGACGCGCGACTTCGCTTTCCTCGTTCCGGCTGAAACGCCGGCGGGCGATATGGTGAGGGCGGTCAAGGGCGCGGACAAGGCCAGCATCGTCGCCGCGCGCGTTTTCGACGATTTCCGTGGGGCTGGCGTGCCCGAGGGACGCAAATCGCTGGCGATTGAAGTGGTGCTGCAACCGATCGACAAGAGCTTCACCGATGCCGAGTTGAAGGCGATCAGCGACCGCATCGTCGCCGCCGCGGCGAAGCTGGGCGCGGAGCTGCGCGGATGACGCCTGCCGTGCGCCCGGTCGAAAGGGTTGCGCTCGTCACCGGCGCCAGTGCGGGGATCGGCGCGGCGACGGCGCGCGCGCTGGTCGCAGCGGGCTGGCGCGTGGTCGGCACTGGCCGCCGGGCCGAGCGATTGGCCGCACTGGCGGAGCAGTTGGGGGCCGATCGCTTCCACCCGCTCGCTTTCGATATCCGCGATGTCGCCGCCCGCGATGCCGAACTGGCCGCGCTGCCAGAGGCGTTTGCCGGGATCGACCTTTTGGTCAACAATGCCGGCCTCGCCCTCGGCACCGCGCCCGCGCAGGCGAGCGATCCGGCCCAGTGGCAGGTGATGATCGACACCAATATCAGCGCTCAGGTGGCCCTCACGCACGCGCTGCTGCCGGGGTTGATCGCGCGGCGCGGGGCGATCATCATGCTGTCCTCGGTCGCGGCGACTTATCCGTATCCCGGCAGCAATGTGTATGGCGGGACCAAGGCGTTCATCCGCCAGTTCGCGCTCGGCCTGCGCTCGGATCTGTATGGCACCGGGGTGCGGGTGACCAGCATCGAACCGGGCATGGTCGAAACCGAATTCACCCTGGTCCGCACCGGCGGCAATGAAGCGGCGCACGCCGCGCTCTATGGCGGGGCCAGCCCGATGACCGCCGAAGACATTGCCGAAACCGTCCGCTGGGTGGCCGAACTGCCGCCGCATGTGAACATCAACACGCTCGAACTGATGCCGGTGAGCCAGAGCTTCGCCGGCTTCCAGATCGCGCGCGAGGCCTGACCCGATCCCATGACCGCCAACCGCCGTACCTTTGCGATCATTTCGCACCCTGACGCGGGCAAGACCACGCTGACCGAAAAGCTGCTGCTGCAGGGCGGGGCGATCCATCTCGCCGGCGAGGTCAAGGCACGGGGGCAGGCGCGGCGGGCGCGCAGCGACTGGATGAAGATCGAGCAGCAGCGCGGGATCTCGGTCACCTCCAGCGTGATGACCTTCGAGCGCGAGGGCGTGGTGTTCAACCTGCTCGACACGCCGGGGCACGAGGATTTTTCCGAAGATACCTACCGCACGCTCACCGCGGTCGATTCGGCGATCATGGTGATCGACGCGGCCAAGGGGATCGAGCCGCAGACGCGCAAGCTGTTCGAGGTGTGCCGGCTGCGCTCGGTGCCGATCATCACCTTCGTCAACAAGGTCGACCGCGAGGGGCGCAGCCCGTTCGAGACGCTCGACGAGGTGGCCGATGCGCTGGCGCTCGACGTGGTGCCGATGAGCTGGCCGGTGGGGATGGGCGGCACGTTTCAGGGCGTGCTCGATTTCGCCACCCGCCTGGTCAGCCGGCCCGAAGGCGACAGCCGCGAATTTCTCGGTCTGCGCGAAGCGGCCGAGCTGCCGGCCGAGATCGCCGAAGAGGCCGAACTGGCGGAGGGCGGCTATCCGGCGTTCGACCTCAAGGCCTACCGCAATGGCGATCTGACGCCGGTCTATTTCGGCTCGGCGCTGAAGAATTTCGGGGTCGGCGAACTGATCGACGCGCTCGCCCGCTATGCCCCGCCGCCGCGCCCGCAGCCGAGCGAGGCCGGGCCGATCGCGCCCGACAACCCGGAAGTGACCGGATTTGTGTTCAAGGTGCAGGCCAATATGGATCCGATGCACCGCGACCGGATCGCCTTCATGCGGATGGTTTCGGGCACCTTCAAACGCGGTATGAAGCTGGTGCCGTCGGGTCTCGGCAAGCCGGTCGCGGTCCATTCGCCGATCCTGTTCTTCGCGCAGGATCGCGAGATTGCCGACACCGCCGAGGCGGGCGACATCATCGGCATTCCCAATCACGGCACGCTGCGCGTGGGCGACACGCTGAGCGAAAAGAACCAGGTCCGCTTCACCGGCCTGCCTAATTTCGCGCCCGAAATCCTGCGCCGCGTGGTGCTGCGCGATCCGACCAAGACCAAGCAGCTGAGAAAGGCGCTCGACGATCTGTCGGAAGAGGGGGTGATCCAGGTATTCTATCCCGAAATCGGCGGGCAATGGATCGTCGGCGTGGTCGGCCAGTTGCAGCTCGACGTGCTGGTTTCGCGGCTGGCGGCGGAATACAAGGTCGAGGCGGGGCTCGAACCGGCGCCGTTCGCCACTGCCCGCTGGCTCAAGGGGAGCGAGGCCGATCTGCGCGGCTTCGAGGCGATCAACCGCGCCCATCTGGCGCGCGACCGCGACGGGGATCTGGTGTTCATGGCCAAGAGCGCGTGGGACGTGAATTACCAGCAGGAAAAGAATCCCGACATCGCCTTTGGCGCGACCAAGGAACGCTGAGAAGCGAGCGGCGCGCGGGGATGCAGCTGACCTTTGCCAGTTACAACATCCACAAGGCCGTCGGCCTCGACCGGCGGCGCGATCCCGACCGCATCCTGGCGGTCCTGCGCGAAGTGGATGCCGACATCATCGCGCTGCAGGAGGTCGATATGCGGCTGGGCGAGCGCGCCTCGGTGCTGCCGCGCGCGGCGCTCGACGACACGCCGTGGCGGGCGATCGCCGTCAATCGCCGCCCGCGCTCGCTCGGCTGGCACGGCAATGCGCTGCTGGTGCGGCGGGGGATCGAGGTGGTCGGGGCGACCGCGATTGACCTGCCGACGCTGGAGCCGCGCGGCGCTGTGGTCGGTGAACTGGCGCTGGAGGGGCGCCATCTGCGGATCATCGGCACCCATCTCGACCTGTCGGGCCTGCGCCGCCGCGACCAGATCCGTGCGCTGCTGGCCCATCTCGAAGCCTATGCCGATGCGCGGCCGGCGGTGCTGATGGGCGATTTCAACCAATGGGGGCAGAAGGGCGCGATGCGCGAGTTTGTCGGCGGGTGGCAGGTGGCCGAATGCGGCCGTTCCTTCCCCAGCCGCCAGCCGGTGGCCAAGCTCGACCGGATTGTCGCCTCGCCCGAATGGGTCTGCACCGACAGCGGGGTCCACCATTCGGCGCTGGCCGCGGTCGCATCCGACCATCTGCCGATCTGGGCGCGGCTGGAACTGCCCACCATTTAATCCGCTGCCGAAATTTTCAGCACCCTAAGGCCGCGTGTCTTGCCCTTATGTTGCGTTGCAGCGCGGATTAGGGAAATGGCACGCGGCTTGCATCGCTCCCTCCGCCGCAATTGCAGGGGGACGTATGGAGCAGGGCAGCATTTCACTGGCGCAGGACCTTCTGGCAACCGCTGCGCCCCTGGCCGAGGCGGCGGCGGCGGTGCCCGATCCGGGCAACAACGCCTGGATGATGATCTCGACCGCGCTGGTGCTGCTGATGATCCTGCCCGGCCTCGCATTGTTCTATGGCGGGCTGACGCGGGCCAAGAACATGCTGTCGACCATGACGCAGGTCGGCGGCGCCGCCGCGCTGGCGATGCTCGTCTGGGTCGCCTGGGGCTATGCGCTGGCCTTCGGACCGGAAGGCAATGCGTTCATCGCTTGGGGCAAGTTCTTCCTCGCCGGGGTGACGCCCGACAGTACGGCAGCGACCTTCAGCGAGGCGGTGATTAGCGAGTATGCGTTTATCGCCTTCCAGATGACCTTTGCCGCGATCACCGCCGCGCTGGTGCTGGGGGCGACGGTCGAGCGGCTGAAATTCTCCGCCGCAATGGCCTTTACCGTGCTGTGGCTGACGCTGGTCTATCTGCCGCTCGCGCATATGGTGTGGGCAACCGGCGGGCTCCTGTTCGAATTGGGCGCGCTCGATTTTGCCGGCGGGACGGTGGTGCATATCAATGCCGGGATATCGGCGCTGGTGCTGGCGCTGTTCCTCGGCAAGAGGCGCGGCTATCCGGCGGAGCCGATGCCGCCGCACAGCCTGACGCTGACGATGCTCGGCACCGGGCTGCTGTGGGTCGGCTGGTTCGGCTTCAATGCCGGCTCGGCGCTGGAAGCGAATGGCACCGCGGCGCTGGCGATGATCAACACCTTTGTCGCCACTGCCGCCGGCGCGCTGGCGTGGATGGCGCTGGAGCGGCTCGCCGGACACCGGCCCAGCGCGCTGGGCTTCTGTTCGGGGGTGATCGCCGGGCTGGTCGCGGTGACGCCGGCGGCCGGCAATAGCGGCCCGCTGGGCGCCATTGCGCTGGGTATTGTCGCGACCATCGCCGCCTATCTCGCGGTTGCCAAGCTCAAGCACCGGCTGGGCTATGACGACGCGCTCGATGTGTTCGGCATCCACGGGGTCGCGGGTATCGTCGGCGCGCTGGGCACGGCGATCGTCTATCAGCCGGCGCTGGGCGGGCCGGGCGATGGCAGCACCGCGCTGGTCGCGCAGCTCGGCATCCAGGCGCTGGCGGTGGCCATCGCGATCGGCTGGGCCGCCTGCGGCACTGCGCTGATTGCCGCGCTGCTGAAGGCGGTGATGGGCCTGAGGGTCGATCCCGAAACCGAATATGAAGGCCTCGATCTCGGCGAGCATGGGGAGCGGGCTTACAATTGATTGCGCTTGGGCAGGGCCGGCGTCTCCTCTCCGGCCGGCCTTGCCCTTCCTGTGTTCCGCCTGCGAACACACGCCTTGTCGGGCCGGAGCGCAATCTCCGGCCCGTTTTTTTCGCTAGGCCAGCGCGGTTTTCACGAAATCAGCGCAGCGTTCGTCGATCATGATGCCGTCACCCTTCAGCAAAAGTGTGCGCACTTTTGCTCCCGGAATGGTGGCCACCGGCGGCCGAGCATCATCCCAGCGCAGCCTTCACGAAATCGGCGCAGCGTTCGCCGATCATGATGCTCGGCGCATTGGTGTTGCCCGACACCAGCTGCGGCATGATCGATGCGTCGGCCACCCACAGCCCATCCACCCCGCGCGCCTTCAGCGTCGGATCGACCACCGCGCCGTCATCGGCGCCCATGCGGCAGGTGCCGACCGGGTGATAGACGGTGTCCGCCCGGCTGCGGATCATCGCGTCAAGTTCGGCATCATTGTCGAGGTTGACGGGGTGCCGGTCGCGCGGCTGGTAATCGGCCAGCGGCGGCGCATCGACGATCCGGTGCGAGAGCCGCACCCCCGCGCGCAAGGTTGCCATGTCGCGTTCGTCATCAAGGAAGTTGGGGTCGATCACCGGCGCATCGGCAATGTCCGCGCTGCCCAGCCGCACCGTGCCCCGGCTTTCGGGCCGCAGGACACAGGCGTGGAGCGAGAAGCCGTGCCCCTTGATCTTGGCGCGGCCGTGATCTTCCAGCATCGCCGGGATGAAATGCCATTGCACATCGGGCGCCGGGGCGTCGGGCATCACGGTCCAGAACCCGCCTGCTTCGGCATAGGGGCTGGTCATGATGCCGGTACGGCGGCGGCGGTGTTCGGCAATCGCGCGCAGCATCCGCATATTGCCTTCGAAACTGGTGCCGATGAAGCTGCGGTTCTCGGTCTCCCAGCTCGAGACGTAATCGATATGGTCCTGCAGATCGCTGCCGACCGCCGGCTTGTCGAGGATGACAGCCACCCCGTGCTCGCGCAAATGCTCGGCCGGGCCGATGCCCGAGAGCATCAGGATCTGCGGCGAGTTGAACGCCCCGCCGCTCAGCACCACGCCGCCGCGCGCGGTGATGGTGCGGCGACGATTGCCTGCGCGATAGGTGACGCCGGTGACCCGTCCTTCGCTGATTTCCAGCCGTTCGACCATCACCCCGATGCGGATGTCGAGATTGCGGGCCTTCTTCAGCGGATCGAGATAGGCGCGTGCGGCGGACCAGCGCTCGCCGTCCTTCTGGGTCACCTGATAGAGGCCGAACCCGGCCTGCTTTGGGCCGTTAAAATCGGTATTGCGCGGCAGTTGCAATGCGGCGGCGCTATCGATGAACTCGCGGCTCGCCGGATGGGCCCAATGCTGGTCCGACACATAGAGCGGCCCGCTGCCGCCGTGATATTCGCTCGCACCGCGCTCGTTACGCTCGGCGCGTTTGAAGTAGGGCAGCACATCGTCATAGGCCCAGCCGGTGCAGCCGAGCGCGGCCCAATTGTCATAATCCCATGGGTTGCCGCGAATATAGAGCATCGCGTTGATCGCCGAGGAACCGCCCAGTCCGCGCCCGCGCGGCTGATAGCCGGTGCGCCCGCCCAGCCCCTTCATCGGCGCGGTTTCGTAGCGGTAATTGTGCTTGCCGCGCAGGAACGGCATGAAGCCGGGCGTCGTCACCAGCATATCGTTGTTGCGCCCGCCCGCTTCGAGCAGGCACACCCGGCGGCGGCCATCTTCGGCCAGCCGCCCGGCCACCGCGCTGCCGGCGCTGCCCCCGCCGATCACGATCACGTCGAATTCGTCCATCATCCCGCTCTCCCGCATTGGCGGGATGCTAGGGCGACGGGTTGCCTTCTGCAACTTGCCTTTGCGCGGCGCACCGGGCGCGGATCATGTCGGAGGTTTCGCGGCTGCCATCATGGCTCCAGCCAGGTTCGCGCCACAGGTAGGACAGCTTGTGCCGCCACGGCGCGGCGGCGACATCGCGGGCTATGCCGACCCATTCGTGAAACACCGCCCAGACGAGATTGAAGCTGCCGAGCTGTCTGACAATGCCATAGCGGATCGGCTCGTCATCGACTTCCGGCTCGAACGTGCCGAACCAGCGATCCCAGATGATGAAGACGCCGGCATAATTGCGGTCGAGATAGCGCGGGTTGGTCGCGTGATGGACCCGGTGATGGCTGGGCGTGTTCATCACCGCCTCGAACCAGCGCGGCATCCGCCCGATCGCCTCGGTATGGATCCAGAACTGGTAGATCAGGTTGAAGCCGGCGCAGATCGCCAGCATCGCCGGGTGAAAGCCGATCAGCACAAGCGGCAGGCGGAACAGGAACGATCCGGCGAAGAACCCCGTCCAGGTCTGCCGGAGCGCGGTCGACAGGTTGTAATGCTGGCTGGAATGGTGATTGACGTGGCTGGCCCAGAACCAGCGCACGCGGTGCGCGGTGCGGTGGAACCAGTAATAGGCCAGATCGTCGAGCACGAAGGCGATCGGCCAGACCCACCATTGCCAGCCGATGTCGAGCAGGCGGAACTGGTAGAGCCACATGGATGCCGCCAGCACCAATCCGCCAAACAGCACCCCGGCGAGCGTGCTGCCCAGGCCGAAGGCGAGGCTGACCGCAGTGTCGCGGGGCTCGTAGGCTGACGCCCGCCGCCGCTTGGCCCACAGCATTTCGGCCAGCACGAGGCCGACGAACAGCGGCACGGCATATTGCGTGGGGTTGAAATCGGCCATGGCGCTCAACCTAGCGCAGCGATGACCGTGGCCCAAGTGTCAGGATTATCGAGCTTGAGGGTGACAGGGCCGAAGCGCGGGTCGTCGGGCACGATCCTGAGCCGCCCGTCGGGTTCCAGCACAGTTGCTGCCCCGCGGGTCAGCAGGCGGCCGGCATAGTGTGCACCGTGTCGGCGCAGCAGGACAACGCGACCGTCACCGTCGCGGGCCAAGGCTGCCTCTCCGGTGGGGTCGGGTGCGGTTGCGACAGCGGTGAAGCAGGGCACCGCGGCGAGCGCCGCAGCCGCGATCCGCTCGGCCGTATCGAGCCGTTCGGCTTCGTCCGGCGTGCCGAGCTTCAGCCAGGCCGCGATCGCCACCAGTGCGCTGATGGCGGCGAGCGAACCGAGAAACTGGAGCGCCTGCCCCGCCATGCGGGTCAGGCCGGGCGCGCCTGCGCGGCAAGCACGTCCATTGCCTGCCGCACCGGGGCAAGGTCATAGCCGGCAGCGGCCGCCTGCTGCGCCAGCACCGCCGGATCGTCGCCGGCGCGGGCGCGGGCGAGTGCCCACAGCAGTGTCGAGCGGGTCCCGGTGCGGCAGAACCCCAGCACCGGCCCATCTGCTGCGGCGAGGGCCTCGGTCAGCGCGTCAACCTGCGGCGCGCCGAAACCGCCGCCAGCAACGGGAATTGCGACATAGCCAAGCCCGGCGGCCCGCGCGGCAGCGGCAATCTCGGCGCCGGCCGGCTGGCCTTCCTCCTCGCCGTCGGGGCGGTTGTTGACGATCAGCACGAAGCCCTGCTCGGCCGCGGCGGCGACGTCGGACGGGGCCAATTGCGGACTGACCGCCATATCGGGCGTCAATTGGCGGAACTGGCTCATGCGGCCTTCTCCCTCTGGCGCCGGTTGCGCTGGATGATGTTGAGGATCTCGACCCCCACCGAAAAGCCCATCGCGGCGTAGATATAGCCCTTGGGCACGTGGAAGCCGAAGCCGTCAGCGATCAGCACCAGACCGATCATCACCAGGAAGGCCAGCGCCAGCATCACCAGCGTCGGGTTCTTTTCGATGAACCGGGCCAGCGGATCGGCGGCGATCAGCATGATCCCGACGGTGATTACCACCGCCGTGACCATGATCGGAATGTCGTCGGTCATACCAACCGCGGTGAGGATCGAATCGACCGAAAAGACGATGTCGATGGCGACTATTTGCGCGATCACCGCGCCAAAGGTGGCAGCGCCGGCCTTGAGCTTGCCGGGTGTCTTGTCGAGCAGCTCGCCCGAATCATCGGCCGGCTCCATCGAGTGGTGGATTTCCTTGGTCGCCTTCCACAGCAGGAACAGACCGCCGGCCAGCAGGATCAGGTCGCGCCCCGAAAACGCGGTTTCGAAGCTGGGCTTGCCGTATTCATTCAGCGCACCCTCGATGCCAAGGTCGAAAATCGGCGTTTGTAGCGTGACCAGCCAGCCGATCAGCATCAACAGCATGATGCGGAACACCAGCGCCAGCATCAGGCCGATCCGCCGCGCCTTCTGCTGCTGATGGACGGGGAGCTTGTTGGACAGAATCGCGATGAAAATCAGATTGTCGACCCCCAGCACCACCTCGAGCGCAATGAGGGTGAGGAGGGCAGCCCACGCCGCCGGGCTGGAGAGCAGTTCGATCAGTTCCATCGTCGGTTCCTTGCCTAAGCCCCCGCGCGATGACAAGCCGGCTGGCGAGGTTCGGCCCATGCGAAAATGTCACAAAGATGCGTCATTGGGCGGCGCGGTGTTAAAGTATTCGCATGACAGGCGATTGCGCGCTATGGTCGGGCTTTGTCGGTTGGGGGCTCGGGGGAATCCTTGCGCGCGGCCGCTTTTGCCGGGATCGGGCCGTTCACGGTTCCGGCAGCACGACGCAAGACGGCAGACGAAGGTAATTGCGGGATTATGGGTTACGACAGAGGGCGCCGGGGCCGCGGCAAGGACAAGCGCGACGGTTTTGGTGAAGAAGGTTTCGATCCGTTCGGCGGTGGCGGCGATTTCGGCGGTGGTGACCGCTTCGGCGGCGGCGGCGATCGTTTCGGTGGTGGCGGCGACCGGTTCGGCGGTGGTGGTGATCGTTTCGGTGGCGGCGGCGGCGGTTTCGGCGGCGGTCCGCGCGGCCCCGGTGGGCCGCGTCCTGGTGGCGGTGGCGGCGGCGGGTTTAACCGCATGCCCCCGCAGGTCGTCGGCACGGGCAAGGGCACGGTCAAGTTCTTCAACGGCCAGAAGGGTTTCGGCTTCATCCAGCAGGAAACCGGCGGTGAAGACGTGTTCGTGCACATCAGCGCGGTTGAACGCGCCGGGCTCGAAGGGCTGGCCGAGGGGCAGGAACTCGAATTCAACCTGGTCGATCGCGGCGGCAAGGTATCGGCGCAGGATCTCCAGATCGTCGGCGATGTCATTCCCGTGCAGTCGCGCGGCGACCGTCCCGGCGGCGATCGGGGCGATCGCGGTGACCGGCCGGCGGCCCCGCAGCGCGAACTGACCGGCGAACGTGCCACCGGCACGGTCAAGTTCTTCAACGCGATGAAGGGTTTTGGCTTCATCGTGCGCGATGACGGCCAGCCCGATGCCTTTGTGCATATCAGCGCGGTCGAACGCTCGGGCCTGTCGGCGATCAACGAAGGCGAACGCTACGAGTTCGACCTCGAGGTCGATCGACGCGGCAAATATTCGGCGGTCAATCTGGTCCCGGCCCAAGGCTGAGCCCGGAGCGGCCCGGTGTTTGACCGGGCATTTCAGACTGCCTAGAAGCACCGAAATGGCGGCCGCACTGGCCGCCATTTCTCTTTCTTTCATCCAGACCGCCGAGGTTTTCAGATGTCGATCACCCCCCTGATGCCCGTTTATCCGCGTTGCGGCGTGCGCCCGGTGCGCGGCGAACATTGCCATCTGATCGACGAGGACGGCACGCGCTATCTCGATTTTGCGAGCGGCATTGCGGTCAATCTTCTCGGGCACTCGCACCCCGGCCTGATCGGCGCGATCCAGCGCCAGGCGGAAACGCTGATGCACGTGTCCAACCTCTATGGCAGCCCGCAGGGCGAGGCGCTGGCCCAGCGGCTGGTCGATCTGACTTTTGCCGACACCGTGTTCTTCACCAACTCCGGCGCCGAGGCGGTCGAATGCGCGATCAAGACCGCGCGCGCCTATCACCAGCATGGCGGCAACGATCGGCGGTTCGAGCTGATCACCTTCACCAACGCGTTCCACGGGCGGACGATGGCGACGATCAGCGCGTCCAATCAGGACAAGATGCACAAGGGTTTCATGCCCCTGCTCGCCGGGTTCAAATATGCCGAATTCGACGATCTGGCGAGCGCCAAGGCGCTGATGGAGCCGAATACCGCCGGCTTCCTGGTAGAACCGATCCAGGGCGAAGGTGGCATTCGGCCGGCCAGCCACGAGTTCATCAGCGGCCTGCGCGCATTGGCCGACGAGCATGATCTGATGCTGGTGTTCGACGAGGTGCAGTGCGGCGTCGCCCGCACGGGCAAGCTCTATGCTTACGAACATTACGGGATCGCGCCCGACATCCTCGCCACCGCCAAGGGCATTGGCGGCGGGTTCCCGCTGGGCGCGTGCCTCGCGACCGAGAAAGCCGCGCGCGGGATGGGCCTTGGCACCCACGGATCGACCTATGGCGGCAATCCGCTGGCGATGGCGGCGGGCAATGCGGTGCTGGATGCGGTGGCCAATGACGCTTTCCTGGCTGAAGTGAGCGAGAAGGGTGAACGCATCCGCACCCGGCTCGAACAGTTCATCGGCAACTATCCCGATGTGTTCGACAGCGTGCGCGGCAAGGGGCTGATGATCGGCCTCAAGCTCAAGAGCGAAAGCCGCCCGTTCTATGTCCATTTGCGCGACAAGCATCACTTGCTGACCGTGGCGGCGGGCGACAACACGCTGCGCATCCTGCCGCCGCTGGTCGCTGGCGATGCCGAGATCGACGAGTTCTTCGATCGCCTGTCCGCCGGCACGGCAGATTACGAGCCCGCTGCATGACGGGGCTGCGGCATTTCCTCGCGCTCGGCGATGCGGGCGGTGACGCAATCGCGGCGATGATCGGCGATGCGCTGGATCGCAAGGCAGCGCGCAGCGGCCAGCCGCGCGGCCGGGCCGATGAGGATGCGCCGCTCGCCGGGCATGTGCTGGGGATGATCTTCGAGAAAAGCTCGACCCGCACGCGCGTCAGCTTCGACATTGCCATGCGGCAGTTGGGCGGCAGCGCGCTGATCCTCGATTCCGGCACCAGCCAGCTTGGCCGCGGCGAGAGCATCGCCGACACTGCGCGCGTGCTCAGCCGGATGGTCGATGCGATCATGATCCGCACCGATGATCATGCCAAGCTGGAGGAACTGGCGCATCACGCCAGCGTGCCGGTGATTAACGGCCTGACCGACCTGTCGCATCCCTGCCAGATCGTCGCCGATCTCGTCACGCTGATCGAGCGGGGCAAGGCGCTGCCCGGGCTGGAGATTGCCTGGCTGGGCGACGGCAATAATGTGCTGCACTCGCTGATCGAGGCGGCGGGATTGATGAAGTTCAACCTGCGCATCGCGACGCCCGCGGGGTTCGAGCCGGATAAGGGGTTTATCGACCGGGCGCGCGCTGCGGGCGCGGGCGTCACCCTCACCCGCGACGCGGGCGAAGCGGCAACCGGCGCGGACGTCCTGGTCACCGATACGTGGATTTCGATGGGGCAAGAGCACGCGGAGGCGAAGCTCGCCGCGATGCAGCCTTACCAGGTTGATGCGGCGCTGATGGCCCGGGCGAAGCCCGATGCGCTGTTCCTCCATTGCCTGCCGGCCCATGTCGGCGAGGAGGTCAGCGCCGAGGTGTTCGAGGGGCCGCAATCGGTGGTATTCGACGAGGCGGAAAACCGGATCCACGCGCAGAAAGCGATCTTGCGCTGGTGTTTCAGGCAAATATAGCGCCGCTCACGTTGGAATCGCTGCGGGCACGCCCATATCTGCGCCGATGACTGACACCGCCGAAATCCGTTCCGATCGCCCGCTGACCTTCACCATCCCCGCGCGCGATGTGCGCGGCCGGGCGGTGCGGCTCGACCGGGTGCTGGACGAAATACTAGCCGCCCACGCCTATCCCCCGGCGATCACGCATCTGCTGGCCGAGGCGCTGGTGGTGACGGCGCTGATTGGCTCGCTGATCAAGCAGGATGGCGGGCAGATGACCATGCAGGCGCAGACCGACGGTGGCACTGTGCGCCTCCTGGTGTGCGACTGGCGCGAGGGGGAACTGCGTGGCTATGTCGATTTCGACGGCGAACGGTTGGCGGCGCTGGGGGCAAATCCGTCCCTCTACGCGCTGTTCGGGCAGGGCTATCTGGCGATCACTTTCGATCGAAGCGGCGAGGACGGTCGCTGGCAGGGGATTGTGCCGCTCGAAGGCGCATCCCTGGCTGAAGCGTGCGAAAGCTATTTCGCGCAGTCGGAGCAGGTGCCGACATTGATCCGCGTGGCGACCCGGCTCGACGGGGATCGTTGCCGGGCCGGGGGAATGCTGGTGCAGCATATGCCAGACGGCGAGGAGGGGCGTGAGCGGCTGGCAGCGCGGGTTGAGGACCCGTCATGGGACCATGTCGCGGTGCTGGCGGGAAGCGTGCGCCACGAGGAACTGCTGGATACCGACCTTCCGCTCGAAGCACTGGTTTGGCGATTGTTCCACGAGGAGGATGCGGTGCGCGTCGCTGCCGGTCCAGTGATCGTTCGTGGCTGTCGCTGCACGGCCGCGCATTACGAGCAGATCATTCGTCGCTTCCCTGCCAGCGAACAGGCAGAAATGCGCGATGCGAACGGACAGATCGTGGTGGATTGCGCCTTCTGCTCGCGCCAATTCTGTCTCGCACTGTGACACGGCTTGTCATTGGTAGGGAACGGTTCATCGCGCTAGGATTAGTGTAGGCGAAGGTTCGACCAGGTAATTGTCATGACCA
This sequence comes from Qipengyuania sp. YIM B01966, assembly GCF_016461955.1. Lineage (GTDB taxonomy): Bacteria > Pseudomonadota > Alphaproteobacteria > Sphingomonadales > Sphingomonadaceae > QFOP01. The sequence goes on along the minus strand of NZ_JADMNM010000004.1, from coordinate 66,478 downwards.
AAGACGCACTTTTCACCCTCGAGGCTGCGGCGGCGCTTGCTACCGCGCTGACGCTATTCGCAGCACCGGCAACAGCGCAGGCGCCCGGGCTTGCCATGCTCGGGCAGCTTGATCCGGGCCTGTGGGAATTGCGCTTTCGCGATGGCGCCGCGCCGCGCCGGCTATGCCTCCGCAATGGGCAGGAACTGGTGCAGTTGCGACACGCGGGATCGACCTGTCGCCGCTATGTCGTTGAGGACAGCCGGGATCAGGTGACAGTGCAATATACCTGCCGCGGCAATGGTTATGGCCGGACCAGCATTCGCCGCGAATCCGATACGTTGGTCCAGATCAGCGGCCAAGGCATCGAAGCGGACCTGCCGTTCGAATTTCAGGCCGAAGCGCGCCGGGTCCGTACCTGCGGCTGAGCGCTCGACGCGCGGCATTGCCCCTGTCGGCCACCAGCGCTAGCGGCGGTGCATGGATAATCATGACAAGCCTGGGGCGGCGGTGGTGTTGCTGTCCGGCGGGCTCGACAGCATGGTCGTCGGAGCGCTTGCACGAGAGCGCGGCCTGGGGCTCCACGCACTGACCGTTGATTACGGTCAGCGCCATCGCCGGGAACTCGACGCCGCGCGCGCGATCGGCGCGCGTCTGGAAGCCGAACGACACGTGTTCCTATCACTCGATCTCCGGCAATTCGGCGGTTCGGCGCTCACTGACGATATCGCGGTGCCCAAAGAGGGCGTCGACAGAGCGATCCCGGTTACTTACGTCCCCGCACGCAACCTCATCTTCCTCTCGCTGACCACGGGATTTGCCGAGGCCAGCGGTGCGCGCGATATCTTCATCGGGGTCAACGCGCTCGACTATTCCGGCTACCCCGACTGTCGTCCCGAGTTCATTGCCAGCTTCGCTGAAACGGCCCGGCTGGCCACGCGCATCGGCGCCGAGGGCGACCCAGTAACGATTCATGCGCCGCTTCAACACATGACCAAGGCCGACATTGCCCGCGAAGCCTATCGCCTGGGGCTCGACCCGGCGTGGAGCTGGTCCTGCTACGACCCGACGCCCGAAGGACTTGCCTGCGGGCTGTGCGATTCGTGTCGCCTGCGGAGAAAGGGGTTTGCGGAAGCCGCGCTGGTCGATACTACACGCTACGCGGCCGATGCGCCGGGGGATTGAGAGGATATGTGGCCGCGCTGAAACCCGATGAGCTGACCGACGAGAAAGTCCCGGCCTATAGCTGGTATGTCCTGTTTGTGCTGGTGGTGGTCTACGTTCTCAATTTCATCGACCGCCAAATCCTCAGTATCCTGGCAGTCGAAATCAAGCGCGATCTGGGTTTGAACGACAGCCAGCTCGGCTTTCTCGGGGGCGCGGCGTTCGCCACTTTTTATGCGTTATTCGGAGTACCACTCGGGCGGCTGGCCGATCGGTGGCACCGGGTGCGGCTGCTTACCATCGGCTTGGCACTATGGTCGGCGATGACGGCCGCGTCGGGCCTCGCGCGCAATTTCCTGACGCTATCGCTGGCGCGCATGGGCGTCGGCATCGGCGAGGCGACCGCCAGCCCGACCGCCTACTCGCTCATTTCCGACTACTTCCCGGCGAAGAAGCGCGGGACCGCGCTCGCGATCTATTCCTCCGGGCTGTATATCGGCGGCGGGGTGTCCCTGCTGCTCGGGGCCAAGATTTCGCAGTGGTGGGATGCGGCCAACCCCGGCGGGGGTGCGTTCGGGCTGGTCGGCTGGCAGGCGGCGTTCTTGGCAGTTGGTCTGCCCGGCCTGTTGGTCGCCTTGTGGGTCGCCAGCCTGCGCGAGCCGCGTCATCATGCCGGGGGGATCAACAACGCTGCCGATGGCAAGCATCCTTTGCGTGAGTTTTTCGTCGACCTATCAATGCTGCTGCCGCCCTTCACCTTGGCTCACGCGGCGCGGCGCGGTGCAGGCGCTGTGCTGGTCAATCTTGCCGTGGGCGCGGCGATGGTGGGCTTTGCCTGGTGGATGATCGCCCTGACCGGCAACATCCCCCAATGGACTGCGATCACGTTCGGCTATTACGCGGTGTTTTCGTGGGCATCGACTCTTCGCCAGCACGATCCGGCGACGTTCAGGCTGATCTGGGGCACACCGGCCTTTATCTGCACGGCGCTGGGGTATGGCCTGGTATCACTCGGCGCCTATGCGCTGGCCTTCTGGGCCGCGCCCTATGCCGAAACGGTGCTGAAACTGCCCAAAGATGAACTCGCCTTCATCCTCGGCGCCAACAGCGCAGTGGCGGGCTTCCTCGGCGTCATCATTGGCGGCAGGCTCAGCGATGCGCTGCGCGCACGGTTGCCGGCGGGCCGCATTCTGGTGATCATGTTCGGCATCATTGCGCCTGCGCTGCCGATCTGGGTCGGCTTTACTACCGTGGATCCATTTACCTTTTACCTGATGAATTTTCTCGCCGGGATGTTCGCCGCCGCAGCCCTCGGCGCTGCCGCCGCGACCACGCAGGATCTCGTGCTGCCCCGGATGCGAGGAACGGCGACTGCGGCCTTCTTCCTCTCTACCACGCTGGTGGGGCTCGCCCTTGGCCCGTATATGGTCGGGCAGATTTCGGACCTCACCGGCAGTATGCGCACTGGTGTGCTCTCGATCCTGGCGGTGGTGCCGGTATCGATGGTCCTGCTGATCTACGCCTATCGCGCGCTCCCCGGCGCGGAGGCGACCATCGCAGCGCGCGCCGCGCAGGCGGGTGAACCGGCGAACTAGCCGCTGAGGCGCCCGACCACGCCGCACGCGATCCTTCCGCCGGCATTCCCGGTCGGGTCGGTACGGTAGTCGTCAGCCTGGGCATGAACCACGATTGCGGTGCCATCGTCATCGAAAAGATGCGCCAACGCTTGCGTGGAGGCCGCGCCGAGTTCGGCCGTCACCGATCCGGTGCGCGAGGCGCCAATCTCGATATTCGGCAGATCGCCCAGATGCTGACCGGTGGGCGACAGGGTGCCGTGCGTATTTCCGGCCGGATTGAGGTGCCCCCCGGCAGAGGTGAAATCGGGCGCCTGGCAGCGGCCGATCTGGTGCAGGTGAACCGCGTGCGTCCCGGCGGGCAATCCCGTGACACTCACATTCACGTGCAAGCGGCCGGCGGTGTCGACGAATTGCGCGGTGCCGATCGGCATGCCGGCAGCGTTGGCGATGGTTGAACTGGCCACGGTACGCGGGGCGGCGTCGTAATGCGAGGCGCAGCCGGCCAACGAGGCAGCGGCGGCAAAAGCGAAAGCAGTGTGGTAGCGCGTCATGTGAAGGATCCTATGGAAGCGGCGATCCTTAAACCAACGAAAAAGGGGCCGGATTGCTCCGGCCCCTTTCGCGTAACATTCGCTTGCGCGAAACTTACATGCCCGAACCCGGACCGTAAGTGATTTCGACGCGGCGGTTCTGCGGCTCGCGCACACCGTCGGCAGTCGGAACGCGCGGCTGCGATTCGCCGAACGCTTCGCTCGAGATCCGCCCACCCGGGACACCGCGACCGGTGAGGTAGTCGCGAACCGAAGCGTTGCGGCGCTGGGCGAGGCCCATGTTGTACTGCGCCGAACCCGAACGGTCGGTGTGACCAGCCAGCATGACCGAGGCATTGCCGCAGTTGCGATACGAGCTGACAGCGTTGTCGAGCACGGTCGCAGCTTCCGCGGTGATGTCCGAACGATCCCAGTCGAAGAACACGATGTACGGACCCGTGTTGCACTGGACCACCGGCGCGGGCGGCGGGGGCGGCGGGGGCGGCGGGGGCGGCGGGGGCGGAGCCACCGGCGCCGGCACCGGCACAACTTCCGGAGCGCCGAAGTTAAAGGTAAACGTCCCCAGCAGCGAGTGCGAACGCAGCTTGCCGTCGAAGTCGCGACCCAGCGTATCCACCAGGCCGACGTCTTCGGCGGTGAACATGCGGTACTTGATGCCGACATCCATGTTGTCGGTCAGCGGAGCGCGCACGCCGGCGAGAAGCTGCCAGGCGAGGCCCGTGTCCGAATCGTCGAACGCGGTCGAGCCGACCTGGATGCCTGCATTGGTGTCAACCCGGGCAACGCCCGCACCGCCACCGATGAAGCCCTGCAGCCCGTCATCCGGACCGAAGTCGAACATACCGTTCAGCATAAAGCTCAGCACATTGACGTCACCATCGGTGACGTAGGTGCCGGCAGGCGCCGCAACGGTACGAGAGGCCAGCGTCGTCGTGCTGACGATGCTGTCGAAGTCGGCTTCCTTGTACGAAGCTTCCGCTTCGAGACGGAAGGCGCCGAAATCGTAACCGACAATGCCGCCAAAATCCGAGCCGTAGTCCGAATCGATCGACACGCCGTTTTCGACAGCACCGACATCGAATTCCAGATCTTCGACGATCATCACACCGCCGTCGAGTTCAACATACCACTGGCCGTCACGGGCCAGGGCGGGCGAGGCAAGGGCCGTTGAGGCCATCGCCATACCAATGACGAGTTTCCGCATTATGAGATTCCCCTTCTTTGCGAACTTCAAAGCCACCGAGTGGCCGATGATGTACCGGTTCCCCGATGGGCAGGCAAGCAGACAATACTTTTGTTCAGTTGCAGAGCGTCCGGAAAGATTTACTCGCCGGAAGTCCGCCACAAAAACAGCGTAATCGCCCCTTGTGCCGGCCTAACGACACTCTGTAAGGCTTGTTCCCGTTGCGCAGCCTATAAAACGCCTGCCATGCGCAGTGCCGCGCACAGTGTGGCAATTTGGTCACGCGCCTGCTGATCGACCACGGCGCCGCCCGTCGCATTGCTCGGGAGCGGGACGGTTTGCCACGCGCCGTCGCGATAGATCCTGCGAACGCCGGCACCCGCATCGAACACAGTGAGGCCTTCGAACGCGGAGCCAAAAATCCATGTACCGGCCTGAAAGATCGCGAGCGACGCTGCACGGCCGGTCCACGCACCGCTCGGCCCGGCCGCAATTATCCAGCACTCGCCCTCGGCAGGCGAAGCGGGCGGGGTGTCGGCTATACCGTTTACGCGCGGTTGAGCCAGGGCATCGGCCAAGGCGAAGGCTTCGTTGATCGTCACTTCTTTCTGGGCCTGCCCAACATGGAGCAACGGGAAGCCGACGCGCGCGGTGCGCTCAGTGGCGCAGTTCAGATCACTCATGACAATTCCTTTGTCAGTTCAGGGGCAGGTCGGGGAAAAATGCCGGTAGTGACAATCCGTGCGTGCCGATCTGGCGCACCCACAGCGGTCCCTGCACCTCTGCCGGCAACGATCCGGGGGCGAGCAGCAGATGCGGCTGGGTTGTGAGCCATTGCGCCTCCGGTCGGTCGGCAGTGCCGGCACCGACCAGATACCGTTCCTGCTCTTCGACCAGGGGGACTTCGACGCGGTCAGGCCATTGCCAACATCCGCGTGCGCGGCGCACCCATGAGAGGGTCAGTCCCGTCGCGGCGGAACCGCCGAACCGCAGATGCACCGGCGCGGGCGGCAACGGGCCCGTCCCAAGCTCTTCGATGTCGCAAATCACCGGTGCCTCATCGGCCAGGCCAATGGCGGCAATGCGGCCAGGCGCCATCCCGCTTTCGCTCGGCAGGAGCGTGGTTACGGCCTCGTCGAGCAGTGTAAACGGCGCGCCCACAATGTGTCCGCGGCGGCTGTCCGGTTCGGTTCCACCGCGACCGCGCAGCAGGCCTGTCAATCGCCACAACCCCGGCGCGGTGCGCTGGGCCTGCGCGAACTGCACCAGTTCCGCGCCGATCGCCGCGAGGTTGTGCCCGGTATCAAGCGCGGCTCGGCTGGCGGAAGACAGGATGAACTCGTCGGAAACCAGCTGCAAGATAATCTCGCCGGCAGCTTCGAACAGCATTGCAGGTGACGGGGGCAGCGGACTGACAAGCGCGCCGAGCGCTGCGCGCCTGCGACCGCTCGCCGCCACGGGGAGCAGCGCGTCGCTTTCGACCTGATACAGTGCCGCGCCGCGCCAACCTGCCTGCGCCGACGACGCGGCGATCGCGAGCCCAGGCACGGTGCTGCCTTGGGGTGGCAGGCGGTAGGCGCGAAGCAGTGTCGGGCCGGTTGCGGAATCGAGCGGCGCAACGATGGCGCCGGGGTCGCCGGGCCCGGCCGCAACCGGTGTGGCGCGCGGACCGGACAGGGGGCTGAGGGTCAATTCGACCCCAGGCGTGCGCCATTCCCATTCCTCGATCCGCCACAGACCGGATCGGTCGGGCAGCCGCACGACGCGGCCGGGGGCAAGCGAGGGGTCGAGTTCCGCCACCCGCCACGAAACGACCGGACCGTCCTGCTCCGCTCGCCGCGCGGCACCCTCGACCAGCTGCCTTGCAACACCGGCTTCAATAACCCCGGGCAGATCGAGCCGCCGCCCGGCACCCATGCCGGGCCGGCCGCCGGGCCGCTGCGCGCCGGGCTGGTAATCGCGGGCCGGGTCATAATAGCGCAGGCTTTCGATCCATGCGCGCGGCCCGCTGTCGCGCTGGCTGCGCTGGCCGGCGGGGCCACCGAAATCCTCCGGCTCGCCCGACACCGCCGGTTCGCCCAACACCGGCGCCAGCGCCGCCTCCGCATTGGCCGGTTCGATGCGCGCCTGCACGGCCAGAGCGCCCGCTTCGCTGAGGCAGGTGAGCGGATAGAGTTGGTTGATGGCTGCCAGTTCGCCACCCAGCGCGCCCTGTTCGAGCGCGTAGCCGGCGAGACCCGCAAAGGGCTGCTCGCTATTTGGCGCGCCCATCAGATCGCCCAGCGCCACCTCGCCTTCATCGGCAATGATCTCGAAGGTCAATGCGGGGATGCGGTTGCCGAAATCGGCGAGTTGCAGATCCTCGAACACCGCGTAGGCGCGGCCGCGAAAGGCCGGGCATTGCGCCCCCAGTGCAGCCGCCAGCAGCGGATCGGGCGGCTGGTCGCCATGCCCGTCATGGACGCGCAACGCGCCGCCGACCTTGAGATCGCCCGCCGCGCCGCGCAGCAGATTGCCGTCGGCCCAGATGCGCCCGACCCGGCGGATCGGCCGCGCCGACAGCGCCACCGCGAAGGAGGCGCTGTAGCTGTAGGTTGCGGTGGCGGGCCGGCCCTTGCCACCGCTCTTCTCGCGGTGTTCGACAAGGTCGGTCGCCCAGATGATCGTCCCGGCGGCGCGCATTCGCCCGAAATGGAGCGGGATCGGCGCGCCGTAGCTGGAGGTGGTGACCGCCAGCTCCTTGACCCGCGGGCCGTACCGGGTCCCCATCAGCTTGCCGTCGATCCGCCCGCCGACCATTGCGCCGAGCGCACCACCGATCGGGCCGCCCAGCGCGGTGCCGAGCGCGGTGAGTACCAGAGTAGCCATCAGCCGGAATCCTTGTTGTCTGCCATGCGCCAGTGGCGCCGGAGCGTGGCGGGGGCCGGCAGCGGGCTCGCCACCACCTGGCCGAGCCCGGCATGGGCGCTGATGCAGCTGTCGCCCGCCGGGCCGACGATCAGCAAATGATGCTGCCCCGGGCCACTGGCGACGAGCAGCACGTCGCCAGGGATTGGCGCCCCGCTGGCCGGGCGCAGGCCGACCTGCGCGGCGCGGCCCAGCCACTCGTCGATCGCGGTCTGCCGCCAGCCCGGCGGCGACGGCATCTCGGCGGCGGCAATGCCCGCGCCCCGCAGCGCGGCCAGCACCACACCGAGACAATCGAGCCCGTGGCCCGGCGCGCGGCCTTCGGCGCGGTAGGGCGTGCCGACCAGCGCGGCGGCAGCGGCAGCGATGGCCGCGCCGGTCATGCCCCGCCCCCTTGCGGATAGCGTGCCAGAAGATCGTTGCCGGGCAGGAACGGCTCGCCCTGAAAGTTGAGCGCATTGCCGAACCGCGCGGCGCAGGTGGCGATTGTGCGGTCGCAGCCTTCGCGCAGCAGCGCGCGAGTGCCGGACGGGGGTGGCGTGTCGCCGTCGTCGATCAGCAGCGCCGCGCCTGCCACGCCGCAAATGCCGAAGGTGCGGCCGCACTCCGGGCCGTCGAGCCAGCGAAGCTCGCCGCCGGCGTAGAGGGCGGGGTCGATTCCAGCGAAGATCAGCCCACCGCTCGTCGGCTCGACCTCGGCCAACACCGCCTCGCGGGTGAACCGCGCGGGAGACAGGTTGCAGCCCGGCCCGCAGAACTCGGCGCGGCAGGTCGGGCTGGTGCGCGGGACCGGGTCGCGCTCCAGCGCCGCCTTGGCCGAACGCAATTCGGCCGAGAAACCGCCGCTCTGCGTCGTGATGGCGCCGAGCGTGCCGGTATAGAGCACCGCGTGCTCCCCCGTTTCCCAATCGACCGCGCCCATTTCGATCGCCGCCTGGTCGAAGCGGCCGGCGGCAAGGTCGCCCTCGCTGATGCTGTCATGCGCGAGAATGCCGTCGGCCTCGGCGCTGTCATCGGTGAAGTCGGCGGTGCGGCGGATCGCGGCCGGAACCATGCCAGGCGCGGCGCGGTGGGTGACGCCGCCGAACGCCAGATCGCGGTCGTGGCTGGTGAAGCCCAGCGTCACCCCGTCGCGGCGGTGGACGCGCCAGAAAGTCGCCACCCCTTCCAGCTCGCGGCGCAGGAACACGCGGCTCATGGCGCAGGCTCGGCGGTGGTTTCGCGCAATTCGACCAGCGGCACCGAAGGCGCCTCGCCGGCGGCGAAATTGACGCCGGCGACATCCAGCCGGTCTTCGGCAAAGCGCACGGGCACGTCGAACAGGAAACCGGCGGTCACTTCGGCGCCGGCGGGCGGCGCGGCGGCGAGGGCGATGATTCCGCCCTCGCGCAGCGCGAAGGCGGTCGTCGCGATGCCATCCACCGCCACCAGCACGCTGCCAGGGGCGGGGCGGGTGATCGGGCGGATCTGCGGCTCGCCGCCTTCGCCATAGCGTTTGACCAGTGGGAAATCGGCCCGCGCACCGTCGCCCGTGCCGAGCAGCTGATCGGTTGCGCCCGGCACGCCGGTCATCCCGGCCGAGGAATGGTCGAACGGGTCGCGGAGCCGGAACCCGCGTGCCGGTCCGCGGCGGGCGCGGAAGAAGGCGATCAGCGTACCCAGCTCGCTTTCGGCGCGGATGCCGGGGCCGACATCGAAACGCAGCCGCGCATCCGACCACAGCGCGTTGCGCCGCTCATGGCCCGAAGCGGTGGTGGCGACCATGGTCGAGAATTCGGGGCTGACCGCGGTGTCGCGGCCCAGCGCGAGCGGATAGGGGACATCGTCGAAGGGTTGCACCGCGCTCTCCTGTGGCGGGGGCGCGAGGCGGGTGTAGCCATCGCGCGCGATCTGCGGCAGCGCCCAGACGAAACGCTGGCCGATGCCGCGCGCACGCGCTTCGTCCAGCGCGGCGTCGATCCGCGGCCAGTAGGTTTCAGCATCCTCGCCGCGGAGGACGAAACCGGCGAAGTAATCCTGTTTTTCCGGCGGGTAGCCGAGTCGGGCATCGACCTCGGCCAGCGCCGCTCGGCGCAGCGCCTGCTTGCCCGCCGTCAGCCAGTCGTAATCTTCCAGCTGCAGCCGGTCGAAGGCGGGGTGCGCCCATTCGAGCGGCAGATTGGCACGCTTCAGGTCGGGCATGGCGGGGTCGAGCACAGTCGGGGTGAAGGCCAGCAGCAGCACTTCGGCCGGGCCACTGGCGGCCTCGCGGATAGCTGTGGTCAGGCCGGCGGTGGAAGCAGCGAGCAGGCTGCCGGCCATGCCGAGCAGGGCGCGGGCCTGCGGCCCTTGCGGCGCGCGCATATCGGCAATCACCCGCGGATTGCCGCCCAGCGCCGCCTTGGCCGCCGCATCGTAAAGGCAGATATGGCCATCGGCGGTGACCCACCACCACGGCTCGCCGATCTGGAAACGGACCGGCAGGCCAGCCTCCTCGATCAAGGCGACGAAACGTGCGGCGACCTGTTTCAGCCAGTCCATCGCGCCCGCATGGGCCGGGCTCGGCAGCGCGGAGGGCGGTTCCCACCCGGTGCGCGCGGGCGTGCCATCGGCGGCGCGCTGCTGCCAGGCATCGGGGCAATGCTGGGCGAGCAGTTCGTAGGAGAGCGAGGCGATGGCCTCGAACCCGCGCGCGGCGCATTCGGCGAAGAACGCGCGGTGCCATGCGAGCGCCGGGCCGGCCAGCGCGCCGTCGCCCGCCGCCAGCAATCGCCCTTCGCCCGGCACCAGCCGGAAGAAATGGCTCATCCCGAGATAATGGACGATCCGCCCGCGATAGCCGAGGCCGCGCACCTGCCGCAGCAGCCGCGCCGGGGTCTGGTTGAAGCAATCGTCATAGGCGGTGGCGAGCTGTTCGCCATGCGGCGGTAGCAGCACATCGCCCAGCGCCAGCATCGCGCGTTCGCCGTCGCAGCTTATGTCGCTCAATTCCGCCCAGCCATCGGCGCGTGTCGTGAGCGGTGCGGTGCTGCCTTCGACATAACCGGGCGGGCACAGCGAGATGAACATCCGCGCAATCCGCGACGGGTGCACCGCCTCGCCGCCGGGGGCAAAGCCGTCGGCCAGGCCTGAGAAGGGCAGCGTGATCACCGCATCTTCGGGCGTGCCTTGCGCGTAATTCCACAGCCGGACGTACCAGCTGCGGGCGTTGCCGGCGGCATCCTGGCCCTCGATCGTCAGCGTCGGCCCGTGCGGCGCGTCGAGCGGCACCAGCCCGCCTGATCGCCAGCGGAAACGCAGGGTGGTGCGCGCATAATTGCGGTCGGTGGCATAGGCCAGCAGCGGGTGGTCCAGCCGGTCCACGCTGTCCCAGATCAGCCCGGCGAGCTCGCCGGCATGGTGAAACTCGCAGTCCACCCGCAAGGCATCGGGCCCGGTGGTGACGACCGAGGCCATCATCGGGCGGGGGAAATTGACCGTCCAGAAGCGCGGGTCGAACCGCTGGAGCCAGTCGCCATGTTGGCCGCGGCGTTCGCGGCAAAGCCAGTAGGTCATCGGCTCAATGCTCCATCAGCGCGCGGCGGACCGCGCTCGCCACCTGCCGGCTCGAGCGGGCGAGCGCGGTCGGCGTGGTGGTGTCGCGCGGGGCGGCCAGGTTGATCGCCACGCGCACATCGCTGCGGCGGGACGGGGCGGCGACCTCGACCCGGCCGGCGCTGGTCGGGACGAACAGTTCGGGTCCGCGCTCGCCCACCAGGTAGCCACGACCGGGCGCAACCGGCCCGCCCGTGGCGCGGCCCGGCAGGCCGAGCAGCGCACCGAACCCGCCGGCCAGCAGGCCGCCGATACCCCCTCCATCCCCGCTGCCTTTCCCGCCGCCACCGAGACCCCCGAGCAGCGTTTCGAGCCCGGCCTGGATCGCGTGGCTGGCGATGCGGTCGATGATCTGCAGCGCCATCCGCCCCAGATCCTCGAACCCGATGCTGCCTTTCTTGAGCGCCGCCAGCAGCCCGCGTTCGAGCACCGCGCCGGCCCCGGCAAAGCCGTCCACCAGCGTCGTGTCGAGCGCGCTGCGCATCCGTGCCATGTCGGCGGCAAAGCCATTGGTGCCGGCGCGCACCTCGACCAGCAGCGGTTCGAGCGTGTCGTCAGTCATGGTCATCATCATGCTCCATCAGGCGGGCGAGTTCGGCGCGGGTCAGCGCCGGCGGGGTGGGGTCGGCGGGCGCCAGCGCGGCGGCGAGTTCGGCCGGGGTGGCGGCCCAGAAGGTGGCGGGCGCCCAGCCCAAAGCGCGCGCGGCAAGGCCCGCCATCCGCGCGGCTTCGGCGCCGAAACTGCCGTCTGTCACGCGTTCCCGCGTAGGATCTGGCCGAGCAGAACGCGCAGCGGCGCGGTGCAGGCGGCGAGGCCTGCGGCAAGCACGGCCTCGCCCACAGCTTCGCGTGTGTGGCCGGCGCCGTGCTGGCAATGAAAGAACAGCGCGGCGATCTCGGCCAGTTTGAGCTGCCCGGCCCCGGCGCGTTCGACCAGCGCGAACAGCGGCCCCAGCTCTTCTTCGGCCGCGACCAGCGCGGTGAAGCTCGGGCGCAAGGTGCACGGGGCCCCGGCGACGATCAGGCTGGCCTCGCCGCGATGCGGGTTGGCGAAGCTATCGGCAGGCGCGCTCATACGGGCACCACCGGCCCGGCACTTTCGAGCTGCAGCGTATAGGTCCGCTCGGCATTGAAATCGCCGGAATAGTCGAGCCGCTGGACGAGGAAGGGCCCGCGCATCTTCGCGCCATCCTCGAAGCTCAGTTCGTATTCGGCGATGGTGCCGGCGAGCGCATGGCCGCGCACGCGGTCTTCCGCCGCGCTGCCGAGGAAGATGCCCGCCGCGCTGACCGAAACCGAGCGCGTCCCCGCGCCCGACAGCAGCGCGCGCCAGCCGCCCGATTGCTTGTGCGTGACGACCACCGGGTCGCCATTGATCGCCATCTGCGTGGTCCGGAGGCCGGCAACAGTGTCGTAGGCCGGCGGCTGTGCGCCGTCGCCGATCTTGAGCAGGAAGGCGGCGCCTTTCTGGGGGGTCATGGTGTGTCCTTTCGTGGGGATTTTCCGCAAGGTAGCCGGGCCCCGGATCAGGTCCGGGGCGACAGGGTTTTGCTGTCACCCCGGGGCTTGACCCGGGGTCCAGCTGGTTCAGCTCAACCGTGTCGGTCTAGGCGAGCGCGAGGCAGCGGAAGCGGTATTCCATCAGCATCGCGCGCAGATTGCGCGGGCGGCGTTCGGCGCGTGAGCGCAGGAAGGCGATCGAGGCGACCTGCCAGCCATCGTGGCGGCGCGGAAAATCCTCGATCCGTGTGTCGATCGCCCGCACCAGCGCGCCATCGCCTTCCGGATCGTCGCCACGCGTATGCAGTTCGAGCGCGACGCGGATTTCGCGCCCCGGCGCCTCCTTCGCGCCCCATTCGACCGCCGCGCTGGCGACAATGCCGAGCCAGGGCGGGCTGGCGGCGAGCGGCGCTTCCTCGGCCAGCAGGTTGAGCGTGGTGAGCGGCGTGGGGCCGGTTGCCAGCCAGCGCAGCAGGGCTGCGCGCAAGGGCAGTTCCATCGGGGTCAGCCTTTCGTGAAGAGCGGCCAGAGGAGGTCGGCCTGCCGCCAGCGCGCCGGGTCATCGCGCGCTTGGGCAAGGGCCTGCGCGGCGTGCGCGGCGGCAAGCCGCGCGGCCTTGCGGGCCAGCGCGCCCGTCAGCCGTTCTGGCGCGGGGATCAGCCGGGCGGCGATCACAGCCGCACCTGCCGGTATGGCCGCCACAAGGCGGCGATGGCCGGCGCGGGCGCAGGGCTGTCCTCGCCCGCATCGCGCTGGCGATAGAGCGCGGCGGCGTGGCGGATGATCCCATGGGCGAGGCTGGCGGGGAGCGCCGCCCATTCGCCCGCAAGGCCGGCGGTGAAGCGGACCGCGATCCGCCCGGCATCGCCCTGCCGCAGCAGCCGCACCCGCCCGCTGCCATCGGCGTCGAGCTCGATCTCGTAGGCTTCGCCCGCCAGCACCCGCTGGGCGCCTTCGGCCGGGATCGCTTCCACCCTGGTGATCGCGTGGACCGGCCGCGCCGGCACGCGCTGCCACGCGCCCGATGCGGGCAGCAGCGCCTCGTAATCGGCGATCAGCGGGACCAGCCCGGTGAACGCCTCGCACGCTTCGAGCGCGGCGGCGATGAGCGCGGCAAGCGGCGCGTCCTCGTCAGGGCTCCTGATCGCCAGCCAGTGCTTGAGCTGGCTCAACGCAGGCGCGGGCGGCGCGGTGGGGGAAATCGGCATGCGGTCCATGAAGGCGGTATCCTTGGCGCGAGGGGCAAAAAAGAACCGCGCCCCGCCGCCCGAAGGGGGCAGGCGGCGGGGCGCGGCGTCAGGCAGCCGGCGAGAGCAGGCCGGCGGGCCCGGTTATTCCTCGATCTTGAGCAGCTTGATCGCGGCGGAATCGAGCACCTGCCCGCCCACCCGGCGGGTGGCGTAGAAGTGCACGAACGGCTTGTTTGTGTAAGGATCGCGCAGGATCTGCGTCGCGCTGCGCTCCGCGATCAGATAGCCGTGGCGGAAATTGCCGAACGCCACCGGATAGGCGCCGGCGGCGATGTCGGGCATATCCTCGGCCTCGACCACCGGATAGCCGAGCAGCCGGTCGGGCTGGCCTTCGACCAGGCCCGGCTGCCACAGGAATGCGCCGTCGGCGGTCTTGAGTTTGCGGACCTCGGCCAGCGTCGCCGAATTCATCACCCAGCTCGCCCCCTGCCGGTGCCCGGCCTTGAGCGTGTGGACAAGGTCGATCAGCCGCGCTTCGGGGTTGCTGCCGAACCCGGCGGCCGCCCCGCTGCCGACATATTGCAGCGTGCCGAAGGCGCGCGCGCTGTCCGCCTGCGCGGTGGCGGGCGCGTTGAGGAAGCCGTCGGGCTGATTGATGCCGCTGCCGTGGATGAAGGCGGCCCCTTCGGCGCGGGCGAACTCCATCGCGATCTCGCTCGCCAGCCAGCTTTCGAGGTCGAACCCGGCATCATCGAGCATCGCCTGGCTCGCCGCCGGATTGGCGTAGAGCTCGCCCGTCGGCGGGGCGATTTCGGCAAACAGGGGCGCGCCGGTTTCGGGGCGCGGTGCGGTTTCCGACACCCAGCCGCTGGCGGTGCCGCCGCGGGCGACCAGCTTGCGGTAGCCGGCAGTGCCGGTCTGGACCACTTGGGCGAGCGCGCGGATCGGGCTGATCTCGACGAGCTGGCGGGCGATCAGCGCGTCGATCTGCCGCGGCACGGCGTAGCCGCCTTCGGCCGGGACGAGCGTGTTCATCGCCTTCACCTCGAAGAGCGAGGTATCGCCGCGCCGCAAATAGCGGTCGACAAAGCCCTTGACCTCGGGCGCGGCCATGTCGCCGGCGGCCCCGCCGATGGCCGGGCGGGTGGCGGCGCGGGCCACGCGGTCGAGGCGGGTCTTGACCTCCTCGACCTCGGCCGAAAGCGCGGTGATATCGGCCTCGGCCTTGTCCTGCCGGGCGACAATATCAAAGCTCGCCGCCGCCGGATCGGTGACGGGCGAGGGGGTGGAAACGGGAATATCCATAAAGGGCCTTTCGGGTTGGGGGGAAATCGTCACCCCGGGTTCGACCCGGGGTCCCGCTGTTTGCGGTAAAAGGTGAGCTGGGCCCCGGATCACGTCCGGGGCGACAGGTTAGGGCGCGATCCAGTGGACCCGCGCGTCTGGGTGGAGCGGCTGGGCGACCAGGCTGACTTCGATGAGGTCGAGCGCGATCAACTCGCGCCCTGTGGCCGAGCGACGCCAATGCCGCGCGCGGTAGCCGAAGCTGAGACCGTCGAGCGCGCCGGCGAGCAGCAGCCGCGCGGCGCGGGCTGCCGGATCGACCAGGCCGATCACCGCCAGCCCGCGTGCATCCTCGAACGCGCGCTCGACCCGGCCGATCACCTGACGCGGATTATGCTGCCAGCACAGCGGCAACGGTCCATCGCGCACCGCCGCCAGCGTCGCGGCAAAGGCTCCGGGGCGGATCGTGTCGCGCGCTGCATCGGCGCTGCCGAACAATGCGGCATAGCCGGCGAAACGGATCGGGGCTGAATGGAATGGGGCAGGCGCGCTCATTTGAGCAGCTCCGCCACGCCCATCCGCATCGCGATACCGACCAGCAGCAGCGCCAGCACACCGCGCACCAGCCAGTCAACCACCGCCTTCCACGCGCTGGTCTTGGCGGTGCGCCAGGCGGTCAGCAATTCGCGCAAATCGGCGATGTCGGCGCTGGCATTGTCGTCCGACAGGCCCAGCCGGTGGAGTGCGCGCTCGGCGCCCTGTTCGCTGGCTTCCTCGACCAGCCCCAGCAGCACCGGGATCGAGCGCCCCTCGGCCGCATCGGCGACCAGCCGGGCGAGCTTTTCGTCGCGGGTCATGGCGAATTCCCTTCTGCGGGGGCGAGGCCGAGCAGGGCGCGCTTCTCGGCTGGCGACAGAAACTCGGCCGCGCTGACCTGGCCCCACAACCGCTCGCGATCTTCGGCGAGCGCCGGCACCTGGTCGAGATCAACGCCGAGCGTCGCGCCGGCGAACCACGGCCGCAGCCCTTCGGCGATGCCGCCCAGGATCTTGCCCGCCAGCGGCAGCAGCGTCAGCCGCCACAGCGCGCGATTGGCCTCGCGGTAATTGGCATAGGTATTGTCGCCCGGCAGGCCGAGCAGCATCGGCGGCACCCCGAAAGCGAGCGCGATGTCGCGCGCGGCGGCAGCCTTCAGCGTGGCGAAATCCATGTCCGCCGGGGTCAGCGCCATGCTCTGCCAGCGAAGCCCGCCGTCGAGCACCATCGGCCGCCCGGCATGGGCGGCACCGGCAAAGGCAGCGTCCAGTTCGATCTTCAGCCGCTCGAACTGATCGGACGACAATGGCGGGGCATCGCCGCTATCATGGACCAGCGCGCCCGACGGACGGGCGGCGTTTTCGAGCAGCGCGAGGTTCCAGCGGGCGGCCTCGTTATGAACCGCCACCGCCTGCGCCGCGGCCGACAGGCAGCCGCCACCATAATGATCGGACGCCGGGTCGAGCGCCTTCAGATGGATCAGCACCGGCCAGCCCTGCTCATCCTCGACCGGCAGGGTCAGCGTGCGCTCGCCTGCGCGATAGGCATAGGCGGCGGGCCAGCCATCATCGCCGGGGATCACGCTGACCCGTTCGGGGCGCAAGGCGACCAGTTCCGCCGGGCGGCCAGCCGCGTCCTTGACGATCTGGACATAGCCATTGCCGTGCAGCGTCAGATGCGCGGCCAGCGTTTCGAGCAGGGCCTGCCCGGCGCTGGTCGCCTGCACCAGCGTGGCGAGCGCCGGATCGCTGGCGGCGAGCGGCGCGCTGCCCACGCCCTCGGCGACGATCCGCACCGCCCGCTGGGCGACCGGGTTTTCGGCAAAGGCGCGGGGCAGCGCGGTCTGGTAATCGAACGGCACACGCCCCTGCGGCGCGGCGGCAAAGGCGGCCGCCCAGGGCGAGATATAGGGCCGCGCCAACGGCACACGCGCCGCCGCGCCCCCGCCCTTGAAGGCGGCGGCCAGACTATCGAGGAAAGACATGGGGGTTCTCCGGGTTGGGAGGGAGGGGTTAGGCGGCGGAACTGGATTGCCGCGCTCCGCTATCGCTCCGCTCGCAATGACGAAGGGTCGTTGTAATTCTCGTCATTGCGAGGAGGCGGAGCCGACGCGGCAATCCAGGCGGTGCAGCGCGGCGGTGGCAGAAGAAGCGGGGCCCGGATCGGGTCCGGGGCGACAGAGCGTAAGGTTCCGTCACCCCGGGCTTGACCCGGGGTCCAGCTTGTCCCCCGCCTCAGATCCGCCGCACGCTGGGGGCGCGGCGGCGGGTGAGCAGTAGCTCGGTCAGCGCCCAGACCAGCGCGTCGGCGCGGTCGGGGCTGCGGCCGGGGCCTTCATAGGTGCCACCGGCCATCATCCCGCACAGCTGATCCTCCAGCCGGGCGAACTGGCCGGCATGGCGCACCCGCCCCGCTTCGTAGAGCGCGGCGACCGGCTCGGCGCGGGCGATCTTGCCGCGCCGTGCATGGACCAGCCGCACCGGCAGCGTCTGATCGGCGGCGGACAGCACCGCGCGGACCATCTCGCCGCCCTGATTGGCTTCGGCGACTACGCGGTCGGCGCCGAACGCCGAGGCGGCTTCGGCCACCGCGCGCGCCCAGCCTTCGGGGCTGGCCCCGCGGATCGAACAATCCGCCAGCACCGCCGCGTGCCCGCCGGGATAGGCCGCGCAGACCACGATGCCGCATTCATCGCCGCGCGCCGAAGCGGGCGGATCGACGCCGATCACCACCCGTTCGGGCGCATCCTCGGGATCGCCCATGCGGCAGCGTTCGAGCAGCGCGCGGCTCCACAGTGCGCCGTCGACCTCGGTCAGCAATTCGCCGCCCAGTTCCTGCCGGCCGAGCGCGGTGCCGCCGAAATCGGCCTCCACCGCGGCGAGGAAATCGCCCGGCAGATTGGCGGCATTGTCATGCGTGGTGCCGCCCGAAAGCACGGTGCCCTCGCGCGCCATCAGGCGGTGGAGCAGCGGCACGGCGCGCGGCGTGGTGGTGCAGACGGCTTGCGGCTGCCGGCCAAGGCGCAGGCCGAGCACGAGGTTCGACCAGGCATTATCGGCCCTTCCGCCGGCCATGTCCCATTTGGCGATCTCGTCGCACCAGGCATGGCTGTGCTGCGGCCCGCGCAGGCTTTCCGGCTCGGCCGCCGAGTAAAGCAGGCCGAGCGCCCCATTGGGCCAGCGCAGCCGCCGGGTCGAAGGTTCGAACACCGGGCGCTGTTCGGGCGGGCCGAGATTGAGCAGGCCGCTTTCCCCCTCGACCATCACCGCGCGCGCTTCGGCGAGCGAGGCCCCGACCAGCGCGATCCGGGCAAAGCGGTTGCGGCGGGCCAGCGCGCGAACCCATTCGGCGCCCGCCCGCGTCTTGCCAAAGCCGCGCCCGGCCATCACCAGCCACAGCCGCCAGTTCCCCGGCGGGGCCAGCTGCGCCGGCCGCGCGAGATAGCGCCACAGGCGGATGAGCGCGGGGTCGGAGTTCTCCGCCGCCAGCTGCGCAGACAGGGCGTCGCGTTCCGGTTCGGTCAGCGAACCGAGCTGCTCGCGGACGATGGCGTCCTCAGGCCGCCGGTCCATCCTCCCCTCCCGGCCGGGGAAGCGCGGCAAATGCAGCCGGGCGGACGCGGCGGATGAAATCCTCCAGCGTGCGCGCGGCGCGCTCTTCGGGATCAGCATCCTGCTGCGGAACCGCGCGCTGCTGGGCCACGGTGGCGGAATGATGCGCGAGCAGGCGCAGCGCGCTGCCGGTGTCTATCCGGTGGTCGGTCTGCGTGCCGCGCAGATGTGCCAGCATTTCCTGCTCAAGATTCGCGTAGCCTTCTTCCAGGGCGATGAGCCAGTCGGCGCGGAAATCCGCCTCTTCGCGCCGGGCCTGAATAGGCACGCGCCCAGGGCGATGAGCCAGTCGGCGCGGAAATCCGCCTCTTCGCGCCGGGCCTGAATAGGCACGCGCCCAGGGCGATGAGCCAGTCGGCGCGGAAATCCGCCTCTTCGCGCCGGGCCTGAATAGGCACGCGCCCAGGGCGATGAGCCAGTCGGCGCGGAAATCCGCCTCTTCGCGCCGGGCCTGAATAGGCACGCGCCCAGGGCGATGAGCCAGTCGGCGCGGAAATCCGCCTCTTCGCGCCGGGCCTGAATAGGCACGCGCCGGGGCGACGCCGGCAGCCTTGGCGGCGTGCTTGACGCACGAGGTTTCGGCCAGCGCCAGCAGGAAAACCGTGCGCCAGTTGCGGCTTACGCGCCCTTCGCCGGCGGCCTTTTTCTGGGCTTCGGTGAAGACCATCCGCCGGTTCGGCGCGTCGGGGCTGCGCCGCCGGCGAGCACCGGGACGCGATAGGTTGAGGCCGGGCATCGGCACCTCCTTTGAATGTGGGGGCGCGGCTGGCGGGCACGAAAAAGGCGGCACCGGAAAACCGGGCCGCCGTTAGAATCACACCATCGCGATGTTGCTCTTATGTAACCGAAGAGCGTCACGATGTCAAGTTTAAAGTGCCATATGGGTTAAAATGCGCAGGGAGTGCCCTCGCGCGCATCGTTCCAGTCGGTCAGCCGATAATCCCCACCCTGGCGCCGGCGCGTTCGAACATGCCGAGGATCGTCTCGACCTCTTCGGCTGAATGTTCGGCGCAGAGCGAGCAGCGCAGCAGCGTCATGTTGTCGGGCGTGGCTGGCGGGCGGGCGAGGTTGACGTAGAGCCCTTCCTTCAGGAGCGCCTCCCACATCATCGCGCCGCGTTCGAGATCGGGCATGATCACTGCCACGATCGCGCTTTGCGGCTCCTCGGTGCCGAGCTGGAAGCCGAGCGCCTTGAGCCCGCCATGCAGCCGCTTGGAATTCTCCCACAGATGCGCGCGCTTGTTGGACCCGTGCATCAGCTTGCGGATGCTGGTTTCGGCGGTCGCCACCACCGAAGGCGGCAGGCTGGCGGTAAAGACGTAGGGCCGGCACACCAGCCGCAGGATTTCGAACTTGGGATGGTTCGACACGCAGAAGCCGCCGACCGTCCCGACGCTCTTGGAAAAGGTGCCGATGACGAAATCGACCTCACCCAGCACCCCTTGCGCTTCGGCGACGCCGCGGCCGTACTCGCCGATAAAGCCCATGGAATGCGCTTCATCGACCAGCACCATCGCGCCGTGCCTCTTGGCCACCGCAACCATCGCGGCCAGTGGGGCGACATCGCCCAGCATCGAATAGACCCCTTCGAGCACGACCAGCTTGCCCGCGCCTTCCGGGATGCGACCGAGGCGCTTGTCCATCGCCTCGATATCATTGTGCCTGAACGGCACCACCTCTGCATTGCCGAGCGCGCAGCCATCCCAGATGCTGGCGTGCGAATCCTTGTCGAGGATGATGTAATCGCCCTTGCCGGCGATGGTGCTGATGATCCCGAGATTGGCCTGGTAGCCGGTCGAAAAGACCATCGCATGGTCCATCGCATAAAATTCGCGCAGCGCCTGTTCCACCTCTCGGTGGCCCTGATATGTCCCGTTCAGCACGCGGCTGCCGGTGGTGCCCGCACCGAAATCGTCGAGCGCCTGCTTGCCCGCGGCGATCACTTCGGGGTCGAAGGTCATCCCCATGTAATTGTACGTGCCGAGCAGGATCGTATCGCGCCCGTTGCAGATCGCGCGGGTGGGCGACAGGACTTGCTCCATCACCAGGTTGAACGGATCTTCCACGCCTTGTGCCAGCAGATTCTCGCGCGTGGCGATCAGTTCGTCGAACTTGGAAAATAGATCGCGGCCTTCGCCATCAAGCGCGGCGGGCGGCTGGTCGGGCTGGAAGACACCTTCGCTCATCGCGTCAGTCTGCCATCTGGCTGACAGCATCGACCAGCTGCCCATAGCTTTCTATTTCGGCCTGCTGGTTCATCGAAATGATGATGTCGAATGCGTCTTCGATCTCGGCGACGAAATCCATCACTGTCAGGCTGTCGAATTCGAGGTCGCCGGCAAAGGTGGTCGCCTCGGTAATGGCGATGCCCTTCTTGTTGAAGGGTTCGATCAGCGCGCGGATGCGCTCGTCGGTGGCGGCACGGTCCATTGGGTCATCCTCGTTCGGCCGGGCGCTGCCGGCAATCCATGCGAGCGGGCAAAGCGCGGCGCGGCGCTCGCGTCAAGCGCCGCCTGCGCTCGCGGGGGCGGGCAACAGCCGCCGGACCGCGGCCATGAACGGCCCGATCGACACCGGTTTCGCCAGATAATCGGCGGCGCCGGCCGCCCGGATGCGCTCCTCATCGCCCTTACCGGCATAGGCGGTGACGGCCAGCACCGGCACATCGTGCAGCGCCGGATCCTGTTTCAGCGCCTCGATCAGGTCGAGGCCCGAGACATGGGGCAGCTGGATGTCCATGATGATGAGGTCAGGGGCAAAGGCGCGCGCGCCGTTCAGCACCAGCTCGCCATCGGCGACGGGTTCCACCTCGTGCCCGTTCGCGCGCAACACGTCGCAGAACAGTTTCCGGTTGAGGTCGTTATCCTCGACAACCAGGATGCGGTTTGCCATTGCGCCAGTTACTCCTTGCCTCTCCCTAGAAAGCCGCAGCGCGCGTGACAATCGACCATCCCTCAGACGCACAACCGGCCGATGCACCCCTCGATCCTGGTGCGCTGGCACTGTCGGCGCTGGCCTGGGTGCTGACCGAGGATGACCGCGCGGCGCGGCTACTTGCGCTGACCGGCCTGACGCCCGACGCGCTGCGCGCAGGCCTCGGCGATACCGGGGTGCAGGCCGCGGTGCTCGAATTCCTTGCCGGGCACGAACCAGATCTGGTGCTGGCGGCCGATGCACTGAATGTCGCCCCGGCCACGCTGGCAGCGGCGGCGGACGCGCTGGCGCGGGCGGCGGGCACGCGATGAGGCGGCCGCTGATCATTTCCGATTGCGACGAGGTGCTGCTGCACATGGTCGTCCCGTTCCGCGACTGGCTGGACGAGGCGCATGGCATCGAATTCGTGATGGAGGATAACAGCTTCGCCAATGCGCTGCGGCGCGATGGGGTGGCGCTCGAACCGGCGGAAATCTGGCGGCTGCTGCGCGCCTTCTTCGACACCGAAATGCCGCGCCAGTTGCCGATCGCCGGCGCGCCCGCTGCTCTCGCCGAACTGGGCCGGCACGCCGATATCGTCATCCTGACCAATCTGACCGACGGCCACCGCGATGCCCGCGCGCGCCAGCTGGCCGATCACGGCATTCACGCGCGCGTGTTCACCAATAGGGGCCCCAAAGGTCCGGCGCTTAAAGCGATCCTCGACGAATACGCCCCGCCGCGCGCGCTGTTCATCGACGATCTGGCGCAGCATCACCGTTCGGTCGGCGAAATTGCGCCCGATGTCACCCGGCTCCATTTCTGCGGCGAACCGCTGATTGCCGGGCGGATTGATTGCGCCCACCGTGCCGGCGACGCCGCCGCACGGATCGACACTTGGAACGAGGCGCTGCCCTGGCTGCTGGCGCGCCTGACAACGGAGACATTCCCGCAATGAGCATCGAAGCACGCCTGTCCGAACGCGGCATCACCCTGCCCGAGCCTGCCGCCCCGGTCGCCAGCTATGTCCCGGTGGTGGTCGCCGGCGGGCTGGCCCATGTCTCGGGCCAATTGCCCTTCGTCGGCGGCCAGCTGGTCACCGGGCGGCTGGGCGAAGATGTCAGCCTCGAGGACGGCACCGCCGCCGCACGCGCCTGCGGGTTGATGGTGCTGGCGCAGGTCAGGGCGGCGCTCGGCTCGCTCGACCGGGTGGAACGGGTGGTAAAACTGGGCGTGTTCGTCAATTCGGCGGGCACCTTCACCGACCAGCCCAAGGTCGCCAATGGCGCGTCGGATCTGATGGCCGACCTGTTCGGCGATGCGGGCAAGCACGCGCGCGCGGCGGTCGGCGTGCCCGCGCTGCCGCTCGGCGCCGCAGTCGAGGTGGACGCGATCCTTGCTGTTACGCCTGATTGACGGGTTTGCGGCACCGCCGCCCGCTGCGGCGCGGGTCGGATGGCTGTGCGATTGGCAATATGCCCATCGCGGGGTGCACGATCGAGGGGCGGGCGGGACGCTGGCGGAAAATTCGCTACCCGCCTTTGCCGAGGCGATGCGCCGCGGGCTCGGCATCGAATGCGACATCCAGCGCAGCGCCGATGGCCGGGCGATGGTGTTCCACGATTGGGAGCTTGACCGGTTGACCGCCCAAACGGGACCGGTCGTCGCGCACACGGCCGACGCGCTTGCCCGGATGACGCTGTCCGGGACAGAAGCGACGATCCCCACGCTCGAGATGCTGCTGCGCCTGATCGGTGGCAAGGTCGCGCTGCTGATCGAGATCAAGTCGCGGGCAGGGCGGCCGGTATCGACCGCGTGCCTCGCGGTGCGCCGCGCGCTAGAAGGGTATTACGGCCCACATGCGGTGATGAGCTTCGATCCCCGCGTAAGCGCCTGGTTCGCGCGCCACGCTCCACATATCGTGCGCGGGCTGGTCGTGACCGAGGAACGTGCGCGCGGCTTTGGCGGGCGCGCACGCCGGCATCTGGCGCTGTGGCAGGCGAAACCCGAATTCCTGGCCTACGACGTCCGCGATCTTCCGTCGCGCTTTGCCGCCAGCCAGCGCGCGCGGGGGCTCCCGGTGCTGACCTGGACAGTGCGGACCCAGGAACTGGCGCAACGTGCGGCTTTACATGCCGACGCGCCGATTGCCGAAGGCGATGGCCTCGGATGAGCGCATCGCCGCTCAGCGCGCGGGTGGGTAGCGCGGTAAGCGACTTTGCCCTTCAAGAATGGGATGCGCTGGCGGGCACTGCCAACCCGTTCACCCGCCACGCCTTTCTCGCCGCGCTCGAACAATCGGGCAGCGTCGGGCCGGGCACCGGCTGGCAGAGCGCGCCGATCGCGCTTGAAGATGAAGGCGGCGCGCTGCTTGGCCTGTTGCCAGCCTATGCCAAGGGGCACAGCCAGGGCGAATATGTGTTCGATCACGGCTGGGCCGATGCCTGGGAGCGGGCGGGCGGGGCCTATTACCCCAAGCTGCAGATCGCCGCACCATTTACCCCCGCGACCGGCCCGCGCCTGCTGCTGGCCGATCCGGCGCACGCCCCGGCGCTGATTGCGGCGGCCGAGCAGGTGACGCTGGCGAGCGGTTTTTCCAGCGCCCACGCGACTTTCCTCACCGAAGGCGACGCCGGCCATTTCGCCGCCGCCGGCTGGCTTGCGCGGCGCGATATCCAGTTCCACTGGCACAATCGCGGTTTCGCCAGCTTCGACGATTTTCTCGGCACGCTGGCATCGAGGAAGCGCAAGGCGCTGCGCAAGGAACGCGCCGCTGCCCAGAGCGCGGTGACCATCCGGCACCTCACCGGCAGCGATCTGCGGCCCGAACATTGGGATGCGTTCTGGGAATTCTATCAGGATACCGGTGCGCGCAAATGGGGCACGCCCTACCTGACCCGCAGCTTCTTTGACCTCGTCGGCGAAACCATGGCCGACCAGATCCTGCTGGTGCTGGCCTATCAGGAGGGGGAGCCGATCGCCGGCGCGCTCAATTTCATCGGCGGCGATGCGCTCTACGGGCGGTATTGGGGCTGCACGCGGGACGTGCCGTTCCTCCATTTCGAGCTGTGCTATTACCAGGCGATCGATGCTGCCATCGCGCTCGGCCTTGGCCGGGTGGAGGCAGGCGCGCAGGGCGGTCACAAGCTGGCGCGCGGCTACGAGCCGGTGGAAACGCGCTCGGCCCATTTCATCGCCGATCCGGGCTTTCGCCGGGCGGTGGCTGAGTTCCTCGAGCGCGAGCGGCAGGGCATCGCCGCCGATCGGCTCTATCTCGAACGCGCCGGCCCGTTCCGGCGCGGGGGATGATCAGGCGGCGCGCAAGTGCCCTTCGGCGAGCCACTGGCGCGCGCGGCGCTGGGCTTCGGCGATGTCGCGCGCGCTCATTTCGTCCGAAATGTCGGCCCGGCACCAATGCGCCTCCTCGTGCCCGCGGGCGGCGGCGAGGTTAAACCATTTATGCGCCTCGACCAGATCGCAGGCGACCCCGTGGCTGCCGGTCGAATAAACCACGCCCAGATCATACAGCGCGCTGGTATCGCCGGCCGCGGCGGCGGCCAGGCAGCCCGCCAGCACCAGATCGTTGATGATCAGTGCGTCCGCCGCAGCAGCCTGCGCCAGATCAATATGCGAAAGTTCCATCCTTGCCCCCATCCGATGGGCGACCCCCCAGCCGCCCTGCCAGGCAAATGTCGGCCAACATGGTCAACAAAGGGTTAACGCCGCTTCGGGCGGAGGCAGCGCGCGCAATCCGCAGGGGAAAGGGCCGCGCGAATGGTCGCTTGTGCGGCTTTAGCCACCCGCTTATAGGCGCGCCACGGGTCGGCTGCGCGCGACCGGGAAAACCCGGCGTCTGGTGTCAGGCCACAATATCGGGCCCCATTGCTGACCGTGGCCTCGACTTGGGTGAGATGCGATTTATGGCCAGTGCTGCGGCAGAGGTGTCCGAGAAGCTCGAGGAGGTCAGGCGGGGCCTTGACCCCGATTACGCCCCGACCAGCGACGAGCCTTATATGAACGAGCGCCAGCAGGCCTATTTCCGGATGCTGCTGCTGGAATGGAAACGCTCGATCCATCAGGCGGCCAGCACGACGCTGCAATCACTGCAGGACGGGCCGATCCGCGAACCCGACCTCAACGACCGCGCGTCGAGCGAAACCGATTGGGGCATCGAACTGCGCACCCGCGACCGGCAGCGCAAGCTGATCGCCAAGATCGACTCGGCGCTGCGCCGCATCGACGAAGGCGAATATGGTTATTGCGAAGTGACGGGCGACCCGATCGGGCTGGGCCGGCTGATCGCCCGCCCGGTCGCCACCATGACCGTCGAGGCGCAGGAAGCGCATGAACGCAAAGAAAAAATTTCGCGCGACGATTGACGCGGGCCTGCGGATCCGGCCCGCATCGGCGGGTTAATCGTTCCTTATGCACCCTGGATTTATGCCACGGGTGAGAGAGTGGGCCTTTTCACCGAGGGTTGCGGTTCAATGGGCAATGTCGATACCCGCCACGAGCAGAGGGACAGCCTGTTCCTGCTGGCGGACTTGCGTGTCGCTGGCGAAGTCGCCACGCACCGGGTCAAGGTGCGCAATCTGTCCACCGGCGGAATGATGGCCGAAGTGGACGGGCTGGCGGTCGAACGCGGCACGCGGCTGGCGGTTGATTTGCGCAATGTCGGCCTGGTCGAAGGTTCTGTGGCCTGGGTTCAGGGCAACCGGTTCGGGATTGCGTTCGATCACGAAATCGACCCCGTGGCTCCCCGTCGGCAGTCCACCCCGGCCCAAAGCGATGCCCACGCCCCGCGCTATGTCCGCCCGGCCTCGATCCTGCCGCCCGACGCCGAGGTGGACCCCCGCAATCTTCGCAAGATCTGACCGGGCGAGAGGCTGACCGCGCCGCGCTGTTCTGCTAGACAGGCAGTGATGCGACATGCTGCGAGAAAACTGCGCCCGGCGCGCCTCCTTGTACTGGCGGCGCTCGCATTGATCGCCGGGTCGTGCGGTCGCAACAAGGATGGACCGGTGCGCGCAGCCTTTATCGGCGAGCCGGGCAGCCAGTTCGAACGCGGCGCGCGGCTCTCACCTCCGGCCCAGCACCTGCGCGCGGCAACCGTCGCGGGGCTGGTGGCACTCGACCAGCATGGCGAAGTGGTGCCGGCCCTTGCCGAACGGTGGATCGTCACCGATGACGGGCTGAGCTATATCTTCCGCCTGCGCACATCCGGCTGGCCGGGCGGCAAGCCCGCCGATGGCCGCGCGGTCCAGCGCGCCTTGCAATCCGCCATCAACGGGCTCGGCGGTACGTCGCTGGCGCTCGATCTCGGCGCCATTCGCGACATCCGCGCAATGACCGGGCGAGTGGTCGAAATCCGCCTCCACGCGCCGATGCCCGGCTTCCTGCAACTGCTCGCCCAGCCCGAACTCGCCGTGCCGATCGACGGCCGCGTGGTCGGGGCTATGCGCGCCGAGCGCAAGGGCAATGCCGCGCTGCTCAGCCTGGTCCCACCCGATCTGGGCAGCGAGGAGCTGGAGGCGGAATGGCGCGCGCGCATCCGCCCGGTCGAATTGCGGGTGATGCCGGCCAAGGGCGCGGTCGCCGCGTTTCGGGACAATAGCGTGGATGCGGTATTCGGTGGGCGGCTGGCAGATCTGCCGCTGGCTGATACCGGGCCGCTATCGCGCGGAACCATCCGGCTCGACCCGGCGCAGGGGTTGTTCGGCCTGCGCGTGCTGCGCAAGCAAGGGGTGCTGGCCGAAGCGTCCCGGCGCGAGGCGCTGGCAATGGCGATCGACCGCGACACGCTGCTCGAACCGTTCAACATCGGCGGGTGGCAGCCGCAGACGCAGATTGTTCCTGTCGGCTTGGGTCGCGACGCCGGTGCGCGTACTGGCGGGGAGGCGGTTGCACCGGGCCGCTGGAGCGGGTCGACCATCGAGGCGCGCCGCGCCGAGGCCGCACGGCGGCTGCGCGGGGTTGCCGGCAGCACAGGCGCGGTGCTGACCATCAATCTGCCCGCCGGGCCGGGGATGGATACGCTGCTCGCCCGGCTCAACGAGAATCTTGTCCCGGTTGGGGTGACGCTGCGCCGCGCGCGCACGGGCGAGGCAGCCGATCTCGCCCTGGTGGACACGCTGGCGCGCCATGCCGGGCCGAGCTGGTATCTGAACCAGTTTGCCTGCGTCCTGCGGCGCGGCCCCTGTTCGCCCGAGGCCGATGCGCTGGTCCGGGCGGCGCTCGGGCCGGCGGCCGAAGGCAATCGGGCGACGCTGCTGCGCGAGGCCGAGGTGCGCCTGACGTCCGAGGAAATCTACATTCCGCTGGGCCCGCCGATCCGCTGGTCGCTGGTGCGCGGCGATTTGACCGGCTTTGCCGAGAATGGCTGGGGCATCCACCCCTTGCCGCCGCTGGCCGAGCGCCCCATCTAGAGCGCGCGCCGGACGGCTTTCGCGCCGCGCATGGAGACGCCGATGGCCCAGCCCGATCCGACGGCTGTAACCCCCACCCGGATGGAGCCGCCCCCGCCGTTGCGCGCGGCGGTAATGGGGTTCGATCTGCCCTTGGGGCGCGATATCGCCTCGTGCCGCCGCCGGATCGAACAGATGGAGCGTCTGCTCGAGGGCAGTCTGGTGGTGCCGGGGGTGGGGCGCAAGGTGGGCCTCGATGCGATCGCCGGGCTGGTCCCGGTCGTCGGCGACCTGATCACCGCCGCGATGGGTGCCTATATCGTCTGGGAAGCGCGCAATCTGGGCATGAGCCGCTGGCATCTGGTGCGGATGGGCGGCAATGTCGCCTTCGACAGCGCGATCGGCGCGATCCCGCTGCTGGGCGATGCGTTCGACTTCTTCTACCGTTCCAACAGCCGGAATCTGAAGATCATCCGCCGCTATCTCGACAAGCATCATCCGGAAACCCGGCTGATCGAGCAATAGGTTCACCGCGCGCCGCTTTTGCGCCATGAATGGGCGCATGGCGAACGATGTGACTTACAGCTCCTATCTCGATCTCGACCGGCTGCTCGCTGCGCAGCACCCGGTGTCGGGCGCGCATGACGAATTGCTGTTCATCATCATTCACCAGGCGAGCGAATTGTGGCTCAAGCTGTGTCTGCACGAGTTGATGGCCGCGCGCGAGGCGATCATCGCCGACAATCTGCGCCCGGCGTTCAAGATGCTCGCCCGCGTTGCCCGCGCGCAGGGGCAGCTGATTTCGAGCTGGGACGTGCTCTCGACCATGACCCCGCACGATTACTCGCAGGTGCGTCCGCATCTGGGCAGTTCGAGCGGGTTCCAGTCGGCGCAATACCGGCTGATGGAATTCATCATGGGCGGGCGCAATCCCGACATGGTGACGCTGCACGAGGCGACGCCCGACATTGCCGCCATGCTGCGCGCCGAATTAGACCGGCCGAGCCTTTATGAAGAGGTCGTCCGCCTGCTCGAACGGCGCGGCTTCGCCATTCCGGCGGATGTCGCCCATGCCGGCAGCCGCGCGCCGTGGCAGGCCAGCGCCGAGGTGGAGGCCGCCTGGGCCGCGATCTACCTCGATCCGGCGGCGCATTGGGATCTCTACGAGTTGGCCGAAAAGCTGGTCGATCTCGAATATCATTTCCAGCGCTGGCGCTTCGGCCATCTGAAGACGGTCGAACGGATCATCGGTTTCAAGACCGGCACTGGCGGCACGGCGGTCGTGCCCTATCTCGCCAAGGTGCTCGAACAGAGCTTCTTTCCCGAACTGCTCTCGGTGCGGACCGCGCTGTGAGCGGCACAAGGCGCATTTGGGACATTTCGCAGGTGCTGCGCCCAGGCCTGCCGGTCTGGCCGGGGGATACGCCATTTGCGCTCGAACGGGTGTGGGACATGGCGAGGGGTACGCCGGTCAATGTCGCGCGGGCAACGATGTCCACTCACGCGGGCACGCATGGCGATGCACCGCTGCATTATGCGCCCGGCGCGGCGGACAGCGCGGCGTGCACGCTGGAGCCGTATCTGGGCGAATGTCTGGTGGTCGATGCTCGCCATGCCGCTGGCAGGGTCGAGCCGGGCGATCTGCCGCCGCTGGGCGGCGCGCGGCGCGTGCTGTTGCGGACATTCGACCGCTTCCCGCATGATCGCTGGGTCAGCGACTTCACCGCTATCGCGCCGGCCACCATCGCCCATCTGGCAGCGGCAGGCGTAGTGCTGATCGGCACCGATGCGCCCTCGCTCGACCCGGAAAACTCGCAGGAGATGGCCGCGCATCAGGCGGTGCTGGCGGCCGATATGCGGATCCTGGAGGGGTTGGTGCTCGATGATGTGCCGCCCGGCCCCTACGAACTGATTGCCCTGCCGCTGCCGATTGCGGGCGCCGATGCCTCGCCAGTACGCGCGGTATTGCGGGAACTGCCATGAGCCTGATCGACCAAGCCCGCGCGCGTGATGCCGCCGATCCGCTGGCCCGCTGGCACGAGGCGTTCCGCCTGCCCGAAGGGGTCATCTATCTCGATGGCAATTCCCTGGGCCCGCTGCCCGCCGCCACCCCCCAGCGGCTGGCCGAGGTGGTCGAACGCCAATGGGGCGAACGGCTGATTCGCAGCTGGAACGAGGCGGGCTGGATCGACTGGCCGGTTTCCGTGGGCGAGAAAATCGCCCCGCTGATCGGCGCTGCATCGGGGCAGGTGATCGCCTGCGATTCCACCTCGGTGAACCTCTACAAGCTGATCGCCGCGGCGCTGGCCATGCGGCCCGGGCGCACGGTGGTACTGTCCGAGCCGGGCAATTTCCCGACCGACCTTTACATGATTGCCGGGCTGGAAGCACAGGGGCTGGCGACGCGGCGGCTGGCGGCGCCGGGCGATCTGGCTGCTGCACTGGACGACGACGTGGCGCTGCTCCTCTTGACCCATGCCCACTACAAGAGCGGGCGGCTGCACGATATGGCGGCGCTGACCCGCGCGGCGCACCGTGCGGGCGCGCTGGTGCTGTGGGATCTGTCGCACAGTGCAGGGGCGGTGGAGGTCGCGCTGGATGCGTGCGCGGCGGATTTCGCGGTTGGAT
This sequence comes from Qipengyuania sp. YIM B01966, assembly GCF_016461955.1. GTDB lineage: Bacteria > Pseudomonadota > Alphaproteobacteria > Sphingomonadales > Sphingomonadaceae > QFOP01. The sequence continues at coordinate 35,978 of NZ_JADMNM010000004.1, read as the reverse complement.
GCGGGTACAAATATCTCAATGGCGGGCCGGGCGCGCCGGCCTTTGCCTATGTCGCGGCTAGGCATCAGGATGCGCTGGCGCAGCCGCTGACCGGGTGGATGGGGCACGCCGCGCCATTCGCCTTTGCCGATGATTACGCGCCCGCGCCGGGGATGAATCGCCTGCTGGCGGGCACACCGCCGATCCTCGGCCTCGCCGCGCTTGAGGTTGGGGTGGAGCTGATCGGGCGCATTGGGATGGCGCCGCTGGCGGAGAAATCACGCGCGCTGTCCGAATTTTTCCGCGCGGCGATCGGCGCGCTGGCCCCGCAGCTGGAACTCGTCAGCCCAGCCGACCCGCATCAACGCGGCAGTCAGCTCTCTTTCCGGCACCCGCACGCCTATGCGCTCAGCCAGGCGCTGATTGCGCAAGGGGTGATCGGCGATTTCCGCGACCCCGACATCCTGCGCCTCGGCTTCGCCCCTGCCTATCTGCGGTTCGCCGATGTGGCGCGGGCGGCAGAGCTGTTGGCCGAATTGCTTGCCAGCGGCGCGTGGGATCGGCCCGAGTTTCACGCGCGCAATGCGGTGACGTGAGTAGTTCTAGCCTACACGACCCTTCGACAGGCTCAGGGTGAGCGGGGGGTTATAAACTCCCTAATCACCGCTCATGCTGAGCTTGTCGAAGCATCGGCTTCCCCGCTCAGCCTGAGCTTGTCGAAGGGTGGGAGGACAAGGCGGGCCGCCGATCCCTTTGCAGGGGCGACGGCCCGCCCGACCGGCCGATCACGGGGAGACCGCGGTCAGAAATCGCTCCAGTCGGCCGCATGGCCGTTCGCCGCGCCATTGCCATTGGCGAGCGCCGCCACGGGCGAGACATAAACCTGCTTGCGCGCCGGCTTGGCGAGCGCGACGGGCGCGGGGGTAACCGCGCGCGGCCGGCTGGCGCTCGCGCTGCCCCCCATGTCGAACTTCGCGGCATTGCCGGACAGCGCATCGACCTCGGTCAGCAGGTTGCGCGCTGCGGCGCTGGTTTCCTCGACCATCGCGGCGTTCTGCTGGGTCGCCTGATCCATCGTCGAGATCGCCCCGCTGATCTGGGTCACGGCCGCCGATTGCGCCTGATTGTCCGCCGCCATGCTCGACAGCAGCGTATGCACCTCGCCAACGCCTTCGTTGATGGATTCAAGTGCGCTGTCGACTTTGGTTACCGCCTCGACCGCGGTGCCGATATCGGCCTGCGTCAGCGTCAGCTGGTCACGCGCGGTCTGCGCCTCTTCCTCGGCTCGCATGGCGAGCGCCGAGACGAGATCGGCGACCACCGCGAAGCCCCGCCCCGCTTCGCCCGCGCGTCCCGCCTCGACCGCGGCGTTCATCGCCAGTACGCGGGTCTGGAAGGCAATCTTGTCGAGCCCTTCGATCACGCTATCGATGCCCTTGGCGCTTTCCGACACGCGGCCCATCGCCTGCACCGCATCGTCCGCCACCGAGCGGCCGGAGCGGACCGATCCGATCGCTTCATCGGCACGCGTCACTGTGCGGCTGGCGGCACTGGCGGTGGCCCGCAGCCGCTCGTCGATCTGGCTCAGCGCAGCCGAGGTTTCCTGCAAGGTCGCTGCGTTGGTTTCGGTCCGGCGGGCGAGATCTTCCGATGCCTGCGCGATTTCGTGGCTGCCGGTGCGGATGCCCTGCGCGCCTTCGTTCACCGACTGGATGATGTCGCGCAGATTGGCCGAATTGGTCTGCACCTCGACCGCCGTATCGCGGAAGGTGAACATCGCGCGGGTCATCCGGCCGACACAATCCTTATAGTCGGTGAACTGGATCGGGCTTTCAAGATCGCCCGCGGCCAGCGCCTCCATCCGCACGACCGTGGTGACATAGGGGTCGCAGATGCCCTTGCGAAACCAGAGGCCGATGGCCGCCCCGGCAAGGATCGCGCCGCCAGCCATGATCATGCCGGCCGTCCCGCCGACCCGCGATGAGGCAGCGGCAAGGGCGATCAAGCCCACGAATGTCCACACCACGATGAGCATTTTCTGCCGGATTGGCGCGTTCTGTACGAACCAGTCCATAATGTGCGCTTTCCCTCGCTCGGGCCGCGCGCGGCGCGCAGGGGCCCATCCTGTCCTGCCGCTTTTGTAGGACGGGGCTCCGGCTGCGGGCGGGAAGAGCGCGGCTTTTGCCTTAGCCAAGGCGCGCGGCGTGCCAGGCGATATGGTCGGCCATGAAGCTGGAGATGAAATAATAGGAATGGTCGTAGCCGGGCTGGATCCGCAATGTCAGGTCGATCCCGGCATCGGTGCAGGCAGCCGCCAGCAGGTCGGGGCGCAGCTGGCCTTCGAGAAACTCGTCCGCGCCGCCCTGATCGACGAGGATTTGGGGCACCCGCGCGCCATCCTCGATCAGCGCCACCGCGTCATAATCGCGCCACGCCGCGCGGTCGGGGCCGAGATAGCGGCCCAACGCTTTTTCGCCCCACGGCACCCGCGACGGCGCGCAGATGGGGGCAAAGGCGCTGACCGACCCGAACCGTGCCGGATCGCGCAAGGCGATGGTCAGCGCGCCGTGGCCGCCCATCGAATGGCCGGTAATCCCCTGCCGCGCCATATCGGCCGGGAAACGGCCTGCAACCAGCGCCGGCAATTCGCGCTCGATGTAGGACCGCATCCGGTAATGCCGGTCCCACGGCGCCTCGCTCGCATCGACATAGAACCCCGCGCCCTTGCCAAAATCCCAGCCTTCCTCGTCCGGCACGTCGTCGCCGCGCGGGCTGGTATCGGGAGCGACGAACATGATCCCGGCCCGTGCGCAGGCGGCGCGGAACTCTCCTTTTTCGGTGACGTTGGCGTGCGTGCAGGTGAGGCCCGAGAGATACCATAGCACCGGCAGCCGGGCGCCCGGCGGATGGTCAGGGACAAAGACGGAGAAGGTCATCTCCGTCTTCGTTTCCGCCGACGCGTGCCGATAGACCCCTTGCGTACCGCCATGGGCCCGCCAGGCCGTCACCTGCTCCATCGCGCTCAGCTGCCCATGCGGTGCATCGCGCACAGCTTGTTGCCGTCGGGATCGCGCAGATAGGCGAGGTAGAAGTTGAACCCTTCGGGATCGCGCACGCCCGGCGGATCCTCGATCGCGGTGCCGCCGTTTTCGGTGCCCGCCTTGTACCAGGCATCGGCCTGTTCGGGCGTCATGGCAAAACCGATGGTCGAGCCATTGCCATGCGTTGCCGGCTGCCCGTCGATCGGCGGGGTGACGAGGAACAGCCCGCCATTATGCATATAGATCAGCCGGCCCTTGGGATCCTTGATCGCCTCGCGCCCGCCGAATGCCTTGAAGGTCGCATCGTAAAAGGTCTTCGACCGGTCGATATCGTTCGACCCCACCATCACGTGACTGAACATTCCTCTCTCCCTTGTTTTAATAAACCACCACGCTGCGGATGCTGGCACCCTGATGCATCAGATCGAATCCGTGATTGATCTCGTCGAGCGTCAGCACATGCGTGATCATCGGGTCGATCTCGATCCTGCCGTCCATATACATGTCGACGATCTTGGGCACGTCGGTCCGCCCCTTGGCGCCGCCGAACGCGGTGCCGCGCCAGTTGCGACCGGTCACCAGCTGGAACGGGCGGGTGCTGATTTCCTTGCCCGCTTCGGCAACGCCGATAATCACCGAGGTACCCCAGCCGCGGTGGCAGCATTCGAGCGCGGTGCGCATCACTTCGGTATTGCCGGTGCAGTCGAAGCTGTAATCGGCCCCGCCATCGGTGATCTCGGCAATGCGGGCGATGGTCTCCTCGCGGCTCAGGCCGGCGGTGTTGAGGAAATGGGTCATCCCGAAGCGGCGGCCCCATTCCTCGCGCGCAGGGTTGAGGTCGAGGCCGAGGATCACCCTGGCGCCCGCCAGCTTCGCGCCCTGAATGACATTGAGGCCAATCCCGCCCAGGCCGAATACTGCGACGGTGTCGCCAGGCTGGACCTTGGCGGTGTTGAGCACCGCGCCGACCCCGGTGGTCACCCCGCAGCCGATATAGCAGCTCGACTGGAACGGCGCGTCGGGGCGGATCTTGGCTACCGCGATTTCGGGCAGCACGGTGAAGTTCGAAAACGTCGAACAGCCCATGTAGTGAAAGATCGGCTGGCCCTTGTAGCTGAACCGCGTGGTCCCGTCGGGCATCAGCCCCTTGCCCTGCGTCGCGCGGATCGCGGTGCACAGGTTCGTCTTGCCCGACAGGCAGCTTTTGCACTGGCCGCATTCCGGGGTGTAGAGCGGGATGACATGGTCGCCCGGCGCAACGCTGGTCACGCCCGCGCCCACCTCGCGCACGATCCCGGCGCCTTCATGGCCGAGCACGCTGGGGAACAGCCCCTCGCTGTCCAATCCGTCCAGCGTATAGGCATCGGTGTGGCAGATGCCGGTGGCCATGATCTCGACCAGCACCTCGCCCGCCTTCGGCCCTTCGAGGTCCAGTTCGACGATCTCGAGCGGCTGCTTGGCGGCGAAGGCGACGGCGGCGCGGGTTTTCATGTTCAAAGCTCTCCTGTCAGCCTTCGTGTACGGTCTTGGCGACCATGCAGGCCAGCACCCCTTCGGCGCCGTCCTCGTGGCCGTGGCCGGACCATTTGACCCCGCCGAACGGCGCATCGACCGCGCTGGCCGAGGCACCGTTGATCACCAGCATCCCGGCCTCGACCTCGTGCGCCAGCCGGCTGCGGCGCGCGGCGTCGTTCGTCCAGGCATAAGCGGCGAGGCCATAGGGCAGGCGGTTGGCCTCGGCGATCATCTCGGCCTCGCCGGCATAGCGATTGATCAGCGCGACAGGGCCGAACGGTTCCTCGTTCATCAGCTCGGTATCGAGCGGCAGGTCGCTCAGCACAGTGGGGGCGAAGAAGAAACCGGCATTGCCGATCCGCTCGCCGCCGGCATCGAGCCGCGCGCCATCAGCCATCGCCGCCTTGATCCGACGTTCGAGATTGTCGCGCCCGCGCTCATTGGCCATCGGGCCCATCTGCGAGCCATCCTCCAGCCCGTTGCCGACCTTGATCGCCTTGGCGCGCTCGGCAAACCCGTCGCGGAAGCGGTCATAAGCGGCGTCCTCGACAATGAACCTTGTCGGGCTGACGCAGACCTGCCCGGCATTGCGGAACTTGGCCGGGACCATCGTGTCGAGCGCCTTGTCGATATCGCTATCGGCAAACACCAGCACCGGGCCGTGGCCGCCCAATTCCATCGTCGTGCGTTTCAGATCATTGGCCGCGAGCTTGACCAGCTGCTTGCCGACCGGGGTCGAGCCGGTGAAGGACAGCTTGCGGATGATCGGCGAGGCCAGCAAATGTTCGCTGACATCCGCCGGCACGCCGAACACCACCTGGCACACTTCCGGCGGCAGCCCGGCGTCGAGCAGGCACTGGACCAGCGCCAGGCCTGCCGCTGGCGTTTCTTCCGACGGCTTGACGATAACCGAGCAGCCCGCGGCAATCGGCCCGCCGACTTTGCGCGCGACATTGAGCACCGGGAAATTCCACGGCGCAAAGGCGGCGATCGGGCCGACCGGCAGATACATCACCTCGGCCCGTTTGCCCGCCGGGCGCACCAGCGTGCGGCCATAGGCGCGCTTGGCCTCGCCGGCGTAGAATTCGAACAAGGCCGCGGAATAGAGGCATTCGCCCTTCGCTTCGCGCAGCGGCTTGCCCTGTTCGAGCGTCAGGATCGCGGCAATCTCGTCCTGCCGTTCGCGTAGCAGGCCGGCCGCCTTGGTCAGCACGCCGGCGCGCTCATCGGCGGTCGCGGTGCGCCAGCGGGAAAAACCCTGTTCGGCAATCCCTAGCGCGCGGTCGAGATCGGCGGCGGTCGCGCGCGGCAGATCGCCCAGCCGCTCGCCCGTCGCCGGGTTGCAAACCGTGTCGGCATCTCGCCCATCGCCCGCCAGCTTCTCGCCGCGAATCAGGAGATGGAGGGTGGGATATTCGGGCATCGCGGGGCACCTGATAGCTGGAAGGGTGGATATCCCAGCGTTGGCGGCAAACGGCGCCGCAATCAAGCTGCGGCTTTGGTTCAGCTTTGCTGCTATAGGGCCGCACGATGATCACGATCCGCTCTGCTGCGCTGGCCGCCTGTGCCGCGCTCCTCGCTCTGCCGGTGTCTGGCGCCGCGCAGGTTGCCGCGCCGACTGCGCCGCCGGTGGCCGAAGCGCCGCCCGCATTATCCATCGCCACCCGGACGGCGCTGCGCTGTTCGGCCGCGTTCGCGCTGATTGCGCGGCAGCAGCAAGATGGCGGGGCGAGTGACTGGCCGCCGGTCGGCACACGCGGCCGCGAATTCTTCGTCCAGGCGGCCGCGCGGGCGATGGACGAGGCGACCCTGTCCCGCGCGCAACTGGCCGAGCTGATGGCCGGCGAGGCTGTCGCGCTGGTGCGGGCGCCCCAAGATCTCGCCGCTTTGCGCGCGCCGTGCACGATGCTGCTCGAAGCCAGTGGCGGCTGACCCGTTCAGCCGCGCGCAAGTGGACATCGCCTATAGCCGCGCGCGCACTGCCGGCTGCCTGCCGCGCGGATGGAGAAATGCCATGCCTCGTCTCACCCTGATCGCTGCCGCCACGCTGCTTGCGCTACCCGGTGCGGCATGGGCGCAGGACGTGCCCGCGCAAGACAGGCCGGGGCGGGTGGCCGAAGTCGATGCGGGCGCGGGTGCCGCCGCCGCCATGGCCGAGCGGATGGAAGACCCGGCCTTTCAGCAGCAACTGGCGACCGCGGCGGCGGTAATGAGCGAAGCCATGCTCGACCTGCCGATCGGCCCGATGGCCCGGGCGGCCGCGCAGGCTGCAGGGAAGGACGCGCGCGACATCGACCCTGACATGACCTTGCGCCGCGCCGCCGGCCGCGATGCCGAGCGTCTGCCCGAAGAGATCGCCCAGCGCACCCCGCAGATGATGGGCGCGATGGCCGGGATGGCGCGCGGCATGGAAGCAATGATGCCCGCCTTGCGCGACATGGCCGAGAAGATGCGCGAGGCGATGGAACGCGCCCGACCGGCTGAATAACCCCGCCTTAAGGGGGCATTTGCGCAGCAATCCGGTGGACGCTGGCCCGCGCTTGCGCCATGGACAGCCTTCCATGTGGCGCCTCTACCAGTTCCCTCTCTGCCCGTTCAGCCGCAAGGTTCGCCTGCTGCTGTCGGAGAAGGGCGTCGCTTACGATCTGGTCCGCGAAAATCCGTGGGAAGCGCGCGAGGAATTCGGCCTGCTCAACCAGGCCCTGAAAACCCCGGTGCTCGAGGATGCGGGCAAGGGCATGGTCCTGTGCGACAGCCGGGCGATCTGCGAATATTTCGAGGAAACGGTCGATCAGGCGCCGATGATCGTCGGTACCGCCGCGACCCGCGCGGAAATCCGCCGGCTGGTCGCCCTGGTCGACGAGAATTTCTATCAGGATGTCGTGCTGCCGCTGCTCCACGAACGGATGAAGAAGCGCATCGTGCTGCGCCAGCCGCCGGATTCCCGCGTGCTGCGCGCGGCGATGAAGCTGGCCGACGAACATCTCGATTATTTCGACTGGCTGATCGACAACCGTCCGTGGTTGGCGGGCTCGCAGATGAGCCTGGCTGATCTTGCCGCCGCGGCGCAGATTTCGGTGGCCGATTATCTTGGCGGGATCGACTGGTCAGGGCACGAACAGTCGCGCGGCTGGTATTCGGTGTTCAAGAGCCGGCCCAGCTTCCGTCCGCTTCTGTCCGAACGGATGGACGGCATTCACCCCCCGCCGCACTACGCCAATATGGACGGCTGACCCGCGAAGGATTTGTCTATGAGCGAGAGGATCGACCTGACCGACGCCGAATGGCGCGAACGGCTGACACCCGAACAATATCGCGTGTTGCGCGAACATGGGACCGAGCGGGCCTTCACCGGCAAATATGATGGCAACAAGGCCGCCGGCCTCTATCGCTGCGCCGGTTGCGGCGCGCCGCTGTTTGCCAGCGCGACCAAATATGACAGCGGATCGGGCTGGCCCAGTTTCACCGCCCCGGCGGCCGAGGGCGCGGTGGATGAGCGGCGCGATATATCGCACGGGATGATCCGCACCGAAGTGACCTGCGCGCGGTGCAGCGGGCATCTGGGCCATGTCTTCCCCGACGGGCCGGGGCCTGATGGCCTGCGCTATTGCATCAACAGCGCCGCGCTCGATTTTGCGCCCGAGAAGCAGGACTGAAGATGGCGCAGCGCGGGTCGCGCCGGGCTGCTTCTGCGCGCAGAGCGCAAGGCGCAGCGCCGCCGGGTAGCGTGGGCGTGTGGCTGCGGCGGATTATCGGCTGGGGCGCGTTTCTGGCGCTGCTCGGCGCGATCTTTCTTGGCATTGCGGTCATGTTCGCGGCGCGATCCCTGCCCAGCTACAGTGCGCTGATGGCGACGCAAACCGCGCAGACCATCGTCGTGCGCGCGCGTGATGGATCGGTGATTGTCGAACTCGGGCCCAATTACGGCGAGTGGCTCGACCATGACCAGATCCCCGAGGTGATGAAGAACGCGATGATCGCGGTCGAGGACCGGCGGTTCTATTCGCACTGGGGGGTCGATCCGCTGGGCCTCGCGCGCGCGGTCTATACTGCGGTGCAGGGCGACCGCCGCATTTCCGCCACCTCGACCATCACCCAGCAGCTCGCCCGCAATGTGTTCCTCAATTCCAACCGCTCGCTCGACCGCAAGCTGCGCGAGGCGGTGCTGGCGATGGCGCTGGAAACCAAGTTCTCCAAGGACCAGATCCTCGAGCTCTATCTCAACAAGGTCTATTTCGGCGGCGGGGCCTACGGGGTGGATTCGGCCAGCCGCAAGTTCTTCAGCCATCCGGCGACCGAGCTGACCACGGCCGAGGCGGCGATCATCGCCGGGCTGGTCAAGGCGCCAAGCCGCTATTCGCCGACCGCCGATGTCGATGACGCGGTGGGCCGCGCCAATGTCGTGCTCCGGCTGATGCGCGAACAGGGGATGATTTCGGCCAGCCAGGCGGCGGTCGATCCGGGTACGGTGCGGCTGAAGGAAGATCGCAGCCAGAACTCGGCGCGCTATTTCACCGACTGGGTGCTGCCGCAGCTCGAAATCCTGCTGCCCGAAACTTTCGAGCCGATCGATGTGCTGACCACGCTCGACCCCGGTATGCAGCAGGCCGGAACCGCCGCGATCCGCGCCAACGTGCCCAAGGGCGCGCAAGGGGCGCTGGTCAGCCTTGACCGCGACGGGGCGATCCTCGCGATGGTCGGCGGGACCAATTACGTCGAGACGAGCTATAACCGCGCCACTAACGCGCTGCGCCAACCGGGTTCGGCCTGGAAGCTGTTCGTCTATCTCGCCGCGCTCGAAGCCGGCTATCGCCCGGAAGACCGAGTGGTCGACAAGCCGGTGACGATCAACGGCTGGAGCCCGCGCAATTCGACCGGCGGCTATGCCGGCGAAATCGATATCCGCACCGCCTTTGCCTATTCGACCAACACGGTCGCTGCGCAGCTCGGTAACGAGGTCGGCTTCGGGACCGTTGCCTCGATGGCGCGCCGTTTCGGGATTACCACGCCCGTTTCCGCCTTCCCGGCGATGGTGCTGGGCACCTCCGAAGTGCGGGTGATCGACATGACCCGCGCCTTCGCCTCGATCTCGGCCGGGGGCATCTCGGTCGAACCTTATGGCATCGTCAAGGTCACCGCCGCGAGCGGCGAAGTGCTCTATCAGCACCAGCCCAAGGAAGCGGTGCGGCTGGTGCCCGATTATGTCGCCGCCGGGATCACTGACCTGTTGCAGACCACGGTCAACAACGGCACCGGCCGGGCGGCGCAGATCGGCCGCCCGGTGGCGGGCAAGACGGGCACGACCAATTCGAACAAGGATGGCTGGTTCCTCGGCTTTTCGAGCGGGATCACCACCGGCGTGTGGATGGGCCGCGATGATGCGCGGCCAGTGGCTGGCCTGCAGGGCGGGCGGGCGCCGGCGCAGGCGTTTTCCGCCTTCATGCGCTATGCGGTGAAAGATCGCCCGGTCGAACAATTCGTGACGGAGGTGAAGCTGCCCGAATGGCGGCTCGAGCCCGATGACGAATACCAGTACGGCAATCCTGACGATTATTATTACATGGACGATCAGGGCAATCTGGTCGAACCGACCGGGCCGGATCTGCCAGGTAGTGGGCGCGATCCGTTCCCGGTGGAGGGTGAGCGGCCGGCAGCTGATCGGCCGCGCGCGGTGGACGAGGCCGAGCAGGCGGCGAGCGACGATTTCCTCGAGCGGGCGACTGGCCGCGCACAGCCGCGCGGCCCCGTACCGGCAGAAAGGGCGCCGCCGCAGGGCCAACAAGGCCCGCTGATCCCCTCGCAGGGCAGCACCAAGCTGCCGCCCGGGCGCCCGCCGGTGGTGATCGAACCCGCCCCGCGGCAGTAAAAACCCCTCCACGCCGATGCCGGCGGGAGGGGCTTTTCAGGCAGGCTATGCGAGGTCAGCCGCTGCCGAGCCGCACCGGGACATAGGCCGCCGGCATCCCGCGCCGCTGCACGCGCAGCAGCACGGCCGCGCGGCCTGAGCGGCGGGCTTCCTCGATCACCGCCTGAAGCTGCGCGGCGTCGGTCACGTCGCGGTAATTGGCGCTGAGGATGATGTCGCCGCGCTGAAGCCCCTTGCGCGCTGCATCGGAGTTCTGGTCCACCGCGCCGATCACCACCCCGCGCGTTTCGGGGCCGACGCCAAGCTGCCCGGCAATCTGCGGAGTCAGCGCCAGCACTTTCAGGCCCAGCCCGCTTTCGATCACCGTGTTGGTGTCGCCTTCGGCCGGCGGCGGCGTATCGTCGCCCTCGTTACCGTTGAACATCTGCTGCTGGCGCAATTCATCGTCGCTCGGCCGACGGGCGACCTCGGCAGTGACGGTCATCCGTCGCCCGTCACGGACCAGTTCGACCGGAATGCGGGTGCCGGGCCGCACATTGGCGACCAGGAACGACAACGACTGTTCGGGCGTCACCGGCTGGTTGTTGACCCTCAGCACCACGTCGCCCGCACGAATGCCGGCGCGCTCGGCCGGCTGGCCGGGCTCGACCGCCTGGACGAATTCGCCCTGGTTGCGCGGCAGGCCGAGCGATGCGGCGAGATCCTCGTTCAGCGGCGCGATGCGGATGCCGAGATAGCCGCGCTCGATGGCCTGGCCGCGACGGAGCCGCTCGACGATCGGAGCGGCGGTTTCGGCCGGAATGGCAAAGCCGATGCCCACGCTGCCGCCGGACGGCGAGAAGATCGCATTGTTGATACCGATGACATTGCCCTGCATGTCGAACATCGGGCCGCCCGAATTGCCGCGGTTGATCGCCGCATCGGTCTGGAGATAGCGGTCATAGGCGCCGCCCATGCCGGTATTGCGATAAACCGCCGAGATGATCCCGCTGGTCACCGTTCCGCCGAGGCCGAAGGGATTGCCAATAGCGATCACCCAGTCGCCCACCCGGGTCCGGCTGGAATCGCCGAAATTGACGAACGGGAATGGCTCGCGCCGCGAGATTTTCAGCACCGCAAGGTCGGACGCGGCATCCGCGCCGACCAGTTCGGCCGGATATTCGGTACCGTCGGGCATGGTCACGGTGATGCTTTCGATCCGCGCGCGCCCTCCGGCAGTGACAACATGATTGTTGGTTACCACCACCCCGTCGGCCGAGATGATGAAGCCCGAGCCGAGCGATTGCGCTTCCTGCGTCTGCGGGCGCTGGGGTTGGGAGTTACGCTGGTTGAACAGCCCTTCGAACGGCGTGCCGGCAAAGGGGTTCTGATTCTGCTGCACCTCGATCCGCTGGCGGGTCGAGATATTGACCACCGCCGGCTGCAATTGCGCGGTCAGATCGGCGAAGCTCGCCGGCGCGCCGGCGCGCGGCACCACCCGGGCAATCTCGCTGCCGTCATTCTGGGCCACCTGAGCGCCGGCGGGATGGCCGGTCACCAGCGAAAGCGCCGCACCGCCCACCAGCAGCGCGGTTGTCAGTCCATAAGCATAGCGCACGCGTCTCACGTCCTTTTCCTGTCCTTCCCGCCCGCCAATCTTGCCGGGCCCGTGCCGGATTCAGGCGAGCACCCCTGAACCGGCATTGAATGGCGGCCCGCTGGTCCGACCAACGGGCCACGGCGCCCGATCAGCGTTGGCCGCGGAACTGGCGCATATATTCGTTGTCGGGCGAGAGGACGAACGAGCTGTCCCCCTGACCCTGTTCGAACGTCCGCCGGTAGCTCTCCATCGCGCGGTAAAAATCGTAGAATTGCGGGTCCTTGCCGAACGCGGTGGCATAGGTGCGGGCGGCCTCGGCCTCGGCCTCGGCGCGGATGATCTGCGCGTTCTTGCGGCCTTGTGCGCGGATCGTCGCCGCCTCTTCCTCGCGGTCGGTTTCCATCCGGGTGAAGGCCGCTTCGAGCGGGCGGCCGTCGGGCAGATCGGCGCGCTTAATCCTGACGTCGATGATCTGCGCGCCATATTGCCGCGCCTGCCGGTCGAGCGTGGCGCGGATGTTCTGCATCGCGGTGCCCCGCTCGGCAGTCAGCATGGCGGCGAACGGGCGACGGCCGAGTTCCTGCCGCAGGACGGATGTAAAGATCGGGTTTAATTGGTTGACCAGATTGTCGGTCGTGCCCGATGTGCGGACCATGCGCACCGGATCGATAATCCGATAGCGCGCATAGGCATCGACCTGGAGCCGCTGCTGATCGCTCGACAGCACCTGCTGGCGGTCCATGTCGAGGTCCATCACCCGCTTGTCGATCCGCTGAACGCGCTCGAAAAACGGGATCCGCAACACCATCCCCGCGCCGGTCTGGCCATAGGGCGTGTCGGGACGGAAGCGGTTGATCACGCGCACCGGATCGCCTGTGCGCACGACCACCGCCTGCTGGGTTTCGGGGACCACCACGACCGCGCTCATCAGCGCGATGGCCAGCGCACCCAGCGCCAGCAGCGATGCTTTGTGGTTCTGCCACAGGTTGGTCATCTTACTGCTCCTGTGCCGGGGCGGCGGGCGCGGCGCCGGCACCTTCCGCCGGGCGGGCCCGGCGCTGGATTTCGCGCAACGGCAGATATGGTGTCACCCCGTCGGCCTCGACCACCACCTTGTCGGTCTTGGCGAGGACGCTTTCCATGGTTTCGTAATACAGCCGTCGCCGGGTCACTTCGGGGGCGAGGCGATATTCCTCGTAGATCTTGTCGAACGCCGCGGCATCACCCTGCGCCTGCGCCAGCACCTGCTGGGCATAGGCGCGCGCGCGGTTGATTTCGGCATCGGCATCCTGCTGCGCGGCAGACACGTCCTTGAAGGCTTCGACCACCCGTTCGGGCGGGTCGGTGCGTTCGATTTCGACGCCTTGTACGGCAATGCCCGACCGATAGGCGTCGAGCACCGCCTGCATCCGGCTGCGGACGTTCTGTTCGATTTCCGCGCGGCCCGCCCCCGAGACTGTCGCGTCGAGCGACTGTTCTGCCACCGAGGCGCGCATGGCTGCCTCGGCCACCTCGCGCACGGTTTCTTCGGGCTCGGCCAGCTGGAACTTGTACTGCTTCAAGTCCTTGATATTCCAGCGCACGACATAGCTCAGATCGACGAGGTTCTGGTCGCTGGTCAGGATCAGCTTCTGTTCGCCGCCTTCGGGAATCTTTTCCGACCGGATCGAGGTCACGTCGGTCACATCGACCTGCTGGACCGGCCAAGGGAGGGTGAAATTGAGCCCGGAATCGAGCGTCCGGCTGTATTTGCCGAAAGTGGTGACGATCCCTTCCTCGCGCGGGGCGACCTGATGCGTGCTCGAGACCAGCAGCCACAGCCCGGCAATGCCGGCGATGGCGAGCGGGAACCAGCTCTTGCCGCCGGGCCGTTCGGGCAGGCGGAAATTGCTTCCGCCGCCACCACCGCCGCCCGGCGCGGGGCCGCGCACACGCTGGCGGAAGATATCCTCGATACTGGCCGAACGGCGCGGCGTCTCGTCACTGCTGCCGGTGCCGCCTGGCAGCCACGGATTGCGCGGTCCGCCCCGATTGTCGGCGGCAGGCGGCGGGCCCGGTTCACCAGCGCCGGGTTCCGGCGACGGCGTGTCGCCCTTGCCGCCCCACGGGCTCTTGCCGGCCATCCCCAGCGCGATCCGCCGTTTCCATCCGTCCATCATCTCCATGCGTCGCCATGTAGAGACAGTGCGCCGGGAAAAACAGGGGTGGCGGCGGCAATTTTGCTGCTAGAGGCAGCGGCGATGGACGAGGCAGCTCTCAAGGCGCTCCTCCCCGGCGCAATCGCCGCGCGCGCCAGCAGCGCGCGGCTGGCCGATGGGCGGGCAATCGTGGTGATCGACGCAACCGGGCTCGACCCGGCCGCGCGCGAGGCGATGGAACAGGCCGCCCGCGCCGCGCTCGAAGCGCACCCGGCAATTGCCGAAGCGCGCATCGCGATGCTCGCCGCCAAGACCGCGCGGCGGATCATCGCGGTTGGTTCGGGCAAGGGCGGGGTCGGCAAATCGACGCTGACGGTCAATCTGGCGGTGGCGCTGGCCCGCGCGGGGCACAAGGTCGGCGTGGTCGATGCCGATATTCACGGCCCATCGGTGCCGACACTGCTCGCCTCGGCAGGCGAGCGACCGATTGCCCGTGACGACAAATTGATGCCGGTGATCGGCGCGGCGGGCATCCCGGCGCTGTCGATGGGCCATTTGGCCGAAGCCGGGCAGGCGATCGCCTGGCGTGGGCCGATGGCTGCCGGCGCGCTGGGCCAGCTGATCGACGCGCATTGGGGCGATGTCGAATTGCTGCTGGTCGATCTGCCGCCGGGCACGGGCGACATCCAGCTGACCATGCTGCAGAAATACAAGCCGGCGGGCGCGGTGATCGTGTCGAGCCCGCAAGACCTTGCGCTGATCGACGCGCGCCGCGCCGCCGCTCTGTTCGAACTGGGCAAGGTGCCGCTGCTTGGTCTGGTCGAGAACATGGCCGGCTATGCCTGCCCGCATTGCGGCGAGATCAGCGATCCGTTCGGCGCCGGCGGGGTCGAGGCGGCGGCGGCCGAGATGGGGGTGCCCTTCCTCGGACGGGTGCCGCTGGCTATGGCCATCCGCACCGGCGGCGACGCCGGCACGCCCTCGGCGGCGACGGACAGCGCCGAAGGGCAGGCGTTCGCCGCCATCGCCGCGCGGGTGGCGGCGCGACTGACCGAGATCGGCTGACGATGCATCTGTCGCGCCGGGGGCTGTTGGCGGGCGCGGCGGCCGGCGGCGGGCTGCTGATCGCCTTTGCACTGCTGCCGCGCGGATATGACGCGCCGCTGGCCCCGCGCGCGGGCGAAAGCGCGTTCGGCGCGTGGCTGCGGATCGGGCGCGACGGGATCGTGACCATCGCGCTGCCGCAGCTCGAAATGGGGCAGGGCGTATCGACGCTGCTGCCGCAGATCGTGGCGATGGAACTGGGCGCGGACTGGCGCCAGATCGCGGTCGAGCCGGTCCCGCCGAGCGGCGCCTATCCCAATGTCGCGCTGGCCGAATACTGGTCAGCGCTGTGGGCAACGCCCGGCAGCGGCAGCTTCGGGGCGGCACGCTGGGCGGCCAATGGCAATTTCACCGCGACCGCCGCCGGCACCACGCTCGCCGCCTATGAACAGCCCTGCCGCGAGGCGGGCGCGGCGGCGCGGGCGATGCTGGCGATGGCCGCGGCCGAGCGCTGGGACGTCGACTGGGAAGCGTGCGAGGTCATTGGCGGCACGGTCCGCCATCAGGGCAAGGCGCTGCGCTTCGGCGCGCTGGCCGACGATGCCGCGCGCCTGCCCCCGCCCGACCCGCCGCCGCTGCGCGCGCAGGCGCCGAGTGATGCCGAGATTCCGATCGAGGATGGCGCGCTGTCGGTCTTCCCCCGGCTCGACCTGCCGAGCAAGTCGGACGGATCCTATCTGTTCGCCGGCGATGTCCGCCTGCCCGACATGGTGTTCGGCGCGGTGCGCTGTGGTCCGCTGGGCGAAAGCGCGCTGACCGGATTAGACCGCACCGCCGCCGAAAAGGTGCCGGGCTTCATCGCGCTGGCCGAAGGCGACAACTGGCTCGCCGCTGCCGCCGCCGATAGCTGGAGCGCAGAGCGCGTGCTGGCCGCCGCCGCCCCGCGCTTCATCGTCACCGGCGCTCCCGCCACCAGCGGGATCGACGCGACGCTCGATTATGCGATCCGGCATGGCGCGGGCTCCCGCATTGCGGAGCGCGGCGCGGGCGATGCGGCGCTGGACAAGGTCGATTTCGGCGCGCGCTACGATTTTGCCCCCGCGCTGCACGCGCCGCTCGAAAATGCCAGCGCAGCCGCCCGGCTGGCCGATGGACGGCTGGAAGTGTGGGTGGCGAGCCAGGCCCCCGAACAGGCCCGGCTGGCCGCCGCCGCGGCCGCCGGCATCTCCCCCGCTCGCACGGTGCTTTATCCGATGCCGGCCGGCGGTAGCTTCGACCGGCGGCTGGAGCATGATCAGCTGGGGATCGCGGTCAGGCTGGCGATAGCGGCCGGGCGCCCCGTCAGCCTGACGCTCACCCGCTGGCAGGAGACACTGCTGACCCGCCCGCGCGCCCCGGCGGCGGCGACCGTCGGCGTGCGGCTGGCCACCGGCGGCGCGATCGCCGCATGGCGCACCCGCATCGCCACGCAGGCGAGCACGCAGGAGCTGGGCGCGCGGCTGTTTGCCGACAGCAGCGCGGCCGAGGCGTTGGCCGACGTGGCCGATACCGCCGATGCGCTGGCGGTGGAGGGCGGCCTGCCGGAATACGGCATCCCCGATGCGGTGCTCGATCATGTGCCGGTCGCCGGCATGGTCCCGGCTGGCCGGATGCGCGGCGGGGCGCATGGCATCACCGCCTTCGTCACCGAAACCGCTGTGGACGAACTCGCCGCCCGGCTGGGGCAGGAACCCCTGTCCTATCGCATCCGCCTGCTGGCGCACGATCTGAGGATGGTCGCCTGCCTGCAGGCCGCCGCGCGGCTGGGCGCTTGGGATGGCGGCGGCAATCGCAGCGGGCAGGGTCTCGCCTGCCACTGGATGCGGCTGGGCGAAACCAGCGGGCGCATTGCCTGTGTCGCCACTGCCCGGCAGGGGCCACGCGGTATCGAGGTGATGCATCTCGCCGCTGCGCTGGATATCGGCCGGGTCATCAATCGCGATATCGCCGTGCAGCAGGTCGAAGGCGGGCTGATCTACGGCCTGTCGCTCGCGCTCGGCAGCGCGACCCATTATGCCGGCGGCCTGCCCACGCATGGCAAATTGCGCGAACTGGCGCTGCCGGTGCTGGCCGGCTCGCCCGACATCCGCGTCGATTTCATCGCCAGCGATGCCCCGCCCTTCGATCCGGGCGAGCTGCCGGTGGCGGTGGCTGCGCCGGCCCTCGGCAATGCGCTCTATTCTGCGACCGGCATCCGCCTGCGCCGCCTGCCCTTCATGATGAGCCCTGCATGACCCACCAGCCGCAAAGTCTGCCCACCCCCCATCCGCCCGTCGCCACGGCGCGCATCGGTGTGCTGCTGGTCAATCTCGGCACGCCCGACGCGCCGACACCCGCAGCCGTGCGGCGCTATCTGGCCGAATTCCTGTCCGATCCGCGCGTGGTCGAGCTTCCGCGACTGGTCTGGCAGCCGATCCTGCGCGGGGTGATCCTCAACACGCGGCCCAAGAAATCCGCCCATGCCTACGCGCAGGTGTGGACCGAAGAGGGTTCGCCGCTGGCCGCGATCACGCGCCGGCAGGCGGCCGCGTTGCAACAACGTCTGGGCGAGGGCGCGCTGGTCGATTGGGCGATGCGCTATGGCCAGCCGGCGATTGCCGAGCGGCTCGGCGCGATGCAGGCCGCCGGCTGCGACCGCATCCTGCTCGCCCCGCTCTATCCGCAATATTCGGGCGCGACCACCGCGACCGTGGCCGACAAGACCGCCGATGCGCTGCGGGCGATGCGCTGGCAGCACGCGCTGCGCAGCCTGCCGCCCTATTATGACGACCCGGCGCATATCGCGGCCTTGGCCGAGGATATCGGCCGCCAGCTCGATGCGCTGCCCTTTACGCCGGAGGTGCTGCTGCTGTCGTTTCATGGGATGCCGCAGCGCACGCTCGAACTGGGCGACCCCTATCACTGCCAGTGCCGCAAGACCGCGCGGCTGTTGGAAGCGGCGCTCGCGCGGCCGGGGCTGCGCTGCGAAACCAGTTTTCAGTCGCGCTTCGGGCGGGCCAAATGGCTCGAACCGGCGACCGATGCGACAATCGCTGCCGAGGCGGCCCGGGGGACCAAGCGGCTGGCGATTGCCGCCCCGGGATTCAGTGCCGACTGCCTCGAAACGCTGGAGGAGCTGGGGATCCAGGGGCGCGACCAGTTTCTGGCCGCCGGTGGCGAGCACTTTGCCGCGCTCACCTGCCTCAATGATAGCGCGGCGGGCATGGCGATGCTCGAAACCATCATCCGCCGCGAACTGTCCGGCTGGCTCTAGAAATCGATCGCCAGGCCCTTTTTCACCCAATCGCCATAGCGGGTCGGGTTGGGGCCGGCGGGATCGGACAGTTCGGGATCGATCGGCGCGGGCGCAGGCGGGGGCGTATCGGTCCAGTAGGCCGGCTTGACGAAGCTGCCGGGCCGGTCGGGTGCAGGCCTGTTCATTGCGCCATGCTAGTCATTGCCGGCCGCGCTGGCTAGGGGCGGCGCGATGGATGTTCCCGGTCTCCCCGCCCGCCGCGCCGCGCTCAAGCTGGTCGATGCCGTGCTGCGCCGGGGCGAGACGCTCGATCAGGCCGGGCGCGGCGCGACGCAGGGGCTGGCGAGCGGGGCCGACAAGGCGCTGGCCCGCGCGCTGGCGGGCGAGGTGCTGCGCTGGCTGACCGATTTCGACGCGCTGATCGACAGCGCCACGCGCCAGACTCTGCCCGATGATGCCAAGCCGCGCGCGGTGCTGCGGTTGATGCTGGCCGGCTGGCTGCGGCTCGGCACCCCGCCGCATGCGGTGGTGGCGACCGGGCTGCCGCTGCTGTCGGGCGGGCCGCGCCGGCTGGCGCATGGGGTGTTCGCAGCATTGTTGCGGGATGGGGCTTCGCTGCCGGCGGTGCCCACGCTGCCGTCAGAGGTGGCCGCGCGCTGGGGCGAACGGGCACACCCAATCGCCGCCGGCCTCGCCGTGCCGCCGCCGCTTGATCTCACCTTGCGCGAGCCGGCGGAGACGGCGGGTTTGGCCGAGGAACTTGGCGGCATCAGCCTCGCCCCCGGCCATGTCCGTCTGGCCCGCGGAGACCGGGTGGAGGAACTGCCCGGCTTTGCCGAGGGGCGCTGGTGGGTGCAGGATCTCGCCGCCAGCCTGCCCGCACGATTACTCGGCGCAGCGGGAGAAGGCCGCCGCGTGCTCGATCTGTGCGCCGCGCCGGGCGGCAAGACGATGCAGCTCGCCGCCGCCGGCTGGCAAGTCACCGCGCTCGACCAGGCGGCCCGCCGGGTGGAGCGGATGGCCGAAAATCTCGCCCGCACCGGCCTTGTCGCCGAACTGGTGGTGGCCGATGCGCTGGAATGGGCGCCTGCCGAACCGTTCGACGCCATCCTGCTCGACGCGCCGTGCACCGCGACCGGCACCGCGCGCCGACACCCGGATGTGCTCCACCGCATCCACGCCCCGCAAATCGCCGCGATGGCCGAGTTGCAGGCCGCGCTGCTGGCCCGCGCCGGCGGCTGGCTGAAACCGGGCGGCACGCTGGTCTATGCCACCTGCTCGCTGGAAGCGGCCGAGGGCGAAGAGCAAGTCGCCGGCTTGCAACTCTCCCCAGATCCCATCCGCCCCGAGGAGCTACCCGCGGGCCTCGCGCCCACCGCTCAGGGCTGGCTACGGACCGATCCCGGGATGTTGACCGATGATGGCGCGCTCGACGGCTTTTTCATCGCCCGCTGGCGCGGCTAAGTGCCTTTGAGGGTCGCTCAGCCTGCCTTGACCCGCTCGGCGAAGCTCTTGCGCAGCTTGGCCAGTTTGGGCGGGATGACCGCCAGGCAATAGGGATTGCGCTGCCCTTCGCCCTCCCAATATTCCTGATGATAGTCCTCGGCCGGATACCAGTCGGCCGGCCCCTCAATGGTGGTCACGGCGCGCTGGCCGGGGTGGTCTGCGTCCCACCGGGCGATTGCCGCCGTGGCCTCGGCACGCTGGCCGTCGTCCAGCGGGAAGATCGCGCTGCGATATTGCGTGCCGACATCATTGCCCTGCCGGTTGAGCTGGCTTGGGTCATGCGTGCCCATGAACATGTCGAGCAAATCGCCATAGCTGAGCACGGCGGGGTCGTAGGTCACCCGCACCGCCTCGGCATGGCCGGTGGTGCCGCTGCACACCTGCTTGTAGCTCGGGTCCGCGACTGTGCCACCGATATAGCCGCTCTCGACCGCGCTGACGCCGATAACATCGCGGAACACCGCTTCGGTGCACCAGAAGCATCCGCCTGCCACAATTGCCTGTTCGCTTGCCATCTCGCTGATCTCTCCTTGTTCGCTCAGCGAGATAGGCATCGCCGGCCCGCTTGTCATCGGCGCTGCCATGCCTAAGGTACGCGGGCGAACCCTTTTGCCGTCGAGGAGCTTATCATGCTGGCCGTCCGCTCGATCCTGCTTGCCGCCACCTGCGCGCTCGCCGCGCTGCCGGCCGCTGCCACCGCGCAGACCGCCCCCGCACAGGGCAGCGCCGGCCATTCCGACACCATGCACGCCCGCCACATGGCCGCCCGCGCCGCGCTCGATGCGGCGCTGGCCGATCCGCGCCGCGAGGCTGACCGCGCCCGTGATGCCGCGCGCCATCCTGTCGAAACGCTGGCATTCTTTCAGGTTTGGCCGGGGATGAAGGTGGTCGATTACATGCCCGCCGGCGGCTGGTACACCCGCGTGCTGGTGCCGTATCTGGGCGCCCAGGGGCAATATATCGGGATCAATCCTGCGCCGGCGATGGCCGATAATGAGGGGTTCCGCACCTATGCCGGGCGCCTCAACCAGAGCTTTGCCGATGCCGCCCCCGGCTGGTCGCTCAACGGAGCGCCGTTCAGCGTCGCCTCGTCCGATGCGGCAGAGCTTGCCGCGCTCGACGGGACTATCGACCGGGTGCTGATCTTCCGCGAAATGCACAATCTGTTTCGCAACGGGGTGATGCATCACGAACTGACGCGCCTGCGCCGTCTGCTCAAGGATGACGGGATGCTCGGCATCGTCCAGCACCGCGCCCGGCCCTGGGCGAGCGCCGCGTATACCGACGGCAGCAAGGGCTATATGCGCGAACGCGACGTGATCGCGCTGGTCGAAGCGCACGGGTTCGAACTGGTCGGTACCAGCGAAATCAACGCCAACCCGCGCGACACCGCCGATTACCCGCGCGGCGTGTGGGAACTGGCGCCGGCCTGGGGCACCAAGCGCGAAGAGCTGCGCGCAGTGGGCGAAAGCGACCGCATGACGCTGCTGTTCCGCAAGCGGTCATGACCCAGATCATCGTCGCTGCATTGCAATTGCCGCTCGGCGCGGCGGACGAGCAGGCCAATATCGCCGCTGTCTCCGCTTTGGTGGAGGAAGCGGCGGGCGAGGGGGCGGCGATCATCCTGCCGCCTGAGCTGTTTGCCGGCCCGTATTTCTGCCGCGAGGAGGACGAAGCGCTGTTCGCGCTCGCCCGCCCGACCGCTGAGCACCCCTCGGTGCTGGCGATGCAGGCGCTGGCCGCGCGGCTCAAGGTCACCATCCCGACCAGCTTTTTCGAGCGTGACGGGCATCATTATTACAACACGCTGGCGATGATCGGCCCCGATGGTGCCATCATGGGCACCTATCGCAAGAGCCACATCCCGGACGGGCCCGGCTATGAGGAAAAATACTATTTCCGGCCCGGCAATGACGGGTTCAAGGTGTGGGACGTGCCCCATGCGGGCGGGACCACCCGGATCGGCGTCGGCATTTGCTGGGACCAGTGGTATCCCGAATGCGCGCGGGTGATGGCGCTGATGGGGGCCGAAGTGCTGTTTTATCCGACCGCGATCGGCTCCGAGCCCTATGATGCGGAGCTGGACACCAGCCGGATGTGGCGCCGCGCGATGGAAGGCCATGCCGTGTCGAACTGTATGCCGGTGATCGCCGCCAACCGGATAGGCAACGAAGGCGGCCAGCGTTTCTACGGCCACAGCTTCATCACCGACGAATGGGGCGATCGGGTGGCCGAATTCGGGGCGGGGGAAACGGGCGTGCTGGTCACCACGCTCGACCTCGCGCGGGCGGCGCGGCACCGGGCCGGGATGGGCTTCTTCCGCGACCGGCGGCCGCAGCTCTATGGCCGGATCTGCGAGGATATCTGACCGCGCTGCAGACCTATCTGATCGCGCTGGGCTCGAACGTCCGCCACCCGCACCACGGCGCGCCCCGGGCGGTGGTGCGCGCAGCGATGCGGTCGATCGAGGCTGCCGGCCTGCGGATTATCGCCGCTGCGCCGATCATCACCAGCGCGCCGCTGGGCCCCTCGCGGCGGCACTATGCCAATGGCGCGGTGCTGGTGGAGAGCACGCTCGCGCCGGATGCGCTGCTTGACATTCTGCAAGGGCTCGAACGTGCGTTCGGCCGCAGGCGGCGCGGGGCACGCTGGCAGGCCCGGGTGCTCGATCTCGACATCGTGCTGTGGAGTGGCGGAGCCTGGTCCACGCCGCATCTGATCATCCCGCATCCGGCATTCCGCTCGCGGCGCTTCGTGGTGGGGCCCGCAGCGCGCATTGCCCCGCGCTGGCGCGATCGGGTTACCGGGCTGACCCTCCGGCACCTCGCCACGCGCCTTGACCGGCCCCGCCCCGCTCCCTAAGTGCGCACCCGGTCGGGCCCTTAGCTCAGTCGGTAGAGCAACTGACTTTTAATCAGTAGGTCGCTGGTTCGAACCCAGCAGGGCTCACCATTCACCCAGCACTCTCCAGCGTACGCAAACGCTGCGCCACCGCGGCGAGATCGGCGGCGAAGGCGGCGTCTTCGCGCGCCTGCGCCTCGCCTTCGAGGCGCAGGAGGTAGGAGGGGTGGGCGGTGATCCACAGCTCGCTGCCATCGTCCAACATATGTGCGCGGCCGCGTTCGCGCGCTATGCTGGCGGTGCGGCCCAGCAGGCCGCGCGCCGCGCTGGCGCCCAGCGCGAGCACCAGCGGCGGGCGCACGACCGACCGCTCGGCGTCAAGCCACCAGCGGCAGATGTCGATCTCCTTGGCCGTCGGGGTCTGGTTCAGGCGCCGCTTGCCGCGCGGGACGTATTTGAAATGCTTCACCGCATTGGTCAGATAGACCGCATCGCGCGCGATGCCGGCGGCGGCGAGATGGCGGTCGAGGACCTGCCCGGCAGGGCCAACGAAGGGGCGCCCGGCGATGTCTTCCTGGTCACCCGGCTGTTCGCCAATAATCATCAACCGCGCATCGAGCGGGCCTTCGCCGGGGACGGCCTGCGTGCCCAGTGAGCCGATCGGGCAGGCGCGGCAGCGCGCTGAGCCGGCGGCGATTTCGGTGGCGCTGCGCGGCCTATCGCCGAAGCTTTGTTCGCCGGCCGCGACCATCACCGCCTCGCGCGCCTGCGCGCCGGCGATCAATTGCGGGATAAGCTCGGCTTCCGGCAGGTTTTTCCAGTACTTGCGCGGCATTTCCTTGAGCATCGCGCCCACTTTGAGCCGCGCGGGGTTGAAGATCGAGGCATAATAGCTGCGCCACAGATCCTCGGTCGGATCGCCGCCGGGCGCATCGCTGCGCTGCGCGGGCGGGCCTTCCGAGAGGGTCTCGCCGTCCCAATGAAGCGAGCCGCGCGGGGTCAGGATCGACCAGCGCATATTGGCGAACCGGCGAACGAAAAAGCCGGCATTGGCGCGCACGATGTGATGATCGGGCTCGAACCACGCGACATAATGCTGACCGTCATCGACCATGGCAGCGTTATCCGTAACAGAAACGGCCCTGAACCGGACAAAGGCGTGCATCTTGTGGCTGTCACGGCGCACAGCCTTGGCCCATTCCTCCACTCTGCGGACGTGCGGGTCGGCCTTATCCTCCATCGCCTGGGGATTGGCCTGCAGCCGCCAGAGCAGCGCATACAGCGCGTCGAACCGCGCCGGGTCGCTATGGAGCGCGGCGTCGCGGGCAATAGCGAGGAACGGCTTGCTGGCGCGCACGGCAGGGGCGTCAGGTGGCGGGGTGGGGAGCGGGGTGCCGGCGGTGCCGAACAGATCGCTGGTGGTGCCGGGTTCGAGCCAGGCGAGCCGTTCGGGCGGGATGCCGCACTGGATCGCCTGACGCGCGGCATCGCGCCAGGCGTCGAAATCGTCGGGCGCGGGCAGGCTGACCGCGTAATGCGGCGCGAGGTCGGCAGCGGGGCGCGCGCTGCTCATGCAGCGAACAGTTCGAGCTGCTCCTGCCTGGGCGCGAGCAAGGCACGCAGATCGGCGCGGTCGGTCAGCAGCGTCGGCCGCCAATCGATCGTGCAGATGAACGGGCGGACCTTGGTGATCGAGACGGTCAACCGGGCGACATCATCGAGCCTCAGCGCACGATGGCGGCGCGCGGCGATCAGCCTGTTGACCGCCGTCACGCCCAGCCCCGGTACGCGTAGCAGCATTTCGCGCGGCGCGCGGTTGACGTCGAGCGGAAAGGTCTCGCGAAACTTGAGCGCCCAGGCGAGCTTAGGATCGATATCGAGCGGCAGATTGCCGTCGGGCCCGGTCGCCTGCATCACCTCGCCCGGCTGGTAGCCATAGAACCGCATCAGCCAGTCCGACTGGTAAAGCCGGTGTTCGCGGATCAGCGGCGGGCGCTTCAGCGGCAGCACAGCGCTTGCATCGGGGATCGGGCTGAACGCCGAATAATACACGCGGCGCAGGCGGAAATTGTCATACAGCCGGCTCGCCTTGCCGACGATATCGGCATCGCTCGCCGCATCGGCGCCGACGATCATCTGGGTCGATTGCCCGGCGGGCGCAAAGCGCGGCGCATGGCGGAAACGCCGGCGCGCATCCTTCGCCTCGACAATCGCCTCTTTCAGCCCGCCCATCGCCCCTTCGATCTGGCGGCCATCCTTGTCGGGTGCGAGCCGCGTCAGCCCGGCATCGGTCGGCAATTCGACATTGATCGACACCCGGTCGGCATAAAGCCCCGCCTGATGGACAAGCTCGGCGTCGGCTTCGGGGATGGTCTTGAGATGGATATAGCCGCGAAAATCGTAATCCTCGCGCAGGATGCGCGCGGTTTCGATCAGCTGCTCCATCGTGTGATTCGAGCTTTTGACGATCCCCGAGGAGAGAAACAGCCCCTCGATATAATTGCGCCGATAGAATGCGATGGTGAGGTCGGCGACCTCTTGAGGAGTGAACCGCGCGCGGCGTACGTGCGAGCTTTTGCGGTTGATGCAATAATGGCAGTCGAAAATGCACTGGTTGGTGAGCAGGATCTTGAGCAGCGAGATACAGCGGCCATCGGGCGCATAGGCATGGCAGATGCCCATTCCCTCTGTGGAGCCAATGCCTTTCCCGCCGAGCGAATTCTTCTTCGCAGTGCCCGATGACGCGCAGGACGCATCATATTTCGCCGCATCGGCGAGCACTTCCAACCGTTCGAGAATCGGCGCATCACGCATTGGTTCGCTATATGTTCCGCTGATACCGCTGTCGAGAACGAACGCGCATCGGCAGCGTTGTTTCCAACAATGGCCCGCGCCGCCGGTGCCACATTGCCGCCCGGCGCGTTAGGCGGCTACAGCGCAGCGCGCGGACACGGGGACGCTTGAAGTTGAACGAGAACGAAGCCCGCAAGATGCTGCTGGTGCGCGCGGTCGAGATCGAGGACCGCGAGGGCACGCTGTTCACGGCCGAA
Source organism: Qipengyuania sp. YIM B01966 (assembly GCF_016461955.1). Lineage (GTDB taxonomy): Bacteria > Pseudomonadota > Alphaproteobacteria > Sphingomonadales > Sphingomonadaceae > QFOP01. The sequence goes on along the minus strand of NZ_JADMNM010000004.1, from coordinate 10,145 downwards.
GACCGCGCACAGGCGGTGCGCCATGCTGGCGAATATCGCGGCGGCAGCGGCGCGCGGGCGGCCGAGGGCTGGCTGGCGCGGCGCGCCGACTTTGCCGCCGGGCGCCTCGCCACGCGGCATCCGGGGATCGAGCGGCTGCTCGCCGGGCGCAGCTTCCCGCGCTGGCTGGGCATTGTCCTCCCTGTGCTGGCGCTGGCCGCGGGGTTTGCCGCCAACGAGTTCGGCAACAGCCGGCGGCTCGATCTGCTGGCGGTGCCGCTGCTCGGCACGATTGCATGGAACCTCGCGGTCTATCTGTGGACGCTGATCGGCGCGCTGCCGCGGCAGCCGGCGATGCCGCACTTCGTGCTGCGCCGGCTGGCGGGCGCGATCGATCCGGGCGAAGGCAGTGTGGTCCAGCGCGGGGTCGCCCGGTTCCGGCGCGACTGGCTGGCGGCGAGCGCGCCGCTGACCGCGCATCTTTATGCCCGCACGCTGCATCTGGGCGCGGCCCTGTTCGCGTTGGGGCTGGCGGGCGGTATCTATCTGCGCGCGCTGGTGATCGAATATCGCGCCGGGTGGGAAAGCACCTTTCTGGGGCCGGAGGCGGTCCACGCGATCCTGGCCGCGGTGCTCGGCCCGGCGAGCCTGTTGACCGGGGTGGCGATCCCGCCAGTGGCCGAGATTGCCGCGATGCGCTGGCTTGGCCCGCTGACGGGCGCGGCGGGCGGCGGGGTCAATGCCGCGCCGTGGATTCATCTGTGGGTGGTGACGCTGCTGGGCGCGGTGGCGGTGCCGCGCCTGCTCCTCAGCACATGGCACGGCCTCAGCGCCTGGCGTATGGCGCGCCGTTTTCCCGTGCCGGGGCGCGAGGATTTCTATGTCCGCCGGTTGCTGCGCGATGCCGGCGGCACGGCGCCGGCGATCCGCGTGACGCCCTATGCCTATACCCCGGCGGCGGATATCCGCGCCGCGCTCGCCGCCGCCTTGCGCGGGGCGCTGGGCGACCGGGCCGAGGTGCGGATCGACCCGCCGGTCGGCTATGGCGAGGAAGAGGCGTGGGCGGGCACAGTGACGCTCGACCCGGACGAGGATTATCATTTGCTCCTGTTCAGCCTTTCAGCCACTCCCGAGGCGGAAAATCACGGCGAGATGGCGGCCCGCCTCGCCCGCTTGCGCGCCGAACGCACGCCCGGCACGCGGGTCGTCGCGCTGGTCGATGACAGCGCTTTCCGCCGCCATTTCGCCGGGCAGGACGAGCTGGCCGAGCGGCTCGCCAGCCGCCAGCGCGCCTGGGCGGCGGTGCTCGCCGAAGCCGGCGTCGAGCAGTTGACCACCGACCTTGCCGGCGAGGGCGATGCGCTGCTGCGCCAGATGGAAGGCGCGCTCGCCGCCGATGCGCTGATGGGGGCCGGCCGATGAGCGATTATGAAACCGTGCCCGCGGCGGGCGGCACAACGGTCAATCTCAGCCTGATATCGCACACCAATGTCGGCAAGACGACACTGGCGCGCACCTTGCTAGGGCGCGATATCGGCGAAGTCCGCGACGAGGCGCATGTGACCGATATCTCCACCGGCTATGTGCTGGTGCAGGACGGCGCCGATACGCTGATGCTGTGGGATACGCCCGGCTTCGGCGATACGGCGCGGCTGCTGTCGCGGCTGCGCATGGCGGGCAATCCGACCGGCTGGTTCCTCAGCCAGGTGTGGGACCGCTTTCGCGAGCGCCCGCTATGGTCGAGCCAGCAGGCGGTGAAGAACGCGCGCGAGGAAGCCGACGTCATCCTCTATATGGTCAATGCCGCCGAAGACCCGGCGGCGGCGCGTTATGTCCAGCTCGAGATGGAGGTGCTCGGCTGGATCGGCAAGCCGGTGGTGCTGCTGCTCAACCAGATGGGCGCGCCGCGGGCCGACAATGCGCGCGAGATCGATCTGTGGCGCGATGCGGTGGGGAGCGAGCTGGTTCGCGCGGTGCTGCCGCTCGATGCCTTTGCCCGCTGCTGGGTGCAGGAAGGTGTGCTGCTCGAAACGATCGCCCCGCTGCTGCCGCCTGCCAAGGCGCCGGCGATGGCCGGGCTGACGGCGCGCTGGCACGCGCTCAACGCTGCGCGCTTTGCCAAATCGATGGCGGTGCTGGGCCGCTTCATGGCGCAGGCCACTGCCGACCGCGAGCCGGTGGACGAACCCGGCTGGCGCGACAAGCTAGTGCAGAGCCTGGCCGGTGCGCGTGGTGGCAGCGGCGAGGTGCGCCGCGCGATGAAGGCGCTGGCCGGCCGCCTGAGCGACGAGACCGCCCGTTCGACCGAGGAATTGATCCGCCTCCATGCGCTGACCGGCAATGCCGCGCGAAAGGTGATGGACCGGGTGGCGAGCGATTATGCCCATGCCGCGCCCACGCCCGAAGGGCCGGCGGCGGCTTTGGGCGGGCTGGTCTCGGGCGCGGTCGGCGGGCTGGCGGCCGATCTTGCCGCGGGCGGGCTGACGCTGGGCGGCGGGATGATCGTTGGCGGTATTCTGGGGGCACTGGGCGCCACCGGGGTGGCCAAGGGCGTCAACATGGCGCGCGGCGAGGACAATTCGACGCTCGGCTGGTCCGAAGAGTTTACCGAGCAACTCGCCGTCTCGGCGCTGCTGCGCTATCTCGCGGTGGCCCATTTCGGGCGCGGGCGGGGTGACTGGTCGGAAGGCGAGCATCCGCCGTTCTGGCCCGAGATGGTCCAGCGCGAAGTAGCCGCGCACGAGAGCGAATTGCGTGCGCTGCGCCGCAGCGCCAGCCGCGGGGCCGATACCGACAGCGCCGCCGGCTTTACCGCCTTCCTGCAGGCGCGGGCCGAGGCGTTGCTGGCCCGGCTCTATCCCGCCGCCGCGCATCTGGTGCGCGCGGCCGATGCCGTCTCAGAAAGCGAGCGGGCGCTGGTCGAGCCGGCGGGCGAGCCGCACGGCGAGCGCGATCAACGGCGGCACGAGGATCAGTGACAGCACCACCTTGGCCATCACCTGACCGATGAGGAGATTGGTGATCGGAAACTCGCCATAGAAGGCGAGCGTGATGAAAATCACCGAATCAATCGCCTGGCTGAGCGCGCTGGCAATCGCCCCGCGCACCATCAGCCCCAGCGTGTTCTGCCCCGCACCGCTGCCGCGCAGGCGCGAAAAGATCCAGATGTTGAGCAGCAGCGAGACCAGGTAAGCCACCGGGCCCGAGGCAACCACGCGCCAGAACTGGCCATGCACCAGTGCAAACGCCTCCGCCGCGCCGGGGCGACTGGCGATCATGTCGGGCGAGGGCGGCAGCGCCAGAACCACGGTCATCAGGAAGATCGACACCGCAAGCGGCAGGAAGCCCCACCAGACGAGCCGGTTGGCAATCCGCTCGCCGTAAAGCTGGGTCACCGTGCTGGCGATCACCACCAGCAACAGGAAGGCAAAGATCCCTGCCTCGACCGCCAGTTCGGCAATCGGCAGCGCGACCTGTTTGAAGGCGAGGAAGCCGGCCAGCACGGTCATCCCGCCATAGAGCAACAGCATGACGAACAGGGCACGGGGGAAGGAGCGCGGGGCGCCGGCGGCGCCGTGGTGGTCGGGCAGGTCCATCGCCGGTGCCTATTGCGCGGGGCGGCAAAAGGGAAGACCTGCGCCGGCCGCCTCCTCCGCCCGCATCTTGTAGTTTTCCGCCAAAAGCGCAAAAGGGGCTCAGCGCCGGATTGGGGGCGCGCTCTTGTCCGGATAATCTATGCCGCCCGTAGTGATGAGCCTGATCGGCATCCTCGCGATCCTGTTGATCGCGTTCGTCCTGTCCACCGCCCGGCGGCGGATCAATCCGCGGATCGTGTTTTCGGCTTTCGCCCTTCAGGCGCTGATGGCGTTCCTGGTGCTGGGCACCGCCATCGGCCGGCGGGTGATCGGCGCGATGAGCGACGGGGTGGCGGCGCTCCTGTCCTACGCCAATGCCGGCACCGCCTTCCTGTTCGGCGCGGAAAACCCGCTCGCCAACACCTTTGCTTTCGGCGCGCTGCCGGTGATCGTGTTCTTCGCGGCGCTGGTTTCGATCCTCTATTATTTCGGGATCATGCAATTGATCGTGCGCTGGGTCGGCGGGGCGATCGGCAAGGTGACCGGGGTCAGCCAGGTCGAGGCGCTGGGCGCGGCGGCGAACATCTTTGTCGGTCAGTCGGAAAGCCCGCTGGTGGTGCGCCCCTATCTCGCCGCGCTCACCCCGTCGCGGCTGTTCACCCTGATGAGCGTCGGCATGGCGGGCGTCGCGGGCACGATCCTGGCGGCCTATGCCGGGCTGCTCGGCCCCAGCTATCTGCCGTTCCTGCTGGCCGCGGCGTTCATGTCTGCGCCGGGCGGGATCCTGATGGCCAAGATCATCATGCCCGACGATGCATCCCCGGCGCCGCTCGAGGACGGGCCGATCGAACTGCCCGAAGCGCGGATCAGCGCCGAAGGACCGGCGGCGCTGGTCGAGAGCGGGCGCCCGCACGAGGTTGAAGTCGCCGAGACGTTCGAGGACGGACACAAGCCGGCCAATGTGATCGAAGCCGCCGCGCAGGGCGCGCAGACCGGCGTCAAGCTGGCGGTTGCCGTGGGCGCGATGGTGCTCGCCTTTGTCGCACTGGTTGCGCTCGCCAATGGCCTGCTCGGCTGGGCCGGCGGGTTGGCGGGCTATCCCGACCTGTCGTTCCAGCGCATCCTTGGCTGGGTATTCGCGCCGGTGATGTTCCTGATCGGCGTACCGTGGACCGAAGCGGGCACGGCCGGCGGGCTGTTCGGCACCAAGATCGTGCTCAACGAATTCGTCGCCTTCATCGATCTGGGCGCACTAGATGCGGCGGCGCTCAGCGAACGGAGCCGGGCGATCGTCACTTTCGCGCTGTGCGGCTTTGCCAATTTCTCCTCGATCGCGATCCAGATGGCGGTGACGGGCGGCCTTGCGCCCAACCAGCGCCCGGTGATCGCGCGCCTCGGCCTGCGCGCGCTGGCGGCGGGCAGCCTCGCCAATCTGATGAGCGCCGCGCTCGCCGGCCTGTTCCTCCCCGCCTGACCTTCGAGTATCTCTCATGGACACCATCGCCACCGTCTCGCTCGCCCGCCCGCTGGAGGAGGTTTCAGCGGAGCTTGGCCGCTCTTTCGCGGAATACGGCTTTGCGGTGATCCGCGACCACGGCATCCCGGCCGACCTGATTGCCCGCGCCGAGGCCCTGTCGCGCCAGTTCTTCGCGCTGCCCGATGATGCCAAGCGCACCTATCACATCGCCGGTGGCGGCGGTGCGCGCGGTTATACGCCGTTCGGCACCGAGAAGGCCAAGGACGCCGAGGTCCACGACCTCAAGGAGTTCTGGCATATCGGCCGTTCGCTGCCGGCGGGCCACCCGCTCGGCGAATATATGCCGGCCAATGTCTGGCCCGATGAGGTGGCGGGATTCCGCGAGACATTCGAGGCGCTCTACGCCGCGTTCGACGCTGCCGGGGGCCGCGTACTGGAAGGCGTGGCCCTGCATCTGGGCCTGCCGCAGACCTTCTTCGCGCCCACGGTGGCCGATGGCAATTCGGTGATGCGTCTGCTGCATTATCCGCCGCTGACCGGCGCCGATGCCGAGGGCGCGATCCGCGCCGCCGCGCATGGCGACATCAACACCATCACCCTGCTGCTCGGGGCCGAGGAGGCCGGGCTGGAGCTGCTGACCCGGCAGGGCGAATGGCTGGCGATCGACCCGCCGGAGGGCGCGCTGGTGGTCAATATCGGCGACATGCTCGACCGGCTGACCAACGGCCGGCTGCGCTCGACCACGCACCGGGTGGTCAATCCGCGCGGTGAGGCGGCGCGGCGGGCGCGCTATTCGATGCCCTTCTTCCTCCATTTCCGGCCCGATTATACGATCGAGACGCTGCCTTCGTGCATCGCGAAGGGCGAATCGCATCCGGCCCCGATTTCCAGCCACGATTTCCTGATGCAGCGCCTGCGCGAGATCAATCTGACCTGATCGCGACGCGGTGCGCGGCATGCCTTTCGCCTGCGCGAAAATCTTATCCACTGTGGCTTTGACGCAACAGCGGTAAACCGTTGAAGTGTAACGCAAAATATGCGTCTATGGGCGCAGCCGCATTTTGGCAGCGTTTTGTCACGCGGCGGTAACAAAACATACTTCTGTGCGTCGCGCATCGCTCCTAACGGGGCCACAGATTTCTGATCCGGCCGGCCAGCTATGGCAAACGGCAAACACAGGGACTTTGCGATGAAGCTCAAATACCTCCTCGCCGCGAGCGTTGTCAGCCTCTCCGCCACGGCCATCATGCCTGCGCCTGTTATGGCGCAGCAGATCACCTCGGCTGTTCAGGGCACTGTCTATGACGACGCTGGCAACCCGGTCAGCGGCGCGACGGTGACCATCACCGATACCCGTACAGGCGCAGCGCGCACCATCACCACGGGCGCGGGCGGCACCTTCAACGCCACGGGCCTCGTCACCGGCGGCCCGTACACCGTTGCCGCCAATGCTGACGGCTTCGAAGGCCAGACGATCAACGATATCTACACCTCGCTCCAGGGTGCGACCAACCTCACCTTCAACCTGACGGCTGGCGGCGGTGAAATCGTCGTGACCGCCGCGCGGGTGCGGGTCACCCAGCTCGCCGTTGGCCCGGGCACCAATTTCACCACCGAAACGCTGGTCAGCGCGCCGAGCTTCCGCCGCGATATCCGCGATATCATCCGCCTCGACCCGCGCGTCAGCCTCGACCGTGACGATGGTGGTTCGGGCCAGGACCGCATCTCGTGCCTTGGCGGCAATGACCGCGGCAACGCCTTCACCGTTGACGGGATCAGCCAGGGCGACGTGTTCGGCCTTAACGACACCGGCTTCTCTTCGCGCTCGTCGACCCCTCTGCCGTATGACGCGGTGCGCGAAACGCAGGTCCAGTTCGCCCCGTTCGATGTCGATTACGGCAACTTTACCGGTTGCGCGATCAACGTGGTTACCAAGTCGGGCTCGAACGACATCCGCTTCGGCGGGTTCTTCGAATATTCCGACAGCGGGATGCGTGGCGATACGCTCGACAACAATGGCACCATCATTCCCGTCGCGCCGATCGAACCGGAAAAGAACTGGGGTGCGTGGATTGGTGGCCCAATCATTCGCGACCGCCTGTTCCTGTTCGGCGCATATGAACATCAGGAAGCCGGCCAGTCGCAGGACGATGGCCCGGTCGGCGCCGGCTATGCTAACGAACAGCTGGGCATCACGGTCCAGCAGTTCAACGAAATCTCCGATGTGCTGCGTACCGTGTACGGGATCGACACCGGCCCGCTGGTGACCAGTCGCCCGTTTAAGAACGACCGCTATTTCGTGCGCGGCGACTTGCAGATCACCGATGATCACCGTCTTGAAGGGACGTATCAGCGGCTCGAGGAAAGCTCGACCCTGCCGGACGATCTGTTCACCGGCACCTCGCCCCAGGCTATCGGCCAGAACACCTTCCGGATCAGCGGCACGAAGTCGGATTATTATTCGGCGCGCCTCTATTCCACCTGGAGCGACCGGTTCAACACCGAGCTGCGCTATTCGCGGGCCGAGGTGCAGGATCTGCAGGATCCGATCGGAGGCGGTGAAGCGCAGTCGGACAATCCGATCCCGCGCATTATTGTCGGTATCGACAACCCGACCGGCCGCGACGGCACCGTCCTCGCCGGCCCCGGTATCTCGCGTTCGGGCAACGATCTGCGCACCACGATCGACCAGTTCCGCGCCGCGGCGACAATCTTTGCCGGCAATCACAAGTTCAAGATCGGCGCGGAAGTGAACCACGCCGATCTGTTCAACCTGTTCGTCCAGAACGCTACCGGCACGCTGGTCTTCCGCAACATCGCTGACCTGCGCGAAGGGCTGCTGTCGCCCGGCACGGGCAACTTCCAGACCAGCACGACGCCGGCCAACGTTGTTTCGGGCGCTACCGAAGGGGCCTTCGGCAACTTCTCGGCGACGGGCGATGTCAACGACGCCGCGGCCAAGTTCACGCGCACGATCTTCTCAATCTTCGCGCAGGATGAATGGCAGGTCAGCGACCGGCTCGAGGCGGTGTTCGGCGTGCGCGTCGACTGGTACGATGGTGGCCGCCCGGCGCTCAACACGGTGTTCGTCGATCGGTACGGTATCAACAACAATGCCGGGTTCAGCAACCTCGATCCGTTGGTGATGCCGCGCCTCGCGCTGACTTATGATGTCGGCCAGCTCGGCTTCATGGATTTTGCCAAGCTGCGCGCCGGCGTCGGCATTTTCTCGGGCGGTGACCCGCTGGTGTGGTTCGGCAATGCCTTCCAGAACGATGGCCGCGGCTTTGCCACCGGCACCACGCAGGACGCCGCTTGCGGCACTGCGCGGATCGACGTGGTCCAGAACGGCCGCTTTACCGGCCTGCCGACCTGTTTCCAGCAATCCGCCTCGGCCTCGGCCGCGCGCGGGCTGGGTGATACCCAGTCAATCAGCCCGAACATCCAGCAGCCTTCGGTACTGCGGGCCAATGTCGGCTTCCAGGCGCTGCTCGGCACCGGCGAGGGCGGGTTCTTCAACGGCTGGAACCTCAACCTCGATTACATCTACAGCAAGTATCGCAATCCGTTCACCATCGTCGACCTGTCGCAGGTGGTGAACCCGGCGCTGGGCCTCAATGGGTATACCATCGACGGGCGCCCGATCTATCGCGCGATCGATGCCAACAATGTCGGATGTACGGCGCAGCTGGTCGATCTGAATCCGGCACCGGTGTTCCAGGGCGTCAACGCGCCGTGTTTCGCGACCAGCCGCGATGACGAGTTGCAGCTGACCAACGCCGATGGGTATGAAAGCCACATCGCATCGATCATCCTGTCGAAGAGCTTCGAAGGCGGCCTGCTGACGCCGGGCGGAAATGTCGATTTCAACATCGGTTATTCCTATTCCGACGCGCAGGACCGGCGGAACATGTACAGCTCGACTGCGGGCTCGAACTACGACCTTTCGGCCGCGTTCGACCGGCAGAACCCGGCGCCGAGCCGCGGCTTCTATTCGAGCAAGCACAACATCACCGGCCGTCTCGCCTTCCGCGAGGAGTTCTTTGAAGACCTCTCGACCCGGCTGGCCTTCACCTTCGTGGCGCGTTCGGGCCGTCCGTACAGCTTGACGTTCGGTGGCAGCGGCATCTTCAACGATGACGCGTCGGGCAGCGACAACGCGCTGGCCTATATCCCGACCGGGGCGGGCGATCCCAATGTCTCGCCGCTGTCGACTGCCGGCGTGGCGGATGCCTTCGCCGCCTGGGCCGCGACCGAGAGCTGCGCCGCCGGATATGCTGGCCGCACGATCGAGCGCAACACGTGCGACAACGACTGGTACTACGACCTCGATCTGTCGCTTTCGCAGGAAATCCCCGGCCCGGGCCGGCTGTTCGGCCGCGACGACAAGCTGAAGCTATATGCAACGATGGACAACTTCCTGAACTTCCTCGACAATAGCTGGAACCTCCAGCGTCGGCGGAACTTCAGCGGTTTGCAGGATGTGGCGCGCGTCAGCGGGGTTGATCCGCAGGGTCGCTATATCTTTACCGCGTTCAACGGGGCGGACGACATTGCGGGCGACAATTTCGTCAATGTCAGCTCGTCGGCATGGCGTTTGAAGGTTGGCGTCAGCTACGAATTCTAAGCGCCAACACCACCCGCGAGGGTTCAGCAACGGCGGCAGCCCTGCGGGGTTGCCGCCGTTCTCTTTTGTCGCGCGGCGAAGCGGGGTAGGGATAACGCGTAACTGGCGAGGGCGGGCAGCGCGAATGAGCGAACAGGGTAGGTTTACCGACGGGAGGCGCCGGCTGAAGCCGGGCACGCTGGTGCTGATCGCGCTGTTCCACCTCGCGGTGTTCTACGGGCTCGTGCGGGCGTTCGCGCCCGACATCACCCGCAGCGTGGAGGACAGCGTGCTGTCCACCTTCAGCGTCACCGTCACTGCCCCCCCACCGCCACCCCCGCCGCCGGCACAAGAGAACAGCGCGCCCGATGAAGGGGCCGCCGGCGCGCCTGCGCCCAAAGCGACCCCGCGCGAAGTAGCCGCGCCCACCCCGCGCGTGCCGGTGCCGCGGCCCAGCGCCGCCCCGCGCGCCGCCTCGACCGGGCGGGCCGACCGCTCGGGCGCGGCG
>NZ_JADMNM010000039.1 GCF_016461955.1 Qipengyuania sp. YIM B01966 | reverse complement strand
GGCGGGCCATCCATAAAGGGGGGCTTGTCGACGCGCTCTTGGCCGCTCGCGGGGCGGGTTCACCAGTAAGCTTCACTGTCTGGCCGATGCCCGAGGACGACCCATCGCCTTCCACCTGACGGTCGGCGAAGCAGCCGATTGCAAGGCCTGCGACACGTTGATCGCTTTGCCTGAGCGCCTACCTACGGCGCTGTTGGCCGACAAAGGTTATGACTCCGATGCCATCCGAACCGACCTTGCAGGTCGCAACATCCAAGCCGTCATCCCGGGCCGCTCAAATCGCCGGGTCAAGATCGAACATGACCGGGCGCTCTACAAAGAACGCAATCACATCGAACGATTCTTCGGTCGCCTGAAAATCAACCGCGCCATCGCCACTCGATACGACCAACTCGCCGAAAGCTTCCTCGGCATGGTCCATATCGCCGCCGCCAGATACTGGCTCCAATTTGTCCACG
>NZ_JADMNM010000038.1 GCF_016461955.1 Qipengyuania sp. YIM B01966 | reverse complement strand
GGCAGAAAGCCCGAAGCATTTATCTGGGAACGAGGCGCGCGGATCTCATCAAGGCCTGGCCGCAACAGCGGCCCACTCGCGAGAGGCCGGATACATTTGTGCAGACTGGCACCGTCAACACCGATCGACTCTTGCATGGACAGGGCGGGTCATACATTTTTTGCGCTGATCTCCTTGAGCATGGCGTTGTCGAGCATCGAGTCCGCCAGCAGCTTCTTCAGCCGCGCGTTCTCCTGCTCCAGCTGGCGCAGCCGCCGGGCATCGGACACCTCCAGCCCGCCATACTTGGACTTCAACTTGTAGAAGGTCGCCGAACTGATCCCGTGACGGCGACACACATCCGCCGTCGGCATCCCCGCCTCCTGCTCCTTCAAAACAGCGATGATCTGCTCCTCGCTGAACCTGCTCCGCTTCATCTCGTCCGTCTCCTTGTCGAAGGCCGGACTCTACTTATCACTGGAGGAAATCTAGGGGCTCAGACCA
>NZ_JADMNM010000037.1 GCF_016461955.1 Qipengyuania sp. YIM B01966 | reverse complement strand
GGGTGGAAAGCGGACATTGCGTCCGGCGCGCCGGTGCTCGAAAAGGCTGTCTATGACATCGCCTCCAACAGCATCGATGGTCAACGCGATCAATGGCTACCTTGCGTTGCTCAAAAGCCAGCCTGACGATGAAGAGACAAGGCTCGCCAAACTGTGCGAGGCGCTTGATTGTCTCGTAATCGAATATCATCGTGCGCCAGATGTCGAACCTGACACCGATGACTTATTGCCGTCAGTTCCTTACGAGCCGTTGGCCGAGCGAGCCGCCGCGTCATTTCCAGAACTTGGATATTATGCTGATGTCGAGCCGCAAGACGGCTTGGAGCAAGAGGTCACACTTGGAGGCGCGGTTGATGACCTTGCCGACATTGCGAGAGACCTATCAGGCGTTCTTTGGCACATCGACCGTGGCGCTGCCAACGACGCCTATTGGGAGTTTCGCTTCGGCTATCAAACCCACTGGGGAATGCATCTTCGTCGACTCCGGCGTTACCTGCATTCGATCATGCACTAGCGACGAAGGAACGTCCGCAATGGGGTCG
>NZ_JADMNM010000036.1 GCF_016461955.1 Qipengyuania sp. YIM B01966 | reverse complement strand
GGCGGGCCATCCATAAAGGGGGGCTCTTGCGCAGGCTTTTGGTCGATCGCGCGGCGGCTTTACGAGCAAAGTCCACGCCCGCTGCGACAATCAAGGACTGCCTATCGGGTTCATCCTGACCGGTGGCGAAGCCTCGGACTATGCTGCTGTCGATGATCTCATGGCGCTGCCGTTGGCCAAGCCGACGGCGCTGCTGGCCGACAAGGGTTATGACGGCGACCGCTTCCGCGAAAATCTGCTCATGCGCGGCATCCTGCCCATCATCCCGCCCCGGTCGAACCGGAAAGCTCCAGTCCATCCAGACTATCGCCGCTACCGGGATCGCAACCGCATCGAGCGGATGTTCGGCAAATTGAAGCAGCAGCGCCGAATTGCCACCCGCTATGACAAGACCGTCCTGTCGTTCGAGAGCTTCCTCAACCTCGCTGCCGCCCGACTATGGCTGAAGTCTTTTGTCAACGCGGCCTAAGCAGCGGTAGGCATGGCGGTCGCATGAAGACCGAACGGCTTCGGCGACACTACGTCATAGCTCTCATCTTCCCTGGAAACCCGGCTAGCGGCTGTCCGTCGTCAGAACATTT
>NZ_JADMNM010000034.1 GCF_016461955.1 Qipengyuania sp. YIM B01966 | reverse complement strand
GCGATTTAATGGGTCCTGAACCTAGATGAGACCGCTCTTGGTGTCCTGTCTGCTTTTCGGGCTTTGCCGTCCAGAAGCTGTCAGACCGCAACCGGCCCAAAGTCGCGCAGCTCCAGCGTTCCACATTCGGCCAATCGCGGCCAAGGAGACGAACGATGGGATACTCAAGATTTGACGCCGCTGTGCAGGCACGTGCGGCTTGGAATTCCGGCAAGAATGTGGGCACTAAGCGCCCCCTCACACAAAAGCAGATTTGGGCGATCCGCTTCCATCTCGACCGCGAAGGGCGGTCGAGGGACAAGGCCCTCTTCGATCTCGCTATCGACAGTAAACTGCGAGGCTGTGACCTGGTCAAGATCAGGATCGGCGACGTCGTAGCTGGGGCTGACATCCGCAACCGAGCGACTGTTATCCAACAAAAGACCAGCCGACCGGTTCAATTCGAAATTACCGCAGACGTGCGCACCACTCTGATTGCCTGGCTGGAGCGGCGTGGTGGGTCCGTGAACGAATATCTCTTCCCGAGCCGCGTCGATCGCCAAGGCCACATGAGCACCCGTCAATACGCGCGCCTGGTCGACGAATGGGTGACCGCCATCGGGTTGCGTAAAGCCGAGTACGGCACGCACTCACTGCGTCGGACAAAGGCGGCCATGATCTACCGCGCTACAGGTAACATCCGGGCAATTCAGATCCTGCTTGGTCATACCAAGATTGAAAATACCGTCCGCTAACTTGGGGTCGACGTAGAGGATGCTCTCCTACTCGCCGAGCGAACGGAGATCTGACTCTGGGAGCGGTCGGTCAGCAGAAGTTGATCGACCGCTTCAGGGTCGAGCCTACGCAGGTTGCCTTGGCCGAAGTAGGGTGGAAAGCGGACATTGCGTCCG
>NZ_JADMNM010000033.1 GCF_016461955.1 Qipengyuania sp. YIM B01966 | reverse complement strand
GGGCGGGCCATCCATAAAGGGGGCCTTGGGCGGCTGATCGGCCACACCAAAGGCGGTATGAACACCAAGCTGCACGCCGTCAGCGATGCGGACGGACGGCCCTTGAGCTTCTTCATGACCGCTGGGCAGGTCAGCGAGTCCGTCGCGCCGAACTTGCGCGCGACGGCGAGGCGATTGTCGTCGAGATCGATCATGATGATCCGGGCCGGTGCATAAAATTGCGCAGTCAGCAGGGTCGCCAGGCCGATCGGTCCAGCGCCGACGATCGCGACGCTGCTGCCCGGTGCAACCTTCCCGTTCAGGACGCCGCACTCATAGCCCGTCGGAAGAATGTCGCTCAGCATGACGAGGGCATCCTCATCGGCCCCCGGCGGGATCGCGTGAAGGCTGTTGTCGGCATGGGGGATGCGCACGAATTCGGCTTGCGTGCCATCGATCCTGTTGCCCAATATCCAGCCGCCCTCGACGCAATGCGAATACATGCCGCGCCGGCAATATTCACACCGGGCACAAGAGGTGATGCAGGAGATCAGGACATGATCTCCGGGCTTGAAGGCTCCAACCGCGGTTCCGACCTCCTCCACGATCCCGACACCCTCATGTCCGAGGATCCTGCCCGGCTCGCACGTCGGCACATCCCCCTTCAGGATGTGCAGGTCGGTGCCGCAAATGGTGGTCTTCGTGATCCGCACGATCGCATCGCCGGGTGCCTGCAAGGCCGGCCTCGGGCGATCCTCGAGACTCTTCTCGCCGGGGCCATGATAAACGAGAGCTTTCATGATCTCCTCCGTTCAACCGTTAGACGGGTTCGCCAGTCAGTGTACGAAAACGATCGGCAGGCGCTGATGATCGATCAGTTCCCGCGTCACGCCGCCAAGCACGAACTCGAGTGCGCGCGAACGCCCATAGCCACCGATCACGAGCACATCGGCTTTCTGCTCCACTGCGTAATTCTGAAGGACAGCCGACGTATCCTTACCGGATGAGCTGATCGGACAAACGCCGCCGCTATGGCCATGTCGCGCGAAAAGGCGGGCGATCTGGACACCGCCCCGGTGCTCCCCGGATTCGGGTCGTGTCCCACGGGGTGGTG
>NZ_JADMNM010000032.1 GCF_016461955.1 Qipengyuania sp. YIM B01966 | reverse complement strand
GGTGGTGGTGCGGCGACGGATGCGCCGCGAGACGGTAATTGCGTTCGCTGCCAAGTTGCCGGGTTGCGTCGTGGCGATGGAGGCATGCTGCGGCGCGCATCACATGGGTCGCGCACTCGCGGCGCAAGGACATGAAGTGCGGCTGATGTCGCCGGAGTATGTTCGACCTTACGTCAAGGCACAGAAGAACGATGACCGCGACGCCGAGGCAATCGCGGAGGCAGCGACACGACCGACAATGCGGTTCGTCGAACTCAAGAGCGAAGAGCAGCTCGATATGCAAACGCTCCACCGCGTTCGTGACCGGCTCGTGCGTGAACGTACGTCTTTGATGAACCAGATCAGAAGCCTGCTCCTGGAGCGAGGCCACATCGTGCCGCAGGGACGTGCAAGACTGGCAGTCAGGCTGGCAGAGCTGCTCGACACCGAGGAACCGATACTGCGACCGCGCATCCATATGCTTATTGCCGACATGCGCGAACGCTGGCAGGCGCTCGACGAGCGGATCGCCAGCCTCGACGCCGAGTTTACCGAACAGGCGCGGTCCGACGATCGCGCCAGGCGGCTGCTGACCATCCCCGGCATCGGCGCGCTGAACGCGACGGCGTTGGTCGCGGCGGTTGGTGACGCGAGTACCTTCGGGCGCGGTCGCGATCTTGCCGCATGGCTGGGTCTGGTGCCGCGACAGGCGACTACCGGCGGCAAACCACGTTTGCTCGGGATCACCAAGCGCGGCAGCCGATACTTGCGTAAGATGCTGATCCAGGGAGCCCGGGCCGCGATGCCTACGCTGAGTAAGGGCGATACGCGGCTCGGAGCCTGGCTGCGAGCCCTGCTCTCACGATCACACCCTAACGTCGTCGTCGTGGCGCTCGCCGCCAAGATGGCGCGGATCGTGTGGGCACTGCTCCGGCATGAGCGCACGTATCAGCCGGTCGCGCTGGCTGCGTGAAAGAGATCGGCCGATGCGTGACGCATCAGCTGGATGATGTCTGCGGGAGGTGAGTGAAGATGGCCTGACAGTCGACCGGTGTTCTGGAACCCTATGGCGTAAAATGGCGCATCGACGCCGGCCCCTTTATGAGGACCAGGACGCGCGGATCTCCATCTTGGCCAACGGCATCGTGCCGAAAGGCCGGATACGTTTATGCAGACTGCATCAGACCTGAAATCACAAACCGCTTGCCGACGGGGCGGGCCATACGTTT
>NZ_JADMNM010000030.1 GCF_016461955.1 Qipengyuania sp. YIM B01966 | reverse complement strand
GGCATGTTGCGCATCGCCGGATCATCATCTCCCGATGTCTCGGTCACGGGGCGCGGGCGCTGTTCCCCAAGCGGGGCAACAACCCTTTGCCGAACCGGCGGATTTCATGGGCGTTGTATTAAGCGACCGGCCACGTTGCAGGTGCCCACCTACACTCTCGCACGTCGTCTTGGCCCATCGGCGCGAGTGCGCTGCATCGGGTGAGTGCGAACCGCCCGATCTTCAAGGCAGCGGCTGATGGTCAACCGCTCTGCGAGCAAATACCTGCTGCGCCGCACGAAGGAATTGACAGAGGTAAGGCCTATCTAGAATCTGATACCATGGAGGTTCACATTTTAATTGAAGAGATCAGGCAAGCCCGCAAGGACTGTGGCTGGTCGCAGCGGTTTCTGGCGGAACGGATCGGCTGCTCAGCGCAGGTCATCAAGCGTTTGGAGGCGGGCATTGGTTCGGTCGAAACCCTTGTCGCCGTGATGGACGCACTCGAATTTAGGCTGACTGGCGTGGGACCGGGCATGACACTGGCGAACCAGTTGCGAGAGAAACGCCGCAAGCGCGGGTGGTCCGTGGCCGCGACGGCAACTAAAACAGGGCTTTCCCCATCCACCATCCTCAATCTTGAAAGAGGCGGCGGCTCGGTGGCCAGTCTCGTGCGATTGCTTGGGAAGCTGGCCCCGACGGCACGTCGCCGCGCGCCCGAGCGCGCTTATTGGGGAGAGGGAGACAAGGCGGACCGTGACAGCAGGTTCACTCCACCGAAATTCCTCGAAGCCATTCATGAAGCCTTCGGCGAAATAGACCTGGATCCATGCGGCCATATCCTCAGTCCGGTAAAGGCAAAGCGTTGCTTCCTACTTTCCGAAGGCGACAATGGCCTGACCGATAAATGGTCCGGGCGCTTCGCCTTCGTAAATCCGCCTTTCTCCCAACAGCAAAAGTGGCTGCGACGCGCCCACGAGCAGTGGACAGCAGGGCACATCGAAACTGTGGTTTGCTTGGTGCCGACCCGCACAGACAGCGAGTGGTTCCAGGAGGTGCTGAGCAAGGTCGCCAAGGTTTACCTGCTGAAAGGCCGTCTCCGGTTCGCCGACCCTCGAGGGCAGGAGCAAGCAACGCCATTCTCGGTCATGTTGGTGATCCTCGGCTCAACGGCGCCACAGCGGATTAGGCTGCAAGAGAGTGTCTCTGGATTATGGATGATCTGAGTAAGCGCTCCTTGTTTCGATGAATAACGGCAGCATGTGGGCCGATGCACGAACCCGCTTCGCGGGAGGG
>NZ_JADMNM010000003.1 GCF_016461955.1 Qipengyuania sp. YIM B01966 | reverse complement strand
CGGGGCGGGCCATACGTTTCCGCCCACTGCCGAGACATGGCCGCGAACGGTGGTGCTATCGATCATGTGCTGCCAGTCGTCGGTCAGCCCCAGATCGATCAGCGTCTGAAGCAGCGCATCCCAGACACCCTGTTCGGCCCAGCGTCGGAACCGCACATAGACCGAGTTCCACTTACCGTAGCGCTCGTGCATGTCTCGCCAGGGGCAACCTACCCGCAGCACATGAAGCATGCCGTTGAGAAACCGCCGGTTGTCACCGGCAGGTCGCGCCCAGCGCCCCCGTTCAGATGGCAGAAGCGGCCCGATCAGCTCCCATTCCACATCCGACAAGTCCCCACGGCCCATGATTGCTTCCCAAAGAGCAGCCTTGAATCAGAACCCGACCGGCTTGGGAATCCCTTTTGTCAACACGGCCTAGTCAACTGAGGTAGATCGACGCCAAAGACAGATACGCTGATCTTAGATGCGGTTTGGCTTCGAGCGCTTCCTGCGATCAAGTGCAAGCTAGGTCGCGACAACTTGCAGGTGATGGATAGCGAGGCCAGGCGAGGCTTCGAATGGTCCTAGATGGCGGTGCGGGAGCATGCTTTCATCATGGTCAACTATTTGAATATTGGCTGAGACCGCTACTTGTCATCGGGCCGCCCGCTTTCTGGGTCGCTGAGCGGCGGCTGCCGGGCATCGCTTGTGGTTGATCCCGTCAACAACCGCGCCCCGCGTCCGTAAGTAAACCATGCCCAAGCCCAGTTGACATAGACGACCAGGCGGCTGCGAAAGTCCACAAGCAGCATCAAATGTATAAGTGACCAGACCAGCCAGGCGAGAAATCCCGTGAGCCGGAGCCTGCCGAATTGCGCCGCCGCACGCGAGCGCCCGATCACCGCCATGGTACCATAGTCGCGGTAGCGGAAGGCGCCGGGCTCGCGCCGACCGGCGATACGGGCCGCGAGCAGCTTCCCGACATATGTGCCCTGCTGCTTGGCAACTGGTGCAAGAGCCGGCAAGCGCTCGTCGCCGCCTGCTTCGAAACTTGCGACGTCCCCGATCGCAAAGATGTTTGGATGACCCGGCACCGAACAATCGGACCGGACCGTTACAGCCCCGTTGCGGACCCCATCGATTCCAAGCCATTCAGCAGCCGGACGGGCCTCAGTGCCGGCACACCACAGCACGGCTCCGGTATCTATCCGCTCGCTACCGAGCACCACGCCGGTGGGATCGATTGCCTCGACGGCCGTGCCAATCCGCACCTCCACCCCCATCGAGGTTAGAGCTTCGGTCGCATAGGTCGAAAGCGCGGGATCGAAACCCGACAGCAAACGGCCGCCCGCCTCGCATAGGACCACACGCGTGTCGCGCGGATCGATGCGAGAGAAATCGCGCGCCAAAGTCGCGCGTGCGAGTTCGGAGATGGTCCCAGCCAGTTCCACGCCAGTTGGGCCGCCCCCAACAATAGCAAAGGTCAGGAGGCGTCGTATCTCTGCGTCGTCGGTCGACTGCTCGGCCCGCTCGAACGCTTCCAGCAACCGCGCGCGGATGGCAAGCGCATCCTCAATCGTCTTGAGAACCAGCGTGTGTTCGCGCCAGTTGTCCTGTCCAAAAAAGCTCGAGGCCGATCCCGTGGCGAGTACGAGATAATCGTATGGCAACCGATGCCCATCGCGCAGCAGCACCGAGCGCGCCCTGATATCGACGCCTGTAACCTCCGCCATCAACACACTTAGGTTTGACCCGCCGCGCATCAGCACACGGGTGGCCGTAGCGATATCGGACGGGGAAAGCGCCGCAGTCGCGACCTGGTATAGCAGCGGTTGAAACAGGTGATGATTGGTTTGGTCGATCAGCGTCACTTCCGCGGCATTGCCGCGAAGAGCGCGCGCCGCAGCCATGCCGCCGAAACCGGCGCCGACGATGACGACCCGGGGGCGGTTCGTCGATTCGGGATGAGACAGGTTCAGCGAAAGCGTTTGGCCTTGCAATTGGGTCTTCCTATTGCGACGAGCGATGATATGAAAACTTATTCGTTTCATTTTGGGCGCATGTCAAAGTCTGATTCGCGCCGAACCATTTTCAGACCCAAATTCTTCATGCTGCGCATATTCGTTTCGCTAATTTTCGCATGCCTTGTTGCAGGTTGCGACGATGCTCCCATTCCGGAGGAGGCCGATCGGCGTCCGGTCAAACTCTACACCGTGGCGGCAGGCGGTCAGGCGAGGACTTACGAGTTTCCCGCGATCATCGAGGCAAGCACATCTTCGGATCTAACCTTCGATGTGCCGGGCAAGATCGTCCGGCTGACGGTGGACCAGGGCGATTTCGTCAGGGCCGGCACGGTGATCGCGCAGCTCGACCAGACCATCGCGCGCAACCAGCTCGTCCAGGCACGCGAACAGTACGAGGCGGCACAGGATGCATTCCGCCGCGCCGACGCGCTGGTCGGCGAAGGCGCGATTCCGCGGGCAGTGCACGTTCAGCGCGAAACGCAGCGCGACACTGCGCGAGCCGAACTTGACAATGCGCGCGAGCAGTTGGAGAAGACCGTCTTGCGGGCGCCCTTTTCGGGCCGCGTGGCCAGGCGACTGACCGAGCCGTTCGAATATGTTTCGCCGCAGCAGCCGGTCGTGACCTTACAGACCGCCGGTTCCGCCAAGGTGGTGGTCCAGGTTCCCTCGTCCATCGTTGCCAATGCCGAGCAGCGGGCCCCGATCAACGCGGCGATCGCGCTCGACAGTCTTCCCGACAGGCGGTTCGCGGCCCGGTTCGGCTCGTTCGCCACCGACGCCACGCGTCAGTCGCTCACCTACGAGGCGACGTTCCTGTTCGATCCGCCTTCCGGCGCGCTGATCCTGCCGGGCATGACGGGAACACTGCATGTCGAGCTCGATACCGATGATGCCGAGATGCCGGCTGTGCCACTGGAAGCGATCGTTGGGCGTGACGAAAAGACATTCGTCTGGCGCGTGGACCGCAGGACGGGAGCCATCGCGCTGCGCCGCGTCACCGTAGGCAAGGGAGCAGGCGGAATGCTGCCTGTAACTGCCGGCATCGGCCGCGGAGACCTGATAGTGGCTGCTGGCGTGGCCAATCTCGAAGAGGGGATGAAAGTCCGCCCCTACGAGCGGGACTGAGCCATGTCGTTTAATCCCGCCGTCTTCTCGATCAGGAATCGCCTGCTCATCCTGCTCGTCATCATCGGGACGATCGTTGCCGGGATGGCGGCCTATGGGTCGCTGCCGCGCTTCGAGGATCCCGAGTTCACCATCCGCCGCGCTGTCGTGGTAACACCCTATCCTGGCGGATCGCCGATGGAGGTCGCCACCGAGGTCACCCAGCGTCTCGAGCGGGAGATCGGGCAGATGCAGGAGGTGAAGGAGATTGTTTCGACCTCCGAGGCGGGCCAGTCGCGCATCGAGGTGGAGATCAAGTACGAGTTCGGGCGCAACAAGGAACAGCTCCAGATCGTCTGGACCAAGCTGCGCAACCGCGTGGCCGATGCCGCCCGGCTGCTTCCGCCCGGGGCAGGTCCCTCGATCGTCAACGACGATTTCGGCGACGTCTTCGGCATCTTCTACATGCTAACCGCCGATGGTTATTCGCCGGCCGAGCTGTACGACTATGCCGAAAAGCTGCGCACCGACCTGAGCGGTGTGGAGGGTGTGGGCAAGGTGGTGCTGTCGGGCGAGCAACGCGAGGCCTTCTATGTCGAGATCATGCGCGAGCGGGTCGCGGCGCTGGGGCTGTCGGTGCAGAGCGTCTATCAGGATCTAGCACAGCAGAATTCCGTCGTCGCAGCGGGCAGCGTGCGCGTCGGCGACCAGCGTCTGGAGATCGTTCCCACCGGCGAGATCGATTCGGTCGAGGAATTGCGCGATCTGCCGGTGATGACCGGCCAGGAAGGCGCGGTCGTGAGACTGGGCGATCTGGCCCGCGTGACGCGCGGCTATGTCGATCCGCCGATGCAGATCCTGCGCTACAATGGCAGGCCGGCGGTGGGCATGGGCATCTCGAATGCGACCGGCACAAATGTGGTCGAGGTCGGCGAGGCGATCGAAGCCAAGCTGCGCGCGAGCGAGAGCGACCGCCCGATCGGCATCGAGATCCACGAATTCTACCACCAGGGCAAGGTGGTGTCGGACGCGATCGGCGATTTCGTGATCAATGTCGCGACGGCGCTCGTCATCGTGGTGGTCACGCTGCTGATCTTCATGGGCTGGCGCTCGGCCGTGGTCATCGGCGCCGTGCTCATGCTCACCGTCGCGGCGACGCTGGCTGGGATGAATGCCGGCGGGATACCGATGCACCGCATCTCGCTGGGCGCGCTGATCATCGCGCTGGGAATGATGGTGGACAACGCCATCGTCGTGGTCGAGGGGATGCTCGTCGGCCTCAAGCAGGGCAAAAACAGGCTGGAGGCGGCGCGCGCGATCGTGGGCCAGATGCTGTGGCCGCTACTAGGAGGCACGCTGGTCGGCATCATCGCCTTCGCCCCGATCGGCCTCGCCCCCGGGCAGGTCGCCGAATACACCAATCACCTGTTCTGGGTGATGATGATCTCGCTCTTGTTCTCGTGGTTCTTCGCGGTCACCGTAGCGCCTTTTCTCGCCAACTGGCTGTTCGAGAAGGAGGAGGATGCTGCCGCTTCCGGCACTGATCGGGAGACAGGATTCGATGCAGGCCACGACGGTCTCGAGGACGAGGCCGCCCCGCAGCGCGAAGCCGGCCGGATCGGCACCGCCTATCGCGAATGGCTCGCGCGCGCGCTGCGCCATCGCTGGCGTACCATGGGCCTGACCGGGGGGTTGTTCGCCGTCTCCCTTGTGGGCTTCGCGTTCGTGGAACAGGGTTTCTTTCCCGCCTCCACCACGCCGCATTTGATGGTCGATTACTGGCTGCCTGCGGGCACCGATATCGAGCGGACCAATGCCGACCTGGAGGAGATTGAGGAGGATCTGGCGACGATGGACGGCGTTACTGACGTTCAGACCGTGGTCGGCATGGGTACCTTGCGTTACAAGCTGGTCTATCAGCCCGAGGCGCCGACATCCTCCTTCGGCCAGATGATCCTGCGGGTTGAGGACGCCTCGACGCTCGAGCGGCTGCAGGCAGATGTGCATGCCTATTTGCAAAAGAACGCCCCCGAAGCGCGCGCCAAGGTCTGGCTGTTCGAACTGGGGCCGGGTGGCGGCTCGAAGATCGAGGCGCAGTTTTCGGGGCCCGATCCGGCGGTTCTGCAGAGCCTGGCGCAGCAGGCCAAGGATGTCTTCGCCGAGGACGAAGCGGCCATCCTCGTGAAGGATGACTGGCGCGAGCAGGTGCCGGTCATCCACCCGCTCTATTCCGAAACGCGCGCGCGTCGCCTTGGCGTCAGCCGCGAGGACGTGGCCGAGGCCTTGCAGGGCACGTTCGCGGGCCGTCCGATAGGCGTCTTCCGCGAGGGCGACGACCTGATCCCGATCATCGCCCGCTCGCCCGAAAGCGAAACGCGCGACGCGCAGAACATGGAAGCAATCCAGGTGTTCAGCGCCAGCGGCGCCTCGCTTCCGCTGCAGGAAGTGATCGACGGTTTCGAGACCCGCTGGCGTCATTCGCAGATTCAGCGGATCGATCAGCGCTGGGCAATCAACGCCCAGGCCGATCCCGCGCCGGGCGAAACCGCCAACCGTCTGCTCGATCGCGTGCGCGGAGACGTCGAGGCGATCGAACTGCCTTCCAGCTACCATTTCGAATGGGACGGCCAGGAAGGAACGAGCACCGAGGCGATCGATTCGCTGATTGGCGTGGTCCCGCTCGGTGTCATCGGCATGGTGCTGGTGGTAATCGTGCTGTTCAACGCAGTGCGCCAGCCGGTGATCATTTTCATGATCGTGCCGCTGGCGATCATCGGCGTAACCATCGGCCTGCTCTTCACCGGCATAGCGATGGAGTTCATCGCCATTCTCGGTGTGCTCTCGCTCTCGGGCCTGCTGATCAAGAACGCGATCGTGCTGGTCGATCAGATGGATATCGAGATCGGCGAGGGCAAACCGCGTTTCGATGCCATCATTGAGGCAGCCTATGATCGCGCCCGCCCGGTCATCCTGAGTTCGCTGACGACGGTACTCGGCGTCATCCCACTGCTGTTCGACGCCTTCTTCAAGGCGATGGCCGTGGTCCTGGCCTTCGGGCTGGCCTTCGGGACGGTACTGACCCTGTTCGTGGTGCCGGTCCTCTATGCAATCTTCTTCAAGATCGGCCCTGACGAGACCGCAGCCGAGCCACAGGGGGCAAGTTGAACCATGCGCATCGTCCCTCTCACCGCCATGTTGCTCGGCCTGATGCTGGTGTCAGGCTGCTCGCATCCCGACAGGGTCGGCGATGGTCCGGTCGCACCCGCCCGCGCGGCCCTGCCGCCTTTGCCGGAACGCTGGCGGGCAGTCGCCGATGCCGCAGGGCCGGTCGCGGACGGATGGGTCGCCGCCTTCGGCGACCCGCGCCTCGCCGCGCTCGTGGCCGAAGCGCAGGAGAAGAACAGTGATCTTCAGGCCGCCGCGGCGCAGGTCCAGCGCGCCGCAGCACTTGCCCGTCAGGCGCGTTCCGGGCTGCGTCCGGCCGTTCAGGCGGTCGGCCTGGGTTCGCGCAGCCATATCGAGATCGATGATATCGAAATCGGCGGGCAGGCCGGACTGCCGGTGCCGTCCAGCATCGAATATGACAGCACCAGCTTTCTGGGACTGGCGCAGGCGAGTTGGGAAATCGACCTGTGGGGCAGGATCAGCGATGGCTGGTATGCCGCGCTCGAGAACGAGGCGGCTGCCCGCGCCGACTATTTCGCGGCCCGGCAATCGATTGCCGCGGGCGTGGCGCGCGCCTATCTGGTCTCGATCGAGGCTTCGCGGCAGGTGGGGCTGGCCGAGGAAGCGGTTGATACGCTCGAACATCTGCATCGCCTGGTGGGTCTGCAGGTCCGCGAGGGCGTCGCGATGGATGGCGATCTGGCACTGATCCGCGCCAATCTCGAACAGGCGCGCGAGGCTCTCGCACGGGCACAGGGCGCGCGGCGCGAGGCGATCCGTGCTCTCGAACTACTGGTCGGGCGCTATCCCGCGGCCGAGTTCGCCTCGGGAATTGACTTGCCGCCCATGCCAACGCCGCCGCCTGCCGGGCTGCCTTCGACGCTGCTCGAGCGGCGGCCCGATCTGGTCGCGGCCGAGCGGCGCGTCGCCGCCGCACTGCATGCCGAGGACCAGGCCAGCAAGGCGCGCCTGCCGCGCCTGTCGCTCACGGGGCTGGCGGGCGCGGTGTCGGACGCCCTTGAAAATATCTTCGATCCTACCGCGACCCTGTTCAGCATTGGCGGCAATGTCGCGGCGCCGATCTACCAGGGCGGCGCGCTGGCTGCCGGCGAAAACATTGCCGATGCCGAACTGCGCGCGGCGATCGCGCAATATGCCGGCGCCGCGCTGGCCGCTTTCGAGGAGGTGGAAACCGCGCTCGACAGCGGCGTGGTGCTTCGCCGCCGCCGGGACGCGGCCGTCATCCGCGTGCGCGAGATAGAGGAAGCGCTCAGGATCGAGGATCTGCGGTACAGGGTCGGCGAAAGCAGCCTGCTTGACGTGTTGCAGATCCGGCAGCAGGCGATCACTGCGCGCAGCGATCTGGCGACGATCGAGCGCATGGAACGCGAGCAGTTCGTCACGCTCAATCTGGCGCTCGGCGGAAGCTGGAACGCGCCGGAGGCTGATCCCCCAGAGATTTCCGAGAAGGATGGCGATGCGAACCCGTAAAGAACTCCGCCTGACCATGATGCCGGGACAGGCCATCGACCTGGTGCGAACGCTCGTCCTGGGAGTGCTCGGCCCCGCATTGCTGCTTGGCGGTTGTGCCAGCTTCGACCGGCACCCGTTCGAGGCCGCGCAGATCGAAGCCGCGCACGCGCCGGATTCGCCGAAAATCCGCCATTGGGCCAATTCCCCCGACCTGTTGACACAGATCTCGATCGCCCCGCCACCGCCGGGCGAGCCACTGCGCGTGCTCGCGCTGTCGGGCGGTGGGGATGACGGGGCCTATGGTGCGGGTTTTCTCAACGGATGGTCGCAAACCGGCAAGCGACCTGAATTTGCCGTGGTCACTGGAGTCAGCACCGGGGCTCTCATCGCCCCCTTCGCGCTGCTCGGGCCGGACTACGACGACGAGCTGAAACGCGCCTATACCGAGATCACGCCCGACGACATTTACAAGGACCGCTTCGCGTTGGCGATCCCGTTCTCGACCAGCGTCGCGACGACCGGGCCGCTCGAGGCTCTAATCGCCCGCTTCGCCACTGATGCGGTGATCGATGCCATCGGCGAAGAGCACCGCAAGGGCCGGCGCCTGTTCGTCGGCACCGTCAGCCTCGACCGCCCCGGCAATGCGATCTGGGACATGGGAGCGATCGCGGCCGGTGATGCGCCCGGTCGCTATGCCCTTTTCCGGCGCATCCTGCTCGCCAGCAGCTCCGTCCCGGTGCAGTTCCCCCCGGTGCTGATCGAGATGGAAGCGCAGGGAGAGTGAATCAGCGAACTCCATGTCGATGGCGGCACCATTGCGACCCTGATGGCCGCTCCGCCGGTCGCGAACGACCAGATCCTGCGGGACAGCCAGTCCCCAACGGAGCTGTATCTGCTGGTCAACGGCAAGATGGCAGGCGAGTTCGAGCTGATCGAAGCAGGTCTCTCCAGCATCGCCAAGCGGACGCTTGAGGTGATGCTCTTCTCCAGCCTCCAGGACCGTGTGGCCTCGGCCTATGTCTGGGCGAGATCGACCGGCGCCGGATATCACTTGACCTTTATCGAGCAGGACTTCGACGCGGACGAGCACGATCTTTTCGAGCAGGATTATATGCGCACGCTGTTCGACTATGGCGTGGAGCGCGGTCGGGCACAGGCATGGCAGGATAGTCCGCCATCGTCGGATCCGGACACTGTCGCATCAGCCGTGCCCGAAACGACGAGTTCCGCGATTTGCGCCCGTCATGGCACCGGGACGAACATACCGCATGAGCTTCGCCTTTTCCGATATCCCCCATCAATCCGGACGGCCGGCCGTCGTTAACGGCGCCAATAGCGGCACCGGCTACGAGATCGCCCCGCACCTGGCGATGAAAGGCGTGCGCGTGCTGCTGGCGTGTCGCGATGCCGAGCACGGCACTTTGCGTGTCTTACAGGCCGTGACCGATCCGCAAGCGGAAGGCGGCGACCATCCCGGTCCTTGCGGTCTCATGGGGATGCGTGGCCAGACTTCGGGTCGCGCGGTCGTGACAGACCCGACTCGCGACCGGGAGATGACGAGAAAGCTGTGCAACAGGTCGGTTGCACTAACCGGAACAGAACCGGACATTGGCCCTGCTGTTCCGTCGCAGACAACGCCTCCCGACAGCGCACCGTAACGCGGATGCGCGACCGGCACCCTCCGTTCATGATACAGCGCGCAGCTTCTCATGCGTTCGGAAATACGGCACTTTCCGCAATCGGCTTGAGTGTCGCTAAGCACGCGGTGGGCCATCCCGGCCTGACGGGCGTTGCACTTGTCGAGGACGGCATAGACGCGTTTGCCATCCGCTCTCGACTCATCGCCGCGGCCGAAAGATCGATCGACCTGCAATATTACATCTGGCGCGACGATCTGACCGGTAATCTCCTGCTGGAAGACTTGCGCAGAGCGGCAGCGCGGGGTGTACGGGTCCGTCTGCTGGTTGACGATAACGGCATTCCCGGCCTCGACCGCAAATTGCGCTGGCTGGCCAGCGACCGCAATTTCGAAATCCGCATTTTCAATCCGTTTCGAAACCGACACTTCAAGCCGCTCGATTTCCTGCTGGATTTCCACCGCGTCAATCGCAGGATGCATTCGAAAAGCTTTACAGTCGACAATCAGATAACCTGTGTCGGCGGGCGTAATGTCGGAGACGAGTACTTCGCCAACCGAGAGCAGGGGATTTTTGCCGATGTGGATGCGCTTTGCGTAGGCGCGGTGGTGCAAGAAGTCTCCGAATGTTTCGATGCGTTCTGGAATTGTCCCGCTGCAGTCGAAATCGACTGCATCGTGAAGGAAGATCCGAAGCAGTACGCGGCAAGCGGGGCAACTGATTTCACGCGGTCAGTTTCCGGCCCCTCCGCGACCGATTATCTAAGCCGTGCCGCCGGATCTGTTTTGCTTGAGCGTGCGCGGGCCGGACGGATTGAATTCGAATGGGTGCCCGTCGAGCTGGTCAGCGATCGGCCCGCCAAGGTTTTCGGACAATCGCGTCAAGGTGATCTCATGGCTAGCGTCCTCAGGAGTCTCATCGGTCAACCGGAAAGGGAATTGCTCGTCGTTTCGGGCTATTTCGTGCCGACCTCATCAGGTGCCAGGGCCTTTGCGCAAATGGCACGCAACGGGGTCGATGTGCGCGTCCTGACCAATTCCTTTGCTTCGACCGATGTCGCTATGGTTCATGCCGGATATGCAAAGCATCGGCATTTTCTCGTGAAGTCGGGGGTGCGTCTGTATGAGATGCCTGCCCCTGGAGACCGGCCCAAGACCACCCGCAAATCTCTGCGTCGACCTTCGCCGCGCAACACAAACGAGAATGCCACCCTGCATGCCAAGATGTTCGCTGTAGACGGCCGTCGGGTCTTTGTCGGTTCTTTCAATTTCGATCCGCGCTCTTTCGCTCTCAATACTGAGCTCGGGATCGTCATCCAGAGTGAGAATCTGGCGGCACAGATGCACCACGCCTTCGATACCATGATCGCGTCCGGCTCCTACAAAATCGTCGTGGATGACAAAGGCCGACTGAACTGGATGGACATGCGCGACGATGTCCGTCAATGTGAACTGGCCGAGCCTGGAACCACATGGTGGTCGCGAGTGCTCACTCGCCTTCTCAGCAAAACGCCGATCGATTGGCTGCTGTGAATACCATCTGGGCGCGGCGACCTACGCGCCGACGTCATTCTCCTGGGTCACCAAATGGACCGTCCGCGTCGGGTAGGCGATAGCGAGACCGGCTGCCTTCAACCTCTCGAAAATGGCCAGCAGCAGTTCCTGCCGGATCAGTCGGCTTTCCGCGTAATCGGCAACCATGATGTAGGACCAGATCTCGATATCCAGCGAGCTCTCGCCGAAATGAGCAAATCGAGCACGGAGGCCATCCTTTTCAATCAGGTGGTGATCGCGCAGGATCTGCTCGATAATCTCCACGGCCCGGCGCAGCTGGCCTGCGGAGATACCGTATTCGACGCCGATCGTGGGATTGAAGAGAAAGCGGTCGCGCTTGGCAAAGTTTTCGATCTCGCGGGAGGAAAAATCACCGTTCGGGATGGTGACGAGCGTGCGTTCATTCGTGCGAATCCTCGTCGAGCGCATACCGATATCCTCTACGGTGCCGACAATATCTCCCGCGCGGCAGAAGTCTCCGACCTGAACAGGGCGGTCTGCGATGACGTTCAGGCTGCCGATCAAATTCTCCACGGCCTTCTGTGCGCCTAACGCCAAGGCGATGCCGCCAATGCCCAATGCGGCAATGCCCGTGGTCACATCGACCCCCAGCGTGTCGAGGACCGCTACCGTCGCCAATAGGAAGAGCACTATCTTTGCCGTACGCCGCAACAGGACGACGACCGACACTGCCTGCCGCCGCTGGCGGCGTTCCATCCGGGCACTAGCAACGCGTGCGATGGCATCGACCAGGCGCAGCGCAAACCAAGCAAGCGCTACCCAGCCAACGATACCGATATAGCGCAGCAAGGTCTGGCGCGCGACGATGGACGCCTCGATGCTGCCCGTCCACAGGTGGAAGGTCACCACTGCGAGAAACAGGCTGAGCGGCGGCAAGGCGGCCTGCGTGAAGCGGTAGATCGCGCTTTTCTCGCGGTCGGCCACAAAACGCCGCATGATGGCCAGAAGTCCGGCCGATATAAGCCAGTAGAGAAAGAAACTGCCGGCTGCGCTCCCGAGCAAGAGAGCCCAGTCCTGCAGCGGGGCTCCGGCCACCTCGGCGCTTTCACCGTCTTCCGGTTCAGCCGGATTTGTCGCCGCCACAGACACTGCTTCGAGAGCTTCAACGGTCTCCTGCGAAATCCCCCAGACCTCGCTGCCGACAGGGCTGTCGGTCCGGGTGAGAAGGATCGGCAGACTTTCCTCGCCGCCGAGCCTGCCTACCTCTTCGGTGTCGGCCGGCAGTTCATCGTCGAGACGCCCACTCGCTTCGTTCGACAAGGCACCGAAAGGCAGGAGCGTCCCCTGTTGGTCGAGCGCGGCTTGCAGCTTGGTGGCCCAGATCGCTCCTTGATCGACAAGTTGAGCCTCATCCTCTTCCGCAGACAGGTGGAAATAGTGAGCAGCCCTCGTGTAGTCCTTCGCCGCCAGGGCGCTGATCAGGCCGGTCACCGTTCCACGCGGCGTCTCGCGACCGAAAGGGTCGGTAGCCACTTCAGCGGCCTGCTCGGCCATCGGCTCCGCCACAGGAGCGATTTGAGCGGAAGCCGGTGTTAAGGCGGCGCAGGCGACCAGCAATAAAAGGGCAGAAAGACGGAGAACCGATATCGGTCCGATCGGGATATTATCTGGAAGGCGCTGGCCATCGCAGTTCCGCAATGGCTTCAACCCTACGAACCTACGAAAGACAGAGATTGCATTCCAACCGCTAAAGCTCGGCTCACTGATCGATCGGAGAGATTGCCTTGGGGGAAAGGCCATTTTTGCTGGCGCCGGCGATGAAAGAAAGTAAACTCACCGGTACCATGCCGTTTTCCGTTGCGGCAGGCAAGCGTTCATGTGGGCATCATTAGTCCGCGTTGCCCGCTGCGGAGCTTTGCCTGGCCATACCACAAAGGCCTCGTCCTACTGGGCAGCAGATCAGATGGCCGAACCAATGCAATAGTGAGAGAATAGATGTCACTTCCCCGCAGAACCTCAAGCGGCGGTCGTCCTTCAAAAGAGGAGGCCGAGAAACTAGGCGAGCACATATTGCAGGAAGCGCTGCAGGAATTTATCGCTAAGGGCCTCGATGCGTCCCGGATGGACGCGATCGCCGCTTCGGCCCACGTATCGAAGCGAACACTTTACGCACGCTACAAATCCAAGGATGAACTGCTATGTGCGACGATGGACTATGGTATTGCGAAGCACATCCGTCCGGTGAGCACTCTTCCTGCCAATGGCCCCATTCGCGAGCGCCTCGAAGCCGTTGCGCATAAATTTCTAGAAGCCTCGCTCACCGCAGAAGGCCGCGGCATACAGACCTTGCTGACATGGCTTGCCAATTACCGCCCCGATTTGCAGAACAAGATCAGGGCCAAAGCCGTGGCTGACGTTACCGGCGTTATGAACCAAATTCTAAAGGACGGCTACGCAAACGGAGAAATTGCGTTCTCAGACTTCCCGGCGATCGCTAAGATAGTCTTCGACTTATTATTCTCCTTGCCGAATTATGAAATACTGAGGGGCATGGGTCCCGAATATCATGGCAGCGAATCCGTCAGCCTGGACAAGGAACTTGATTTCGTGATGGCTGCACTTCGCACTGGCGTCGTCTTTTCGACGAATGGGCGGTAAGCTGGCGCATATCTTATAAATCAGTAACTTCGTTGCATTGGTTTGAACCTAAAGATATTTCAGTATCCTTCGGATTCATCGTGATCGGAGTGTCCAGAAGATGGCCCCGGCTCAATGTGCTCTGGAATCTCGTCGAGCAATGTTCTGCCAGAGGCGTACCGCCGCCCGAGCGTCTCGATAAACCCTTAGTAACGCTTCGCATCACGATCTCCTACAGATCAATGCCGTCGTCGGGGTTGCGAGGCCTGTCGCGCCAGCCCTTGCATCCGTCGCCGCAAGGCCGATGCGCGCGCAGCTTCATCCGGGTCATCCTCGAAAATCGCGAACTCGCCGGTCGGTAACGAGTCCGGCGTTTCTCGTGCGATATCGAGATGATCGGGCAGTTCGGGTTCGCGGCGGAGCCCATGAGTTTTCTCCATGACGGGCCGGTCGGGAGCCTCTCTCCTGACCTCAAAACTTTCACGAAGCGCAGCGTCGCCCTCTTACTATAAAGAGAGCGACGCCGCGGTCTGGGCGACGGTGGAGGTCAACCTTACGGCTCTGACTGGTGATCTATTGGCGCTGCATTCAGATGAGGACCGCATCGGCCTCGACCTTTCGCCGGCAAGCCATGTGCTGGGTGATCCCACCGCGCTCGGACGGATTTTTGATAACCTCGTCGATAATGCCCTGCGCCACGCCTCGACCGTCACGGTAAGGAATGTTTCGGATGGCGGTAAGACCTGCTGGTCGTTTGAGGACGATGGCCCGGGAGTTGCGCCCGACCAACAACTGACGTTAGGCACGGCCTATGCCCGTTTCGATCCGTCACGCGATCGACAGACGGGCGGAGCCGGCCTTGGCTTAGCGATCGTCTGCGGACTTGCCGAAGCCATAGGCGGCTCCGTCTCGTTCCGGTCCAAGCCGGGCCGAGGACTGCATGTGCAAGTCGTGCTGTTGTCGGCGGGTAGAAGCTCAGAATGAGCGAGACTCCACTGCAGACTGATAATAATCGGAGGAGTAAATCAAATTGATAAAATTGAGGATCATCAACGATGAGTATCGTCGCTCAACTCGCGATCGGAACGGTGACCGTTGCACTTACCATCATCATGCAAGCGTGTTTTGCCGCAATAGCCTTCTCAGTCGATGATCGCTTCACGCCGCCTCGCACGCGAACAACACGCTTTGGAGCGACCTTGCTTCTTGCCGCTTCTACGATATGGATGCTGCTCGCTATCACGCTGGCGGCTTGGATTTGGGCGGGCCTGTTTATTGTATTGGGTGCCTTCGAAGCGCTGGAACCGGCGCTCTATTTCGCAACGGTTTCCCTGACGACGCTAGGCTTCGGCGACGTTATCCTCTCGCAGGATGTGCGGCTGCTGTCTGCGATCGTGGCTGCCAACGGCCTCGTCATGTTCGGTTTGAGCACTGCGTTTCTTCTCGAATTCGTGGGTCAGGTGCGCGAGGAGAAAGGCAGTTCGACGCGATCCCACATTTCGACGGCAGAATGACTTCGTACAGAACCGGCTCACTTTGGCTAGCATAAACGATTGTGCCTGCCCACTCTACCCGCATCGCCTTGTCCAAGTAGAAAACGCCGATCCGCCCGGGTTTCGACAAATAGTCTGGGGCTTGGCGCTTGCGTAGACTGGATGGTCAAAAGTGGAATGGCGGGTTGCGACTCTAATGTCGGTCCTAACCACCAACTCGGCGGTTCGCCAGAAGCAGATGTTCGCATGGCATGCGCTCAGGTCGGCTTCGCCCTCTCATCCCAGTCATCCGAGCATTGAGGGCTACGTTCCGAAAGCGGACGTCGGTTCGAGGGCGTCGGAGCGATGCCCATATCGGACAATAGGATTAGTCGGCTTAACGGAGATGGATTGGGCTTAAGGACATCTCGAACGGTGGCAACAAAGCGACCTGGGTTCGGTCTTTATCCGCCTTTGACTTGTGCAGGGTCGAGCGCCTGCACCGGGGTTGCGAGAAAGCGGAATGGCTCGGCGGTTCCTTGCTTCGCGGCCGCGACAGCGTTGATGAGCAGCGCCGCCGAAGCGGCAAACCCTTCGATTGAATTTGCCTTGCCAAGCCAGACCCGCGAGGCCTTGGGCGACACGCCCACGGTAACTTCCAGCGCGGCATTGCGCGAACGCGCGGCCGACCGGTAGAAGCTCTGGTCATCAAAGGGGTCGAGCGAATAGTCCAGATCCTGTCCGGCAAGGATCTTGGCATCGGCCTTCGTGGCACTTCTCCGGTGAACGCCCGACAGCCACAGAGTCCGCGCCTGGCCATTCTCCAGAAATGCGGCGGCCATGGTTGAACGGGATATCGGCAAGAGCCAGGTCGGTGGAACGGCTCGACGTCTCTGACCTTGCCGATTCATCGGAAAGCCTCGCGGTTTGGCTGAAGTGCGATCTCACCTTTGATGCTGCCGAGATTGTCGCGAACGTCGACTACGCCAACCTCGTCTTCCAGCAGCGCCTGCACGTCCTGCGACAGCTCTTGCAGCTTCAACATGTCGGGGCCGGTCAGGACGATTTGGATCGGATCGCCCGATGTTGGCTGTCCGGTCTCGGGTGCCACCAGTAGAGTGGCACCGGCGACATTGCGGTCGAGATAGGTCTGTAAAGTCGGGTCGGCAGTCCTCATTTACGCGGGCGGGCGAGAGGAAACGAACTGCATCGCAAGGTCGCTCGACTATCGCCAAGCGTCCCAGTGGACGCCCCACGAAGATCGGACAGGCAATCCTCGCAGACGTGCGACACCTGCTGAGAGGCTTCACCTCTTCGAGCCGGTTTGCTCCGCAAGCAGTTCGACAAGCCTGCGCACGCTGTCCCGCAGTTCGTCAATCCCTTCGGATTTGCGCCCCCTCGCGAGGGTTTCGGGAACATACACTGCCTGGTTGCGCAGTATTTTTCCACTCTCGGTCAGTTCGATAACCACTCGGCGCTCGTCTTCCGGATCGCGTGTTCGTCGAACCAGGCCGGCGGCCTCCATACGCTTCAGCAGAGGGGTGAGAGTTCCGCTATCGAGGTAAAGCCGCGCGCCGAGGGAGCCCACCGTCTGGGGTTCTTTCTCCCATAATACCAGCATGACCAGATATTGCGGATAGGTGAGACCCAGCTCCCGAAGAACAGGGCCATAGAGGCGGCTGAGGAGGTTGGTGGCAGCATAAAGGGGAAAGCAAACCTGTCGATCGAGCAACAAGGGATCGCGCGGGTCCTGTGCTGCTGCCACTCCGTCATTCATTGGGCGAACACATTAATTTTCACATCGACGTTTCCGCTGACTGC
The DNA here is from genome assembly GCF_016461955.1 of Qipengyuania sp. YIM B01966. Classification (GTDB taxonomy): domain Bacteria; phylum Pseudomonadota; class Alphaproteobacteria; order Sphingomonadales; family Sphingomonadaceae; genus QFOP01. The sequence continues at coordinate 233,360 of NZ_JADMNM010000003.1, read as the reverse complement.
GTTGGAATAGGGGCAAGCAGCGTGGGCGTTCTTCACGATCTCGTCAGCCTTTGCCTGATTGACCCCGGCAATTTCGACATCCAGTGTGACAGCGAGATTAAACCCGTCATTACCATTCGGCAAGAGGCCGACCTGGCAGGAGACTTCAATGTCGTCGTCACCCACCTTGTCGGTCTGTGCCCGCGTTACATGGATCACGGCATTTTCGAAGCAAGCCGCATAACCAGCAGCGAAGAGTTGCTCGGGATTAGTCGCGTCGCCCTTGCCACCGAGTTCCTTCGGTAGAGCGAGGTCGAGCTCGAGAATGCCATCTTCGCTTTTGACCTTTCCGGCGCGGCCACCATAGGCGTTAACGCGAGTGTTGTAGAGATTTTTCATGTTAGCTCCTTACGGTTAGACAGCAGGATAAATAGTATCCAATTATATTGTGCGCAATATATAATTTGCAAGGCGCGTCATGCTGGCAGACACGCCTTTGCGTCAAATTCTGACCGCGTCACCTGCCCAAAGCCCTCAGAATAGTCTTCTCGACCGGCGAGTAGCTATTGTCGGAACGCTCGAGACTGATCGGCTCACGCGGTAGCAGTGGCGGCTGCGCAATGAAGCGCGGCTACTTACCGTAATCCTTATATGCAGAATGCACGAGGAAAGGGTGGCACAGATACACCTTGCCGGCCGGACCCGTTGCCAGTTGCTCCAGGCGATGGGCCGATCCGGCGAATCCGTCCGAGGTCAACTCTCGAAGGGTCAGACCGGCTTCCTTGGCCGGTGCGAGTTGTCGCGCTGTATCGATATGCGAGCCGACCCGAATGCGCGTTGAGGAATCGTGAATACCCACATCCGAGAATAGGAACAGCATCAACAGGGCGCGGCCCTTGCGGTGCACATTGGCCCGCCACTCCATGAAGTCGGGCTTCTCATAAGCGAAGCTGACCTCGATGTGCCACCCGTCGTCTCCAGGTTCTTCGGCAGATGGAAAGCCAACAGCAAATGTTCCGAGTCCGCCCCGCGGCAGCCACCGACCTTTGCCCACAAGCTGGTCGAATGCTGTATGCAGGGCGGTTGTGTTTGCCGCTTCGTGAAACGGAGCCTGATCGAACCGCTCGAGACGGGCCGGGTCCAGGTGGTCGAGTCATCGGGATCGCATCCCGTGGCCACCCACAGGATCGCGCGCGCTTCTGCGGCCACCTTGGATGAAAATGCAGCACCCACCCAGACGAAGCCGTCGCGAACGAAGCGGGCAATGGCATCTGCGCCAAGCGCAGAGAAGTATCGATTAGGCGCGTATGGTCGAGCGGCATTGCTGCTTCACGAGCCGGAAACCCGGCCAGCTCAGCCCAACGGAAAGGGTCGAGGCGCGATTGAGAGTGATGAACTTCATGGGCTTCTGCTACCTGATGTATTGTAGAGACACGACAAACGGCTGCCATTGAACAGGTGCTGGGCATACATGGGTGGTCTGCCATGGGGTCGGAAGCAAAATGGCCGATTTGCATTGGTTGCCTGCCCAAAGCAGACAGTCAGCAACCGGCCCAACTTCCGCCGTTCAATGAGGCGGTTGAGCTGCCAATTTTCGAACATTAGTCGGCCGATCGCACCCTTGTAACGGTTTGGCGCAAATTCGGGATTCTGGGGGTATCGGTGGGGGTATTTTCCAAGAGTTGGGCGGAAAAAACGAGCAATGTCAGAATGTTATAGGTTCGCTATATGTTCCTCCTCCGCTACCAATTCCACGGTCATGCTTGTCCGCGCGCGGACGACCTGCCACAGCGCTGCCAATGGCGCACGACCGGGTTCTTCTTTTTGACGGTGTCCACAATTTCCGCGATTATGGCGGCTATGCTGTGGCGGGCGGGGGACGTGTGCGGCGCGGCGTGCTGTGGCGGTCGGGGCAGCACCGCGATGCCAGCGCGGCCGATCTGGCACGTATCGCAGCGCTTGATCTGCGCCACGTGATCGACCTGCGCGGCAATGGCGAACGCGCGCAATATCCTTGCGCGCGGCCTGCCGGCTTCGGCGCGGAGGTAATTTTCCATGACGGCGAGACGGCCGGTCTTGCCCCCCATGTCGAGGCGGTAGCGCAAGGCGGCCTGACCGCGGCCGCCGCGCACGAGGCGATGCGGCGCCTTTATGCCGACTTGCCCCAGCGCGCGGCGCTGATCGATGTCGGCCGGCGCTTCTTCGCCGCGCTGGAGCAGGGGGAGGGCGCGAGCCTGGTCCACTGCCTTGCCGGCAAGGACCGGACGGGGATGCTGGTCGCGATGGCCCATCATGCGCTCGGCGTTCACCCCGACGATGCGATGGCCGATTACCTGCTGACCAATGAAGCCGGCAATATCGAGGCGCGGATCGCCGCCGGAGCCGAGGCGGTGCGCGACCGCTATGGCGCGGTAGACGATCAGGCCGTCCGCGTATTGATGAGCGTGCATCCCGCCTATCTCGATGCCGCACGAACTGCTGCGGAGAGCGCGCACGGCTCTCTCGACGCGTTCCTTGCCGATGTGCTGGAGGTGGACGGCGCCCAGCGTGAACGGTTGCGCGCGCATCTTGTCGAATAGCGGGCGGCGCCTCATCTGACGCTGCACCAGACACGGAAAAAAGATCTCATGGCCACGCATCACACCCGAATGCTCATCATCGGTTCCGGCCCGGCCGGGCTGACTGCGGCGATCTATGGCGCGCGGGCGATGATGGCGCCGATCGTGGTGCAGGGGCTGCAACCGGGCGGGCAGCTGACCATCACCACCGATGTCGAGAATTATCCTGGTTTTCGCGATGCGGTGCAGGGGCCGTGGTTGATGCAGGAAATGCAGGCCCAGGCAGAGCACGTCGGCACGCGCATGATCTGGGACACGATCGTCTCGGTCGATATCGACGGCGGCGCGCCGTTCCGCGCGGTCGGCGACAGCGGCGATGAATATATCGGCGAAACGCTGGTCATCGCCACGGGCGCGCAGGCGAAATGGCTGGGCGCGCCGGGCGAGCAGGAATTGGGCGGCAAGGGCGTGTCGGCCTGCGCGACCTGCGACGGGTTCTTTTATCGCGGCAAGCGTGTGGCGGTTATCGGCGGCGGCAATACCGCGGTCGAGGAGGCGCTGTACCTCACCAACCACTCCGACAATGTGACGCTGATCCACCGGCGTGACAGCTTGCGGGCTGAACAGATATTGCAGCAGCGACTCCACGCCTCGGACAAGATCAACGTGCTGTGGAACAAGGAAGTGGTCCGCTTCGCCGGCGACGCGGCGGCGGGCGGCCTGACCCATCTGGTGCTGCGCGACACCGTGACGGGCGAGGACAGCAGTCTCGAAGTGGATGGCGCGTTCGTCGCCATCGGCCACGCGCCGGCTACCGAATTGTTCAAGGGGCAGCTGCCAATGGACGATAACGGCTATCTGCTCGTCGAGCCGGGCACGCCCAAGACGGCGGTGCCGGGCGTGTTTGCCTGCGGCGATGTCGCCGATCATGTCTATCGGCAGGCGGTGACCGCGGCGGGCACCGGGTGCATGGCTGCGCTCGATGCCGAGCGCCATCTGGCCGCGCAGGCAATCGGGGCCGAGCCGCCGGTCGCCGCCGCAGCCTATTAGAACACCGCCAGCGCCGCCTTCATGATCAAGGCGATCAGCACCAGGCTCGACAGCGCGAACAGCACGAACCGCACCTGGATGCGGTTGGCGGTCGCCTGCACGAGCGAGTGCACGATGCGCAGCCCGAGATAGATCCAGCCAAGCAGGGCGGTTGTCCCGTCGCCCTGGCCGACGATCGCCAGCACCACCGCCACGGCATAGAACAGCGTGGGCTGTTCGTGCAGGTGGTTGTAATTATGCGCCTTCCATTGCACCTCGGCCGGCAGCGTACGGTCCAGCGTGCTGTCAGGATCCCGCGCCAGCCGGTCGAGATCGACCGAGGCGCGGCTCATCGCGGGAATGCGCGTCGCGTACATCCATACCCACATGACCATCGTCCAGATCATCAGGCCGATGGCGGGCTGGAGGATACCCATGCCGATCATGACAGCACCGCCGGGTCGGCGAACAGCGTCAGCGCCAGCGCGCGGCCGGCGAGCCAGGCGAGCGCCAGTGTCGAGAGCAGGAACAGGGTGAAGCGCACAGGCACCCGGTTGATCAGCGATTGCCACAGCGAGTGGACGATCCGCAGCGCGACATAGACCCATGCCGCCAGCAAGTCGCCCGCCGCCGCGCCGAGCAGCGCGATGATCATCACAGCGGCGTAGAACAGCGTCGGCTGCTCCATCAGGTGGGCGTAATTGTGCGCTTTCCATTGCGCGCGCGGATCGATCCGTCCGTCAAGATCCTGACCGCGCCCGCCGGGTTCGCTCTTCGCCAGATCGATCCCGGCGCGCTTCATCGCCGGAAACCGCGTCAGCGCGGTCCACGCCAGCATCACCAGCGACCATGCGATCAGCACTGCCGCAGGCGCAAGCATTTGTGCCACCATCCCAATCATCCCCCTGTTACCGCGCAAGCCTGCGGCGTGCGCGCCGGCTTGTCAATCGGCGCGGGCGAGCACAGCCGCATAGGCCGCCGGATCGACATTCCCGCCGGTCAGCATCACCACCGTCTCGCCGCGCGCTGGTGGCGCCAGCTTGCCTGCGAGCAATGCGGCAAGCGCCGCCGCGCCGCCGGGTTCCAGCACCAGCCGCAGCCGGGCAAAGGCGAACCGCTGCGCCGCGCGCACTTCGGCCTCGGTCACGGCAAGGCCGTAGGCGCAGCGCGCCTGCAGCACGGCGAAATTGACCGGCGCGGTGGCCGGCGTCTGCAAGGCGTCGCAGGCCGTTGCCGGGGCATGGCGCGCGACCCCCTCGATCCGCCCGCTGGCGAGCGAGCGGCGGACATCGTCCCACCCGGCGGGCTCGACCGGCACAATTGCGGCGCCGAGACAGGCGAGCGCCAGCCCGGCGGTCAGCCCGCCGCCGCCGCAGGGCGTAGCGATCAGCGCGGGTTCTTCGCCCAGTTGCGCGGCAATCTCGATCCCGGCGCTACCTTGACCCTCTATCACCCACGGATCGGCATAGGCGTGGACCAGCACACGGCCCGTCTGCTCGCTCAGGGCGCGGGCGATGGCATCACGGTCCTCGCCGCCCGGACGGTCATACAGCACCACCTCGGCCCCCAGCGTGCGCGTTGCGGCCAGCTTCACCGCGGGCGCGTCGCACGGCATGACGATGGTTGCGGCGATCCCCAGCCGCTGCGCCGCCCAGGCCACGCCCTGCGCGTGATTGCCGCTCGATACCGCCACCACGCCCGCCGCGCGTTCGGCCGGGGTCAAATCGCTCAGCCGGTTCCATGCCCCGCGGATTTTGAAGGCCCCGACCGGTTGCAGGCTTTCGGCCTTGGCCCAGACTGGCCGGCCCTCATGTTCAAACGCCAGCAGCGGCGTGGGCGGCAGCAGCGCGGCGATCTTCGCGGCGGCGCGCTTTACGCCGTCCGCATCGGGTATCCGCGAGACCTGTGCAGGAGATGGCATCGCACGGCCATACCCCGCAACAGGTGCCTCAGAAAGCTCAATACCGCGCGGTGAGCTGAACCCCGAACAGGCGGGGTTCTGCCGGGATGAAGGTCGGAATGCCGAATGCGCCGCCGGTGTTGCCGGCGTCGAGCAGATAATCCTCGTTGAGCGCATTGCGGATGAATGCCGCCAGCTCGAACCGGTTGTCGTCAAAGGCCACCCCGCCGCGCGCATTGACCAGGGTGACCGGCCCTTGGCTGAGGCGCGGATTGTTGGGCACTTCGAAGAAAATCCGGCTGCGATAGGTCACCGTCGGGGTCAGGAAGAACCGCGCCCCGCCGCCTACCGGCGCATCAAGCGTGAAGCCCGCGGCGCCCTGCCATTCCGGTTGCAACCGGAAGCGCGCACCGGCGAATTGCGGGGCAAACGAATTGTCCTCGTCGATCCCGCCGGAAATGTGCCCGACATTGCCGAAGAATTGCAGCCAGTCGGATGCACGCACGGCGATTTCCGCCTCGATCCCCAGATTGCTGGCCGACCCGGCGCTCTGCGTGACAGTGCGCCCGTCAGGTTGCAGCACGCCCACCTGGAAGCCGTCATAGACCTGGTAATACACCCCCAACGAGCCTGAAACGGCGCGCCCGGCCAGCTTCAGCCCGGCCTCGTAATTCCAGACATTTTCTTCCGGTACCAATTGCAGCGAGGGCACAACGCCGGCCGGTGTGCGGACAGCGCCAAGCTGGACCACCGGCGAACGGCGCCCCTTGGATACGGTGGCAAACGCATTCGCCCGCTCGCCAAGCCGATAGAGGATGTTGAACCGCGGCAGCACCGCCGCATAGCTGGCATCGGCGGTAAAGGTCCGTCCGCCCGTATCCGACTGCCCCGGCACCAGGCTGAAGGCGAGCGAAGGCAGCGCACCCAGCAATTGCGCACGCAGCGCGGCCGGCAGCAGCGCGGGCAGGCGCGGCGTGGGCACGCTGGCGATGTAGCCCGAACGGCGCTGTTCGATCAGCAGCCGCGCGCCAGCCGTCAGCTCGATCGCCGGGGCCGGGATCCAGGTAACATCGGCAAACATCGAATAGGAATCATTGCGTCCCTGGTTTTCGAACCGCGAGGCATAGGGCAATTGCGTCAGCGCGCCGCCGGTCAGCACGCGGGTAGCGCCGGCAGCGGGGACGGACCCGTCAGGCGCAACGCAGCCGACCCGCAGCGCATTGGTCAGGCACTGGATGAACGTGCCTTCCTCGCCCGAGAACGGCACCGCCTGGCTGCCATCTTCGCGGAACACGTTCCAGCCGAAGGTCGCGCGCCAGCTCGGGTCCTGATAGGAAAAGCGCCCTTCGTGGCTCGCCTGCCACCCCTTGGCGAGCTCGCCAAATTCGAGATACCAGGCCGCCGAACCATCCGCGTCGAACACTTCGAGGCTGTCGAATTTGCGATAGCCGTTGACCGTGGTGAAGGTGACCCCGCGGCCCAGATCGGCGCTCAGTGTCAGGTTGATGTCATAGACATCGCGCTCGAGCCCCAATTGCGGCAGGCCGAGCACCGCGGCCGATAGCGGCGAGCCGCCCAGATTGGCGCGGCCGAACGGGTTGGCCGGCCCGTCCTGCGTGGCGAGATTGCCCGAAATGAACGGCGTGCCGCCATTGCGCTGCCGGTCCCAGGTGCCGATCAGATCGACCGTGACCGCATCGCTTGGGCGAAAGCGCAAGCTGCCGCGCACGCCCAGCTGGTCCTGCGCATACAATTCGCTGTCCTGCGCTGCGCTGAGGTTTTCGACATAACCATCGCGCTTGCGCATTTCGAAGGCGATGCGGCCGGCCAGCGTGTCGTTGCCGGCGTTGAGATGGCCGGCGAGCAGGCGCTGGTCGAAATTGCCGATCCCGCCCGTAAGTTCGCCCGACAGTCCGGCGCGCGGCCGCGCCGAGGTGAGGCTGATCGCGCCCACCGCCGAAGCGGTGCCGAACAGGGTCGCCTGCGGCCCCTTGATGACCTCGACCCGTTCCAGATCGTAAATCGCCTGATACGATCCGCGCGAACGCGAAATGTCGATGCCGTTATAATACAGCGTCACGCGCGGACCCTGCTGGGCCGATCCCGAATCCGAGGTGATCCCGCGGATCACCACGCCCGGGTTGTTGGCGCTCTGCTCCTGAATGTTGAGACCGGGCACATAGGCCGACAGCTCGTCGAGGTCGCTAACACCCAGCTCGCGGATCCGCTCGCCGGTGACGGCGGAGATAGTGATCGGCACATCGACGGAGCGCTGCTCGATCTTCTGTGCGGTGACGATAATCTCTTCGCTGGCGTCAGCCGGTGCGGGTGCGTCAGCGGCCTGCTGGGCCAGCGCCGTAGCCGGTAGCAGCGAAGCGGTGGCGAGCAGGAAAACGGCAGCGGAGCGGTAGATCATGGCGAGCCCTCTGATGGTGTGCAGCGGCGCGTAGAGCGGGCAGGAGACGCCACGGTGACTGTTTCGCGAAGGTTAGGTTACGTCGCGGCACAAAATCACCGGCCGCGGCTTTACAGCTTCGGGCGCAATGTTGGCGCCGGGGCGCGCAGCGGCTAGGGCGCGGGCAAGATTCGAATAGCGGAGTTCACGAGATGTCGAGAGTGTTGGTCATCGGGGCAGGCGGGGTAAGCTCGGTCTGCGTGCACAAGATGGCGATGAACCCGGAAATCTTCAGCGACATCCACCTCGCCAGTCGCACCAAGAGCAAGTGCGACGCGATTGCTGCGAGCGTGAAGCAGCGCACGGGCCGCGATGTCGCAACCTATTCGATCGACGCGGAAGAAGTGCCCGCGATGGTCAATCTGATCCGCAAGGTGCAGCCCTCGCTGGTGGTCAATCTGGCGCTGCCCTATCAGGATCTGCCGATCATGGATGCCTGCCTCGAAGCGGGCGTCAGCTACCTCGATACCGCCAATTACGAGCCTAAGGACGAAGCGAAGTTCGAATATAAATGGCAGTGGGCTTATCACGACCGGTTCAAACAGGCCGGGCTGATGGCGCTGCTGGGGTCGGGTTTCGATCCCGGCGTGACCAGCGTGTTCACCATGTGGCTCAAGAAGCACAAGCTCAAGACCATCCGCCAGCTCGACATTCTCGACTGCAATGGCGGCGATCACGGGCAGCATTTCGCCACCAATTTCAATCCGGAAATCAATATCCGCGAAGTGACCGCGCCGGCCCGGCACTGGGAAAACGGCGAATGGGTCGAAACGCCGGCGATGGCCAACAAGGTCTGTTTCGATTTCGAGGCCGTTGGCCCAAAGAATATGTATCTGATGTATCACGAGGAGCTGGAAAGCCTCGCCAAATTCGTGCCCGAACTGGAGCGCGCGCGGTTCTGGATGACCTTCGGCGATGCCTATATCAACCACCTGACCGTGCTGCAGAATGTGGGCATGACTGCGATCGAGCCGATCCGTTATCAGGGCAAGGATATCATCCCGCTGCAATTCCTCGCCGCAGTGCTGCCCAAGCCCGAGACGCTGGGCGAAACCACCAAGGGCAATACCAATATCGGCGTCATCGCCACAGGCGAGGCGGCAGACGGCTCTGGCGAAAAGACGTTCTACATCAAGAATATCTGTTCGCACGAGGCGGCGTTCGAGGAAACCGGCAACCAGGCCGTCAGCTACACCACCGGCGTCCCGGCGATGATCGGCAGTGCGCTTATGGTGCAGGGCATTTGGTCGGGAGCGGGCGTGTTCAACATCGAGCAGATGGATCCCGATCCGTTCATGGACATGCTCAACACCCAAGGGCTACCGTGGACGGTCGAGGAATTGAGCGGGCCGGTCGACTTCTGATGGAAACCAGAGCCGGCGATCCGGGGGCGTTTGCCCGGTTTGATCTTACCCGCGTCGATAGCCCGGCTTTCGTGGTCGATGCGGCGCGGCTTCGGGCCAATCTGCAGATTCTCGCTGAGGTGCGCGATGAAGCCGATATTAAGGTGCTCGCTGCGCTCAAAGCGTTCAGCATGTGGTCGGTCGCGCCGATTATAGGCGAATATCTCGACGGCGTCTGCACCAGTGGGCTGTGGGAAGCTCGGCTGGCGAGCGAGTTCTACGACGGCGAGATTGCCACCTATTGCGCCGCATACAAGCCGGACGAACTGGCCGAGGTCTGCCGCCTGTCGGACCACGTGATCTTTAATTCGCCCGGCCAGCTCGAACGTTATCAACCGATCCTCGATGCCGCCCGCGCGGCGGGGCAGACTTTTGACGTTGGGCTCCGGGTCAATCCGCTGTGTCCCTGCGGCGAGGTGCCGCGTTATGACCCGTCGAGCCCGGGCAGCCGCCTTGGCTTCCCGATCGACCAGCTCACCCCTGAGATCATGGCGCAGGTCAACGGCATCCACTTCCACAATCTGTGTGAACAGGATTTCGAGCCGCTGCGCCGCACGTGGGACACGGTGTTCGACGTGATCGAGCCGTATTTCGACGGTCTGACCTGGATCAACATGGGCGGTGGCCACCATATCACCCGCGCCGATTACCAGCGCGAGGAGCTGATCGAATTCCTCCGCGACGCAAAGGAGGATACCGGCGCCGAGATCTACCTCGAGCCGGGCGAAGCCGTGGCGCTCGATGCTGGCATCCTGGTCGGGACCATCCTCGATTCGCACTGGAACGGGCTGCCGGTGGCGATCACCGATATTTCCGCCACCTGCCATATGCCCGACGTGATCGAGGCACCCTATCGCCCTGCCATGCTGGGCGAGGTGGAAGAGGGGGAGGCAATCCGTCTGGGCGGGCCATCCTGCCTCGCCGGCGATGTCCTTGGCGATTACCGCCTGCCGGTGCCGGCCGAGCCGGGCGAGCGGTTCGCGTTCCTCGACCAGGCACATTATTCGATGGTCAAGACCAACACTTTCAACGGTGTGCCGCTGCCGTCTATCTGGCTGTGGGACAGCGATACTGACCAGCTCGAGCAGGTCCGCGCGTTCGGCTATGAGGATTTCCGTGGCCGGCTAAGCTGACCGGCACCCTGCAGAAAGTGGCAAACGCCCGTCCGCTTTTCACTTGCGATTCATCTGACCCGCCCTATATCCGCCCTCCGCAGCCAAGCTCCCCTGCAAAGGGGGGGACTTCCCAAACCGCAAGGCTGCTTTGTCTGACGAACCGTTTGGGGGTCCCTTGAGTTGCACATCTATCCTGACGCACGGTCTGTAGTTCGCGCCCTCGCGCCTGACGAACCCGTATTGCTCAATCGCCCGCACGCCGCCGCGCGCGCCGCCCGCTTCTTTGTCGAGAAGTTTCCGGGCAAGTCGCTCTATGCGGTGAAGGCCAACCCGTCGCCCGACCTGCTGCGCGTGCTCTGGGATGCCGGGATCACCCATTACGACGTCGCGTCCATCACTGAAGTGCGGATGGCGCGTGCGACGCTGTCTGAGGCGGTGCTGTGCTTCATGCACCCTGTTAAGACATCGGCGGCGATCCGCGAAGCCTATCACCAGCACGGCGTGCGCACCTTCAGCCTCGATACCGAGGAAGAGCTGATCAAGATCGTCGATGCCTGCCGCGCCTTGGACGGCACCCCTGCGGCCGACCTCAAGCTGCTGGTTCGACTGCGCGTGTCGAGTGAATATTCGGAACTGTCGCTGGCGTCGAAGTTCGGGGCCGATCTCGTCGATGCGCCCGCTCTGCTTCAGGAAACCCGCCAGCATTGCGACTGGCTGGGCGTCTGCTTCCATGTCGGCAGCCAGGCGATGACGCCGTTCGCCTATGTCCAGGCGCTCGAGCGCGTGCGCGCGGCGATCGTCGAAGCCTCGGTGCTGGTCGATATCATCGATGTCGGCGGCGGGTTCCCCAGCGTCTATCCGGGGATGGAGCCGCCGCCGCTGGAAGATTATTTCGCGGTCATCTTCCGCGCCAGCGAATCGCTGCCGATTTCCTATTCGAGCGAGCTGTGGTGCGAACCGGGCCGGGCGCTCAGCGCGGAATATTCCTCGCTGATCGTCAAGGTCGAGAAGCGCCGGGGCGACGAGTTGTACATCAATGACGGGGCCTATGGCGCGCTCTACGATGCCGCCCACGTCGAGTGGCGGTTCCCGGTGCGCGCGCTGGAGGACGATCTGATCGAGGGCGAGCAGGACTTCGCGTTCTATGGCCCGACCTGCGACGATGCCGATTACATGAAGGGCCCGTTCGCCCTGCCGGCGGACATTCAGGCGGGCGACTATATCGAGATCGGGATGCTCGGCGCCTATGGCGCGGCGATGAAGACCACCTTCAACGGGTTTGGCGCGGCCGAGCAGATCGTGGTCGAGGACGAGCCGATGGCCAGCCTGTATCGCGGCGACCGGGCCGATCCCCGCGGCGTCGCCGATAACGTCGTCAGTCTGCGCTGAACCCCCGTTGGGCGGGCTGGCCGTCTGTGTCAGTCCGCCTGCGCACTGCCGGCTTGCGCGCTTGCACCCACCGCAACTTCCATGAATCGCGGTTTCGATTCGTTGCGCTTGCCTTCGGTCGGGCCGGCGGTGCCGGGACGCGCGGGGAGGCCGGCGGCAGCGATCGTATAGGGCGACACGCGGTGGCGGGTGCACAGCCCGCCCGCTCCGTCATTGACCAGCGAGCTTTCGAACTCGACCCCGAAGGCTGCGCCATTGACGCGCTTCACGGTACAGACGATCAACTGCCCTTCGCCCAGATCAAGCACCAGCGGTGTGCCCGGTTCGAGTCCCACGATCCCCTCGACCCCCGCGCCGATCCGCGAAATGTCGCGCATCACTGCGTTGTAATAGTAATCCTCGTGAATCACGCCGATGCGGCGGAAGACCGAGCGGCGGTCTGGTCGATAGGTTTCCGGGCCATCGGGCTTGATAAGGAATTTGCCCGAGGCGATCCGCGCATTGACTTCCGCTTCGGGCAGGGGACGCGAATAGATGAAGCCCTGGATCAGTTTGGCCCCGCGTTCGCAGACCACTTCGAGCTGGTCGAATGCCTCGACCCCCTCGACCGTCGTTTCCATGTTGAGCGCGTTCGACAGGCCGATGATCGCGGCGATGATCTTGGCGCTGTTGCGATCGGACTGGGTACACGAATCGACGAAGCTCTTGTCGACCTTGATCTTGTCGAAGGGCGCGGCGCGCAGATAGCTGAGCGAGGAGAATCCCGTCCCGAAATCGTCTAGCGCCAGCCGCACGCCGAGGCCCTTGAGCGCGGCGAACGTGCGCTCAGCGGCCTCGCTGTCTCCCATGAAGACGCTCTCGACGAGTTCGAGTTCGAGCCGCTCCGGCGGCAGGCCGCTATGTGCCAGCGCATTGGCGACCACTGTAACGAAGCCCGGATTGGCGAACTGGACAGGCGACACATTGACCGCGACACGCACGCTTCTGGGCCAGGCCAGCGCTGCACCGCAGGCCCGGCGCAGCGCCCATTCGCCGAGCAGATTGATAAGGTCGCTCTCTTCCGCCACCGGAATAAATACGCCTGGGCTGACAAAGCCGCGCTCGGGATGCTCCCAGCGCATCAGCGCTTCGAGGCAGACCACGCGGCTGGTATCGACACAGACGACCGGTTGGTAATGCAGGTCAAGCGTGTCGTCCTGCAGCGCATCGCGCAGGTCATCGAGTAGTTCCTGGCGTTCTTCCTCCTCGTTCTTGAGGTCGGCAGAGTAGAAGCGGAACTGGCCACGACCGCCGTGCTTGGCGGCATAGAGGGCAAGGTCCGCGCTGCGCACCAGATCTTCCCGCTCCGCCCCATCGAACGGCGCCACCGCGATCCCGACCGAGGTGCCGATCACCGCGCGCTTATCCTCGATCGGGAACGGTTGTGACAGCAGGTTGATGATCTTTTCGGCCAGCTCCCCCAGCGTGCCGCGGTCATCCTCGTCGGGCACGACGATCTGGAATTCGTCGCCGCCCAGCCGGCCCACCGTGCCGCGCTCGCCGACCACGGCCAGCAGACGATCCGCCACTTGTTGCAGCAGATTGTCGCCCGCCTGGTGGCCCAGCGTGTCGTTGACATGCTTGAACTTGTCGAGATCGAGCATCAGCAGCGCGCATGAGCGGCCGGCGCTGCGATAGGCCGCCAATGTGCGGTCGAGCAACCGGTCGAGATTGTGGCGATTGGCGAGGCCGGTCAGCGAATCGAAATCCGCCATCCGCGAATCCGCGATCTGCCGTTCGTAATCGACCGTGATGTCGGACGCATTGCCGCGGAAACCCTGGAATTCGCCCGCCTCGTCAAATTGCGGCAGCCCATTAATGCTCCACCATGTCTGGCACGACGCGTTGGCCGGCACGCCGTGGGCGAAGCGCACGGTCTGGTCGTGGATGCGGGTGCGCCCCTTGAGCTGGAAGCTGAGCGAGCGCGACGTATAATCGGCGTTTTCATCCACCTGGAACAGGCGATCGAACGGTTGATCGACCAGATCAGCGATATCTTTCCCGAGCGCGGCGAGGGCGCGGTCGGACAGATAGATCAGCTTGCCGGCAGCATCTGTCGCCCACAACCAGGCGATGCCGGCACGTTCCGCTTCGTCCAGGATGCGCAGGCGGTCGGCTACCCTTTCAATCCCTGAGGCTGGCTCAGCGGTTCGCGGCGCGGCAGCGGCACGTCCGGCAAACCTGTTGAGGAACCCTGAAGCCATCGAAACGCACGCTTTCCCAACCCTCAGCGACCGGGAAAAAGCGCTAAACCGTGATGGTTAATAAGCCGATAAAATGACGGCCTCTGCCCGGTCAGGCGGCGCGGCGCAGTTCGAGGTCCAGCCGCTGCCAGATTTCGACCAGCGCGGTGGTTACTTCGGCCATCATCGCGTCGGTATGCGCGGGGCCGGGCGTGAACCGCAGCCGTTCGGTCCCACGCGGCACGGTGGGGAAATTGATCGGCTGCACATAGATGCCGTATTCCGCCAGCAGAATGTCGCTGATCCGCTTGGCGCGCACCGGGTCGCCGACCATCAGCGGCACGATATGCGTGGCGGTGTCCATCACCGGCAGCCCGGCATTGCGGAAATGCTGCTTGAGCGCGGCGGCGGTGGCCTGCTGGGCGTCACGCTCCTCGCTCGACTCTTTGAGATGGCGCACGGCCGCGAGCACGCCGGCGACCAGCACCGGGCTGAGCGAGGTGGTGAAAATGAACCCCGGCGCATAGGAGCGGATGACGTCGATCACCCGTTTGTCAGCGGCGATGTAGCCGCCCATTACGCCAAACGCCTTGCCCAGCGTCCCTTCGATGATGTCGATCCGGTGGGCGGCCTCGTCGCGTTCCGAAATGCCGCCGCCATGCGCGCCGTACATGCCAACCGCATGGACCTCGTCGATATAGGTCAGCGCGTTGTATTTGTCGGCAAGATCACAGATCGCGTGGATCGGGGCAACGTCGCCGTCCATCGAATAGACGCTTTCGAACGCGATCAGCTTGGGCGTTTCGGGCGCTTCTGCGGCCAGCAATTCTTCCAGATGCGCGACATCGTTGTGGCGGAACACGCGCTTCTCGCAGCCCGAATTGCGGATGCCGGCAATCATGCTGGCGTGGTTCAATTCGTCGGAAAAGATCACACAGCCAGGCAGCACGCGGGCGAGGGTGGAGAGCGTGGCGTCGTTGGAGACATAGCCGCTGGTGAACAGCAGCGCACCTTCCTTGCCGTGCAGGCTGGCGAGTTCGTTCTCAAGCTCGACATGGAGATGGGTGTTGCCGCCGATATTGCGCGTGCCGCCACTGCCCGCACCGACATCGTGCAGCGCAGCTTCCATCGCGGCGATGACATTGGGGTGCTGGCCCATGGCAAGATAGTCGTTCGAACACCACACGGTGATCGGCTTGGGCCCGTTATGCCCGTGGAAGCACCGCGCATTGGGATAGGCACCCTTGTTACGCATGATGTCGATGAACACGCGGTAGCGGCCTTCTTCGTGAAGCCGGTCGATCGCCTGGTCGAAGATCTGGTCGTAGTTCAAGGGCTGGCCCGTCCGCTGCGCCCTGTGGGCGTGTTTGCCCGCCGGATACGCCCCTCTGGCGGCTTTTGCCACCGCGATCTTTGCAAACGATTCGCAGCTAGAAGCGTTCGATTTGGGTGAGACCGTAGGCTGCGAGCATTTCGGCGCGCATCGGGTTCGCAGCGGGGTCGGCAGTGAACACTGCGCGGTCGGGCATGGTGCGGGCAAAAGTCTGGCCGTCGGTCAAATGGGCGATCCGGCGGGCGATGCCTTCCGCTCCGTCGACAAGCCGGACATCAGGCCCGAGCGCGCGCTGAAGTTCCTCGCTGAGCAAGGGGAAATGCGTGCAGGCCAGCACGACCGCGTCGATCTGCCCTCCTTGCGCCTGCACGCGGAGGCCGGCGACCGCCTCGTCGATCAGGGCCTGTTCGACCAACTCGTCGCGCAGCTTCGCTTCGGCAGCGGCGACCAAGCCGGGGGCGGGGTGGCGGATCAACCGCTTGCCGGCAGCAAATTCGGCCTCAAGCCGGTCGACATAGCCCTGGCGGATGGTGGCCGCCGTGCCGAGCAGGCCGATCACGCCGCTGCGGGTCAGCGCGGCCGCCGGTTTGATCGCCGGGACGGTGCCCACCACCGGCACCTCCAGGACCTCGCGGACTATGCCGAGCGCGATCGTGCTGGCGGTATTGCAGGCGATGCAGACAAGGCGCGGGTGCCAGCGTTCGGTCATCCGGCCGAGCAGGCCCGCCACCCGCGCGGCAATCTCCGCCTCGCTCTTGCTGCCATAGGGCAGGCCGGCGGTGTCGGCCGCATAGATTACCGGCGCTTCGGGCAGCACGCGTCGCAACGCGGCCAGCACCGTAAGGCCGCCGACACCGGAATCGAACAGCAGGATGGGGGCAGCCGGGTCCACGAAAAACGCTCCGTTGCGGATGCGGCGGTGCTTGTGCCGACCCGTGCTTGTCGGGTAGCGCCCTTGCGGCAAAGCGGCGCTGACGGCAAGCGCCCGCAAATGGGAGCGAGGTCGGACCCGATGGAATGGCTGCTGGCGTTTCTGCTTGGATACGGGCTGGGGTCGATCCCCTTCGGCCTCGTCCTGACGCGGCTGGCGGGGTTGGGCGATGTGCGCGCCATCGGCAGCGGCAATATCGGCGCGACCAATGTGCTGCGTACCGGGAATAAGGGGCTGGCCGCGGCCACGCTGCTGCTCGATGCGGGTAAGGGGTTTCTCGCCGTGTGGCTCGCCTGGCGGTTATGGGCGTCGGCCGAAGGGATGGTGGAATTCTGGTCCGATCCATGGCTGGTCGGGACGGCGGCGTTGGGCGCGATCATCGGCCATTGCTTCCCCGTCTGGCTGAGGTTCAAGGGCGGCAAGGGCGTAGCGACGCTTGCCGGCGTGTGCTTCGGCCTCGCCTGGCAGATCGGCGTGGTCTATGCACTCGCCTGGCTGGGGATGCTGGCGATCTGGCGCTATTCCTCCCTCGCCGGGATCACTGCCGCGATCGCCGCCCCGGTGGCCGCATGGCTGACGGGCTGGGGCGTATTCACCCCGTTCCTGGCCGCAGCGGCGGCCATCGTCGTGCTCCTCCACCGGGCCAATATTGCCCGGCTGCGGGCGGGGACGGAACCCAAGGTGGGCCGCAAGGGGTGACCCTGTCGCAAGGCGAGGCATTCGCCCGCATCCGCTTGCTGCGCTCGCCCAACATCGGGCCGGTTTCCTACGGCCAGTTGCTCGCCCGTTTCGGCACCGCGGCGGCGGCGGTCGAGGCGCTCCCGGACCTCGCTGCGCGGGGCAAGGCCCGTTACCGCGCTGCGCCTGCCGAAGTCATTGAGCGCGAGGTCGAGGCGGTGCGCCGCGCCGGCGCCCGCTATCTGTTCCACGATCAGCCCGCCTTCCCGCCCTTGCTGCGCGAGATCAGCGGTGCGCCTCCGATCGTCACCTGTCGGGGGCAGGGCGAACTGGCGCTAGCCCCCTGCGTCGCGATGGTCGGCGCGCGCAATGCCAGCGCGGCCGCAGTCAAGCTGGCGCGCGATTTCGCCGCCGCGCTGGCGGGGGAGGGGTTCGCGGTGGTTTCGGGGCTGGCGCGCGGGATCGACGGCGCGGCGCATGAGGGTGCGCTCAGCGCCTCTGGCGCGCGCACAATCGGTGTCATCGCCAGCGGGATCGACATCGCCTACCCGCCGCAGCACGCGACCTTGCAGGAACAGATCGCGGCCGAGGGGCTGCTGATCGCCGAACAGCCGCCCGGCACCGAACCGCGCGGCAGCCATTTCCCCAGCCGGAACCGGATCATCGCCGGGCTTGCCGCCGGCACGCTGGTGGTCGAGGCCGCGCCGCAATCGGGCAGCCTGATAACCGCGCGGCTCGCGGGCGAGGCCGGGCGCGAGGTGATGGCCATCCCCGGCAGCCCGCTCGACGCGCGCGCCAGCGGCTGCAACCAGCTGATCCGCGACGGCGCCGTGCTGGTGCAGACGCCAGATGACGTGATCGAGGTGCTGCGCGATTTTACCGGCCGCCCGCGGAGCGTGCTGCGCGATACTGCCCACGCATGGGAACCCTCGCGCGAAGAGTGGGCCGAAGCCGAGCCTGCGGTGCTGAGCGACCTCCTCAGCGCCGCCCCGGTCGCGGTGGACGAGCTGATCCGCCAGTCCGGGGAAAGCGCGGCTGCGGTGCAACTGGCGCTGCTCGAGCTGGAACTGGCCGGCAACCTGGTGCGCCATGTTGGGGGCAAGGTGAGCCTCAGCACGCAGGCTTGACGCCGCCCGCGAACCATCGCCACCCTCGCGCGTACGTATACGCGTAAGGCTTTGCTCGGACAGATCATGCAATTGGTTATCGTCGAATCGCCCGCCAAGGCGAAGACTATCGAGAAATATCTCGGCCCCGGCTTCAAGGTGCTGGCGTCCTACGGCCACATCCGCGACCTGCCGCCCAAGGACGGCAGCGTGCGACCCGAGGAAGACTTCGCGATGGATTGGGAGCTCTATCGCGACAAGCAGAGCCGGTTCAAGGAAATCGCCGATAGCGCCAAGGGCGCCGAACGCCTGATCCTCGCCACCGACCCCGACCGCGAGGGGGAGGCGATCTCGTGGCACGTGCGCGAGCTCCTGGCCAAGCGCAAGGCGCTGCCGGCCAAGGTTGACCGGGTGACCTTCAACGCCATCACCAAGCCGGCGGTTACCGCCGCGATGGCCGCCCCGCGCGAACTCGATCAGGACCTGATCGATGCCTATCTCGCCCGCCGCGCGCTCGATTATCTGTTCGGCTTCACGCTCAGCCCCGTGCTGTGGCGAAAGCTGCCCGGCGCCAAGAGCGCGGGGCGCGTGCAATCGGTGGCGCTGCGCCTGATCGTCGATCGCGAGCGCGAGATCGAGGCGTTCCGGGCGCAGGAATACTGGTCGGTGCTGGCGCGTATGGAGCATGACGGGACCGCATTTGATGCGCGGCTGGTCAAGCTCGACGGGGCCAAGATCGACCGGCTGACGCTGGGCGAAGAGAGCGCCGCGCTGGCGGCCAAGGCGATCGTGGAGCAGGCTCGCTTCACCGTGGAGGAGGTCGAGACCAAGCCGTTCAAGCGCAATCCGGCGCCGCCATTCACCACTTCCACCTTGCAGCAGGAGGCCGCGCGCAAGCTCGGCTACTCAGCCAGCCACACGATGCGGCTGGCGCAATCGCTGTATGAAGCGGGCGCGATCACCTATATGCGGACCGACGGGGTGCAAATGGACGAAAGCGCCATCTCCGCCTGCCGCAAGGCTGTGGCCGAGCGCTATTCGGGGCATTACCTGCCGGAAAAACCCCGCCATTACAGCACCAAGGCGAAGAATGCTCAGGAAGCGCACGAGGCGATCCGGCCGACCGACTTCACCCGCGAGCGCGCCGGTGCGGGCGATGAGGGCAAGCTCTATGAACTGATCTTCAAGCGCGCGATGGCGAGCCAGATGGCGGCCGCCAGCCTGGAACGGACCACCGTAACGCTGCGCGACCCGACCGGCCGGCACGAATTGCGCGCGACCGGGCAGGTGGTGAAGTTTCCCGGCTTCCTTGCGGTCTATCAGGAAGGGTTCGACGATAGTGACGAGGGCGAAGACAGCCTGCTGCCGCTGATGCGCAAAGGCGACAGCCCGGCCAAGCGCGAGGTCGTTGCCAGCCAGCACTTTACCCAGCCGCCGCCGCGCTTTTCCGAAGCGAGCCTGGTCAAGCGGCTGGAGGAACTCGGCATCGGCCGGCCCTCCACCTATGCCTCGACCATCCAGACGCTGCGCGACCGCGCCTATGTGCGGATGGAGAAGAACCGCTTCTTTGCCGAAGAGAGCGGGCGGCTGCTGACCGCGTTCCTCGAACGGTTCTTCGAACGCTATGTGGCGTTCGACTTCACCGCTGGGATGGAGGACGAACTCGACGAAGTCTCGGGCGGGCGCGAAGAATGGAAGACGCTGCTCGCCGCGTTCTGGCGCGATTTTAAGCCCAAGGCCGACGAGGTGATGGAGCGGCTGCCGTCGGAGGTGACCGAGGCGCTCGACCAATTCCTCGGCGATTATCTGTTCCCCGAGCGCGAAGACGGCGGCGACCCGCGCCAGTGCCCAAGCTGCGGCGATGGCCGACTGGCGTTGCGCGGCGGGAAATTCGGCGCATTTGTCGCCTGCTCGAACTATCCCGAATGCAAATATACCCGCCGGTTCGGGCAGGGCGGCGGGGCCAGCGGCGACGCGGCCGAAGATGCGGTGCTCGGCACAGACCCTGAAAGCGGATTGCCGGTAGAGCGCAAGACCGGGCGGTTCGGGCCTTACGTGCAACGGGGCGAGGGCAAGGACGCCAAGCGCGCGAGCATTCCCAAGGATCTCGACGATTTCGATTTAGACTGGGCGTTGAAGCTGCTGAGCCTGCCGCGCATTGTCGGCGCACACCCTGATACGGGTCTGGAAATCGAAGCAAATATCGGACGTTATGGGCCATACTTGCGGCACGACGGCAAATACGGCAAGCTGGCGAACACGCGCGAGGTGTTCGAGGTCGGCATGAACCGCGCGGTCGATCTGCTGGCGCAAGGCGCCAATCGCGGCGCGGGAGGTGCCCGGGCGAAGGCCGAGCCGATCAAGCAACTCGGCGCGCATCCCACCAGCGGCGGCGAGATGAAAGTGATGCCGGGACGCTACGGCCCCTACGTCACCGACGGCACCACCAACGCCACCATCCCGCGCGATATCAAGCCCGAGGATGTGACCGAGGCGCAGGCGATCGAATGGATCGACGCCCGCGCCGCCAAGGGCCCGGCGAAGAAAAAGACCACACGCAAGAAAGCCGCGCCGAAAAAGGCGCCGGCCAAGAAACCGGCGGCAAAAAAACCTGTGGCCAAAAAGGCGGCGGCGCGTAAAGCGGCGACAGAGCCGGCAAAATAATGTCATCCCAGCGCAAGCTGGGATCGCTCAGGGTCATAGATCGATAGCGACCCCAGCTTTCGCTGGGGTGACGACGTTGGGTGGTTCTTGCCGGGGTGGGCGGCGCGCTTACCGCACCCAGTCGAGGCCCATTTCCTCGAAGATTTCGCGGCTTTCAGCCCAGTTTTCCTCGACCTTGACGTGGAGGAACAGATGGACCTTCTGGCCAAGGATTTCGGCCAGTTCGGCGCGCGCGGCTTCGCCGATGGCCTTGATCCGGCTGCCGCCCTTACCCAGCACAATGGCGCGCTGCGTATCGCGGCCGACCACAATCTGTTGGTGGATTTCCACGCTGCCATCTGCACGCTGCACATATTTTTCCGGCCGCACCGCGCTGTCATAAGGCAGTTCTTCGTGGAGCTGCTTGTAAAGCTGCTCGCGGGTGATTTCGGTGGCCAGCAGCCGCTCGCTCGCATCGCTGACCTGATCTTCGGGATAGTGCCACGGACCTTCGGGCATCATCGCCGCCAGCGCCGCTTTCATGTCGGGCACCCCGTCGCCCGTCAGCGCCGAAATGAAATAGACCTCGGCAAAAGGCACCTTGGCAGTCAGTTCCTGCGCCAGCGCCAGCAGTGGCTCCTTCTTCGCGGCATCGACCTTGTTCAGCACCAGGATCTTGCGCTCGGGCCGGTGAGCGAGGCTGTCGAGCAGGGGTTCCAACTCGTGCCGGCGCTGTTTCACCGAATCGACCAGCAGCAGGATCGCATCGGCCGCCTCGGCGCCTTCCCACGCCGCACTGATCATCGCCCGGTCGAGCCGCCGCCGGGGCGCGAAAATGCCGGGCGTATCGACGAGGATCATCTGCGTCTGATCGAGCAGCGCGATGCCCAGCATCCGGGCGCGGGTCGTCTGCGCCTTGGCGCTGGTGATCGCCACCTTCTGGCCGACCAGCTGGTTGACCAAAGTCGATTTGCCGGCATTGGGCGCACCAAGCACCGCCACCACGCCGCAGCGGGTCGGGCCTGCCTGATCGGCCATCTGGTTCATCCGTATTGCTCCATGAATTTCTTCGCTGCGAGGCGTTCTGCCTCCTGCTTGCTGCCGGCAGTCGCCTCGACCGCGCCCACGCGGTGGACCGATACGCTGACCGTGAACTGCGCCGCGTGATCCGGGCCGCTGCGGTCGATCAACTCGTATTCCGGCGGTTTGCGTTGATTGCCGGCGGCCCATTCCTGAAGCGCGCTCTTGGGATGCTTGGCGCGCCCGGCATCGCCCGCGATTTCGGGCGCCCAGAGCTGCGCGATGATGGTGCGGACCGCATCGAAGCCATGCTCTTTGAACGCCGCACCCAGCAAAGCCTCTATGACGTCGCCGAGGATATTGTCGCTATCAGCCCCGCCATCGCCCAGCGCCTGCTTGCCAAGGCGAATATGCGGGCCAAGGCCGATCCGCCGCGCGACGCGGGCGCAGGTCTGCCGGCTGACCAGTGCATTGAGCCGCTGCGACAGATCGCCTTCGGCACTGCGGCTACCGGAAAACAGCCCGTCGGCAATGGCCAGGCCGAGCACGCGGTCGCCCAGAAATTCCAGCCGTTCGTAATTGGCGGGCGCATCGACAAGGCTGCCATGCGTCAGCGCCTCCAGCCACAGCGCGTCATTCCGGGGGGCCATGCCAAGCGCATCGAGAAAGCTGCGCGTGGCAGGCGGCAAAGCGCTCACAGATCCTTCCAGATGCGGTCCCAGCGGGCAGCGGTGAACCACGTCCACGGCAGCAGCCATTGCGCCGAGCCGTCGGTGGACCACAGCACGCGGCTGGCCCGGCCCACCAGCAGGTCCTGCGGCACCAGGCCAACGCCGGCCCCCGGTGCGGCGGGGAAGCGGCTGTCGAGCGAATTGTCGCGATTGTCCCCCATCACGAACACGCGGCCTTCGGGCACTATGATCGGAGCGAAATTGTCTGCCGGACCCTGTCCGAAATCGAAGATATCGTATCTGCGCCCGTCGAGATTGGTTTCACGCAGCTGCATATAACGGCACGCGGGATCGCCATCGGAATCCGTCACCGGGGTGCCGGCCGGATGGCAGATGGTGTTGTCCGACAGTTTGACCACCGCATCCGCCGCGCGCTCTTGGCGCAGCTTCTGCCCGTTCAGCACCACCTGGCCGCCGCGCACTTCGACCGTGTCGCCCGGCAGGCCGACCACCCGCTTGATATAATCGCTGCCGTCGACGGGGTGCTTGAAGATGACGATGTCGCCGCGCTCGGGTTGGCTGGCGAGAATGCGGCCCGGGATCAGCGGCAAGCTGAAGGGCAGCGAATGGCGGGTAAAGCCATACGGCCACTTCGCCGCGACCAGATAATCGCCGTTCATCAATTGCGGCAGCATCGATTCGCTGGGAATGGTGAAGGGCGAGAAGATGAAGCTGCGGAAGATCAGCACCGCCAGCGCGAGCTTCAGCACGAAGGCGCCGAAATTCTCGTCCTTGCTGCCCGTACCGCCAGCCGGCGCATCGGCACCGCCGTCCCCCGGATGCGGCGCGGCGCCGCTGTTCCTGCCCTTCCAAATCATGGCGGCGACCTCTAGTCGCCGTGAGCCAGCGAGGGAAAGGCTTTTCGATGAATGACGCGGCAAAGGACATTTGGGGCGAATTGGAGCGGCTGCCACGCCCGCCCTTGCGCGATCTGTTCGCCGCAGACCCGGCGCGAGTGGAACAGTTGGTGCAGCGGCTCGAATGGCCGGCCGATGGCGGTATGGCGGGGATGCTGTGCGACTGGTCGAAAACGCATCTCGACGACGCACATCTGGCCGCGTTCGAGCGATTGGCCCAAGCGATGGGCTTTGCCGAGCGGCGCCGCGCGCTGCTGGCGGGCGAGCGGGTCAATGCCAGCGAAGGGCGCGCGGCCGAACATCTCGCGCAGCGCGGCACCGGGCACGAGGCGTCGGTCGAAGAGGCCACGGCGCTGCATCAGCGGATGCGGCTGCTGGTCGAGGCAATCCATCAGGGCGCGCTGGGTGAGGTGCGCCACCTGATCCACATCGGCATTGGCGGCTCGGCATTGGGCCCGGCGCTGGCGATTGACGCGCTGGCGCGCGATCTGGCGCTGGTGAATGTCCATATCGTTTCGAATATTGACGGGCTCGCGCTCGAAGCGGCATTCGCGGCGTGCGATCCGGCGACCACGCTGATTGCCGTCGCCAGCAAGACCTTTACCACGATCGAGACGATGACCAACGCGGCCTCGGCGCTGCGCTGGCTGGGCGACAATGGCGTTGCCGACCCCTATGGCCGGGTGGTGGCGCTGACCGCCGCGCCGGATAAGGCGGTCGCGTGGGGCGTCGATGAAACGCGCGTGCTGCCATTTCCCGAGACGGTAGGCGGGCGCTATTCGCTGTGGTCGAGCATTGGCTTTCCCGTGGCCTTGGCGCTGGGCTGGGACGAATTTGCCGCCATGCTGGCCGGGGCGCGGGCGGTGGACGAGCATTTCGCCACCAGCGATGGCCGCGCCAATCTGCCGCTCAGAGCCGCTTTTGCCGACCAGCTCTATGCCCGGCTGCGCGGCTGCCAGACCCGCGCGGTGTTCGCCTATGACGAGCGGCTGCGGCTGTTTCCTGCCTATCTCCAGCAGTTGGAGATGGAATCCAACGGCAAGCCGCCCGTTGCCGGCGGCCCGACCGCGCCGATCACCTGGGGGGGAGTGGGCACAGACGCGCAGCACGCGGTGTTCCAACTGCTCCATCAGGGTACGCATCTCGTGCCGGTGGATTTCATCGCCAGCATCGCGCCGGGCGACGCGCTTGATCCAGCTCATCATCGCATTTTGCTTGCAAATTGTTTTGCGCAAGGCGCTGCGTTGATGGCTGGCGAAATATCGAGCGACCCTGTGCGTGCTTTCGTGGGCAATCGACCCAGCACGACGTTTCTGCTGGATGATCTTGATGCGGCTGCGTTAGGCGCGCTGACCGCCTTTCACGAGCATCGGACTTTCGCCAATGCCGTTCTTTCGGGCATCAACCCGTTTGATCAATTCGGGGTCGAATTGGGCAAAAGGTTGGCCGGACAAATCGGCGATGTCGGCAACACCTTTGATCCAGCGACGCTAGCTTTGATCAAGCATGCCGGTCTGGCGTGATAGATTGCCAATGTGAGAGTTTGGGCAACGAAAGATGTCACACGAATGAAGCACATCTGTGATGATAAAGGACAACAGTGTTCCGTGAATGATAGGGCCAGCTTTCATGACTGCATCTACGAAGCAAGCAATACCCTGCACTATAGCGGCGCTGTTGTTAAGCGTGCCGCCGTTCCTTGTGCCTGAAGCAGCTGCGCAAACCGGCGCGCGGGACACACCGCGCGCGCAAGTTCGGACAGCCAGCTATCCGCCGCTGCGGTTGATCGATGGCCCGAACAGGATGAAGATTCCCGCCGGTTGGCAGCCTGCTGGTTCTAACCAATGGGTGGCGGCGCCCGGCGACCCGGCTTCCCCCCGCATGGTTCGCATGGTTCATTCCCGCCCCGTCACATCACCTGCCGCTGCCTTTGCCGAGATAACGGCCCATGCCGGGATCGCGCCAGTGGATGTGCATTCCAGCGAAGTGACCGTTTGGAGCGTTGTGTCGGAAAATCAGGCAAGCCGCGCATGGGGAACCGCAGCAGGCAGCAATATGGGCGGTGTCGAACAGGCTTTGTTTGCATCGACCTTCCATAATTCCAGCACCAATCAGTGGATCACCGAACTGTACACGGCCCCTGTGCATACGTACCGGCAATGGGGCGGGGTGATGACTGTTCTCGATAATTTCGGGGTTAGCGAGCATGTCGAGGGCCTGCCACGTGGGTTCCATGCAGCAGCTGCACGGGCCACCCATGCCGAACAGGCCCAAATTTTTTCCACGTTGATTGATGTTACCGTCACCCGCGTTTTGATGGGCTCGATGCAGGCGGCGCAAGGGGCTTTGGAAACGCTCCAAGGTATCGGCCGGGACATCGACTTGCGCACGTCGTGCCAGATGGCGGCAAATTGCACCTACACCCCGGGGGGGATGCCGGGCAGCGCAACAGCAAGCTACGGTCCAGGCTAAGGCCGTTTGCACAAGCGGCATCCGGCGGGCCATTGCCAGCCGTCTTGCCCGCCGGTTGCTTTACCGGTGATCTTGCAGTTGCTGCTGGCCCTCCATCTGGTCATAAGCCTCCCGCATCGTGCAGGATACTAGCAGCGTGGCCATAACACCATCATATGATTTCGACCTCTTTACCATTGGGGCAGGTTCCGGCGGTGTACGTGCCAGTCGGGTGGCGGCGGCGCATGGCGCGCGGGTTGCCGTGGCCGAAGAATATCGCGTCGGCGGCACCTGCGTCATTCGCGGCTGCGTTCCCAAGAAGATGCTCGTCTATGGCGCGCATTTTGCCGAGGATCTTGAAGATGCCGCCGCCTTTGGCTGGACCATCGACCAGCCACGCTTCGACTGGACGGTGCTGCGCGACAATGTGCTGAACGATGTCACCCGGCTCGAGGGGCTGTACACGCAGACGCTCGACAACAATGGCGTGACGATCTTCGCCGAACGCGCCGTGCTGACGGCGCCGCACGAGATCACCCTCGCCAGTGGGCAGACGGTGACCGCGCGGCATATCCTGATTGCCACCGGCGCGCGGCCGCGCATTCCCGATTGCCCGGGCGCCGAACATGGCATCACCAGCAACGAGGCGTTCCATCTGGATGCCATCCCGCGCCGCGTGCTGATCGCCGGCGGCGGTTACATCGCCAACGAGTTCGCCGGCATCTTCCACCAGTTCGGCAGCAAGGTGACGATCGTCAATCGCAGCGACGTGATCCTGCGCGGCTATGACGAAAGCGTGCGTGACCGGCTGTTGCAGATCAGCATGACCAAGGGGATCGACTTCCGCTTCCACGCCGAATTTCGCGGGATGGAGAAGCAGGCCGATGGCAGCTTGCGCGTGGCGATGACGGGGCATGACGAAATCGAGGTCGATTGCGTGCTGTTCGCCGCCGGGCGGGTGCCCAATGTGGAAGGGCTGGGGCTGGACACAGCGGGCGTCGAAATGACCGCGCACGGCGCGATCAAGGTCGACCGCTTCAGCAAGACCAGCGCCGAACATATCTATGCCGTCGGCGATGTGACCGACCGGGTGCAACTGACCCCGGTGGCGATCCGCGAAGGGCAGGCCTTTGCCGATACCGTGTTCGGCAGCGGCGATCCGGTGGCGGTCGATCACCAGAACGTGCCGAGCGCGGTTTTCAGCCATCCGCCGATCGCCGCTGTCGGCCTGACCGAGGGCGAAGCGCGCAACCAGTTCGGCGCGGTGAAGGTATATCTTTCGGACTTTCGCCCGATGAAGAATGTGCTCACCGGGCGCAGCGAACGCTCGCTTTACAAGATGATCTGCGACGAGGCTTCGGGCCGCATCCTCGGCATTCACATGATCGGCCCCGAAGCCCCCGAGATCATGCAGGCCGCCGCCGTGGCGGTGAAAGCGGGCCTCACCAAGGCCGAGTTCGACGCCACCGTCGCCATTCACCCGACGATGGCCGAAGAACTGGTCCTGCTGCGCTGACTTGCCCAGCGCCTGCCGGCGCGTTACGCAACCGACCTTCCCCCATCAGGAGTGCCCATGTCCGCCAATATCGCCGAGCTGGAGCGTCGCCGCGAAGCTGCCCGGATGGGCGGGGGGGAAAAGCGCATCGCCGCTCAGCACGCCAAGGGCAAGCTGACCGCGCGCGAGAGGCTCGACGTGCTGCTCGATGAAGGCAGCTTCGAAGAACTCGACACCTATGTCGAACATGATTGCACCGATTTCGGGATGGAAAGCCAGCGGATCCCCGGTGATGGCGTGGTCACCGGGAGCGGCACGATCAACGGGCGGCTGGTGTTCGTGTTCAGCCAGGACTTCACCGTCTTCGGCGGCAGCCTGTCGAAGCGCCACGCGGAGAAAATCTGCAAGATGATGGACAGCGCTATGAAAGTCGGCGCCCCCGTCATCGGCCTCAACGACAGCGGCGGCGCGCGCATCCAGGAAGGCGTCGCAAGCCTCGGCGGCTATGCCGAGGTGTTCCAGCGCAATGTCCTGGCATCGGGCGTGGTGCCGCAGATCAGCCTGATCATGGGCCCGTGCGCGGGCGGTGCGGTCTATTCCCCGGCGATGACCGACTTCATCTTCATGGTGAAGGATTCGAGCTATATGTTCGTCACCGGACCCGACGTGGTGAAGACCGTCACCAACGAGGTCGTCACGCAGGAGGAGCTGGGCGGCGCGATCACCCATACGACCAAGACCAGCGTGGCCGATGTGGCGTTCGAAAACGATATCGAGACGCTGCTGGCGACGCGCGATTTCTTCGACTTTCTGCCTCTGTCCAACCGCGAGGAGGTGCCCGAACGGCCGACGGCCGACCCGTTCGACCGGGTGGAAGACAGCCTCGACACGCTGATCCCCGCCAATGCCAACCAGCCCTATGATATGCACGAAGTCATCCGCAAGGTGGTGGACGAGGGCGATTTCTTCGAAATCCAGCCGGCCCATGCGGGCAACATCATCTGCGGCTTCGGCCGGATCGAAGGGCGCACGGTGGGCGTGGTGGCGAACCAGCCGATGGTGCTGGCGGGCGTGCTCGACATCAATTCCTCGAAGAAGGCCGCGCGGTTCGTGCGGTTCTGCGACGCGTTCGAAATCCCGATCGTGACCTTTGTCGATGTGCCCGGCTTCCTCCCCGGCACGGCGCAGGAACATAACGGCATCATCAAACACGGCGCCAAGCTGCTGTTCGCCTATGCCGAGGCGACCGTGCCCAAGATCACCGTGATCACCCGCAAGGCCTACGGCGGCGCTTACGACGTGATGGCCTCTAAGCACCTGCGCGGCGATCTCAACTACGCCTGGCCCACCGCCGAGATCGCCGTGATGGGCGCCAAGGGCGCGGTCGAGATCATCTTCCGCGGCATGAGCGCCGAGGAGCAGGCGGAAAAGACCCGCGAATACGAGGAGCGCTTCGCCAACCCCTTCGTCGCGGCGCAGCGCGGCTACATCGACGAGGTGATCTACCCGCACTCGACCCGGCGGCGGATAGCGCTGGGGTTGCGGAAGCTACGCGGGAAGGTGCTTGAGAACCCGTGGAAGAAGCATGACAATATTCCGCTGTGAGATCATAAGTGTCTTTTTTCGGTATTCCAATCAATCTCAGCGAAGCTTGGCTTGTGATTGTTTTCGCGGGGGGTGGGGCGCTCTGGTCCGCTCACGAACTGCGAAAGGCCGTTCTTCACAAGCGAATTGGTTTCAAGGGGCGGGAATACCATCAGGTCGACCACCGCATTGAGTTCAATTTGTATCGCGGGCTCTGGGTCGTCATCCTGTTTTGCTCAGTAGCCGCTTTGATGGGTTGGTATTTCGAACTGGAAATGAAACCATGAAACTCGGCCGTCTCAATCATATCGGCGTCGCGACGCCTTCGATCGCGGAGAGCGTGGCCTATTACCGCGAGGTGATGGGAGCGACCTCGATCACCGAGCCGTTCGACCTGCCCGACCAGGGGGTGAAAGTCTGCTTCGTAGACACGCCGGGGCACGGCGGCACTGACGGCACCCAGATCGAGCTGATCGAGCCGCTGGGGCCGGACAGCACGCTCGCCGGCTTTCTCGCCAAGAACCCGGCGGGCGGGCAGCACCACCTGTGCTACGAGGTCGCCGACATCGCGGAGGCGCGCGCGTGGTTCGAGGGGCTGGGTAAGCGCATCCTCGGCCCCACGCGCATCGGTGCGCACGGGACGCCGATTTTCTTTCTCCACCCCAAGGATATGATGGGGCAGCTCACCGAGATCATGGAGACGCCCAAGGCCGACGCGCACTGGTCGAATTGAAGCCATGCGGGGCCGGGTGACACTGGTGTCGCCTTTGTCACCCTGTGCGGCGACAAAGCCGGACCCCGGATCAGGTACGGGGTGACGACCCTCAGCTTTGTCGTCCCGGGCTTGACCCGGAACCCCGCTGTACCTTGTTGGGGCCAGCCAGCCCGCAATTGAGGGTTGCAATCTGCAACCCCGCGGGCTCTGTGGCGGGCAAAAGGGGAGAGCGCCTTGGCCTATGAGACCATCCTCGTCGAAAGCGACGGGCCCGTCACCACCATCACTCTGAACCGCCCGGAACGGCTCAACGCCTGCCCGCCGCAGATGGCGGACGAAATCCGCGATGCGCTGGTCGATACAAGCGATACGCGCTGCTTCCTGATCACCGGCGCCGGGCGCGCCTTCTGCTCGGGTGCCGATCTCGCGGCGCGCGGCGAGCGCTCGGTCACGGGCGGGCGCGCGGCGTATGATTCCCTGTCGCGCAGTTACAATCCGATGATGGTGCACATGGCGCAAAGCGCGGTGCCAATTGTCGCGGCGGTCAACGGCCCGGCGGCCGGGATCGGCTGCTCGATCGCGCTGGCGGCCGATTTCGTGCTCGCCGGACGCAGCGCCTATTTCCTCCAGGCGTTCGTCAATATCGGACTGGTTCCCGATGGCGGGGCCAGCTGGATGCTGCCGCGCCTCGTCGGCAAGGCGCGGGCGACCGAAATGATGATGCTGGGCGAAAAGATCGGCGCCGAAAAGGCCGAACAATGGGGCCTGATCCACAAGGCGGTGGCCGACGAGGCGCTGCTTGAGGAGGCGCGCGCGTTGGCGCTGCGGCTCGCCACCGGGCCGACGCTGGCACTGGCGCGGATGCGCGAGAATATCCACCGCGCGCTCGAAACAGGCTATGCCGCCGCGCTGCATCAGGAGGCGGTCGGCCAGCGCTGCGCGGGCGATAGCGCCGATGCGCTGGAAGGCGGAATGGCCTTCCTCCAGAAGCGCAAACCTGAATTCAAAGGAGCGTAACCAAGCCCCATTCGCCGAAGCGGGTAATGGAACCGGAATGACTGACACAGTGAACAAGGCCGACTGGCAGGCAGCCGCCTACAAGGAAGTGAAGGGCCGCGACCTCACCTGGCACACGCCGGAGGGCATCGCGATCCAGCCGCTTTATACCGCGGACGATGCGCCGGCCGAGGGGCCGGGCCTGCCGGGTTTCGCCCCGTTCACGCGCGGGCCCTATGCCTCGATGTACACCGGCCGGCCGTGGACCATCCGCCAATATGCCGGTTTTTCGACCGCCGAGGAATCGAACGCCTTTTACCGCCGCAATCTCGCCGCCGGGCAGAAGGGGCTGTCGGTCGCATTCGATCTTGCCACCCATCGCGGCTATGACAGCGACCATCCGCGCGTGGTCGGCGATGTCGGCAAGGCGGGCGTTGCGATCGACACCGTGGCCGATATGGAAGTGCTGTTCGATCAGATCCCGCTCGATGAAATGAGCGTCAGCATGACCATGAACGGCGCGGTCATCCCGGTGATGGCGTTCTACATCGTCGCGGCGGAACGGCAGGGGGTGGCGCAAGACAAGCTCAGCGGAACCATTCAGAACGACATTCTGAAGGAGTTCATGGTCCGCAACACCTATATTTACCCGCCCGAACCTTCGATGCGGATCGTCAGCGACATCATCGCCTACACCTCGGCGCATATGCCGAAGTTCAACAGCATTTCGATCTCCGGCTATCACATGCACGAAGCCGGCGCGACGGCGGTGCAGGAACTGGCCTTCACCATCGCCGACGGCAAGGAATATGCCCGCCGCGCGATGGCCGCCGGGCTCGATATCGACGCCTTTGCCCCGCGCCTCAGCTTCTTCTGGGGCATCGGCATGAATTTCTTCATGGAGATCGCCAAGATGCGCGCCGCCCGCGCGCTTTGGCACGAGGTGATGGAAGGGCTGGGCGCTCAAAACGAAAAGTCCAAGATGCTGCGCACCCATTGCCAGACCTCCGGTGTGAGCTTGCAGGAGCAGGACCCGTATAACAACGTCATCCGCACCACGATCGAGGCGCTGGCCGCGGTGCTCGGTGGCACCCAGTCGCTTCACACCAACGCGCTCGATGAAGCGATCGCGCTGCCGACCGATTTTTCCGCGCGGATTGCCCGCAACACGCAGCTGGTGATTCAGGAGGAAACCGGCATCACCCGCGTGGCCGATCCGCTGGGCGGGTCGTATTATGTCGAGGCGCTGACTGCCGCGCTGGTGGACGAGGCGCGCGAACTGATCGCCGAGGTCGATGCGGCGGGCGGGATGACCGCCTATGTCGCCACCGGCAAGCCCAAGGCGTTGATCGAACAGGCTGCTGCGGCAAAGCAAGCGAGCGTCGATCAGGGCCAGACGGTGATCGTCGGGGTCAACAAGTACCGGCTGGCCGAAGAGGCCGCGCTCGACACGCTCGACATCGACAACCACGCCGTGCGGCAGAGCCAGATCACGCGGTTACAACAGGTTCGCTCGGGCCGGGATGAGGGGGCGTGCCAGGCGGCGCTGCGGGCGCTGGAGGATGGGGCGCGGGCGGGTGCTTCGACAAGCTCAGCACGAGCGGACGGTGGGACTGATCCGGGTTTCGCTCAGCCTAATCCTGTCGAAGGCCGCAGCAACCTCCTCGCCCTCGCGGTCGAAGCCGCCCGGCACGATGCCACGCTGGGCGAGATTTCCGCCGCGATGGAGGCGGTGTTCGGCCGCTACGACACCACGCCCACGCCGGTGCGCGGGGTCTATAGCGAGGCCTATGCCGGCGATGCGCGCTATGCCCAGGTCGTCAGCGGGGTCGAGGCGGTCGCGCGCCGGCTCGGGCGAACGCCCCGCATCATGGTCGCCAAGATGGGTCAGGACGGCCACGATCGCGGGGCGAATGTCATTGCCTCGGCCTTTGCCGATATGGGGTTCGAGGTTATCTCAGGCCCGTTGTTCCAAACCCCTTCCGAAACCCGCGACATGGCGCTGGCGCACGATGTCGACGCCATCGGCGCGTCGAGCCTTGCCGCCGGCCACAAGACGCTGATCCCCGAACTGATCGCCCTGCTCCGCGAGGCGGGCCGGGCGGACATCAAGGTGGTTGCCGGCGGGGTGATCCCGCCGCAGGATTACGACTTCCTCCGCGAAGCCGGGGTGCAGGGCATTTATGGCCCTGGCAGCAATGTGGTCGAATGCGCTGCCGACCTGCTGCGCCTGCTGGGACACAATATGCCGCCTGCCGGCGAGGGGCTGGACGAGGTGGCGGCCTAGGCTTGTCGCTCGGCTTTTCCGTCGCGGAACTGCTGCCCAGGGCGCGCGGCGGCGGCGTGCTCAAGATGGGCCTGTGCGCGCTGGAGGAAGGCGCCTGGCTCGACCCCGCACCCGATCGCGCCGCCCGCCGCTCGGGGTTCACCGCCTTCCCCGAAGGCGTGCAGGTGCTGCCTGAAGGCGTGGCGGCGGCGGGCGAACTGGCCAAAGTGCTAGGCGTGGAGGGCGATCTGCGCGGCTGCGCAGAGCATCATTGGGAGGATTTTTGCCTCCTCACCCGCCGCGATGGCGAGGAGGTCTATCGCCTCGTCGCCGCTGCCGTCATTTTCCCCAGCGACTGGCGTCCCGCTGACAAACTCGGCCTGCCGCTCACCGCCATCCATGCGCCGATCCACGGCTATGCCGAGCAGCTTGCCAGCGGGGTCGATAATTTCATGGCGCAGTTGACGCCGGGCCGCATCTTCGGGCGCTGCAACTGGTTCATCACCCCGACCGATGCCTGGCGCTGGGTTGCCGGGCGGCCCAAACAGGCCTTTGCCCATGTAACCCCCACCAACGCCGGCGAGACGCTGTTCGTCCGCTGCGAGCGCCAGACGCTGCGCCGCTTGCCGATGACGGGGGCGATCGTGTTCACCATCGGCGTTTATCTGTCACCGCTTGGCCGCCTTCCGGCACCGCAGATAGCGATGCTGGCCAATGGGGTGACGCGCCTGCTGTCGGGTGAGGGCGGACGGCGCGGCGCGCCCGCCTATGCCGCCGCGCTGGAAGGGTTTGCGCGCACGCGCGGGATCGCTATCGGTCAGCCGCAATGACCGAGATCCGCACCGACTGGACCCGCGCCGAAATCGCCGCGCTGTTCGATTTGCCGTTCACCGAATTGCTGTTCCGCGCCGCCAGCGTCCACCGTGAGAACCATCCGCCGGACGAGGTGCAGCTGTGCACACTGCTCAGCATCAAGACCGGGGGTTGCCCGGAGGATTGCGGATACTGTTCGCAGTCAGTGAAGGCCGACAGCGGCGTGCCGGCGAGCAAGCTGATGGAGGTGCAGTCGATCCTCCAGAAAGCCGCGCAGGCGAAGGACAATGGCAGCCAGCGGTTCTGCATGGGCGCCGCCTGGCGCAACCCGAAGGACCGCGATATGCCGGCGATCGTCGAGATCGTGAAGGGCGTGCGCGCGATGGGCCTCGAAACCTGCATGACGCTGGGGATGCTGACGCCCAGCCAAGCCGAGATGCTGGCCGAGGCGGGGCTTGATTACTACAACCATAATATCGACAGCAGCCCCGAATATTACGACCGGGTGATCACCACGCGCACCATGGCCGACCGGCTTGACACGCTCGCCCACGTGCGCGCGGCCGGGATCAATGTGTGCAGCGGCGGGATCGTCGGCATGGGCGAGACGCGCGAGGATCGGGTGGGCTTCATCCACACGCTCGCCACCCTGCCGCAGCATCCCGAATCTGTGCCGGTCAACGCGCTGGTGCCGGTCAAGGGGACGGTGCTGGGCGACATGCTGGCGGACACCCCGCTCGCCAAGATCGACGACATCGAGTTCGTCCGCACGGTGGCGGTCGCGCGGATCACCATGCCGATGAGCATGGTCCGCCTCTCCGCCGGGCGAGAGAGCATGAGCGAGGCGACCCAGGCGCTGTGCTTCCTCGCCGGCGCGAACTCGATCTTCACCGGCGACAAGCTGCTGACCGCGCCGAACGCCGGCGACGACAGCGACGCCGCGCTGTTCGCCAAGCTGGGTTTGACGGCGCTCAAGGGCGAGGAGCCGATGCGGGCGTGCAACGTGGTGGAGGCGGCGGAATGAATGGTGTCAGGCGGCCCGCGCTATTCTTCGCTGTTTGCTCGGCACTCTACTGGTCAGGCATCGCTGGTTTTCTCGCCATCGTGTACCCCTTGGCCGGGAAAAATGTCGCGCCTTTCTGGATGGTGTCCCTGATCAATTTCGTTCCTGCTGCGATCTACGGAGTAGCAGCACTGTTCTTCTGCCATTGGCTTGCGAGGCGAGTAGCACGGCAGGTTCAATCTAAGGCGTCCGACTAATGTTCTCCAAAATCCTCATCGCCAACCGGGGCGAGATTGCTTGCCGGGTCATCAAGACCGCGCGGCGCATGGGTATCGCGACGGTCGCGGTCTATTCCGATGCCGACGCCCGCGCGCCGTTCGTGCGGATGGCGGACGAGGCGGTGCATATCGGGCCGTCGCCCGCCGCCGAAAGCTACCTGGTTGCGGACAAGATCATCGCCGCCTGCAAGCAGACCGGCGCCGAGGCGGTGCATCCGGGCTACGGTTTCCTGTCGGAGCGCACCAGCTTTGCCGAGGCGCTGGCGGCCGAGGGTATCGCCTTCATCGGTCCGCCGGTGAACGCGATCGCGGCGATGGGCGACAAGATCGAGTCCAAGAAGCTGGCGAAGGAAGCGGGGGTCAACGTCGTCCCCGGCTTCGTCGGCGAGATCGAGGATACCGAGCACGCGGTGCGTATTTCGTCGGAAATCGGCTATCCGGTGATGATGAAGGCATCGGCCGGCGGCGGGGGCAAGGGGATGCGGCTCGCCTACACCGAACAGGACGTGCGGGAGGGGTTTGAGGCGGTCAAGCGCGAGGGGCTGAACAGCTTCGGCGACGACCGCGTGTTCATCGAGAAGTTCATCCTCAATCCGCGCCATATCGAAATCCAGATCCTGGGCGATCAGCACGGCAACATCCTCTACCTCAACGAGCGCGAGTGCAGCATCCAGCGCCGCCACCAGAAGGTGGTCGAAGAAGCGCCGTCGCCCTTCGTCACCCCCGCGATGAGGAAAGCGATGGGCGAGCAGTGCGTCGCGCTCGCCCGCGCGGTCGGGTATTACAGCGCGGGCACGGTCGAACTGATCGTCAGCGGCGCCGACCCGACGGGGGAAAGCTTCTACTTCCTCGAAATGAACACCCGGCTGCAGGTCGAACACCCGGTGACCGAGGCGATCACGGGCATCGATCTGGTCGAACAGATGATCCGGGTCGCGGCCGGTGAAAAGCTTGCCCTGACGCAGGGCGATATCGGTATTGACGGCTGGGCGATCGAAAACCGCGTCTATGCCGAAGACCCCTATCGCGGGTTCCTCCCCAGCACCGGGCGGCTGGTCCGCTATGACCCGCCGGTCGAGGGCTGGACCGACGATGGCACCGCCAACGGCCGCCGCGGGGTGGACGGCGTGCGCGTTGATGACGGTGTGTTTGAGGGCGGTGAGGTGTCGATGTTCTACGACCCGATGATCGCCAAGCTGATCACCTGGGGCGAAACCCGCGACGAGGCGGCGGACCTCCAGATCGCCGCGCTGGATGCGTTCGAGATCGAGGGGCTAGGGCACAATATCGATTTCCTGTCCGCCATCATGCAGCATCCGCGCTTCCGTTCGGGCGAACTGACCACCGGCTTCATCGCCGAGGAATATCCCGACGGCTTCGAAGGTGCCCCGCTGACCGAAGATCTGCGCGGCAAACTCGCCGCGCTGGCCGGCTGGCTGGCGATCGTCCGTGCCGACCGAGCGCTGCAGGTCAGCGGTGGGATCGACGAGCACCGCGAGCCCGATTACGACTGGATCGTGCGCCTCGCCGGCGAGGATCACGCTGTCTCGATGGACGAGGAAGGGGAGATCACGGTCGATGGCGCGGTGGTGCCGATGGAGGCCGAATATACCCCCGGCGACCGGCTGATCGAGGCCGAGATGGAGGACGAGATGCTCGCCGTACAGGTGGTGCCGACCCGCAGCGGCTTCCGCCTTACCGCGCGTGGCGGCCAGCACGCTGCCAGCGTCCTGCCAGCGCGGCTGGCGCATCTGCGTCAACACATGATCGAAAAGGTTCCGCCCGACCTCAGCAAGTTCCTGATCTGCCCGATGCCAGGCCTGCTGGTCCGGCTCGACGTTCAGGAAGGCGACGAAGTTCAGCCCGGCCAGCCGCTCGCCGTGGTCGAGGCGATGAAGATGGAAAACATCCTCCGCGCCGAAAAGGCCGCCAAGGTGAAAAAGGTCAACGCGCAGGCAGGCGACAGCCTGGCGGTCGATGCGGTGATCCTGGAGCTGGAGTGAGCAGGCGAGAAATCTGGACCATCGGGTACGAACAGACGATTCCGGCCGATTTCACTGCGGCGCTGACGACGGCAGGCGTGGAGGTGCTGGCCGATGTTCGCGCCCTCCCGCTGTCACGCCGGCCTGGCTTCTCCAAGACCCCGCTGTCGGGCGCGATGGCCGAGGCGGGGATCGCCTATCGCCACTTCAAGCCGCTCGGCACGCCAGCCGATGGCCGTGCCGCGGCGCGCAAGGGCAACGATGCCGAACTGGCGCGGATCTATGCCGGCCAGCTGGAACTGCCCGAAGCCATGGCAGCGATGGCCGAATTGCGCGCGTTGGCCGAGGAACGGCGCGTGGCGCTGCTGTGTTACGAACGCTCGCCCGACCACTGCCACCGGCAATTGCTGGTGCGCGAGCTGTTCGGCGATTTTACCGTGACTGACCTGTTTCCCTAATCCTCGATCAGCGCCACTGCCCTGATCCACCCCGCGCTGGCGCGGTCGATTTTCACCGGAAAGCAGCTCAGCGTGAAGCCGAAGGGCGGCAGCGCTGCGAGATTGGTCAGCTTTTCGATCTGCCAATAGGGGCGGATGCGGCCAGCCTTGTGCCCTTCCCAGATGATCGACGGATCGCGGTTTTCGGCCCAGCGGCGCGCGGTGTGGCTGAACGGCGCATCCCAACTCCAGGCATCGGTGCCGACCACCTCGATGCCGCGCTCGGTCAGCCACAAGGTCGCCTCGGCGCCCAGGCCGACGCCCTGATCGGTGAAGTTGTCGGTGCCATAGACCGCGCCCGACTGGACCAGCACGATGTCGAGCGGCTGGAGGGCATATCCGATCCGCGCCAGTTCCGCCTCGACCTCTGCCGCGCTGACCACATGACCGTGCGGCAGGTGGCTGAAATCGAGCTTCACGCCGGGGCGGAAGAACCGGTCTAGCGGGGCCTCGTCAATGCTCGGCGCAGGCCTCGCGCCGCTGTCGGTGGTCGAATGGTAATGCCACGGGGCGTCCATGTGGGTGCCGTTATGCGTCGCCAGTGTCACCGTTTCGACCGCCCAGCCTTCTCCGTCGGGCAGATCGTCGCGGGTGAGGCCGGGGAAGAACAACGCAATCTGCTCCCAGCTGGTTTCGTGCGTGACGTATTCGATCCGCGGTCGCATCACCGGCGGGTCCGAGATCACATCGTTGCTGATCGGGATCGACAGGTCGATGAAACGGGTCATCGGACGAGCTCCTCGTCCAAGAACGCGGCCACATCGCCCAGCGCCACGTCGCGCGCGAGAAACGCCGCGCCAATCCCGCGCAGCAGCACAAAGGGGAGGGTGCCGGCATCCATCTTCTTGTCGTGCCGCATATGTTGGGCGAGCCGCGCACCATCGCAGGCGAGGCCCAGCGCGGGCAGAGTGGCGGGCAATCCTGCAGCCTCGATGCTACGGCCGATCCGCGCGGCATCCGCGCCGGCGAGCAGGCCCAGACGGGCGGAATAGCGCGCCGAGAGCACCATCCCCAGTGCCACCGCCTCGCCATGCAGCAGGCGATCGGAAAAGCCGGTTTCCGCTTCCAGCGCATGGCCGAACGTATGGCCGAGATTGAGCAGCGCGCGGGTGCCGGTGGTCTCGCGCTCGTCCTCGGCAACGATGCGCGCCTTGGCGGCGACGCTGGTGGCGATGGCCTGTTCCAGCGCTGCACCCTCGCGTGCCAGCACAGCCGCGCCGTGCGCTTCCAGCCAGTCGAAGAACGCCGCATCGCCCAGCACGCCGTATTTCAACACTTCGGCATAGCCGGCGCGCATTTCGCGCTGGGGCAGGGTGGCGAGGGTGGTGGTATCGGCCAGCACCAGCGATGGCTGGTGAAACGCGCCGACGAGATTCTTCCCCGCCACCGTGTTGATCGCGGTCTTCCCGCCAACGCTCGAATCGACCTGCGCCAGCAAAGTCGTGGGGAGCTGTATGAAGCCGCAGCCGCGCTTGAGGATCGCGCAGGCAAAGCCTGTAAGGTCACCCACCACCCCGCCGCCGAAGGCCAGCACATGATCGCCACGTTCGACGCCCTGGGCGAGCAGCCAGTCGGTCAACCGGGCGAGCCCTTCCCAGCTTTTCGACGCCTCGCCCGCCGGAACCTCGAAGATTGCGGGCGCAAACCCCGCTGCTTCCAGCGCCCCGATCAGTCGCGGGCCTTGCGCGGCAAGTGCGCCGGCATCGGCCACCACCGGCACGGCCTGTTTGCGGAGGAAGCGGCGCAGGCTCTCGCCGCACCTCTCGTAAAGGGCGGGGCCGATCAGCACCTGATAGCTGCGCCCGGCCAGCGCCACGTCGATCACAGCCATTGGTCGATCCCCCGCAAGATGGCGTGGGCGGTTGCCTGATACGATCCAGCGCTGCTGTCCACCCGCACCGGCGCCTCGGCGTAGAAGGGGCGGCGCGCCTGGTCGAGATCGCGCAGAATCGCCGCCGGATCGCCCGCAGCGAGCAATGGCCGCGTGTTGCGCCGGCCGGTTCGTTCGATCAGCACGCTGAGCGGACAGTCGAGCCACACGGCGATCGCTTCGTCGATCACCAGCGCCCTGGTCGCCGGATCGACAAAGGCGCCGCCCCCCGTGGCGATCACCCCGTGGCCTTCGGCAATCAGCCGGGCGATCACCCGGCGTTCGCCATCGCGAAAAGCCGCCTCGCCGAAGTCGGCAAAGATCTCGCTGACCGAGCGGCCGGCGGATTGTTCGATCGCATGATCCGCATCGACGAAATCGCGGTCCAGCAGCGCCGCCAGCCGCCGGCCCACCGTGGTTTTGCCCACCCCCATCAGCCCGACCAGCACGATCGGCCGGTCGATCCGCCGCGCGATGGCGGCGATGCCAGTTGCATCGAAGGGTGGCCTGCTGCCGCGCATTGATGCGGGGCCTATAGAAGGGTAGAGGCAGGCGCAATCGAGCACAGCTTGGACAGGATAAGCACAAACTTGGCGATGGCGCGCAAACGTATCTGGCTTGTCGCAGCGGTCGCCTTCGCGGCCGTGCTCGTCTGGGCGTATATCGATGGCGGCGAAGAGCCGCTGCGCCCGGTGGCCTATGATGTTGCCGTGCCGGGGCAGCCGCGATGAGCGCGCGGCCGGTCCGCATTGCGTGCGTTGCGCTGGCGCTGGCGCTGGCCGGCGGATGGGCGGCGGCGCTGGCCGCACCGCAATCGATCCTTCCGCCGGGGTTCGAAAATCCTGCACCGACACCCACGCCCCCATCGCGGCTATCGCCCGGCGCCAGCCCGACCGGGCAGCCGGCGCCGATCCCGGGCGCGACCAGTTCGCCCGTGGTACAGGATTTGCCATCAGCAGGTGGCACAGGCCGCAGCGGCGGCGCGCCTGCGCCCGTAATCGCCGGCCCCTTGCCGAGCCTGCCGGCCAACCTGCCCAGCCTCGCCGAACTCGAATCGATGTCCACGGACGAGCTGGACCAGCTGTTCGGCCTGCGCCCCAAGGTCGATATGCCTGCCGCCGCGCGACGCTCGATGGATGCGGTGGGTATTCTGGCGGAAGAGGAAGGCGGCCTGCCCGCAGCATCGCTCGCCGGGCAACCGGGCGCGCTGGTCCGCGCGGCGCTCGCGGGGACGGATGAGCCGCTGGTGTCGCGCTGGGGGCATATCCTGCTGCGCCGCGCGCTCAGCAGCCGGCTCGCCGCGCCGGAAGGGATCGAGCCGGCCGAGTTCGCCGCGCTGCGAACGCGCGTCCTCAACACCCTGGGCGAACACCCCGCCGCGCGCGCGCTGGCGCAGGATGTCGACACCGCCAATTACAGCCCGGCGCTGACCAATGCGGCGATCGATGCCTATGTCGGTTCGGCCGATATTGTCGGTGCCTGCCCGGCCGTCCGCTTACAGACGCTCGACAACCGAAGCGAACCCCGTGTCCGCCTGTTGCAGGGCATCTGCAACGCCTTCGCGGGCGAGGGGACACGCGCCCAGCGCGATCTACGGCAGGCATTCTCGCGCCGCGTTGCGCCGCCGATCGATGTGCTGCTGGCGCAGCGCTACGCAGGTGCCGCCGCCAAGAGCCGCCGGGCGGTCAATATCGAGTGGGACACCGTAACCGAACTCAATCCGTGGCGCTTTGCCTTGGCAACCGCGTTGGGCGAGGAAATCCCGGAAAAGCTGCGGGCCGACGCCGGGCCCTATTACCAGCGCGCCTGGGCGCTGTCGCCGGCCGTGCCGCTGGCATTGCGCGCGACTGGGGCGCAGCGCGCGGCGCGTGAAGGGCTGCTGTCATCGGCGGCGATGGTCGATCTCTATTCGCAGATCTACACGCTCGATAATCCCGAAACGCCGGAGGGCGCCGTAGCAGTCCTGCTGCGCCGTGCCTACCGTGCGGCCGATCCAGCCGTGCGGGTGCAGGCAATGCGCGACATCTGGGGCGGCGAAGGCGTCCCGGCTTATGAGCGGCAGGTGCTGACCGCCTACGCCGCGGCGCAACTGGTGCCGTCAGACGCGCTCGAAGAGCACGCAGCGCCGCTGATCGCGTCGATGCTCACCGCCGGGCTGGATCGCGATGCGCTGGCCTGGGCACCGATTGTCAGTACTGGAAGCGAGGGCTGGGCGCTGCTCGCATTGGCGCAGCCGGGCGGTAAGATTTCGGTCCCGACCGGCGCGATCAGCGATTTCATTGGTGACGATCCCAGCGAAGCGAAGCGCAAATCGCAGTTCCTCGTCGCCGCGCTGGCCGGGTTGGGCCGGATAGACGAAGGCGCGCGCGACGATCTGGCGGACGATCTGGGCATAAGTTTCGGTGGCAGGACCCGCTGGACCCGCGCCATCGAGGCCGCCGGAGCCACGCGCAATCCCGCGCTGGCGGCGTTTCTGGCCGGGCTCGGAATGCAGGGCGATAGCTGGGCGCGAATGACCCCGCGCCATCTGTACCACATCGTCCGCGCGCTCAACCAAGCGGGCCTGTCTGCCGAAGCGCGGATGATCGCGGCGGAGGCGGTTGCGCGCGGCTGATGTCGGCCGATAGCGACGCGTTTCTGGCCATGCTGGCCGCCGAACGCGGTGCGGCGGCCAATACCATCGCCGCCTATCGCCGCGATCTGGCCGGCGCCGCCGAGTTTGTCGGCGATCTGGCGAGCGCGGGCCGCGACGAGCTTGCCGCGCTCGCTGGGCATTGGTCGGAACTGGCACCCGCCACCGTGGCGCGCAAGGTGTCGGCACTGCGGCAGTTTTACGGCTTTCTGATCGATGAAGGGCGCATTGCCGACGATCCGTCCGATGCGCTGCCGCGCCCGGCAACGCGTCGGCCGTTGCCCAAACTGCTGTCGCACGAGGACATCGCCCGCCTGTTCGACCGCGCAGCGCTGGAGGCTGAAGGGGGCGAGATTCGCGCCGTACGCCAGTTGGCGCTGCTCGAAATGCTCTACGGATCAGGCCTCAGGGCGACCGAACTGGTCGCGCTCCCGCTGGCGGCTTTGCCACGCGATGCACCCTTCGTGACGATAAGGGGGAAGGGCGGACAGGAACGCGTGGTGCCGATCTCCACACGCGCCAAAGCCGCGTTGAACCGCTGGGCCGAGCTGCGCCCTTCGGGTTCGCGTTACGTGTTCCCGGCCAGCGGGCGGTCGAGCGCGGGGCACTTGTCGCGCGTGCGCTTGTATCAATTGCTCAAGGGGCTGGCAGGCCGGGCAGGGATCGATCCGGCCAGAATTAGCCCCCATGTGCTGCGCCACGCCTTTGCCACCCACCTGCTCGAAGGGGGCGCGGATTTGCGCATATTGCAGGCGCTGCTCGGCCATGCCGATATCGCGACCACGCAGATTTATACCCATGTCGATGCGGCGCGGCTGGTGGAACTGGTGAATAGCCGGCATCCGCTCGCCGCGCGCGGCCTTGCCCGGGGGGGCACATCGGTTTAGCGCACCGGCCATGCTGTCCTATCTCGAATTCGAGAAGCCTGTCGGCGAACTCGACGCCCGCATCGCCGAACTGCGCGCCGCTGCCGAAGGCGATGCCGAGGTCGATATCACGCAGGAGCTGGAGCGGCTCGAGAAACGCAGCCGCGACCTGCTCGCCAGCACCTATGCCGCGCTGACCCCATGGCAGAAGACGCAGGTTGCCCGCCATCCCTCGCGCCCGCATTTCCGCGATTACGTGGCGCTCGCCTTCGACGAATTCATGCCGCTGGGCGGGGATCGATTTTACGGCGAGGATGAGGCGATAATGGGCGGGTTGGCCCGGCTGGGCGGGCGGCGCGTGGTACTGATCGGCCACGAGAAGGGTAACGATACCGCCAGCCGGCTGCGGCACAATTTCGGCATGGGCAAGCCCGAAGGCTATCGCAAGGCGATCCGCCTGATGGAACTGGCCGGGCGGTTCGGTCTGCCGGTCGTCACGCTGGTCGATACGTCGGGCGCGTTTCCCGGCGTCGAGGCGGAAGAGCGCGGGCAGGCCGAAGCGATCGCCCGCTCGACCGAAGCGTGCCTCGGCCTACCGGTGCCGATGGTGGCGACGATCGTCGGTGAAGGCGGGTCGGGAGGCGCGGTCGCGCTGGCCAGCGCCGAGCGGGTGCTGATGCTGGAGCACGCGGTCTATTCGGTTATTTCGCCCGAAGGCTGTGCCTCGATCCTGTGGCGCACCGCCGACAAGGCGCCCGATGCAGCGCAGGCGATGCGGATCACCGCGCAGGATCTCGAGCAGCTTGGCGTGATCGACCGCATCGTGCCCGAACCGGTCGGCGGGGCCCACCGCGATCCGGCAACGATGGCTGCTTCGCTCGCGGCGGCGATTGGCCAGGAGCTTGATGCGCTGGCCGATTTGCCGGTCGATCAGCTCCGCCGCCAGCGCGAGGATCGCTTTTTGCGGATCGGCGCTATCTGACTCGCGGCTGACAGGCCGGTTCAGGCGCAAGCGGGAACGATTGCGCTAGATTTATTGTTACGCAGGAAACCGCCCTTGGTGGGGTGCGGCGAAGCTGAACAATAAAGGAAGATCCATGCGCTCCATCCCCAAGCTCGCTTTGGCCACCTCGGTCGCTGCCCTCGCATTGGCCGGATGCGCCACGGCAAATGCCCAGACCCGCAGCCGGACTCCGGCGGCCAATGCCCCCATCAGCGCGGCAGAAGCGCAGCAGGGTGCCGAAGCGCACCCCCAGATACTCTCCGAGTTCGGGGGTACCTATACCGGTCCGCAGGCGCGTTATATCGAAACAGTCGGCAAGAACATCGCCGTCCAGTCTGGCCTGGCCGGCGCGCGCGATGCGTTCACCGTTTC
Organism: Qipengyuania sp. YIM B01966; assembly: GCF_016461955.1. Lineage (GTDB taxonomy): Bacteria > Pseudomonadota > Alphaproteobacteria > Sphingomonadales > Sphingomonadaceae > QFOP01. Next base: position 189,188 of record NZ_JADMNM010000003.1, on the reverse strand, counting down.
GACTATCGACAGTTCTGTGAACAACGCCTTCGCGATCCCCGGCGGTTATATCTACACCACCCGCCAACTGGTGGCGCTGATGAACAACGAGGCGGAATTGGCGGCCGTGCTCGGTCACGAGGTCGCCCACGTCGCAGCCCGTCATGCGCAGCGGCGCCAGCAGAACGCTACGCGCAACACGTTGCTGGGCGGTCTTGGAGCAATTCTCTCAGGCGTGCTGCTCGGAAATTCGCAAATCGGTCAGACATTGTCGCGCGGTCTGCTGCAAGGCTCGCAGATGCTGACACTGTCGTTCTCGCGCAATCAGGAACTCGAGGCTGACCGCTTGGGCATCGGCTATCTCCAGCGCGCCGGTTACGATCCGCGGGCGATGTCGACGGTGCTGACAAGCCTTGCGCGCCAAAACGCGCTCGACGCGCAATTGCAAAATCGCAATGCCAGCATTCCCGAATGGGCCTCGACTCACCCCGACCCAGCCAGCCGTGTACAAACGGCGGCGCGGCTTGCCCAGGGCATGGCGGGCCTGACCAACCGCGATACGTTCCTGCAAAACATCAGCGGCATCGTTTATGGGGACGATCCGAAGCAGGGCGTCATCGAAGGGCGCACATTCATTCACCCCGAACTGCGCTTTGCCTTCACCGCGCCGAACGGGTTCTACATGGTCAACAGCCCGCGCGCAGTGTCGATTAATGGCCAGTCGGGCCGCGCGCAGCTGTCGATGGCGCAATATAACGGCAATCTGGAAAGCTATGTGACGCAGGTGTTCGCCGCACTTGGCGGCAACCAGCAACGCCTCTCCCCGCAGCAGATGCAGCGCACGAGCGTCAATGGCCTGCCCGCCGCTTACGGCATTGCCCGGGTCAATCAGGGCAACAGCCAGGTGGATGTCGTGGTGTTTGCCTATGACATGGGTAACGGGCAGGCGTATCATTTTACCGCCATCACGCCGGCGGGGCGCTCAGGCGTGTTCAACCCGATGTTCCAGTCCATGCGGCGGATCAACCAGGCCGAGGCGGGCAGCGTGGTGCCGCGCCGGGTCGAAGTGGTGCAGGTACGTAGCGGCGACACGGTGCGTTCGCTGGCGAGCCGGATGGCCTATACCGACGCGCAGGAGGCGCGATTCCGCGTGCTGAACGGTTTGGGCAACGCCGAAGAGGTGCAGCCGGGTCAGCGCGTCAAGGTGGTGGTCCGCGCGGCACGCTGATAGCGGCGCGGGCAAAACAAAAGGGCGGCGGGTCTCCCCGCCGCCCTTTGTTTTGGACCTAAGCCGTGGCTTAGTCGGCGCCAACGCCCGGGTTGTCCTGCGCATCCTGAAGGGTGGTGTCGACGGTGGTGAAGGTGTCGCCCACTTCGTCGCCCACTGCGCTCATGGCGGTGATGGCGGCGACGGCGATCAGAGCGGCGATCAGGCCGTATTCGATGGCGGTCGCGCCGGCTTCGTCACGGATCAGCTTGTTGAGGAACTTCATTGTTGGTCTCCCTGTTCGGTCTTCAAACCCGGCCCGCCCCGTTTCGTAACTTTCCGGATCGAGCGATTGGATGGATAGAACCAAAGGTGTTAAAAAATCCTAATCAGCGCCGACCAAAGGATCGGGGTCGGAAATGCTGCTATCGAGATCCAGCCACATACCGCGCGTGCCCGCCCCGGTGCTGGCCATGATTCCGATCACGGAAATTCCAATCAAAGTGACCAGCAAGCCATACTCAATCGCGGTGGCACCACGCTGATCCCGCCAAATCCGGCCGATAATATCTGGGCGCCGCATAAATTTCCCCCGCACAAGGTGTTGGACGCGCGGAGCCTGCTCGTTCAGTCGTTAAAGTTCGGTTTCATGGAGGCTCAGAGGTGGAAGATATCCCGACATGGGTTCCCGTCGTTGCGCTAGCCCTCAGCGATGGCGCAGGGCGATGGCTGATGCACCGACGGCCCGCGCACAAGCAACATGGCGGCCTGTGGGAGTTCCCGGGCGGCAAAGTGGAGCTGGGCGAAATACCCCGTGACGCGCTGGTGCGTGAGATACAGGAAGAACTCGGATTGACCATCGCTTCGGACGACCTCGAACCCGCCGCATTCGCCGATGCTGGTATCGTTGGTGCACCTGTCATCCTGCTTTACAGGTGCGCCCGATCGAGCGGACCCGAGCCGAGGGCGCTTGAGGGTGGTGCAGTAGGCTGGTTCACCCACGCCGATATCAGCCAGCTCGACACCCCGCCGCTTGATCGCGAGCTTGCGCGGGCGCTATCCGGCACGGGACATCGCGGCGGACCGTCTTAGGGACTTGCCAAGCCCTGCCACCCTCCGTATGTGCGCCGCTCCAAGCGCGCCCGTAGCTCAGCTGGATAGAGCACCAGACTACGAATCTGGGGGTCAGAGGTTCGAATCCTTTCGGGCGCGCCAATTCTTCCAAATCGCGAAACCGCGGGCGGCGTCAATCAGTCGTCCCGTTCGAGCGCAGCCATATCGTCATCGCTGAAGCCGAAATGATGGCCCGCCTCGTGCACGACAACATGGCGGATCAGCGCACCCAGCTCGACGCCCGTCGCCTTCCATTCGGCAAGCAATGGCTGGCGGAACAGCGAAATGCGCGGCGGCAGATCGCCCGACGACCAGACCGATTGTTCGGGCAGCGGGCGCCCCTCATAAGGCCCGGTAAGCTCCCACCGGTCGTCGAGACCAACTTCGGCAAGCTGCTCGGCAGTGGCAAACTCGTGGACTTTCACGATGACGTCGGAGAGCTGTTCGCGGAAGCGAGATGGCAAGCTGCCGAATGCCTGCTGCGCCAGTCGCTCGAAATCGGCTGTGGTGGGATCGCCACTATGTGTCATCATCCCGATGTAAGCTGACCGCCCGCCGCTGCAAGCCGCCACGACCGATCAGCGATTGACCGGAATAGCTGGTGCGCACATGACATCGGCGAACCGTTGGCAAGAAGCGGGATGGCAGTGGGGGACATCACCAATAACAAGGACGAACCGGTGGCGGACGATGCCACCGAACTTGACCAGCTTGTCGCCGGGTCTGCAGAACCCGGCGTTTGGCGGTTCGCCCGCGCCACACGCGCCTCGGTCATCATCGATGCGGCGGACTATTTTGCGCTGATGCACGAGGCCATGCTGCGCACACAGCAGCGTTTCCTGTTGGTCGGGTGGGATTTCGACACACGGATCAAGCTCATCCAGGGTCGGCGCTGGTGGCACCGCGCCAGCCGCGAACAGCGGCGCGAGCGGCTGGGCAAGTTCATCCTGTGGCTCGCGCGCCGGAACCCCGGGATTGATATCCGCATCCTCAAATGGAGTTACGGCGCGATCCATTTCCTGACCCGCGGCATCATGGCCTGGGACATGATTCGCTGGGCGCGCGAAAAGAACATCACCTTCAATTTCGACACCATCCACCCGGTCGGGGCGACCCATCATCAGAAGATCGTCATCCTCGACGATCGTTTTGCCGTCTGCGGCGGAATCGACATGACTGTGCGCCGCTGGGACACGCGCGAGCATCTCGAACATGACCGGCGGCGGCGGGATACCCGGGGCAAGCCGTATCAGCCGTGGCACGATGCGACGATGATGGTCGAAGGCGACGTCGCGGCGGCGCTCGGCGTTCTCGGACGCTGGCGGTGGGAGCATTCGAGCGGCGAAACGCTCGCTCCGGTAAGCGACGATACCTGCGAAAGCCCGTGGCCTACGGCGCTGAAGGCGCAATTCGAGGATGTCGAGATCGGCATTGCTCGCACTCGCGGCGGGCTGGAGGATGCGTGCCAGATCGACGAGATCGCAAATCTGTTCGAAATCCAGATCGCATCGGCCAAGAAGTTCATTTACGCCGAGAGCCAGTATTTCGCCTCGCACCGGATCGCCAATGCGATTGCCAAGCGGTTGACCCAGCCCGATCCGCCGGAAATCTTTATCGTCCATCCCGCCAATGCCGATGGCTGGCTGGAACAGCAGGCGATGGATCATGCCCGCGCCGAACTGGTCCGCGTGCTGGGCGAGGCCGATCCCGAAGGGCGGTTCAACCTCTACATTCCCTATACCGGCGAGACGCCGGTCTACGTCCACGCCAAGATGATGATCGTCGACGACCGGATTTTCCGCATCGGTTCGGCCAATATGAACAACCGTTCGCTCGGCCTCGACAGCGAATGCGACCTGTTCATCGATGCGAGTCGGCCCGGCAATGAACACTGTGCCGAACAGATCCGCCAAATCCGCCATGGCCTGCTGGCAGAGCATTGCGGGATCGCTCCTGAAGAGGTCGGGCCGCTCCTCGAACAGCATGGCTCGATGCGGGCGATGGTCGATGCCCTCGGCCGGTCGCGCAAGCGCACCTTGCGCCGGTACGAATTGCCCGTGCTTAACGCTGTCCAGGAGGCGATCGCGCAATCGGGTATTCTCGATCCCGAAAGGCCCGAGGAGCTGTTCGAAACCTACCCAGAAGGCGGCCTTTTTCGTGAAGGGTCGCGACTTGAACGACTGCGTAAGCGGTTCGCCCGCAAGAAGGAAACGGCATGAGCCTGAATGACGACACGCCCGACAATGGCGACCTCGTATCACCGCCTGCCAAGCTGCCGGTGCCCGACGAGGTGCAGGCGGCCATCCGCACGCTGATCCGCTGGGCCGGCGACGATCCCGAACGCGAGGGGCTGATCGACACACCGGCGCGCGTCGGCCGGGCGTGGCGCGAATATTGCTCGGGCTACCGGGAAGACCCGGCGCAGCACCTTGCGCGCGTGTTCGAGGAGGTCGGCGGATATAACGAGATCGTGCTGCTGAAGGACATCCCGTTCCAGTCGCATTGCGAACATCACATGGCGCCGATTACCGGCAAGGCGGCGATCGCCTATTTGCCCAGGGACCGGGTGGTCGGCATCTCGAAACTGGCGCGGGTGCTGCACGGGTTTGCGCGCCGGTTGCAGGTGCAGGAGCGGCTGACCGCCGAAGTGGCCGATTGCATCTGGGACCACCTCCAGCCGCAAGGCGTGGCGGTGGTGATCGAGGCGGTGCATGGCTGCATGACCGCGCGAGGGGTGCGCACGCCCGGTGTCGGCATGATCACCAGCCGGATGATGGGCACGTTCCTCGAAGATCACCGCAGCCGCGAGGAAGTGCTGCGGCTGATGGGGTACTGACCGGCCGGAGCCCATTGCCCCGGCCGGCCATCACGCGCTCAAAGCTGGCCGAGCATATGTTCGGCACTCGACACCTTGAAGTCGCCCGGTGCCTCGACGTTCAGCTCAGTGACCTTGCCGTCGTCGACGATCATCGAGAACCGCTGGCCGCGCTTGCCGAGGCCGAAGCCCGAACCGTCCATCGTCAGCCCCAGCGCTTCGGCGAATTCGCCATTGCCGTCGGCCAGCATGGTGACATCGTCCGAACCCGACGCCTTGCCCCAGGCGCCCATCACGAACGGATCGTTGACCGCGGTGCAGACGATTTCATCGACGCCCTTGGCCTTGAAATCATCGGCCTTCTCGACAAAGCCCGGCAGGTGCTTGGCCGAGCAGGTCGGGGTGAACGCGCCCGGCACCGAGAACAGCGCGACCTTCTTGCCCTTGAAATAATCGCCGCTCTGGACCTGTTCGGGCCCTTCGGCGGTTGCCTTGACCAGCTTCACATCGGGGAGGGTGTCGCCAACCTTGATCGTCATCGTCCGTGTTCCTTCCATGCTGTCCGCCCGAATGCGGATATAAGGATCGCTTTATATTTGCGTCACCAGCGCCCCTTGGCTAGGGGCGCGGCAGCCAATTTTCCAATCCATTGCCCGGCGCGACGGTTCCCCGTGCGCGCGACACAGGAGTGCCTCGTGGCCGAATTCACCGATTACGTCATCAAGGATCTCAGCCTCGCCGAATTCGGCCGCGACGAGATCGCCATTGCCGAAACCGAAATGCCCGGCCTGATGGCGCTGCGCGACGAGTTCGGCGCGGCCAAGCCCCTGCGCGGTGCGCGCATCACCGGCTCGCTGCACATGACCATCCAGACCGCGGTGCTGATCGAGACTCTGGTCGATCTGGGCGCCGATGTCCGCTGGGCGACCTGCAACATCTTTTCCACGCAGGATCACGCCGCCGCCGCCATCGCCGCCAGCAAGATCCCGGTTTTCGCGGTCAAGGGCGAGACGCTGGCCGAATATTGGGACTATGTCGGCCGTATCTTCGACTGGGCGACCGAGAGCGATCCGGACCAGACCGCCAACATGATCCTCGACGATGGCGGCGATGCGACGATGTTTGCGCTGTGGGGCGCACGGATTGAAGCGGGCGAGACGATGCCCGAACCCGCCAATGCCGAGGAAATCGAGATGCAGCGCGCGCTCAAGGCGTTTGTCGCCGCGCGGCCCGGCTATCTGACCCGCACCGTGCAGAACATTCGCGGCGTATCGGAAGAAACCACCACCGGCGTCCACCGGCTGTATCAGATCGCCAAGAACGGCAAGCTCCCGTTCCCGGCCATCAACGTCAATGACAGCGTGACCAAGTCGAAATTCGACAACCTCTATGGCTGCAAGGAATCGCTGGTCGATGCGATCCGCCGCGCGACCGACGTGATGCTGGCCGGCAAGGTCGCCTGCGTTGCCGGGTTCGGCGATGTCGGCAAGGGCAGCGCCGCATCGCTGCGCGCCGGCGGGGCGCGGGTGATGGTCACCGAAATCGACCCGATCTGTGCATTGCAGGCGGCGATGGAAGGCTACGAAGTCGTCACCATGGAAGAGGCCGTGAAGCGCTGCGACATCTTCGTGACTGCCACAGGCAATGAAGACGTCATCACCGCCGGCCACATGGAAGCGATGAAGCCGATGGCGATCGTGTGCAATATCGGCCATTTCGACAGCGAGATACAGATCGGCGCGCTCGACAATTACGAATGGAAAGAGGTCAAGCCGGGCACCGATCTCGTCACCTTCCCCGATGGCAAGCAGATCATCGTGCTGGCCAAGGGCCGGCTGGTGAACCTCGGCTGCGCGACCGGCCACCCCAGCTTCGTGATGAGCTGTTCGTTCACCAATCAGGTGCTCGCGCAGATCGAATTGTGGCAGCGCGGGCATGATTATTCGAAGGAGGTCCACATCCTCCCCAAGCATCTCGACGAGAAGGTCGCCGCGCTGCACCTGCCCAAGCTGGGGGTGAAGCTGACCGAGCTGTCGAAGAAGCAGGCCGATTATATCGGCGTGCCGCAGCACGGGCCGTTCAAGCCCGAACATTACCGCTACTGACCGCGAACCAGGCGGCCGGGCGCGCCCCGGCCGCCGCACCGCAAGTGCGCGGTGCCCCGAATTGCCGCAACCGGCATTGCATCGCCGGACGCGCGCTTATAGCTGCTGGCGATGGACTTTTCCCCTCTTGGCTGGGTGCTGATCGCGCTGCTGCTGGCGGCGTGGACCGCCGCCGCCGGCTTGGCGCTGCTGACCTCTGCCCGGCGAACGCGGCAGGCGGCAAGCGCCCGCACAGCGGTTCGCAAGATGGCGCGCCTGATCGACGAGGCGCCGGCGATCCCGCTGCTGGTGCGCGCCGATGGCCGGCTTGAAGCGCCCGAGCGGCTGGCCCGCTGGCTCGGGCTCGAGCGGGTGCCGCAATTCCTCGCCGATCTCGCGCCGGGCGAGGGGCAGGGGCTGGCGGCCGAGCAACTGGCCGAACTGGAAGGCAAGGTCCGCGCGGCGCAGAAAACCGGCGCCTCGTTCCGCATGGCGCTGACCCCGCCGGGATCGCGCCGCAGCCTCGCGCTGCGGGGTTCGCTGGCCGATCCGCAGATTTCCCCCGGCGGCGCGGCGCTGGTCTGGGTGTTCGATTTCTCCGAAAGCGAAAGCGAGTTGGCGCAGTTGCGCGGCTCGGAAGCGCGCGCGCGGACCGATTATGCGGCACTGGTCGGCCTGATCGAAGCGGCACCGATCCCGATGTGGGTGCGCGGCGCGGACCACCGCCTGCTGCTGGTCAACCAAGCCTATGCCAGTGCCGTCGACGCGCCGGGCACCGCCGAGGTCATCGCCCGCCAGATCGAGCTGATCGAGCGGACCGATGGCCTCACCGCGGCGCAGATTGCCGAACAGGCGGCGGCGCAGCAGATGGCGGTCGAGCGGATTGTCGGCGCTACCATCGGCGGCGAGCGGCGGACCTTGCGGGTCAGCGATGTGCCGATCCCCGGCGTCGGCGTTGCCGGCTATGCGATCGACATTGCCGAGCTGGAAGAAGAACGCCGCGCCGCGCGCGCCTTCCGCGAAGCGCAGCGCCAGTTGCTCGACCAGATTTCGCCCGGCGTGGCGCAGTTCGATGCCGGGCAACGCCTGGTCCATGCCAACCAGCCGTTCCGCCGCATTTTCGGCCTCGGGCCCGAAGTCGCGCTGCATGATACGGGCTTCGGCCGCCTGCTCGGTGCGGCGCGCGATGCGGGCAAGACGCCCGAGGTGCGCGATTTTCCCGCCTGGCGGGCCGAGCGCGAAGGATGGTTCTCGGCCGGCGAACCGCAGGAGGAAATCTGGACGCTGGCGGGCGGCATCCATGTGCGGCTGGTCGCCCAGCCGATGCCCGATGGCGGGCTGGTGCTGATCGCGGAAGACCGTACCGAACAGCTCGCCCTGTCGGCCATGCGCGACACGCTGCTGCGCACCCGCACGGCGACCTTCGACAGCCTGTTCGAGGCGCTCGCGGTGTTTGCGCCCGACGGCCATTTGCAACAGTGGAACCGCTCTTTCGCGCCGGCCTGGGGGCTCGATCCCGCGCTGCTCGACGCGCATCCGGGGGCCGATGCGCTGACCGCGGCGCTGGCGCCATTGCTGGCTGACGAAGCGCAGGCGCCGGCGATTGGCGAGGTGGTCCGTGCGGCCACGCTCGACCGCAAGGAAACCGCCGGGCGGGTGCGGCTGGCCGATGGCCGCACGCTCGAATATGCCGGGGTGCCGCTGCCCGATGGCAATGGCCTGCTGACGGTGCTGGATGTCACCGCCAACGAACGGGCCGAAAGCGCGCTACGCGAACGGGCCGCCGCGCTCGAAGCGGCCGACGAGGTCAAGACCCGCTTCCTCGCCAATATGAGCTACGAATTGCGCACCCCGCTGACCACCATTGGCGGCTTTGCCGAGATGCTGCAGGCGGGGATTGCCGGCGAATTGAGCGCGCAGGGGCAGGATTACGTGGCGGCGATTATCGCGGCGGTCGCGCGGCTGACCGATCAGGTCGAAAACGTGCTCGACGTCTCGCAGGGCGAAGCGGGGTTGCTGCCCGTCTCGCGCCAGCGGATCGAACTGCTTCCCTTTGTCACCGACATCGTCCGCAGCCGGGAACAGGCGATTGTCGACGGCGGGCTGGCGCTCGATCTGCGCGGCGGGGCCGGGGCCAGGCTCGACGCCGATCCGCGCCAGCTGGGCCGCGCGCTGGGCCACCTGCTCGACAATGCAATTGCCGCCACCGCGCCGGGTGGGAAGATCCTCGTCGACCTCGCCAAGCCAAAGGGGGTGGTGCGGATCGTCGTCTCGGACAATGGCGCGGGGATGACGCGCGAGGAACTGTCGCGCGCCAATGACGGGCTGCGCCGCGCGCCCGACGGGTCGCTCGAACGGCGGCACGGGCTGGGCATTCCGCTCGCCCGCCAACTGGTCGAGGCGCATGGCGGCACGCTGGAGATCGTCTCCGAAAAGGGCGCCGGCACCTTTGCCACGATCCTGCTGCCGCCGGTGTCATGAGCGCACCGATCGCCTTGCCCGACCATGCCGCGACCGAGGCGCTCGGCCGGCGCATCGCGGCGATGCTGCGCGCGGGCGATGTGGTCGCGCTGTCGGGCGGGCTGGGGGCGGGCAAGACCACGCTGGCCCGCGCGATCCTCGCCGCGCTCGGCCATGCGGGCGAGGTGCCGTCGCCTACTTTCACCATCATCGAGACCTACGACACGCTTGAGCCGCCGGTGGTCCATGCCGATTTCTACCGGCTGGAGCGGCCCGAAGACGCCGCCGAACTGGGCCTCGACGATTATCGCGACGGCGCGGCGCTGATCGCCGAATGGCCCGAAATGGCCGGCGGCTTCGCGCACGATCCGGCCTGCCTTGCGGTGCGGCTCGAAATTGTCGGGGAGGGGCAGCGGATTGCGATTGCCGAGCCGGGGGCGCATTGGCAAACGCGCTGGCCATGAACGCACTTCCTGACGGGCTGGACGATTTCCTCACGCAGTCGGGCTGGGGCGGCGCGCTGGTCACGCCGCTGCCCGGCGATGCGTCGTTCCGCCGCTATTTCCGCATCCGTGACGAAGGCCGAGGGGCGATGCTGATGCACGCACCGCCGCCGCATGAAGACCCGCGCCCGTTCATCGCGGTGGGCGAATGGCTGGCCGGCCACGGCCACCGCGCCCCGGCGATCCTGGCGCAGGATGCGGCCGCCGGCTGGGTGCTGCTGGAAGATTTCGGGGATGACCGGATGCGCGACTGGCTCGACCTCCATCCCTCGGCCGAGCATGGCGCCTATCGCGCGGCGATCGATGCGCTGGCCGCGCTGCACCGCTCGCCGCCGGGGCCGTTCCGCCCCTATTCCCTGGCCGAATTTCTGCGCGAGGCGCGGCTGTTCACCGAATGGTTCTGCCCGGCGCAGGGGCTGACGGTGGACCAAGCGGGGTGGGATGCCGCGTGGACCGAAGTGTTGACCCCGCTGCTCAGCCGGCAAGATCCCGGCGTTACGGTGCTGCGCGATTATCATGCGGAAAATATCATGCTGCTCGGCCCGGCGGCCGATGGCGGCGGCGAACAGGGGCTGATCGATTTTCAGGACGCGCTGGTCGGGCACCCGGCCTATGATCTCGTATCGCTGCTGCAGGATGCGCGGCGGGACGTGTCCGTCGGTCTTGAGCACGCGATGATCACGCATTACCGCTCTTTGATCAACGTCGATGCTCAATTCGACGCTGACTATGCACGGCTCGGCGGGCAGCGGAATGCCAAGATCGTCGGCATTTTCACCCGCCTTTCGCGCCGCGATGGCAAGGATCGCTATCTGTCGATGATCCCGCGCGTCTGGCAGGCGCTCGAACGCGATCTGGCGCATGGTGAACTTGCGGCTGTAAGCGCATGGTTTGACGCGAATATTCCTGCTGAAATCCGCGCCCGGCACGGCGCTTTTTCGTGACCGCGAAACTGGCCTCCGACACCGCCATGGTGATGGCGGCGGGCCTCGGCAAGCGGATGCGCCCGCTAACCGCGACCCAGCCCAAACCGCTCGTCCGTGTCGCGGGAAAAGCACTGCTGGATCATGCACTTGACCACATCGTCGCCGCCGGCGTGACCCGCGCGGTGGTCAATGTGCACTACCTCGCCGAACAGGTCGAAGCCCATTGCGCCGCCCGCCGCGATCTGGCGATCACGATCTCCGACGAACGGCAGCAACTGCTTGAAACCGGCGGGGGAATGCTCAAGGCGCTGCCGCATCTGCCCGATCCGTTCTTCTGCGTGAACAGCGACAATGTGTGGATCGACGGCCCGCAAAACGCGCTCCATGAACTCTCCGCACAGTGGAACCCCGCGACGATGGACGCGCTCCTCCTCGTGGTGCCGCACCCGCGCGCCTTCCACCACGAGGGGCTTGGCGACTTCCATCTCGACGCCGCCGGCCGGTTGAGCCGCGCCAGGCCGGGACGGGTCGCGCCCTATATCTATATCGGCCTGCAACTGGTCGCGCACCGGCTGCTGCGCGAGGCGCCGGAGGGGCCGTTTTCGACCAATATCCTGTGGCAAAGGGCGATCGAAGAGGGGCGGCTCTACGGCGCGGTCTATTCGGGCCTGTGGTACGAGGTCGGCACGCCGGGCGCGATCCGGCCGACCGAGGCGGCGCTGGCCGGTGGCTGAGCCGACGCGGCCCACGGTCTATTCGATTGCCGCCCATCGCGGCTTTGCCGATGCGCTGGTGGCGGGCATTGTGCCCCGCTATTTCGAGTACGGCCTCGGCTTGGCGCGGCTGACGATGCTGCTGCCCTCCACCCGCGCGGTACGGACGATCACCGAGGCGTTCATCCGCAATGCGGGGGAAACCGGCCGCGATGGTCTGCTGCTACCGCGGATGGTGGTGGCCGGCGCGCTTGACCTGGACGAGGCGCTGGGGGCGCTGCTCGATCCGCTGGGCGCTGCCGACATCCCGCCTGCGGCCGATCCCACCCGGCGGTTGTTGCGCCTCGCTGAATTGCTTCGCGTCGAGCTGGGCGCGGATGCCCCGCCAGCGCCTGCGCTGCTGCGCCTGGCGCGCGACATCGCTGCAGTCATGGACCGGCTGCTGGTCGAGGATATCGCGCCCGAGGCACTGCTGTCCGACACCGTGCTCGACCGGCTGGAAAACCTCGCCGATCACTGGCGCGGCAATATCCGGCTGTTCGCCGCCATCCAGGCGCGCTGGCTGGCCGAACTCGATGCGCGCGGCGAGGTCGATGCCGCCACCCGCCGCAACCGCCTGTTCGACCATGCTGCGCGCCGCTGGCGGGCCGGGCCGCCCGCCTATCCGATCATTGCCGCCGGTGTCACCAGCGCCGCGCCCGCGCTCGCCCGGATGCTGCGGGTGGTCAGCGAATTGCCGGCGGGCGCGGTGATCCTGCCCGATCTCGACCTCTCGCTCAGCGCCGAGGTATGGGATGAACTGGGCAGCGCCGGGGCGGCGGCCGAGGGCGAGGCGCCCTTCGCAACCGGCGATGCGGTCACGCACCCGCAATACCATCTGAAGCTGTTGCTAAACCGAATGGGCATCGCCCGCGAGGAGGTGCAGCCATGGCATCGGCGCGGGATCGCCGCCGCCGCGCCCGAACGCAGCCATGCGATTTCCTCGCTGTTCCTGCCTCCGCAAGCCAGCAAGGCGTGGGTCGATCTGCCCGCAGACAAGCGCCGCCTCGCCGGGGTGCGGGTGATGGAAAGCGCCGGGCCGGAGGAAGAGGCGCAGGCCGCCGCGCTGCTGGCGCGTGAGGCGCTGGAGGTGCCCGAGCGCCGCGTCGCGATTGTCACCCCCGATCGCGGGCTGGCCGCGCGGATCGTCCAGCATCTTGCCCGCTGGAACATCGCGGCGGACGATTCGGCAGGCATCGCCTTGTCGCAAAGCGCCGCGGGCCGGTTGTTCCTGCTGCTGGCCGATGTCGCGGCGCAGCAGGCGGCGCCGGTGCCGCTGATGGCGCTGCTCGAACACCCGCTGGTGCGGCGGGGGGAGGAGCGCGCGCGCTGGCTGCAACAGGCGCGCCGGCTCGACCTCGTGCTGCGCGGCCCGCGCCCCTCGCCCGGCCTCGGCCCGCTGGGCGAGCTGGCCGAGAAGCACAAGCTCACCAACTGGTGGGACGAGGTCGCCTCCATCCTCGCGCCGCTGCTCGAAGGGGACGCGCTGCCGCTCGGCGCTTGGATCGAGCGGCTGACCCAAGCGGGCGAGGCGCTGGCCGGCGCGGAGCTGTGGAGCCGCGAGGATGGCCGCGCGCTCGCCATGCTGCTGGACGATCTGAGGCTCAACGCCGAGGAGGGCAGCCTCGCCATCGAGCCGCGCGATCTGGCGCCGATCCTGCGCGATTTCTGCGACGCGGTGCAGGTTCGCCCACCCTATGGCGGCCATCCACGGCTGGCGATCTATGGCCTGCTCGAGAGCCGTATGACGCGCGCCGATCTGGTCATCTGCGCCGGGCTGACCGAAGGCAGCTGGCCTGCCCGGCCGGCGACCGATCCGCTGCTTGCGCCGGCCATCCTGCGCGCGCTGGGTGTGCCGGGCGCCGATTTCCGTATCGGCCTCGCCGCGCACGATCTGGCGGGCCTGCTCGGCGCGCCTGACGTTGTGCTGAGCTATGCCCGGCGCGACGCTGCGGGCCCGGCCATCCCCTCGCGCTTCGTGCTGCGGGTGCGCGCCTTGCTGGGCGAGGATTTGCTGGACAAGCACATCGAACACGGGGCGGTAACGCTCGCCCGCGCGCTCGATCATGCGGAGGCGGCGCAGCCCTATCAGCGGCCCGAACCATGCCCGTCGGTCGAACAGCGCAAGGTTCCGGTCAGCGTCACCGCGCTCGACCGGCTACGGTCCGACCCGTACCAGTTCTATGCCAGCGCGATCCTGCGCCTCAACCCGCTCGATGCGCTCGATGCCGAGCCGACCCCCGCCTGGCGCGGCATCGCGGCGCACGCGATCCTCGAACGCTGGCACAAGCAAGGCGGTTCGATCGAGGCGATTGCCGACGCCGTGCTGGCCGAAGCGAGCCCGCATCCACTGATGCTGGCCCTGTGGCGGCCGCGTTTGATGAAGGCGCTCGAATGGGCCACCGCCGAGGTGGCGGCACAGCAAGGTCGCACGCCGGAGGTGTTCGAGGAACGCGGCGAGATGATGGTGCGCGGCGTTCGTATCCACGGCAAGGTGGACCGCATCGACCGGCTGGATGACGGGACGCTGGCCATCGTCGATTACAAGACCGGCAGCCCGCCTTCAGGCGCGCAGGTCGAGAAGGGCTATGCGCTGCAACTGGGCACGCTGGGCCTGATGGCGGAGGCCGGCGCATGGCCCAAGGCAACCGGCACGCCGTCGAAATTCGAATATTGGTCGCTCGCTCGTAATGCCAAAAGTCCGACTGGGTTCGGCTATATTGCGACGCCAGTCCTCGACGGCAACAAACGCAGCGGCATCCCGCCCGACAATTTCCTCCCCCAGGCGCGCTTCTTTCTCGATGACGCGCTCGACCGTTGGATCCTCGGGGAGGAGCCGTTCACCGCCCGGCTGAACCCCGATGCGCCCGGTTATGACACCTATGATCAGCTGATGCGGCTCGATGAGTGGGTGTTCCGCGATACCGGGGCCAAAGGGGGCGGCGCATGAGCGGCGGGGGCGGGCAGGTCTATCCGCTGAAGGACGAGCAGGCCAAGGCGGTCGATCCGGCGGATAGTGTCTGGCTGTCAGCCTCGGCCGGGACGGGCAAGACGCAGGTGCTCTCGGCGCGGGTGCTGCGGCTGCTGCTGCAACCGGGCGTCGCGCCGGGGCAAATCCTCTGTCTTACCTTCACCAAGGCGGGCGCGGCGGAGATGGCCACGCGGGTCAATGCGGTGCTCGCGCGGTGGGTCCGCCTGCCTGAAACGCGGCTCGCCAAAGACCTGATGGCGATTGGCGCGCCACACGATCAGGCAACCATTGCGCGGGCCCGTACACTGTTTGCCAGCGTGCTCGACTGCCCCGGTGGCGGGCTCCGGATCGATACCATCCACG
This sequence comes from Qipengyuania sp. YIM B01966, assembly GCF_016461955.1. Classification (GTDB taxonomy): domain Bacteria; phylum Pseudomonadota; class Alphaproteobacteria; order Sphingomonadales; family Sphingomonadaceae; genus QFOP01. The sequence continues at coordinate 174,015 of NZ_JADMNM010000003.1, read as the reverse complement.
CCTTCGCGCAATGGCTGCTCGCGGCGTTCCCCGAAGAGGCCGGGCTGATGGCCGGCACCCGGCCGATGGAGGACCGTGACCGCGATCTGCTGGCCCATCAGGTGCTGGCCGATCTGCTGGTGGCAGCGGAAGAGAGCGGCGACGGTGCACTGATGGACAGCCTCGCCGCGCTGTCGCTGCGGCTCGGGCCGGACGGCGTTCGCGCCTGGCTGATGCGCTGCGCCAATATGCGCGAGGCGTGGTTCGGCGCTGGCGCATGGCAGCCGCCGATGGCGGGGCGGGTGCGGAGCCTCCTCGGGCTGGACGGTGCTGAGGAGGACGAGGAAGCGGCGCTGGCCGCTTTGTGCGCGGATGACCGCTTCGATTGCGCGGCGCTGCGCCGCTGCGTGGCCGCCGCGCGCGGATGGGGCGCGGCGACCGGACAGGACATGGCGGATGCGGTGGAAGACTGGCTGGCGGGCGATCCGCCGGCCCGTAATGCGGGCTGCAGTGCGCTCTACGATGCACTGTTCACGCAGGCCGGCGCGCCGCGCTCGCTCAAGAGCCTCGCCAAAATCGACCCCGACTATGCTGCCCACGCCGAAGCCGTCATCGCGGCATTGCTGGCGATAGAGGAACGGCGGGCGCTGGGCGAATTGGCGCAATTCCTGACGCCCGCGCTCGAACTCGGACGCCGGTTCGCGCTGGCCTGGGACGAAGCCAAGCGGCGCGAGGGGCTGATCGATTTCGACGATCTGATCCGCCGTGCGGCGGCGCTGCTGACCCGCTCCGACCTGTCGGCCTGGATTCGCTACAAGCTCGACCGCGAGTTCGACCATCTGCTGATCGACGAGGCGCAGGATACCAATGAGGCGCAGTGGCAGATCATCAATGCGCTGACCGAAGAGTTCTATGCCGGCGAAGGGCAGCGCGGCGACCGGCTGCGGACCGTGTTCGTAGTGGGTGACTACAAGCAGGCGATCTTCCGCTTTCAGGGCACCAGCCCGGAAAATTTCCGCCGCGCGGGCGATCAATATCGCGACCTGATGCGTGCTGCCCGGCAGGCGGCAGCAGAGGCACGGGCCAACACGCTGCCGCGAGAGCTGGTCGATCTGGGGCTGGGCCGTTCGTACCGGACCGCGCAGGTCGTGCTCGATTTCGTGGACGAGGCGCTCGGCGCCATCGGCCACGAGGCGATCGGGCTGGCAACCAAGCCTGATGCGCACAAGGGCGACGAGCGGCCGGGGCAGGTGGTGTTGTGGGAACCGGTTTCGGCCCACTCGGAAGAGCCAGAAGCGGCCGCTGCCGACGATGAAAACCAGAGCAACTGGCTCAGCGAGCCGGAGCGGCGGTTGGCCGACCGGATCGCCCGGCAGGTCCGCCAATGGCTCGATAACGGATTTCCCTTGGTCAAGGGACGCGAGCGGCTGGCGGGGCCGGGCGACATCATGGTGCTGGTGCGCAAGCGCAAGGAACTGGCCGGGCTGATTGTCGCCCGTCTGCACGCTGCCGGGGTGCCGGTGGCGGGGGTTGACCGGCTGCGGCTGGCAGCGCCGCTGGCAGTGCGCGATCTGATCGCCGCGCTGGGGTTCGCCGCGCAGCCATGGGACGATCTGACGCTCGCCAATCTGCTGGTCTCGCCCCTGATCGGCTGGACGCAGGACGATCTGCTCACCCATGGCTGGCGTGACCAGCCGCATCAGCGCCTGTGGGAGCATCTGCAGGGGAGCGATGCGCCGTTGGTGACGGAAACCGTCGCTCGGCTTGGCGAATTGCTCAGGCTGGCCGATTTCGAGCCGCCGCAGGCCCTGCTGCATTGGTTGCTGGTTGGGCCGTGGCAGGGCCGGCGCAAGCTGGTCGCGCGGCTGGGGCGTGAGGCCAATGATCCGATCGACGAGCTGCTCAATGCAGCGATGGCGTTCGCCGCGACCAATACGCCAAGCCTGCATGGCTTCCTGCGCTGGTTCGCCGGTGGCGATGGCGAGTTGAAGCGCGAGGCGGAAGGGGCGGGCGATCTGGTGCGGGTGATGACCGTCCATGGTGCCAAGGGGCTACAGGCGCCGATCGTGATTCTCGCCGATGCGACGGGCAATCCGGATTCGTCGCGCACGCGCGGCCTGACGTTGCCCGATCAGCCGCCGGGTGCAGAGGCAGCTAGGCGCATTCCGCTGCCGCCGCTGGCCAAGGAACATAAGGTCGGCCCGGTAGCCGCCTCGGAAGAAGCCGAGCGCAAGGCTGAGCGCGAGGAGCACTGGCGGCTGCTCTACGTCGCGATGACCCGCGCCGAAGAAGCGCTGTTCGTCGGCGGTGCGCTAGGCAAGCGCGAGCAGGTGCCGGCGGCCGACAGCTGGTATGCACGGCTGCGCCCGCTGATGGCTGGTGAAGGTGAGCCCGATTTTATCTGGGGTCGCACCTGGCGGCGCGGCGACGGCGCCCCGCTCACGGCCGAACTGAGCGCCAGTCGTGCGGCGGGCAAGCCGACTGAGGCGACGGCTCTACCTGGTTGGGCGACCCACCCGGTGGGTGCTGAACCACGCCCGCCGCGTCCGCTGGCGCCCTCTGCTGCCGGAGCGGATCAGGCCCCCGATCCGCCGCTCCCCGCCGATGCGTTGAAGAGCGCAGCGCGGCGCGGGGTGCTGATCCACGCCTTGCTCGAACGCCTACCGGCGCTTGATGCGGCGGAACGGCTATCACTCGCCGCGGCGTGGCTGGCGCGGCAGGCGGGTGAGCTCGACCCTGCCGAACGCAGCGAGGTGCTGGGCGCGGCGCTGGGCGTGTTGGCGCAACCCGCCTGGGCCGCGCTGTTCGGGCCGGACGCGCTGGCCGAGGTGCCGCTCGCCGCAACGGTCGAAGGGCAGGTCATCGCCGGAACCGCCGATCGCCTGCTGGTCGAGCCTGAGCGCGTCACCGTGGTGGATTTCAAGACCACCCGCCGCCCGCCGCGCACGCTGGCCGAGGTGCCCGCCGCGACCGTCCGGCAGATGGCGGCCTACGCCGCAGCGTTGCGAGCGATCTATCCCGGCCGCGCTGTCCGCGCCGCGCTTCTTTATACGCACACGCCGCTGCTGATCGAATTGCCGCCCGACGCGCTCCACTGGTCCGTCAGCCATTGAGCGGCGCGCGCAAACCCCTAGATATGGCCCAGATACAGGAGATATGCGAAATGCCGACCAAAGCCGTCACCGATGCCAGCTTTCAGAGCGATGTTCTTCAATCGGACACCCCCGTGCTGGTCGATTTCTGGGCCGAATGGTGCGGTCCGTGCAAGATGATCGGGCCGGCACTGGAGGAAATCGCCGACGAGATGGCCGGGCAGGTAACTATCGCCAAGATGGACATCATGGAAAACACTGATGTGCCCGGCAACATCGGGGTCCAATCGATTCCGCTGCTGGTGCTGTTCAAGAACGGCGAGCCGGTGGCGCACAAGCTGGGGGCTGCGCCCAAGGGTCAGCTCAAGAGCTGGCTTGAAAGCGTCCTCTAGATAACGTCCTGCAAGCGTTCGGCCAGAGCGTCCCACAGGGCCGGGCTGGCCGCACCAATGAGCCCCGGTTGGTCGTGCTCATCCACCCGGTATGGCCGACCATCGGGCCGCGCTGCGCGGCCACCGGCTTCATTGAGGAACAAGACGCCCGCGGCATGATCCCACGCCAGCGTGCGCTCGAAATAGGACACGTCGTTGGCGCCGAGCGCAAGGCGGGGATATTGCTCCGCCGCGCAGCGCGGAATGTCGACCACCCGATAATGGGGGGTGATCGCCTGCTTCATCCGGGCGCGCTTGGCGGGGTCGAGAAACAGCATAGAGAGCGCGGCGACCGGCGGGTGTTCGTCCGTGCTGTGTGCGGTGATCCTGGTGCCGTTAATGAACGCACCCGTGCCTTCGTGCGCTGAACAGAACCGGCCGCTGAGGCAGTCATAGATCCATCCAGAACGGCAGATGCCGCCATCGGATCGCGCGATCAGGATACCGAACGGCGGACGGCCAGCGGCGAAGTTGTGCGTGCCATCAAGCGGGTCGACGATCCAGCACGCCCCTGACAGCGCGGCCTGCCCGGCCGGATCGGCATGGACGGCTTCTTCGCCCACGATCGGCAGCGAGGGGTCGATCCGCGCCAGCCCCTCGGCGAGCGCCAGTTCCGACTCCCGGTCAGCTATCGTGACGAAATCGTCGGTCGCCTTTTCCTCGATCTGATCGGCTGACAGCCGCTGATAGCGCGGAAGGATGATCCGGTCGGAGACCGAACGGACCAGGGCCAGCACCTCTTTGTCGAGCGCCGTCACGAGCGATAATCAGCGTTGATCGCGATGTAGCCATGCGTGAGATCGCAGGTCCATACCGTGGCACGGCCGTTGCCAAGCCCGAGATCGACATCCACCCGGATTTCGCGCCCGGCCAGATGGCGCGCGACCGGCGCCTCGTCATAATCGGGCAGCGGGATGCCGTCGCGCGCCGCCCATACGCCGCCGAAACCGATCGACAGCCGGTCGCGGTCAGCCGGCTCACCCGCTTTCCCGACGGCCATCACCACGCGGCCCCAATTGGCATCCTCTCCGGCAATCGCGGTTTTGACCAAAGGCGAGTTGGCAATCGCCAGGCCGATCCGGCGGGCGCTGTCGTCGGACACCGCGCCCGACACAGCGATTTCAATCAATTTCTGCGCCCCTTCGCCATCGCGGACGACCAGCAGCGCGAGTTGATGGCAGACATCCGACAGCGCTGCGGCAAACGCCTCGGCGCCTGCATCCTCCATCGTGGTCAGCACCGGGTTTCGCGCTTGGCCAGTGGCAAATGCCAAAACCGTGTCGCTGGTCGAAGTATCGCTATCGACCGTGATGCACGAGAACGTCCGGAGGTTGGCCGCGCTCAGCATCTCTTGAAGCAGCGTCGGCGTAACCGCCGCATCGGTGAAGATATAGCCCAGCATCGTCGCCATATCGGGGGCGATCATCCCGCTGCCCTTGATGACCCCGGCGAGAGTGACGCGAGTCTCGCCGATCATCGCGTGCGCCACCGCGCCTTTGGGAAAGGTGTCCGTCGTGCCAATCGCGCGCGCGGCATCCTCCCAAGTGCAAGGCGCCGCCGCCAGCACCGCCGCGACCCCTGCGCGCGCCTTGTCGCGGGGCAGCGGCACTCCGATGACGCCGGTGGAGGAGACAAACACTTCGGCCGGCTCGCATTCGAGCGCAGCGGCCACTTGCCCCATGATCTGCTCGACCGCCTCGCGCCCGCGATAGCCGGTGAAGGCGTTGGAATTGCCCGCATTGACCACCAGCGCCCGCGCGGTACCGCCAACCGCGCTCTCGCGGCCGAGTTCCACCTCGCTGGAACAACAGACGTTGCGCGTGAACACCCCCGCGACCGCAGTGCCGGGTGCAAGTTCGACCAGCGTCAAATCGGCCCGGTCCCAATCCTTATATCCCGCCCGCGCCACACGCAGCGTGACCCCCTCGATCGCGGGCAGTTCGGGAAAGGGGAGAGCGAGGGGGGAGGCATTCAGGTCCATGGCGCGCGCTTATGGGATGCTGTTCATCTGGGCAACCTAAGCCCAAAACCTAGCTTATTGGCACCTCCCATAGCGCTGCTTTCAAACTCGTGACCGTGCACTAACAAGGCATGGAGCCTGAGCATAAATTGGCGCTGCTGATCGCTGTGCTGGTTATCGGCGCTTCGGTCACGGTCTACCACTCTGGCCCGCCGCCCCAAGTCGATATGTCTCCGTTGCACCACTCTCTTGCGTCGCCGCGGCCGAGTTCTGAACGTTTGGCTGAATTTCCACGCGCGCCGTTGCCAAAGGGATCGCCGGGTCGGTGGCTCATCTCCGACGACTACCCAAGAGGGGCAGAGACTGCTGGGCTAGAGGGCGTCCTTTCTTTTCGCCTGGATGTGGACCCGTTCGGGGAGGTAACCTCCTGCGAAATACTCAAGAGCAGTCTTGTTCGTTCACTTGATGCGCGCGCCTGCAACGCGTTGTCGACACGGGCTCGCTTTTACCCGGCACTCGATGAAAACCAACAACCGGTAGCTGGAAGCTACAACGGCACTGTGCGCTTTATCACTCCGCAGTAAGGTCGTCGCCTGCTCCACGGCGCCAGCAGTGGACTTTTAACCACGGAGCGCTTATCTGGCGCGCCGATGCTAAGCCGCCTTCTTGCCTGCCTTGCGCTGCTTACCGGGCTTGCCGCCTTTGGTGCGCCGGCGAACGCGGCGGTGGTCGAGATGGCTGTGGCGCAGGTCGAGGTCGCATTCAATACCGGCGACAGCCAGCGCGCGGAGCGGCGCCCGTGCCAGATTCGCCGTAGCGGGGCACCTGCTGCGCCCGCTGCCGGAAGCCCGTGCCAGGCACGCAAACCGGTGGTGATCTACGTTCCGGCGGTTCTGCTCGGTCCTGATCGCGCGCGCGAATAACGCCGCCTCCTTTACGACCTTTTTTGATCGCCCCGTGGCACGCCTTTGCGCGCCTGCGGGCCACATGATTATCCCATCCCCCGATTCCAAAGGTTTGCCGCCATGCTTCAGGCTCTCATGAAATCCGTGTTCGGTTCGTCGAACGAACGCTACGTGAAATCGCTCGGCAAGGTGATCGCCCAGATCAACGCGCTTGAACCGCAGATCGGCGGCTTGAGCGATGCCGAATTGCAGGCCCAGACGCAGAAGTTCCGCGACCAGCTCGCCGGCGGCAAGACCCTCGATGACATTCTTCCCGAAGCCTTTGCGACCGTGCGCGAAGCCTCGCGCCGCGTGCTCGGAATGCGGCATTTCGACGTGCAGATGATCGGCGGGATCGTGCTCCACCGCGGCGAAATCGCGGAAATGCGCACCGGCGAGGGCAAGACGCTGGTGGCAACGCTGGCCACCTATCTCAACGCAATCGAAGGCAAGGGCGTCCACGTCGTTACGGTCAACGATTACCTCGCCCGGCGCGATGCCGACTGGATGGGGCAGATCTATCGCTGGCTGGGCCTGACGGTTGGGGTGATCGTCCCCAATCTCGACGAATATCAGCGCCGCGAGGCCTACGGTGCCGACATCACTTACGGTACCAATAACGAATTCGGTTTCGACTATCTGCGCGACAATATGAAGCACGAGCGCAGCCAGATGGTCCAGCGCCCGTTCAATTACGCGATCGTCGACGAGGTCGACTCGATCCTGATCGACGAGGCGCGCACGCCGCTGATCATTTCCGGCCCGACCGAGGACAAGACCGACCTCTATATGTCGGTCGATGCGATCGTGAAGCAGATCGACCCGTCCTTCTACGAAGCCGACGAGAAAACCAAGAACATTACCTGGACCGAAGACGGCGCCGAACGGATTGAGCAGATTCTTGCCGATGCAGGCCTGCTTGCCACCGACAATCTCTACGATGTCGAAAACACGCAGGTGGTCCACCACCTCGATCAGGCGCTCAAGGCGAACATCATGTTCAAGCGCGATATCGATTACATCGTCAAGGACGACAAAATCGTCATCATCGACGAGTTCACCGGGCGCATGATGGATGGCCGGCGGTGGTCGAACGGCCTGCACCAGGCGGTCGAGGCGAAAGAGGGCGTCAAGATCGAGCCTGAAAACCAGACGATGGCGTCGATCACCTTCCAGAACTATTTCCGCATGTATCCCAAGCTCTCCGGGATGACCGGCACCGCCGCGACCGAAGCGGCCGAGTTCTGGGACATCTACAAGATGAACGTCGTCACCATCCCGACCAACGTGCCGGTCCAGCGGATCGACGAGGAGGACGAGTTCTACAAGAACACGCAGGACAAGTTCAAAGCCATTGCCAAGGCGATCCGCGAAAAGAACGAGATCGGCCAGCCGGTGCTGGTCGGCACGGTTTCGATCGAGAAATCGGAATTGCTCAGCCATTTCCTCGATCAGGAAGGGGTCAAGCACTCGGTGCTGAACGCCCGCTTCCATGAAAGCGAGGCGCATATCGTGGCGCAGGCGGGACGGCTGGGGGCGGTCACCATCGCCACCAACATGGCCGGGCGCGGGACGGATATCCAGCTGGGCGGTAACATCGAGTTCCGCACGCAGGACGAATTGGGCGATATGCCCGAGGGGCCCGAACGCGACGCCGCCGTCGCCCGGATCGAGAGCGAGGTTCTGGCCGAACGTGAGCAGGTGAAGCAGGCTGGGGGGCTGTTCGTGCTCGGCACCGAACGGCACGAGAGCCGCCGGATCGACAACCAGCTTCGCGGCCGTTCAGGCCGCCAAGGCGACCCCGGCCTGTCGCGCTTCTACCTTTGCCTCGAGGACGATCTGCTGCGGATATTCGGCCCCGACACGCTGTTCTCGCGGATGATGAATTCGAACCTCGACGATGGCGAGGCAATCGGCAGCAAATGGCTGTCAAAGGCGATCGAGACCGCGCAGAAAAAGGTCGAGGCGCGCAATTACGACATCCGCAAGCAGGTCGTCGAATATGATGACGTGATGAACGATCAGCGCAAGGTGATCTACGAACAGCGCGCCGACATCATGGACGCCGAAGCGGTCGAAGATGTCGTGGTCGAGATGCGCCGCGATACCGTCAACACGCTGGTCGGCGAGGCTTGCCCGCCCGATTCCTACCCCGAGAAATGGGACATCGCCGGCCTCAAGCAGCGCACGCAGGATGTGCTGGGAATAGACGCGCCGATCGATCAATGGGTGCAGGAAGAAACAGTCGAGCCTGAAATTATCGAAGAACGGCTCCAGCAGCTCGCCGATGACAGGATGGCGCAGAAGATCGCGGATACGGACCCCGGTATCTGGCGCCGGGTGGAAAAGGGCATCCTGCTCGAACGGCTCGATCACCATTGGAAGGAACACCTCGCCACGCTCGATGCGCTGCGCCAGGTGGTATTCCTGCGCGCCTATGCGCAAAAGCAACCGATCAACGAATACAAGCAGGAAGCGTTCGGCCTTTTCGAGCGGATGCTCGACACCCTGCGCGAGGATGTGACCCGCATCCTGCTCACCAGCGAATTCCGCATGGCCCCGCCGATCGAGCAGGCGCTGCCGGAATTGCCGGCCTTCCTCACCGGCCACATCGACCCGCTGACCGGACTGGACAATTCCAACGATGGCGATGGCTCAGCGGCGATGGCTGCGCTGTTCGGCTCGCTTGCCGGCAGCCCGCGCGCGGCTTTCGGGCCCGGCGGGGCGGCGGGGGCGGATGACAATCCTTATGCCGGAATGGACATCAGCCGCAACGCGCCATGCCCGTGCGGTTCGGGCAGCAAGTACAAGCATTGCCACGGCGCCGCTGCCTGAGCGAACCTGGCTGACGCGAAAAGGCCCGCCGGGCGGATGCGCCGGGCGGGCCTTTTTCAGCGCGCTTGCAAGATGGCTCCCCGAGTTGGATTCGAACCAACGACCAAGTGATTAACAGTCACCTACTCTACCGCTGAGCTATCGGGGAGCAGCCCTTGCGAGCGAGGCGTGCCTATATGGAGGGCGCTTCGCTTTGGCAAGCCCCCCGCCCGGTTCAGAACGTGAATTGTTCGGCGACGATCCGGTCGTCGAGCGCGTGGCCAGGGTCGAACAGCAATTGCAGGCGCACATCCTCGGAAATCGCTACTCGCACCTCGGCGATGTCGCGCACTTCCTTCTGATCGGCGACCACCGAGACGGGCCGCTTGTCGGGTTCGAGCACGCGAAAGGTCACCCGGCTGTCATTGGGCAGGATCGCGCCGCGCCAGCGGCGCGGGCGAAACGGGCTTAGCGGCGTCAGCGCGAGCAAACCGGAATCTAGCGGCAGGATCGGCCCGTTGGCCGAGAAATTGTAGGCGGTCGAACCGGCGGGGGTGGCCACCAGCACCCCATCGCCGGTCATTTCCTTGATCCGCACCTTGTCGTTGACCGATATCTCGATCCGCGCGGTCTGGCGGGTTTCGCGGAACAACGACACCTCGTTGATGGCGCAGTGGCGGTGTGTTTCGCCGCCTTGTGTGACCGCGTCCATCACCAGGGGATGCACCATCACTGCCCGAGCCTTGGCAATGCGCCCCAGCAGCTTTCCCGCGTCGCGGTGCTTGTTCATCAGGAACCCGAACGTGCCCAGATTGACGCCATAAGCGGGCACGACGCGCCCTGCTTCGAGCATCTGGTGCAGGACGTGCAGCATATAGCCGTCGCCGCCGACCACGACCACCGTGTCGGCCCGGTCGAACGGCACCCAAGGGTGGAGGCCGACCAGTTCGGCCGCTGCGGCCTGCGCGCGGTCGCTGTCGGACACGCTAAGTGCGAGCGCGCCTGGATCAAACTCGGCCACGCGAATTCCTTCTCGAGTAACCGGCGCTGTACCGGAACGGGGCGCACGCTAGGGCGTGGGTTGTTTTTTGGCAACGGAGGCGCTTGCTGCGGCCATGCTCATGCACTCTGTGACAGACCCTGCGGATCCCCACGAGCGCCTTCTCGACGCCTGCTGCGCGGCCATCGAACGGGGGGAAATCGATGTGCTGTTTCAGCCGCAATTCCGCATCCAGGATGGCGCGATCGTAGGGGCGGAGGCGCTGGCGCGGTGGGCTCATCCCATTGACGGCGCCATCGCCCCCGAAATGCTGTTCATGCTTGCGGCCGAGCGCGGCTGTGTGCCGCAGCTGACACGCCACGTTGCGCATCGCGCACTGGCGGTCGCGGCCGGTTGGCCCGATCATTTGCGGTTGTCGGTGAACATCACCCCGGCCGATGTTGCGGCGCCGGGTTTCGCCTCGGATTTCGCCGCACTGGTCGCGCAGGCCCGTTTCGAACCGGCGCGGCTGACAGTCGAGATCACCGAAGAGGTGCTGCTGGCCGATGTGCAAGCTGCCGCGGCCGTGCTCGGCAAATTACGCGCGCTCGGGATCGCGATCGCGCTCGACGATTTCGGGGCGGGGTTCTGCAATTTCCGCTACCTCAAGCTGTTGCCGCTCAGCGGCTTGAAGCTTGATAGGACGATGGTGGAGGGGATTGCGGACGATCCACGGGACCTTGCCGTGTTACGTGGCATCTGTGCAATGGCACGGGCGTTGGGTCTGGTCGTGACGGTGGAAGGGATCGAGATGCCGGCGCAACTTGCGGCGGTTTCGGGCGAGAGTTGCGAAACTTATCAGGGATTCCTCAGCGCCCCACCGATGAGCGCCGCCGACTTTGCCCAACTGGCCGCGCAGCAGCGTTAGGCGGTGGCCTTGCTCGCGCGCCGGGCAATGCCGCTCAACCCCTTGGTCAATTGGTACAGCCCGTTGAGCCGGCTCTGCGGGTCGCCCCAGGCGCGGTTGATGACCAGCTTCATATCGGGCCGCAGCCTGGCGGTGTCCTTGAGACGCTCGACATAGGCGATCAGGCCGGAGGGGTCGGGGAAGCTGTCCTGATGGAAGCTGACCAGCGTGCCCCGCGCGCCAACATCGATTTTCGCGATGTTCGCGGCGATGGCCTGATGCTTGATTTCGATCAGGCGGATGAGGTTGGCGGTCGCCTGCGGCAGCGGGCCGAAGCGGTCGATCATCTCGGCGGCAAGCGCCTCGATCTCCGCCTTGCCATCGGCGTCGTTGAGCCGGCGGTAGAGTGCCATGCGCACGGCGAGATCGGGCACATAGTCTTCGGGAATCATGATCGGCGCATCGACGGTAATCTGCGGGCTGAGCCCGCTGCCGGCGCGATCCAGCCCGGCATCGCCCGCCTTGGCCGCAAGGATCGCGTCTTCGAGCATCGACTGATAAAGCTCGAATCCGACCTCGCGGATATGGCCCGACTGTTCGTCGCCGAGCAAATTGCCCGCGCCGCGAATGTCGAGATCGTGACTGGCAAGCTGGAAACCGGCGCCCAGCGAATCAAGGTCGCCGAGCACCTTCAGCCGCTTTTCCGCGACCTCGTTCAGCACCATGCCTTGCGGTGTCGTCAGATAGGCATAGGCGCGCAGTTTCGAGCGGCCGACGCGTCCGCGCAGCTGGTAAAGCTGGGCAAGACCAAACCGGTCGGCGCGGTGGATGATGATGGTGTTCGCGCTCGGAATATCGAGGCCGCTTTCGACGATGGTGGTCGACAGCAGCACCTCGTATTTCTTCTCGTAGAACGCGCTCATCCGCTCCTCGACTTCGGTCGGACTCATCTGGCCGTGAGCAGAGACGAAGCGGATTTCGGGGACATAGGCGCGCAGCCATTCCTCAACCTCGGCCATATCGGCGATGCGCGGCACGACGATGAAGCTCTGCCCGCCGCGATGATGTTCGCGCAGCAGCGCCTCGCGCATCACCACCTCGTCCCATTCCATGACATAGGTCCGCACCGCCAGCCGGTCGACCGGCGGGGTCTGGATGGTAGACAGCTCGCGCAGGCCCGACATGGCCATTTGCAGCGTGCGCGGGATCGGGGTCGCGGTCAGCGTGAGCATATGGACATCGGCGCGCAGCTGCTTGAGCCGTTCCTTGTGCGTGACGCCAAAGCGTTGCTCTTCATCGACGATGACGAGGCCGAGATCCTTGAAATTCGTCGTTTTCGACAGAATCGCATGGGTGCCGACGACGATGTCGATATCACCGCTTGCCAGCCCTTCGCGCGTTTCGGCCATCTCCTTCGCCGGCACCAGTCGCGACAACCGGCCGACCTTGAGCGGGAAGCCGGCAAAACGCTGCGAGAAATTGGTGAAATGCTGGCGCGCGAGCAGCGTGGTTGGGGCGACCACCGCCACTTGCTGCCCGTTCATCGCCGCGACGAAGGCGGCGCGCAGGGCGACTTCGGTCTTGCCAAAGCCGACATCGCCGCAGACCAGACGGTCCATCGGCCCCCCGCTTTCAAGGTCGGCCAGGACATCGGCGATGGCAGCCTCCTGATCCTCGGTCTCGGCCCAGGGGAAGCGGTCGACGAACTGGTTGTAGCTCGCCCCGTCCGCTGCCAGCACCGGCGCCTTGCGTAGCGCCCGCGCGGCGGCGGTGCGGAGCAGTTCGTTGGCGATTTCGCGGATGCGCTCCTTCAGCCGGGCGCGGCGCTTCTGCCATGCTTCGCCGCCCAGCCGGTCGAGCGCGACCGCCTCTTCCGATGCGCCATAGCGCGACAGCACGTCGATATTCTCGACCGGGATGTAGAGTTTGTCGCCGCCGGCATATTCCAGCATCACGCAATCATGCGCGCTCTTGCCGACGGTGATTGGCTCGAGCCCGAGATAACGGCCGATGCCGTGCTCCATATGGACCACCAGATCGCCGCGGTTGAGCGCCGAGAGCTCCGCGAGGAAAGCATCGGCATCGCGCTTCTTCTTGCGCCGGCGGACCAGCCGGTCGCCCAGCACGTCTTGTTCGGTGACAAGGTCCAGATCGGCATTGGCGAAGCCGCTTTCGAGCGGCAGCACCAAGGCGGCGGGACGGCCCTTGGCCGACAGGCCGAGCGCCTCCTGCCAGCTTTCGGCCAGTTGGACATTGGCGCCCGCTTCACCCAGGATCGAGGCGATCCGGGCCCTGCTGCCCGTGGAATAGGCGGCGATCAGCGGCCGGCGGCCGGCCTTGCCGGCGGCGAGCAGGTGCCGCGCCGCGGCCTCGTAAACATTGTCGCCGCGCGCCCTCTCGGGGGCGAAGTCGCGGCCCGAGGCGAAACCGAAATCGACTACGCTGGCACTGGCGGGCTGGGCAAAGATGTCAGCGCGGTGGACCGGCCAGTTGGCCAACGCCTCGGACAATTCGCCCGACGTCAGATACAGGGCATCGGCAGGCAGCGGGCGATAGGAACCCGCACCTTGCCCGGCAGCCTCGGCGCGGGCCTGGCGGTAATCGGCAATGTCGGTCAGCCGTTCTTCGGCCGCGGCCAGAGCGCCGCTTTCGGCGATGATCACATCGCCGGGTGCAAGATGATCGAACAGCGTGACCAGCCGTTCCTCGAACAGCGGCAGCCAATGCTCCATCCCCGCCAGCCGTCGCCCGTCGCTGACAGCCTGATACAGCGGATCGCCGGTCGCCGCTGCACCGAATGCCTCGCGATAGCCGCTGCGGAACCGGCGGATGGTATCGTCATCCAGCAGCGCCTCGCTCGCGGGCAACAGCAGGTGGCTGTTGAGTACGCCGGTGCTGATCTGCGTTGCCGGATCGAACAGGCGCAGCGATTCGAGCTCGTCGCCGAAGAAATCGAGCCGCAAGCCCCCGTCGAGGCCGGACGGGTAGATGTCGAAGATCGACCCGCGCACGGCATATTCACCGGCGTCGATCACCGTGTCCGTCCGGCTGTAACCCTGCCGCTGGAGCAGCGCGATCAGGCTGTCATGCCCAATGGTGGTGCCGGGTTTGAATTCGCGGATCGCCTCGCGGATGCGGAACGGGGTCAGCACTCGTTGCAGCACCGCATTGATCGTCGTGACCAGCAATTGCGCGCCGGCCCCGCGCGCCTGCAGCCGGTGCAAGGTCGCCAGCCGCCGCGCGCCGATCGAAAGGGCGGGCGAGGCGCGGTCGTACGGCAGCGCGTCCCAGGCGGGGAATTCGAGGACCTCGAGCTCGGGCGCGAAAAAATGTGCTGCCTCGCTCGCGGCGCGCATCGCGGCATCGTCGGCAGTGATCAACACCGCGCGGCCCTTGCCTTGCGCGCCCTGGGCGGCGCGGGCGAGGTCGCTCAGCACCAGCGGCTGCGCGCCGCGCGCCAGTGCCGCCAGCGTCAAGGGCGTCTTGGCCGCGAGGATCCGTTGCAGGTCAGCCATTATGGTCGTTCCGGTTACAGCGCACGCCCGAAAGCCCGCAGGCGGCAGCCGGCGGGCAGGATGGTGGCGCGGCCTAGCGGCTTGGCGAGGCGGGCGCTAGCCCTGGATGGTAACGTAATCGAGCCGGCGCATGGCGCGCATCTGGTCGCCATCAAGCTCGGGCGGGATGGCCTGCGTGCCGAGCGCCCAGGCCATGATATCGACGTCCTCTTCGTCAAGCAGCACCTCGAACCAAGCAAGGCCCGCTTCGTCCCATTCGCCGTGATAGCGATCGAAGAACCCGCCAATCATGTAATCAGCTTCGCGCGTGCCGCGATGCCAGGCACGGAAGCGGGCGCGAGCAAGGCGGTGGGCGCGGTCGGTCATCGCGCGCGGGTTAGGCGCACGCCCCCTGCTTGGCAATCGCCGGCCAGTGGCATAGCGATGCAGCGATGCGCCCGGACATTCTGAACCCGCTGTTTGCCGAGGTCGCGACGCTTGATGGCGTCGGGCCGAAGCTCAGGAAGCCGCTGGACCGGCTGGGGCTGACCCGGGTGCGCGATGTCCTTTATCACCTGCCCGACCGGTTCGTGTCGCGCCGGGCGATAGCCAATCTCGACGAGGGGTCGGTGGGGGAACAGGTGGTCGTCAAGCTGACCGTGCGCGAACATCGCGCCGGGGCCAGCCAGCGGGCGCCGCTGCGGGTCATGGCGGAGGATGCGGCGGGCAATTATCTGGCGCTGATCTATTTCGGCAAGGCGGGTTATTCCGCGCGCAAGCAACTGCCTGTGGGCGCGGTGCGCTGGGTGGCGGGCAAGCTCGAGCAATATGATCAGTCGTGGCAGATCGTCCATCCCGACCATGTGGCGGAAGAAGGCGGCGCGGCGATGGGGCGGCTGTGCGAGCCGGTCTATCCCTTGGCGGAAGGGCTGACGCAGCCGCGCATGGCCGATTTCGCCGCGCAGGCGCTGGTGCGGCTGCCCGATCTGCCCGAATGGATCACGCCCTCGCAACTGGCACGCGCGGGCTGGCCGGCCTGGGCCGAGGCGCTGCGGCTCGCGCATCGCGGGGACAATCCGCTGGCGCGCGACCGGATCGCCTATGACGAATTGCTCGCCAATGCGCTGGCGCTGATGCTGGTACGGGCGGACAATCGCCGGCGGCGGGGGCAGGCGCTCAAGGGCGACGGGCGCCTGCGCGCGCGGCTGGCTTTGCCGTTTCCACTCACCGGCGCGCAGCAGCGCAGCATTGGCGAGATCGAGGGCGATCTGGCGCAGGACACGCCGATGTTGCGGTTGCTGCAGGGCGATGTCGGCGCGGGCAAGACGGTGGTCGCGCTCGAAGCGATGCTGATCGCGGTGGAGGGCGGGGCGCAGGCGGCTTTGCTGGCGCCGACCGAGATCCTCGCCCGCCAGCATTTCGAGACGCTGCGGCGGATGGCCGCGCCGACGGGCGCCGAGATCGCGCTGCTGACCGGCCGCGACAAGGGCCGCGCGCGCGAGGCGACGTTGCTGGGCCTGCTTGATGGCAGCATCGACATCATCGTCGGGACGCACGCGATCTTTCAGGACAGCGTTGCCTACCGCAATCTGGGGCTGGTGGTGATCGACGAACAGCACCGCTTCGGTGTATCGCAGCGGCTGGCGCTGGCGGGCAAGGGGCGATTGGCGCCGCACACGCTGGCGATGACCGCCACCCCGATCCCCCGCACGCTGACGCTGGCGCAATATGGCGAAATGGACGTTTCGCGCCTCGACGAGATGCCGCCGGGCCGCCAGCCGATCGACACGCGAGTTATTGCGCTCGACAGGCTGGAGGATGTCGTCGCCGGGCTGGGCCGGCACCTTGCCGAAGGGCGGCAGGCCTATTGGGTCTGCCCGATGGTCAGCGACAGCGAGACGATCGATCTCGCCGCGGCAGAAGCGCGCTATGGCGTTTTGCGCGAACGCTTCGGGGCCGAGGCTGTGGCGCTAGTCCACGGGCAATTGACGCCCGAGGCCAAGGACGCGGCGATGGAGCGGTTTGTCCGCGGCGAGGCGGGGCTCCTGGTGGCGACCACGGTGATCGAGGTTGGGGTCGATGTGCCCAATGCGACGCTGATGGTGATCGAACAGGCCGAACGTTTTGGCCTGGCGCAATTGCACCAATTGCGGGGGCGGGTGGGGCGGGGCGCGGAAAAGTCCGTCTGCCTGCTGCTGCGCGGCGAAACCCTGTCCGATGTCGCGCGCGAACGGCTGGCGCTGCTGCGCGAGACGCAGGACGGCTTCCGGCTGGCGGAGGAGGATTTGCGCCTGCGTGGCGGGGGCGAGCTCCTCGGCACGCGCCAGTCGGGCGACGCGCCTTTTCGGCTTGCCACCCTGGAGCAGATCCAGCGCCTCGCCCCGGTCGCGCAGGAAGATGCCCGGTTGCTGGTCGAGCATGAGGGCGAGCCCGGCACGCTGGGCGGCCCGCGGGGTGATGCGGCGCGCATCCTGCTCTATCTGCTGGAACGCGATGCCGGCGTGCGGACACTGCGCGGCGGTTGACAGGCTGGACCGGAGGCGGGCGTGCGCTTATCCCATCCGCCAGATATTTCCGGGAGAGAACAATGAAACGCCTGTTTGCCGCCCTGGCCCTTGCTGCGGCCCCGATCGCGCTGGCATCCCCTGCCAGCGCCGCCGCGGAGGACGATCTCGCCGCGCTGCTGCGCGATGCCTGGGCCTATACGCTGTCGCAGGCGCCGACCTATGCAACCTCGCTGGGGGTGCGCGATTATGACAATCAGATCGGCGATCCCAGCATCGCGGCGATGGATGCGCAGGCGGCCAAGGCGGCAGAGTTCCTTCGCCGGCTCGACGCCATACCCACCGATAGCCTCGGCGAGCAGGAGCGGGTCAGCGCAGCGATCCTGCGGCGCGAGCTACAATCGACAATCGCCGGCAACCGCTTCGGCCAGCGGTTGATGCTGTTTTCGACCTATTCCGGCTGGCATCAGGGTTTTGCCGGCATGGCCGACAATCTGCCCTTTGCCACCGGGGCGGACTATCGCTCCTACCTTGCCCGGATCGCGCAATATCCGGCCTACAATGACGAGGCGCTGCGGGTCAGCCAGATGGGCGTCGATCAGGGCTATGTCCTGCCCTGCGCGGTGCTCGGCAAAGTCGAGCGTTCGATTACCGGGGTGGTTGCCGATGATCCGACCAAGAGCCGCTATTACGCCCCGTTCCTGCGCCCACGGCCGCGCGATGTCAGCGAAGCGGAGTGGGCGGCGATGCAGGCAGAGGCGCAAGGCGTGATCCGCGACCGGATCAACCCCGCCTACCGCCGCCATGCCGACTGGTTCCGCACCTCGTATCTGCCCAAATGCAGCCAGGCGATCGGCGTGTCGGCCCAGCCGGGCGGGGCGGAATATTACGCTTTCCGCGCGCGCGAGATGACCACCACCGACATGACGCCCGAGCAGATCCACCAGCTCGGCCTCAGCGAAGTGGCCCGCATCCGTGCCGAGATGGAGACCGTCGCGCGGGAAGCCGGGTTTGCCACGCGCGAGGCGTATATCGAGCATCTGCGGACCGATCCGCAATATTACGCCAAAACGCCTGAGGAACTCATCGCCGCCGCCTCGGCCGAGGCCAAGCGGCTCGACGGGCTGATGCCGCAATATTTCGGGCGGCTGCCCCGGCTGCCCTATGGCGTGCGCGCGATTCCGGCCGAGACAGCCGAGGGCACGACCACCGCCTATTACAATTCCGGCTCGCCCCAATCGGGGATTGCCGGGTTCTATTACGTCAACACCTCCAAGCTCGATCAGCGCCCGCTGTTCGAACTGCCCGCGCTGACCGCGCATGAGGCGGTGCCGGGCCATCACCATCAAATTGCGCTCAATCAGGAACTCGACCTGCCCGATTTCCGCCGTTTCGGTGCCAGCGCGACCGCCTTTGTCGAGGGCTGGGGGCTCTATGCCGAGCGGCTGGGTATCGAGATGGGTATCTACGACACGCCGGCCGAGAATATGGGGCGGCTGAGCTACGAGATGTGGCGCGCCACGCGGCTGGTGGTGGATACCGGAATGCACGCCAAGGGATGGACCAAGGAGCGCGCCGTGGCGTTCATGCGCGACAACACCGCGCTGTCGGATGCCAATATCGATGCCGAGGTGAACCGGTATATCTCGTGGCCGGGCCAGGCGCTGGCCTACAAGATCGGCGAGCTGAAAATCCGCGAATTGCGCGCCCGGGCAGAAAGCGCGCTCGGTAGCCGCTTCGATATCCGCGCGTTCCACGATGTCGTACTTGGGAGCGGCGCCGTGCCGCTGTCGGTGCTGGAGGAACAGGTGGACCGTTGGATCAGGCGCGAAACGGCGATAATGAACGACGCTCGGCCGGCGCCGGTGGTGAACTAATAAACCGCAAGCGTCGGTTGCGAATCGGAACCCGTTCTGCCCGCAGGCGTAGTGCGCGCATGTTGACTCTGGACATCGCTGACGCCGATACGATGCGGCGTGATATCGCTGCGCGGATCGAGGCGCAGGACTTCCCCTGTGTCGGCGCGAAATCCGCGCTCGCGCGCGGAACGCTGGAAATCGTCCGCTGCAGCGACATTCGCAGCGCATGGGACGATCTGGTCATCCACCGCCGCCTGCTCGAATGGGCGCGGGCCTACCGCAAGGACCCAACGGGCCTGCGCAGCATCGCCTTCGTGTTTGGCCAGCCGGACGATCTGAGCGAAGAGCAGTTCGAAAATCACATGTGGGAACGCATCCAGTCGCTCGCGGACAAGGATGCCTGGCTCGGTCAGCGCTACGACCACCGCGTCAGCCCCGATCCTGACGATCCGCACTTCTCGCTCAGCTTCGGCGGGGAGGCGTTTTTTGTGGTCGGCCTCCACCCGCACGCATCCCGGCCAGCACGGCGGATGCCGTGGCCGATCATGGTCTTCAATCTGCACGACCAATTTGAGGCGCTACGCAGCGATGGGCGCTACGAGAAGATGCGCAAAACTATCCTCTCGCGCGACGAGGCGCTTGCCGGCAGCATCAACCCGATGCTTGCGCGCCACGGCGAGGTCAGCGAGGCGCGCCAGTATAGCGGCCGCGTGGTAGACGAGGCATGGCGCTGTCCGTTCTCGGACGTGCGCGCCCAATGATCGAGCGCATCCCACCTCGCAGCGGGGCCGCCTTTGAGCTGCCCCGCGGTTCCGCGCTTACCGTGTACGATCCCGAAGGAATGCAGGTTTCCGACCTTGTGGCCTATTCGGCCAACGACATCCGCGAGGTTATTTCCAACGGACGCACGTTCGACTATGAGGAGACCATTCGCCTTACCAGCGGCAACCGCCTGTGGTCAAATCGTTCGCGGGTGATGCTGACGATTGAACAGGACACGGTCGGCTGCCACGACTTTCTGCTCACCCCGTGCAGCGTCGATACGTTCCGCCATTTTTATCCCGACAAACCGGAACATCGCGGTTGTTTCGGCAACCTTGCCGCCGCGCTGGCTCCGTATGGAGTGGAGCCTGACGCCATCCCGACTGCGTTCAACCTGTTCATGAACGTGCCCGTTGACACGTCAGGCAGTGTGAGCGTGCTCCCACCACCGAGCCAGGCTGGTGACCATATCGTGCTACGCGCGAAGATGGACCTGATTATCGGGCTAACCGCGTGTTCGGCCTATGCCTCGAATGGCGGCAGCTTCAAACCGATCGATTATCGGATCGACACCGCGGCGTAAGCGAATTGGTCGGGGAGAGAGGATTCGAACCTCCGGCCCCTGCCTCCCGAAGACAGTGCTCTACCAGGCTGAGCTACTCCCCGACCGATCGTTCCGAAGGCCCCTAAGGGCGCTGCGGATCGAGGCAAGGCGCGCCCTATAGGTGGCGACAAGCGGGGTGGCAAGCGGGCATTTGCGGCGCTAGGAAAGCCTATGGCGAGCGCGCATCCTGTCCCCAAACCCGCAGCAGCCACGCATCCCGAACAGGCCTATCTGGCGCTGATGCGGACCATCTGGACGCAGGGCGACGAGCGGGTGGACCGCACCGGCATCGGCACCCGCGCAATCTTCGGCGCGATGTTGCGCTGGGATCTGGCTGACGGCGCGATGCCGCTGCTCACCACCAAGCGGGTGTACTGGAAGACGGCGACGCGCGAGCTGCTGTGGTTCCTGACGGGGGAGACCAACATCCGCCCGCTGGTGCTGCAAGGCGTGAAAATCTGGAACGAATGGCCGCACGCGCGCTATGTGCGCGAGACGGGCGAGGCGATGAGCCTCGACGATTTTGTTGCCCGCATTGCCGACGATCCCGCCTTTGCCGAAAAGTGGGGCGATCTCGGCCCGGTCTATGGCAAGCAATGGGTCGACTGGCCAACCTGGCGCTACCGGAAGGACGGGCTGTACGAACCCGGCCCCGGCATCAATCAGGTCGCCGCCGTCATCGACGGGCTGCGTCGCGACCCCGCCGGGCGGCGGCACATCATCGAAGGCTGGAACGTCGCGGAGCTGGACCGCATGGCCCTGCCGCCGTGCCACAAGAGCTATCAGTTCCACGTTGCGGATGGTCGGCTGTCCTGCGCGCTCTATCAGCGCAGTTGCGATGTCGCGCTGGGGCTGCCGTTCAATCTGTGGTCCGCCGCGCTGCTGACGCGGATGATCGCCCAGCAGACGGGCTTTGCGCCGGGCGAATTGGTGTGGATGGGCGGGGACGTGCATCTCTATCTCAACCACGCCGGACTGATCGAAGAACAGTTGGCGCGCACGCCGGTGGGAAACCCGACGCTCGAGATCGTCCGGCAGCCGGACAGCATCTTCGACTATCGCATCGACGATTTTGTGGTGCACGGCTATGAACCTGCAGGAGCAATCAAAGCCCCTGTGGCGGTGTGATCTGGGGCCGCTTGACCGGTTCGAGCCGCCGAAATAAAATAACGCCTGAGCGTAAGAATGCTTCGGCATGGGAGAGAGACAGATGGCCAACCGGCCGCAGGACACAGCCGGGCATAACAGCCCGGGGCTGACGCTGCACGTTCCCGAACCGCATTATCGCCCGGGCGATGCGGTGGATTTCAGCCATCTGACGGTCAGCGAACCGGGCGCGCAGCCGCGGCCCGACGAAGCGTGCCCGGCGGCCGAGACGCATCCGCTGGCGACCGACCTCATCCGCGTGCTGGGTGATGACAACCAGGCGCACGGTCCGTGGAACCCGCGCCTCGACGCCGAAACCTTGCGCACCATGCTGCGCCACATGGCGCTGACCCGCGCGTTCGATGAACGGATGTTTCGCGGCCAGCGGCAAGGCAAGACCAGCTTCTACATGAAGTGCACCGGCGAAGAGGCGACCAGCATTTCGGCGGCGATGGCGCTGGCGGCCGATGACATGGTGTTCCCGTCCTATCGCCAGCAGGGCATCCTGATCGTGCGGGGCTATCCGCTGGTCGAGATGATCAACCAGATCTACTCGAACAAGGGCGACAAGCTGAAGGGCCGGCAGCTGCCGATCATGTATTCGAGCCGCGAGCATTCCTTCTTCACCATCAGCGGCAATCTCGCGACGCAGACGCCGCAGGCGGTCGGATGGGCGATGGCCAGCGCTATAAAGGGCGATACGCGGATTGCCGCAACCTGGGTTGGCGAAGGCTCGACCGCCGAGGGCGATTTCCACGCCGCCTGCACCTTTGCCGCGGTGTATAACGCGCCCGTGATCCTCAATGTGGTCAACAACCAATGGGCGATTTCGAGCTTCTCGGGCTTTGCCGGGGGCGAGCGGGCGACCTTCGCGCAGCGCGGTGCGGGCTATGGCCTCGCCAGCCTCAGGGTCGATGGCAATGATGCGCTGGCGGTTTATGCGGCCGAACGCTGGGCGGCGAACCGAGCCCGCGCCAATGGCGGGCCGACGCTGATCGAACATTTCAGCTACCGCGCCGAGGGGCATTCCACATCTGACGATCCCTCGGGCTACCGCTCGGCGCAGGAGCGGGAGGAATGGCCGCTGGGCGATCCGATAATGCGGCTGAAGAATCACCTGATCGCGCTGGGCGAATGGGACGAGGGCCGGCAGGAGGAACTCGACCGCGCCTGCGCCGAAGAGGTCAAGGCCGCGACCAAGGAGGCCGAGAAGAACGGTATCCTGGGCCACGGAATGCACCATCCGTTTCGTACCATGTTCGAGGATGTGTTCGAAGAACTGCCCTGGCACCTCAAGGAACAGGCCGCGCAGGCGAACAAGGAACGGCGCATCAAATGGCCCGAGCGGGAGGGCGAGCAATGAGCGACACCGCCATGACCACCGCAACAGCCAGCGCTTCGGCCACTGCCGCAACCGCGAGCGAGCGCCGGATCAACATGATCGAGGCGATCAACGAGGCGCTCGACATAATGATGGATCGCGACCCCGACATCATCATTATGGGCGAGGATGTCGGCTACTTTGGCGGGGTGTTCCGCGCCACGGCGGGCTTGCAGGAAAAATACGGCAAGACCCGCGTGTTCGACACGCCGATTTCCGAATGCGGCATCATCGCCGCGGCGGTGGGGATGGGGGCCTATGGGTTGCGGCCGGTCCCCGAAATCCAGTTCGCCGATTACATCTATCCCGGCCTCGACCAGCTGATCAGCGAGGCGGCGCGGCTTCGTTATCGCTCGGCAGGGGAATATATCGCGCCAATGACGGTGCGCTCGCCCTTCGGCGGCGGCATATTCGGAGGGCAGACGCACAGCCAGAGCCCAGAAAGCCTGTTCACTCATGTCGCCGGGCTCAAGACAGTGATCCCGTCCACCCCGCACGATGCCAAGGGACTGCTGATCGCGGCTATCGAGGATAACGATCCGGTCATCTTCTTCGAGCCGAAGCGTATCTATAACGGGCCGTTTTCCGGCTATTACGACCAGCCCGTGCAGCCGTGGAAGGCGCATACCGACAGCGTGGTGCCCGAAGGCTATTACCGCATTCCGCTGGGCAAGGCGCGCATCGTGCGCGAGGGCGAGGCGCTGACCGTGCTGGCCTACGGCACGATGGTCCATGTCACCGAGGCGGTGTGCCGTGAAAAGGGCGTCGATGCCGAGATCATCGATCTGCGCACGCTGGTGCCGCTCGATATCGAGGCGATCGAAACGTCGGTGAAGAAAACCGGCCGGTGCCTCGTTGTGCACGAAGCGACCCGCACCTCAGGCTTCGGGGCAGAACTGTCCGCGCTAGTGACCGAGCGTTGCTTCTATCACCTCGAAGCGCCTGTCGAACGTGCCACTGGGTTCGACACGCCCTATCCGCACAGCCTCGAATGGGCCTATTTCCCCGGCCCCGTCCGCATCGGCGAGGCGATCGACAAGGTGCTTGCTGAATGATCGCCCGCCTGATCCAATTCTTTGACTTGAAAGGCTGACAATGGCCCGTTTCACCTTCAACCTGCCCGATATCGGGGAAGGGATTGCCGAGGCAGAGATTGTCGACTGGCACGTCAAGATCGGCGACCGGGTCGAGGAAGACGGCCGGCTGGCCGACATGATGACCGACAAGGCGACGGTCGAAATGGAAAGCCCGGTCGCCGGCACGGTGGTCGAACTGGCGGGCGAGGTCGGCGACACGATCGCGATTGGCGGAATGCTGGTGGTGATCGAGACCGAGGGCGAGGACGCGCCGGCTGAACAGGTGGCTGAGCCGGCCCCCGCCCCCGCGCCAGCACCGCTCGACGAGCATGTGCAGGAGCGGCTGGAGGTCGAAAATCCCGATGCTGGCGATGCTGACCGGGTCATGGAAAGCGGCATGCCTGCCGCAGAGGAGCCCCGGCGGCCGACTCCGCGCGAGATTTCGGGCAAGTACCACGATCATTCGGGCGCGCCGCGCGATGCTCGCGTGCTCGCCTCGCCCGCTGTCCGCCAGCGCGCCCGCGATCTGGGTGTCGAACTGGCCGCGGTCAAACCGGCCGAGGATGGCCGCATCCGCCACGCCGATCTCGACGCCTTTCTCGCCTATTCGGGCGGGCAGGGCTTTGGCAGCGCCGGCAAGGCGCGCGCCGACGAAGCGATCAAGGTGATCGGTCTGCGCAAACGGATCGCGCAGAACATGGCCGCGTCGAAACGGCACATCCCGCATTTCTCGTACGTCGAGGAATGCGACGTGACCGAACTCGAACGTGTGCGCGCGCAGTTGAACGATGCGCGCGGCAATCGCCCCAAACTCACCATGATGCCGCTGCTAATCCGGGCGATCTGCCGCACCTTGCCTGATTATCCGATGATCAATGCCCGCTATGATGACGATGCGAACGTCGTCACCCGCTATGGCGCGGTGCATCTCGGCATGGCGGCGCAGACCGATAACGGGCTGATGGTCCCGGTGATCCGCGATGCGCAAGCGAAGAACTTGTGGCAGCTGGCAGGCGAGATCCAGCGCCTCGCCAGTGCCGCCCGCGACGGTTCGGCCAAGAGTGAGGAGCTTTCTGGGTCGACCCTCACCCTCACCTCGCTCGGGCCGCTGGGCGGGGTGGCGACGACCCCGGTGATCAACCGGCCCGAAGTCGCCATCATCGGTCCCAATCGGATCATCGAGCGGCCGATGTTCGTGCCCGACGGCATGGGCGGCGAGCGGATCGAGAAGCGCAAGCTGATGAATATCTCGATCAGCTGCGATCACCGCGTGGTCGATGGCTACGACGCGGCGAGCTTTATTCAGGAGGTGAAGACGCTCATCGAGGCGCCGGCGCTGCTGCTGGCGGATTGAGAGGGTGGCGGGCGATCCGGTCAGCGACCCGCGGATCGACGCTTTCATCGCTGCCGCGCGGCCCTTCGCCCGGCCGATCCTGCAGCATTTGCGCGCGCTCGTTCACGCCGAGGTGCCCGGCGCGGGCGAGGCGATCAAATGGAACAGTCCACATTTCACCTGGCAGGGGAAGAACCTTGCCAGGATGAACGCGTTCAAGGCGCATTGCGCGTTCGCCATTCATGGCGATGGCGAGGGGGAGCGCGGGCTCGGCTATATCCGCATTGCCACGCTCGAGGAGCTGCCCCCGCGCGATGCGCTGGCAGCGCGGTTACGCGCCGCGTGTGCGCGCATCGCGCAGAACGGCAGCCCCTACGCTGCCACGCCCCGCGCCCCCGCAACTGCGGCGCCTGTCCCCTCCGCCTTGGCCGCGGCGCTCGCGGTGCATCCTGCGGCGCAGGCGCACTTTACCGCGTTCAGTCCTTCGGCGCGGCGCGAGTATGTGTTGTGGATTGCCGAGGCTAAGCGAGCCGAAACGCGCGATCGCCGCATCGCTCATGCTGTCGAATGGATAGCGGAGGGCAAGGGCCGCAACTGGAAGTACGAGAAACGCTAGGGGCTTTCTGATCCAGCCCACTTGATTGGCCGTGCCCCGCTTGGCACTCTCGCCAAAACACCGGGGAGGGTGGATGACCGAGCAAGCCTATGTGCCGCGACTGGCGGTGGCAAGCGATCTGACGATAGGCGATCTGGCGCGTGCGCTGAAAGCCGGCTGGCGCGATTTCCTCGCTTATCCGCTGTTCGGGCTGTTCTTCGCCGGCCTGTATGTCGCGGGCGGGGTGCTGCTCTATGTCTCGCTGTCGGCCCGCGATGCGCTCGCCTGGCTGATCCCGATCACCGCCGGGTTTCCGCTGCTGGCGCCGTTCATCGCGGCGGGCCTGTATGAGGTGAGCCGCCGGCGCGAGGCGGGTGAGCGGCTCAGCTGGGGCGGGGTGCTTGGTGCGCTGCGCGGGCGCGGCGACGAGCAATTGTTAATGATGGGCGGCTTCGTATTCGTCGCCTTCAGCTTCTGGATCATCATCGCTCACGGCATTTTCGCGATCTTCCTCGCCGATGCCGCGATCGAGGCTGATCCGCTGGGCTGGCTGCTGTCGACCAACGGGCTGTTAATGCTCGCCGTGGGCGGCGCGGCGGGCGCGCTGATGGCGTTTGCGCTCTATTCGATTACCGTCATCAGCCTGCCGATGCTGATCGACCAAGACGTCGATTTCATCACCGCGATGATTGCCAGCATGAAGACGGTGCAGGCTAACACTTTCGTCATGCTGGTCTGGGCCGCGCTGATGAGCGTGCTGCTGTTCCTCAGCATGGCGCCGCTGTTCCTCGGCCTGCTGGTGGTGCTGCCGGTGCTGGCGCACGCGACGTGGCATCTTTACCGGCGGGCGATCCCGGTGGCTCCCGCCGTCGCCTAGCGGACGATTGCCGCCACGGTGACACGGCCGCGCGGCTGGGCCGGACTGACCTGCCAGCGCAGATGGGTCACATCTTCAGGCGCGGCGATGCGGTTGCCAGAGCGCAAGCTTCCCAACTGTCCCCAATTGCGGCCGCCATCGATCGACACCTGCGCGGCGTCGAGGCTGGCGCGCTGGAAGGCAAGGCTGCGGGGGATGGCGCTCGAAACGGTGTAGGGCCAACCACTGCTCGCGCGGCGCCATTCGACGATCAGCACCACCCGTTCGCCGGGCGCAAGCGAATTGGCCGGTTCGATCGCCCGGCTGCCGTCGGGCGCGCGGCGCTCGACATAGACCCCGCGAGTCAGCTCGACGCCGGTGTCCGCCAACGCCGCGCTGCTGGCCAACGCTGCCGCGCAAGCCGCCATAAAACCCAGTTTCATGCCCCGTCCCCGTCCCCAAGAATACGGGAGACATGATCGCCGGCGGCGCTCAAGAAATAGTTAATGGCGCTTTCAGCATGAGACGCGCTGGTGGCGGGGCAAATTTGCCCTTTGCCCCTGTTGACAGCGCAAAGCGGGTTGCTTAGTGGCGCGGCTCCCGACGCGGCGAGGCCGTCTCGATTGCGCGGGTGTAGCTCAGTTGGTTAGAGCGCCGGCCTGTCACGCCGGAGGTCGCGGGTTCGAGCCCCGTCACTCGCGCCAGTTCCCTCATAAGGCAATGGCGAGCCCTTTGCGGCTAGTCTTTCGCGCGGGGTGCCATCCGCCGCCAGCGGCCTGTCTCCATCCATTGCAGGAACCGGCCCAGCGGGGCGATCCACACGATGCCGAGCACAATATAAGCGACGGTCTGCGCCAATGTCGGCCAGTCGGCGATGTGCGGCGGGACATAGGCCGCCACGATCAGCCCATATGCCGTCAGCGCAGCCAGCATGGCCAGAATGCCCAAGGGGATGCGCAGGGTGGGCTCGGTTCTCATGCGAAAGGTCCGTAAAAGCGGGTTGGGGTGACGACGGCCGTTAGCGGCCGGTCGTGCTGTTCGATGGGCAGGGCGGCGACCAGCTGGGCATCCCAGGCAAGGCCGATCGCCGGGACATTCGGGTGCGCGGCGAGCCAGCGATCATAATGGCCGCCCCCCTGGCCCAGCCGCTGGCCATTGGCGGTGAAGCCGACGAGCGGGACGAACAGGAGGTCGGGGGTGACCGCCGGAGCGTCTGGCGCGGGTTGCGCGATGCCGTACGGGCCAGGAACCAAGTCGCTCGCGTCGAACGGGTCGGTGTGGATCGCAAATGCCATCGCCGCCCCCCGCGCCGCGATGCGGGGGAGCGCCAACTGGTGGCCGGCTTCCGCGAAATGGCGCGCATAGCCGCCGGCCGGCGCCTCAGCCGGCGCGGCGTGATACAGCCCGATCACCGCGCCCTCAGGCACCAGCGCCAGCAGCGGCGCGGGCGGGCGGCGGAACAATAGCGCGCGAATTCTGTCCGGCAGCGCGGCGACGTGCGCGTCGCGCTCTGTTCGCAAACGCTGCCGCAGGGCGGCCTTCTCGGTGGCGGCGGTGTCGGCCATCAAAGCCCTCGTCGGCGCGCCGCACGGCGGCAGTGGTGCGTGGCGGAACCACCATGGGTCGGTGCCGGGAAATCCTCTGACGCCTCAACGTCAGGTGGGCGCCGTGTGCCTCGGCCCCCGGGACGAACCCGTAAGCCGGACAGGGACAGCTCCCATGGATTGCTTATAGCCTCAGGGATATTCGGTCGGCTCGTGCCGGGCAGTCCCGCCATCATCCATGTAAGGCGCGGGGAGGCGCTGCTCAAGCCGCTCGGCACAATTTTCGAGCAGATCGGCAAACCGTTCGAGGGCGGACGCCAGATCGTCGCTCATCGACGATCCTGGCGCGGGCGCTGCGGGTGCCGCTGCCCACGACCGCTCAGCCTCAAGTGCATCCTGAGCCGCGCCCAAATCATCGCGCAGCCGTGCAATCAGCGCATCCTGTTCCGCGCGCTGGCGCTCGAAGCAGTCACGCTCTTCCTGGGCGGTCCGGACGATCAGTTCGGCCGCTGCGGCGCCGCGAGTAAGCTCGTCCATCTCGTCGGCCAGCAGCAGCGCGGCGAATAGCATGTTCTGCACTTCCTGCGGCGCACGGTTGGCGCCGATGGTCTGCATTTTGGCGTCAACCCGCTGGCCGAGCGCGCGGATGTGGGCCTCTTCGCCCGGCGCACAGGCGACGGTGTAGGGGCGGCCGCCGATCTGGAGTTCGACCCGGCTCATGCCTCTGCCCCAGCCAGCACATCGTCGAGCTCGGCCAGCGCATGGGCGACCTGTTCGCGCAGCCGCTCGTGCGCTTCGACCAGTTCCGCCATGCCGTGCGGCGCGGTGGCCTGCCGGGGTGCCGGCTGATCCGCGATCGCCGCGATACGGGCCAGCGCGTGTTCGATGCGAGAGACGGCACCATCGATCCGGGGGTCTTCCATAAATCCAACACTACTCCAAAAAGCGTTGCGAAGTAAGCGGTTGGTCCAGCCTGTTGAAAACTTGCGCAGCACCGGCCGGGTGACAAAGTTGACACCTGTGTAAACCGGGTGCTGACCGGACGGCAGCGGGGCGTGCGGGTTGACCAAATGGGGGCCATCCGCAAAGGCTTCGCGCGCGCCGAATCGTCACGAACCGCCACTGCGCCAACCCGCTGGAGCTGCCCCGGAATGAGCCTCGACCCTGCTCGCCTCTCGCTGATGGCCAACGCCATCCGCGCGCTTTCGATGGATGCGGTGCAGGCTGCCAATTCGGGCCATCCGGGGATGCCGATGGGCATGGCCGATGTGGCAAGCGTGCTGTGGTCGAAATATCTCAAATTCGATGCCGCTGCGCCCGATTGGGCCGACCGGGACCGCTTCGTGCTGAGCGCCGGGCATGGTTCGATGCTGATCTACGCGCTGCTCCATCTGTCGGGCTACGCGCGCCCGACGCTCGACGACCTGCGCAATTTCCGCCAGCTCGATAGCCCGTGTGCCGGGCATCCGGAAAACTTCCTGCTCGAGGGCGTCGAATGCACCACCGGCCCGCTCGGGCAGGGGCTGGCGATGGCGGTCGGCATGGCGCTGGCCGAGCGGCATCTGAATGCGGTGTTTGGCAGCGACCTCGTCGATCACCGGACCTGGGTGATTGCCGGCGATGGCTGCCTGATGGAAGGCATCAATCACGAGGCAATCGGCCTTGCCGGCCATCTCGGCCTCGGCCGGCTGAAAGTGTTGTGGGATTCGAATGCGATCACGATTGACGGGTCCACCGACCTGTCGACCTGCGAGGATATCCCCGCACGCTATCGGGCGACCGGCTGGCACGTGGTCGAATGCGACGGGCATGATTTTGCCGATATCCACCGCGCGCTGGGTGAGGCGGCGGCCGAGGAGACCAAGCCGGTGCTGGTGGTGTGCCGCACGGTCATCGGCAAGGGCGCGCCGAACCTTCAGGGCACGCACGCCACGCATGGCGCGCCGCTGGGTGACGAGGAAATCGCCGCGACCCGCCAAGCGCTGGTGTGGGATAGCGATCCGTTCGATTTGCCCGAGCAGATCGTGGCCGACTGGCGGGCGACGGGTGAGCGTGGCCGTGCTGCCCATGCCGAGTGGCAGGGCCGTCTGGCGGCTTCGTCCCACCGGGGCGAATTCGAGCGGCGGATGCGCGGCGAGCTTCCGGCGGCGGCCCGCGCCGCGCTGGACGAGCACATCGCCCGCCTGCTGGCCGCGCCGCAGAAGGTCGCGACCCGCAAGGCGAGCGAACTGGCGCTGGCTGCGGTCAACCCGGTGCTGCCCGACACCATCGGCGGCTCGGCCGACCTGACCGGTTCGAACAACACCAAAACCAAGGATCAGCAACCGCTTACGGCCGGTAATTACGCTGGCCGCTATGTCTATTACGGCATTCGCGAATTCGGCATGGCGGCGGCGATGAACGGGATGGCTCTGCATGGCGGGGTCATCCCCTATGGCGGGACGTTCCTGATCTTCTCCGACTATTGCCGCAACGCGATCCGTCTGGCGGCGTTGCAGCAGATCCGTTCGATTTTTGTGCTCACGCATGACAGCATCGGTCTCGGTGAAGATGGTCCGACGCATCAGCCGATCGAACAGGTGATGAGCCTGCGCCTGATCCCCAACCTCAACGTCTTCCGCCCGTGCGATGCGGTCGAGACGGCCGAATGCTGGGCGCTGGCGCTGGGCGACAGGGAAACGCCGGCCGTGCTGGCGCTCACCCGGCAGAACCTGCCGCAATTGCGCGCCGAGGCCGGGATGCTGAGCGCGAAGGGCGCTTACCGCCTGCGCGCGGCGGGGGCGCCGCGCAAGGTCGTGCTGGTCGCCACGGGATCGGAAGTGGCGCTCGCCTGTGACGTCGCCGCCACGCTTGAAGAGCAGGGCATCGGCACCGATGTCGTATCGATGCCGTGCATGGAACTGTTCGCTGCGCAGGACGAGAGCTATCGCCGCGATCTGTTGCCGGCGGCTGCACTCAAGGTGTCAATCGAGGCGGGCTCGACGCTGGGTTGGGAACGCTATGTCGGCACTGACGGGCTGACCATCGGCCTCGACCGCTTCGGTGCGTCTGCCCCGGCCGAGCAGCTATTTGCCAAATTCGGCTTCACTGTGGACGCTATTGTTCCGCAGATCATCAACAAACTCAACCCATAAGCAGGAGCTTTCACCATGGCGACCAAGGTTGCGATCAACGGTTTCGGGCGCATTGGCCGCCTCGTGGCGCGGGCCATTCTCGAACGCGACGATCACGATCTCGAACTCGTGTCGATCAACGATCTGGCCGACACCAAGGCGAATGCACTGCTGTTCCAATATGACAGCACGCATGGCCGCTATCCCGGCACGGTCACCGCGGGTGAGGGCAAACTGACCGTCGGCGGGCGCGATATCGCCGTCACGTCCGAACGCGACCCGGGCAATCTGCCGCACGCCGCGCAGGGGGTGGATATCGTGCTCGAATGCACCGGCTTCTTCCAGTCGGACGAAGCCAGCCGCCCGCATCTGGCAGCGGGAGCCAAGCGGGTGATTATCTCCGCCCCGGCGACGGGCGTGTCGAAGACCATAGTCTATGGCGTCAATCACGACACGCTGACCGCGGACGATGTGGTGATTTCGAACGCCAGCTGCACCACCAACTGCCTCGCCCCGGTGGCCAAGGTGCTGCACGATCTGGTCGGAATCGAGCGCGGTTTCATGACCACGATCCATTCCTACACCAACGACCAGCGGATGCTCGACCAGATGCATTCCGATATGCGCCGCGCACGCGGCGGGGCACAGAATATGATTCCGACCACCACCGGCGCGGCGCGCGCGGTCGGCCTCGTCCTGCCCGAGTTGAAGGGCAAGCTCGACGGCTCGTCGGTGCGGGTGCCGACGCCCAATGTCAGCCTGGTCGATCTGACCTTCGTGCCCGGCCGCGACACGACGGTCGAGGAACTGAACAATGCGCTCAAGGCAGCGGCCGATGGCCCGATGAAGGGCGTGCTCGATTTCACCGATCAGCCGCTGGTTTCGAGCGATTTCAACCATCACCCGGCCAGCTCGACGGTGGACAGCCTCGAAACCGCTGTGCTCGAAGGCAAGCTCGCCCGCGTGGTCAGCTGGTACGATAATGAATGGGGCTTCTCGAACCGGATGATCGACACCGCCGGCGTCGTCGCCCGCTTCCTCTGAGCGAGGATAGCCTTATGGCCGCTTTCCGCACGCTCGACGATCTTGGCGATGTCGCCGGCAAGGTGGCGCTGGTCCGCGTCGACCTCAATCTGCCGATGGCCGATGGCCGCGCCACCGATGTGACGCGGGTGGAGGCGAGCGCGCCGACGATCCTCGAGCTGGCGGATGCCGGTGCCAAGGTGCTGCTGCTGGCCCATTTCGGCCGGCCGAAGGGGATGCGCCATTCGACCATGTCGACCAGCCTGGTGCAGGGCGATCTGGAACGGGTACTGGGGCGCGAGATCATGTTCATCCCCGAGGTGATGGGCCCGGTGGTCGAACAGTCGATCGGTATTCTGCGCAATGGCGATATCGGCCTGCTCGACAATGTCCGGTTCTGGCCGGGCGAGGAAGCGAACGATCCCGCCTTCGCGCAAGGGATCGCCGCGCATGGCGATTTCTACGTCAATGACGCTTTCTCCGCCGCGCACCGCGCCCATGCCAGCACCGAGGGGTTGGCCCATCTGCTGCCCGCCTATGCCGGCCGGGCGATGGAACGCGAATTGCGCGCGCTCGAAGCCGCGCTCGGCACGCCGCAGCCGCCGGTCGCCGCGGTGGTTGGCGGGGCCAAGGTTTCGACCAAGCTCGACGTGCTGGAAAACCTCGTCGGGCGGGTCCAGCATCTGATCATCGGCGGCGGCATGGCCAACACCTTCCTTGCCGCGCGCGGGGTCGATGTCGGCAAGTCGCTGTGCGAGCACGATTTGACCGATACGGCCAACCGCATCCTCGACCGCGCGGACCACTCCGGTTGCACGGTGCATCTGCCCTATGACGTCGTGGTGGCGAGGGAATTTGCCGCCAACCCTGCCTCGCTGCGCACGGTGAACGTGCACGAAGTGGCCGCTGACGAGATGATCCTCGATATCGGGCCCCAAGCGGTCGAGGCGCTGTGCGATGTCCTCAAGACCTGCCGCACGCTGGTATGGAACGGGCCGCTGGGCGCGTTCGAGACCGAACCGTTCGATGCCGCCACGGTCGCGCTTGCCCGGATCGCCGCCGCGCTGACGCAAGACGGCTCGCTGATCTCGGTGGCAGGCGGGGGCGACACGGTTGCCGCGCTCAACCATGCGGGCGTGGCCGACCAGTTTTCCTATGTCTCGACGGCGGGCGGCGCCTTCCTCGAATGGATGGAGGGCAAGCCGCTGCCAGGCGTGGAGGCGCTGCGGGCATGAGCGAGGACGAGTCGGTCGGTGGCGGGCGCCTTGTCACCGCCACCGAGGGCGAATTCGCCGGGTGGCAGACCTGGGTTGGCGATCCGTTCGAAACCCAATCCGGACCGTTTTACGAAACCAGCGACGCCGACGGCCGCCCGCTCTGCGCTTTCCGCGCCGAGCAGCGGCACATGAACGGCGCCGGCTTCATGCATGGCGGCTGCCTGCTCACCTTTGCCGATAGTGCGCTGTTCACCATCGCGCGAGAGGAAATGGCCGGGTCGCGCGGGGTGACGATGAACCTTGCCGGCGATTTCCTCGATGCCGTGCCGCTCGGCGCTCTGGTCGAAGCTCGCGGCGAAGTGACCCGCGCTGGTGGCAAAACGGTGTTTGCGCGCGGAATCATCACCGCCGATGGCCGCCCGGCGCTGTCTTTCACCGGGATCATCCGCAAGGTCGGCCCGGCCCCCACTTCTTCTCCCAAGCCACAGGAACAGACCTCATGAATTTCGACCAGATGATCGCCCGCATTCGTGATGGCGAAGGCTTCATCGCCGCGCTCGACCAGAGCGGCGGCTCCACCCCCAAGGCACTGCGCGCCTATGGCGTCGAGGACAGCGCATGGTCGGGCGATGAGGAAATGTTCGCCAAGATTCACGAGATGCGCTGCCGCATCGTCGATGCGCCCAGCTTCGGCAATGGCCGGGTGATCGGTGCGATCCTGTTTGAACGCACGATGGAAGGCACCAACCGCGAGGGCAAGCCGATCCCGCAGGAGCTGGCCGAACGCGGCGTGGTGCCGTTTCTCAAGGTCGACAAGGGGATGCACGAGGCCGCCAATGGCGCGCAGCTGATGAAGGACATCCCCGATCTCGACGCGCAATGTGCCCGCGCGAAGGAACTGGGCGTGTTCGGCACCAAGATGCGCTCGGTCGTGGCCGAACCCAACCCGCAGGGCGTGCGTGATGCGGTGCGTCAGCAGATGGATTTCGGGCTGCAGATCCTCGGCAACGGGTTGGTGCCGATCCTCGAGCCCGAGGTGGACTTGAAGAGCGCGAACCGCGCCGAAACCGAAAGATTGCTGCTGGCGGCGTTCCTCGAAGAGCTGGAGCGCGTGCCCGAAGGCCAGCAGGTGATGCTGAAGTTGACCATCCCGGCCGAGGCCAACCTCTACAAGCCGCTGGTCGATCATCCCAAGGTGCTGCGCGTGGTGGCGCTGTCGGGCGGTTACTCGCGCGAGGATGCCTGCCGGGAACTGGCGAAGAACGACGGCATGATCGCCAGCTTCAGCCGCGCGCTGCTCGAGGTTCTCCGTGCCGATATGGACGATACGCAGTTCGACACCGCGCTGGGCGAGGCGATCGATCAGATCGCCGATGCGAGCTGCGGTCGGCCGACGGCCTGACGCACATCGCCAGAGATTGAGCGGCCCATACCGGAAGCCACGGTATGGGCCGCTATTGTTTTACTGCCAGCCGGCCATCTCGGTTTCGAGGTTCTGGACGATCGCTTCGAAGAACTGCTCGGTCGTCAGCCAGGACTGTTCGGGGCCGATCAGCAGCGCGAGATCCTTGGTCATCTTGCCGCTTTCGACGGTGCGGATGCAGACCTGTTCCAGCGTTTCGGCAAAGCGCACCACGTCGGGCGTATCGTCGAACTTGCCGCGATACATCAGGCCGCGGGTCCAGGCGAAGATGCTGGCGATGGGGTTGGTGCTGGTCGCCTTGCCCTGCTGATGCTGTCGATAATGGCGGGTGACGGTGCCATGCGCGGCCTCGGCTTCGACCGTCTTGCCGTCGGGGCTCATCAGCACGCTGGTCATCAGGCCGAGGCTGCCGAACCCTTGCGCGACCATGTCGGACTGCACGTCGCCGTCATAGTTCTTGCACGCCCAGACGAACTTGCCGTTCCACTTCAGCGCCGAGGCAACCAGATCGTCGATCAGGCGGTGTTCGTAAACGATCTTCTTCGCTTCGAACGCGGTCTTGAACTCGGCGTCGAACACCTCCTGAAACAGGTCCTTGAAGCGGCCGTCATAGGCCTTGAGGATGGTGTTCTTGGTCGAGAGGTAGACCGGCCAGCCGCGATCGAGCCCGTAATTGAAGGTGGCGCGGGCAAAATCGCGGATCGAATCGTCAAGATTGTACATCGCCATGGCGACGCCGCTGCTGGGGAATTCGAACACCTTGAGGTCGATCGTCTTGCCGTCCTCGCCGTCGAACACCAGCCGCAGCGTGCCGGGGCCGGGGATCAGCGTGTCGGTGGCGCGGTACTGATCGCCGAAGGCATGGCGACCAACCACGATCGGCGCGGTCCAGCCGGGCACCAGCCGGGGCACATTGTCGATCACGATCGGTTCGCGGAACACCACCCCGCCCAGGATGTTGCGGATCGTGCCATTGGGCGACTTCCACATCGACTTGAGGTTGAACTCCTCGACCCGCGCTTCATCAGGGGTGATGGTGGCGCATTTCACGCCGACGCCATGTTCCTTGATCGCATTGGCCGCCTCGACGGTGATCTTGTCCTCCGTCTCGTCGCGCTTCTCGACCGACAAGTCGTAATATCGCAGGTCCACGTCGAGGTACGGCAGGATCAGCCGCTCGCGGATCCATTGCCAGATGATGCGGGTCATCTCGTCGCCATCAAGCTCGACGACGGGGTTCTTCACCTTGATCTTGTTCATGCGGGTCCTGTGCCTTGCGGGTGAGCGGGTGCCTTGGCGGCATTGCCGGCGGTCCTAGAGCGCAGGGACAGGGAGTTCAAGCAGCGCGCCGGATAAACGAAACCCGCCGGTATCAGCGACGGGTATCAGGGCCCGTCGGCGGGCGGAATGGTGGGCGTAGCAAGGATTGAACTTGCGACCCCTACGATGTCAACATAGTGCTCTACCACTGAGCTATACGCCCACACCATTCGGTCTGCCGCGTGAGGCAGGCGCGCCCTTTAACGCCGGGCACCGGGCGGCGCAAGAGATGTTTCGCCGCGCCTCAGCCGAGGGCGAAATGCGGCTCGGCCAGCGCGCGATCGACCTCCATCACCAGATCCTTCAAGTGGAACGGCTTGGACAGCACCTTGGCCTGCGGCTGTTCGCGATTGGCGCGCAGCGACACGGCGGCAAAGCCGGTGATGAACATCACCTTGGTCGTCGGGCTCAATTCCTGGCACCGCTGCGCCAGTTCGATCCCGTCCATTTCGGGCATGACGATGTCGGACAACAGCAGGTCGAACCGCTCGACCTGCAAATGCGGGATCGCGGCCGTCCCGCGATCCACCGCCACGACAGAATAGCCGGCCGCTTCAAGCGCGCGGCTGAGATAGGCGCGCATCGCTGCATCGTCTTCGGCAAGGAGGATGCGGCGGCGGCTGCTGGCGGGAATCGTCATGCGCGTGCCTATAGCGAAGCTTTCGCCCGAAATCATTGGGTCGCGGCGCCAGTGCCCTGCTTTGACACAGAGGGACGCTATCGTCATTAACGCAGGCGTGAACGCGGAACGGGATGTGGGCGGGACGACTGTAGGGGAGAATGCACCCTTCAGCCTGCGCATGCCAGCAGAGCCCCGCGTGCCGGTGCTGATTGCCGTGCCCCATGCCGGCCGCAGCTACTCTCCCGCGCTACTCGCGGCGATGCGCGAGCCTGCACTGACCGCGCTCAAGCTGGAGGATCGGTTGGCCGACCGCCTGGGGCACGAGATTGCGACGCAAACCGGCGCGCCGGTGCTGGTCGCCCATGCCCCGCGCGCACTGATCGATCTCAACCGCGCGCCCGAAGATGTGGATTGGGGCATGATTGCCGGTGCCGGCCAGCCGGTGCGCCATTCGCTCGCCAATCGCCGCGCGCGCAGCGGGCTGGGGCTGGTGCCACGGCGGCTGGCGGGTATCGGCGAAATCTGGCGTGGGCCCCTGCCGATGGTGGAGTTGGAGCGGCGGATACAGGAGGTTCACGAACCCTATCATCGGGCCTTGACCGGTGCGCTGCAGCAGATTCGCGACCAATGGGGGGCCGCGCTGCTGCTCGATCTGCATTCGATGCCGCCGTTGACACCTGGCCACGCGCAGGAGCCGGCGGCGGAGTTCGTATTGGGCGACCGGTTCGGGACGAGCTGCGCCGGCGGCATCGTCGATGCGGGGCTGGCGCTGCTGGCCGGTCAGGGCCGCGTCGCCGCGCTGAACCGTCCCTATGCGGGCGGCTATGTGCTCGATCGCCACGGGGCGCCGCGTCGTGGTATCCACGCCCTTCAACTGGAGGTATGCCGCAGCGCCTATCTCGACCCGCAATTGACCGAGCTGTCGGCGCGGTTTCCGGCGATGGTGCGCGTGCTGGCCTCATTTACGCGCGCGCTGGCGGCGGAGACGGCGCGGCTTGGAAGCGGCGGGCGCTTGCCTCTGGCGGCGGAATAGCGGCGGCCAAGAAAAAACCACCTCGTGCGCGAAGCACGAGGTGGCCAAGGTTCAGGGAGGCGGAGCGCCGAAGCGCTCCGGTCAGGCGACGGTGAGGGGGGAGGCCGCCCGACAGACCCAAAATATGGACGCGGTGCCGATTTTCAAGACCGGCGCCCGCGCAATCTGCTCAATTCGTCGCAGGTACGGTGGCGTCTTCCGGCTTGGGTGCGGTGCCCTGTTCGACCTGGCGGCCGAAGATCAACCGCATCCGGTCGAGCGAGAACAGATGCGCGGCGATCACTGCGAGATAGCCGTTCTTGTGCCATTCAACGATCGTCGCATCGGGGAGCGCCTGGAGCTTCTCCTGATCGACCATCTGGAAGCCGCGATAGACGTACGGGCGGTCCGTATCGTCGCCGCGCGTGATCGCGACTTCGCCTTCCATCAGCAGCTCGTTCTGCACGAGGGCCTCGACGAAATTGCGGGTGCGGAAGCCCGCCTCCTCGAAACGCTGGCAGAAATCGAGGATCGCGTTTGTCGCTTCGGACGGCTTGTCGCCATCGAACAGCGCCTCGCCCTCGCTATACTCGCCGATCGATTCCGCCGTCGGATCGAAGCACAGCGACAATTCCTCGCTCTGCGGATTGAGCCGGGCGAGCATGAACGGATAGCGGCGGACATAAGCGGGCAGATAGACCGGATCGGTGATCTTGCCTTCGGCGTCGACAAAGGTGTTGACCCCTTCGTTGAGGCCCATCAGCGCCAGCGGAACCGGATTGTCGCCGGCCGAAAAGACAATCGGGAAATCGCGCTGCGCCTGGACGAATTCGTCGGCGGTCAGCGGGATCGCGTGCTGGTCGGCCAGCCACTTGGCGCTGTCGACCATCCGGTTACGGAATTTCGCGTGGTCGCGCGAGTTGAGCGGCATCAGGTCGTTGTAGAACAAGGGCAGGTTCGGCTGCGGCGCGCTGGCCATCGACTGGTCTCCGGGACAAGAAATGATCTGGACGCGCGAGGCTCGCCCGCGCGGCGAATGGCGCGCTTTACGGACAGGCGCGGCGGCTGGCAACCGGGGTGGCGGTTAAAGCAGTTTGCCCGGATTGAGCAGCCCTTGCGGGTCGAGTGCCTGCTTGATCGCCCGCATCATCGCCAGCCGCGCAGGATCGGCCAGCCGCGCCAGTTCGGCGCGCTTCATCTGCCCGATACCGTGTTCGGCGCTGATCGAGCCGTGCCAGGCCGTGACCTCGTCGTGGACGAAGCGGCTGATATGCTTGCCCACGCTCTCCTCCCATGCGCCGCGCTCCGCTCCGGGCGGGGCGAGGACGTGGAAGTGGACATTGCCGTCGCCCAGATGGCCGAAGGCGAGCGCGGTGGTGCCCGCAAAGCGCGCTTCGACCGCCGGGACGGTCGCGGCGATGAAGTCAGCCATGTCCGCCACGGGCACCGAGATATCATGCTGCATCGCGGGGCCGATGGCGCGCTCTGCCGGGGAAATCGAATCGCGCAGCAGCCACAAGGCCTCCGCCTGCGCTTCGTTCGCGGCAATTGTTGCATCGAGAACCAGGTCGCGGACAAGCGCCTCGCCCAGCAGGCTTTCGGCCAGTTCCGGCAGGCGCCCGGCATCGTCGGCATTGTCGGCCACCAGTTCGATCAACGCATACCACGGTGCCGCCCAGGCCAGCGGCTCGCGCGCCGCAGGCAGATAATTGAGGACGGCGGCAAGGCAGTGCCGGGGCAGCACCTCGAACCCTTCCAACGCCGCGGCCGCCCGTTGCTGCGCGAGGAGAAGCAGCGCCCGCGCATCGTGGATCGTCTCCAGCCCGGCCCAGATCACGCTGCGCCCCGCTATGCGAGGTTTAAGACGCAGCGTGGCCGCAGTGACGATCCCCAGCGTGCCTTCCGAACCGATCAGCACCTGCTTCAAATCGAAGCCGCGATTGTCCTTTTTCAGGGGGCTCATCAGGTCGATGATGCTGCCATCGGCCAACACTGCCTCCAGCCCCAGTACCTGATCGCGCATCGTGCCGTGGCGCAGCACCTGCGTGCCGCCGGCATTGGTGGCGATAAGGCCGCCCACCGTGGCCGACCCTTTGCCGCCCAGCGTTAACGGAAAGCGTAAGCCGTGCCGCTCGGCTGCATCGTGGAGGTTTTGCAGGATCACGCCGGCCCCGCAGCGCACCTGCCCGTCCTCCACCGGCCCGATCGGGTCGAGCCGGCGCAACGACAGCAGCAAGGCGGTGCCGCTGGCATCGGGCGTCGCCCCGCCGGACATCGAGCTGTTGCCGCCCTGCGGCACGATCGGCACGCCATGCCGCGCGCACAGGGAGACCGTTGCCGCAACCTCGTCGGTCGATGCCGGCGAGGCAAGCGCCAAGGCCCGCCCGTGATAGCGGCCCCGCCAGTCGGTCAGCCAGGGCTCGGTCAGCGCCGGATCGTGCGTCAGCCCGCGGCGGCCCAGCAGGCGTTCAAGTTCGATCAGGAAATCTGCTGTCACCGCCTCTTCATGCGGGGGCGGCGGGATTAAGGCAACATTCAAACCGACGCGCTAAAGCCTCGCTCACCGATCGCCCCTTGCGGCGCTGCCGATGGTCCATGATGCCACCTTTCCTGCCATTGCTGGCTCCTCTCGCATTGCTGGTCCCGCTTCCTGCAGGCACCACGGTGTCGGAGGCTCCGCGGTCGGACAGCGAGCTGGTACCCGCCCCGCTTCCCGCGCAGCCGACGGCCGCTTCTCGCCACGCCGCTACCGGGTGGATTGCGCTGGAGGCGATGCAGACGCCTGTTCAGCAGCAGGTGCGGATCGAACATCGGGTGATGATCCGTGTGGCCCCCGCCACCGCGCCGCGCACGTCGTTCAACAATGACGGGTTGCGTCCGGATCAGCAGGTCCGCCTGTTCGAACGGCCCATGGGGCGCTGCCTGCCGGTGAGCACGATTACCGCTGTGCGCCCGGTGGCGGGCAACCGGCTGCTCTTGCGATTGCGTGATCGACGTCTGGTCACTGCTGCGCTAAGTCGCGGGTGCCGCGCGGCGGATTTTTATTCCGGCTTCTACGTAGAAAGAAGAGAAGACGGGATGCTGTGCGCAGACCGCGACGAACTGCAATCGCGGACCGGGGCGACCTGCGAGGTGGGTTCGCTCCGACAGTTGGTCGCCTCGCCCGGCGAGTGACTTTTCTTGACTTTGGCAGCATCCGCAGCCAAAGCGCGCCGCGCTTGCCCGCCGCGATCTTGCGGGCGAGCGTTCCGGCCGTTTTGGCCCTTATGATCCGGACATTGCCACACTTATGACCTTTGCCGATCTCGGCCTGTCACCCGAATTGCTGAAAGCGGTGGAGACCGCAGGGTATAGCGAGCCGACGCCGATTCAGGCGCAGGCCATCCCGCCTGTGCTGATGATGAAGGATCTGATCGGGATCGCGCAGACCGGCACGGGCAAGACCGCCAGTTTCGTGCTGCCGATGATCGACATCCTCGCCCAGGGCCGCCGCCGCGCCCTGATGCCCCGCAGCCTGATCCTCGAACCGACCCGCGAACTGGCGGTGCAGGTGGCCGAGAATTTCGAGAAGTACGGCGTCCATCACGATCTGAAGATGGCGCTGCTGATCGGCGGCGTGCAGATGGGCGACCAGCTCAAGGCGCTGTCGGACGGGGTCGATGTGCTGATTGCCACGCCCGGCCGCCTGATGGACCTGTTCGAACGCGGCAAGATCCTGCTCAATGGCTGCGACCTGCTGGTGATCGACGAGGCGGACCGGATGCTCGACATGGGGTTTATCCCCGATATCGAATTCATCTGCTCCAAACTGCCCGAAACGCGCCAGACGATGCTGTTTTCGGCCACCATGCCCCCGCCGATCGAAAAGCTGGCGAAGAAGTTCCTGACCAATCCCAAGCGGGTGGAGGTCAGCCGCGCGGCCTCCACCAATGCCGATATCACCGCCTTCAAAGTGCCGGTGAAGGCACGCCAGAAGCGCGAAACGCTGCGCTGGCTGCTGCGCCACGACCTGGTCGAGACCGCGATCATCTTCGCCAATCGCAAGACCACGGTGCGCGAGCTCAACAAGAGCCTTCAGAGCCACGGCTTCGCCTCAAGCGAAATCCATGGCGACATGGACCAGGCCAGCCGGCTCAAGGAACTCGACCGGTTCAAGTCGGGCGCGGTCAACATCCTCGTCGCCAGCGACGTCGCCGCGCGCGGGCTCGACATCAAGGGCGTCAGCCACGTGTTCAATTTCGACACGCCGTGGCACCCTGACGATTACGTGCACCGCATCGGCCGCACCGGCCGGGCAGGTGCAAAGGGGCGCGCCTTTACGCTGGTGGCTGAGGAAGACGCCGAG
The DNA here is from genome assembly GCF_016461955.1 of Qipengyuania sp. YIM B01966. Lineage (GTDB taxonomy): Bacteria > Pseudomonadota > Alphaproteobacteria > Sphingomonadales > Sphingomonadaceae > QFOP01. Next base: position 131,680 of record NZ_JADMNM010000003.1, on the reverse strand, counting down.
GCGATCGCCAATGTCGAAAAGCTGACCGGCGCCGAGGTTCCGGTGTTTGGCAAGGGCGACGTACGCGTTGAACTAGTAACGGCAGAGGCGACGGCCGAGCGCGCTGCCGATCCCGCCGAACCTGCCTCGGAGCCGCGCCGGGCGCGCTCACGCTCGCCGCGTGACGAGGGGCGTGACGTCTCGCGCAGCCGGGCCATGCGCGCGCCATCGGAACCGCGCGGTGAAGGCCGTCGGTGGCGCGACGAGGATACGACCCCGGTCCCGCCCGGCGAGTGGAACGGTCCGCGCCCCAGCTTCCTCGACCACAGCGCGCTGGCCGAATAACGCTCAAGGCTGGGCGGTGCGCCGGGCCTGCGTCATGTCGTAGCCAAGCTCTGTCGCCCGCTGGTACAGGGCGCGGACTCGACTTCGCCCGGGGTTGCCTCGCGGTGCAGCAGCCAGAGGTATCGGCCTGAGCCTTCTCCGACGATGGCCCAGCGATAATCGTCGGCGCGGTCAATAACCCACTAGTCGCCCCAGAAGGGCCCGAAGAACGAGACCTTGAGCTTGGCATTTGTCGCCGGATCGACGATCCGCGCGCCCCCGCGCCGTCTTGCTCCCTCGCTCAGACGGGTTTCACGAAGCTGTCGATGACTCGCTTGGTACCGGCGTGCTCGAACGCGATTTCGAGCTTGTTGCCTTCCTGGTCCGTTACCGTGCCATAGCCGAACTTGTCGTGAAAGACGCGCTGGCCAATGGCGATGTCGGTGCGCGCCTTGGCCGCGAAGCTGGCAGCGCTGCGGTGGTTTTCCGGCACGCGGGCCGGGCGGGTTTCATATCCCGTCGCGAGCGCGCGTTGCCAGCCCGGGCCGCGCGCTTGCGCGCGGTCCGGCCGATCGCGCGCGACATGGGCGAATGGGTCTTCGGTCTCGCTCCAATTGGCGCGCCACAGGCTCGCCCCGCCGGTCATGGTGGTTTCCTGTTCGATATGATCGGCGGGCAATTCCGATATGAACCGGCTGGGGATCGAGCTGGTCCATTGGCCATAAATCCGGCGGTTGGCCGCGTGGAGGATGGTGCAGCGGCGCCGCGCGCGGGTGATGGCGACATAGCCCAGCCGCCGCTCCTCCTCGAGACTGGCGAGCCCCCCTTCATCAAGCGCCCGCTGGCTGGGGAACACGCCTTCTTCCCAGCCGGGCAGGAAGACATGGTCGAATTCGAGCCCCTTGGCCGCGTGCATGGTCATGATGGTGACCTTTTCGCCGTCATCGCGCGCGTCGTTGTCCATCACCAGACTGACATGGTCCAGGAAATCGGCCAACGTGGCGTATTCTTCCATCGCGCGGGCGAGTTCCGAAAGGTTTTCCAGCCGGCCGGCAGATTCGGCGCTGCGTTCGGCCTTCAGCATTGTCTCGTAACCCGATTGGTCGATCACCAGGCGTAACAGCTCGGCGGGCGACAATGTCTCGGCCTGTTCGCGCCAATGAAGGAACTGGCGCATCAGCGCGGCAATCGTCGCTGCCGCGCGGGTAGGCAACTCGTCGCTGTCGGCCAGTTGCAGCGCGGCGGCCGCCAGCGGAAGGCCGGTGCGGTGCGCGTGCTGGTGCATCTTTTCGAGCGTCTTGGCGCCGAGGCCCCGCTTGGGCTGATTGTGGATGCGCTCGAAGGCGAGATCGTCCGCCGGTTGGGCGATGACGCGCAGATAGGCCAGGAGATCGCGGATTTCGGCGCGTTCGTAGAAGCGGAAGCCGCCGATGATGCGATAATTGAGGCCGATCTGGATGAAGCGGTCCTCGATCTCGCGCGTCTGATATTGCGCGCGCACGAGGATGGCGACCTGATCGAGCGGCGCCCCTTCGCGTTCCAGCCGCTCGATCTCCTCGCCGATCCGCCGGGCTTCCTCAGGTCCGTCCCAGACACCGATGGTCTTGACCTTGTCGCCGCCGGTGAACTCGGTCCACAGCGTTTTGCCCAGCCTTTCGCTATTGGCCGCAATCAGTCCCGAGGCGGCGGCCAGGATGTGGGGGGTGGAGCGGTAATTCTGTTCCAGCCGGACGACGTGGGTGCCGGGAAAATCCCGCTCGAACCGCAGGATATTGGCGACCTCCGCGCCGCGCCACGAATAGATCGACTGATCATCATCGCCGACCACGCAGATGTTCTTGCGCTCCTGCGCCAGCAGCCGCAGCCAGAGATACTGGACCTGGTTGGTATCCTGGTATTCGTCGACCAAAATGTATTTGAACCGCTGCCGGTAATGATCGAGCACGTCGCGCTGGGTGCGGAAGATGTTCAGCACGTGCAGCAGCAGATCGCCGAAATCGCAGGCGTTCAGCGCCTTGAGCCGCTCCTGATAGAGCGCGTAGAAATGCTGTCCGCGCCCATTGGCATAAGCTTCGCTGTCGGCGGCGTTCAGATCGGCAGGATTGAGCCCACGGTTCTTCCACCCGTCAATCAGCCCGGCAAGCTGGCGAGCCGGCCAGCGCTTCTCATCCAGACCATCGGCCACGATCAGCTGCTTGAGCACGCGCAGTTGATCATCGGTGTCGAGGATGGTGAAATTGCTTTGCAGGCCGACCAGTTCGGCATGGCGGCGGAGCATCTTGGCAGCGACCGAGTGGAACGTGCCGAGCCACGGCATCCCTTCGACCGCCGGCCCGATATGTTGGCCGACCCGCTCGCGCATTTCGCGTGCCGCCTTGTTGGTAAAGGTAACGCAGAGGATTTCGCTCGGCCAAGCGCGCCGTGTGGCGATGAGATGCGCCAATCGCGCGGTCAGCGCCGCGGTCTTGCCCGTTCCGGCGCCGGCGAGCATCAGCACCGGCCCCTCGGTCGTCAGCACCGCCTCGCGCTGCGGAGCGTTGAGCCGTGCGGCATAGGGCGGCAGCGGGCCGTCGGGCACGTCAGGGGTGGGGGCGGGCAGATCCATCGCTAAGCGCGAACAGGTAGGGAACGCCTTATCCCAAAGCAAGCCCGCCCTGCTGCTGGCGGGGAACTTCGCCCAAGCTCGCCCGTAGCAGCCCGGTAAAGCCATCGGAGTTCTGACCATGAACAAGATCCTCCTTGCCGGCGCTACTGCGCTTTCTCTCGCTTTTCTTCCCGCAGCCGCGTCGGCCCAAACGATCGTTCTTACGCCGACACAGCAGGCATCCTATGATTCCTGGCCAGCGCCGCAGCGCACCGCGTATGACGCATGGACGCCCGAAATCCGCACCTATTACTGGACGCTCACCCCGGACCAGCAACGCGGCTGGTGGATGCTCAACGCCGAACAGCGCCAGCGGCTTTATGCGATGACGCCCGATCAGCGCGCCGCCGCCTGGACGGCTGTCATGGCGCAGGTGGACGGGCAGCCGTCGACCCATGCCAGCCCCACCGCGCACGCCGCCACCACAATGACGCAGACGCCGTCGGGTACCATCATTTATAGCCGCACCGAAACCGCACAGGCGCTGCCCGCCGCGCCCCGCGCTGCAGATGGGAACTACCCGCCGTGCCGGGGCACCCAGACCGACAATTGCATCAACCCGCGCGAGGCGGGGCTGAATTACGGCAACCGTCCGTTGCAGCATTGGCCGGGTCAGCCTGCGAGCGAACGGCGCGGCAAACGCCGCTAATTACCGGGTCAAACCGGGGGAAGGGCGCCGCGCAGGGCGCCCTTTTTCGCTGGGCCATCAACCGGTCGCTGGCTCGGCGCGGAACAGCATCAACCTGGCCTTTCCTACTTTGCGCTCGGCTTCAAGCGCGAGGCCGTTGATCTCCGACTTTTCGTCCCCGGCGGTTTCGAGCGCGACCCAGCTGGCGGGGCCGATCCAGCCCAACCGCTGCAATCGGTCGAGAGCCACCGCGCCTGCGCCGGTACGATAGGGCGGATCAAGCAGCAGCACGTCGAGCGGCTGTGCCGCGGGCCCCAGCGCCATCACCGAACCCTGCCGGACATTCGCCGCGCCTGCCGCACCCAGCGCGGCAAGGTTAGCGCGGATAGCCTCGACAGCGCGGCGCTCTTCCTCGACGAACAGGCAGCTTGCCGCCCCGCGCGATAGCGCCTCAATCCCCAGCGCCCCCGACCCGGCGAACAAGTCGGCCACCGTCAGCCCTTCGAAACTGCCCAGCCGACTGACCAGCATATTGAACAGTGTTTCGCGGGTCCGGTCGGCAGTGGGCCGGGTGATGTCGCCCTTGGGCGCCACCAGCTTGCGCCCGCGCCACTGCCCGGCAATCACCCGCATCAGCGGCCGCGCCCCTTGGCGCCAAGCTGCTTGCGGAAGCGTTCGACATCGACCTGGCGAATTTCCGCCGCTGCCCCGCGCTGGAGATCGCCCAGCTCGAACGGGCCATAGGACGTGCGGATCAGCCGCGAAACCGACAGGCCAAGATGTTCGAGCACGCGGCGCACTTCGCGGTTCTTGCCTTCGGTGATGGTCATTACGATCCACTGATTGCGGCCCGTCCGGCGTTCAAGATCGGCATCGATCCGGCCGTAGCGCACACCTTCGATCGTCACCCCTTCGATCAGATCTTCGAGCTGGCGCTGCGAGACATCGCCAAAGGTCCGCGCGCGGTAAGTGCGCGGAACGCCGGTGGCGGGCAATTCCATCGCCCGCTTCAGCTCACCATCATTGGTCAGCAGCAGCAGGCCCTCGGTATTGAGGTCGAGCCGGCCGACCGGCATCAGCCGCGGTGCCCCGCGCGGCAGCGCATTACGCAAGGCGGTGTAGATCGTCGGCCGCCCCTTGGGGTCACGCTCTGCGGTGAGCAGCCCGGATGGCTTGTGGAACGCGAACAGACGCGCGGCTTCCGCCTTGGCGACAGGCTTGCCGTCCACGGTCACGCCGGCGAGGTTCTTGAGGATGGTCGCCGGTGTGTCGAGCACCTTGCCACCGATCGCCACGCGCCCTTCGCCGATCATCCGTTCCACCTCGCGCCGGCTGGCGATGCCCGCGCGGGCGAGCAGTTTGGCGATACGGTCGCCTTCGGGGCGCTCGCCGTTGTTTTTGGGGGCCTCGTTCATGGCGTCGCCCTACACAAGCGGGGGAATAAGGGCGAGCCTAATTGGCCGTGCGCAGCAGGCCCTCGAGCGTGCGGTGAAACTCGGCAATCCCCAGCTCGAGCGCGCCCAGCGTCAGTTCGGGCACCGCGCCGCTCGCCAACCCCTGCTGGCCGAGTTCGGCAGCGCGGAAATCCTCCGCCGCGAACACCCCTCCGTCGAGCAGCGACCAGCTCCGCTCCCAATGCGCCTCGGCCTTCTCGGTCGCGGGCGGTTCGGGGATCAGCATGAAATCTTCGACCAGCGTGCGGTCATGGGCCTGCGGCATCAGCACCATGATGTTCACATAATCGGGGCTGGGCACGATGATCGTCGCCGGCACCAGTTGATAGGCATAGGTGATGGCGCGGCGCACCGCAGGCATGTCGGTCAGATCGAGCCCGTCCAGTTCCTCTGCCCGCCCGACCGCCGACCGGCGGTGCGGCCCGATCGTGTCGCCCGCCGTCACCCCGTCGCGGAAGAACGGGCCGATCGTACCCGCGTGGAGCCGCGTGACATGGTAGCTTTCGAGGAAGGCATCCATGATCAGCTTCCAGTTCGCCGCCACATCATGCAGCTTGCGGCGGAACAAATGATGGGTAGCAAGGCCGAAGGCGGAGAAATCCTCGCCCAGCGTGCGGGCATCATGAAAATCGGGTTCGGGCGCGCCGGGCGGGGCGAACCAGATCACGCCGCCCGCCTCGCACGAAGGCAGTTCGATGAGGCCATGTTCGCCCTTGTCGAGGCCCGGAAAGGTGTCGGGCCTCGGCAAAGCCAGCAGCGCCCCGTCAAGCCGGTAGGTCCAGGCGTGGTAGGGGCAGACCAGCCGCTTGGCGCACACCGGCTCGGTCCCCTGGACCAGCCGTGTGCCGCGGTGGCGGCAGACATTGAGGAAGACGTGCGCCGCGCCCTCGGCATCGCGGGTCAGCAGCAGCGGGCGGCCGGTGGCATCGTGCGGCACCGCCACGCCCGGTTCGGACAGCAGCGCCGAAGGGGCGATCACCTGCGGCAGGCGGCAAAACAGCGCATGGCGTTCGCGCTGCCAATGCGCGGGGTCGGTATAGAGCGTGGCGGGAACATGGGCGATCGCGCGTTGCGCATCGCCCTGATAATTACGGATCGCCTCGGCCAGCGCGACCTGCCCCGGTGTCGGGCGCTGTCCACGATCTTTCGTTTCAGCCCGGTTCATCGCGCTTCCCTATCGCCGTCCTCTGCGGCTAGGTGTCGCACGAAAAGATTGTGACGGGAAGGGATGGCATGGCGGCAGCGGCAGCAGCGAAGAAGCCGGGTTGGCGCGTGGTTTTGCGGGCGCTGCGCAACCGCAAGACCGGGTTCATGGCGCTGTTCGGTTTTGCCAGCGGGCTGCCTTTCGCGCTGTTTCTCGGCACGCTGTATGCCTGGCTGACCGACGCCGGGGTCGATCTCGAAACAATGGGCGTGTTTTCGCTGATCGGGCTCGCCTATGCGTTCCAGTTTCTGTGGTCGCCGCTGCTTGACCGGCTGGACCTGCCGGCGCTGCGGCGGCTGGGCAAGCGCAAGCAATGGATCGTGCTGGCGCAGGTCGTGCTGGGGATCGTGCTGCTAACGATGGCCGCGCTCGATCCGCGTTCGCAATTGGGCCTGTTCTCGCTGCTCGCCGCGATTGGCGCTTTCGCCTCGGCGACGCAGGACATCGTCATCAACGCCTGGCGCATCGACATCGCGGACGAGGAAGCGACCATCGACATTCTCTCGACAGTGACGCAGGCGGGGTTCCGCCTCGCTTCGCTCGTGGGGGGCGCGCTGGGGCTGATCATGGCCGAGCGGATCGGCTGGCCGCAGACCTATATGGTGATGGGCGGGATCCTGCTCGCCATCGGCATTGCCGGCCTGTTCGCCCCCGATGCCGACGCCAGCGGCCCGACCGCCGAACAGGTTGACGAGATGCTCGCGCTGCGCCGGACGGGCGAATTGACCCCGCGGGTGCGGGCGACCGCGCTTGGAATTGTCGGCGTGCTGTGGGCCGGCGCGCTGGCGGTGGTGATTACCTTCATGGTCCGCTCGATGACTGCGATCCCCCAAAACCGCCCCGATCCGACCGAGTTCATCGCCACTTGGGGGCCGCTGATCGTGATCGCCACCGTCGTGCTGCCGGCGCTGGTGGCGGGCTGGCTGGCCAGCCAGAAGAGGCAGGGGCGCAATCTGCTCACCGCCGATGCGCCGCTGGCGACTGTCGGCGGCTTCGCGCTCGACCACCTCTACCGCGCACTGGTGCTGCCGCTGGTCGAATTTGTCGGCCGGATGGGCTGGTCGCTGGTGCTGATCCTGGCGCTGGTGCTGACCTACCGCATCTCGGATTCGATCTGGGGCACGTTCGCCTACCCGTTCTATCTGGGCGAGCTGCAATATTCGAAGGACGAGGTGGCGCTGGCGTCGAAGTTCTTCGGCGTGGGCGCGATCATTCTCGGGCTGGCGCTCGGCGGCTATCTGCTGACCGCGATCGGCCGCATGGCGACGCTGACGCTGGGCGCGATCCTCGCGGCGGTTACGAACCTGCTCTACGCCGATCTCGCCATTGGCGGTGCGACAATGGACGCCGCCAGCCGCGCCACGGGATTTGCCTGGGCGGTGACGCAATTTGGCGGGACCGAGAAACTCGCTCGGCTAATGCTCACTATCGGGCTGGAAAACCTCGCCGTGGGCATTGCCAGCGCGGCCTATGTCGCCTGGCTCTCCTCGATTGTCGCCAAGGGATATAGTGCGGTGCAATATTCGTTGCTCGCCTCGCTCACGCTGCTGGTCGGCACGCTGGGGCGCGGCGCGCTCGGCCAGATGATCGAGGAACAGGGCTATTTCGAGGTGTTCTGGTTCGTCACCTATATTGGCGGCATCGCGGTGGTGCTGTGCCTGCTGGAATGGTGGCGCCAGCGCCGCGCGGGCGAGCGGGCCGCGGGCGTGGTCGCACCGGAAAGCGCGGCGACGGCCTAGTCCGGAAGCTCCCCATTGGCGCGCAGCACCGCGCCGGCGAGGTAAAGCGAGCCGGCGATCAGAACCGGCAACCCGTCATCTGGCAGCATCGCCACCGCCTCGAAAATATCGCCCGCCGCCCGCGCCCCGCGAAAGGCGGCGGCAGGGTGATGCTCATGCCCCGGTACCGGCATCGCGATAATGCTGGCAAGCTGCCCGGCGAGCGGGCCGAGCAGCGCGGCCGGGTCTTTCCCGGCGATCATGCCGATGATCAGATGCAGCCGCTGCCCCGCGAAATGCCGCCCCAGCGCCGCGCCCGCATCGGGGTTGTGCCCGCCATCGAGCCAGAAGCTGCGGGCGGGAAACCGATCGGTTAGCGGCCCCGGCCCCAGACGCTGCAACCGCGCCGGCCAGCGCGCGGCGGCGGGGCCGGCTTCCATCGCTGAGGGGGAAACCACCAGCGCGCTCTGGTGGCGCAACATGGCGATGGCGAGTGCCGCGTTATCTGCCTGGTGCGCCCCTTTGAGGGCTGGCAGCGCCATGGCGAGGCGGCCTTGCGCGTCGCAATATTCGAGCGCGTCGGGTAACGTGGTTGCATCCCAATCATCGCCGCGTGCGTGCAATTCAGCGCCGAGCCGGGCCGCCAGCCGCGCGATCTCCTCGCTCGCCTCGGGGCCATAGGCTTGCGTCACCAGCGGCACCCCGGCCTTGGCAATGCCGGCTTTTTCGAACGCGATCCGCGCCATCGGGTGATCAGGCGTGCCAGCCTCGGGCGCGAGCAGGAAGCGTTCGTGATCGATGCCCAGGCTGGCAATTCCGCACACGGCCGGCCGGGCCATTACATTGGTCGCATCGAGCCGTCCGCCGAGCCCGACCTCGACCACGCAGGCATCGGCCGGCACGCGGCTGAAGGCAAGGAAGCTCGCCGCAATGGTCGCTTCGAAAAAGCTCGCGCCGGTACCCTCGACCGCGTCGATCACCTCAGCCAGCAGCGGGGCGAGAACGGCATCTTCGATCAGCCGCCCGGCAAGCCGGATGCGTTCGTTGTAGCGCACCAGATGCGGGCTGGCGGCGACATGGACCCGGTAGCCCGCCGCTTCCAGCATGGCGCGCAGGAAAGCGCAGGTCGAACCTTTGCCATTGGTCCCGGCGACGTGAAACACGGGCGGCAGGCATTCGTGCGGGTCGCCCAGCCGGGCCAGCAGCGTGCGGATTGTGTCGAGCCCCAACCGCCCCTCGGGCACGCGCATCGTCGCCAGCCGGTCAAGCTGGGCCTGCACCGCTTCATCGTCGGACCGGGCGAAATCGCGCATGACGCGCTGGCGTCAGGCGGCGACGGCGCGCGGTTGCAGATAGTCGAGCAATTGCGCCAGCGTGCGCTTCAGCGCCCCGCGCGGCACCACCATATCGACCATGCCATGCTTGTGCAGATATTCCGCCCGCTGGAACCCTTCGGGCAGCTTTTCGCGGATCGTATCCTGGATCACCCGCTGGCCGGCAAAGCCGATCAGCGCGCCGGGCTCGGCAATTTGCACATCGCCCAGCATCGCATAGCTGGCGGTGACCCCGCCCGTGGTCGGGTCGGTCAGCACGACGATATAGGGCAGGCCCGCATCTTTCAGACGGCGCGTCATCACGGTCGCGCGCGGCATCTGCATCAGACTGAGGATTCCCTCCTGCATCCGCGCGCCGCCCGCCGCAGTCACCACAATATAAGCGCAGCGCCGTTCCAGCGCGGCTTCGGCCCCGGCGACGAAGGCGCTGCCCACCGCCATGCCCATGCTGCCGCCCATGAACGAGAAATCCTGCACCCCGACCACCGCCGCGCGCCCGTCAATCGTGCCGCTGCCTACCTGAAACGCATCGCTATGCGGTGATTTGGCGCGGGCCTGTTTCAGCCGGTCGGCATATTTCTTCGAATCGCGGAATTTGAGCGGGTCTTCAGCCACCTTGGGTGTGGCCAGCAGGTCAAAACCTTCGTCGAGGATCTGCGCCAGCCGCGTATCGGCATCGATCCGCCCGTGATGGTCGCAGCGCGGGCAGACGGCCAGGTTGTCCTCGTATTCCTTGGCGAAGACCATTTCCTGGCAACCGGGGCATTTGACCCACAGATTGTCGGTCGTCGTGCGCTTGGGGAGGAAGGGCAGCGAATTGCGGACGCGGTTGAGCCAGCTCATGCGCTGCCCCTAGCTGAATGGACTGCATCGGCCAAGCTGCGGGTCAGCACCTCGATATGCGGCGCGGCGTTGGCTCCATGCTCGGCCACAAGGTCGATTAGCGCGCTGCCGACCACCACCCCGTCGGCGACTTTGGCGATTCCTGCCGCCTGTTCCGGCGTGCGGACCCCGAAGCCGACCGCAACCGGCAGATCGGTCGATTGCTTGATGCGGGTCACATTGGTTTCGATCGAGGCGATGTCGGCCTGTTGCTTGCCGGTAATCCCGGCGACCGAGACGTAATAGAGGAACCCCGCCGAACCATCGAGCACCGCCGGCAGCCGCGCCGCATCGGTGGTCGGGGTGGCCAGCCGGATCGGCGCAATCCCGCGCGCGCGCAAGTGCGGGCCGAGCGCGTCATCCTCCTCGGGCGGAATGTCGACGCAGATCACCCCGTCGATCCCGGCGGCCGCGCATGCTTGCGCGAACCATTCCGGCCCGCGCCGCACCATCGGGTTGGCATAGCCCATCAGGACCAGCGGCACGTCAGGGTGCCGCGCGCGGAAGGCGCTGGCGAGCGCGAAGATCGTGGCGGTGGTCGTACCCGCGCCAAGGCTGCGGATATTCGCGTTCTGGATCGCCGGCCCATCGGCCATCGGATCGGTGAACGGCATGCCCAGCTCGATCACATCCGCGCCGCCCGCGACCAGCGCGTCGAGATTGGCCGCAGTGTCGCCGTCGCCAGCGGTGATGAAGCAGACGAGGGCAGGGTGGGGCTTGGCGAAGGTGGTGGAGAGGCGGTTAGTCAATGCGGTTTCCCATCGCCTGCCCATAGTCACCGCGGACTTGATCCGGGGTCAGGCTTTTCTGTTTGCCGCCCAGCGATGAAGCGGAATCCCAGGTCAAGCCCGGGATGACGGGTGGATGAGCGCTAGGGGATACGCAGTTCACATCTCCACTCCCAGCTTCTCGGCCACGGTGAAGATGTCCTTGTCGCCACGCCCGCACAGGTTGGCGAGGATGATCTGGTCGCGGTCCATTTCCTTTGCACGCTTGGCGACCGCGGCGATCGCGTGGCTGGGTTCGAGCGCGGGGATGATTCCCTCGGTGCGGCAGAGGAGCTGGAAGGCGTCCAAAGCCTCGTCGTCGGTGACGGCGGTGTATTCGACACGGCCCATGTCCTTGAGCCAGGCGTGCTCGGGGCCGATGCCGGGATAGTCGAGGCCCGCGCTGATCGAGTGGCCCTCGGTGATCTGGCCGTCCTCGTCCTGCAACAGATAGGTCTTGTTGCCGTGCAGTACGCCGGGGAAGCCGCCGAGCAGGCTCGCCGCGTGCTGGTCGCCATCGAGACCATACCCCGCCGCCTCGACCCCGAGCATCTTGACGTCTGCATCGTCGAGGAACGGGTGGAACAGGCCGAGCGCGTTGGAGCCGCCGCCGATCGCCGCCACCAGCAGATCGGGCAGGCGGCCGGTGCGGGCCAGCATCTGCGCGCGCGCCTCCTTGCCGATAACGCTCTGAAAATCGCGCACCAGCTCGGGGTAGGGATGCGGGCCGGCGGCGGTGCCGATGATGTAGAAGGTGTCGTGGACGTTCGCGACCCAGTCGCGCAGCCCTTCGTTCATTGCATCCTTCAGCGTCGCCGCTCCGCTGGTGACGGGGACCACCTCCGCCCCCAGCAGCTTCATGCGGAACACGTTGGGTTGCTGGCGGGCAACGTCGGTCGCGCCCATATAGATTACGCAGGGAAGGCCGAACCGTGCGCAGACGGTGGCGGTGGCGACGCCGTGCTGGCCGGCGCCGGTTTCGGCAATGATCCGCGTCTTGCCCATGCGGATCGCCAGGAGGATCTGGCCGATGCAATTATTTATCTTGTGTGCGCCGGTATGGTTCAGCTCGTCGCGCTTGAACCACACCTGCGCACCGCCGAGGGCTTCCGTTAGCCGCTCTGCGAAATAGAGCGGGCTCGGTCGGCCGACATAATGTTCGAGCAGATCGTCGAACTCGGCCTGGAACGCGGGGTCGGCCTGTGCGGCGCGATATTCGCGCTCCAGGTCGAGCACCAGCGGCATCAGCGTCTCGGCGACATAGCGGCCGCCGTAATCGCCGAAATGGCCGCGCGAGTCCGGTTGGTTGCGAAAGCTGTTCACTTTCGCGGGGGGCATGGTGCGGTCGGAATTGGGGGCGTTCATCGGCGGCAGGCTTGGCAGAGGGGCCGCGCCAAGTCCACCAAGCTTAGCTTCGCGCGGCGCTACAGAAAGCGGAAATCAGGTCCGCGGTCTTGCCGCCGGGCGCGCGTTCGACCCCGCTCGACGTATCGACCAGCGGCGCAGCCGTCAGCGCGATCGCCTCGGCGACATTGGCCGGGTCGAGCCCGCCTGCCAGCCCCCAAGCAAACGGCAGGCGGCGGCCGGCGAGCATCTGCCAGTCGAAGCGCAGGCCCATCCCGCCCGGCAGCGCGCCCTTGGGCGTCTTCGCGTCAAGCAGCACAAGGTCCGCCACGCCCTGCCACTGGCGCGCGCGGTCGAGATCGTCCGGGCCGGCGACGGGATGCGCTTTCCAGACAGGGAGGCCAAGCCGGCTGCGGACCGCAGCCACCCGCTCCGGCGTCTCGGCGCCGTGCAGTTGCACGATGTCGGGCCGGACAGCAGCAACCACCTCGGCCAGCGCGTCGTCAGCCGGATCGACCAGCAGCGCGACCACGGCAATCCGCCCGCGCGCCTGCGTCGCCAGCCCGGCGGCCGCGCCCAGCGCGAGGTGGCGGGGCGAGGGGGCATGGAACACCAGCCCGACATAATCAGCCCGCGCGGCAATCGCCGCCTCCAGCCCGGCGGCTTCGGTGATGCCGCAAATCTTGATCTTCGGCGCCATCAGCCCGCTACCAAGTTTTCTCAAGGACCAAGAAATGAATCGCTAGGCCGGGGGTCGGGAACGGGCGCGTTTCCCCGGTGGGGAGATATCCGCGCCGACCATACCAGCCGATCAGTTCATCGCGGCATATGATCACGGTCATTTCCATCCGCGTGCAGCCGAGGCTGGTGGCGTGATCCTCCGCCGCATCGAGCAACTGGCGGCCCAAACCGCCTGACTGACACAGCGGATCGACGCACAGCGTGCCGAGATAGCCGAGGGTATCGTTCAACCGGCGCACCAGCACGCAGCCGGCCAGCGCGCCCCCGGCTCGTGCGATCAGCATCGCGCTGGCGGGATCGGTCAACGCCTCGCGCAACTCGTCTTCGGTGATCCGCTCATCATCGAGCAGGTCCGCTTCGTGGTTCCAGCCGCGCCGGGCGCTGTTGCCGCGATAGGCGCTTTCGATCAGGGTCTTGAGTGCAGCCAGATCGTCCAATCCGGCGCGGGCGATTGCGGTCAAAGCGTCGCCTCGATCGCGCGGGCGGCGGCGACCGGATCGTCCGCCCGACTGATCGGCCGGCCGATCACCAGCACGCTCGCACCGTCATCGCGCGCCTGCCGGGGGGTGACGGTGCGCTTCTGGTCGGCGGTGGATTTGCCCGCCGGGCGCAGGCCGGGGACGACGAAGAAGCCGTCTTTCCACTGGCGGTGGACCGCGCCGACCTCGTGCCCCGAACAGACAATCCCGTCGAGCCCGGCCGTCTGCGCGAGTTCCGCCAGCCGCAGCACCTGATCGTGCGCGCTGCCAGCAATGCCGGTGCGGGCAAGGTCGCGCTGGTCGAGGCTGGTGAGCATGGTAACCGCCACCACCCTGGTCCGCTCGCTCGCGGCCGCCTTGGCGTCTTCCATCATTGCCCGCCCACCGCTGGCATGAACGGTGACAATCGCCGGCTCCAGCCGGTTGATCGCCTGCATCGCGCCGGCGACCGTATTGGGGATGTCGTGCAGCTTGAGGTCGAGGAAGATCGGCAGCCCCAGCGAGGCGATCTCATGCACCCCGTGCTGGCCGTGCGCGCAGAAGAATTCAAGGCCGAGCTTCACCCCGCCAATATGCTCGCCCACCCGCCGGGCGAGGTCCGTCGCCTGATCGAGCTGCGGCAGGTCGAGCGCGAGATAGACCGGGCTCGTCATGGATAGCGCGGATCGGCGAGCGCGGGCTCGGCCACGCGGGTTTCGGCATAGCTGGCGGCGGCGGCATTATGCTGGGCGGCGGTTTCCAGCGACCGGATGCGGCGCTGCAGCTTCCAGCTCGACCCGCGCTGGATCAGCCACATCGGGACAAGGCCGGCTAGGAACGAGACGATCACCAGCACGGGCAGCTTGGTGTTCCACACCAGATTGTCCCAGATGACCACCTCGACCGGCTGCCAGTTGAAGAACGAGAACAGCAGCAAGGCCACCAGAATGAGAACCCAGATAAGGGTGCGGATAAACTGCATGGCCAATCCCCTGCTTGCTGCAATGCGGTTTTAAGCGGCCGGGCCGGGCTGGCAAGCGGTCAGCCGAACACGCGGTCGAAAATCGTGTCGACGTGCTTGTAATGGTAATCGAGGTCGAACTTCTCTTCCAGCGTGGCTGGCGGCAGCGCGGCTGTGACTTCGCCATCGGCCTTGAGCAGATCGAGCAGCGACAGCGCGCCGTCCGATTCCCAGACCTTCATCGCATTACGCTGCACCAGCCGGTAGGCATCCTCGCGGCTGACGCCCGCCTGAGTCAGCGCCAGCAGCACGCGCTGCGAATGGACGAGGCCGCCCATCCGGTCGAGATTGGCCTGCATCCGCGCCGGATAGACCACCAGCTTGTCGACCACCGAGGTCAGCCGCGCCAGCGCGAAATCAAGCGTTATCGTCGCATCGGGGCCGATGAACCGCTCGACGCTGGAATGGCTGATATCGCGTTCGTGCCACAGCGCGACATTCTCCAGCGCAGGCAGCGCATATGCGCGGACCATCCGGGCAAGGCCGGTGAGGTTCTCGGTCAGCACCGGGTTGCGCTTGTGCGGCATCGCGCTCGAACCCTTCTGGCCGGGCGAGAAATATTCCTCCGCCTCAAGCACCTCGGTCCGCTGGAGATGGCGGATTTCGACCGCCAGCCGCTCGATCGAACCGGCGATCACCGCCAGCGTGGCAAAATACATCGCGTGCCGGTCGCGCGGGATGACCTGGGTGGAGACGGGTTCGATGGCGAGGCCCATCTGCTCGGCAACGTAGGCCTCGACCGCCGGATCGACATTGGCGAACGTACCGACCGCGCCCGACACCGCCGCGGTGGCGATTTCCGCCCGCGCCGCGACCAGCCGCGCGCGGCAGCGGTCGAATTCGGCATAGGCCTGCGCCAGTTTCAGCCCGAATGTGACGGGTTCCGCATGAATGCCGTGGCTGCGCCCGATCGTCGGAGTATATTTATGCTCCTCCGCCCGCCGGCGGATCGCGGCAAGCAATGCGTCGAGATCTTCGAGCAACAGATCGCTCGCCCGCGCCAGCTGCACTGATAGCGTGGTGTCGAGCACGTCGGAACTGGTCATGCCCTGATGCATGAACCGCGCTTCATCGCCCACCTGTTCGGCAACCCAGGTGAGGAAGGCGATCACGTCGTGCTTGGTCACCGCCTCGATCGCGTCGATCGCTGCGACGTCAATCACGGGATCGGTCTGCCACCAGTCCCACAGCGCCTGTGCGGCCCTGGCCGGCACCACGCCCAGTTCGCCCAGCTTCTGCGTCGCATGGGCCTCGATCTCGAACCAGATGCGATAGCGCGCCTCGGGCTCCCAGATGGCGGTCATCGCGGGGCGGGCGTAACGGGGGACCATGTTCGACTCCGGTTGTGGGCTGCGCTGCGCTGCGCGGCTAGGCGGGGGAGGACGCTAGAGCAACCCCTTGGCCCGGAGCGAGGTGTGCGCGCCGCGGCCGACGATGACGTGGTCGTGCACGGTCACGCCCAGCAGGCGGCCAGCCTCGGCGATGCGCTGTGTGATCTGGATGTCGGCGCGGCTGGGTTCGGGATTGCCGCTCGGATGGTTGTGGACGAGGATCAGCGCGGTGGCGCCGATGTCGAGCGCCTTGCGGATCACCTCGCGCGGATGGATCGCAGCCTCGTCGACCGAACCGTCGCCCACATGATGGTCAAGGATCAGATGGTTCTGCGCGTTGAGATAGAGCACGCGCACGCGCTCGACGGTCAGATGCGCCATATCAATGGTGAGGTAATCGAGCAGCGCCTGCCAGCTCCCCAGCACGGGTGCCTGGCGCACTTCGCTGCGGGCCATCCGCCGGGCGGCCAGCGCTACGCAATGGAGGCCCGCCGCGGTCGTCTCGCCCACACCCTTGACCTGCGTCAGCGCGCGCGGATCGGCATTGAGCACGCCGGCGAGCGAACCGAACTGCGCCAGCAGCGCCTTGGCGACGGGCTTGGTGTCGCCCTGACGGATGCCGGCGAACAGCAGATATTCGAGGACCTCGTAATCGGCCAGCGCCTCGGCACCGCCGCCCAGCAGCCGGGCGCGCAGCCGCTCGCGGTGGCCGTGCCCGCCATGGGCTGGCCTGGTGCGCCCAGGGGTTCTCTCTGTGTGGCTCGCCATGCTGCCTCCATCACGTCTAGAGGCGCGGCTGACAAGCGCCGATCGCGCCCCGATTGTGCAGGTGCGAGCGGTTGACTCGCCTGTGCCCCCCGCCTAAGGGGGCCGCGCCCTTGGCGGGCAGGTCTTGCCCTTGCCGGGCAATCCCCTAAGGCACCCCCTTCGAGGAGCACGGCATGAGCGACGACAGGCCCGCACGGGAACCCATTGCCGAAGATGCGCGGATCGACGCGCTCGAAGCGCGGCTCGGTGCCGCCCGCGAGCGTGAAGAGCAGCGCAACCGGCCGCAGGTCACAGGTTCCGATGCGAATTACCGCAGCGGCAACCGGGTGCTGTCGGATCTTCTGGGTGGGCTTCTCGGTGGTTCTGCGGTCGGGTATGCCGTTGGCTACCTGACCGATACGAACCCGTGGGGCCTGTTGGTTGGCCTCGCCCTCGGGATCGTGGTCGCTTTCAGAAACATTTTCCGGATGGCGAAAACGGGATCCGATCAGGGCTAAGGCCCGCCGGTTTCGATCTTTTCGGCCATCAGCAGGGCACAGGATTTCGCGCGTGGCAGAACAGGCCAAAGTCGACCCGATGCACCAGTTCTCGATCGAGCCGCTTGGCGGCACGGCGAACTGGGAGATTGCTGGCTATAATATCGCCTTCACCAACAGCGCGCTGTGGATGCTGATCACCGCGGTGGTTCTGACGCTGTTCGTCGCCGGCGGGATGAAGCGGCAAATGGTGCCCGGCCGGTGGCAGATGGCGGTGGAGACCTTCACCGGCTTCATCGACGATATGCTGCAGGCCAATATCGGCGCCGAAGGGCGGAAATATCTGCCTTACGTGTTCACGCTGTTCATGTTCATCCTGTTCGCCAATCTGCTCGGCCTGCTGCCGCTGGGCGTGGTCGGGGTGCATCCGTTCACCTTCACCAGCCACTTCACCGTGACGGGCATCTTGGCGATCATCTCGTTCGCCATCGTGCTGATCGTCGGCTTCAAGAAGCACGGGCTGCATTTCTTCTCGCTGTTCGTGCCGCACGGCACGCCGCTGCCGATGATCCCGCTGATCTTCATCATCGAGCTGGTCAGCTTCCTGGTGCGTCCGTTCAGCCTCGCGCTGCGACTGTTCGTGGCGATGATGGCCGGTCACGTGCTGCTCGAAGTGCTGTCGAGCTTCGTCATCGACGGCACCAATGCGGGCCCCGGCTTCGGGGTGATGGTCGGCATTCCCAGCTTCGTGCTGATGATCGCGATCTGCGCGCTCGAGCTGCTGGTTTCGGCCATTCAGGCCTATGTCTTCGCGCTTCTGACGTCGCTGTATATCAACGACGCCGAGAACCTTCACTGATTTGTTTTCAACGATTTAATCCAAGGAGTTCTGACAATGGAAACTGAAGCAGCCAAGCTGGTTGGGGCCGGTCTCGCGGCCATTGGTGCAGGCATGGCGGCGATCGGCGTCGGCAACGTTTTCGGCTCGTTCCTCGAAAGCGCACTGCGCAACCCGGGTGCGGCCGATGGCCAGCAGGGCCGTCTGTTCATCGGCTTCGCGGCTGCCGAACTTCTCGGCCTGCTCGCCTTCGTCGTCGCGATGATCCTGATCTTCGTCGCCTGATTGTACCGGGCCGGCGGGGACACTCGCCGGCCCGCCGACATTGTCGCTGGATGTAACCACCGATGCCTCAGATAGCCCAACTCGCCGAAACCTATTCCAGCCAGATCTTCTGGCTGCTGCTGATTTTCGGCGCGCTGTTCTTCATCGTCGGCAGAGGCATGGTGCCCAAGGTGGTCGATACTGTAAGTCAGCGCGATACGCAGATCGCGTCCGACCTTGCTGCCGCGCAGGCCGCGCGCGAGCAGGCCGATCGCGAGGAAGAAGCCTGGCGGCTGCGGGAAAACGCAAGCCGCGCCAACGCCCAGGCACTGGTGGCCGAAGCCAAGGCCGAAGCCGGGCGCCGTAACGAGACGCGCCTGAGCGAGGCGCAGACCCGTTTCGACGCGCAACTTGCCGATGCCGATGCGCGCATCGGCGCATCGCGCGACCAGGCGCTGTCCGAAATCGAGACGGTCGCTGCTGAGGCCGCGCAGGACATCGTCCATCGGCTGGCCGGTGTGCAAGTTCCGGCGGCTCAGGCGCAGGCGGCCGTAAAGGAAGCGATGCATCATGGCTGAAGCCACGACTACCACCACCGTCGGCACCGGAGCGCCGGACGATCAGGCGGCGATGGGCCATACCGCGCCCGCTGCCGGCACGGTTGCGACGGTCGAACAGCCGCATGGCGCAGCGCATCCGCAGCCGGAATTGTGGGGGCTCGCCCCGTTCCAGGTTGTGGCGCTGGCGATGGCGGTGCTGATCGCCATCATGCTGTGGAAGAAGGTGCCGCAGATGGTTGTCGGCGGGCTCGACAATAAAATTGCCGCCATCCGTCAGCAGCTCGACGAAGCGAGGCAATTGCGCGCCGAGGCAGAAGCGCTGCGGCAGGAATACCAGACTAAGATCGCCAATGCCGAAAAGGACGCAGCGGCGATGCTCGATACCGCGCGCAAGGAAGCTGACGGCATCCTTGCCAAGGCGGAGGAAGATGGCGCGGCGATAGTTGCCCGGCGTCAGCGGATGGCAGAAGACAAGATCGCCGCCGCCGAGCGCAGCGCGGTCGAAGAAGTCCGCCAGCGCGCCGCCACCGCCGCTGCGGCAGCGTCAAAGCAGCTGATTGCGGCGCATCACGGTGCCGATGCGGACCGGTCACTGGCCGATCGGGTCATCGCCGGCATCTGATCTGCTCTCAGCACGCAATAAGGGCCCGGGCACATTGGCGTGCCCGGGCCCTTTTGCGTTCTGCGGCTGGATCGTCAGTCGACGATGGCGAGCTGCACCTGCCCGTGACCGCGTGCAACGATCCCGAGACGCTCGGCCGCCGAGCGCGACAGGTCGATCACGCGCCCACCATGGAAGGGTCCGCGATCATTTATCCGCACCACCACCGAACGGCCATTCGCCGGATTCGTCACCTGCACACGCGTACCAAAGGGCAGCGTGCGGTGCGCGGCGGTCAGCGCGTGCGTGTTGAACGCCTCGCCACTCGCCGTACGGCGGCCGTGGAACCGGTCGGCATAGTACGATGCGCCGCCGCTGCCGAGCGAGCGGCCTTGGCCTGCAGCGGCATCACGCGCTGTTCCACGGACAGGAGCCAGCGGCTGTGTTTCGACCGAAGGGACTATCGTCCGAAGGTCCACCGCGTTCCCGGCCGGGGCGGGGGCAGAGGGAAGCGCCGCGTAAGAGGCAAATTGCTGGTTGAACACACGCGGGGCGACTCGTTGCTCCGCATGGGCGGGTGCACCAGCTATGCTGGGAAGGGCGATCAGCGCAGCCGACGCAGCTGCAAATAGCGGCCGGTGGGTGCGGGGCATGATGAGCTTGCAAACCATTGCGGCGCTTCTACGCCTGCCCCAAAGGCCCCGGCACCGGCCAGAGCACAGCCTGACCTGCGGCAGGAACGATTCAACCTGATTTCACCTGAAAGCACCACGATAAATCGCGCCACACGCGCCGGTCCAACGGCCGAATCGCGGGGTTGTTCCGTGATTCTAGGTCCTGTCAGGATAACGCAAATGGGGCCGGCATTGCTGCCGACCCCACTCTTACCGACGCGTGGACCTCCCTAGAGAGGTGCTTGGCATCCGGCACGCCGCCTCCGAAAAGGCGCGGATCGTACGAACCGAGGCTCGCAGCCGATCCTTCATGTCCCGGCGCTCGCGCCGGCATCCGAAATCGGGTTTCCCGCAGCAGTCCACGAGGGACTGCGCGTTGTCGCCTGATCCCGAAGCCCCCTGGCCTGAAACCGAGCCATTTGATGGGCCGGCGAACCGGTCATCGCACTACTGGCCGCCTGCTTTCGGGGCCGATGATGGCTTGCTCGCTTTCCAGTCATCGACCGCCGTGCTTCCGGACAGAGCCTTCCGCATGGCATTCTCGAAGAATGCGTGGACAGTTGCCACCATATCTTCCGCGCAGAACTTTCCGTTAAATCTCAAACCGTTAGGCTGATCTTCGACGCTCAATCCGTGCTTCCGACCTCTGAAGACTGCGCCCCTCGACCGCGTCGCGCAATCATTTGGGGCCCGACTTATCCACCGCGCGCCGAATAGGCGGTGGACAAGGATGGATAACTCAACGGCCTGTCGCGGCGCTCAGTGCGACGCTCGGTCCCGTTTGGCCAAGAGTCGCAGCCGCAGCGCGTTCAGCTTGATGAACCCTTCCGCGTCGTGCTGGTCATAGGCGCCGGCATCGTCCTCGAAGGTGACGTGCGCTTCGGAATAGAGGCTGTCGGGTGACCGGCGGCCAACCACCTGCGCCAACCCCTTGTAAAGCTTCAGGCGGACCTCACCATTCACGCGTTCCTCGCTGAGATCGATTGCCGCCTGCAGCATCTCGCGCTCGGGGCTGAACCACAATCCGTTATAGATCAGCTCGGCATAGCGCGGCATCAGCTCGTCCTTGAGGTGCGCGGCACCGCGGTCGAGCGTGATCTGTTCGATCCCACGATGAGCGCGGGCGTAAATTTCGCCTCCCGGTGTCTCGTACATCCCGCGCGATTTCATGCCGACAAAGCGGTTCTCCACCAGATCGAGCCGGCCGATGCCATGCTTGCGGCCCAGTTCATTCAGCGCGGCGAGCAGGCTGGCGGGGCTCAGCGCCTCGCCGTTCAGCGAGACACCATCACCGCGTTCAAAGCCCATGGTGATATATTCGGGCGCATCAGGCGCGTCTTCGGGATCGACCGTGCGCGAATAGACATAGCCGGGGGTTTCCTCCCAGGGATCCTCAAGCACCTTGCCTTCGGACGAGGTGTGTAACAGGTTAGCATCGGTCGAAAACGGACTCTCGCCGCGTTTGTCCCGGGGCACCTGGATCTGGTGCCTCTCGGCCCATGCGATGAGCGCGGTGCGGCTTGTCAGATCCCATTCGCGCCAGGGTGCGATGACCTCGATGTCCGGCGCCAGCGCATAGGCCGACAGTTCGAATCGCACCTGGTCATTGCCCTTGCCGGTGGCACCATGCGCGATAGCGTCAGCGTTGGTCTCGCGCGCGATTTCGACCAGCCGTTTCGAAATGAGCGGCCGCGCGATCGACGTGCCGAGAAGGTAATCGCCTTCATAGCGAGCATTGGCCCGCATCATAGGAAAGACAAAGTCGCGCGCGAATTCCTCGCGCAAATCTTCGATGAAAATGTGTTTGTCAGGAATCCCCATCGCCCGCGCCTTGGCGCGTGCTGGCTCGATTTCTTCACCCTGACCGAGATCGGCAGTGAACGTCACCACTTCCAGCCCGCGTTCCACTTCAAGCCACTTGGCTATGACCGAAGTGTCGAGCCCGCCGGAATATGCAAGGACAACGCGCCTGATCGGCGGGCGGGGAGGTGAAGTCATGCGGGTGGGTTCCTGTCTAGCGCCGGGCGCGCTTAACAGGGGTTGAGCAGGCGGGCAACGGGAGGCGGCAGCCCGTATCCGAGCCACCGCCTTCCAGCGGCATCACCGCGCCGGTCAATCAATTGCGGTTACCGTCTGTGGATGTGAACTGACCGTCTTCGTCACGGTCCTGATCATTTTTTCCGCGCGAATGGTCCTGCTGGTTTTGCTGACCGGAGCCGCCGTTTTGACCGCCCTGCTGCTGATCCGAACGTCCTGACGTGAACTGTCCGTCCTCGTCGCGGGGCTGATCGGGATTGCCCTGACGGCCTGCCTGCTGATTTTCCTGTCGCGAGCCGCTTTGGCCTTGATTGCGATTCTGGCTGTGATTGTTGTTGTTGCGGTCATTCGTCCCGCCGCCTTGGTTCTGGTTGGCCATGGTCATCCTCGTTTTGCTTGTCCCGTCGAAATTCCAACCGGCATCCGGAGATAAAGTGCCGAAATTCAACGAAGTTTGCGCCGAACGGGGTGGCGGCTGCGACAGTAGGTCAAGAATTGGCCAGATATTCACGCGTTGTTGGCAGCGAATAGCGGTTGCGCGCATACTGGATCTGATAATTGCACATCCCGCCATGTTCGAAGGCCGCGGTGGCGCCGGCGAGATAGAACGTCCACATCCGGAAGAACCGGGCATCGAACAGCCGCTCGATCTCCACCCGATGGGCGAGGCAATTCGCGTACCACGCGCGCAGGGTTCGCGCGTAATGCAGGCGCAGCGTTTCGACATCGGTAACGATCAGCCGCGCCGTCTCGCTCGCGGCGAGGGTTTCAGACAGGGCGGGAATGTAGCCGCCGGGAAAGATATACTTGCGGGTGAAGGCGTCGGTGCTGCCCGGCGCGCCCATCCGCCCGATCGTGTGCAGCAGCATCACCCCGTCGCCGGTGAGCAGCCGGGCGCAGGCGCGGAAGAAAGTGGGAAATTGCGGTCGGCCAACATGCTCGAACATTCCGACCGAGACGATGCGGTCATATTTCGCTCCGCTGGCGGCCAGCTCGCGATAATCGATCAGATCGAACCGCACGCGATCGCCCACACCCGCTGCATCGGCGCGCTGGCGAGCGAGGACAAGCTGCTCGGAGCTGAGGGTAATGCCATGAACGCGCACCCCGTGATGGCGCGCCAGAAAGATGGCCATGCCGCCCCAGCCGCAGCCAATGTCGAGCACATTCTGGCCGGGCGCCAGGGCCAGCTTGGCGGCAATATGCGCCAGCTTCGCCTCTTGCGCTTCGCCCAGCGTCATCGCTTCGCGTGGCCAGTAGGCGCAGCTATATTGCATATGCTCGGGGTCGAGCATCAACTGGTAGAGCGCGTTGCCGATATCGTAGTGATGGGCAGCATTGCGCCGCGAACTGAGCGCCTGGTTGACGCTTTCCGCGCCGAAGGCAACGCGGTTGGTCAGCTGCCGCCAGGGGGACGGCGCGCGCAGATCGCCGCCGGCTTCCCACGGCGCGTTGGCACGGAGCAATTCCACGAGCTCCATGATCCCGCCCTGTTCGAGCACGAGCCGACCGTCCATGAACGCTTCAGCCGCGCCGATCCGCGGGTCGAGCAGGATATCGCGCGTCACGCGGGCATCGGTGAAGCGCACGGCGACTTCGGGATACGAGCGGTACGCGGTGCCAAACACCGCGCGGCGGCCGTTGGCATGGGTGACGCGCAGCACGCCCTGCCTGATATTGCGGCCAATCAATCGATCGAACAGCGCGCCGCTCATGCGCGGGCCGCCCGCTCGAGATAGATGATGTCGCGCGGCTGGCACAGCAGATGCTGCCCGCTATCGACATAGAGCGTTTGCCCGCTGGCGAGATGTCCTTGGGCCAGGAACAGGCACGCATCGGCGACCTCATCCGCGCCAGTGCGCCGAGCAAGAAGGTTCATCCGGTGCGAACGCTCGGCCTCGTCCTCGCTCTGGTCGTGGCTCGGCAGGATCGCGCCCGGCGCGAGCGCATATACCCGATCGCCTGGCCCGGCCGCACCCATCGCCAGCATTGGCACCGTGGCGGCCAATGCGTGCTTGCTCATCGTGTAGCTGAAGAAATCGGGATTGGGATTGGCGAGCTTCTGATCGGCGAGTTGAATGACCCGGCGCCCGGCTGCGGAGCGTGCCGCGGCGAGATAGGCCTGGGCAAGCTGCGCCGGCGCGCGTGCATTGACCGCCATCGCGCGGGTGAAGGTCGCGGGATCGAGCGCCGTCGCCTCGTCGGCCTCGAACACGCTCGCATTGCAGATCAGGGCGCGCCAGTCGGCCAGACGCGGGGCAAGTGCATCCATCATTGCCGCTACCGCCGCACTATCGGCGAGGTCGCAGGCGACGATTTCAGCCGATGGTAGCGTGGCTGCCAGCGCCGCTGCGGCGTCGTGCGAGCGGCGATAATGGATGACAACGTGCCAACCGGCATCGCCAAAGCGGCGGGCAATCGCCGCGCCAATCCTTTCTGCCCCGCCGGTCACCAACACCGCCTGCCGCGCAATCCGGTCACAGGTTCGCAGGGTTTCGGGTGCCTGTGGCATGACCTGTGATTGAGCAGAGATTCTTGACGGAAAAAAGGCGCCTGACTCTCATTTAAGACAAGACAAGACCGGCAGAAGCGTTTTCCTGCCGGCCTGTCCTTGCGACCCCTTCCCATCGAGGGAAGCGGGAGAAGCGGTTTAACGGCAGCTGAGGCTGCCCCTAGCGATTTCACGGCCCAGCAGCGCCCCAGCGGCCCCGCCGACGACCGCGCCGACCGTGCGGTTGCCCCGCCCGGCGATCTGATGCCCGGCAAGGGCGCCGAGGCCAGCCCCGATGACAAGGCCCGTGGTGCCGTTCTGGCGTCGGCAATAATAGCGGCCGTCGTCGCCGCGCCACATCTGGCGGCTGCTTTCGATCCGGCGCGGCTCGTAATAGCGGCCGTAACTGTCGTACATTGCCTGGCGTTCATGCGCCCGGCGGCCATGCGCCGGCGCCCAGGACGGCGGATCGGCCAGGGCGGGGGTGGCGGTCACAGCCATGGCGGCCGCGCTGATGGCGATAAGACCCTGCTTGATCATTTCTTGGCTCCTTGATGTGTTGGAGACCATTTTGTTCAGCCGCCCCGAACCGCAGATGAACAAAACATTGGTTCTGCAAAAGCTCGGTGAACGGAGCCATCAGTACGCTAAACTGCCCATCAGGCCGTCAGCGCACCAGCCGCCTCGCGGTCGCGCTGAGCGCGGCTTTTCTTTTCCGCTGCTGTCCTCAGCTGGCCGCACGCGGCGTCGATATCACGCCCTCGAGGGGTCCGGACGGGGGCGCTGATGCCAGCTTCGAAGACGATTTCGGCAAAGCGACGCACGCGGTCCGGCGTCGAACATTCATACGGCGCGCCGGGCCATGGGTTGAACGGGATCAGGTTGACCTTGGCCGGCAGCTTGTAGGCCTTCAGCAGGCGGACAAGCTCGCGCGCGTCCTCGTCGCTATCGTTCTTGTCCTTCAGCATGACATATTCGAAGGTGATCCGCCGCGCATTCGACGCACCGGGATAGGCGGCGCAGGCGGCGAGCAGTTCCTCGATGCCATATTTGCGGTTGAGCGGAACGATCTCGTCGCGCACGTCCTTGGTCACCGCGTGCAGCGAGACGGCGAGATTGACTCCGATTTCTTCGCCGCAGCGTTCCATCATCGGCACCACGCCGCTGGTCGAAAGTGTAATCCGCCGGCGCGACAGGCCGAGCCCGTCGCCGTCCATCACGAGACGCAGCGCTTGCTTCACATGGTCGAAATTATACAGCGGCTCGCCCATGCCCATCATCACGATGTTGGTCAGCAGGCGGCCATCGGCGCTGTAGCGTCCGACGGTTTCGTCCTCGGCATCCTCGATCTCGAAGTCCATCCGGCCGCGCGGCCATTCGCCAAGCGCATCGCGAGCGAGCATTACCTGGCCGACGATTTCGCCGGGCGTCAGGTTGCGGACCAGTTGCATCGTCCCGGTATGGCAGAACCGGCAGTTGAGCGTGCAGCCGACCTGGCTCGACACGCACAGCGTGCCGCGGGTCTCGTCGGGGATGAACACCATCTCGAAATCGTGGCCGTCAGCGGTCCGCAGCAGCCATTTGCGCGTGCCGTCGGTGGAATGCTGCGCTTCGACCACCTCGGGCCGGCCAATCACGAAGCGTTCGGTCAGCCACGGGCGCATCGACTTGGCGATGTCGGTCATGGCGGCAAACTCGGTAGCGCCGCGGTGATATAGCCAGTGATACACCTGCTTGGCCCGAAGCTTTGCCGCCTTCGCATCGAGCCCCGCATCGGAGAACAATTCCGCAATCTCAGCCCGCGGCAGGCCGATCAGATCGATGCGGCCATCGGCGCGCGGGGTGATGGCACGCGCCACGGGAACCGGATCGACGGCACCGGCGATCGGCATGAGAGCAGTATCAGGCATAATACCGAGGCATATAGGCGGGCGATAAGGCGGGGGAAAGGGCGGCGCCCTAAACTGACTGTCGCGTGGTGCCGCCTTTCTGCCAGATGAACCTCACGCAACTAATGTTGCCTAAAGGGCACACAAATTTCGTTGTGCTATGTTAATGAAACTCTCATCCTGTTGCTCCGTTGATGTGCCGCAAGGAGCGATCAGCTCCTGGTCGCATAATGGAGTGTTTTATGAAGAAGATTGTTGCCCTGTTCGCCGCTGCCTCGACCGTCGCGGTCGCCGCGCCGGTCATGGCCCAGGTGAACCCGACCTTCACCGGCCCCCGCGTCGAAGCGCTGGTGGGTTATGACGTGTCAAAGGCTGGTAGCTCGATCGACGACGACAGCTCGATCGAAAACGACCAGTCGATCGAAGGCGTCGTGTATGGTGGTGCGATCGGTTATGACTTCGCCGCTGGCGGCGCGGTTGTCGGGATCGAAGCGGAACTGACCGATTCTACCGCCAAGACCGAATTCAACGCCGGTGACTTCGAGGGCTTCGGCCTTGGCGCGGTGGAAACCGGTCGTGACCTTTATGTCGGCGCCCGCGTCGGTGTGCTCGCCCAGCCGGACCTGCTGGTCTATGCCAAGGGTGGTTACACCAACGCCCGCTACAACCTACTCAACACCGTCAACGGTGCCGAACTCGAGCAGGATCTGAAAGTCGATGGCTATCGTCTCGGCGCCGGTGTGGAATATGCCCTGTCGGGTAACAGCTACATCAAGACCGAATATCGCTATTCGAACTACAGCAATGGCGAGGTTGATTTCGACGGCACCAATGTGTCGGACAATTTCGACATCGATACCGACCGTCACCAGATCATGGTCGGTTACGGTTTCCGCTTCTAAGGGCGGATAGCCTATCGAACGATCCGGGCCGGAGGAGCGATCCTCTGGCCCGTTTTCGTGTCAGCGCTGGCGCGCGCACCCTACGGTGGCCGCATCCATCGCGGTCGCCGCGCCGGCCAGCGCATAGCGGTCCGTAAAGCGGCGGCCGGAACGGTCCGTCGCGCTGACGCTCATGCTGCCGGCCTGGCGCATCGCGGCAAGGATCGCGGCATTGTCGGCCGCGCTGGCCGCCCAGGCATCCGCACCGCCGCCGACGAGAGCAAAGCGGCGCCCACCCAGCGCCAGCGTCAGCCGGGGCTGCGCCGCAAGCACGCGGGATAGCCGCAGATGGACCTGCCCGCGCACCTGCCGGCGCGGCCAGGTGCCGATGCTGGCGTAAGGCTGGCGCTCGCGCGCATTGGGTGACGGGCTGGCCTCGGCAATGGCGTAGCAGCGCGGGCCGGCAGCATCGCGGAAGGCGCCCCAGGTGCCGAAAATGCCGAGGCTGTCGCGCGCCACCGCCGGCGTCGCCATCAGCGCCAGAACCCCCGTGGCAAGGGGCACGCAGCGCCTCACGCGACGTTCCTTGGCGGCGGATAGGTGATGGCGGTGATTTCCCACTCCTGCGTGCCGGCAGGTAGCGACACCTGCCGCAGATCGCCCACCGCTGCGCCGCGCAACGCGCGGGCCATGGGCGAGCTCCAGGCGATGCGCCCGGCGCCGGCATCCTGTTCGTCATCACCGACCAGCGTCACCACGCGCTGGTGGTCATCCTCATCGGCGATGGTGACGCAGGCGCCGAAGAACACGCGGCTGCGGTCGGGCTGGTCGGCGGGATCGAGCACGCGGGCGGCTTTCATCCGGCGGGCGAGCCGGGCCAGTTCGCGGTCAATCTCGCGCATCCGCTTGCGGCCATAGAAATAGTCGCCATTCTCGCTGCGGTCGCCATTGCCAGCCGCCCAGCTGACGATCTCCACCACTGCCGGCCGCTCGGTGCCGAGCAGATGGTCATAACGCGCCTTCATCGCGGCATAACCGGCAGGCGTGATCGGATTGGCGGGTGGCAGGCTCACGCTGCGCGCCCTAGCAGCACCGCGCCCGCCGCCTCAAGCTGCGTCGGCCGCCCCTCAGCCCCAAGGTCAGCCGGGCGTGCTCTTGCCGATGAATCGGCTGATCCCGCGCGGCGTGCCATAGAGCGTGCGCTCGGGGTGCAGATGTTCATAGACCACCGCGTTTTCGAGCACGCGCTGGACATAGTTGCGCGTCTCGAAAATCGGGATCAGCTCGATCCAGCGGACCCATTCGATCCCGCCATTGCGCGGGTCGCCATTGCTGCGCAGCCAGCGGTTCACATTGCCCGGCCCGGCGTTATAGGCCGCCACCGCCAGCGGGTAGGAGCCGTTGTAATAGGCAAGCATCCGCGAGAAATAGCTGTCGCCGAGGCGGATGTTGTCGGCCCGGCTGCCGCGCCCCGTGAGGCCGTAGCCCGAAGAGCTGAGCCCGATCCGCCCCGCCTGTTCGCGCGCCGTGCCGGGCATGAGCTGCATCAGCCCCTGGGCGCCGGCGTGGCTGACACGTTCATCGTCGAACTCGCTTTCCTGCCGGGCGATAGCATGGACCATCGTCCAGTTGACCCCGGCCGGCGTTTCGACCGTCGGGAAACCGACGCGGGTGAA
This sequence comes from Qipengyuania sp. YIM B01966, assembly GCF_016461955.1. Taxonomy (GTDB): domain Bacteria; phylum Pseudomonadota; class Alphaproteobacteria; order Sphingomonadales; family Sphingomonadaceae; genus QFOP01. Next base: position 102,696 of record NZ_JADMNM010000003.1, on the reverse strand, counting down.
GCTGGTGTAGCCCTTTTCGGGCGCCGTGCGGCCGACTACCACCGCCAGTTCGGGCAGGTTCTGCTCGCGCGCCAGTTCGGCGGCCAGCATCAGTTCGCTTTCGCTGCGGGCGGTATCAGCAAGCTGGGTGTAGAAATAGCGCGCGGTGCGCCAGTCGCTTTGACCGCCAACCACGCGGATCGCCTGCGCCATCGGGCTGGCGGCAAAGGCGGCACGCTGTTCGGCGGTCGGCATCGCGGGCGGCTGCGCGCTGTAAGCCGGCGCGCGGCCAAGCCGTTCGAGCGCGAGCAGACCGTAATAATATTCGGGGAAGACAGCGGCCATTTCGAAATATCGCGTCGCGCCCGCCTGATCGCCCGCCTGCTGCGCGGCGCGGCCGGCCCAGTAAAACCCCTTGGACTTGGTCTGCGGGGTGCGCGCCGCCGCACCATAGCGATAGAACAACGGCGCAGCCGCCGCCCCGTCGCCCAGCTGCCACAGCGCCTGCGTCCCGCCGAGCCATTTCAAGGTGGTGTAATCATCGCGCAGCTTGAGGCTGAGCGTGGAGATGTCGGTGCCAGGCGCGAACAGATCGTCGCTCGAGCCCGCGATCCGCACCGCATCGCGCGCATTGCTGGCGCGGGCGGCGACCAGCATTTCGCTGACGAAATCCTCGGCATCAGCGGGCAGGCTGGCAAAGGTCGGGCGGCTGGCCAGCAGGCTCGCCGCGCGCTGGCCCTGAGAGGTGCGCCGATAGTAGCGGGCGAGATTATAGACATATCCCGGATCGCGCTGCGCTTCGGCCGGGACGTGCACGCCGATGCTGGCCGGCTCGGTACCCTGCAGCAGCGACAGGCGGGCCATCGCCGTCGCGCGGTAGGCCGGGCTGACATAGGCGATCTGGCGCGCGGCCGCCTCGGCATCGCCCTGCCACAGCAGCGCACGCATCCGCTCGTCCTGATCCTCGGCCGTGAGCCGGCCGCCCAGCGCCTGCAGCAGATACATTTCGGCAGCGCTGCTCATCTTGCCGCCGCGCCACGCCGCGCGCGCGGCCTCGAACGCTTCGGGCCGGCCCAGCGCCTGCAAGGCCAGCGCGTGGCGCGCCCGGCCTGGATTGGTCAGCGCCGGATATTGCGCGAAATAGGCGACCAGCTGTTCGGGCGAGGCGCCGCTGCGCTCGAGCGAATCCTCTGCCCGGGTGCGCAGCAGTTCCTCGCGCGGGAAGCCGGGGAAGGCGAGCAGGAAGCCGGCATAATCGGCAAAGCTCATCTGCGCATTGCCGGTCAGCATGGTCCAACGGCCGGCCGCCTGCGCGGGGTAGGCCGGGGCCATCGCCACCAGCTGGCGGCGCGCCTGATCGACCTGCGGCGAGGCTTGCGCCGCAGCGGGGGTGGCAACCGCCAGCGACGTGCCGGCGAGAAAGGAGGCGAACAGAAAACGGGTGCGGTCCATGCTGGACATGATGCCGGGCGGCTCCTTATCAGGTGCTGAATGATGAGCGGACGCGGGGGGCGCGGCGCGATGACCGGCCCTTGGCCCATAACAAGGTGACACGACAATGTTTTCCGGCTCGATTCCCGCTCTGGTGACGCCTTTCCGCGACGGGGCGTTGGACGAAGCCGCCTTTCGCCGGCTGGTGGACTGGCAGATCGAACAGGGCAGCGCCGGTCTGGTCCCCTGCGGAACCACGGGGGAAGCCTCGACCCTGTCCAATGCCGAGCATCACCGGGTGATCGAATTGTGCATCGAGCAGGCAGCAGGGCGCGTTCCGGTGATCGCCGGTTGCGGCAGCAACGACACGCAGAACGCGCTGCTGCATATGCGCTTTTCCAAGAAGGCGGGCGCCGCCGCCGGCCTGTGCGTGGCGCCCTATTACAACCGCCCCAGTCAGGCCGGGCTGGTGGCGCATTTCAGCCATCTGGCGGAGAAATGCGATCTGCCGATCGTGCTGTATAATGTGCCCGGCCGCACGGTGACCGATATCGAGCCTGAAACCGTGTGCGAGCTGGCGGCGAAGTTCCCGCGCATCGTCGGGATCAAGGATGCGAGCGGCGATTTGTCGCGCGTCACCGATCACCGGATGGGCATCGACCGCGACTTTGCCCAGCTGTGCGGTGACGATGAATTGTGGCTGCCGCACAGCGCGGCAGGCGGGGTGGGGTGCATTTCGGTCACCGCCAATATCGCGCCGGCGCTGTGCGCGCAGTTTCAGCAGGCGATTGCCGCAAACGACCTCGTCACCGCGCGCGAGCTCAATGACCGGCTCTATCCGCTGCATTACGCGATGTTCGAGGATGCCAGCCCCGCGCCGGCCAAATATGCCCTCAGCAGGGTGCATGACTGGCTCACCGACGACGTGCGCCTGCCGCTGGTCCGCTGTTCGGAACGCGCGCGCAAGGCGGTGGATAATGCGCTCGTCCATGCGGGGCTGGTCTGATGGCCCGCGCACTGCTGCTCGCCTGCACCGCCGCGGCCGCGCTGGCCGGCTGCGCCACCCTCCCGGCCGCCACGCCCGATTCGCTTGATCGGATCGCTGATGATTACGTCCTCCTCCAGCTGACCATCGGCGAGAAGGAAGATGGCTATATCGACGCCTATTATGGCCCGGCTGAGTTCAAGAGCCGCGCAGTGGCCGAGGCGGCCCCGGCAAGCCTTCCCGAACTGGAAGCGCGCGCGGTGGCGCTGCGGGTGCGGGCGCAGGGTTTTTCCGATGACGGCCAGCCGGGCGACAGCGCCGACGAACGCCGCGCCCGCTTCCTCGCTGCGCAGCTCACCGCAGCACGCACCCGGCTGAAGATGCTGCGGGGCGAGCGACTGTCCTTTGCTGACGAGGCCGAGGGGTTGTTCGGCGTGCGCCCCGATTTGGTCGATCTGGCAACGCTCGACGCCGTGCTGACCGAGCTTGACGCGCTGATGCCCGGTGCTGGCCCGCTGTGGCAACGGGTGGACGCGTTTCAGAACCGGTTCAACCTGCCGGCCGACCGGATCCGCCCGGTGATGGACGCAGCGATTGCCGAATGTCGCCGCCGCACGCTCGACCGGATGCCCCTGCCGGCCGGCGAGCGGTTCGACCTCGCGCTGGTGACGGACAAGCCGTGGAGCGGGTATAATTACTATCAGGGCGGCTATCACAGCAAGATCGAGATCAATACCGATCTGCCGATCCGGCTGGACCGCGCGGTCGATCTGGGATGCCATGAAGGCTATCCCGGCCACCATGCGTTCAACGCGCTGATCGAACGCGATCTGGTGAACGGCCGCGGGTGGCAGGAATTCACGGTCTATCCGCTCTATTCGCCGCAGTCGCTGATCGCGGAAGGTTCCGCCAATTACGGCATCGAACTGGCGTTTCCGGGCGCCGAGCAACTGGCGTTCGAGACGCGGGTGCTGGCCCCGCTGGCGGGCATCCCGGCGGACGGGCTGGACGATTATGCGCGGCTGCGCGCGGCGATGCAGCGGCTGGGGGCGGCGCGGTACACGATTTCCGCGCGCTACCTGGCGGGCGAGATTTCGGCCGACGAGGCCAAGTCGCTGCTCCAGCGGTACCAGTTGCTCTCTCCCGAACGCGCCGCGCAATCGCTGCGCTTCACCGATACGTATCGCTCCTACATCATCAATTACGGCCTGGGGCGCGACATGGTGCGCGCGGCGATCGAGGCGGGCGGGGCGGACAGCGCGACCCGCTGGCAGCGGATGGAGCGGCTGCTGGCCGAACCGACCTTGCCGGCCGATCTGGTCGCAGCGGCCGGCACCTTGCCGCGCTAGCCGCCAACGCCTAAGGCGCGCGACACCATGGCCCGCCCCAAACCCGCAACCTTCGACAAGCTCAAAGTCGTCGCCGAAAACCGCCGCGCGCGGTTCGATTATCAAGTCGAGGACAAGTACGAAGCCGGGCTCGCGCTACAGGGCACCGAGGTCAAGGCGCTGCGGGCGGGCGAGGCGAGCATCGCCGAAAGCTATGCCGAAGTGCGCGGCGACGAGGTCTGGCTGGTCAACGCCAACATCCCCGAATATTCGCACGGCAACCGGCTCAATCACGAACCGCGCCGCCCGCGCAAGCTGCTGCTGCACCGCCGCGAGGTGGAAAAGCTGTTCGGCGCGGTCGAGCGCAAGGGCATGACGTTGGTGCCGCTGTCGATCTATTTCAACCGAACCGGCCGGGCGAAGGTCGAACTGGCGCTGGCCAAGGGGCGCCAGAACCAGGACAAGCGCGAATATATCAAGGATCGCGACTGGCAGCGCGACAAGGCGCGGATCATGCGGGAACGCGGCTGAGCGGCTGGCGGCGTCAGCCCGCCGAGATTTTGGGCCTGTGCCCTCGCGGCCCCTTGCAACGCTCGCGCCCGCGCCCCAAAGCGCGTGGCAGGACGATGACCGGCACTTCCCATTCCAAGACCTGGCTGGCGGACTTCTTTCGCAAGCACATGCCGACGCGCGAGGAGATGGAGCGCAACAAATATCTCGCGCCCATCGCGCATCGCTTCCTCAGCCCCGAATTGTGGCGCTTTACCCGCCGCTCGGTGCCACGCGGGATCGCGCTGGGATTGTTCGCCGCGTTCATCGTCCCGGTCGGACAAATATTCCTGTCGGCCTTCCTCGCGCTACCGGCACGGGCTAATGTGCCGTTGGCGGCGCTGGCGACCTTCATCACCAATCCCTTCACCGTACCCTTCTGGCTCTATATCGCCAACCGCGTCGGCACGCTGACGCTGGCCATAGACGCGCAGACGGTCGGCGCGGCAAATGCCAGCCTCCAGCGTGATTGGTGGGGCGATTTCGGCTGGTTCCTCGAAACCGCCGGTGTGACCGCCTTCGGGTTCATCGTCCTTGCCGTCGTCAGCGCGGCGCTTGGCTATGCCATTTCGGGCTTTGTCTGGCGGATCGTGGTTGCGCGTCGGCGGCGAGCGCGGCTGCGGCGGGCGCGGGCCGTGCGGGCCGGGTCGTGATCGGCGCGATCGACGCCGGCGAGGCCGAGCCGACGGGGCGCCTGCAACCCTTCGCGCTCCCGGTGCTGGCGCTCGTCGCCAGCGTGCTGATCGTATGGCTGGCGAGCGGCGAACTTGTGGCGACTTTGGCCTATGCCGGCGGTCTGGTGGTGCTGGGAGCAGGCGGGCTTGCCATTGCCCACCGACGCAGCGCGGCCAAGTCGGCCGAACTCGCTGCGCCCGATTGGTCAGTCACCGTTGCCGCGCTCGAAGGAGCAGACGGCGCGGTGGCGATTACCGACCGTGCCAATCGGCTGGTCTGCGCCAACGCCAGATACACGGATTGGTTCGGTACCGATGCCGCTCCGCCAGCCTTGCCGCTCGACCGCGCTTCGCTCGAATTGCTCGGCCGCACCGCGCGCGAGGCGTGGCGCGACGGCAGCGGCGAAACCGGCGCGCTGGCCGACGCGGCCGGCAATCCACGCTGGACCGCGCGCGCTGAGCGGGCGGGGCGGGGCGAAGATCACCTCGTCTGGCGCATCGCCGCGCTCGCCCCGGCTGATGCCGGCGCGGAATTGGCGAGCGCGCTGACCGGCCCTCTCGGTGCGTTGCTGTCACGCGCAGGGATCGAGGCGGCGCTGGTCGGGCCTGACGGCACCATCCGCAGTGCTGCCCCCGGCTTTGCCGATCGCGCGGCAGGCGACCCCGCGGCGACCCTGGCCGGGCAGGATTTCGTCACCCAGTTACGCACGGACGAGCGCGAGCGCATCTTCTTCGCCCGCGAGGGGCGCCGCGGCGCGCCGCAGGTGCTGGTCCACGTGCCGCTGGGCGAGACCGCAACGGGCGCGGATGAGGCACCGTCGCTGATGCTGCTGATCGACCCCAGCGTCGCGGTGGGGGCATGGGGCGATGGCGCGGCGGCCGCAGGTTCCGGCGCGACGGCGCAGCTGGAAAGCCTGCTCGGCGCGCTGCCGCTCGGCCTCGCCATGGCCGACCGTGACGGCCGGTTCCTGTTCGCCAATCCGCCCTTCCGCCGCGCCGCGGGCTTGCCCGAGGAGGGCCGGCTGCCGAGTTATCCGTCCGACATGGTGGTGGCCGAAGACAAGGGCGCGATGGTCGATGCCGTGCGCCGCTACGCCCGCGGTGTTGCCAGCAGCGGAGACATGGCCATCCGCCTGCGCGCGCAGCCCGACGAACCGGTGTCGCTGGGCCTTGCCGGCGTGCGCGGGCTGGGTGAGGCGGCGGTGCTGCTCAGCCTGGTCGATACCAGCGAGGAAACGCGCCTAAAGCGGCAGGTCGCGCAAGCCACCAAGATGCAGGCGGTGGGGCAGCTCGCCGGCGGCGTTGCGCACGATTTCAACAATGTGCTGACCGCGATCATCGGCTATTGCGACCTGATGCTGCTGCGCCACACGCCGGGCGATAGCGATTATGACGATATCCAGCAGATCCTTGCGAATTCCAACCGCGCCGCCGCGCTGACGCGGCAATTGCTCGCCTTCAGCCGGCAGCAGACGCTGCGCCCACAAGTGGTGCAAGTACCTGATATCGTTAGCGAAACGACCATTCTCATCAAACGGCTGCTGGGCGAAAAGATCACCTTCCGCACTCATCACGACCGCGACCTTGTCCCGGTGCGCGCCGATCCGCAGCAGCTCGAACAGGTCATCATGAACCTCGCGGTCAATGCGCGCGATGCGATACAGGCGCATGGCAGCGGGTCCGGGCGGATCGCGCTGGCGACGCGTCGCATCCCTGCGGCCGATGTTCACCGGCTGGGTGCCGCGATCATGCCCGAAGCCGATTACACCGCGCTGATCGTGCAGGATACGGGCGGCGGCATCCCGCCCGAGATCATCGGCAAGATCTTCGAACCGTTCTTCACCACCAAGGAACTGGGCAAGGGCACCGGCCTCGGCCTTTCGACTGTTTATGGCATCGTCAAACAATCGGGCGGCTACATCTTTGCCGACAATGTCACCGGCGCCGACGGCCGCGTCGAAGGTGCGCGCTTCACAATCTATCTGCCGGTCCACCACGGCGCGGTCGAGCGACCTGTCGCAGCCCCGGGCAACGAACGGCGCTGGAGCGGCGGGGGCCGGGTGCTGCTGGTCGAGGACGAAGACATGGTCCGCGCGGTCGCCGAACGGGCGCTGGCCCGCGCGGGCTTTGCCGTCACCGCCTGCGCCGATGGGGAACAGGGGCTGGCCGCAGTGGCGAATGGCGGCGAGTTCGATCTGGTCGTGTCCGATGTGGTCATGCCCGGCATGGACGGCCCCGCCATGGCCCGCGCGATCCGCCGGCTGCACCCCGATCTGCCGTTCCTGTTCATGTCGGGCTATGCCGAGGATCAATTGCGCCAGAGCATCGATGCGGCCGATGTGCATTTCATCGCCAAGCCTTTCAGCGTCCAGCAGATTTCCGAGAAGGTGGCATCCGTTATGCGCGGCGGAAACCCGGGCTAGCGAACCCCGGAGAAATATTTTCGTTCCCCCCTTGTTCTAACGGAACAAAGGCGGTACGGATGGCGTCGGTGATGAAGGGGACTGGCCCCTAGCCAACTGACGGAGGCATGTGTCATGGCCGCTAATCTCAAGCTGGTGGATGATAAGGAAATGAACGCAGACCGTCAGAAGGCGCTCGACGCCGCTCTCGCGCAGATCGACCGGGCCTTCGGCAAGGGATCGGCGATGAAGCTCGGGCAGAAGGAAACGATGCAGGTGGAAACGATTTCCACCGGCAGTCTGGGGCTTGATATCGCGCTGGGCGTGGGCGGCCTGCCCAAGGGGCGGGTGATCGAGGTGTATGGGCCGGAAAGCTCGGGCAAGACCACGCTGTCGCTGCACGTCATTGCCGAAGCGCAGAAGAATGGTGGCACTGCGGCGTTTGTCGATGCCGAACACGCGCTCGACCCGGTTTATGCCAAGAAGCTGGGCGTCGATATTGACGAGCTGATCGTGTCGCAGCCCGATACGGGCGAGCAGGCGCTCGAAATCGTCGATACGCTGGTGCGCTCGAACGCGATCGATGTGCTGGTGGTCGATTCTGTCGCCGCACTGGTGCCGCGCGCCGAGATCGAAGGCGAGATGGGCGACAGCCATGTCGGCCTGCAGGCGCGGCTGATGTCGCAATCGCTGCGCAAGCTGACCGGCTCGATCAACCGATCGAAATGCATGGTCATCTTCATCAACCAGCTGCGGATGAAGATCGGGGTGATGTACGGCAATCCGGAAACCACCACCGGCGGCAATGCGCTCAAATTCTATGCCAGCGTCCGTCTGGACATTCGCCGCACCGGCCAGATCAAGGACCGCGACGATATCATCGGCAACAGCACGCGGGTGAAAGTGGTCAAGAACAAGGTCGCCCCGCCGTTCAAGCAGGTCGAGTTCGACATCATGTATGGCGAGGGGATCTCCAAGATCGGCGAAATCCTCGACCTTGGCGTCAAGGCCGGGCTGGTCGAGAAGTCGGGTTCATGGTTCAGCTATGATAGCGTCCGCATCGGCCAGGGTCGCGAGAACGCCAAGCAGTTCCTCAAGGAAAATACCGAGATGTGCGACCGGCTCGAGGCTGCCATTCGCAGCCGCACCGACGAAGTCGCCGAGGAGATGATGACAGGCCCTGACGCGGAGGACTGACACGTCTCTTCAAGCGGGCCGGGCGCTGATGGCTCGCGCCCGGAGAACCGGGAAGCCGGCCGCTGCCATCCTTGCGGGAATGGCGGGGCCGGCTTTTCGCTGGGTAACCCCTTTGAACTCCGCCTGTCGCGCGCACTGCCCGGTTCGGTCGCACAACCGAAGTTTGTCCCTGACCGTACACTTGCCGCGCGCGATGTACGCTTTATGGCCCCACCTGATGGATAGCCGGGCTAACAACGAGACATCCGCAGCATGACCGGAACAAGCGAGTGGCAGGACCGGGTGGGCCGGAGCTGGGCTGCGGAATGGCGCCGCACCGACCGCTCGTTTGCGGGTTTGACCGAACAATTGCTGTCGCGGCTTGCCCCGTTCGAGTTCAACCGTGCGCTCGATATAGGGTGCGGCGCGGGTGAATTGTCGATTGCGCTCGCCCGCAGCCATCCCGGCGCCGCCATCCTCGGCCTCGACGTCAGCGTTGATCTGGTGGCTGCCGCCACCGCGCGTGGCGCTCAATATCCCAACCTTGCCTTCGAACGGGCCGATGCCGCCATCTGGCGCCGCGCGGGGGAGCCCGCCGACCTGCTCGTTTCGCGGCACGGGGTGATGTTCTTCGCCGATCCGGTGGCCGCTTTCGCCAATCTGCGCGCAAATGCCGCGCCCGGTGCGCCGCTCGTCTTTACCTGTTTCCGCAGCGCAGCCGAAAACGAGTGGGCTTCGGGTCTGACGCGCTTGCTACCCTGCGGGGTTTCGGCGCCCGAACCCGGCGCACCCGGACCGTTCGCGTTCGCCGATCCCGATCACGCCGGCGGCCTCCTCGCCGAAGCCGGGTGGCAGGATATTGCCTTCGAGCCGGTCGATTACGCCTATATCGCCGGCGCGGGCAGCGACCCGGTGGCTGATGCCACCTCGTTTTTCCTCGCCATTGGTCCCGCGGCGCGCGTTGCGGCGGAATTGCCGCCCGCGCAGCACGGTGCGTTCACCGAACGGCTCGGCCATTTTCTGCAGATGCACCGCTCGGGCGATCTGGTCCTGTTCGACGGCGCCGCCTGGCTGGTCACCGCACGCGCCTGATTGGGGGCAGCGGGGCCCTACCGCCACGGGAAACCGCCTTGTCGCATCGCGGGTGAACGCTTAGGTGCGCCCCATGCTGTCGACCAACGAAATCCGCCGTTCCTTCCTCGATTATTTTGCCGGCACCGGCCATGCCGAAGTGCCGAGCGCGCCGCTGGTACCGTATAACGATCCGACGCTGATGTTCGTCAATGCGGGGATGGTGCCGTTCAAGAATGTCTTCACCGGGCTCGAGGCGCCGTCATTTCCGCGCGCGACCAGCAGCCAGAAATGCGTCCGCGCCGGGGGCAAGCACAACGATCTCGACAACGTCGGCTACACCGCGCGGCACCACACCTTTTTCGAGATGCTGGGCAATTTCTCGTTCGGCGATTATTTCAAGGAACAGGCGATCCACCACGCCTGGACCTTGCTGACGCGCGAATGGGGGCTGCCGGCCGACAAGCTGCTGGCCACCGTCTATCACACCGACGACGAGGCGTTCGCGCTGTGGCAGAAGATTGCCGGGCTGCCCGAACACCGGATCATCCGCATTCCGACCAAGGATAATTTCTGGGCGATGGGCGATGATGGCCCGTGCGGCCCCTGTTCTGAAATCTTTTACGATCACGGCGAGCATATTGCCGGTGGTCCGCCCGGTTCGCCGGACGAGGATGGCGATCGCTTCATCGAGATCTGGAACCTTGTCTTCATGCAGTTCGAGCAGACCGCCGGCGAGATTACCGGCGAGCTCCCCAAGCCGAGCATCGACACCGGCATGGGCCTCGAACGGGTCGCTGCGGTGCTGCAGGGCGTGCATGACAATTATGATACCGACACGTTCCGGGCGCTGATCGCCGCCTCGGAAAGCCTGACCGGCGTGGCGGCGGAGGGCGAGCAGCGCGCCAGCCACCGTGTGATTGCCGACCATCTGCGCTCGACCAGCTTCTTGCTGGCCGACGGGGTGCTGCCGTCGAACGAAGGGCGCGGCTATGTGCTGCGCCGCATCATGCGCCGCGCAATGCGCCATGCGCATTTGCTGGGTGCGAAGGATCCGCTGATGCACCGTCTGGTGCCCGCGCTGGTCGCCGAAATGGGGCAGGCCTATCCTGAGCTCGGCCGGGCGCAGCCGCTGATCGAGGAGACGCTCCAGCGCGAGGAAGTGCAGTTCCGCCGCACGCTCGCCAACGGGCTGAAGCTGCTTGATGAGGCCACCGCGACGCTGGCCGCGGGTGGCGAATTGCCCGGGGAAACCGCCTTTCGGCTCTACGATACCTACGGCTTCCCCTACGACCTGACCGAAGACGCGTTGCGCCCGCGCGGGATTGCGGTGGACCGCGCCGGCTTCGATGCCGCGATGGCGCAGCAGAAGGCTGCCGCGCGCGCCGCGTGGAAGGGCTCGGGCGCGGCGGCTGACAGCGAGGTGTGGTTCGACATTGCCGAGCGCGAAGGGGCGAGCGAGTTCACCGGCTATACCGCCACCACCGGCGAAGCGCAGGTCGTCGCGCTGGTGCAGGGCGGCGCCGAGGTGCGCGAGGCAGGCGCCGGGGCCGAGGTCATTGTAGTCACCAATCAGACCCCGTTCTATGGCGAGAGCGGCGGGCAGAGCGGGGATGCCGGGCGCATCTGGACCAATGCCGGGATGGAGATGACGGTCGAGACGACTGACAAGCCGCTCGGCCGGCTGCACGCGCATCGCGGCCGGGTCGAGGCGGGCACGATCCGCATAGGCGACATGGTCCGGCTCGACATCGATGTGGAACGGCGCGACGCGATCCGCGCGAACCATTCGGCCACGCACCTGCTTCACGCCGCTTTGCGGAACCGGCTGGGCGAGCATGTCACGCAAAAGGGCTCACTGGTCGCGGCCGAACGGCTGCGGTTCGATTTCTCGCATCCAAGCGCGCTTAGCGCTCAGGATATCGCGGCGATCGAGGCTGAGGTGAACGCCGAAATCCGCCACAACGAGCCGGTCACCACGCGCTTGATGAGCCCCGACGAGGCGATCGAGGCCGGGGCCATGGCGCTGTTCGGCGAGAAATATGGCGACGAGGTTCGCGTGCTCAGCATGGGCCGTTCGAACTGGAACGAGAGCGGGCGCAATTTTTCGGTCGAATTGTGCGGCGGCACCCATGTGAACGCAATGGGCGATATCGGCATTTTCCGGATTGTTTCGGAAAGCGCGGTGAGCTCGGGCGTGCGGCGGATCGAGGCGCTGACCGGCGAAGCGGCGCGCCAGTGGCTCGTCGGGCGCGAGGACGCGCTCAAGAACGCTGCCGGTCTGCTGAGGACAAGCCCCGATGAGGTGGAACAGCGGATCGCCGCGCTGCTGGACGAACGGCGCCGGCTCGAGCGGGAACTGGCCGACGCCAAAAAGGCGCTCGCGCTGGGTGGCGGCGCCGGCCCGGCGGCGGCAGTGAATAGCGACGAGGAGATCGCTGGCATCACCTTCACCGGCCAGGTCATGCAGGGGCTCGATGCGCGCGAATTGCGCGGCCTGCTCGACCAGGCGAAAGCCCGCATCGGCAGCGGGATCGCGGCGCTGGTGGCCGTCAATGACGGGCGCGCCGCGATCGCGGTCGCGGTGACCGACGATCTCGTCAGCCGGTTCGATGCGGTGGCGCTGGTTCGGGCCGGCGTCGAGGCGCTGGGCGGAAAGGGCGGGGGCGGTCGCCCCGACATGGCTCAGGGCGGAGGGCCCGATGCCGGCGCGGCTGATGCGGCATTGCAGGCAGTGCGCGAGGCGATCGGCTCGGCGGCGGGCTGACCCGCGCGCCGACCGTCAACCCGGCCTTACTGGCGGTGCATACTCTTGCGCTGCAAATGGTGTTCTGAGCCCTGCGGCACGTCGGGCCCGCGCTTCGCCGCGTCGTTGCCGAACTTGCCATCGTCCTGCTGATGCTGAGGCTTGAACTTTTCCGCATTGCTTTCGGGTTTGGTGACGTCTTCGGGATGGGACATGGTTGGCTCCTTTCCCGACCAACGGTCGAGCGGGCCATCGGTGCCACCGCTCAACTTTCCAGCGTGCGGGTGCGCAATCGGGGCTTGTGATCGAGCGCAGCCTCGCGCTGAATGCGGGTGCGGAACTCGTCGCGCTTTTCGTGGATCGAGGCGATCACCGGCCCCATCGCCACGCCGAGATCAACCAGTGTCGCCTCGGCCAGTTGCAGCGAACTTTCGAGCGTTTCGGGCACCGCATGGGTCGCGCCCGCGCGATACAGCGCCGCTGCATGGGCGGTGTCACGGGCGCGGGCGATGATCAGCAGGTCCGGGTGGGCGCGGCGCAGCAGCGTCGTCAGCCGCTCGGTCAGCACCGGCTGATCCATCGTCAGGACCACCGCGGCGGCGTGCGACACGTTCAGCGAAGCCAGCACGCGTTCGCGTCCGGCATCGCCAAAAACCGCGCGATACCCGTCACGCCGGGCGCGCTCGACCAGCACCGCGTCACTGTCGATCATGACATATTCGCGGCCATGTGCGCCGAGCATCTGGGCAATCAGCCTTCCCACGCGGCCCGCGCCGATGATGATGGTCGGGGCGGCGTCGGGGTCCGGTTCGGGAATCGTCGCGACCGGTTCCACCCGCCGCCCGACATGGCGGCCCAGCTTGGCCAGGAGCGGCGTGATGGTGAGGCCAATGGCGGTGACGATCTGCCAGAACTGCGCCGTGCCGGGCTGGATCAGCAGCGCGGCGCTGGCCGCCGACAGCACGATCAGGGTCGTCTCCGACGGGCTCGACATCAGCAGCCCGGTTTCGACAGAGGTGCCCCGGCGCGCACCCATGAGCCGAAGCAGCAGCCCGGTCACGACCGCCTTGAGCGCCACCACCAGCACCACTGCGGCGGCGATGGTGCCGATATTCTCCCACACCACCACCAGATCGATGCTCATCCCGACGGTGATCAGGAATACGCCCAGCGCCAGCCCCTTGAACGGCTCGATGATTGCTTTGACCTCGCCGTTATAGTCAGTTTCGGCAATCAGCAGTCCGGCGAGCAGCGCGCCGACAATCGGTGACAGGCCGACCGCCGCAGTCACCAGCGCGGAGACGATCACCACCAGCAGCGATGCGGCAAGGAACAGTTCGGGGCTCTTGGTACGCGCCGCCTGGCCGAACAGCAGCGGCAGCGTAAAGCGCCCGACCACCAGCAGCGCAGCGATGACCGCCGCTCCCATCCACAAGGTGTCGAGCAGTCCTGCCCAGCCTTCATTGCCCGCATTGGGCGCCATCGCACCCAGCAGGAAGATGATCGGAACGATCGCGATATCTTCGAACAAGAGCATAGCCAGCGCGGCCTTGCCGACCGGGCTGGTGGTACCGGATATCGGCAGCACGATCGCGGTGGAGGACATGGCCAGCGCCAGCCCCAGCGCGAGCGCACCGGTCCAATATTGCCCCAGCATCGACAAGGCGACCGCGACGATCGCGCCGATCACCAGCAGTTCGAGCGCGCCGAGCCCGAACACCATGCGTCGCAGCTTCCACAGGCGCGAAAACGATAGTTCGAGCCCGATCGTGAACAGCAGCAGGATGATGCCGAATTCGGCGAAGGGTTCCAGCGCATGGGGATCGGCAATCGTCAGGTAGCCAAGCCACGGGCGGTCGGGCACCAGCCGGCCCAGCCCGAATGGCCCGAAGGCGATGCCGACGAGGATGAAGCCGATTACCGGCGTGATGCGGAAACGGGCAAAGACCGGGATGACCACCCCGGCGGCGCCAAGAATGACCAACGCGTCGGCCAGCGCTGGGGTATAGAGCGTTTCGCCTGCCATCGCCCGTCCCTATCGGGCGCGGCGCGGGCTGTCATGGTGTCAGTCAGCGCGGCGAGGCGATTTTCTCGCGGATGCGGAAACGGTAGGCGGATGGGGCAATCGTCTCCGCTTCGGTCCGATCGGGTTCAACGCCGACCAGCTCAACGCCGTGGTCCGCGCGCGGATCGGGGCGGCCCAGCTCAAGCTCGACCGTTTGCGCGGGCACGGTGCCGAGTTGTGCCGAAATCCGCACCCGTCCGGCCCACACGCAGCGCACATTGGCCGGACAGCGGCTGTCGTCCAGCACGGCGGTGGGACGGACCGGGATGGCCAGCGTGCGGGTGACTTCGCCGAGGCGCACCGTCTCGCTGCGGGCGGAGGGGCCGGGGTCGGGCGTCGCCGCGCCGCCTGCCAGCACGCATCCGCCGAGCACGGCGGCAAGCGGCAGGGCCAAGGCGATTCGCGGCGTCATCTCAGCCAGTGTGCCGGATGCGCTCCACCGCTTCAATGGCGGCCGCAATCGCCTCCGCGCGGCCCAGGGCAGAGGTGTCGATCAGCACCGCGTCGGGCGCGGCGGTCAGCGGGGCGGCCGCGCGCTCGCGGTCGCGCGCGTCGCGCCGCCGCAGATCGTCGGCGATCTGGTCGAGCGTCGTTCCGGCGCCCGCCTGCTGCATTTCGCGCCAGCGACGCTCGGCCCGCGCGGCGACGCTGGCGGTGACGAACAGCTTAACCTCGGCCTCGGGCGCAATGACTGTGCCGATATCGCGCCCGTCGAGCACCGCACCGCCCGGTTGCAAGGCAAAGGCGCGCTGCCGCGCATAGAGCGCTTGGCGCACGGCGGCATGGACCGAGACGCGGCTCGCCAGCCCGCCAGTGGCTTCGTCGCGGAGCCGGGGTTCGGCCAGCAAAGCGGCGGGAAATTCGCACGCCGCCAGCGCATCGGCCGGATCGTCGGGATCGCCGCCGTGCTGCGCCACCTGCCAGCCGACCGCGCGATATAGCAGCCCGGTGTCGAGATGCGGCAGGCCGTAATGCGCGGCCAGCGCCTTGGCGATGGTGCCCTTGCCAGAGGCGGTGGGGCCATCGACAGCGATGATCATTGTGCCACCCCGCAGGTCTGGTCGAGCAGAGTGTCGAAGGTCGGGAAGCTGGTGGCGATGGGGGCGACATCATCGACCGTCACGCCAT
Source organism: Qipengyuania sp. YIM B01966 (assembly GCF_016461955.1). GTDB lineage: Bacteria > Pseudomonadota > Alphaproteobacteria > Sphingomonadales > Sphingomonadaceae > QFOP01. The sequence goes on along the minus strand of NZ_JADMNM010000003.1, from coordinate 87,162 downwards.
CACGCGAGGCAAGACCGGCAATCGCCATGCTCATTGCGATGCGATGGTCGAGCAAGGCGGCGATCGGGCCGCCACCCGGCAGCGGCGCACCGCCGGTGCCGTCGATGATCAGCCCGTCGGGTGCCTCCTCCACCGTGGCGCCGATGGCGGTAAGGCCGCCGGCCATCGCTGTCAGCCGGTCGCTTTCCTTGACCCGCAATTCTTCCAGCCCGCTGGTCGCGGTGCGCCCTTGCGCGCAGGCGGCCGCCACAAACAATGCAGGGAATTCGTCGATCATGCTGGGCGCACGGGCCGGGTCGACCGTGACGCCGCGCAACGCGGAGTGCCGCACGCGCAGATCGGCCACCGGTTCGCCGCCGACCGTGCGCCGGTCAAGCTGCTCGATCGACCCGCCCATGTCCCGCAACACCTCGAAGAGTCCGGCGCGGGTGGGGTTAAGGCCAACATTCTCGATCAGCAGATCGCTCCCCGGCACGATCAGCGCGGCGACGGCGAAGAACGCCGCCGAGCTGGGGTCGCCCGGCACGTCTAGCTGCTGCGGATTGAGGTCCGCCTCGCCGCGCACGCTGATGATGCGGGCCCCATCGGCCGCGTCTTCGACGGTGAGCTCAGCGCCAAAGCCGGCCAGCATCCGCTCGGTATGATCGCGCGTGGGCACCGGCTCGATCACGCTGGTGATGCCCGGCGTGTTGAGCCCGGCCAGCAGCACCGCGCTTTTCACCTGCGCGCTGGCGACGGGCAGGGTGTAGCTGATCGGCACAGCCGGCAGCGCCCCCTCGACGATCAGCGGCAGCCGCCCGTCATGGCTGGCGTGAACGGTGGCGCCCATCTGTTCGAGCGGGCTGATCACGCGGCCCATCGGGCGGCGCGACAAGCTGGCATCGCCGGTAAAGCTGGCGGTGATCCCGTGGCTCGCCACCAGCCCCATCAGCAGCCGGGTGGAGGTGCCGCTATTGCCCATCTCGAGCGGCCCGTCGGGCTGCAGCAGGCCGCCCACGCCGACGCCGTGAACGCTCCAGGTGCCGTCAGCCTCGCGCGTGATCTCCGCCCCCATCGCCCGCAGGGCGGCCGCTGTGGCGAGCACGTCCTCGCCCTCGAGCAGGCCGGTGATCCGCGATTCGCCCACCGCCAGCGCGGCCAGCATCAGCGCGCGGTGGCTGATCGACTTGTCGCCGGGCACGGTGATGCGCCCGGTCAGCGGGCCGCGCGGCCGATAGGTGCGGGGGGTGGGGGAGAGGGCAGACACGGGATATTTCCTGGCGCAGGGGCCACGATTGGGCGGGGCGATGCGCGCTGCTTTTGACAGTGGCATTGCCCTATGGCAAGGCGCGCCCCGCGCCCGGGGCCGGGCCGCCCGGTCTTGCAGCCGGGCATGGCCGCCCCCATCAAGCGATAAACAGAGTTTCCACCGTTGCCCGGCCGGGTGGCGGGTCAGGCAAGGAATGGTCATGGTCAAGGCAGAATGGGGCACCAAGCGTTCGTGCCCGAAGTGCGGCACCCGCTTCTACGATCTCGGCAAGGACGAGCCGGTCCAGTGCATCGAATGCAGCGAGCAGTGGTTCCCCGAACCGGTGCTGAAATCGAAGCAGCCGATCCCGTTCGACGATCCGAAGAAGGCCGACAAGGAAGCCGATGCCGACAGCGATCTGGGCGGCGATGATCTCGACGATATCGACGTCGATGACGATCAGGCCTCGCCCGATGCCGATGTCGATCTGGGCGGCGATGACGACCTCGGTGTCGACACCGGCAATGACGAGGACGAGGATCACTGATCCCCGCAACCACGCGTTCCAGATTGGGCTTGATTTGCGTTTGAGCCGCCCATAAAGGGCTGCTTCCCGGCTCCCAGGCCGGAACATCGATGGAACGGGGCCGTAGCTCAGCTGGGAGAGCGCTACAATGGCATTGTAGAGGTCAGGGGTTCGATCCCCCTCGGCTCCACCATCGGATAAAGAGTTCTGAAAGCACGCTGGCTGACGAGGTTTCGTCCGCCGGCGTTTTTCGCATGATGCCCGGCAGTGTGTCGGCGCAGGAGATGGTGTGATGTTCGACAGCCTGTCCGATCGTCTTGGCGGCGTGTTCGACCGCCTGCGCGGCCGCGGCGCGCTGTCCGAACAGGATGTGCGCGATGCGATGCGCGAGGTGCGCGTCGCCCTGCTCGAAGCCGATGTCGCGCTGCCGGTGGTGCGCCGGTTCATCTACAATGTGACCGAAAAGGCGATCGGGCAGGAAGTGCTGCGCTCGGTCACGCCGGGCCAGCAGGTGGTCAAGATCGTCAGCGACGAGCTGACCGAGATGCTCGGCGGCGACGATCAGCCGGGCCTGACGCTCGACGCGCGCCCGCCGGTGGTGATCATGATGGTCGGCCTGCAAGGCTCGGGCAAGACCACCACCACGGCCAAGCTGGCGCGGTTTATCCGGGAAAAGCACGGCAAGAAGGCGCTGATGGCGTCGCTCGACGTCAATCGCCCCGCCGCGCAGGAACAGCTCGCCGTGCTCGGCACGCAGGTCGATGTGGCGACGCTGCCGATCATCGTTGGCCAGCAGCCGGTCGATATTGCCCGTCGCGCGGTCGAAAGCGCGCGGCTCCAGGCGGTCGATGTGCTGCTGCTCGACACCGCCGGCCGGCTCCATGTCGATGATGCGCTGATGGCCGAGATGAAGGCCGTGGCGGCCATCGCCCAGCCGGTCGAAACGCTGCTGGTGGTTGATTCGCTGACCGGGCAGGACGCGGTTAACGTCGCGCAGAGCTTTGCGGGCGAGGTCGATCTGACCGGTGTTGTGCTCACCCGGATGGACGGCGATGCGCGCGGGGGTGCGGCGCTGTCGATGCGGCACGTCACCGGCAAGCCGATCAAGTTTGCCGGCACCGGCGAAAAGCTCGACGCGCTCGAGGCGTTCAATCCCTCGCGCGTGGCCGGGCGCATCCTCGGCATGGGCGATGTCGTCAGCCTGGTCGAACGCGCTGCCTCGGTGGTCAAGGAAGAAGAGGCCGAGGCGCTCGCCAAGCGCATGGCCAAGGGGCAGTTCGATCTGAACGATCTGCGCACCCAATTGCGCCAGATGACCCAGATGGGCGGCCTCGGCATGCTCGCCGGGATGCTGCCGGGCATGAAGAAGGCCAAGGCCGCGATGGCCGAAAGCGGGGTGGATGACCGGCTGCTGCTGCGGATGGACGCGATCATTGGCTCGATGACCCCGGCCGAGCGCGCCCGCCCCGAATTGCTCAACGCCAAGCGCAAGCGGCGCGTGGCGGCCGGGTCGGGCACCGACGTGCAGGACGTCAACCGTCTGCTCAAGATGCACCAGGAAATGTCCCGCGCGATGAAGCAGATCCGCAAGATGGGCGGCCTCAAGGGGCTGGGCGCGTTGTTCGGCAAGGGCGGCATGGGCGCGGCAATGCCGGGGCTCGGGCCGGGCTTGGGCGGCCTGCCCGGCGCTGGCAGCCTGCCCGGTTTGCCCGGCATGAAAAAGTGATTTTTGAACAGGTTACATCAGAAAGGTAAGTTGAAATGGCAGTTGCAATCCGGTTGTCGCGCGGCGGCGCCAAGAAGCGTCCGTATTATCGCATCGTTGTGGCCGACAGCCGCAGCCCGCGCGACGGCAACTATCTCGAGCAAATCGGCACCTACAACCCGCTGCTCGCCAAGGATGATATGAACCGCGTCAAGCTGAACGAGGATCGCGCCCGTTACTGGCTGGGCGTCGGCGCGCAGCCGACCGACCGCGTCCACCGGTTCCTCGACGCGGCGGGCGTGCTCGAACGCGCCGCGCGCAACAACCCGAAGAAGGCCGAGCCGGGCGAAAAGGCCAAGGAACGCGCCGAAGAACGCGCCGCCAAGGCTGCCGAAGCCGAGGAAGCCGCCAAGGCGGCCGAGGAAGAGGCGAACGCTCCGGCTGAAGAAGCTGCCGCTGAAGTAGCGGCGCCGGCCGAGGATGCTGCTCCGGCCGAGGAGGCTGCCGCCGAGGACGCCGCTCCTGCCGAGGACGCTCCTGCTGCGGACGAAGCGCCCGCCAGCGAAGAACAGGCCGAAGGCTGAACCCTGCCATGACCGACCGCCCCGTCACGCTGGCCGCCATTACCGGCGCGCATGGCGTGGCGGGCGAGGTCCGGTTGAAACTGTTCGGCGAAAGCATCGAGAGCCTAGGCGCGCACCGGCTGTTCAATGGCGGCGCAATGCAGCTCGAAAAGCTCCGCAGCGACCATAAGGGCGGGGCGGTCGCCCGCTTTGCCGGCGTCACCGACCGCACCGCGGCCGAGGCGCTGCGTGGCACCACGCTCAGCGTCCCGCGCTCCTCCCTCCCGGCGCTGGAGGAGGGCGAGTTCTATCATGCCGACCTGCTCGGCCTGCCCGTGACGAGCGATACCGGCACAGCCGTCGGCACCGTCATCGCGGTCGAGAATTTCGGCGCCAGCGACATTATCGAGATCAAACGCCCCGATGGGCGCAGCTTCATGGTGCCGCTGACCCCGGCGGCGGTGATCGGCTGGAGCGATAGCGGGCTGACCCTCTCGCACCATTACGACCAGCCCTGAGGCGGGCGCGCCAAATACGCTGTGGCGCAAATCCCACAGCCGGAGGCCGCCAAGCCGCCATTCTTCATCCTGTCACACAATTCACAGTGCTGTCACCGCCGTGTCAATCGCGCGCAATGAAAGCGGGCCATCGGCGGGCCAACACCTCCTCGCTGATGACAGGACACACCATGACCATGACCTTCCGCGGCGCCAGCGTGCTGGCCCTTGCCGTTGCCGGTGCGCTCGCTGCGCCGCTCGCCCAGGCGCAGACCCACAGCGCCGCCGACACCCCCGCCGCGCAGAGCCAGAGCGTCGCCGGCGTCGTCCTCGACGATCAGGGCCGCGGCCTGCCCGGGGCCCGCGTCACCATCGTCGAAACCGGCGCTCAGGCGGTGACCGATCGCCAGGGCTATTTCACGTTTGCCACCGCGCCGGTGGCGGGCGACGTGACCTTGCAGGTCGATTATATCGGACGCGAGACCTTCACTCAGCGCATCGCGCCGGAAGAACGCGGCAACGCGGTGCTGGTCGCGCCGGGCGAGGCAACGATCATCGTCACCGGCGCCATCGCCAGCGGCACTGTCCGCGCGCTCAACCAGCAGCGCAATGCCGACAATGCCACCAATGTGCTGTCCGCCGACGATGTCGGCCGCTTCCCCGACCCCAACATCGCCGAGGCGCTGCAGCGTGTTGTCGGCATTTCGATTGAGCGCGACCAGGGCGAAGGCCGCTATATCAATGTGCGCGGCGCACCGGCGGAATTTTCGGCGGTCGCGGTCGATGGCGTGGCGGTCTCCGCGCTCGATCCGACGACCCGTGCGGTCGATCTCGACACGCTGCCCTCGGATATCATCAATTCGCTCGAAGTGACCAAGACGCTGCTGCCCAGCCAGAATGCCGATTCGATCTCGGGGGCGATCAACGTGGTCACCCGCTCGGCGTTCGATAGCCGCCGGTCGCGGTTCAATGCTTCGTTCGGCGGCAGCATCAACCAGTATGGCGGCAGCGACGTTCGCGGTTCGGCCTTCGCCAGCACTCGCTTCGGCGCTGATCGCAATCTCGGCGTCGTCGTCTCGGGCAGCTATTCGCGCACCGACCGCCAGGTCGATAACGTCGAAAGCGTCTGGGACGTGCTGACCCGGCCCGAAGGGGGCGAGGTGTTCGGCATTATCGAAAACCTGTTCAAGGATTACGACACGCGGCGCGAACGCTGGGCGGTGACCGGCGGGATCGAAGCCAAGCCGACGCCGGAATCGCGGATTTATCTGCGCGGCTCGTTTGCCCGGTTCAAGGATGACGAATTCCGCAACCGGCTGGGGATCATCTGGGAAGATGGCGAGCTTCAGCCCGGCGCGACGGATACCACCGCCACCTTCACGAAGGCGCGGCTTGAGAAGCAGTTCCGCCACCGCGTTCAGCAGAACGAAATCCTGACGGTGACTGCCGGGGGCGAACATCGCCTGGGTACGGCGCTGGTCGACTACAGCGGCAGCTACAGCACGTCGGACCAGTTCTATCCCCGGCGTAACGAGCTGCTGTTCCGCTCGTCGCTGCGCCCGACGCTGAGCTACGATTACAGCAACCCCGACAATCCGGCCTTCTCGCTGTTCCGCACCGGCGAACATCTGCAGACGGATCGGTATGCGTTCCGCGAAAACACCTTCCGCAACAACATCACCAATAACGAGGAATGGAGCGCGCGCGGCAACATTGCGTTGCCGGTGCCGATGGGTGCGAACGAGCTGGAACTGCGGGCCGGTGTCGCCTGGCGTGACCGCACTGTGGTAGCTGACGAGGAACGCCAGCGTGACCGGGCGGCAGGATCGGCCCCGGCGCTGACGCTGCCCCAGATGCTGTCGGGCCAGCCGTCGCAGAATTACGATTACTTCCTGGGCCGGAAGATCAATCCGGACCTCGCCAATGCCTATCTCGACGCGCAGCGCAGCCGGTCGCCGCGCCGTATGCCCGATTCGATCACGGCCGATTACACCGCCGATGAACAGATCCTCGCCGGCTATGTCATGGCGCGGGCCGATTTCGGCGCGACCGATGTGATCGCCGGCGTGCGTGTTGAACGCACGGCATTCGATGGTGCGGCGCCGACCTTCAACGACGATACGGGTGCGATTGGCGAGGCGGCGGCCAGCGCCCGATACACCAATGTGTTCCCCAACCTCACCATCCGCCACGCCTTCACCGAAAACCTGCTGCTGCGCGCGGCGCTCACGCGGGGGATCAACCGGCCGAACTTTGTCGATCTGGTGCCCCGGGTGGTGGAAGAAACCGATGGCAACGTGATCGTCGTCGAGAGCGGCAACCCCGAATTGCAGCCGACGCTGTCGAACAATGCTGATCTGGCGCTCGAATATTATGTCGAGCCGCTGGGGCTGATTTCGATCGCCGGGTTCTACAAGGATCTGTCGGATTACCGCTACACGCTGACGCGGGCGGGCACCTATCGGGGGCAGGACGCGCTGTTCACCCGCCCGGAAAACGCGCCGGACGGCTCGCTTTACGGGTTTGAGGTGGCGTGGAACCAGAAGTTTACTTTCCTCCCCGGCTTCCTCAGCCATTTCGGGGTGTTTGCCAACTACACCTATACCGAAGCCGACATCAACGTGGCCTCGCCCTATGCCGGGCGCAGCGTGTTCCCGCTGCCGGGCCAGTCGAAGCACACCTACAACGCCTCGGTATATTTCGAGAACGATACGCTGAGCGCGCGGCTGAGCTACACCGACCGCTCGGATTATCTCGACGAGATCAATGCGGATGTTCCGGCAATGGACCTTTACTGGGAAGGGCGCGGGCAGCTCGACTTCACGGCCAGCGCGCAGGTGACGCCCAACTTCACCGCCTTTTTCGAAGCCAAGAATCTGACCAATTCGCCCGGCGTGCGCTATTTCGGCAGCCGCGAGCGGGTGTATGAATATGAACGCTTCGGCTACACGCTGTTCAGCGGGATCAAGCTGAACTTCTGAGCGCTCCCTTGCCATACCCGCGCCTGCACAGCATGGCGCGGGTATGCCGTTCGCCGCGACCATCCTGACGCTTTACCCCGAGATGTTTCCCGGCCCGCTGGGCGTCTCGCTCGCCGGGCGGGCGCTGGCGGCGGGGACCTGGTCGCTCGAGGCGGTGCAGATCCGCGATTTTGCAACCGATCGCCACCGGACGGTGGATGATACGCCCGCGGGCGGCGGGGCGGGGATGGTGCTGCGCGCCGATGTGGTCGCCCGCGCGGTCGATCATGCCGCGGCGCTTGCGCCCGCGATCCCGATCCTCGCGATGACCCCCCGCGGCGCGCCGCTGACGCAGGAACGGGTGCGGGCGCTGGCGGTGGGGCCGGGAGTCACCATCCTGTGCGGCCGGTTCGAAGGGTTCGACGAACGCCTGTTCGACGCCCGCCCGGCTATCGAGCAGGTGAGCCTTGGCGACATCATCCTGTCGGGCGGCGAGCCGGCGGCGCTGGCGCTGCTCGATGCTTGCATTCGGCTGCTTCCCGGCGTAATGGGCGCCCCCGACAGCGGAGCCGAGGAATCCTTCGAGGAAGGGCTGCTCGAATATCCGCACTATACCCGACCATTCGAATGGGAAGGGCGCACGATCCCTGAAGTGCTGCGATCGGGGGATCATGCGAAGATCGCTGCGTGGCGCAAGGCACGCAGGGAACAGGACACACGGTTACGCAGGCCGGACCTTTGGGAGCGCTACAGTGGCGCTCGGGCCCGACCTGCCTCTGATGCGCAGCGCGAAACGAAGGAACCGGACCAGTGAACCTGATCCAGCAACTCGAAGCCGAAGCCATTGCCTCGCTGTCCGATGGCAAGGATATTCCCGAATTCCGCCCGGGTGACACCGTGCGCGTCGGCGTGAAGGTGATCGAAGGCACGCGCGAACGTGTGCAGAACTTCGAAGGCGTCGTCATCGCCCGCTCGAACCGCGGGATGGGCAGCAATTTCACCGTCCGCAAGATGAGCTTTGGCGAAGGGGTGGAACGCGTGTTCCCGCTTTATGCGCCGATCGTCGAAAGCATCACCGTGGTCCGCCGCGGCATCGTGCGCCGGGCCAAGCTTTATTATCTGCGCGGCCGCACCGGCAAGCGCGCGCGTATCGCCGAACGCCGCGAAAACGCGCCCAAGGCCAGCTGAGCCGGCCATATCGCATCAGCGATTGCAAGGGGGCGTTCCGGCAGGGCCGGGGCGCCCCTTTTCTTTCCCCCCGCCGTCCCATAGGGCAGGCGGGCAGCAGCCAGCGGAGTGCACATCAAGATGGGTTATCGCGTCGTCGTCGTCGGGGCCACGGGCAATGTCGGGCGCGAAATGCTCGCCATTCTGGCCGAACGCGAATTCCCGGTGGACGAGGTCGCCGCTGTTGCCAGCAGCCGTTCCACCGGGAGCGAGGTCGAATTCGGCGAAACCGGCCGGATGCTCAAGGTCAGGAATATCGAACATTTCGATTTCACCGGCTGGGATATCGCGCTGTTCGCCGTCGGCAGCGGGCCGACCCAGATCTACGCCCCCAAGGCGGCCAGCCAGGGCTGCGTGGTGATCGACAATTCCTCGCTCTACCGGATGGACCCCGACGTGCCGCTGATCGTGCCCGAGGTGAACCCCGAGGCGATCGACGGCTATACCGCGCGCAATATCATCGCCAATCCCAACTGCTCGACCGCGCAGCTGGTCGTCGCGCTGAAGCCGCTGCACGATGCGGCGACGATCAAGCGGGTGGTCGTCTCGACCTATCAGTCCGTCTCGGGCGCGGGCAAGGAAGGCATGGACGAGCTGTTCGAACAGAGCCGCGCGATCTTCGTCGGCGACGAGATCGAACCGCGGAAGTTCACCAAGCAGATCGCGTTCAACGTCATCCCGCATATCGACAGCTTCATGGACGACGGCTCGACCAAGGAAGAATGGAAGATGGTGGTCGAGACCAAGAAGATCCTCGACCCCAACATCAAGCTCAACGCCACCTGCGTGCGAGTCCCGGTGTTCGTCGGCCATTCCGAAGCGGTCAATATCGAGTTCGAGCGGGAGCTGTCGGCCAAACAGGCGCAGGACATTCTGCGCGAGGCGCCTGGCGTGATGCTGATCGACAAGCGCGAGGATGGCGGATACGTTACCCCAGTCGAGGCAGCAGGTGACGGCGCCACCTATGTCAGCCGCGTGCGCGAGGATCCCACGGTCGATAGCGGCCTCACCCTGTGGTGCGTCAGCGACAATCTGAGGAAGGGCGCAGCGCTGAACGCGGTGCAGATCGCCGAACTGCTCGGCCGGCGGCACCTGAAGAAAGGCTGAGCGGGCGGTGCTGTCGGCCGATCTGTTTGTCAGCTTTCGCAGCCCCTATTCCTACCTCGCGCTCGGCCGCTATCGCGAGCTGGCCGAAACGCGCGCCGTTACCATCACGCTGCGGCCGGTCTATCCACTAGCCATTCGCCAGCCCGACTTCTTCGAACGCAATCATCCGCTGTGGCTGCGCTATACCATGCTCGACGTGCTGCGGGTGGCGCAGTTTGAGGGTATCGCGTTTGGCCCGCCGCGCCCCGATCCGATCGTGCAGGACCGCGCGACCCGCGCGATTGCATCCGAACAGCCCTATATTCGCCGGGTGACGCGGCTGGGGCAGGCGGCCGCCCGGCGGGGGGCGGGCCTTGCCTTCGCGCACGAGGCGGGCAGGCTGATCTGGGGCGGGCAGGAAGGCTGGCACGAAGGGCCGCACCTTGCCGGCGCGCTCACCCGCGCCGGCCTCGACCCCGCCGAGGTGGAAGCCGAAATCGCCGCCGAACCGGACGCGCTCGACAGCGAGATCGCCGCCAACCAGCAGGCATTGGAAGCTGCCGGCCACTGGGGCGTGCCGACACTGGTGTTCGATGGCGAGCCGTTCTTCGGGCAGGACCGCATCGCCCTGGCGATCTGGCGGATGGAGCAGAAGGGATTGCGGGCGCGATGAAGGGCGAACTTACCGGCGGCTGCCTGTGCGGGCAGGTCCGTTATCGGCTGACCAACGAGTTTCGCATGCTGCCCTATGCGTGCCACTGCACCGATTGCCAGTCGCGCACGGGGAGCGCGTTCAGCGAACATATGCTGGTCGGCACAGGCGACGTCCACCTCGAGGGCGAGACCGATTGCGGATGGTATGTGCAGCCCAGCAGGGCGAAATCGCAGATTGTCGGCTGCGCCCAATGCAAGACCCGCATCTATGCGATCAACGATGAACGACCCGGCATGGCGAGCCTGCGCTGCGGCACGCTCGATCGCAGCGCCGAGGTGGAGCCCCATGCCCATATCTGGGTACGCAGCAAGCAACCGTGGATCGTTCTCCCTCCCGACGCGCTGGTGATGGCGGAACAGCCGCGCACGAACGAGGAATGGATGGCGCTGGTCTGGCCGAAATGAGCAATCCCGCGAAGTCGCACATCACCTCGTTCGACGGCACCAGCCTTGCGCTGCACAGGCTGGGTGAGGGGCGCCCGGTTATCCTGCTGCACGGGCTGTTTTCCGATGCGCGGACCAACTGGATCAAATTCGGCACCGCGCAGGCGCTGGCCGAGGCGGGCTTTGCCGCGATCATGCCCGATCTGCGCGCGCACGGCGACAGCGCGCATCCGCACGATCCCGCCGCCTATCCGGTCGATGTGCTGGTGCGCGATGTGGCGGCGCTGGTGGATCGGCTGGGGCTGACGGATTACGATCTGGTCGGCTTCTCGCTCGGCGCGCGCACGGCGGCGCGGGCCGTGGTTGCCGGGCTTCACCCGCGCCGGCTGGTGCTGGGCGGGATGGGGCTTGAGGGGCTCGCCGGCTGGGCGCGGCGCAGCGCCTTCTTCATCGACGCGATCGACCGGTTCGACACCGTGCGGCAGGGCGATCCGGCGTTCTTCGCAGTCAGCTTCATGAAAACGCAAAAGGTCGACCGGGTCGCCGCGCGGCTGTTGCTGCAATCGGTCGGCGATACCGATCCGGCCGAGCTGGCGCGGATAACCATGCCGACGCTAGTGCTGTGCGGGCGCGAGGACCGCGACAACGGTTCGCCCCATGCGCTGGCCGAAGCGCTGGGCGATGCCGCGCTGGTCGAGATCCCCGGCACCCATATGAGCAGCGTCACCAAGCCCGAACTGGGGGAGGAAATCGTCCGCTTTCTCAGCGCCCCTTGATTCGGCGCGGGTGGCGGTTCAGACCGGGCGCAATAGTCGAAAATTGGTTGAGGGTTACCCCGATGAAACTTGCCCCCGCGCTAGCCGCCATTGCCGTATCGCTTGCCACCTCCGCCTGCGCGCAAGCCTTGGCCGAACCGATCTCGACGCCGGCGGCTCCGGTCAGCACCGCCGCCACAGACACGGGCTCACCGGCCTATCCGATGACGCCGGAAGGCGCCGCGCAATTCGTCGCCGCGGTGGAAAAGGACCTGGCTGATTTCACCGTCCAGGCGGGCCGAGTGGCGTGGGTCAACAACACCTATATCACCGAAGATACCGATGCGCTGAATGCGCGTATCGGTGCCGAGGGGACCGAAAAGACCGTCCGCTATGCGCTCGACGCGGCGCGCTATGCCCGCGTGGCGGGGCTCGACCCGGTGGTGGCGCGCAAGCTCGACATTCTGCGGAACGGGATCGTCCTGCCCGCGCCGACCACCGCGGGCGCGGCGACCGAATTGAACGAGATCGCGACCCGGCTCAATTCCGCTTACGGGCGCGGCAAGGGGACGCTGAACGGGCGGGAGATCAACGGGTCCGACATTGAAGCCGAGATGGGCAATATCAACCGCACCCCGGCGGAACTCGCCGAGATGTGGACCAGTTGGCACAACAATGTCGGCGCGCCGATGCGGACCGATTATGCGCGGATGGTCGAGATCGCCAATCAGGGCGCGGGCGAACTGGGCTTCCGCGATGTCGGCGCGATGTGGCGCTCGGGCTATGATATGCCGGCCGACGATTTCGCCGCCGAAACCGAGCGGCTGTGGCAGGAAGTGCGGCCCCTCTACGAGAGCCTGCACACCTATGTCCGCTGGAAACTGAACGAGAAATATGGCGACGCGGTGCAGCCGCCGACCGGCCCGATCCGCGCCGATCTGCTCGGCAATATGTGGGCGCAGGAATGGGGCAATATCTATCCGCTGGTGGCGCCGGCAGGCGCAGGCGACATTGGCTATGATCTGACCGAGCTGATCGAGAAGAAGGGTTATAGCCCGACCGATATGGTGCGCGTGGGCGAAGGGTTCTTCTCCTCGCTGGGCTTTGAACCGCTGCCGCAGAGCTTCTGGCAGCGTTCGATGTTCGTCAAGCCCGCCGACCGCGAGGTGGTCTGCCATGCGAGCGCGTGGAATATCGACAATGTCGACGATCTGCGGATCAAGATGTGCATCAAGCCCAATGCCGATGATTTCATCACCATCCATCACGAGCTGGGGCACAATTATTATCAGCGGGCCTATAATGGTCAGAGCTTCCTGCATCTGAACGGCGCCAATGACGGGTTCCACGAGGCGATCGGCGATGCCATCGCGCTGTCGATCACGCCCGAATATCTGGTGCAGATCGGCCTGCTTGATCGTGCCCAGGTACCCAGCGCCGACAAGGATATCGGGCTGCTCTTGCGCCAGGCGATGGACAAGGTGGCCTTCCTGCCCTTCGGCCTGTTGGTCGATCGCTGGCGCTGGGGGGTGTTCGACGGCTCGATTGCGCCGGCGCAATATAACACCGCGTGGACCGATCTGCGGCGGCAATATCAGGGCATCACACCGCCCACTGCGCGACCGGCCGATGCGTTCGATCCGGGCGCGAAATATCACATTCCGGGGAACACGCCCTATACCCGCTATTTCCTCGCCCGGATTCTGCAGTTCCAGTTCTATCAGGCGGCGTGCCAGCAGGCCGGGTGGACGGGGCCGCTCCACCGCTGCTCGTTCTATGGCAACCGGCAGGTCGGCGAACGGATGAACGCGATGTTGGAAATGGGCGCCTCGCGGCCCTGGCCCGACGCGCTCGAAGCGTTCACCGGCACCCGCCAGATGAGCGGTCGCGCAATGATAGAATATTTCGCCCCCTTGCAATCCTGGCTCAACGAACAAAACCGCGGCAAACCGACCGGCTGGTAACGCCCCGCGCGCGGTGTGCCGGTGAAGCGCGACCTGATCATGCTGGGCTGGCGCGAGATGGTGGCCTTGCCCGATCTCGGCATCGAGGGCGCGCAGGCCAAGATCGACACGGGCGCGCGCACCTCCGCCCTGCACGCACACGTGCTCGAAACCTTCCGCAAGGGTGAGCGCGAATATGTCCGCTTCGCAATCGATTATGCCCCGCAGAAGGTGCAGCAGGTGTGCGAGGCAATCAGGGTGGATCGACGGACGATTACCAGCTCCAACGGCGAGGCCGAGGAGCGGCTTATCGTCAAGACGCAGATCCGCATCGGCGACACCGCCTTCCGCGCCGAATTCAGTCTCGCGGACCGGTCGGACATGGTATTCCCGATCCTGATCGGGCGTACGGCGCTCCGCAGCCGATTCGTCGTCAACCCGGCGCGGTCGTACCTGCAATCACCCGCCCGCGCCCGGAAACGCATACTCGGATGATGGCCAACCTATGAAAATCGCCATGCTCGCGCGCAATGCCGAGCTTTATTCGCATCAACGCCTGGTCGAGGCGGCCGAAGCGCGTGGGCATTCGCTCGACGTGCTCAATACGCTGCGCTGCACGGTGCAAATCGCCTCGCATCGTCCGACGGTGAGCTATAACGGGCAGGTGCTGACAGGCTATGACGCGGTCATTCCGCGCATCGGCTCGTCTATCACCCAATACGGCCTCGCAATTTTACGCCAGTTCGAGATGGGCGGCGTCTGGCCGCTCAATGAAAGTGTCGCGATCGGCCGCAGCCGCGACAAGCTGCGGTCGATGCAGATCCTCGCCAAGCATGGCCTCGGCTTGCCGCTGACCGCATTCGCTCACGATCCGCGCCAGACCGATGAGGTCATTCAGGCAGTCGGCGGAGTGCCGGTGGTGATCAAGCTTCTCGAAGGCACACAGGGCATTGGCGTGGTCCTCGCAGAAACGCTCAGCAGCGCAAAATCGGTCATTGAGGCGTTCAGAGGGGCCAATGTGAACATCCTGGTGCAGGAGTTCATCAAGGAAGCCGGGGGCACCGACATCCGCGCCTTCGTGATCGGGGGCAAGGTCGTTGCGGCGATGAAGCGCACCGGCGCGCCTGACGATTTCCGTTCGAACCTTCACCGCGGCGGCAGCGCCGAGGTGGTCAAGATCACTCCGGAAGAACGCTCAAGCGCGGTGCGTGCTGCACGCTGGATGGGGCTTAACGTCTGCGGCGTCGATATGCTGCGGTCCAATCATGGCCCGGTGATCATGGAGGTGAATTCGTCGCCCGGTCTTGAAGGCATCGAGGAGGCCACCGGCAAGGACATCGCCGGCATGATCATTCGCTTCATCGAGGACAACGCCAGGGCGGGCAAGACCCAAACGCGTGGCAAGGGATAGGCCTAACGGAACGGCGGCTCGTTGAAGGCGCGTAACTTGCGGCTGTGCAGCCGCTGGCCCTCCTCACGCAGCTTCTGGCACGCCGTGATCCCGATCTGAAGGTGCGCAGCAATTGCCTGCTCGTAGAAGCGGTTGGCCTGGCCGGGCAGCTTGATCTCGCCATGCAGCGGCTTGTCGCTGACGCACAACAGTGTGCCATAGGGGACACGGAACCGATAACCCTGTGCCGAGATCGTCGCACTCTCCATATCGATCCCGACCGCGCGGCTGAGCGACAGGCGGCGCGCCGAGCTGGTATAGCGCAGCTCCCAGTTGCGATCGTCGGTGGTTACCACCGTCCCCGTTCGCATACGGTGCTTGAGGTTTTCGCCGTGTTGGCCTGACACCTCCTCCGCGGCCGAAGCGAGAGCCTGTTGCACCTCGGCAATGGCGGGCAAGGGGATTTCCGGCGGCAGAACGTGATCGAGCACGTGATCGTCCCGCAGATAAGCGTGCGCGAGCACGAAATCGCCAATCTTCTGGGTCGGGCGCAATCCGCCGCAATGTCCGATCATCAACCACGCTTCAGGACGCAGCACCGCCAGATGGTCAGTGATTGTCTTGGCGTTGGACGGCCCGACGCCGATATTGACCAGCGTGATGCCGCTGCGGTTCTCACCTATAAGATGGTAGGCAGGCATCTGGTGCCGCCGCCATGCGGTGTCGGACAATTGCAGACGGGCATTTTCGGTTGGCTTGTCGATGTAGAGGCCGCCGGCACCGGCGAGCGCGATGTACCCGTCACGCCCGACCTGCGCGCCGGCGCGGTCGACGAACTCGTCGACATAGCGATGGTAGTTGGTGAACAGTACATAGCGCTGGAAATGGCGCGGATCAGTGCCGGTATAGTGTGCCAATCGTGCGAGGCTGAAATGAGTGCGTAGCCCATCGAACAGCGACAGCGGATAGGTGCCGGTCGCTTCGTCCAGTTCGATGCCGTCAGCCAGCTCGTCACCGATCAGCGCAAGCTCGGTTGCCGGGAAATGGCGTGCGAGCTGTTGGGGGCTGATCCCTGCCAGTTCGGCGCCGGCGCCCCCATCCAGTACATAGGGAAACGGGATTTCCTGCCGCGAAGGGCGGACTTCAATCCGGACGTCATGGTCCTCGGCGATCAGCGACAATTGCTCGCTGAGA
This sequence comes from Qipengyuania sp. YIM B01966, assembly GCF_016461955.1. GTDB lineage: Bacteria > Pseudomonadota > Alphaproteobacteria > Sphingomonadales > Sphingomonadaceae > QFOP01. The sequence continues at coordinate 70,990 of NZ_JADMNM010000003.1, read as the reverse complement.
TAGTCGGCGAATAGTTCCGGATGCGTGACCGTGGTAGTGTAGGTCCCGGGCTGGTTCAGCCGGCCAAACGCGATGCTTCGGGCGGTTTTGGGCGGGCCACCGTCAAAATGAAGCAGCAGTTCGGGATAGGCATAGCTGCCATCGCCCCTGCGGGCTTCGGGCGGGATGGTTCCGCTGCGGGCAAAAGCCAGAATATCGCTCCGCAGGCGCTCCACGGCTTCAGCGTAAATGGTGCCGAGCTGGGCAATTATCTTTTCAGGATGGTCCATCGGCAGCGCGCTTAGCGCGGCTTGTGCGACATTTCAAAGTTCGCTGGTGACCCTCGCCATTGCGCCGGGCAGTATGGCGGGAATGGACAGCAACGATCATCCCATGCGCCAGGATCGCCTCCCGAACCATCATGCTCTGCTCCGCACGGATCGGCTGTTGGCGATCCTGCTGTTCGCGTTCGGACTGTTGTTGGCCGGGCGGGTGTCGCTGCACGAACATCCCCAACATAATCCGCTGGTTCCGCTCAACCTTAACCATCCGCTGGGCTGGGCAACGCAGCGCAAATTCGCCGCGCTGCGTGGCGACCCATTGCAATGCCGCATGGTTCTGGACCGCAGCGCAGTCGCATATGTCGAACGTCACCCGGCGGGCGCTGGTCCATGCCTTAGAGCGGACCGGATCGTGCTGGAGGATGCCGCGCTCGCTCCGAGCAATGCGGATACCACTTGCGCAGTGGCAGCCGGGCTCGCCCAATGGGAGGCGCAGATCGTTGCACCCGCCGCCCGCGACATATTGGGCAGCGAACTGACGCGGATCGAGCATCTGGGCACGTATGCCTGTCGGCGGCTTTATGGGCGCACGCAGGGCGCGTGGAGCCAGCACGCAACCGGTAATGCGATCGACATTTCAGCGTTCGTATTGGCGGATGGGCGGCGCGTCTCGGTGCTGGAGGATTGGACCGACCTTGGTCCAAAGGGACAGTTTTTGCGGACGGTGCGGGATGGGGCCTGCATTCGCTTCGCGACGGTGCTGTCGCCGGCCTATAACGCTGCGCACGCCGACCATTTTCACCTCGACCAGCAGGAACGGGGGTGGGGCGGGGTGTGCCGGTAGCGTCTAGCCCTCGATCGCGTAGCCGGCGCTGCGCACGGTGCGTATCGGATCGCGTGCGCCGCTAATCTCGATTGCTTTGCGCAGGCGGCGGATATGCACGTCCACGGTCCGCAACTCGATGTCGCTGCCCGTTCCCCAGACACCGTCAAGCAATTGGCCACGGCTGAACACACGGCCGGGGCTTTCCATTAGGAATTTGAGAAGGCGATATTCGGTTGGGCCGAGTTGTAATGGTTCGCCCCGGCGCTGAACCTTGTGTGCGACGGGGTCGAGGCGCAGATCCCCGACCTCAATGGCTTCACCGGCCAGCGCGGGGCGGATGCGGCGCATCACGGCAGCGACGCGGGCGAGAAGTTCGCGCGGCGAGAACGGTTTGGTCAGATAATCGTCGGCGCCCGTTTCGAGGCCGCGAATACGGTCGTCCTCGGCCTCGCGCGCAGTCAGCATGATGACCGGAACGTGCGCCGTTTCCTTGTCGCGGCGCAGCCGGCGACAGACCTCGATCCCGCTCGTGCCCTCGATCATCCAGTCGAGAATGACGAGGTCAGGCAGCTCTTCGGCAGCCATCATTAGCGCCTCGTCACCATCGGCGGTCACGCGCACACGGTAGCCCTCGTTGCGGAAGCGGTATTCCAGCAATTCGGCGAGCGCCGGGTCGTCTTCGACCAGAAGCAGTTTTGCGGAGTTCATGAGGCGGTCCGATATGACATCTACCGCGCCCGTTTATGGCAGGTTTGCGACAGTTCCGTGTCAGTCCGCATCCGCAGGATAATCGCCTGTTGCGGCAAAGTGCACCATCTCGGCTACGTTGGTTGCATGGTCGCCGATCCGTTCGATGTTCTTGGCGACGAACAGCAATTGCGCGGCGCTGGAAATCGTTGCCGGGTTCTCGACCATGTAGCTGACGAGGTTGCGGAAGATCGAATTGTAGAAATTGTCCACCCGTTCATCCGCCGCGATCACCTCCCGCGCCAGCACCGGATCGCGCGCGGCATAGGCGGTGAGCACGTCGTGGACCATTTCAGCCGCCAACTCGCCCATGGCGGGCAGCAGGGTGAGCGGCTCGAACTGCTTGCGAACATCGATCTGGCCTACGCGCTTGGCGATATTCTTCGAATAATCGCCAATCCGCTCGATGACCCCGGCGATCTTGAGCGCGGCAATGACTTCGCGCAGATCGTCGGCCATGGGCGCGCGCAGGGCGATAATCCGAACCGCCATGCGGTCGACTTCGGCTTCCAGCGAATCGATCTTCTTGTCGCGGCGAACGACCTTGTCGGCGAGTTCGAGATCGCCCTTGATCAGCGAATCAAGCGCTTCCTGAATCGACAGCTCCGCCAGTCCGCCCATCTCGGCGATGAGCCCGCGGAGGCGGGTGATGTCTTCGTCGAAGGCTTTTACTGTGTGTTCGGCCATTTATTGTTTCCTCACCCGTAGCGTCCGGTGATGTAATCCTTGGTGCGTTCTTCGAGCGGGTTGGTGAAGATGTCCGAGGTGCGGCCGTATTCGACGATCTGGCCGAGGTGGAAGAACGCAGTCCGCTGCGAGACGCGGGCTGCCTGCTGCATGGAATGTGTAACGATTACAATGGCATAGCTGCCGCGCAATTCGTCGATCAATTCCTCGATCCGAGCGGTGGCGATGGGGTCGAGGGCCGAGCACGGCTCGTCCATCAGGATGACTTCGGGATCGACCGCGATCGCGCGGGCGATGCACAGGCGCTGCTGCTGCCCGCCAGACAGAGCGGTGCCGCTGTCGGTCAGCCGGTCCTTCACCTCGTCCCACAGGCCGGCGCGGCGCAGCGAGCTTTCGACCACCGCGTCGAGTTCCGGCTTGCCCTGCGCGAGGCCATGAATGCGCGGGCCGTAGGCGATATTCTCGTAGATCGATTTCGGAAACGGATTGGGCTTCTGGAAGACCATCCCGACCCGTGCGCGCAATTGCACCACGTCCATCCCCGAGCGGTAGATATCGTCGCCATCAAGCGCGATCGTCCCTTCGACCCGCGCCGAGGGGATCGTGTCGTTCATCCGGTTGAGCGTGCGCAGAAACGTCGATTTGCCGCAGCCCGACGGCCCGATGAAGGCGGTCACATAGCGGTTGGGAATGTCGATCGAGACATCGTCGATCGCCTTCTTCGCGCCATAGAACACCGACACATCGCGCGCGGTCATCTTGGCATCGACAGGCTCGAGATTGGAATGGATGACGGTCACCAGCTCTTCTCGAAACGGTTGCGCAGATAGATGGCGAGGCCATTCATCAGCAGGAGGAACAGTAACAGCACGATAATCGCCGCGGAGGTGCGTTCGACGAAGCCGCGGCTGATTTCATCGGACCACAGGAAGATCTGCACCGGCAGCACGGTGGCAGGCGAGGTCAGGCCGTCAGGCGGCGCGGCGACAAAGGCGCGCATCCCGATCATCAGCAGCGGCGCGGTTTCGCCCAGCGCGCGGGCCATGCCGATGATCGTGCCCGTCAGGATGCCCGGCAGCGCCAGCGGCAGCACATGGTGGAACACCACCTGCACCGGCGAAGCCCCCACCGCCAGCGCGCCGTCACGGATGGAGGGTGGCACAGCCTTGATCGCATTGCGCCCAGAAATGACGATCACCGGCATGGTCATCAGCGCCAGCGTCATCCCGCCGATCAGCGGCGCGGAGCGGTAATTGGGGAACAGCCACAGGAACACCGCAAGGCCAAGCAGGCCGAAGATGATCGAGGGCACCGCGGCGAGATTGTTGATCGACACCTCGATCACATCGGTCCAGCGATTGCGCGGAGCGAATTCTTCCAGATAGAGCGCCGCCAGCACGCCGACCGGGAACGCCAGCAGCAGCGTCACCGCCATCGTCAGGATCGACCCCTTGAGCGCGCCCCAGATGCCGACTTTCTGCGGATCGGTCGCATCGGCGCGGACGAGGAAACCGGGATCGAACCGCTTGGCGAGCACCCCGCGATCCTTGAGCTGCGCGGCGAGCGCACGCATTTCGGGCGAGCCGTCGCCGTTGAGCCCGGCGGCAAGCTTGGCGCTGGCGGGCAACCAATAGGTCTGCTGCTGGCGCATCAGCGCCGGGTCGTCGGCAATCGCGCCGGCAACTTCGCGCCAGGCCTGATCGTTCAATTCGGCCGCCGCCCCGCTACCGAGTGCAGTTTCAACCTGAAAGGCGACGAATTGCGGCAGCCCCTGCATTTCCATCGACTGTACCGCCTGTTCGCGCGGCAGCGACGGATCAACCGAGACGCCGGCTTCCGCCAGGTTCAGCGGCACCGCCAGTTCGGCCCGCTGGAAGCCGCCGATCCCGTTCAGCGTCATCGACACCAGCAGGAAGGCCAGCATGGCGAGCGAGAACAGGATCGCGGCCAGCCCCGCCGCCTTGAAGCGCCGTTCAGCGGCATAACGCTTCTTCAGCCGCGCTTCGAATGCGGGCGTGCGGGTGGGGGTGCGGCCCGCTTCCGGCGCAGCGCCATTGGCGGGAGCTGGGTTCTGGGCAATCACGTTACTCATAAGCCTCGCGGAACCGCTTGACGACGCGCAGGGCGATGAAATTCAGCGCCAGCGTGATGAGGAACAGGACGAAGCCGAGCGCAAAGGCGCTGAGCGTCGCGGGGTGATCGAAGCTGCCTTCGCCGGTCAGCATGGCGACGATCTGCACGGTCACCGTGGTCATCGCCTCGAGGGGGTTGGCCGACAGATTGGCCGCGGTCGAGGCGGCCATTACCACGATCATGGTTTCGCCGATCGCGCGGCTGATCGCCAGCATCACCCCGGCGACGATGCCGGGCAGCGCAGCGGGCACCAGCACCCGGCGGATCGTTTCGGAGCGGGTGGCGCCCATCGCCAGGCTGCCATCGCGCATTGCCTGGGGCACGGCGGCGATGCTGTCATCCGCCATCGACGAGACGAAGGGGATGATCATCACCCCCATCACCAGCCCGGCGGCCAGCGCGCTTTCGCTCGACGCGCCGGCAATGCCGATATTCTGCGCCAGATCGCGGATCGCCGGGGCCACGGTCAGCGCGGCGAAATAGCCATAGACCACCGTCGGCACCCCGGCGAGAACCTCCAGCGCCGGCTTGATCCAGCGGCGCGCAGCGGGGCTGGCATATTGGGTGAGGTAAATCGCGCTCATCAAGCCCAGCGGGATCGCCACGATCATCGCGATAATGGCACCGATGAAGATCGTGCCCCAGAACAGCGGAATGGCGCCATAACGGCTGCCATCGGGATTGTCGGCGCTGGCCATCGGGTCCGGCCCCCAATGCGTGCCGAACAGGAAATCGAGCGGCGAAACCATCCCGAAGAACCGCGCCGTTTCGAACACCAGACTGGCAAAGATGCCGAGCGTGGTCAGGATCGCCACCATCGAGGCGAGCAGCAGCAGCGCCATCACCGCGCGTTCGACCCGCGTGCGCGCGGCGAAATCGGGCCGCAGCCGCAGGAAGGCGAACGCCCCGCCGGCGAGACCGATGGCGAGGGTGGTGGCGATGCCGATCAGATTGAACCGGCCGATCGCGGCGCGGAACGGTTCGACGAGGCCCGCCGCATCCTGGTTGAACACCGCATTGGCCGCGCCGGTTGCCACCGCACGCGCTTCGGCGAGCATGGTCTGGCGCTGGAAGCCGAAGGCGGGCAGGTTGGCCGCGGCCGGGTCGGCCAGCACCGATTGCATCACCAGTCCGGGGGCGATGGCGGCCCACAAGGCGGCGAACAGCACCATCGGCACCGCGATCCACAGCGCGACATACCAGCCATGATAATTGGGGCGCGCCCTCAGCCGCGCCCCGTCGTCAATCGCCTGAAAACTCCACGCACGGGCCCGCGCCACCAGCCATCCGGCCAGCGCGAGCCCCAATGCGAGCAGTAGCAGGATGGCAGGCGACATCGGGGCCCGTCAGGCTCAGTGCAGGCCTTCGCCGGTCATCACGGTGCCGTCGGTCACCGTCTTTTCACCCGCCGCGCGGACATCATCGGGCGACGCGATCAGGCCGATCCGGGTAAGGATGCCATCCGGCCCCCAGCTGCGGGTCCATTCGGTCAGATATTCGCGCAGACCCGGGATCGCGCCCAGATGCGCCTTCTTGACATAAACATACATCTGCCGCGCCGAGGGGTAGGCACCCGAAGCGATATTGTCATAGGTCGGGGCCGAACCGTCCATCGTCAGGCCCTGCAGCTTCTCGGCATTTTCTTCCAGATAGGAATAGCCGAACACGCCCACGGCCTGCGGATTGCCCTGAATCTTCTGGACGATCAGATTGTCTTGTTCGCCCTGGTCGACATAGGCGCCGTCGCTGCGGACTTCGGTGCACAGCGCCTTGTAGCGATCCTCGTCGCTATCCTTCAGCGCCTTCATTTCGGCATTGGTGGTGCAGCCCACTTCGAGCACCAGTTCCTTCAGCGAATCGCGCGTGCCCGAGGTGGAGGGGGGGCCGTAAACGAGGATCGGCTGGCGCGGCAACGACGGGTCAACGTCCGACCACAGCTTGGCAGTCTGCGGCTGGCCATAGGGGTTGGCCGCAATCGCTTCATAAACAAACTTCGGGGTGAGATTCATCGTGATCCCGCCTTTTGACGAGGCGAAGGCCAGCCCGTCGAGGCCGATCTGCAATTCCATGATGTCGGTAACGCCATTGGCTTTGCAATCGGCAAATTCGCTCGCCTTCATCCGGCGCGAGGCATTGGCGATGTCAGGCGTATTCGGGCCGACACCCTGGCAGAACAGCTTGATCCCGCCGCCGGTACCGGTCGATTCGACCAGCGGCGCCTTGAACTGGCTGTTGCTGCGCGCAAACGCTTCGGCAACCGCCTTGGCGAAGGGATAGACGGTCGATGAGCCGACCGCTCGGATGGAATCGCGCGTGCCGCCGCCGGCGCCGCCCGTATCGCCGCAAGCGGCCAGGGCGAGGGCGGACACGGCAGCGAGGCCGAACTTGGTCATCAAACGCATAGGGAACCTCTCAGTTTGCGGCCCGCGCTTAGGCGGCCCATGTGACAAGCGGGTGACAAAAAGGGAAGGGCGCAGGCGTCAGAAATCCACCTGTCCGCGAATGCCCAGTGCATCGACCGCATAATTGCGGTTGCCGCCGGTACCGGGATGGATCGCGCCATTGTACCACAGGCGGGCGTAATTCATCGTCAGGCGGGTGTTGGCGGTCGGCGTCCACACCAGCGCGAGGCCCATCCCGTCCTGCACCCCGCCGGCAATCCCGGCCGACCGGTCCGTCAGGTCGAGCCGGTCATAACGCGCGTTGATCTGCACCGCGCCGATGCCGCCCTGGCCGAGCGGGTGTTTCGGTTTTACCCGGTCGAACTTGGCGCCCTTGTAACCGCGGGTATCGCCCGGCGTCAGGAACACGCCCGCGTCGGCATAGGCGCCGAAGAAGCCGGCGCTGTCGGTGCCGGGGCGCTGGACCCGCTGCCAATAGGTTTCGGCGGCGGCGTGGAACGGGCCGCGCATGGCGGCCGCTTCCAGCCCTGCGCCCAGCTCGCTGGTGGCGGCGATGGTGCTTGTATCGACGAAACGGATATCGGTGAAATGGACCAGCGGGCGCTGGCGGTAGCGGACGGTCTGCTCGTCTCCGAGGCGCGTATAGTGGAGTGAGGCGCCCAGATGCAGGCGAGTGTCGCCCAGTTTGGGGGCGTGAACCGCGCGGCCGTCCACGCTCCACTGGCCGCTACCCATATCATCAAGATTGTCGAGGAACGCGCCGCCCTGCAGCAGCGTGTCGCCGACGGTATACTGGGCCGAGGCGCCGATGCGCCGCTCGAAGCCGAACGCATCGGTGAAGGCGGCGCGCTCGATCTGGCTGGTGAAGCGGCTGCTGGTCAGCTCTTCGAGCGACTGGAAATTGTTGTGCTGGCCCAGCGTCAGTTTGAGCGCACCGTCGGTGTAGGTGACGAAGCCGTCGGTCAGCACCAGATCGTTATCGGCGACGTCGATCTCGGCCTTGAAGCCGGACCCGCCCGGGGCCTCGCCTTCCAGCCCGACGCGCGCACGGCGCAGTTCCGCGCCGTAGCCATCCTTGCGGCCGGTGTCGTCGGGCACCCAGGTGCGGCCGATATCGTAATTGATGCGCCCGAACGGGGTGACGCGCCAGCCGCTGTCGTCGTCCTGCGCGGCGGCGGTGGTGGGCAGGGAAAGGGTCGCGGCGGCGGCGGCAAGGGCGGCGATCAGGCGCATCTGTGACCGGTCCTTGGCAGTGCGATGACGAGAACGTGACGCCAATATGTCCGCAATATTACAGTTGTGCGACTCCTGTCACATTGGCTCTATCGCCAGCGGCAGGCGCACCTCGACCGTCGTCCCGCGCCCGACCTCGCTGGTGATGTCGAGCGCGCCGCGGTGCCGTTCGACGATATGCTTCACGATCGCGAGGCCGAGTCCGGTGCCGCCCGACGCACGGCTGCGGCCGGGATCGGTGCGGTAGAACCGCCTTGTGAGATGGGGCACGTGTTCGGCCGCGATGCCATCGCCCCGGTCGGTGACGCGCAGCCGCACCTTGCCCTCCACCTCGCGGTCGAGCGAGACGGTCACCGGCTTTTCCGCATCACCATATTTGAGCGCATTGTCGACCAGGTTGCGGACCAGCTGCTCCAGCTGCTGCGCATCGCCGCGCACCGGCGCTTCGCCCGCCAGCGCCAGTTCGAGCCGCGCGGCCCGCTCCGGCCCCGCCGCGTCATGCGCCGCGCGCGCGACCAGCGGCGCGAGGTCGAGCCGGTGTTCGGGCAGATCGTGCTTTTCCGCCTCCACCCGTGACAAGCTCATCAGATCGCTGACGAGGCTCTGCAAGCGTTTCGCTTCGCGCGCGATGGTGTCCAGAAAACGCCCGCTCATCGCTGAATCGAGCGCCGGACCGTCTTCTTGCAACGTCTCGACATAGCCGATGATCGAGGCCAGCGGCGTGCGCAGCTCGTGGCTGGCATTGGCGACAAAGTCGGTATGCGCGCGGCTGATATCGGCTTCGGCGGTACGGTTGACCAGCTCGAGGATCGCCAGCCCGCCATCGAGCTGCTGGCGGTTCAGCTCCCAAATGTCGCGCCGCTGGACGAGGCCGCGCACAATCGCCTTGCCGCTGACCGCGCGCCCGAGCAGCTTGACCGCATCGGGCTGGCGAAAGCCGACCCGCACGTCCTGCCCCAGCAAATGCCCGCCGATCACCTCTCGCGCGGCGCGGTTGACCACCGTCACCCGTTCGCCCTGGGTGAGCAGCATGGGGGTGGCCGAGTGCTCGATCAGCGCGCCGAGCTGATCGGGCGAGAGGCCGTTACCTGCGCGCCGACTGGCGGTTTCGGGCGGCCGCGCGGCGGCAAGCCACAGGCTGCCAAGCCAGACCAGCAGCACCGCCACCACGAGCCACAGATCGACCCGCAACGCCAGCATCCCGGCCGCGCCCAGCAGGGCCAGCAGGATCCCGGACAGGGGGAGAGAACCAGACCGCTCCATCACCCGCGCCAATAGCCGCGCGTTACCGTCATCGCCAGCGCGATTGCGGTGGTGTCATATTCGGAAGCGCCGGCCGCACCGGCGCGCGCGGCGAGGGCGCGGCATCGCCAGTCGGCCAGTGGTGCAGTGACCCGGCGGTTCGAGGACGCAAGACGCATGACCAACACGCTCTATTTCGCCGATAATCTGCACGTCCTGCGCGTACATATCGCCAGCGAGAGCGTAGATCTGGTCTATCTCGACCCGCCGTTCAATTCGAACGCCAATTACAACATCCTGTTCAAGGGTCCCGAGGGGCACAGCAGCGAAAGCCAGATCAAGGCGTTCGAGGACACCTGGCACTGGAACGAAAGCGCGGAGAGCGCCTTCGACGAAGTGATGCGCAGCGGAAACACTGACGCCTTCACCCTGCTGCGCGCGATGCGCGAGTTCCTCGGCGACAACGACATGATGGCCTACCTCGCCATGATGGCGGTACGGCTGATCGAACTCCACCGTGTGCTCAAGCCGACCGGCTCGCTCTATTTGCACTGCGACCCGACCGCGAGCCATTACCTCAAGCTGCTGCTGGATGGGGTGTTCGGGGCGACGAACTTCTTAAATGAGATAATCTGGAAGCGCACCAGCGCCCACAGTAGTTCTAAGCGTTTTGGACCGGTCCACGATACGATTGTTCTATGCGAGATCAGACAAGTATCTCTGGAATAAACAGTTTACTCCGCACACAGTTTACTCCGCACGAAGCGGACTACATCGAACTTTTTTTTGATCAGTCGGATGAAGATGGTCGGCGTTGGAAGCGTATGGACCTCACCGGAGCGGGCACTCGTAATGGCGAGACTGGAAAAGTCTGGCGCGGAATTGATGTAACGGCGAAGGGGCGCCATTGGGCGTATCCGCCAAGCAAACTCGACGACTTGGACGATGCGGGGCGGATTCACTGGCCGAAAAAGGAAGGCGGCATGCCCCGCCTCAAGCAGTACCCCGAGGATTTGGACGGGGTCGCCCTTCAAGACGTAATCTCCGACATTCGTCCGATGCACAATCTGGCGAAAGAACGCCTCGGCTACCCCACCCAGAAACCCCTCGCGCTGCTCGAGCGCATCATCGCGGCCTCGTCCAACCCCGGCGACGTGGTGCTCGACCCGTTCTGCGGCTGCGGCACTGCGGTCCACGCGGCGCAGAAGCTGGGGCGGCAGTGGATCGGGATCGATGTCACCCACCTCGCGATCGGGTTGATCGAGAAGCGCATGAAGGAGGCTTTCCCCGGCCTCGCATTCGAGGTGAAGGGCCGCCCGCAATCGCTCGCCGCCGCCGAGGACCTCGCGCGGCGCGACAAGCACCAGTTCGAGTTGTGGGCGCTCAGTGTGGTCGAAGCCGACCCGTGGAAGGGCGGGCGCAAGGGGGCCGATACCGGCATCGATGGCATCATCTGGTTCAAGCCCGACGGCAAGAAGACCGAAAAGGCCATCGTCGAGGTCAAAGGCGGCGGCACCGGCGTGAAGGACATCGGCAGGCTGGCGCAGGTGATGGAGCGCGAAGGCGCGAAGATCGGTGTGTTCCTTACCGCGCAGCCGCCAACCCGCGCGATGGAGCGCGATGCGGCAGCGGTCGGTGTGTGGGAAAACGAATATACCGGCCGCAAGCACGCACGCCTGCAAATCATCACGCTCGCCGAATTGTTTCAGAACAAGCGCCCGGACATTCCGTGGGTCGATACGACCATCGCCAAGAAAGCCCGGCGGGAAGATACCACCAGCCAGGGAAGCCTGTTGTAATAGGCCTGCTGTGAAGATGGTGACCCCTACGGGAATCGAACCCGTGTTTCAGCCGTGAAAGGGCCGCGTCCTAACCGCTAGACGAAGGGGCCATGCCGGGATGCCGGGTGGCGTGGCGGCGCATCTAAGGGGGAGGGCGGGCCGGGTCAACCCCTCTGCCGGGTGCTAATTTCAACAGGCCCAATCAATCGGCCCAGGCGGCATCCTCGAGATGGAGTTCGGCCGCCGGGCGGGCGCCCCAATCGTCCACCTTGGCGCGGCCCGCCAGCCACAGCCGCCGCCCCTGCGCGCCGTGCAGCAAGGCCTGCCCCAGCGCGCTTTCGCCGGCGCGGAAGGCGATCGCCTTGAACGATCCGCCGCCCGCCGACCCGGCGATCAGGCGCAGGTGATCGTTGCCGACCAGCTCGGCGCGCACCAGATGCACCGGGCCGATCGCCACGCGCGGGCCGGGCCAGCCGACGCCATAGGGGCCGGCCGCCTCCAGCGTATGGACCAGCTCGGGCGTCAACCCCGAGGGCGCGACCGCCATGTCGAGCAGCAGCGCGCGGTCTGCCGACGCCCGGGCGACGGCAGCGCCCAGCCGCGCGTCGAGCCAGTCGGCCAGTTCGCCAATCCGCGCCTCGTCCACCGTCAGCCCGGCTGCCATGGCATGGCCGCCGCCCGCCGCCAGCAGCCCCGCCTCGCGCGCGGCGATGATCGCGGCGCCGAGATCTACGCCCGGGATCGAACGGCCCGACCCCTTGCCGATGCCGCTGTCGCCATCGGCGGCGATGACGATGGCGGGCTTTCCGGTCTTTTCCTTGATCCGCCCGGCGACAATGCCGATCACGCCGGGATGCCAGCCGCGCCCGGCCAGCACCAGCACCGCACGATTGTGCTGCGCGGGCAATTGCGCCTCGGCCGCTTCCTGCACCGCCTGCTCGATCGCGCGGCGCTCGTCATTGAGGACGGAAAGCTGCGCGGCGATCGCCGCTGCCTCGCCCGCATCCTCGGTGGTCAGCAGCCGCACGCCCAGCGTCGCTTCGCCCACGCGCCCGCCGGCATTGATCCGCGGGCCCAGCGCAAAGCCGAGATCGCTGCAGAGCGGCGCGCGGGTGAGGCGGCTGGCGTCGATCAGCGCTGCCATGCCGATATTCTCGCGCCGGGCCATCACCTTCAGCCCCTGCGCCACCAGCGCACGGTTAAGCCCGTGGAGCGCGGCAACATCGGCCACGGTGCCTAGCGCCACCAGGTCGAGCAGCGCGAACAAAGACGGTTCGGCACGCGTTTCGAACCAGCCGCGCCGGCGCAGCACGCGCACCGTCGCAATCGCCAGCAGGAAGGCCACGCCAACCGCCGCCAGATGCCCGTGGCTGGCCCCCACAGCGCCTTCGTCGAGCCGGTTTGGGTTGACCAGCGCGGCGGCGCGGGGAAGCTCTGCGGCGCATTTGTGGTGATCGACCACGATCACATCGACACCCGCATCATGCGCCATTGCCAGCGCCTCGTGCGCCATTGCGCCACAATCAACGGTGACGATCAGGCTCGAGCCTTCCTCGGCCAGCCGGACCAGCGCCGCGCCGCTCGGGCCATACCCTTCGAGCAGCCGGTCGGGGATGTAATAGCGCGCGTCATGCCCCAGCATCCGTAGCAGCCGCACCAGCAGTGCCGCGCTGGTGGCGCCATCGACGTCGTAATCGCCGTAAATCGTAACCGTCTCGCCGGTCATCACCGCCTGCGCCAGCCGGTCGGCAGCGGCGTCCATATCGCGCAGCTCGCTGGGGTCGGGCAGGAAATCGCGCAATGTCGGGTTGCGGTGGCGGGCGAGATCGCCGCGCTCCACCCCGCGGGCGAGCAGCAACTGGGTGACGATGTCGTCCTCCAGCCCGGCTGCGCCGCCTGTTACATCCATATTGCCGCCGCGCCATTGCCAACGGCGGCCGGACAGCGAGCTTTCCACCCCGAAGACATGGCTGAGCGACTGGTCGGTCATGCGCGCGAACCTAGGGCGCGGGGGGCGCGGGGGGAAGGGCGGCGGCGGCGCAATCGACAGAAGCGGCGCTGAGTGGCGGGCTGGACCGGGCGCGGGCGCTGCGCCATGAGCGGCAGCGATGATTGTTAGCGACCGCGCGCATCTGCTGATCGCCTGGCACAGCCGCACCGGGGCGAGCGAGGCACTGGCGCACGCGGCGGCGGGCGGTGCCGGGCCGGAAGCGCGGCTGATGCCGGCCGCAGCGGTGATGCCCGGCGATCTTCTGGCGGCGGGCGGTTATCTGTTCGCCGCGCCGGAAAACCTCGCCACGCTATCGGGCGCGATGAAGGAGCTGTTCGACCGCTGCTATTACCCGGTGCTCGGGCGCATCGAGGGGCGGCCCTATGCCTCGCTGATTGCCGCCGGCTCGGACGGCAGCGGGGCGCAGGCCCAGCTCGACCGGATTTGCACCGGGTGGCGCCTGCGACGCGTGGCCGCGCCAGTCATCGTCAATTTCGCCGCTCAGACGCCCGAGGCGATCCTGGCGCAAAAGCGCGTGGCAGAGGCCGACCTTACCGCCGCGCGCGAACTGGGCGCGGCGCTGGCCGAGGGTTTGGCGCAGGGGATCTTCTGAGGGGGAGGGGTGTGGCGCTGGATGCGTCGCTACGCTCGCAATGACGGGCCCATTTCGTCATTGCGAGGAGCCGCCAGGCTCCGTGGCAATCCCGAAACCGCGCCGGCTGCCCTGGCGGAAGATATTGCGCTCCAGCGCGGTCACGGCGTCGCGATATTCGGCTTCGAACTGGTCGACCATCTCGGCCACCGGGCGCACCTGCTTGATCGCGCCGACGCCCTGGCCCGATCCCCAGATGTCCTTCCACGCCTTGGCCTTGGTGTTGCCGCCGCTGCCGAAATTCATCTTGCTCGGGTCGCTGACGGGCAAATGGTCGGGGTCCAGCCCCGCGGCGACAATCGAGCTACGCAGGTAATTCCCGTGCACCCCGGTGAACAGATTGGTGTAGACGATCCCCTCCGCGCTGCCTTCGACGATGCCCTGCTTGTAGGCGCCTTCGGCATTGGCCTCGGCCGAGGCGATGAAGGCGCTGCCCATATAGGCGAAATCGGCGCCCAGCGCCTGCGCGGCGAGGATTGAGCGGCCATGCGCGATCGATCCTGACAGCGCGATCAGCCCGTCAAACCATTCGCGGATTTCCTGCATCAGTGCGAAGGGCGACTGGACCCCCGCATGGCCACCGGCACCCGCTGCCACGGGGATAAGCCCGGTCGCGCCCTTCTCGATCGCCTTGTGCGCGAAGCGGTTGTTGATCACGTCGTGCATCGTGATGCCGCCCCAGTTTTTGACCGCCTGGAACACCTCCTCGCGCGCGCCCAGCGAAGTGATGACCAGCGGCACCTGCCACTTTTCGCACACCTGCATATCTTCTTCGAGACGGGCATTGGTGGCGTGGACGATCTGGTTGACGGCGAAGGGCGCGGCGGGCCGGTCAGGGTTGTCGCGGTTGTGCGCGGCCAGTTCCTCGGTGATGCGGTGCAGCCATTCGTCGAGCACGCCGCTGGGCCGCGCGTTCAGCGCCGGGAAGCTGCCGATGATCCCCGCCTTGCACTGCGCGATGACCAGTTCCGGCCCCGACACGATGAACAGCGGCGAGCCGATCAGCGGGAGGCGCAGGCGGTCAAAGGGGGCGGGGAGCGGCATGGAACCTCCGTTGCAGAATGAAACCGGCGGCAGGGTTAGGCAGCGGCGGCGCGCTTGTCGAGTGGCGGCGGGCTATTGGGCGGGCAGCAGGTGCTCCAGCTGATAAACCCGCGCCGCCGTGCCGGCATAGAGCGCGCGCTTCTCCTCCGCCGAAGCGCCCTGCGTCAGCCGCTTGAAGGTGTTCCACAGCACCGGATAGCTCGCGCCCCAGCGATCGACCGGGTAATTGCTTTCGAACATCGCGCGGTCCGGCCCGAACGCCTCGATACAGGTCTCGATATAGGGGCGCCACAGAGCGGCGAGGTGCTCTGACCCGTGGCCTGCCGCCGGGCCATCTTCGGGCAGCGCGCAGAACGCCATGGCGAGCCCGCCGAGCTTGATCGTGACATTGGGGCACGCCGCAAGCTCGCGGATGGCATGGCGCCAGCGATCGAAATTCTCGTGCAGCTTGCCCTTGTAGCTGGCAACGCCCACCGGCGTGCCGCAATGGTCGAGCACGATCGGCTGATCGGGAAACGCGCGCGCCAGGTCGATCACGTCGCCCAGTTGCGGCTCGAGCACCCAGGCATCGAAGGTCAGCCCGCGCTTGCCGAGTTCGGCAAACCCTTCGCGAAAGGCGGCATCGCGGTAGAGGCCCGGCGGATGGTGGAAGGGCGGGCCGAGCACCTCGGGATCGGCGTCCCAGGCGCCGGCATG
Organism: Qipengyuania sp. YIM B01966; assembly: GCF_016461955.1. Classification (GTDB taxonomy): domain Bacteria; phylum Pseudomonadota; class Alphaproteobacteria; order Sphingomonadales; family Sphingomonadaceae; genus QFOP01. The sequence goes on along the minus strand of NZ_JADMNM010000003.1, from coordinate 55,297 downwards.
GCGGATGCCGACAAAACGGGGCGAGGCGGCCATCAACGCATCGAGCACGTCGCCCGCCGCGCTGCCGCCACGCAAATCGGCATGGCCGACGATCGCGGCAGATGGGCGGTATTCGCCATACAGCCCGCTCGCGCCCTGCGCCGCAACGCCGTTGACAAATTCGACCTCGCCCACCGGCCTGAAGGCCTCGTCGCGCGCCGCATCATAGAACGCGCCGCACTCCATATAGACTGTGGCGACGATCCGGTGGCCCGACTGCGTTTCCGCCTGAAGCTGGTCGAAGGTGAAATAGGCCGCATCGGCAATCGCCGCGATGAACGGGTGGCGCGGTTCGGGGAAGGCCGGGATGAGCGGGCGCAAATCCCACAGATGATGATGCGGATCGATGATCGGCAGATCAGGTTCGAGAATCGCTTCGGTCATCGGCAGGCCCTCTCACGTGGCGGGAAAGGACCACACCTCGTAGCGGGTCGCAAGCCTGCTCCGGGCAGAAGCCTATCTGACCGCGCCATTCGCCGCGCTGATCACGGCGCGGACGCTGGCGGTGGCGATGTCTTCGTCGATGCCGCAGCCCCATATGCGGCGGCCGTCGGGCAGCGCGGCGAGGATGTAGGCTGCCGCGCGCGCGTCGCTGCCGGCGCCCAAGGCGTGTTCGGAATAGTCGACCACCTCCAGCGCCACGCCGAACGCCTCGCGCAAGGTCGCGACGACCGACGAGATCAGGCCGTTGCCGCGCCCCGAGACGCTCTGCGCGCGGCCCTCCACCTCGATCGTCCCGGCAAACACCCGCGTGCCATCGGCGGCGCGGGTTTCCTCGTAATCGACCAGCTGGAAATGCTTGCCTGGCGTCTGCACATGATAGGCAGCGCGAAACGCCTGCCAGATATCGGCGGCGTTCAATTCGCGGCCCAGATCGTCGGCCATGCGCTGGACATGGCGCGAGAAATCGGCCTGCATCGCCTTGGGCAGCTTGAGGCCCTGATCCTGTTCAAGGACCCAGGCAAAGCCGCCTTTGCCGCTCTGCGAATTGACCCGGATCACCGCCTCGTAAGAGCGGCCGAGATCGGCCGGGTCGATGGGCAGATACGGCACCCGCCACTGCGGATCGTTCTGCTGCCCGTGCGCTTCGAACCCCTTCTTGATCGCATCCTGATGGCTACCGGAAAAGGCAGTGAAGACCAGCTCGCCGCCATAGGGGTGGCGCTGGTGGACGGGGATCTGGTTGCAGAACTCCACCGTCTCGATAACCCGGTCGATATCGGAAAAATCGAGCGCCGGATCAACACCTTGCGTGTACATGTTGAGCGCCACTGTCACCAGACAGCAATTGCCCGTGCGCTCCCCATTGCCGAACAGGCAGCCCTCGACCCGGTCGGCCCCGGCCATTAGCCCCAGCTCGGCCGCTGCGACCCCGGTGCCGCGATCGTTATGGGTGTGGAGGCTGATCACCGCCGTCTCGCGCCGGGGCAGGTTGCGGATGAAATATTCGATCTGGTCGGCGTAGATATTGGGCGTCGCCGCCTCTACCGTGGCGGGCAGGTTGAGAATGATCGGCTGTTCGGCTGTGGGCTGGAGGATGTCCATCACCGCCTCGCTCACCTCGAGGCTGAAATCGAGTTCGGCGGTGGAGAAGGTCTCAGGCGAATATTGGAAGTTCCATTCGGTGTTCGGGCGCTTGGCCGCCTCGTCACGCATCACCTTGGCGCCGGCAACGGCAATGGCCTTCACCTCGGCGCGGTCCATGCGGAAGACGATTTCGCGCCAGGCCGGGCTGACCGCATTGTAGAGGTGGACGATTGCCGCGCGCGCCCCGGCGAGGCTGTCGAACGAGGTACGGATCAGATCTTCGCGGCTCTGCGTCAGCACCTGGACAATCACATCGTCGGGGATGCGGCCCGAACGGACGAGGCCCGAGATGAAGTCGAATTCGGTCGCCCCGGCGCTGGGGAAACCGACCTCGATCTCCTTCAGCCCCACCTCGACCAGCAGATCGAAGAAGCGGTTCTTCTTCACCGCGTCCATCGGGTCGACAATCGCCTGATTGCCATCGCGCAGGTCGGTGCTGAGCCAGCGGGGGGCGCGGGTGATGGTGCGCGCGGGCCATTGCCGGCCGTCCAGCGGAACCTGCGGGAAGGGCGCGTATTTGGGGCGCGGATCGCGGAGCATGGTCATGGTAATCTCGTCAGCAGCAGCAGGCGGCAGGGGTGCGGGTGATAGAGCCCTTGGGTGCGCCGTCACGCAGCCCGATGCCTGCGCGTCAGGTCACGCCCAAGGGCGGATAAGTCGTAGCAGGGCCGCAGGCGAGATCATGCGCTGCTTGTAGGCGCGGCGGCGGTCCGTTGTAAACCCGCCCCGCAGCGCGCTGGTCAACAATGCTGGGCAATCAATCGACCGGGCGCTGGTCCGACATGACATGATCATCCTCGTCACGCAGGTAATTGTGCAGCTTTGTTGCTGCAACGGCGCCGTGGCCCATGGCCACGCTGATCTGGTCGAGCCCTTCGACAATGTCGCCCGCCGCGTAGAAGCCCGGAATCTCGGCCTTCATATGGGTCAGCGCGCCCAGCCGGCCATCCTCGTTCACTTCCAGCCCCAGCTTAACCGCCAGATCGGTGCGCGGGGTCACGCCGAATGCGGGGTAAAGGATACCGAAGCGGTGGCTGCTCGCGGTGCTGTCGCGGCCCGCCAGATGGACGGTGATGCCGTCCGCATCGGGCTCGATCGCGGTGACCCGGCCGCGCAGCACGGTGATGTCGCTATCGTCGAGCTCGTGATGCTGGTCGGCGTCGAGATCGTCCGACCAGGCGGGGATCAGCGTCACCTTATCGGAATATTGCCGCAGGAACATGGCCTCTGCCGCGCCATGCAGATCTGCGCCGAGCACCGCGATTTCGCGGCCCGAATGCTCGTAGGCATCGCAGATCGGGCAATAGCGCAGCACATCGTCTTTGATTGCCTGCTCGTGCACCTCGCGCGGCAGATCGACCTCGTTGAGCCAGATGCCGGTCGCCAGCACCACGCCGCGTGCGGTGATGGCGCCGCCATCGTCGAGCTGGGCGGTGAACCCGTTCGCGGTCCGCTTCAGCCCGGTGACCAATGCCTTGTGCAGGCGCGCGCCATATTCGGTGGCGTGTTCGGTCATCCGGGCGAGCAGGTCGGTGCCGCAAACCCCTTCCGGAAAACCGGGCACGTTATGGGTCAGCGGGATACGCAGCGCACGGGCGGTGCCGTCATGCACCACCAGCACATCGCGCCGATAACGGGCGAGGTACATCGCTGCGGTAAGCCCGGCGGGGCCCGCTCCGATGACAAGTGTTTCGCAGTCGAGCGCCATCAGCCGCACCGCAACGCAAGGATCCGGTCGGTCCGCGGTTCGGTCACGATATTCAGCCTGTCCGGCCGATAATCCGTGGTCACCATGCTGGTAGGGTGCAGCCAGCGGATTGCCTGCCCTGGCCGCGCGGCGGCGATCTCGGCACGGTAGGCTGGTGTCGCCGGCCGGCCGATCGCTGGCCGAAGCTCGGCTGCGCGGCAAGGATCGTCAGTGTCCAGCCGCGCGGCGGGCGGGGGGACGGCGCCGGAGTCTTTCTCGAAAGCGACCGAGATGTCGAGCAGCACCCGATCGGACACCAGCGGCAGCGCGGTGGTGATGCCGAAATCGGACCGGTCGATCGCCGCTCGCCCGTGGAAACCGACCGTGTCCTTGCGGGTCATCGGATTGGTCCCTGCACCTGCAAAGCTGGCTGCGATGGCCACGGGCTTCGTTCGGCCATTGAGGGTCAAATGGCCGTGGATCAACGCGGTGTGGTCGGGGCCGGGGACAACGCTGGTGGACACGAACCGCGCCGGCTGCGGCTCCGGCCCGAAGAAATCCGGCGCCGCGCCATCAGCCCCCGGCCGCAGCAAGTGCTCGCGCAGACCCGCGCTGGGCACGGTGACGCTAGCGACGGGGATTGTTACATCGACCCGCGCGGCGGCCGGATTGGCCGGGTCGAGCGACAGCTCGCCTGCAACATCGCCGAAGATGCCAAAATAATCGTTGAACCCGAAATGGCTGAGCGACCATCCTACCTGCGAATGCGCTGCATCGGCCGTGTAGAGCCCGGCGCTGACCCGCCCGGCATCGCGCACACCGGGCACCGATGGCTGTGCATTGAGCGCCCACGTGCCGCTGCCGGCCAAGAGAGCAAGGGCGACAGCGGCGATACTGGCTTTGATCTGCATCGACGGGATCCTGTTCTGGTGACGACGGGAAGCCGCCTTGTTTCCCTTTAACGCGGCGAGGTCAATTCTTCTCCTGATCGACCAGCTGATTGGCCTTGATCCACGGCATCATCGCCCGCAGCTTCGCCCCGGTCTGCTCGATCGGATGCGCCTCGGCCGCCTTGCGGCTGGCCTTCAGTTCGGGCTGGCCGGCGCGGTTGTCGAGGACGAATTTCTGAACGAACCGGCCGGACTGGATGTCGGCCAGCACGCGCTTCATCTCGGCCTTGGTCGCGTCGGTGATGATCCGCGGGCCGGTGGTGATGTCGCCATATTCGGCCGTGTTGCTGATCGAATAGCGCATATTGGCGATGCCGCCTTCATACAGCAGATCGACGATCAGCTTGGTTTCGTGGAGGCACTCGAAATAGGCCATTTCGGGCGCGTAGCCGGCCTCGACCAGCGTTTCGAAGCCCGCCTGGATCAGATGGGTGATGCCGCCGCACAGCACCGCCTGCTCGCCGAACAGGTCGGTTTCGCACTCTTCCTTGAAATTGGTTTCGATGATGCCGCTGCGCCCGCCGCCGACGCCGCTGGCATAGGCCAAGGCAATGTCGTGGGCGTTGCCCGTGGCGTCCTGGTGGACCGCGATCAGGCACGGCACGCCGCCGCCCTTGAGGTATTCGCTGCGCACGGTGTGACCCGGCCCCTTGGGCGCGATCATGATCACGTCGATGTCGGCCGGCGGCTCGATCAGGCCGAAATGAATGTTGAGCCCGTGCGCGAAGGCGAGCGCGCTGCCGGGCTTCAGGTTGCCGGCAAGGTCATTGTCCCAGATCGCCGCCTGATGTTCGTCAGGGGCGAGGATCATGACGATATCGGCCCACTTCGCCGCCTCGTCATTGGCCATCACCTTGAAGCCCGCGCCTTCGGCTTTCCGGGCGCTGGCAGAGCCGGGGCGCAGCGCGATGGCAATGTCGGCCACGCCGCTGTCGCGCAGGTTCTGGGCATGGGCGTGGCCCTGGCTGCCATAGCCGACAATCGCAATCTTCTTGCCGGTGATGAGGTTCAGATCGGCGTCGGCGTCGTAATAGACCTTCATATCTTCAATCCCGTTTAGATTGTTCGTCGCCCCAAGCCCGGGATGACAGGGTTTGCTGGTTACCTGGCTTCAAATCCCCTCGGCCCCGCGCATCATGCCGACAACGCCGGTGCGGCCGACCTCGACCAAACCAAGTTCGCGCATCAGGGCGACGAAGCGGTCGATCTTGTCGGGCGTGCCGGTCAGTTCGAAAACGAAGCTGGCGGTGGTGGTATCGACCACCTTGGCGCGGAACACCTCGGCCAGCCGCAGCGCCTCGACCCGCGCATCGCCGGTGCCGGCGACCTTGACCAGCGCCAGTTCGCGTTCGACGTGCGGGCCCGCTTCGGTCAGGTCGATGACCTTGTGCACCGGCACCAGCCGGTCGAGCTGGGCGTGAATCTGGTCGATCACCGCCGGCGGGCCGTGGGTGACGATGGTGATCCGGCTGACCGCGTGGTTTTCGGTAATATCGGCAACCGTCAGGCTGTCGATATTGTATCCGCGCGCGGTGAACAGCCCGGCGATCTTGGCGAGGATGCCGGCTTCGTTATCAACGGTGATGGTCAGGACATGGCGTTCGGACGCCTGCTTGCGGATGTGCATCACACCAACGCCTTTGCTTCATCGTCCATCGTCCCGGCGACGCTGTCGCCGTAGAGGATCATTTCGGTATGCGCCGCCCCGCTGGGGATCATCGGGTAGCAATTGGCTTCCTTAGCGACGAGGCAATCGACCATCACCGGCCCGTCATGGTCGAGCATCGCCTGGATGCCGGCATCGAGCTGGCTTTCATCCTCGATGCGGATGCCCTTCCAGCCATAGGCTTCGGCCAGCTTCACAAAGTCGGGCAGGCTGTCGGAGTACGAGTTCGAATAGCGGCTTTCATAAGTCAGTTCCTGCCACTGGCGGACCATGCCCATCCACTCATTGTTGAGGATGAACACCTTGACCGGCAGGCGGTACTGCGTCGCGGTGCCCAGTTCCTGGATGTTCATCTGGATCGATGCGTCACCGGCAATGTCGATCACCAGCGCATCGGGATTGCCGACCTGCGCGCCGATCGCGGCGGGGAGGCCATAGCCCATCGTGCCGAGCCCGCCCGAAGTCAGCCATTTGTTGGGCGCAAAGAACGGGAAATGCTGCGCAGCCCACATCTGGTGCTGGCCGACCTCGGTCGAGACAATCGGATCGCGGTGGCGGCTCAGTTCATAGAGGCGCTTGATCGCCAATTGCGGCATGATTGCGTGGCGGTCGGCGGGGAAGCACAGGCTGTCGCGCGCACGCCAGCCGGCGATGCGTGTTTTCCATTCGCCAAGATCGCGCGCCGGCCGATCGCCCCAGGCAGTGACCAGCTGATTGAGCACCGCCGCGCAATCGCCGACGATCGGCAAATCGGCCGCCACAGTCTTGTTGATCGACGAGCGGTCGATATCGACGTGGATCTTGGTCGCGTTGGGGGCAAAGGCATCGAGCCGGCCGGTCACCCGGTCATCGAACCGCGCGCCAAGGCACAGGATGAGGTCGGCCTGGTTCATCGCCATATTGGCTTCGTAGGTGCCGTGCATCCCCAGCATCCCCAGCCAGTCGGGATGGTCCGCGGGGAAGGCCCCCAGACCCATCAGCGTCGAGGTGACCGGCGCCCCGGTCAGCCGCTGCAAATCGCGTAGCAAGGTGCTGGCGCGCGGCCCGGCATTGATGATCCCGCCGCCCGTGTAGAGCACTGGTGCGCGGGCATTGGCGAGCAGTTCGAGCGCGCGGGCGATGTCTCCGTCGCTAGCGGCCGAGGGCGGAGCATAGCGGTTGCGGGGCGGGATAGCGGCGTCAGTGCCCCACGGCGCCTGCGCAATCTGCACGTCCTTGGGGATGTCGATTACCACAGGCCCAGGGCGCCCGGTGGTGGCGATGCGGAACGCCTCCTCGACCACCGCGGCCAGTTCGGCCGGGTCTTTGACGAGGTAATTGTGCTTCGTGCAGTGGCGGGTGATGCCGATCGTGTCGGCTTCCTGAAAGGCGTCAGACCCGATCAGCCCGGTCGGCACCTGCCCGGTGATGACCACCAGCGGGATCGAATCGAGGAAGGCGTCGGCAATTCCGGTGACGGCGTTGGTCGCCCCCGGACCGCTGGTGACCAGCACCACACCCGGCCGGCCCGTCGAACGGGCATAGCCTTCGGCGGCATGGGCAGCGCCCGCTTCGTGGCGGACAAGGATATGGCGCACCCGGTCATCGGCAAACAGCGCGTCGTAAATCGGCAGCACCGCCCCGCCGGGATAGCCGAACAGGTGTTCGACCCCCTGCTGGACAAGGCATTCGACAAGGATTTGCGCACCGGGGCGCTCGCTGCTCACGTCTGTTCCTTTCGCACGTGCAACAATTTGCGGGTGGCAGCCCTAAGGACCGGAACCGCGCCCGTCAACGCTGTTGACGTAATAATGATGCAAAAATGCTTGTCGCGTTGAAACTATCCGTCGTATGCTGTGGCCATTCGGCTGGCGGCTGGTGCGTGAACCAGGTATATTGCCGCTTGGCATAGCGCCGGGTCGCCTGCGCTGCGCGGGCGATCGCCTCCTCCAGCGTGATCGATCCGCCAAGATTCGCCGCCAGTTCCGGCACCCCGATCGCCCGCAGCACGGGCGCATCCGGCGGGAGATTGCGCGCCATCAGCCGCTCAACCTCGGCCAGCGCGCCGCCATCGACCATCGCCGCAAACCGCGCATCGCAGCGGCGGTAAAGCGTTTCGCGCGGCGGCAACAGGATTGCCGGATGGAGCGCCACGGTATCGCCAATGCCGCCGCTGCGCTGTGCCTGCCACGACGCGAGCGGCCTTCCGGTCGAGCGGACCACCTCGAGCGCGCGCGACAGGCGCTGGCGGTCAGCCGGGGCGAGCCTGGCGGCCGCCGGCGGATCTTCGCGCCGCAGCGCCGCATGGACATCTTCGACCGGCATGTCCCGCACCGCCGCGCGGATGGCCGGATCGACCGGCGGCACGGGCGCAATCCCGTCAATCAGCGTACGCAGATACAGCCCGGTGCCGCCAACCAGGATCGGCACTGTGCCCGCTGCCTGTGCTTCGGCAATCACGGCCTGCGCCCGCTTTGCCCAATCGGCTGCGGAGCAGATTTGCGCGGCGCCCCATTCACCAAACAGGCGATGCGGCACGCCGCGCATCTCGGCGGGCGACGGCCGCGCGCTGAGCACTGCGAGATCGGCATAGACCTGCGCGCTGTCGGCATTGATCACCGCCGCGCCGCGGCCCGTTGCCGCCAGGGCCAGCGCAAGATCGACCGCCAGCGCCGTCTTGCCACTGGCAGTCGGCCCTGCGATGAGCGCCAGCGGCGGCCGGTCGGCCGAAGGCGGAGGGGGAGCTTCAGTGGTCATCGCGCGCGTCATAGCAGACGAAAGCACTTTGTCCGCCCGCGCCGAGGCGGTGGCCCGGACTGTCCCCGTCACGGTTACCCGCTTGGCGCCCGACATGGTGGAATTCGTCAGCGAGGTGCCGACAGCCACTCTGCGGGAGGCCGTGGAAGCAGGTTTTCCCGCCTGCGATTGCCTGCTGAGCGCTGAGAGGCCCGAGCTGCCGGCGGTGTTCGTATCGGACATGGATTCGACCATGATCGGCCAGGAATGTATCGACGAACTGGCCGATTTTGCCGGACTCAAGCCGCAGATTGCCGCGATTACCGACCGCGCCATGCGCGGCGAGCTCGATTTCGCCGCCGCCTTGCGCGAGCGGGTGGGGCTGCTCGCCGGGCTGGAGGAGAGCGCGATTGCCCGGACGCTGGCCGAGCGTATCCGCCCGGTGGCCGGGGCTGCCGAACTGGTTAGGGGGCTGAAGGCCGCGGGCTGCCGCACCGTGCTGGTGACTGGCGGTTTCCACCAATTTGCCGACGCGGTCGGCGCGCAGCTTGGTTTCGATCACGTCGTCGCCAACCGGCTCGAGATTGCCGGCGGGCGGCTAACCGGCGCATTGGACGGGCCGATTGTCGATAGCGCGACCAAACGTGCGGTGCTGCTGGCAAAAGCGGACAGAGCGGGCGGGGCGACCACGCTCGCCACGGGCGACGGCGCGAACGACATTCCGATGCTGGAAGCGGCAACGTACGGTATCGCCTACCGTGCCAAGCCCGCCGCGCGCGCCGCAGCTGATGGGTGGCTAGACCGGGGCGACCTTACCAATGTCTTGCGCCTGCTGGACGCGGCTTATTGACAGCCATGTCAGTAATTCCCATTCGGGGAGAATGAAGAGCGGCCGATGCTGCACGACCGGATGGAATGGTACGGCCATCGCCTGCGCGATACGCACGATCTGCTACACGGGCTGACCGGCAATGGCCGCGATGCGCTGGGCGAACAATGTGTGCTGGCCTTCACCTATTCGCAGCAGCCGAGCCCGTCGCACCTGTTCATTGGCTATGCCTGGGGGCTGCACCTGACCCGCACTGTCCCGGTCCGCGCGCCGATCTTCCGCGCGATTCGCGAAGGGCAGAAATTGGGCAAGGCATGCCCGCGGCTGGTCGAACAGCCGGTGACAGACCTGTTGGCGATGCCGATCGAAGAGGTTCGCCAGCGGCTGAACATCACCCCGGCGCGCTGGTATCACGAGGTCCACCGGATCTGGCGCGCGGCCGGGCTCGAACCCTATGATTTGTGGAACGAGCAGCCCGCAGCTGCTCCGCCGCTCGCGGCCTAGGCGAGCCGTTCGATCAGCCCCAGCGCCGCGGCGGGGTTGCGGTGCTTGGCGCCGCTGATGAAGAACACGAAGACATCGCGGCCGCCCGAGGCCCATTCCCGTGCCTGCCGCGCCCAGCGGTCCAGCTCGGCCGGGGGGTAGCCGGCGGTCTCCTCTTCGCGGCTCTGCTGAAGGCGCGCATAAGTGAAGTCAGCGGTCTGCTCGGCGATAGCGGGGAAATCCGCGCGGTCGGCGAACACCACCGCCATGTTGCGGCCCTTGGCGAGGTCGAGGAACGCGGTATCGCGGAAACTTTCATCGCGCACTTCGAGCGCGTGGCGCAAGGCGACGCCGTCCTTCTGGTCGGGGATCAGGTCGAGGAAGCGGGCGAAATCCTCGCGGTCGAACCGTTTGTCGTCCTTGAACTGCCAGTTGATCGGGCCGAGCTTGTCACCGAGCGCGGTGAACCCCTGTTCAAGGAATTTGCGGATGCTTTCGCCGCCTTCGGCCAGCACCTTGCGCCGTATGGTGTATTGCGATGCCTTGAGCGAGAACACGAACCCATCGGGCACCGCGGCGGCCCATTTCTCCCAGCTCTGCGGCTTCTGGCGGCCGTAATAGGTCGCGTTGATCTCAATCGCGGTCAGCGCACGGGAGGCGTATTCGAGCTCGCTTTTCTCCGGCAGCCCGACGGGGTAGAAGGTGCCATCGCGCCACGGCTCGTAGGTCCAGCCGCCGACGCCGACGCTGATCGTCACCCCTCCATCCAGTCGCGGAAGAAGCTCTGATGCGCGGTGCGGAGGTCGGCGAGCGCGAGCGGCTGGCCGTTGATGATAAGCGCATCGCCGCCGGTGCGCCCAATCCGGCGCACCGGCAGCCCGTGCCCTTCGAGCGCAGCGGCATCGCGCGCGGTGACCACATAGCGGCCCTGCGCCTCGCCAAACGCCGCCGCCGCCCTCAGCGGCTCCAGTTCTGCGCCAATGCCGCTCGCCAGCGCCATTTCGGCCACCGCCACCAGCAGTCCGCCATCGCTGACATCGTGGACCGCGCTCACCGCGCCGCTGGCGATCAGGCTGCGGACAGCCTCGCCCAGTTGGCGTTCGGCGGCAAGGTCCACTGCCGGCGGCGCGCCCGCTTCCGCGCCATGCACGACGCGCAAATAGAGGCTCTGGCCGAGCGTTTCCACGTCACTGCCGATCACGAAAATCTCGTCGCTCTCAGCGGCGAAGCCGATCCGCGCCATCTGCGTATAATCGTCGAGCAGGCCGACGCCTCCGATCGCAGGGGTGGGCAGGATCGCGCTGCCGCCGCCGGTCGCCTTGCTTTCGTTGTACAGGCTGACGTTGCCGCTCACGACGGGGAAATCGAGCGCGCGGCAGGCCTCGCCCATGCCGTCGAGGGCGTGGACGATCTGGGCCATGATCTCGGGCCGCTGGGGCGATCCGAAATTGAGGCAATTGGTGATCGCCAGCGGCCGCGCGCCGACCGCGCAGAGATTGCGATAGGCTTCGGCCACCGCCTGCTTGCCGCCCTCGAAAGGGTCGGCATAGACATAGCGCGGCGTGCAATCGGTAGTGGTCGCCAGCGCCTTGTTCGTGCCGTGCACGCGCACCACGCCGGCATCGCCGCCGGTCTGCAAGGTGTCGGCACCGACCTGGCTGTCATATTGTTCGTAAATCCACCGCCGGCTGGCAAGGTCGGGCGAGGCCATCAGCTTGAGCAGATCGGCGGCGATATCGGTCCTCTCGGGCACCGCACCCAGCGGTTTGACCTGCGCCCAGGCCTTATACTCGTCCTGCGAGAGGTAGGGCCGGTCATAGAGCGGGGCGTCATCGGCCAGCGGGGCGAGCGGAATGTCGCACACCACTTCGCCGTTCCATTCGAGCACCATGTGCCCGGTATCAGTCACCTCGCCGATGACCGCGAAATCGAGTTCCCATTTGCGGAAAATCGCCTCGGCCTCGGCCTCGCGACCGGGCTTCAGCACCATCAGCATCCGCTCCTGGCTCTCGCTGAGCATCATCTCGTACGGGGTCATTCCCTCTTCGCGGCAGGGCACGGCGTTCATGTCGAGCCGGATACCCGCGCCGCCCTTCGATGCCATCTCGACGCTGGAGGAGGTGAGGCCGGCCGCGCCCATATCCTGGATCGCGACGATCGCATCGGTTGCCATCAGTTCGAGGCAGGCCTCGATCAGCAGCTTTTCCGTAAACGGATCGCCGACCTGGACAGTGGGGCGCTTCTCGTCCGAATTCTCGTCAAACTCGGCGCTCGCCATCGTCGCGCCGTGGATCCCGTCGCGCCCGGTCTTGGAGCCGACATAAACGATCGGATTGCCGAGCCCGGTGGCGGCCGAATAGAAGATCTTGTCGGCATCGGCGACGCCCACCGTCATCGCATTGACGAGGATGTTGCCATCATAGCCCGGGTGGAAATTGGTTTCGCCCGCGACGGTCGGCACGCCGACACAATTGCCATAGCCGCCAATCCCCGCGACCACGCCCTTCACCAGATGCTGCATCTTCGGGTGGTCCGGCCGGCCGAAGCGCAGCGCATTGGCGTTTGCGACCGGCCGCGCGCCCATGGTGAACACATCGCGCAGGATGCCGCCAACCCCCGTCGCCGCACCCTGATAGGGTTCGATATAGGATGGGTGGTTGTGGCTCTCCATCTTGAAGATGGCCGCCTGGCCGTCGCCGATATCGATCACACCGGCATTCTCGCCCGGGCCGCAGATCACCCACGGCGCCTCGGTCGGCAGGTTCTTGAGGTGGATACGCGAGCTTTTATAGCTGCAATGTTCGGACCACATCACCGAAAAGATGCCGAGTTCGACCAGGTTCGGCTCGCGGCCCAGCGCGCTCAGCACGCGGTCATATTCTTCGCGGGAGAGGCCGTGGGACTCGACGATTTCGGGGGTGATGTCGCTCATGGCGCGCCCTTAGCCGCGCCGGGCGTCAATCGCCAGCCCTGCGCGGGGGAGATTGGTGCTGGTGTCGAGCCACCAGGCCAGCAGCGTGACCAAGCCGAACGCGGCCAGCGCGGTCAGGCTAAGGGAGAGGGTGACGGCTTGTGGCGGCGGACCGAACCAGTTGACCAGCTGAAACGCGAGCAGCACGAGCGCAAACACCGCCAACCGCATCGCCGAAGGGCGCATAGCGCGGGTATAAAGCCACAACCCCGCACCGATCACCCCCAACTCGAGCGGGATCGCGATGGCGGGACGGTTCCACAGCCCAAGTCCCAGTTTGGGCGGACTGCCGGCCAATGTCAGGTCAGGCACATGGACCAGCCAGTCGAGCGCCCAATGCGACAGCACGACCAGCCCGGCGATCAACGCGCCGCGCCGGTTGCCGGTAAATCCGAGGCAAGCGAGTGCGAACAACACGCCGATGGCCGCACCACCTAAAAGGCTGTGGGTGTAGGGCAGGTGGTAGAGGTCCATCGGGTTCATCGCGCTAATGCCGGGCACCACGCGCATCCGCTCGATCCCCAAGGGCAGCAGCGCGAAGAACAGCCAGTCCACCACCTGCGCCGCCAGCACCAGCACCGGCAGGCGCGGCGCGCGCTGCAGGGCGGCAGCGGCGAACGCCGGGGCCCAGTGGCCGATGAACATGGCGGCGGCGCCTCCTCTTGTTTGCTCTGCTTGACCGCGACGGGCGGGGAAGTCAAAGCTCCGCGCCATGAATGAAAGTGGTCCAGCTGCCCCGCCCGTCAGCGGGATGAGCTTCGAAGAGGCCTTGCGCGCGCTCGAGGATGTCGTCCGCAAGCTCGAAAGCGGCGACGTGCCGCTCGACGATTCGATTACGCTTTACGAACGGGGGGAGGAATTGCGGCTGCATTGCCAGGCGCGGCTCGACGCGGCGCAGGCGCGGATCGAGAAGATCGTGCAGGGCCCGGAAGGGCGCCCCGTCGGCACGCAGCCGTTCGACGCCGATGGCTGACACCGCCACGGCCGCGCCGCCGGCGCTCGCGGCTGCGCTCGGCGAAATCCGGCAGGATATCGACCGCGCCTTCGACGGACTGCTGCCCGTGCCCGAAGATCCGCGCGCCCGGCTGGTCGAAACGATGCGCTACGCCGCGATCGGCGGCGGCAAGCGGCTGCGGCCGTTATTGCTGATTACCGTCGCACAGATGTTCGGCGCTGATCGAGAGAGCGCCATCCTGGCCGGCTGCGCGATCGAGGCGATCCACATCTATTCGCTGGTGCATGACGATCTGCCCTGCATGGATGATGATGCCATGCGCCACGGCAAGCCGACTGCGCACATCGCCTTCGACGAAGCGAGCGCGGTGCTGGCCGGCGATGCGCTGCTGGCGCTGGCGTTCGAAATCCTCACCATGCCCGAAGTCAGCAGCGATCCGTTCGTCCAGTCCGAGCTGGTCAGCATCCTAGCGCGCGCGAGCGGGGTGAACGGCATGGCCGGCGGGCAGATGATGGATATCGCCGCCAGCGAGGCAAGCTTTGACGTCCACGCCATTACCCGGCTGCAACAGCTCAAGACCGGCGCCTTGCTCGGCGCGGCGGTCGAAATGGGCGCGGCGCTGGCCAAGCTGCCGCCGGAAGGGCGCGGGCCATTGCTGAACTATGCGCGCGATATCGGCCTTGCCTTCCAGATCGCCGACGATCTGCTCGATGCCGAAGGGGACGAGGTGCTCGCCGGCAAGGCGCTGCGCAAGGATGACGGGCAGGGCAAGCAGACCTTTCTGACGCTGATGGGGGCCGAGGGCGCGCGGGCGCAGGCCGATGCGCTGGCCGACCAGGCCATCGCGCATCTGGCCCATTACGGCGAAGAGGCGAACCTGCTGCGCGATCTGGCGCGCTATATCGTGGAGAGGGACAGGTGAGCGAGCAGTCTGCGGCGCGCATTGGCGTCTATCCCGGCACGTTTGACCCCATCACGCTCGGTCACTCCGACATCATCCGCCGCGGTGCCAAGCTGGTGGACCGGCTTATCATCGGGGTCACCACCAACCCGTCGAAGAATCCGATGTTCACCACCGACGAACGGCTGGCGATGGTCCGCCGCGAAATCGCCGATATGCGTCTTGGCAATGTCGAGGTGGTCGGGTTCAACGCGCTGCTGATGAAATTCGCCCGTGCGCAAGGCGCCAGCGTCATCCTGCGCGGGCTGCGCGCGGTGGCGGATTTCGAATACGAATATCAGATGGCGGGGATGAACCAGCAGATCGACGACGAGATCGAGACGGTGTTCCTGATGGCCGATGTCTCGTTGCAACCGATCGCCTCGCGGCTGGTGAAGGAGATCGCCCTCTTCGGCGGCAATATCGCGCCCTTCGTCAGCCATGCGGTGTGCGAAGATGTCGAACGGCGGGTGGGTGAGATCGGCCGGCAGGGCGATTATTGAAGCGCCGATCATTCATTGAAGTGACAGACCGCAACGGGTAGGGCGGCAGCAATTCTTCAGACAGACGGGTAGATGATGTTCAAACGCCTGATTGCCGCGGGTGCGCTGGTTTCGCTCGCAATGGTTTCGCCGCTGGCTAACGCGCAAGAGGCTGCTGCCGATGCCGCGCCTACTGCCCCGCGGGTCTATGCGCCGATCAATTACGACGTCAGCGCCGATCCGGAAAACATCCTGCTGCTCGACCTTTCGAACGGCCGCCGCGTCGCCATCCGGCTGATGCCTGACTGGGCACCTGCCCATGTCGAACGGGTCAAGACGCTGACCCGCCAGGGCTTTTACGACGGGGTCATCTTCCACCGGGTGATCGAAGGGTTCATGGCGCAGACCGGCGATCCGACCGGCACCGGCACGGGCGGCTCTCCGCTGCCTGACCTTGCCGCTGAATTTAACCCGATGCCGCACGTGCGCGGGACGGTGTCGATGGCCCGGGCGCAGGCGGAAGACAGCGCCAACAGCCAGTTCTTCATCGTCTTCTACCCGCGCTTCTCGCTCGACCGGCGCTATACCAATTTCGGGCGGGTAATCGCCGGGATGGACGCGGTTGACGCGATCACGCGGGGCGAACCGCCGGCCAACCCCACGCGGATCATCCAGGCCTCGATCGCGGCGGATGGCCGCCCGGTACCGGCCTATCAGCCCGCGCCGGCGGCAGAGCCGATTACCGCCGACCAGCTCAACGCCCCGCAGACCGACACCCAGCCGGGCCAATAATCCGCCCGCTTGGGCCTTGGCGCGATGCAGGTCGATCTGTTCGATTTCGAGTTGCCGCCCGAACGGATTGCGCTGCGGCCTGTCAGCCCGCGTGATGCGGCACGGATGCTGGTGGTCGGGGGCGAGGGCGCGTTTGCTGACGCCGCAGTCCGCGATCTCCCGCGTCTCCTCGCGCCCGGCGATGTGCTGGTGTTCAACGACACGCGAGTCATTCCCGCCCAACTCGACGGGCGCCGCGAAGGTGCGGATGGTGGGGAAGGCGCGCGGATTGGCGCGACGCTGCACAAGCGCATCGATCCGCGGCGCTGGCAGGCCTTTATCCGCAATGGCAAGCGTCTGCGCCCCGGCGACCGGATTGACTTTCCCGCCGATGTCAGCGCGGTGGCGGAACAGCGCCATGAGGACGGCAGCTGGACGCTGAGTTTCGCTGGTGACGAGCCGGTCGAGGTGCTGCTGGAACGCGCCGGCACGATGCCGCTGCCGCCTTATATCGCTGGCAAGCGTGCCACCGATGCGCGCGACCGGGAGGACTATCAGACCATCTTCGCCGCGCAGGACGGTGCCGTCGCCGCCCCGACTGCGGCGCTGCATTTCACGCCCGGACTGCTGGGCGCGCTCGACGATGCGGGGATCGGGCGCGAGACGCTGACGCTCCATGTCGGGGCAGGGACGTTTCTGCCGGTCAAGGCAGACGACACCGGCGACCATCAGATGCACGCCGAATGGGGCCGGATCGACGCGGCGACAGCATCCCGCCTCAATGCCGTGCGCGCGCGGGGCGGGCGGCTGATCGCGGTCGGCACCACCAGTCTGCGACTGTTGGAGAGCGCGGCGGACGCGCAGGGTATAATCCAGCCGTTCGAAGGCGACACGGCGATCTTCATTACCCCCGGCTATCGGTTCCGCGCGGTGGACGGGCTGATAACCAATTTCCATCTGCCCCGCTCGACCCTGTTCATGCTGGTGAGCGCTTTGATCGGTCTGGAACGGATGCAGGCCGCCTATGCGCACGCGATTGCGGAAGGATATCGGTTCTATTCCTACGGTGATTCCTCGCTGCTGCTGCCGGAACGCGCCGGTGGCTGACGCGGCGCTGATCGAACGCGGGCTTGAACGCGCGGCCGAACAACTCGGCGATATCACGCCGCTGGTGATGCGCGAATTCTATCGCCGGATGCCCGAGGCCGAAGCGAGCTTTCGCCATCACGCGCCCCACGATCCGCATGGCCTCGAGGCCGAGATGGTCGGCAATACACTGCACTACATCATGCGCTGGCACGAAGCACCGATGGAAATTCGCATCGATATGGACACGTCCGTGCCACATCACCGCGTGGCGCTCGATGTGCCGCCGGATTGGTATCGCGGAATGATCGAGGCGGCCATCGATGTCATTCTCTCGTCGGTTCCATCAAGCGCGTCTGACGAGCGCACCGCCTGGAAGCAGTTGCGCGACCAGCTTGTGTCGTTGGTCGAACGCAACCGCCATATTTGATCCAGCCCCAGTCATTTTTTCAGTCAGACGCAAGAAAAATGCGTCTAGCCACAACGAACGCGCCGTTTGGACCGGCGCATCGCAAGAGGGGATCAGAATGAAAAAATCAGTTGCTCTGTTCGCCATCGCCGCTGGCATGGCCGCTGCCCCGGCAATTGTCGCGGCGTAGGCCGCCACTGCGCAGCCGTTCATCGGTGTGTCGGCAGCCTATCACGACCTTGGCGTCGAAACAGAAGCTGTCGCGCAGGTGGTTGGTCTGGAAATCAACGACGGCAGCCCGATCATCGGTGTCGTCGGCGGTGTCGATTTCCCGATGGGTAAGCGTATGTTCGCCGGTGTCGAAGCCAACTATCATTTTGGCACCTCGGTAATCGACAGCGAATATGGGGTGTCGCTGCGCCTCGGGATGCGCAATGCGGGCGGCGCGAAATATTATCTGCGCGGCGGCTATCAGCAGGTCGATATCGACCTCGAAAAGCTGGTCGACGTGCCGGTCCCGGCCGGCTCGCTTGACGGGATCGACGATTCGACCGGCGATGTCCTCGTCGGCGCAGGTGCAGAACTCCCGGTCGGCGGCGCGGCGCTGCGGTTCAACGTCGATACGGTCGGGTTCGACAGCGTGCGCGGCACCGCCGGCGTGATGTTCTCATTCTGATTATTCTGCCCCTCCCGGCGTTGCACCGGGAGGGGCCGTTCATCCCGCGAACCAGCCCCAGATCAGCCGCGCCGTCAGGCCGAGTGAGGCGACGATTATCAGCGGGCGGATAATCCGCGCCCCGTGCCGCATGGCGAAGTGCGAGCCGAGATAGCCGCCCAGCATCCCCCCGCCGGCCATGCTTAGCCCCAGCAGCCAGACCATCTTGCCGCCGAGCGCGAACATTCCGACCGACGCCCAGTTGGTCGCGGCGTTGAGCAGCTTGGTGTTGGCGGTCGCGCGCGTCAGCCCCTGGCCGCGCAGGGCCACCAGGCTGGCGGTGAAAAACTGCCCGGTGCCGGGGCCGAAAAACCCGTCATAGAGGCCGATAGCGCCCGCAACCGGGGCATATTTGCCGCGCGTCAGCCGGATATGCGCGTCCTCGTCGGTCATGCGCGGTGACAGGATGACATACGCCGCCATCGCCAGCAGCAGCACCGGAATGACATAGCCGAGCGCGCCGGGCGAGACTTGCTGGACGAGCCATGCCCCCATCGCCGCGCCGGCAAAGGCCACCACCACCCACGGCCAATTGTGCCGCCAATCCACCAGCCCGCCGCGCCAGTAATTCCAGCACGCCATGCTGGTACCGAACACCGATTGCAGCTTGTTCGTCCCCAGCGCCAGATGTGGCGGCAGCCCTGCGCCGAGCAGCGCCGGCATCATCACCAGCCCGCCGCCACCCGCAATCGCGTCGACAAATCCGGTCAGCACCGCCACCCCGGTCAGCAGCGCATAGGTCGATAAATCGGGCGCAAAGGCTTCCATTTGCCCGCTGTGGCGCGCGCGGCTAAGGGCCGCAAGCCCATGCCAGAGCCGATTACCCCAGACGCCGACAACGCCCGCCCGCGCTTCGCCTTCACCATTGCCGCCCGCGATGGCCGCGCGCGGACCGGGACGATCGTCATGCGTCGGGGCGAGATCCGTACGCCGGCCTTCATGCCGGTCGGCACAGCCGCGACGGTCAAGGCGATGAAACCCGAGGCGGTCCGCGCGACCGGCGCCGACATCATTCTCGGCAACACCTATCATCTGATGCTGCGCCCCGGTGCCGAGCGGGTCGCACGGCTGGGCGGGCTGCACGCATTCATGAACTGGCAGCGACCGATTCTGACCGATAGCGGCGGCTATCAGGTTATGAGCCTCAGCGAACTGCGCAAGCTGACAGAGGATGGGGTCGAATTCCGCAGCCATCTCGACGGATCGCGCCATATGCTCAGCCCCGAACGGAGCATGGAAATCCAGCGCCTGCTGGGCAGCGATATCGTCATGGCGTTTGACGAGTGCCCGCGCGCCGACCGGCCGCTGGCCGAGATCGGGGCGAGCATGGAATTGTCGATGCGCTGGGCGGCGCGCAGTCGGTCGGCGTTTGATGCGGGCGGGGCCCACGCCAAAGGCGCTGCGTTGTTCGGCATCCAGCAAGGCGCGCTCGACGAACGGCTGCGGGCCCGTTCGGCCGAGGCGCTGCGCGATATCGGGTTCGACGGGTACGCAATCGGTGGGCTCGCCGTGGGGGAAGGGCAGGCGGCGATGTTCGCCACGCTCGACTTTGCCCCCGCGATGCTGCCCGAGGATCGTCCGCGCTATCTGATGGGGGTCGGCAAGCCCGACGACCTGGTCGGAGCGGTGCTGCGCGGGGTCGATATGTTCGACTGCGTGCTGCCGACGCGGTCAGGCCGCAACGGGCAGGCTTTTACCTGGGCAGGGCCGCTCAACCTGCGGAACGCCCGCCATGCAGAGGATGCCGGCCCGCTAGACCCTCGCTGCGCCTGCCCGACCTGCGCGACCTATAGCCGGGCCTATCTGCACCATCTGCAGAAATCGGGCGAGATCCTCGGCGCCATGCTGGTGACCGAGCATAATCTCAGCTTCTATCAGCAGTTGATGGCCGCGATGCGCGAGGCGATTGCCGGCGGCCGGATGGACGATTTCGCCGCCGCGTTTGCGCGCGACTACGGCAGCGTCTGATACGAAAAGGGCGGCCCGTGCGGACCGCCCTTCGTGTTGCTTCTGTCGCAGCCGATCAGCGCGAATAGAATTCGACCACCAGGTTCGGTTCCATCGTCACCGGATAGGGCACTTCGTCGAGCTTGGGCACGCGGGTCAGCGTCACCTTGTCGTTGCCATCGGGTGCGACGTAGTCGGGGATGTCACGTTCCGGCAGGCTCTGCGCCTCGATCACCAGCGCCATTTCCCTGGCCTTGTCACCCAGGCTGATGACGTTGCCGGCATTCACGCGGCGGCTGGCGATGTTGCACTTCACGCCGTTGACGCGGATGTGGCCGTGCGAGACGATCTGGCGCGCGGCGAAGATGGTCGGCGCGAACTTCGCGCGATAGACCACCATGTCGAGCCGCTGTTCGAGCAGACCGATGAGGTTCTGGCCGGTGTCACCCTTCATCCGCGCGGCTTCCTGATAGGTGCGCTTGAACTGCTTTTCGGTGACGTCGCCGTAATAGCCCTTGAGCTTCTGCTTGGCGCGCAGCTGCAGGCCGAAGTCGCTCATCTTGCCCTTGCGCCGCTGGCCGTGCTGGCCGGGGCCGTAAGACCGCTTGTTGACGGGGCTGTTGGGACGACCCCAGATGTTTTCGCCCATCCGGCGGTCAAGTTTGTACTTGGCGCTCTTGCGCTTCGACATAAGTCGTATCCTTGGCTTTGCTGGACGGGTCCGATACCCGCCATTCAACCCGGCATCGCCCGGCAGACCTGTTGCCTGCCGCGATCACCGCTTCACCGGGGTGCGGGATCAAATGCGAGGCGGCCGCTTAGCATGATCTGCGCCAAGGTCAAGTTTAGTGGCGCAAGTGCACGCCTCTCGACAAATCGCGCGCAAGCCGCCAACGCGCCGCGATGATCGACGACACGCTGCTGCCCGACGAGTGCACGACCATGGCAGAGGTCCGCGCCGGCGTGGATGCGGTGGACCGCGAGCTGATTGCGCTGCTCGAACGGCGGTTTGGCTATATGCGGGCGGCCGCGCGGATCAAGATGGATCGCAGCGCGGTGCGCGATGAAGCGCGCAAGCAGGCGGTCATCGCCGCCGCCACCGCCGATGCCCGCGCGCGCGGCTTGCCAGACGATGCAATTGCCGCGCTGTGGGAAGAATTGGTCGAGGCGTCGATTGCTTATGAGTTCAGGGAGTGGGACCGGCTGCGCGGGCCTGGTTAATCGCGCGGCGGCTTGCCCAGCGCGCTCAACACACCGCGCATGGTCCGCACCTCGAGGTGGTTCCAAGCCGGTTTGGTCAGCATCGCCCGCAGCGTACGGCGGGTGGCCTCGGTTCGGGTCGCTGGCCGGAAGTAGCCGCGCGGTTCCAGCAAGGTTTCGAAATGCGCGATCAGCGCCTCCAGCTCGGCCTGGGGGGCAGGCGGCAGGGTGTCCTCTGCTGTCGGCTGCACCAGCGCAGCGCTCTTGGACCATTCGTAAGCCAGCAGGATTACCGCCTGCGCCAGGTTGAGCGAACCAAACTCAGGGTTGATCGGCACGGTCACAATCGCCCGCGCCAGCGCAACATCATCAGTTTCGAGGCCTGATCGTTCGGGTCCGAACACATAGGCTGAACGGCCTGCCTGCGCGTGCACCTCGCGGGCGGCCTGTTCGGGGGTGAGGACGGGTTTGGTCACGCCGCGTTTGCGGACGGTGGTGGCATAGACATGCTCGCAATCGGCCACCGCTTCGGCGAGGCTGGAGAACACCTTTACGCCCGCCAGCACACTGTCGGCACCGGCCGCGGCGGGGCCGGCGGCGGGGTTGGGCCAGCCATCGCGCGGCGCAACCAGCCGCATTTCGCTAAGCCCGAAATTAAGCATCGCCCGCGCCGCCTTGCCGATATTCTCGCCCAGTTGCGGGCGGACGAGCACGATCACCGGCTTTGCGGCGGCGGTCTCAGCCGTCATGACCGACATCGCGCACGGTGCTGGCAAACTCCTCGAAATCACGCGCCTCGCTGAAATCGCGATAGACGCTGGCGAAGCGAATGTAGGCAACGCTGTCGATCTGGCGCAGGCCTTCCATCACCATCTCGCCGATGCGCTGCGAAGACACTTCGCTGTCGCCCGAGGTTTCCACTTGCCGCTGGATGCCCGAGACGAGCTGATCGATCCGTTCCTGCTCGATCCCCCGCTTGCGGCAGGCGAGCGCGACCGATTGTTCGAGCTTCGCGCGCGCGAACGGTTCGCGGCGTTCGGGATCGCCGGCTTTGACGACCACCACCTCGCGCAGCTGCACGCGCTCGAAGGTGGTAAAGCGCGCGCCGCAACTCGAACATTGCCGCCGCCGGCGAATGGCCGAGGCATCCTCGGTCGGCCGGCTGTCCTTTACCTGGCTGTCATCATGCGCGCAGAACGGGCAGCGCATCGGTCAGGATCTGACGCGGCGATACAATACATAGGCGGCCCCGGCGATCAGTCCAACGGGCCAACTCACCATGGGCAGGATGCCGGCGGCAATAGCGCCGACCGCCGCGCCGGTCAGCACGGGCGGTGTCGACGGGTGATCGAGCCCCTCCTTCGCCATCGCTGAGATTTCGGCACGCAGATCCTCGACCAGATCGTCCCTCCCGTTCGGTTCGCGGTGGTCCATGCTCAACTCCTTCCGGGATAGACGGGGAAGGCGGCGCACAATTCGGCCACCCGGCTGCGAACGCGCTCTTCTGCCTGACCGTCGCCTTCGTCGCCGTTGCGCGCAAGGCCATCGACCACCTCGGCGATCAACGCGCCGATCTCGCGGAATTGGTCCGTGCCGAAGCCGCGCGTCGTGCCGGCCGGTGTGCCGAGCCGGATGCCACTGGTGACAAAGGGGCTGCGCGTATCGAACGGAACGCCGTTCTTGTTGCAAGTGAGCCAGGCCCGGTCGAGACCCTTTTCCGCCGCCTTGCCGGTGACGTCCCTCGCGCTCAGATCGACCAGCATCAAATGGTTGTCCGTCCCGCCGGATACGATCCTCAGGCCATTTTCCTCGAGGCTGGCGGCCAGCGCGCGGGCATTGGCGACCACCGCCTGCGCGTAAATGCGGAATTCGGGGCGCAGCGCCTCGCGAAAGGCGACCGCCTTGGCGGCGATGACGTGCACCAGCGGCCCGCCCTGCATCCCGGGAAAAACCGCGCTGTTGATCTTCTTGGCCAGCCCCTCGTCATTGGTGAGGATCACGCCCGAACGCGGGCCGCGCAGGCTCTTGTGCGTGGTGGTGGTCACCACATGGGCGTGGGGCACCGGGCTGTCATGCGCGCCGCCGGCGACGAGCCCCGAAATGTGGCTCATATCGACCATCAGATAGGCGCCCACCTCGTCTGCGATGGCGCGAAAGCCGGCCCAGTCCCACGGCCGCGAGTAAGCGGTGCCGCCTGCGATAATCAGCTTGGGGCGATGCTCGCGGGCGATCCGCGCGACCTCGTCCATGTCGATCAGCTCGTCATCGCGGCGCACGCCATAGGCGACCGGGTTGAACCATTTGCCGCTCATATTAACCGGCGAGCCATGCGTCAGGTGCCCACCTGAATTGAGGTCGAGACCCATGAAGGTATCGCCGGGATTGAGTAGCGCCAGGAACACCGCCTGGTTCATCTGGCTGCCGCTATTGGGCTGCACGTTAACGAATTGGCACCCGAACAGCTCCTTCGCCCGTTCGATTGCCAGCGTTTCGACCACGTCGGCATAGTCGCAGCCGCCATAATAGCGTTTGCCCGGATACCCTTCGGCATATTTGTTGGTGAACACGCTGCCTGTCGCCTCGAGCACGGCGGTGCTGGCGATGTTCTCGCTGGCGATTAGCTCGATCTTGTTCTGCTGGCGCGCGAGTTCATTGCCGATCGCCTCGGCGATTTCGGGATCGGCATCGGCCAAAGTGTCGTGCCAGAAACGATGCAGGGCAGGGTCGGTCATGACAAATCCTAGAGGGTGGGCGCGGCGAGCTTGTCGACCCGGCGCTGGTGGCGGCCGCCGGCAAAGGGCGTATCGAGAAAGGCGGCGATACAGGCCTTGGCCATGTCCGCTCCGGTCAGCCGCGCGCCGAGCGCGATGACATTGGCATCGTTATGTTCGCGCGCGAGTGAGGCGCTGAGCGGTTCAGAGACCAGCGCGCAGCGCACGTCGGGATGGCGGTTGACGGCGATCGAGATACCGATGCCCGACCCGCACAAAGCCACGCCGCGCTCCGCCGTGCCATCTGCCACAACCGAGGCGAGCCGGTAGCCGAAATCGGGGTAATCGACGCTGTCCGGACTGTCCGGACCGAGATCGGCGACCTCGTGCCCCAGCTCAATCAGCCATTCGCGCAATTCCTGCTTGAGCGAGAACGCGGCGTGGTCTGAAGAAATGGCAATACGCATGGCGCGCGCATATGCGAATGCGCGGCGCGATGCCAGCCTTCGCAGCCGCGAAATCCGCTAATGCGCGCAGGTTGGCCCTAGTTAGCTCCGCGCCCTTCGGCATAGGCCGACAATTGCTCAATCAGCTCGGCTTGCGCGTCGGGCGTCCCTACCAGAATCTCGCGCATATAAGCCTGATTCGCCTCCGCGAAAGCCGGTTGGGCGGTAATCTGACTCGACTTGAGAAAGAACGTCAGCCCTGCTGGCGTCTGTACAAACGCATGGACGCCGCGCAACTCCTCGGCCGTGAATAGCTCGGCGTAACCGCGCGCCATACCATCCATCAACGCCGGAATATGGCGCACCAAGATGGTACGCTGCCGCAAAATCTGCGCCGCGATCCATTTGTCGATGATCGACAATGCGCCCGGATCGGGTTTCTCGATGCGCGCCAGCGCAGCTTGGCGAACCTGCCGTGTCATTTCGTTGATCGCGCCGAAAAACAGTTGCTCGCGATCGGCCTCAGGGAAGCCGATCGCTATGATTTCCCGCGCCAGCGCGAGCCGAGCTGCCCGATCGCTCTCGGCCGATGGGGCGCTGGCTCCGGCCCCGACCTGCTGTGCCGCCGCGGTCGCTGGCATAAAGCACACAGCGAGCAACGCACCGGCGCCAAAAGAGAAAAGCGCCCTCATTGGTCGAGGAAACTGCGCATCTTGCGGCTGCGGCTGGGGTGCTTGAGCTTGCGTAGGGCCTTGGCTTCGATCTGGCGGATACGTTCGCGCGTCACCGAGAACTGCTGGCCGACCTCCTCCAGCGTGTGATCGGTGTTCATCCCGATGCCGAAGCGCATCCGCAGCACGCGTTCCTCGCGCGGGGTGAGGCTGGCGAGGACGCGGGTGACCGTTTCCTTGAGGTTCGCCTGGATTGCAGCATCGACCGGAATGATCGCATTCTTGTCCTCGATGAAATCGCCGAGATGCGAATCTTCCTCGTCGCCGATCGGCGTTTCGAGGCTGATCGGTTCCTTGGCGATCTTCATCACCTTGCGGACTTTTTCGAGCGGCATCGACAAGCGCTCGGCCATTTCCTCGGGCGTCGGCTCGCGGCCCTGCTCGTGGAGGAACTGGCGCGAGGTGCGCACCAGTTTGTTGATCGTCTCGATCATGTGCACCGGGATACGGATGGTGCGTGCCTGATCGGCGATCGACCGGGTAATGGCCTGCCGGATCCACCAGGTGGCATAGGTGCTGAACTTGTAGCCGCGACGGTACTCGAACTTGTCGACCGCCTTCATCAGGCCGATATTGCCTTCCTGAATAAGATCAAGGAATTGCAGCCCGCGATTGGTGTATTTCTTCGCGATCGAGATGACCAGCCGCAGGTTCGCCTCGACCATTTCCTTCTTGGCGATGCGCGCCTCGCGCTCGCCTTTCTGGACCATGTTGACGATGCGGCGGAATTCGGGAAGCGCCATGCCGGTCTGGCTGGCAATGTCGGAAATCTCCGCCCGGATGCGTTCGACCGCGTCGGCTTCCTTTTCGGCGAAGGCAGCCCACTTCTTGTCCTTCTTGGCCTGCCCGGCGAGCCATTCTTCATCCAGCTCGTTGCCGATATAGGCATTGAGGAAATCGGCGCGCTTGACGCGGTGCCGCTCCGCCAGACGCAGCATCTGGCCGCCGAGCGCGGTCAGCCGGCGGTTGAAGGTGTAGAGATTGTCGACCAGGAATTCGATCTTGGTCGCATGGAACTGCACGCTCTCGACCTCGGCGGTCAGCTCCTCGCGCAGCGCTTCGTATTTCTTTTCCTTGGCGGGCGCAAAGGCGCCGCCGGCACCCATGACATCGACGCGCTCGGCCTGAAGCTTTTCGAACTTCTTGAACAGGTCGGCGATGCGGGCAAAACGTTCCAGCGCCTCGGGCTTCAGCGCTGCTTCCATCTGGGCGAGGGACATGGTGTTGTCCTCCTCGTCCTCTTCCTCGCGCCGGCGCGGGTTGCCGTCCTCGTCCTCGTCGTCGGACGATTCCTCTTCTTCCTCGGCTTCGTCATCGTCGCGGATGGTCGGGCCGGCGGTCTCTTCCGAGATTTCGCCGTCATCGTCCTCGTCCTCGGCGCCCTCCGCCATCTTGTCCACGGGCGGCTCTTTCGACAGCATGGCGTCAAGATCGAGGATTTCGCGCAGCTGCATTTCGCCGGCGTTGAGCGCTTCGGACCAGTGGATGATGGCGTGGAAGGTGATCGGGCTTTCGCACAGGCCCATGATCATCGTGTCGCGGCCAGCCTCGATCCGCTTGGCAATGGCGATCTCGCCTTCACGGCTGAGCAGTTCGACCGCGCCCATTTCGCGCAGATACATCCGCACCGGATCGTCGGTGCGCTCGCCCGTGCCGCCGGTCTTGGCAGCAGCGGGCTTTCTGGCAGCTTTCAGCTCGTCTTCTTCGGTCGAGATTTCCTCGACATCCGAATCGCTGTCGGTATCCTCGCCTTCGGCATCCTCGTCGCTTTCGACGATATTGACGCCCATCTCGCTGATCGCGGACATGACATCCTCGATCTGCTCGGAATTCATCTGATCCTGCGGCAGCGCCTCGTTGAGCTCGTCATAGGTGACGTAACCACGCTTTTTCGCGCGCGCGATCAGCTTTTTGACCGATGCCTCGTTGAGGTCGATCAGCGGGGCGTCTTCCTTGGTCGCTTCGTCTCTAGCCATCAGTGACAATCATTTCCGTCAAATCCCGGAGCCGGCCTGCGCCGCCTGCTCCGCACCGTGTTCCTGTGCCGCCGCAGCAGCGTGATTGCTGGCCATCTGCCCGATGCGCCGCTCGATTTCCAGCTTGCGCTGACGTAAGCGGGCCTGTTCGGCCAGCGCCCCTTCGGGGTCAGCTGCAAAACGGGCAGTGGCGACCTCCATCGCGGCCTCAAGCGCAGGTCGTTCGACCAGCAAGGCCACGGCTTCGGCAAGCACCGTGCGGGCGTAATCCGGATCGGTCCCTTGCCTGAGGAAGGGGAAATGACTGTCATCCGGATGCGCGACGGGGCTGTCATCTGCCGATATGGGCAAAGCGGCCTCGGGTTCAAGCGTTTCCACACGGTCGAGCAGATAATCGATTACCCGCGCCGCCTGCGGATCGCGGCTGGCGAGTCGGCCGAGCGCGGCTTCGTGGCGCATGATCTGATCGGGAAAGCGCAGCAGGCCGGCGAACACGGCGCTTTCAAGATGGTCGCGCAGACCGCCACCCGCAGCGCGGCCAAGCGCGGCAGCATGGGCCGGGCTGGGCACAGGGGGCCGGGCGACGCCGCGCTGCCAGGTGCCGGGCTTGCCCCCGCGCGGTGGCCATTCGCGCGGCGGGCGGGGCGGGAAGGCGAAGGCGGAAAATCGTTCGAGCAACTCGCGCCGGTAAAGCGCCTTGATGTCGGGGTGCTGGATCGCGTCGACCTGCGCCAGCAGCCGTTCCTTCAGACCCGCCTTGTCCTCGGGCGTCAACAGGGGCTGGGCATCGCATTCAAAGGCCCACAGTGTGTGGATCAGGCTGGCTGGCGCGGCCAGCAAGGCGTCGAGCGCGGCGCGGCCCTGCTGGCGGATAAGATCGTCGGGGTCGAGCCCGGCGGGCAGCCGGACGATCGCCAGCGACTTGCCCGGCCGCAGCAGCGGCAGCGCGCGGCCGATGGCGCGCTGGGCGGCGCGCTGGCCGGCATTGTCGCCATCGAAACACAGCACCGGCGCGTCGACCATCCGCCATAACCGCTCGATCTGCCGTTCTGTCAGCGCGGTGCCGAGCGGGGCGACAGCCTCGTCGATCCCCGCCGCCGCCAGCGCGATCACGTCCATATAGCCTTCGACCACCACCACCCGGCCCGACTGGCGCGCGACGGGTGCGGCACGGTGGAGGTTATAGAGCGTGCGCCCCTTGTCGAATAATGGCGTATCGGGCGAGTTCAGATATTTCGGTGCGTCGGTCTTGTCCGGGGCGAGGATGCGCCCGCCAAAAGCGATGACCCGGCCGCGGGCATCGTGGATCGGCAGCATCAGCCTGTCACGGAACCGGTCATACGGCTCCTTGTCATCGACCGCGATGCGCAGGCCCGCCTCTTGCAAGGCGCTTTCGTCAAACGCGCCGAGCGCGCGTTTCAGCGCCTGCCGGTCCGCCGGGGCATAGCCGAACCCGAACCGCTGCACCGTATGCGCGTCGAACCCGCGCGTGGCGAGATAGGCGCGCGCCGCCGCCCCGTCAGCCGAGGCGAGATTGCCCGCGAACCAGCCTTGCGCTGCTTCGGTCACGTCGACCAGCCCGGCGCGCTGCTCGGCCACCTGCGCTGCGCGCGGATCGGGGGCGGGGACCTCCATCCCGGCCTGTGCGGCCAGTTCCTTGACCGCATCCATGAAGGCAAGGCCGCGCTGGTCGGTCATCCAACGGATCACATCGCCATGTGCCCCGCAGCCGAAGCAGTGGTAAAACCCCTTCTCGTCATTGACGGTGAAGCTGGGGGTCTTTTCCGCGTGGAACGGGCAGCACGCTTTCCATTCGCGGCCCGCGCGCTGCAATTTCTCCGTCCGCATGATGACCGAGGACAAGGTCACGCGGGCGCGTAATTCATCCAGCCATTGCGGGGAAAGGGCCATGCGGCGGCTTAGCGGATGCGGGCGCTTTGTGCCAGCCGGGCGATCAGGCGAGCGCCTCCTTGGCGAGCTTGCTGGCAAGGCTCATGTCGAGCGCGGTGCCATGCTGGTCCTTCAGCGCGGCCATCAGCCGGCCCATATCCTTCATGCCCGCAGCGCCGGTGGCCGCCTTGGCCTCGGCAATCGCGGCGCGGGTGGCGGCCTCGTCGAGCTGGCGCGGCATGAACTCCTCGATCACGGCGAGTTCGGCGCGTTCCTGATCGGCCAGTTCCTGCCGCCCGCCAGCATCGTAGAGCTCGATCGATTCGCGGCGCTGCTTGGCCATTTTGGCGAGCACTTCGGCCACCAGCACATCATCATCGGCGGGCGCGGTGCCGGTGCGCAGCTCGATGTCACGGTCCTTGATCTTGGCCTGGATCAGCCGCAGCGCGGCGGTGCGAGGCTTGTCGCCAGCTTTCATCGCGGTGATGGTGGCGGTCTTGATCGTGTCACGCAGCATGGCATTTCCCGTGGATAAGGTTGTCGCGCCCCCTTTAGCCGGGCAAGGCGGGAAGGCAATCGGCCGGCAACGCCGCTTGACGCATGGCGCGCGCGGCCCTAGCGGCTGGGACTTAGCACACATCGCTGGAAACCCTCACTCGGAGCGCCCCCATGGCTTCTGCCGACATTACGCCTGCGCAGCCCAAAGGCGCGACCGGCCTGCTGCTGCTGGCCGACGGCACGGCGATCTGGGGCAAGGGCTTCGGCGCGCCCGGCAGCGCGGTGGGCGAACTGTGCTTCAACACCGCGATGACCGGCTATCAGGAGGTGCTGACCGACCCGTCCTATGCCGGGCAGATTGTCACCTTCACCTTCCCCCATATCGGCAATGTCGGCGCCAATGCCGAGGATGTCGAAAGCCGGGTCGAAGGCGCGGTCGGCTGCGTGGTGCGCGAGGTCGCGACCCCGCACAGCAATTTCCGCGCCGA
Organism: Qipengyuania sp. YIM B01966; assembly: GCF_016461955.1. Taxonomy (GTDB): domain Bacteria; phylum Pseudomonadota; class Alphaproteobacteria; order Sphingomonadales; family Sphingomonadaceae; genus QFOP01. The sequence goes on along the minus strand of NZ_JADMNM010000003.1, from coordinate 25,125 downwards.
GCAATCCTTTGCCGACTGGCTGGCCGCTGAGGGCAAGATCGGCCTGTCGGGCGTCGATACCCGCGCGCTGACGCGGCTCATCCGGCTGTCGGGCGCGCCCAATGCGGTGATCGCCTACGAACCGTCGGGCGAGTTCGATCTTCCCGCGCTGCTGGCGCAGGCGCAGGGCTGGGCGGGGCTGGAAGGGCTCGACCTTGCCCCGCGCGTGACCCGGGTTGCGCAGGAGGCATGGGAGGGATCGGTCTGGGCAATGGGCCACGGCTATACCCAGGCCCCAAATNCGCGTGACCCGGGTTGCGCAGGAGGCATGGGAGGGATCGGTCTGGGCAATGGGCCACGGCTATACCCAGGCCCCAAATTCCGCTCGCCCTGAGCCTGTCGAAGGGCCGCACGCGAATGGAACCGGTGCTTCGACAAGCTCAGCACGAGCGGATAACCGTGATCTACCGCACGTGGTGGCGGTCGATTTCGGGGCGAAGGACAACATCTTCCGCAATCTGGTGCAGGCCGGCGCGCGGGTGACGGTGGTGCCGGCGGCGACCAGCGCCGAGGATGTTCTCGCCCTCGAGCCGGCGGGGGTGTTCCTGTCCAACGGGCCGGGCGATCCGGCGGCGACTGCTTCCTATGCCGTGCCGACGATCCGCGCGCTGCTCGAGCGGGACGTGCCGATTTTTGGCATCTGCCTCGGCCATCAATTGCTGGCGCTCGCCGCCGGTGCGCGGACGGTGAAGATGCACCAGGGACACCGCGGCGCCAACCACCCGGTCAAGCGGCTGGCGGACGGCGTGGTCGAGATAACCAGCATGAACCACGGCTTTGCGGTCGATAATGCCGCGCTGCCTGATGGGGTGGAGGAAACTCACGTCTCGCTGTTCGACGGCTCCAATTGCGGCATCGCGATCAGCGGCAAGCGGGCCTTCGGGGTGCAGTATCACCCGGAGGCGTCACCGGGGCCGCAGGACAGCTTCTATCTGTTCGAGAAGTTTGTGGGGATGTTGGGGTGAGCGGTGATGAATTGACCCCACGTTTCCAAAGAGAGAGTGATCTCCTTCTTCGGCAAGCGACTGCATTTGCCGATGATGAAGGTTTTCCGATTGTTTATGTGTCGCGGCTGAATCTCAAATTTGTTCGCTCATCTTTCGACCAAATTGCTTCCCACTGGGAAGCTCAAGGCTGGGGAAAGCAAGTGGTGGAAAACGATGGGTACGGCGACACATTTATCTGGTCCTTTTCGGATGACGGATTGAAGGCTGGCCGTCGACGCTTGCGCAAAGAGAAATGGCGTAAGTATTGGGGAACGATAGGTCAAAATTGGATCGCATTTGCAGCTCTTTTGGCAAGTTTGATAGCAGCGGTTGCGGCAGTTTTCTCCGCATATTTCTCGTTTCTAGGACTTAAGCATTAATGCCCAAACGCACTGACATCTCCTCTATCCTCGTCATTGGCGCTGGGCCCATTGTTATCGGGCAGGCGTGCGAGTTCGATTATTCCGGCACGCAGGCGGTCAAGGCGCTGCGCGAGGAAGGGTATCGGGTTATCCTGATGAACTCGAACCCGGCGACGATCATGACCGATCCGGACATGGCCGACGCGACCTATATCGAGCCGATCACGCCGGAAATCGTCGCCAAGATCATCGCGCGCGAGCGGCCCGATGCTTTGCTGCCGACAATGGGCGGGCAGACCGCGCTCAATTGCGCGCTCGACCTCGAGCGGATGGGTGTGCTGGCCGAACATGGCGTCGAGATGATCGGCGCCCATGCCGATGCGATCGACAAGGCGGAAAACCGCCAGCGGTTCCGTGAGGCGATGGACAAGATCGGCCTCGAAAGCGCGCGCAGCGGGGTGGCGACCACGCTCGACCAGGCGTTTGCGGTGCTCGAACGCACGGGCCTGCCCGCAATCATCCGCCCCAGCTTCACGCTCGGCGGGACGGGCGGGGGCATCGCCTACAACAAGGCCGAGTTCGAGCGGATCGTGCGCGAGGGGCTGGAAGCGAGCCCCACCACCGAGGTGCTGATCGAGGAATCGCTGCTCGGCTGGAAAGAATACGAGATGGAGGTGGTGCGCGACCGCAAGGACAACGCGATCATCATCTGCTCGATCGAGAATGTCGATCCGATGGGCGTCCACACGGGCGATTCGATCACCGTCGCCCCGGCGCTGACGCTGACCGACAAGGAATATCAGATCATGCGCAGCGCCAGCATCGCGGTGCTGCGCGAAATCGGCGTCGAAACGGGCGGCAGCAACGTCCAGTTCGCAGTCAACCCGCAGGATGGCCGGCTGATCGTGATCGAGATGAACCCGCGCGTCAGCCGCTCGTCCGCGCTGGCCTCGAAAGCGACGGGTTTTCCCATCGCTCGTGTCGCGGCCAAGCTGGCGGTCGGCTACACGCTCGACGAGATCACCAACGAGATCACCGGCGCGACCCCGGCGGCGTTCGAGCCGACGATCGATTATGTCGTCACCAAGATCCCGCGCTTCGCCTTCGAGAAGTTCAAGGGCGCGAAAACCGAGCTGTCGACTGCGATGAAATCGGTCGGCGAGGTGATGGCGATTGGCCGCAATTTTCAGGAAAGCCTGCAAAAGGCGCTGCGCGGCCTTGAAACCGGGCTCGACGGGTTCAACCGCGTGGTCGAACTGGAAGGCGCTGGGCGCGATGCGGTCACCGCCGCGCTCAGCCGCCGCTCGCCCGATCGGCTGCTGTTCGTCGGCCAGGCCTTCCGCGAAGGCTTCACGGTCGAGGAGATCAACGCGCTGACAGGCTACGATCCATGGTTCCTGCGCCAGCTCGAGGAGATCATCGCCGCGGAAAAGCTCGTCCAGGCCAATGGCCTCCCGCAGGACGCCGATGGGCTGCGGCGGCTCAAGAGCATGGGCTTTTCCGACCGTCGGCTGGCAACGCTGGCGGTGCGTTCGGTCGGCGTGGCCGGCGGGCTCGCGGAAACGCAGGCCCGCCGTTCGGGGCTGCTGCACGATACGCTGAAGGCGCTGGGCGGGGCGACCAGTGCCGCCGAGGTCCGCGCGCTGCGCCGCAAGCTGGGGGTCGAGCCCGTGTTCAAACGGATCGACAGCTGCGCCGCCGAATTCGAAGCGGTCACGCCCTATATGTATTCGACCTATGAAGCGCCCAGCTTCGGCGTGGCCGAATGCGAGGCGCGGCCATCAGACCGGCGCAAGATCGTTATCCTGGGCGGCGGGCCCAACCGCATCGGGCAGGGGATCGAGTTCGATTATTGCTGCGTCCACGCCTGCTATGCGCTGGCCGATGCCGGGTTCGAAACCATCATGGTCAATTGCAATCCGGAAACGGTGAGCACCGACTATGACACCTCGGACCGGCTCTATTTCGAGCCGCTGACCAGCGAGGATGTGCTGGAAATTCTCCGGGTCGAACAGCAGGCGGGCACGCTGGTCGGGGTGATCGTCCAGTTCGGCGGGCAGACGCCGCTCAAACTGGCGCAGACGCTGGCGGACGAGGGCATTCCGATCCTCGGCACCGGCCCCGATGCGATCGACCTTGCCGAAGATCGCGAGCGGTTCGCCGCTTTGGTCAACCGGCTCGGCCTGCTGCAACCGGCCAACGGCATCGCCCGCAGCCGCGACGAGGCTGCCGCCGTCGCCGCGCAGATCGGCTATCCGGTGCTGCTGCGCCCGTCCTATGTGTTGGGCGGCAGGGCGATGGAAATTGTCGATTCCGAAGCACAGCTCGATGATTATATCGCCAATGCGGTGACCGTGTCGGGCGACAGCCCGGTGCTGATCGACCAATATCTGCGCGATGCGGTGGAATGCGATGTCGATGCGCTGTGCGACGGCGAGCAGGTCGTCATCGCCGGGGTGATGCAGCATATCGAGGAAGCCGGCGTCCATTCGGGAGACAGCGCCTGTACGCTGCCGCCCTATTCGCTCCCGGCCGCCATCATCGCCGAGATGGAACGCCAGGCCGAGGCGCTGGCCCATGCGCTGGGCGTGGTCGGGCTGATGAACATCCAGTTCGCGGTGAAGGATGGCGCCGTCTATCTGATCGAGGTCAATCCGCGCGCCAGCCGCACGGTGCCGTTCGTCGCCAAGGCGATCGGCCAGCCGGTCGCCGGAATCGCCGCGCGGGTGATGGCGGGCGAGAAGTTGTCCGCCTTCCCGCCGTTCCGCCGCGCACTTGATTACATGGCGGTAAAGGAAGCGGTGTTCCCCTTTGCCCGCTTCCCCGGCGCCGACCCGGCGCTGTCGCCGGAAATGAAATCGACCGGCGAGGTGATGGGCATCGACCGCGATTTCGCCCATGCCTTCCTCAAATCGCAGCTGGGCGCCGGGGTCACGCTGCCCGAACGCGGCACGCTGTTCGTGTCGGTTAAGGATTCCGACAAGCACGCCATCCTGCCGGCGGTGCGGATGCTGCTCGACCGCGGCTTTACTGCGATCGCCACGGGCGGCACTCAGCGGTTCCTTGTCGAACAGGGACTGGCGGTCGAACGGGTCAACAAGGTCGCGGAGGGCCAGCCGCATATCGTTGACCGGATGATCGATGGCGGGGTGGACCTGGTTTTCAACACCACCGAGGGATGGCAGAGCCTGGTCGATTCCCAATCGATCCGCGCGACCACCGTGGGGCAGAAGATCCCCTATTACACCACCGCGGCCGGTGCGCTGGCGGCGGCGCAGGCGATTGCCACTGTCTCCGCGAGCCAGCTTGAAGTCAGACCCTTGCAGGACTATTATAGCGCAAACTGAAGCGTTCCCCGACAGTCAGGCTGGATCGCGGCCGTTCCCGAGACGGGGGCGGGCCGTGGCTGGATTGTCGGGCGCTTGCCGTGGAGAACAAGGGAATATGGCCACGATGGAAAAGGTGCCGATGCTGGCCGAGGGGTATGAACGGCTGACGGCCGACCTCAAGGTGTTGCGCGCGGAACGGCCGAAGATCGTAGATGCGATCGAGGAAGCGCGCGCGCATGGCGACCTGTCGGAAAATGCCGAATATCACGCCGCCAAGGAGCGGCAGGGCCAGATCGAGGCGCAGATCGCCGATATCGAAGACCGCGTCAGCCGCGCCCAGATCATCGACCCGACCACCTTGTCGGGCGACAAGATCATGTTCGGCGCGACCGTCACCCTGCTCGACGAGGATGACAAGCCGATCCGTTACCAGATCGTCGGCCAGACCGAAGCCGATGCCAAGACCGGGCGGATTTCGTACAATTCGCCTCTCGCCCGCGCGTTGATCGGCAAGCAGGTGGGCGACGAGATCGAGGTGACGGTCCCGTCGGGCGACAAGTTCTACGAAGTGCAAAAGATCGAATTCATCTGACCCTCGCCAGCCACCACCGAACGCAGAAGGGCCCCGTCAAAGGGGCCCTTTCTCGTATCAGGCGGGCTCCCGGCGTCATTGCGAGCGAAGCGCGGCAATCCATCACAGCGAGACGCCGCTAGATTGCCAAGGCGCCTGCGACACCTCGCAAGGACGGTGCAATGATGTCAGGTCTCCGGGGTCAGCAGCCGGTGCAGGTGCACCACGACATATTTCATTTCCGCATCATCGACGGTGCGCTGGGCATTGGCGCGCCAGGCTTCGACTGCGCTGTCGTAATCGCTGAATACGCCGACCACATGGATGCTCTCGGGGTCGCGGAACTCCATTGTCTGCGGGTCCTTGACCCGTCCCCCCATGACCAGATGCAGGCGTTGCGGGGTATCGGTCGCATCCATGGCACGTTTATCCGTTAGGGCAGGGGAGGAAGCCCCGCGCCCATAACGCAAACGGCGCGGCAGACAAGCCTGCCGCGCCGTCTTTATTCAACTACGCGGGGATCAGCGGTTGCGGAACTCGCGCAGCGCACGGCTCGACTTCTTGCCTAGTTCGCGGGTAAGCGAATGCGCCGTGTCGCCGATCGCCTCGCGGCGATAGCGAGCATCGCGGCGCGCGCTGCGCGCACTGTCCGATAGGGAGTCGCGAAAATCTTCCCAGCGGTCTCCGCCGCGCTGCTTGGCGGTCTCGGCCGTGTCGAGCAGGCCCGTGCCGTAGGCCGCTGCCAGCTCGGTCACCGTGCTCCACAACGAACTAGCCTGTGCGCCCGCCCGGCGGCGCACCCGGCGGCCCGGCTTGGTCATGCCGGCAAGCAGCATGCCGATGGCAAGGCCACCGGCCACCGTGGCGATCGGATGATCTTTTACGAACTGCGTCGCGCCATCCTTCACATCGGCGGCGTAATCGGCAAAGCTGCGCTCGGCATTGCGCGCTTCAGCAGCTTCGATCTTTTCGCGCAGTTCATTGCGCTTGTCCTCGGTGGTAACGATCGTGTCAGCCATGTTCGTCTCCATTGCGGGGTGGAGCGCAGCGGCGCTCACCACTCTTGGTCGTCATCGTCCTCGTCGAAATCCTCGTCGCCCCGTTCACCCAGCACGAGATCCAGCAACGGCTCGCGGGCGAACCACAGGGCTGCGGCGCCGGCAATCGCGGCGACCACGCCCTTATTGTCGCGGGCAAGGTCCGCCGCTTCCTGCGCCATGTCGCGTGCGGTGCTTTTGGCGCGCAGGCTCGCGCGCTCGGTCACCGATGCTTCGTCCAGCGCCGCCCGGACGTGGTGATAGTCGGCCTTGACCAGCGCCTTGGCCGCATCACGCAGCGCCTCGTCTTGGCGCAATTGCATCAGGCGATCATCGCTCATGCCCGCTCTCCGCCGAACGCCTTGGCAATCCGCGCGAACCGGCCCTTCGCCTTCAGACCGAAAACCGCGGCGGCGGCGGCGAAGATGCCGGTGACCACGACCAGCGACCACCACGGACCGATTTCCGACCCGAGCGCCAGCAACAGGCCAACGACCAGCGCGACGCCCGCCATATGCGCGCACGCCGCGGCAACAGCGCCATTGATTGCGCCCGCCTTGCCTTCCTGCGCAGAATAGGATGCCCGCGTTTTCTGGAAGGCGACCTCGGCTTCGAGGTAGGTGCGGCCGTCTTGGACCAGCGCCTTGACGTCATCGCGGAGCGAGGAACTGGGCCCGGCGGCGGGGGCCGCCGGGCTGTCAGCGCTGCTCAGGCTGTGCGGGGCAGGCGGTTCGCCCTGATACATGTTCTGCGTCCCGCCCGTAGCTTAGCGACGGCCGCCGAAGAGGCGCGCCAGCACCAGGCCAGCGACGACGGCGATGCCAACTGAAGCGCCCGGCTTCTCGCGCACGAAGGTGCGGGCATCTTCGCCCAGTTCCTCGAGGCTCTTCTGATCGATCTTGTCGGCCGATGCCTGCAGGCTCTGGGCGGCGCTGCGGGCATAATCGCCATATTGCGCGCCGAAGCTCTCGTCGATCTTGGCTGCATTGTCGCTTACCATGCGGCTAAGCGCGGCGAGAGCCTCGCTCGCCTTGGCCTTACCCTCAACTGCGAGGTCGCCGGCCTTAACCTTGGCCTTGTCGGCATAGACGGCGGCCTGGTCCTTGGCCTGCGCGGTGTATTCCTGCGCACGAACAGCGGTTTCGCTCTTCAGCGCCGAGGCGCCGGCCTTGGCTTCTTCCAGCGCGGCGTTGAAACGCGACTTCGCCTCGCCGGTGGCGGGGGTGGCGGTGTCACCATCAAACTGCGTGAAGGTGCTGTCGGTGGTGGAAGAGGTGGTCGGAGTGGTGGTGTTCATCGAATCTATCCCTCGTAAAAATCATCGCCGGCCGAATGGCACGGGTGTCACGAGGGCAACGCGGCTTGCACCGCTTCGTTCCGCCGCATAGAGCGCGCAGGCCAACACCCCGCATTTCGGAGCACCCCATGACCGCCATCATCGACCTTCACGGGCGCGAGATCCTCGACAGCCGGGGCAATCCGACGGTCGAGGTAGATGTGCTGCTCGAAGATGGCAGCTTCGGCCGCGCGGCGGTGCCGTCGGGTGCGTCGACCGGCGCGCACGAGGCGGTCGAACTGCGCGATGGCGATGCCGGCCGTTATCTGGGCAAGGGGGTGCAAAAGGCGATTGCGGCGGTTAATGGCGAGATTGCCGACACCGTGCTCCTCCTCGATGCCGAGGATCAGCGCGATCTCGACCTCGCGCTGCTCGAACTCGACGGGACCGACAACAAGGCTCGCCTCGGTGCCAATGCGATCCTCGGCACCAGCCTGGCCATCGCCAAGGCAGCCGCCGCGGCGCGCGGCCTGCCGCTCTACGCCTATGTCGGCGGGGTTGCGGCGCATGTCCTGCCAGTGCCGATGATGAATATCATCAATGGCGGTGAACACGCTGATAATCCGATCGATTTTCAGGAATTCATGGTCATGCCGGTGGGCGCCGACAGCCTTGCCGAGGCGGTGCGCTGGGGGGCGGAGATCTTCCACACGCTGAAGAAGGATCTCGCCGCCAAGGGGCTGGCGACAGCGGTCGGCGACGAGGGCGGCTTCGCCCCCAATCTCGCCAGCACGCGCGCCGCGCTCGATTTCATCATGGCCTCGATCGAACGCGCGGGTTTCCGCCCGGGCGAGGACGTGGTGCTGGCGCTCGATTGCGCGGCGACCGAATTCTACGCAGATGGCCGCTATGACATGGCGGGCGAGCAGGCTTCGCTCACCCCCGCTGAAATGGTCGATTACCTCGCCGACCTGGCCGCGACCTATCCGATTCGCTCGATCGAGGACGGCATGGCCGAGGACGACCTCAATGGTTGGCAATTGCTGACCGAGCGGCTGGGCGGCAGGGTGCAGCTGGTGGGCGACGATCTGTTCGTGACCAATCCCCGGCGGCTCGAGATGGGCATCAAGCGCGGGCTCGCCAATTCGCTGCTGGTCAAGGTCAACCAGATCGGCACATTGACCGAGACGCTGCAGGCGGTCGAGATGGCTCACCGCGCGGGCTATACCTCGGTGATGAGCCACCGTTCGGGCGAAACCGAGGATGCGACGATCGCCGACCTCGCGGTGGCCACCAATTGCGGGCAGATCAAGACCGGCAGCCTCGCCCGGTCGGACCGGCTGGCGAAATACAATCAGCTGATCCGCATCGAGGAGGAGCTGGGTGACAGCGCGCTTTATGCCGGCGCGGGCTGCTTCGGCCGGCTGGCGCGCTGACGGAGGCCCGGCTGGCGCCGATCCCGACCCATCCCAACGCGCTGAGCCCTGAATGGCTCACCGCCGCGCTGCGGGCGGCGGGGCACGCGGCCACGGTCCGCGCTTTTGCGGCGGAGCCAATCGGCACCGGGCAGGTCGGCGACACCTATCGCCTGACACTCAGCTATGACGGGCCGCAGGGCGACTCGCCGGGCTCGCTGGCGGCGAAGTTTCCCGCTGCTGACCCCGCCAGCCGGCATACCGCCGTCACGCTTGGCCTTTATGCCAAGGAGGTCGGCTTCTATCGCGAGATTGCCCCGCAGATCGCCGTGCGAAGCCCGCGCGCGCTGGTGGCCGAGATTGCCGATGATGCGGGTGATTTCATCCTGCTGTTCGAGGATCTCAGCCCCCTGCGCGGCGGCGACCAGATCGCCGGCTGCACGCTGGCCGATGCGCGCACCGCGATCCGCGCCGCCGCCGCGATCCACGCGCCAAGCTGGGAGAACCCGGCCATCGTCGAGCAACCGTGGCTGCATCTGCCGGAGGCGGTGGTGGGGCAGATCCGCGCGCTCTATCCGCAGGCGCAGGCCATCTTCCGCGAACGGTATGCCGACCTGCTCGAGCCCGAATATATGGTCGTGTGCGACGGGCTGGCAGCCCGCGCCGACCGCTGGTTCGGCCGCCAGAGTCGCACGCGCTGCCTCGTCCATGGTGATTTCCGGCTGGACAATATCCTGTTCGACATTCGTGGCGGCACAGAGCCGATCGCGGTGGTCGACTGGCAGACCGCGACCATCGGCAGCGGGCTGACCGATATTGGCTATTTCATGGGCTGCGGCATCGGCGCTGACCTCGCCGGCGCGCATGAGGACCAACTGCTCGGCCTTTATTGCGCCGAGATGACCGCGCGCGGCGTGCCGCTCGGCCGGGCGGATATCGAGCAGGAATACCGCCTCGGCGCGTTGCACGGCGTATCCACGGCGGTGTTCAGCGCCGCTTTCGTCGAACGCACCGCGCGCGGCGATGCCAATTTCCTGTCGATGGCGCGGGGCGCCTGCGCACTGGCGGCGCGGGTAGATTCGCTGGGCGCTCTGGTCGCGTAGCGCCGCCGGATGATGCTGGCGCCCGCCTGGACCGCCGCGTCGCTACGCTCCTCGCGATGACGAAGGTCACTCAGGTCTCGTCATTGCGAGCAAAGCGAAGCAATCCAGGTGTTTGGTCCTCCCGCCAGGGATTGCCACGTCGCTACGCTCCTCGCGCTGACGATGATCACTGAGGTCTCGTCATTGCGAGCAAAGCGAAGCACTCCAGGTGTTTGGTCCTCCCGCCAGGGATTGCCACGTCGCTACGCTCCTCGCGATGACGAAGGTCACTCAGGTCTCGTCATTGCGAGCAAAGCGAAGCAATCCAGGTGTTTGGTCCTCCCGCCACGGATTGCCACGTCGCTACGCTCCTCGCGATGACGATGATCACTTAGGTCTCGTCAGTGCGAGCAAAGCGAAGCAATCCAGGTGTTTGGTCCGCCCGCCACGGATTGCCCCGTCGCTACGCTCCTCGCGATGACGATGATCACTTAGGTCTCGTCAGTGCGAGCAAAGCGAAGCAATCCAGGTGTTTGGTCCGCCCGCCACGGATTGCCCCGTCGCTACGCTCCTCGCGATGACGATGATCACTTAGGTCTCGTCATTGCGAGCAAAGCGAAGAAATCCAGGTGTTTGGTCCTCCCGCCCTGGATTGCCACGTCGCAAATCCAGCGCGCCGCGCGCCACCGCAGCACGCAATCGCAACCTCGCCCATTGCGCCCGGCGCCGCGCTGCGGCACCTTCGCAGCACATGGGGAGGGCGCGCGATGCTGACCAAGGGCGATGATTATCCGGTTCACCAGACCGCCGAACCGATTGCCTTTGCCGGCACCGACCGCAATTTCTACGACCGATATTTCTTCAACGGCTACGCGCCCGATGGCAGCGGTTTCTTCGCGCTGGCCTTCGGCGTCTATCCCCAGCTCGGCGTGGCCGACGCGCATTTCTGCACGATCCGTGACGGCGTGCAGCACTGCCTCCACGCCTCGCGCGAGCTGGGCTTCGAGCGGATGGATCTCACCGTCGGCCCGATCCGCATCGAGGTGCTGGAGCCGCTCCACCAGCTGCGGCTGATTGTCACCGAGCAGGAAGGGATTGCGGCTGACATTACCTTCACCGCCCGCGCCTTCCCGATCGAGGAGCCGCGCTTCACCCGCCGCAACGGCTCGCGCCTGTTCATGGATTACACGCGGATGACCCAGAACGGGCATTATCGCGGGTGGATCGCGGCCGATGGCGCGCGCCGCGATCTCGCCGAGGGCACCGCCGGCACACGCGATCGCAGCTGGGGCATCCGGCCGGTCGGCGCGGCCGATGCGCAGCCCGTGCCCGGCGCCCCGCTGCCGCAATTCTTCTGGCAGTGGACGCCGATCAACCTGCCCGGCGGCAGCCTGTTCTTCCACCTCAATGCCGATGCGGCGGGCAAGGCGTGGAACAGCCGCGCCGCCTGGGTGCCCGACGGGGCAGGGGCGGACGGTATTGTCGAGGGGGCAGGGCAGATGCGCGCGCGGCTCGCCCCCGGCACCCGCTGGCCCGCGGGCGGCGAATTGGCGCTCGACCTGCCGGGCGCGCCTTCCCGCGTGACGCTGGAACCGCTCGTCCGTTTCCAGATGCGCGGGCTCGGCTATACGTCGCCGCAATGGGGCCACGGGCTCCACCACGGCGCGCTGGCGGTGGCGCGCGAAGATATTGCGGTGGACGATTGCGAGGCGCTGTCGCCCGCCAACCTGCACGTGCAGATCGTCTGCCGCGGGGTTACGGATGCTGGCGAGAGCGGCGTGGGCGTGTTCGAACAATTGGCGATTGGCCCCTATGCGCCGCTCGGGCTGAAGGAGATGCTCGATGGTGGTTGAGGCCGTGGCGGAACCGGCGCGCCGCCCGCGCGCCTGGCCCTTCGCGCTGGCGGTGTTGGGCGGCACCGCGCTCGGCATCGGCGCGGCATTGTGGGCGATCGAGGCGGGCGCGCGGCCGACCGCCTATCAGGGATGGGAGGCGAACACACTGGCCGGATCGCCCGATGCCGACGCCCTGACCCGCGCCCGCGTGGCGCGCAGCGGGTTGCTGGCGCTGGATCGCTCGCAGGCGATCTATTTCAACCGCACCACCGACAGCGCCGGCCGCCCGCTCGACGAGGGCTGCCGTTACCGGGTAGGCGGCGGGCCGCTGCCGGCGCGCTGGTGGTCGGTCACCGTCTATGCCGCCGATCATTATCTGCCGCGTAATGATGGCGCAGCGCTGTCGTTCGACGCGACCGAGGTGGTGCCCGACGCGGCGGGGCGCTGGCAGGCGCTGGTCGGCCCGGCGCCGCAGCCGGGCATGGCCTTCGCCTCGACGCAGGGCGCGGGCGATTTTGCCCTGACGCTGCGCCTCTATAACCCCGACGCCGCCGCCCAGCGCGACTTTGCCGGGATCGCCCTGCCGGTGGTGGAAAGGCTCGATTGCGGCGGGGAGCGCGCGGCATGAACGGGCTCCCCAATCGGCAGGTGCTTCTGCTGCTCACTTTCACGCTGTGCGTGCTGGGCGGATACTGGCTGACGCTGCTGGCGGTGCCGAACCTGATGATGCGGACCGCGATGCACCGGCTGTCCGATGGCGGCGCGGCGGTCAATCGCTTCGTCTTTGCCGGGCCGACCACCCCCGCCTCGCGCCGCGTGGTGCGCCCGGCGCCCGATCTTGCCTATGGCAGCTGCGTCTATGACCTCGCGGCGGGGCCGCTCGATGTCGGCGCGCGGGTGACGGAGGGCGGGGGCTACACTTCGTTGTCGGTGTTCGCCGCCAACAGCGACAATATCGCGGTGCTTGACAGTATGACGCATCCCGGCGGGATCGACTTCGTGCTGGCACTGCCCGGCCAGGCCGTGCCGGCCGACCGCCCAGTGGTCCGCTCGCCCAGCGCGCGCGGGATTATCCTCGACCGGCGGCTGGCCCCCACCGCCGCCGATTTCGCCCGCGCCGATGCCGCACGCCGCTTCAACCTATGCGCGCCTATGGCGCGGACGGTCAAATAGCCGCCCTCATCAGAGCGAGCGATGCGCGGCAATCCATGAAGTATTCCGGATCACACGGGAATGTGACGATGTTACGATGTGTGACCTTTCGTCGTCACTGCACTAAGTCGGCAACCCTACATCCTTAGTGCAGTGCTTGGCCTGTACAGGCCCGGAAAAGAGGCTGGCAGTCAGTTAAGGCTCGTATCTCGCAAAACCATGCTCGGCGCCAGTAAGTCGCGTTCTGACCGCGCTCGGTGCTGTTTGGTCACCGGTTGATCAATCATGGAAGCGCTGCTGCAATGCCCACAAAGCGAGCGCGGCCTGCGCCGCTTCGCCGCCCTTGTTCTTCTGCGCGGGATCGGCGCGGACCAGCGCCTGGGCCTCGTTCTCGACCGTCAGGATGCCGTTGCCGATGGCCACCCCGTCCATCGTCAAGGCCATGATTCCACGCGCACTTTCGCCCGCGACGATCTCGAAATGATAGGTCTCGCCGCGGATCACCACGCCGATCGCGACATAGCCGGCATAGGCCCCGCTATCTTCCGCCAGCGCGATGGCGGCGGGAATTTCCAGCGCGCCGGGGACCGTGACCACCTCGACCTCGTGCCCCGCCGCCAGCAGCGCCGCGCGCGCGCCTTGCACCAGCAAGTCATTGAGATGCGTATAGAACCGCGCCTCGACGATCAGGAATTTGGCCATGTCGCTCACTCCGGAATCGGCCGGTGACCGACCACTTTGAGGCCGTAACCTTCAAGGCCCACGGCGTTGGGCGGGGTGTTGGTGAGCAGGATCATGTCCTGCACGTCCAGTCCGGCGAGGATCTGCGCGCCGATGCCATATTCGCGCAGCGCGCTGCCTTCCTCGTGCTGCCCCGCGACCTCCGCCTGAAGGCTCTCCGGGCGGGTCGGCATCAGCATGACGATGATCCCGCGTCCTTCCTCGCCAATCGCCCGCATCGCGCGTTGCAAGGTCCGCTTGCGCCCGCCTGACCGGCCCAGCACGTCATCGAACAGCGAGATCCGGTGCATCCGCACCAGCGTTGGCTCGCCGGCGATCACGTGGCCTTTCTGGAGGACGATATTGGTCGAGCCGTCGGTCTTGTTGCGGAAGGTCATCGCCCGCCAGTCGCCGCCATAATCGCTGGCAAAGGCGCCTTCGCTCGCCTTTTCAACCAGATGGTCGTTGCGCATCCGGTATTCGATGAGGTCGCGGATGGTGCCGATCTTGAGCCCGTGGCGGCGCGCGAAGCCGATCAGATCGTCGAGCCGGGCCATCGTGCCGTCCTCGCGCATGATCTCGCAGATCACCCCCGACGGGTTGAGCCCGGCGAGGCGGGAAATGTCGACCGCGGCCTCGGTATGGCCCGCGCGGACCAGCACGCCGCCCTCGCGGGCGACCAGCGGAAAGACATGGCCCGGGGTGACGATCGCATCCTTCCCGCGCGAAGCGTCGATCGCCACCGCGATGGTGCGCGCGCGGTCATGTGCCGAGATGCCCGTGGTCACGCCTTCGCGCGCCTCAATCGAAACGGTGAAGGCGGTTTCGTGACGCGTGCCGTTGTGGCGGCTCATCAATTCGAGGCCGAGCTCCTCAACCCGCTGGCGGGCGAGCGACAGGCAGATCAGCCCGCGGCCATGCGTCGCCATGAAATTGATCGCGTGCGGAGTGGCCATCTGGGCCGGGATGACCAGATCGCCTTCATTCTCGCGGTCCTCGTCATCGACCAGCACGAACATCCGCCCGTTGCGCGCTTCTTCGATGATCTCCTCGATCCCGACCAGCACCTTGCTGTCGTCACTATCCGCCAGAAACCGCTCCAGCTTTGCGAGCGTTTCGGCGGTCGGGTTCCAGCCCTCCTCGGTGCAGTCACGCAGCGTATTGGCGTGCAATCCCGCCGCCCGCGCCAAACCCGCCCGCGTCATATGCCCCGAAGACACCAGCCCGCGTACTTTATCGGTCACTTTCATCATCTATGAAGCATGTCACATTGAAATGTGCCGGTCAACTTAAGACACATTTGAATGTGAAGGGATGGTGGACGCACTAGGGCTCGAACCTAGGACCCGCTGATTAAGAGCGGCTTTTCGTCCGTATGCTTCCGCATGGATGCGGGCGTGTTTTTATTTGGGCCATCACCCAGTTTGAACCAGCGATCCCGCCTTACATCGGTTCGGCGCACCCTTTCCGGCGCTCGCCATGGATCAGCAGCTCGACCGCCACAGGGTAGCGCTTGTCCGACATGCCGTCGGAACAGCCGGGCGCGGCACGGGTCCGCAGTTCAAACGGGCGCCCGTCAAACGCGCCTGTCCACACGCCACCTTCCGTTGTGGGCGTGAACCGGGTCCAGACGCGCGTGCCTTTCTGGTCCTCTGGGTGGGAATAAGTGACGCAGCGCCCTTCGATCCGCGCGGCCCAGAACGGTTCGGTTCCGAATGCGCGCAGGAATTGACCGAAAGTTCCCGGCCGTTCTGGACGAGGCAGGGGCTGACCGGACGGTCTGGCAATCCCGCGCGCGGTGCAGCTGCAGCTGCCTGGCTCCGACAAGCAGCGACAGAGGACGCGACAATCGTCGTGGGTGCGGCAGGGTGGGGACCGCTGGTCTGGGAGCCGTAGCTTGCCGACACCGGGCCGTTCATGAGCGCCGCGAGGTTGGCCGGAGCCGCTCCCGCCGCGCTGACGCCGCCAAGCCGGCGATCGCCACGGAAATCTGCGACAAGCGCTTCCACTTCGCCGTCACTGCCAAATGACAGCCGCTCCTCACTGCCAATCGGCGTGAAGGCGGGCACGTTGATTTGCAGCCGGTTTTTCGCCGTAGGGCAGGTTAGGGACAGGATCGGCCTGCCGGTTATCGACTGCAGGACGAGTGGTGGACCCAGCGCCTGGCTGCAAGAGCCAATGCGCATCCGTTCCCTTGCCGGTATCGGGCGTCGATGAGCCCGAGGGCTGGGCATCCGCTGCCGGTGAACTGCTGCCGCGCCGAGCAGGCTCCTGTGAATCACAGGCGCCCAGCAGCATTACGGGAATGATGATCGGTAGTAGGTTGCGCATCCGGACATCCATGCACGGGAATGGCAAGAAAAGCTGCAAGGCAAGTCTTGGAATTGTGCATCCCCGGCTGGCGCCGCGTTTGCAAGGTATGCCATTGCCAAAGAATTATATTTTTGGACAGCCAGGAGGCAACCGCATGACGAATGCATTCTGACGCCGGTGTGCGTGAGCAGGTTATCATTTCCTTTTCCATCGCAATCTGCGAATTTCCCGTAGTCAGAACTAAGCAGCCTCAGGCTCTTCGCGCCCTCCCGTCACACACATTGGGCTTTATGATTCCGTCGAAAGGCCATATCGCGGCTTCGAGTTTAAAAACTAGATCACGAAATTCTCGACCGAGTGAGCCGTAGAGCGATTAGCTCTTCCTCGCACATGTCCAACTTCGCTGGCTTGACGTGCGCCGTCTGGAAGCGGAGCTGATCGACCATGACCCGCCACCTGCCCAACTTGGCTAGACCGGCCACAACGGAGATCGCGAATTGACCAGTTCACGCATTGCCAATGTCGCGCTGCAATCACGGGTCATGGATGCCGAGTCGGCTGCGGCGCTGATTGCGCCAGGCACCACGGTCGGCATGAGCGGATTCACCGGAGCGGGCTATCCCAAGGCGGTTCCATTGGCGCTGGCGCGGCGGATCGAGGCGGCACACGCTGCCG
Organism: Qipengyuania sp. YIM B01966; assembly: GCF_016461955.1. Lineage (GTDB taxonomy): Bacteria > Pseudomonadota > Alphaproteobacteria > Sphingomonadales > Sphingomonadaceae > QFOP01. The sequence goes on along the minus strand of NZ_JADMNM010000003.1, from coordinate 8,333 downwards.
GCGATCCCTTCTCGATCAGCGTGTGGACCGGCGCTTCGACCGGGCCTGAACTGGACGGCGCATTGGCCAAGGCCAAGGGCATCGATTTTCGTCTGCCCTACAATTCCGATCCGATCGCACGCGGGCAGATCAACCGCGGCGAGATGAACTATTTCGATATGCACCTTAGCCAGGTCGCGCCAATGGCGTGGCAGGGCTTCCTTGGCCCGCTGGATACCGCGCTGGTCGAAGTGACGGCGATCCTGCCCGATGGCTCGCTGGTGCCCGCCTCGTCGGTGGGCAACAACAAGACCTGGCTGGACCGGGCAGACCAGATCATCCTGGAGGTCAATCGCTGGCAGAACCCCGCGCTGGAGGGGATGCACGACATCTATTACGGCACGGCGCTGCCGCCGCACCGCGTGCCGATCCCGCTGATCAGGCCTGATGACCGGATCGGCCAGCCGACCTTCCGCTGCGATCCTGCCAAGATCGTCGCCATTGTCGAAACCGACACGCCCGATCGCAACCAGGCGTTCAAGGCGCCCGACCAGAGCGCACTGCTGATCGCCGGCCACCTGATGGAATTCTTCGCGCATGAAGTGGCGAAGGGGCGGCTTCCGGCCAACTTGCTGCCGCTGCAATCAGGTGTCGGCAATATTGCCAATGCCGTGCTGACCGGGCTGATCGACAGCCCGTTCGAGAACATGACCGCCTATACCGAGGTTTTGCAGGACGGGATGCTGGACCTGCTCACCTCGGGCAAGCTGCGGATGGCCTCGTCGACCGCGTTTTCGCTCAGCCCGGAGGCGGCACACGCGCTCAATGCCGACATGGACCGCTACCGGGAACGGATCATCCTGCGCCCGCAGGAAATGAGCAATCATCCCGAACTGATCCGCCGGCTCGGCTGCATCGCCATGAACGGCATGATCGAGGCGGATATCTACGGCAACGTCAATTCCACCCATGTCATCGGATCGGCCATCCAGAACGGGATCGGCGGCTCGGGCGATTTTGCCCGCAATGCGTATATCTCGATCTTCATGGCGCCATCCACGGCCAAGGGCGGAGCGATCTCGACGATCGTGCCGCAGGTCAGCCACGTCGACCATATCAATCAGGATGTGCAGGTGGTCGTGACCGAGCAGGGCTTGGCCGACTTGCGCGGGCTTGCGCCGAAACAGCGTGCTCGCCTCGTCATCGAGAAATGCGTCCACCCCGACTACCGGGCCATGCTCGCCGATTATTACGAGCGCGCCCTGCGCGATTCCTACGGCAAGCATTCGCCGGCGCTGCTAACCGAGGCGCTGGCCTGGCACCAGCGCTTTATCACGACGGGTTCCATGCAATCGCCTGGCACCCAATGAGGCTTAGCGCCGCGTCATTGTCGGTGTTCCTTCTCCTGACTGCGAGTTGCAGTGGATCAGAGGTTCCCCGCACCAACGAAAGAGAGGCTCCATCGGAATTGTCCGACGTCCCTCCGAGCATTGCACCCGCTGCATTGCAGGCAGAGGTGCGCGAAACGCAAGTACGCGACTTTTACGCAACTAGCGGTTGGACACCCATTTGGTCGCCGCGCGCAGAGCAGGCATTGACGGCCGCGCTTGAAAAACGGGCGGGCCATGGCCTGGACCGCGTGCAATTTCTCCCGGACTTGTCGAAGCTATCCGCAGCGGCGCGCGAGATCGCCCTGACCCGCGCTGTTGCTGATCCAGCAAAGTTACACCGCATATACACCATCCCTCGGCCCGAGGTGGATCTCGCGCCGGGATTGGTCACGGCGGCGCGGGCCGGCCGGGTGGACGCGTGGCTGGATAGCCTCGCGCCCGGCACCCCTGAATACGCCGAACTTGCAAAGGCTTACTTGCAGCAGCAAAAAATGGCTTCGCAGGAAAGCACTGCGGAAATCTCTAGCGGAGACCTGATCCATCCCGGTGACGAGGATCCGCGCATCCCCCAGATCGTTACGGCACTCGTGGAAAACCGCTATCTGGCCATGCCGGTGCTTGCCAGCCCGGCGCCGCCCCAGGGCACAAATGGCACCCTCTACAGCTCGGACATCGTGACGGCCGTGAAGGCTTTTCAGCACGACTACGGCATCAGTGATGACGGCGTTATCGGTGCTGATACCGTAGCCATTCTCAATGTGCGGCCTGGCGACCGCGCGCGGTCGATTGCGGTCGCCATGGAACGATTGCGCTGGCTCACGCGCGAAACAACGGCGACGCGCATCGATGTTAATACGGCGTCGGCTGAGCTCAGCTATTTCCGTGACGGGAAGCTGGTCGATCAACGCAACGTCGTCGTAGGCAAGCCGGGCAGGGAAACGCCGCAGATATCCACTTCCCTGTTCCGCCTGGTTGCCAATCCGACATGGACGGTGCCGAAATCGATCCAGAGGGGGGAGATGGCTGGAAAAAGTGCAGCCTATTTCCGGCGCAACAACATGCGTTGGCGCAACGGCTGGATCGTTCAAGGATCCGGGCCCCGCAACGCGCTTGGCCTGGTCAAGTTCGACCTGCAAAACAGCCTGGCAATCTATCTGCACGACACGCCCGCAAAAACGCTTTTCGACAAGCACCAGCGTCAATTGAGCCATGGCTGCGTGCGCGTCAGTGACGCGCTGGGCTTCGCGCAAATGCTCGCCGAACAGCAGGATATCGCTGACCAATGGTCCAGGGCGTGTGCGAGTGGCAAGATCGCTTACGTCAGGCTCCCCGAAGCTATACCCGTCAGGCTGCTCTATCGCACTGTCTATGTGAGCCAAGCCAACCAGGTTACGTACCGGACAGATCCCTATGGCTGGAATGTTGCCGTTGCAGATTTGCTTGGCTTTGGCAAAAATGCCGGCAAGCAGTTCAGGAGCGAGGTAGACGACATTGGGCCGTGATGTCTCGCGCCACCTCTGCCTTTCTATTCGGATTGTTCAGGGCGGACACGATTCAATCTACCGGATGCCGATCAATGTTTTGTAATTAGGTTTGACGTCAATGTCAGGAGAAACACCGGTGTCCCGTCTTCACCTACACCCGGAAAGCCATCTCGTCTCGCGCATCGGTTGGCTGCGGGCGGCTGTTCTCGGGGCCAATGACGGGATCGTTTCGACGGCCAGCCTGATCGTCGGTGTGGCGGCCGCCTCGGCCGCGACCTCCGAGGTTCTGATCGCCGGTGTCGCCGGCCTCGTCGCCGGGGCAATGTCGATGGCGGCGGGCGAATATGTTTCCGTCAGTTCCCAATCGGACACCGAACAAGCCGATCTAGCCCGCGAGCAGGCAGAGCTTGCTGGGCACCCGGATTACGAATGCGAGGAACTGACACGCATCTACATGGAGCGTGGTGTGGATGCAGACCTGGCCCGTCAGGTGGCTATCCAGCTGATGGCAAAGGACTCGCTCGGTGCCCATGCGCGCGACGAACTTGGCATATCGGCGATTACAGCAGCTCGCCCGATCCAGGCGGCGCTAACCTCTGCAGCGACATTCGCCGTTGGCGCTGCCATGCCGCTCGCGATGGTCTTGCTGATGCCGCGCTCGTTGCTCGTGGCAGGCGTCTCGATCGCCTCGCTGGTCTTTCTGGCGTTGCTCGGAGGCATTGGTGCGCGCGCCGGCGGAGCGAACATTGTGAGGGCCACCCTGCGCGTAACCTTCTGGGGCGCCCTGGCCATGGCACTGACGGCAGGCATCGGAACGATCTTCGGGACGGTCGTCTGATCGTCTTGAGGAATCGCAACCCAGATCAAGTCCGGCAATTCCGGTTGCAAGCAAGGCCCGAGTGTTATGACGAATTCTGAAATCTCGGGGCAAGGGCCAAGTCAGGCTTCGCTCTCCGGATTGAGCGACGCCGAGGCCGCCGAGCGCCTGCGGACGGAAGGTTACAACGAACTGCCGCGGACGGGACAGCGCACGTTTGCGCGCATCGTCGTCGATGTCCTGCGCGAACCCATGCTGGCGATGCTGATCGGCGCGGGCCTGATCTATATGGCCTTGGGCGACCTTCAGGAAGCCCTGATCCTGGTGGCCTTCGCCGGGCTTTCGATCCTCATCACTGTCGTCCAGGAAACCCGCACAGAACGCGCGCTCGAAGCTCTGCGGGACCTGGGCGGCAGCGATCGAGACACTGGGTGCTGCCACGACCCTTTGCACCGACAAGACCGGCACGCTGACGCAGAACCGGATGCGGATAGCCGAACTGCGTCTCCCTGACGGCCGCATCCTGCTGCATGACGATCAGCAGAAACTCCTTCTGGAGGGCGAATTCCACCTTCTCGCCGAGTTCGGTATTCTCGCCAGCGCCCAGCAGCCCCTGGACCCCATGGAAGTGGCCTTCCACGAACTCGGTGATGAACACGCGCCGGAAACCGTGCGCGTGCGCCAGAACGCTGGCTGGACGTTGCAACATCACTATCCGCTCGACCCCGCCCTGCTGGCGATGTCGCAGGTGTGGGGCAACCCGGATACGGCCGAGGAACGGATCATCGCCACGAAAGGCGCGCCTGAAGCGATCGCTGAACTCTGCCGAATGACGGCAGAGGAGAATGCGGTGCTGAAGGGCACCATCGACGCCATGGCCAGCAAGGGATTGCGGGTTCTGGGCGTTGCCGATGCGCGCTGGTCAGGTGCTGAATTGCCGAAATCCCAGCGAGAATTCGCCTTCACCTTCCGCGGCCTGGTCGGCCTCGCCGATCCCCTGCGATCTTCTGTCCCCGATGCCGTGCGTCAATGCCGTGAAGCGGGCATCCGCATCATCATGATCACCGGGGATTACCCGCAGACTGCCCGCGCCATCGCGCAGCAGGCAGGGATTGATTCAGACGACGTGCTGACAGGCGAAGAACTGGCGGCAATGTCCGATGACGACCTCGGGCAGCGCATCGGCTTCGTCGGCGTCTGCGCGCGCATCATGCCGGAACAGAAGCTGCGGCTCGTCGAGGCGCTGAAAGAATCCGGCGAAATCGTCGCCATGACGGGAGATGGCGTGAACGATGCGCCTTCGCTCAAGGCGGCGCATATCGGCATCGCCATGGGCGGTCGCGGCACCGATGTTGCCCGCGAGGCGTCGGCAATCGTGCTGCTCGACGACGACTTCGGCTCGATCGTCAAGGCCGTCCGCATGGGACGACGGATCTACGATAACCTGCGCAAGGCGATGGGCTTCATCGTTGCCGTGCACATTCCGATTGCTGGCCTCGCGCTGCTTCCGCTGCTGACCGGCATGCCCCTGTTGCTGGGCCCGATCCACATCGCCTTCCTCGAGATGATCATAGATCCCGTCTGTTCGCTCGCCTTCGAGGCCGAGAAGGATGAGCGCAATGTCATGGCCAGACCGCCGCGCGGACCGGATACCCCGTTGTTTTCGCGCTGGCTGGTGGGCTGGTCGGTGATCCAGGGCAGCGTTGTATTGGGAGTGACCGGGGGGCTGACAATGTATTTCTGGCACTCTGGCATGGGCGAGGAACAGCTCCGTTCCACTGCCTTTCTTGCGCTCGTCCTCGGAATCACGAGCCTGATCCTGATCAATCGCCGCTTTAGCGCTTCGATAAGCGCGGCCTTGCTCAGGCTGAATCCGGCGCTCGCCATAGTCCTTGGGCTGGTGAGCATTATCCTGCTGGCAACGCAGTTTATTTCCCCGATTGCCGACCTGTTCAATTTTGCGCGCGTTGCGCCTCTGGGAATAGGGATCATTGCGCTCGCCAGCAATGCCATGCTGTTCCTCCTCGAGCGGTTGAAGCCGCTGTGGGGGAGCCGATTGCTCGAATAGCTCAGGTTTTGACCCCGGTTGGAATTCCCTGAGCGGCTTTGCCTCCCGCAATGCCGAACTAGGGGTTGCGAGAGGCAAACGCGCGTTTCCGAGTCAGCCGTTCTCGGCCAGCGCCTGGACAATCTCGTCCTTGATGGCGAGACGCTGCTTGCGCAGTTCCGTCTCCTGATCCTGCGACACCGGCGCGATGTTGGTTTCGGCCCGGTGGATCTCGTCGTTGACCGCGTCGTACTCCAGCAGCAGTTTTGCGAACCGGGCGTTCGACACCTTCAGCGCATGAATCTGGTCCATCTGGCCGGGAAATTCGTCTCCCAGTGTGTGGGGTGTATTCGACATTCAATTCTCCAATCGCAATCAGGACCCGGACCATGAGTCCAAGCAGGCAGACCGGCACGAATGCCTGTCTGCGCCGCTCCGGGCTGGTTCGCGATCGTTCCTAGAGTTGGTGACCGCTGCTGTCGACTGCGGGAAAGTTGCCTCTGCCTTGAGACACCGGCAGAGGGCAGGATCCGAGGTGGCCAAACACAGGCGCCGGCTGCATCATGGCATCGGCAAGGGCAGGACTTCGCATTGTCTGCCCGCAACAGCAACGTGAAAGGATGATTGTCCATGCCGAATGCCGAAATTGCCAGAGCTCGCCTTGCTGAACAACTCGCCGAACTCGACGGGCGGCAGCAGCGCATCGTTCAGGATCTGGCCGAACCCTTGAACCCGGATTCATCCGAGCAGGCAGTCGAGATGGAGGATGACGCCTCGCTCGAAGCCCAGTCCGCGCTCATCGCCCGCGAAATCGCGTCGATAAACCGGGCCTTGCTCCGTATCGAAAACGGCACTTACGGGGAATGCGTTCGCTGTGGCGACGCGATCGCCCCCAAGCGCCTTGAGGCACGCCCGGAAGCAGCACTATGCTTCTCCTGCGCAAGCAGAGAGACGTGACCCTATGCAAGACCGGCGCGCTTCTCAGCTGTGGCGTGACGTTCTGGATTTCTGGTTTCCGGAAGGGCGCACTGCGGATGTCGTTGCGGGGACCCATGTAAAGCATTGGACCTGGCGGATGCGTGACGGCGCGGAGCAGGCGATCGTCATGCAGTTTTCAGAACTGACGGCGCGCGGGGCCGAGGGCGAGCTCGATCACTGGGCATTCGATCCGCACGGCAGGCTCGCACTCATCATTGTGCTCGACCAGTTTTCGCGCTCACTCTGGCGAGGCACTTCGCGCGCGTTCGCCCAGGATGGCGCAGCCCTGAAACTGGCGATGGACGGGCTGGGCAAATGGCCAATTCAAGCCCTCGCCATCCGTGGTTCAAAATCGTCCACACCCTGCCGCTCGGTCACTGCGAAGGTCCTGATCACCTCGAACGCCTCGATCTCCTCATTCGCCTGCGCGAGGAAATTGCCGCGGCAGTTCCGGCTCATCTCCAACCGATCTATCAAACCCTGGTTGAACAGGCCGGCGCCGTCCGCCAAGTCATCGCGGCCTTTGGCCGTCAACCGCACCGCAATCATATTCTCGGTCGGCAATCGACGCCGGCGGAAGAAATCTACATCGAAAAAGGCGAGTTTCCGCACGTGCGGGCGTTTCAGATGACACGCCACTGAGGCTGGGCGCGCCTTGCTCATCCAATGGTGTAACCTTCGGGACGGGGGAAGTGCACTTTTGTCAAATAGTCGCTCGAAAGACGTGTTATGGTCCCAAAAACAGGGAGGCCTTCGTTGAGCGCAAATACCACCACAGCCCATATTGTCGAAACTGGTGAAAGTGCCTTCGCGGTCAGTATCGACGTGTCCGGCCACCACCTCATCGGTGACGAACCTATTGCCCAAGGGGGCGCGGATATGGGGCCGGCGCCCTACGATCTGTTGCTTGCGGCCTTGGGGGAATGCACAGCCATGACGGTGCGCTGGTACGCCCGGCAACAGAATTGGCCGCTCAAACGCGTGGAAGTGACCCTCATGCATGCCAAGGGCGGGGGCGAGGGGTCGTCGGCGAAAACGGATCAATTCACCAAGACGATCCGCGTCATCGGCCAGAATCTGTCCGAGGAACAGCGGAAAAAGCTCATCTCGGTTGCAGCTCGCTGTCCGGTGCAGCGCACACTCGAGGGAACGCCGGACATCACAACGGTTGCGGCGAGCTGACAGGAGAGTCAGACAATGACCTATTATTTTTCGGCCAAGTTACAGGTCCCCTTCGACGATGCCATTGCACGCGCCGAGGCAGCACTGAAGACTGAAGGGTTCGGCGTGATCAGCCGGATCGACATCCAGCAGACCCTCAAATCCAAGATCGACGTCGACTTCCGTCCCTATACGATTCTCGGTGCCTGCAATCCGACATTGGCACATGAGGCGCTGCAACTGGAAGACAAGGTTGGCCTGATGCTGCCCTGCAATGTCATCGTGCAGCAGTCAGGTTCTGACGAAGTTGAAGTCGCGGCGATTGACCCGGTGGCGTCCATGCAGGCCATCCGCAATCCTGAATTGATGAAGGCGGCCGCGGTAGTCCGAGACAAGCTCGAGCGCGCGATCGAGCGGCTGCGGAATTCCGAAATGTAGGTCAGCGAAAATCGGTCGTGTCCCACGGGGTGGTGTAG
>NZ_JADMNM010000029.1 GCF_016461955.1 Qipengyuania sp. YIM B01966 | reverse complement strand
CGTGTCCCACGGGGTGGTGTAGGAACCGTCGATCCACGGCAGGATCGAGTTCGGGTCAGGCGGCCAGAGCTGGCAGGCTGACGATTGGGTTATGGCTCACCGAGCCGATTGTTTCCAGCGTCATGTAGCGGCGCGATACCGCCCACTCATCATTCTGCTCCAGCATCAGCGCGCCAACGAGGCGTATGACTGCGGGGTCATTCGGGAAGATGCCGATGACATCGGCCCTTCGCTTGATCTCCTTGTTCACCCTTTCCAGCGGGTTGGTAGACGCGATCTGCGCCCAGTGGTCCTTGGGGAACGCCATGTAGGCGAGAACATCCTCGCGCGATGCATCCATCATGTCGGCAAGCTTCGGGAACTTCTCGCGCAGGGCATCGGCGACCTGCTCCCACTGCTGATGTGCCGCTTCGGTCGTCTCCTGCGCGAAGATCGTCTTGATCATCGCGATCACGGCGGGCCGCTGTTTGGGCGCGGCATGGGCCAGCGCGTTGCGCATCCAGTGCACCCGGCAGCGTTGCTGGCTCGCGGCGAACACCTTGCTGGCGGCGGCGCGCAGTCCCTTGTGGTCATCGGCGATGACCAGCTTCACTCCGCGCAGTCCGCGATCCGCCAGCGAGCGCAGGAAGGCTTTCCAGAAAGGCTCCGCCTCCGAAGGGCCGGTGGCGACACCCAGCACTTCGCGGCGGCCATCGGTGTTGACGCCAACGGCGATTATCGCCGCCGTCGAGACGATGCGCCCACCTTCGCGGACCTTGAGGTAGGTGGCGTCGATCCACAGGTAAGGCCACTCGCCCTCGATCGGCCGCGCTAGGAAGGCATTCACCCGCTCGTCGATCTCGGCAACCAGACGGCTGACCTGGCTCTTCGATACGCCGCTGGCCCCCATCGCCTTGACCAGATCGTCGACCGAACGGGTCGAGACTCCGTGCACATAGGCCTCCTGAATCACCGCCGCCAAGGCCTTCTCGGCGGTGCGGCGCGGCTCCAGGAAGCTCGGGAAGTAGCTGCCCTTGCGCAGCTTGGGGATCGCCAGATCGATCCCGCCAGCACGGGTGTCCCATCCTCGTTCGCGGTAGCCGTTGCGGTGATTGAGACGCCCCGGGCTGCGAGAGCCGGACGGAGCGCCAGTCCTGGCCTCAATCTCCAGATCCATCATGCGCTCTGCGGCAAACGCCAGCATCTCGCGCACCAAATCGCTGTCTGCCCCTTGCTCAATCAGCTCAACAAGGGCCATTCTGTCGTCGGTCATCGTCTTCTTCTCCAGGTTCGAGTTCGCATCCGAACCCTACCAGAAGATCGACGGTGGCCACCCCAGCAGGGAAACCTTCCTACACCACCCCGTGGGACACG
>NZ_JADMNM010000027.1 GCF_016461955.1 Qipengyuania sp. YIM B01966 | reverse complement strand
TTAAGAACTCGTCCCGCAGGCGAGCGTTGAAGCTTTCGATGAACCCGTTTTGGTAGGGCTTGCCCGGCGCGATGTAGTGCCACTCGACGTTGCGCTCCTTCGACCAGCGCAGGATCGCCATGCTGGTCAGTTCGGTGCCATTGTCGCTGACGATGGTGTGGGGCCGTGCCATCCTCTCGAACACCGCTGCATCCAGCTCACGCCCGACCCGTGCGCCCGAGATCGACGTGTCGGCGATCAGGCGCACGCACTCCCGGCTGTAGTCATCGACCACGGCGAAGATCCGGAACCTGCGCCCGCAGGCGAAGGCATCGGATACGAAGTCGAGGCTCCAGCGCTGGTTCGGCCCCTGAGGTATCGTCATCGGTGCCCGCGTGCCCAAGGCCCGCTTGCGACCACCACGACGGCGCACCTGCAGCCGTTCCTCGCGATAGAGCCGTCGGAACTTCTTGTGGTTCATTGTCCATCCTTCCCGGCACAGCAGCCAGTGCAGCCGCCGATAGCCGAACCGGCGTCGCTGGCTGGCCAGTTCCCTGATACGCTCTCGCGCCGTGTCATCGTCGGGCCGACGGCTGACGTAACGCACCATGGTCCGGTCAACGCCCAGCACCGCGCAGGCACGACGCTGGCTCACCTCGAACACCTCCTGGAGATGAGCCACCGCCTGCCGCCTGGCACCGGGCGCTAGAATTAATGAGACGACCCACCCTGTCCTACCACGCATGTTCTGCGGACCGAGAAGGAGGTACTGATGAGCATACGCAACCAACCAAGAGATGCAGCCGTGTTCGGCGTCGACATTGGCAAGACGATCTTTCACGTGGTCGGCCTTGATGCTGCCCACGCGCCGATCCAGAAGGCAACGTTCAGGCGAGAGACCTTGCTGCAGTTCTTCGAGCGCGCTTCCCCAGTGCTGGTCGGGATGGAAGCGTGCCCGGGCTCGCAGTGGCTGGCACGCAAGCTGCAGGCGATGGGGCATACGGTCCGTATCGTGCCGGCACAGTTCGTGAAGCCTTTCGTGAAGTCGAACAAGAACGATATCATCGATGCAGAGGCCATCGCAGAAGCCGTGACCAGGCCGACCATGCGCTTCGTCGAGATTCGGACTCCTGAGCAGATCGACCTGCAAGCGCTCCACCGGGTTCGAGACCGGATGATCGCCCATCGAACGAGGCTGATCAGCCAGATGCGCGCTTTCTGCCTCGAGTATGGCATCGCGATCCATCAGGGGGCGGGCAAGTTCAAGGCCGAGATACCACGCGTGCTGGCAGATGAGACCAACGAGCTTACTCCTTCGATGCGCCGCATCCTGACAGAGGTTCACGGCGAGATGATGGAGCTCGAACAGCGCATTGCAGCCATGAACCAAGAGATCGAAGCCATCGCTGCGCGCAGCGATACCGCACGGCGCCTGATGACCGTGCCGGGCATCGGCCCGCTTGCCTCGACCGCTTTATTGGCNCGCAGCGATACCGCACGGCGCCTGATGACCGTGCCGGGCATCGGCCCGCTTGCCTCGACCGCTTTATTGGCGGCAGCCGGTTCCGGGCACCAGTTCGCCAAGGCTCGTGATCTTGCTGCCTGGCTCGGCTTGGTGCCGCGCGAACACTCGACCGGCGGGAAGACCAAGCTGCTCGGCATCAGCAAGCGCGGCAACAAGTATCTGCGAAGGATGATCGTCCATGGTGCTCGATCCTGCGTCACGCATCTTGACCGCAGCCGGGACCGACTGGGACCATGGCTCGATGGACTTGAGAGTCGGATGCACAAAAACAAGGTCACGGTTGCCTTGGCAGCCAAGATCGCTCGCATCGTCTGGGTGATCCTGACCAAGCCGGGTGCTACCTACGAGCGGCGCGTTCCAGCGTTCGGCTGAACGAAGCCGCCACCAACTGCGAGGTTCGTGAGAGTGATGACGAGACAGTGGACCAGCGCATCGTAAGCCCCTGCAAAAAAGCGG
>NZ_JADMNM010000026.1 GCF_016461955.1 Qipengyuania sp. YIM B01966 | reverse complement strand
CGTTTAGAGTTTCGGACGCCGCGAGGCGTCGGAAAGTCGACGGTGCCCGAACCCGCGGGCCGCACGCGGTGCGCTATGGGGATTTCGACTTTGCACTGATCCCGACGGCTGCTGACGGTGCCGATAAGCGGAAGGGTCCGATAGCAGCCGGTCCGATTTTGCGATGACAAAGCAGCCGTAGGACGCCGGTTCGTCCGATTTTGGTGATGCGACTACTGCTTTTGGGCGGGTAATATGCGGACGTCATCGCCGCCGGAAGCGTGGCTGCGGCGGGGTGGAACAGTGTCATGCCGAGCCGGGTCACGGCGCAGGTTGCCCGGATGGAGCGGCTGCGCTCGGCGGACCGCGTGGCGGATGGCAGCGCTGGAAGGTCTCGATGATGACCATGTGCCCGCCGCAGCAAGGGCATGCCGGACGCGGATCGGGCGGTTCGATGGAGGGCTCGTCCGTCGCCGGCGGTGCGATCGCTAGCAGCTGACGGGCGCGTTCGAGATGGGCTTTGCGGGTGCTGGCGGCGAGCAGGCCGTAGTGGCGGATGCGGTGGAACCCGCGCGGCAGGCAGTGCAGCAGGAAGCGGCGGATGAACTCGTCGGCGCCGAGCGTCATGATCTGCTGCCGGTCTGGGGCAGAGCGACGATAATCCTTGTAGCGGAACGTTACGCCATCCTCGTCGAAGGAGATGAGCCGACTGTTCGAGATCGCGACCCGGTGGGTGTAGCGCGAGAGATAGGCGAGCACGGCCTCGGGCCCGGCGAACGGCGGCTTGGCATATACCACCCAGCGCTTCTTCCTCACCGGTGACAGATGGCGCAGCAACGCACGGCGGTCGGCCAACTCCGCCAGCTTACCGAAGAAGGCGAGTTTGCCGGCATCGTGAAGCGCCAGCAGCCGGGTCAGGAACAGACGGCGGAACAAAGCGCCCAGCACGCGCACCGGCAGGAGAAAGGCCGGGCGGGACGATATCCATCGGTCCCCGTCCAGCGCGATACCGCCGCCCGGCACGATCATGTGGATGTGCGGATGATGGGTCATGGCCGAGCCCCAGGTGTGGAGCACGGCGGTGATGCCGATCCGGGCGCCGAGATGCTTCGGGTCGGCGGCGATGGTGAGCGTGGTCTCGGACGCGGTCTTGAACAGCAGGTCGTAGAGCAGCGCCTTGTTGGTAAAGGCGATGGCGGCGATCTCGGCGGGCAGCGTGAACACGAGGTGGAAATAGCCGACCGGCAGCAGGTCGGCCTCGCGCGCGGCGAGCCAGGTCCGCGCGGCGGCGCCCTGGCACTTGGGGCAGTGGCGGTTGCGGCAGGAGTTGTAGGCGATCCGCCAATGGCCGCAGTCGGTGCAGGCCTCGACGTGCCCGCCCAGCGCGGCGGTGCGACAGTGCTCGATCGCCGACATGACCTTGAGCTGATGCAGGCTCAGGTGCCCGGCATGGGCGGCCCGATAAGCAGGCCCGGCAGCACGGAAGACGTCGGCAACCTCGAGCGAGGTGCGCACCGGCTCTCAGCCGCTCGGCACCTCGTTATCCGGTGCCGCCAAGGCCAGTCGGTCGAGCGGGCTGACAACTGCCCGCATCGTCTTCGTTGCCACCTTGGTGTAGAAGGCCGTGGTGTTGAGCTTGGCATGGCCGAGCAGTGCCTGGATAACGCGGATATCGACGCCGTCCTCGAGCAGATGCGTCGCAAAACTGTGCCGTAGGGTGTGCGGTCCGACCCGCTTGGCGATATCGGCTGCCTCTGCCGCTTGAACGACGACCCGGTAGAGCTGGCGGGTGCTGATCGGCACCGTCGCGTTCTGACCTGGGAAGAGCCAGCCATCGGCATGAAGCACACCCTGTTGCCGCCCCGCGCGCCACCACTCCCGCAGCAGCACAAGCAGACCTTCGGGCAGCATGGCGTTGCGATAGCGTCCACCCTTGCCGCGTTCGATCCTGAGCAGCATGCGCTTGCTGTCGATATCGCACACCTTGAGCGCCGAGACCTCGCCGACCCGCAGCCCCGCACCGTAGGCCACCGACAGCGCGGCCTGGTGCTTGAGGCAGGTCGTGGCGTCGAGGAGCCGCTTCACCTCGGGCTGGGTCAGCACCACCGGGATCTTGCGAGCATGAGCGGTGCGGACCAGCTTGCGGGCAAGCCCGGGCCGGTCGAGGGTGTGGGTGAAGAAGAACCGCAGCGCCGCGCCAATGCTGTTCATGGTCGGCGCCGGAACGCCGGCTTCCCGTTGCTCAATCTGGAACCGCCGGACATCCTCGGCGGTCGCGGTGTGGGGCGAGCGCCCCAGCCAGGTCGCGAACCGCCCGACATCGCGCAGATAGTTGCGCTGCGTCTCCGGGCTGAACCGGCGCATGGTCATATCCTCGATCAGCCGCTGGCGCAGCGGGCTGATGGGCGAAACAGGTACAAGATCGTTCATCTCTCGACTCCTCGGTTGAAGGAGCCGGAATGGTCGGCCTTGTTCGATCTACTCGCTACGTTCTTGCTCTGGCGTCACCCGCGCCGCCAGCACCCCTCCCGCGAAGCGGGTTCGTGC
>NZ_JADMNM010000025.1 GCF_016461955.1 Qipengyuania sp. YIM B01966 | reverse complement strand
GTGCCATTGGTGCTGACGGGGGACATGCATCAAAATCCTGTGCCCAGATGCTCCGAAGGAAGGCTCGGGTGATGAAGGACGGGTTTCGTTCGTACATCGGGTGGACTTAGCGCGATCCGAATTCATGTCGAAGGATAATGGCGCTTCGTGGGCCGTTAGGCGACTGTCTGCTTACAACTCACAAGGCCAGCGAAGCAGATCTTCCGCTCACGACCCCGAAGCGGTCATTTGCAGCCACTGTAACCGCCCCTCAAATCAGTCGTTGAAGTTGACCTTGTGTCAACTGCTACAAATAGAACATGAGCGATTCGCTTCCCATAGACGAAGTTGTCCGCCGCACCGGCCTCACTTCGCGCGCGTTGCGCTTTTATGAGGGCCGTGGGCTCATCACGCCGCTACGCACTGGTTCGGGGCGGCGCTGGTTCGGACCTGAAGAGCTCGAACGAATTCAGAGGATCGTCGCACTTAAAAAAGCCGGGCTCAGCCTCGCCGACATAAAGCGATTGTTTGATCACAGACCGATCAACCTTCTCGCCTTGCTTAGCGCGCAGCGTAGGCGCCTGGCCGAACAGGCCGAGGAGATCGCTGACGCCATAGGCCTCATCGATACCGCATTGTCCCGCATCGACCGAGGCGAGCCGCTCGATGCCGCGACGTTTTGCTCGCTCATTCGTGACGGAGAAAAACTCATGACCGACCAGACCCAAGCCTGGCAGGATGTGGTGGACCAGTATTACACCCCCGAGGAACAGGCTGAATGGCAAGAACACATGGCCGATGCGCCCGAGTTTAGCCAAGAGGCCTATCAGGCGCAGTGGCACGCGCTCAGCGCCCGGATCGAAGCGGCGCTGCCGCTCGAACCGGACAGCGATGCAGCTCTCGCCTTCGTGCGAGAATGGTTCGCGTTGCTCAAACCTTTCAGCCGCAACGCCACGCCCGCGATGTGGAAGGGGACGACCCGGATGTATGACGACATGGCGCGCTGGGAAGGCAAGGTCGATCCCGGTTTCAGCAAGCCGGTGTGGGACTTCATTATGACCGCGACACCCGCGGCGCTGAATCGGGGCGAGGATATCGGCCCAATGCCGGCATGGTTCGCGCGGCCCGCTGGACAGGAGAAGCGGTGATGACGATCAATGCGTGGGTGCTGTTGCTTGGCGCGATCGCGCTTGAGGTGGCCTCGACCAGCCTGCTCAACGCCTCTCAGGGGATGACCCGATGGGGCTATGGTATCGCAGCCATGGCAGGCTACGGCGTATGCTTCTGGCTGCTCGCTTTCGCGATGACGCGCATTCCGATGGGGGTCGCCTATGCCGTCTGGTCGGGGGTGGGGATTGTTGCCATAGCGGCGATTGGCTGGATCGTGTTCCGTCAGAACCTATCCTGGGCGCAGGCGGGCTTTATGGCGCTAATCCTTATCGGCGCCATTGGGCTTAATTTGACGACCATTCGCACGGCGCCCTGACGAATGGTGTTGAAATGAGGAACGAGCGTTATTCTGTTCAACAACGGGGGCAGGCCGAAAAACCTGCCAGTCCGCTTCCCACCCCATTTTGGACGTTTCAGCCTTCCGCGGATTTCCTGATTAGCGGACTGGCAGCTTTGCCTCACCATCCACTGAAAGCGGATACTCTGCTAACGACTCCAATTGCGGACGCTGATAGATGTGATAGGCTTACTTAAGTGCGGGTCCTATCTCCACCTTGTCCCGCTTGCGGAAAACCGGTTCCTTTTTTGAAGACTCAATGGGGTCTTGGGAAACCTTTCATCTGCGATGGTTGCGGAACCCAGCTGGTCATTCCCAAGAATTTATGGATCGGTTTGGCGGCATTCGTGTCTTTTTGGATGTTGAAAGATCGCATGAACTCGCCCTTCGAAGTTGTCCTGCTGATCGCTGGCCTTGCGGCCGCAGTTCTTATCCTGTCGCGATTTCTTCTGATCCCGCGGAGGGCATAAGGTCTGCTTTCCACCCAAAGTCAGTCGATCAGCGCACCTCAGCACTTTCCCTGAAGCAGCCGGCCGAGATGACCGGCCGGCCGCGTGAAAGTCAGATCTCGGTCCGCTCTGCCAGCAACAAGGCATCTTCGACGTCGACGCCGAGGTACCGGACCGTGTTCTCGATCTTGGAATGACCGAGCAGGATCTGAATAGCTCGAATGTTGCCTGTGGCCCGGTAGATCATCGCAGCCTTCGTCCGCCGCAGCGAGTGCGTGCCGTACTCAGACTTGCGCAGGCCAATGGCCGTCACCCATTCATCGACCAGACGGGCATATTGGCGCGTGCTCATGTGGCCATGGTGATCAATGCGGCTCGGAAACAGATATTCATGCGTCGAACCTCCTCGGCGCTCGAGCCAGGCGATCAAGGTCGCACGGACATCCGCGGTAAGCTCGAACTGGACAGGGCGATTGGTCTTTTGCTGGATCACGATCGAACGGTTCCGAACGTCCGCGCCAGCCACCACGTCACCAATTTTTATCTTCACCAGATCGCAGCCACGCAGCTTGCTGTCGATTGCGAGGTCGAAGAGCGCCTTGTCCCGCAGCCGCCCTTCGCGATCTAGGTGAAAGCGGATGGCCCAAATCTGCTTTTGCGTCAGCGGGCGTTTCGTTCCGACATTCTTGCCAGCGTTCCAAGCCGGACGATGCCGCGTGGCTGCATCAAATCGTGAGTATCCCATTGCATTTCTCCTCGGCCATGATTGGCCGACAAGGTAATGCTCGAAATGTCGCCGCGTGGGCCGTAGCACGAACCCGCTTCGCGGGAGGGG
>NZ_JADMNM010000024.1 GCF_016461955.1 Qipengyuania sp. YIM B01966 | reverse complement strand
CGCCAAATGTTCTGACGACGGACAATAGGCGACTAAGAGGCTATCGCCGGTCTTGTGGATGATCAATCTAACGTCGCGATTGACCCGCATCGACCAGAAATTCGGATCGTTTGCATTGTCGATCCGATGCATCCGCAATCCGCGCCCGGACGGATTAAGTTGCAGATCGAAGACGGTCGATTTGACCGCTTTCTGCTCCTGTCCTGTCAGCTTGTCGAAAGCTGCAGTGAACGTATCGGCGAGATGGAATCTCATTCGTCGAAGTCGTGATCCCGCTTGTCAGTGATCAAGCCGCGAGCAGCGAGGTCCTCAATCTTGGTTTGCTGGTCAACGAGTGTTCGCTCCAGATCCGGTTGGTGTCCTACCTCCGGATAGTCACGATAAAGATCCAAAAGTTTACGAGCATTCTCGATCTTAATTGAGTTGAGATTTTCGCGGAGAATATCGGTTTCGACTTTGGCCCTTTCGTCGAGTTCCCTCCGCATTCTACGGTGCACGAGGACATCGATAATGCGTCCGAAGCTTCTATCTATCGCTTCAGCGACCTTGCCGACTCCTTCAAAGTCTAGAAAGCCCGGCGACGCGTGCCGAATCTGACTAACGATCAGTCTTTCGTCGCTCACCGCGATCGCTCGCGCTTCTTCTACAATCAGTTCTGCGAGACGGTCTCTCGACCACGGATTACGACCGTAATAGTACCGCTGGGGTAAATCCCAGTCGTCAGGCCTCCAACCCCTGCTGCCAAAAAGAGTCACGTAGTAGGTAGTTTCGACCGCGCTTATTGCTGCGATGTAATCCTGCGGTTCCCACTTTTCGGCAATGTGTAATCGAAACATAAGGTGCTCCCTCATACTCCAAACACCTTCATCACCTCGTCCCCGAAGTGATTGATGACTTTCACAGCGATCCGCCCTCCGTCAGGGCGCTCGAATGGTCGCGAGGTATCGGAGTAGAGCGTGCTCCACGCCTCCTCGTCGATCTCTGCCTTGAGTGCGGTCTTGAGCGAGGAATAGGGATCGTTCGCGCCCAGGAAATAGGCGTGGCGGACGAAGAAGCTTTCCTCGTTATAGTCGGTGTCGATGAACCAGGCGGCGATGCCCTTGGTGTCGTTGCTGCGAATGTCCCCCGTGTTGGGATCGAACACATCGACGCCGTTCACCTTCACGCGGATTTCCTCGCCGCCATCATCGAGGATTTCAACATCGGGTTCGCCGAAGACGACGAACATGTTGCCGCTGCCAGTGTTCTTCAGCTCGTCCGACATGTGCATGTCCGGATTGATCCGCGCCTTGAGAATCTTGAGCGAGCCAAGGCCGTCGAGTTCCGATGAATGCGCATCGAAGTTGAAGGCGCAGGCAATCACAAGGTCGAAGCGATTATCGACTGCTTCGCGGGCGGCGGCGACGAGATCGCTGCGCCCAGTAGTCCCGAACTCCGGCCCGATGAAGATCGCGGCGCGGCGCTCGGTCTGGTTGCCTTCCGAGCCTTCCATGAAGCGACCTTCGGCACCAATCCACTGGCCAGGCCAGGGGATCACGCTTTCGAAGCGAATGCGGTCACCCTTTTCCTGTTGCTTGACCCCTTCGCTCTTCAGGTATTCGATCACGATGGCGGCGAAGTCGTTGTTCGCGCCGTCGTCCTCGCGGACGCGCTTGCCCTCAGCCGCATCGAGGTCTTCGGCGAGGCTGTCATCCTCGCTCGCTGGCAGAACACGATGGGGCGAAAGGCTCTCCACGGTGAAGGGGCCAGCTACGCGAACGCGGCCAGGGTCTTCATACGGCTTGTCGTACAGATATTCGGTCTCAGCGGTCTTCGCGATGACTTCGTCTATTTCCTTCTGCCGAGCGATGCGTGCTTCCCACCATTGCGCGTGGAGCGCGATGGCTTCCTCGTCATCCCATGGATCGACCGGAGCGTCCGGCAAGGTTTCAAGCGTGTAGGCTCGACCCAATATCTCGTTCAACTTGGCCAGATGCTTTTCGCGTGTCGCACGTTTTGTATTGTCCTTTTGCGCTGCGGCGAAAGGTTTCAACGCGTCGGCGGGCCAGGGCGACCCCGCCTCACTCGGCATACTCCATTCTTCAAACGGGAGTAAATCTGGGTTTGCGGACGCCGGCACAGCCTGCGTTTCATCGCGATTATAGCCCTCACGTTCATTTGCATAGAATCTGCCGCGCTTGTGATTAAGCGCCTCGCGGATTGCTTCCAGTTCTCCCTGCCAGCGATCCCAGATTTCATCAATCCGAGTGTTTTTGGCGATGTCACTTAGCTTGATGTGCGGCACCCGATCATAGACAAAACCCTGACGCAAATCCCGATTTATCGGGAGATCGGAAGGAGGGCGAAGAGTTAGATCAGATTCTTTGGAGCGGCCTTCCTCACTGTCGGCAAGGAGATACCACGGATAGCGGTTTGCCATCATTCGGGTTCGCGCAAGCGCCAAGGCGACTCTGCTAGTATCGATCGTAATCCACCTGCGCCCCCATTGCTCGGCTACGGTTGCTGTAGTGCCGCTTCCACATGTTGGATCAAGCACCAGGTCCCCCGGGTCGGTGGCCATCAAAATGCACCGTTGAATTGCTTTTTCTACAGTTTGGACAACGTAGATACGGTTCTGCTCTGACCTCACGTCGGACCAAAACGCTCCCAATGGCAGCTGATCGAAATCCTTCCAGAATTGTTTGTAGATACGAACCGATTTCGGTTGAGGGAGGATTCTGTTCGCTTTGCAGAGTCTGACCATCCCCGGAATTGTGGTTTTCCAATTCCGGGCCGATCCCGAATTAAACTCCAATCCGAGGTAACGAAATTTCCCGGTCGTGTTCGTCCGGACACCGGGTGAGACTGCCGAGTTAGTGCGGAAAAGTGCGTCGATCTTCTCTCCCTCACCGGAAAGGTCGGACGGCTCAGCACGTTTTACTGTTACCCTGTCGTGATCAATCCAACGGAACTCACCATCGGTTTCAGTCTCGAAATCTTTGGGAAGATAGAGACGCCTGTATTTGGCAACAGTCTTCTTGCGAGCATACCAAATGATGTAATCGAACGTCGACGCTATCATTTGGCTTGTGAGGCCAGTTGCTTTGGAAAGGGCAATTTCCGCTACAAAGTTCTCTTCCCCGAAAACCTCATCCATGACGGCACGAACGCGATGAACATTTTCATCTGAGATTTGGACGAAGATACTACCGCTATCCGTGAGCAGGTCTCGCATGACCACGAGCCGATCACGCAGATAGGTCAGGTACGAATGTATGCCGTCCTTCCAGGTGTCCCTGAAAGCCTTCACCTGTTCAGGCTCGCGTGCGATGTCGGCCTGCTTGCCGTCCTTAACATCGCGGCTCATGGTGGAGACTTGCCAATTCGATCCGAACTTGATGCCGTAGGGCGGGTCGAAGTAGATGCATTGCACCTTGCCGCGCAGCGCTTCGCGCTCGGCCAGACTCGCCATCACTTGCAGGCTGTCGCCGAGGATCATGCGGTTCGACCAGTGCTGGTCGTGCTGGTAGAATTCAGTCTTGGCCTCTGGATCGATCCCGTTGAAGTCCAGAAACAGATCGCCGAAGAGGTCCGGCGCGTCAGTTCCCTCTTCGGCGTTCTTCGCGGCGCGGCGCTTCAGATCGTCGATGATAGCTTTGGGGTGGATCTTCTCCTGGATGTAGAGCGGCGGGACGTTGACGATCAGGTCGGACCAGTCCTGCGTATCCTTGCCGCGCCATACCAGCTGTGCATCACCCAGCTCTGTCCCCCGTCAGCACCAATGGC
>NZ_JADMNM010000023.1 GCF_016461955.1 Qipengyuania sp. YIM B01966 | reverse complement strand
GCCATTGGTGCTGACGGGGGACAGCCCCGCTCGCGGATTTCGTCAACGAGTTCGGTGAGCGCCACAGTCTTGCCGGTGCCGGTGGTCCCGACAAGCATCGCATGGCTCTGCTCGCGTCGCCACGGCCAGCTCACGCCGCCGAGATGCGCGGGGGTATAGAGGCCCGCTTCGCGCAATGATGCGCGACCGGCCAGACGCCATGACCAACCCATTTCGCTGCCATATTCGCGCGCCCGTTCGCGGGCGTTGTGGCGGGCGATGTCGCGCTCCAGTTCGGGCAGCGTTGCGAGCGAAGAGCCGCGCACATGCTTCTTCTGTTTCGAGCGCTCGCCGAAGCGTTCGGCAATCCACCAGAAGGCGATGAACAGCGGGACGAGGACCATGCTTGCAACCAAGAACGTACTCCGCAGGGCCTCCCCGAATGCGGCGACCGCGGCGCGCATCGGCGGGTACTGGGTGACGACCGACATGGGAAAGGCGGCGGTCTCGCCGTTGCCCAGTTTGAGGTGCACGAGCTTGCCGGGATCGAACTCCATGAAACCGTAGGCGGAGGCGTAGAGATGCATCCACAGAAGATAGACCTCTTGCTCGCTGAGCGAGGATTGGACCTCCCACCAGCCAAGACCGAGAATGACGAGCACGGTGACAAGCAGCGGTCCCTTGAGGCCCGCCGCAAACATGAAGCCGAAGTGGCCCAGCAGCTGGCTACCGCGGGTGAAGTTGACGAGATTATGCTTCATGCTCGCCTCCCTTGCCGGAAGCCGGAATGAGACCGAGCCGCTCGAGCCGGCGGTGATAGGCAGCCAGCGTACGCTCCCTCAGAGACCCGTCGGAATGGTGGGTTAGCAGCGCGTCGAGCGCGACTGTGGCGAACACCCTCTGCCGCTCCGGATCGGCCCCGGTGGGGCGCAGAAGCGCATCGTTGTCACGGGTCCAGGCGGCGACCAGCAGGTCGCGCACGACGATGCTGACGCTGACCTGCTTGAGGCGCGCCTGGTCCCTGATCCAATCCGCGATAAGCGGCGGAACATAGCTCTGCAGACTTTGATGACGTTGCACTTTTCCAAGCTCCTTGAACGATAAGGAACCTGGTTCACCCTGCGGAAGGCGAGGATCAGACTAAATCACGGGCAGCCTGTAGGAAAACGGAAAGTTCGCCCATCTGTTCAGGGCCTTATGGCAGAGTGATTTACCCGCAAATTGCGAATCCGCTTCATGCATCACCGGCAAATCAGTTGCTGCATCTCGCGAAATCAAGATCTATCCCATTGAAGAGACAATGAAACATCCGGCAGCACCGCTGCGTACGGTGTGCCTGTCAAGTTCCCCTGTGCGCGGGCGGCTCCGGTGGCTCCCGAGTTCCGTTCAACATGCTGATTTTTCGGCGTTATCGTTGGAGCGGGAGCGGGCGGGAATTTTCAGGACTAAGCGAGATTCGGGCGAAAATTGGCGCTGGGATACCAACTGGCCTTAGTTGAGTAGAACTTGGTCGGCCGCAGGGGACCACCGTCAGTATGATGAAGCCCGCAGAACCCCTTGGGAAAATAGGCCTAGAACAGAACCAACATCCCGCGAAATTCTCGATGGCGGAAACCCGCACAAGGGCCGATTTGCCGCCCTGATTGCACGCCGTTGAAGAGAAGATTGCTGCCCCTCCGGGACACATGAAAGGTGCACGTTTCGCTCATGTTCAGTCCAAGACCGAGCACTTCGCACGAGCATGCGAACATGAAAAAAGGGCAGGAGCCGTTACCGGTCCCTGCCCTCTCGCGCTCGTCAAAATTCGTCGAGCATCGCCCCATGCACCGTGTGCACCACCCGTGCAGCCAGGTGCGCCGGCAAGGCGTTGTAGTCGCCCTCGTCGAGAGCAAAGTATCCAAGCTCGCGGTCCTCGACGATGTGCTGATCGAAGAAGCTGTGCTGGGCTCTACGCTCCGCAGTAGCAAGCGCCTCGAAGTAGCAATCCAAGCTCGAATGACACGTCGCAAGTGAAGCCATGATGTCCTCCTGATGTCTGCCGTTGACGGCAGGAGCAGGTCGGATGGGTGTGCGGCCGGCGGGTCAGGGATCGCCCGACCGGGCGACCGCGAAGCGGCGGTGGGGGCAACGATTTTGTCGGACCGCAGCGAAGCGGAGGGGAGGCAAAATGGTGGGGCCCCGCCGTCCTTGACGCGCCGGCCGTGCGCCCATCACGCTGGGCATTCCGTGAGCCAGGCCCCCTCCCTGCCTCTAAGACGAAACGACACAGGAAGGTTCAGGACTGTTCGTTGCGAACGCCGGACCGGTTTTCGAACAGGGCCAGAGAGGTCGAATGACTCGCCCTATATTCAGCCGTTCTGTCGCCTTGCGATGCAGCGCGCAGGTCCATGAGGTCCCGAGCGGCCCCCCAGCTCCCCCTTCGTTCTAGAATGGTCAGGGGCGGAGCCAAGCATGTGAAGCAGTGCCCAGAGCCACAGCGCTCGCCGCAGTCTGTTTTAGGGTGAAACCGTATGTCGGCTTCCCGCCTTAATCGTCGCCATTCGAGGCTACTCCTCCCGGCTCTTGGGTAGCTGCCGTAGCTATTGAACCGACGATGGAGCCGCCGGCAGTTGGGGCTCCCGCCACCTCCGAAATAGGGGACGCCGCGAGGTCACCTAGTCATTCGCAAAGTCCGCTGTTAACCCATGCAGAAAGAGGGGAAAAATGGCTGCACGGAAGAGCCTAATCCATCCGGTATTGTTCTCGACACACTTCGCTGTGCCTTCTGCAGCCTTGGCCGCGGCGAAATTGCTGGATCCAATCCTCAACAGCGACACCAAGCTTTTCATTGATCCTTTGCTCCTCTGGAAGAGCCAGAACCCGAAGATCATCAGCGAGGGCAGAACCGCGGTAGAAACCTGCTTCCAGAACGTCATCGGTCTGCTGGATATATCGCGGGCCGAGGGCGATGCCGCATGGAAGGGTGCCTATCATGCGCTCAACCTCGACGAGCGCTCCGAGACGAGCCTCGGCTATGGTGCCGCCGGGACGAGCGGAAGTTCACGGCCGCCCGAACTTCGCAACCGCATTCTGCGCACCGCTAAGGAGATCATCACGCTGGGAGAGAAGAACCCAGCGATGATCCCACTGATGGGCCTGTTCGAAGCAGGAGTGGGTCCCGACACTCTGAGCGACATGACCACGAATTTCTTGCTCCCGACCCTTGCCGCGATCACTGAGGAATTCTGTCTCGCCAATGGCGTACCGGTGCAGCAGTTTGGCGCGCATTATGGCGACCGTAAGCTGCCGGCAAACCCCTATTATCCGAACTTGCCCGTGATCCTGGTTCCGCGCGATTTGCTTCGGGATCTGCCCTTGGCAGCCGATTGGGCGGATGTGAGCCGCGTGATCCTTGAGGTGCGCGAGATCCGCGACGCAGTGAACCGGATGTTCGGCAATTTCGCCAAGGCAACGATCGCACAGAAAAAGGCGGCCATTCGCCGTGCCGCCTTCTCCTCCCCGGCATTGCTACGAAAGTTGATAAACGCCGTCGCCGCAGCATCGGAAAGCTATGACGAGAAGGCTGACCTCGACGGCTACTATCAATTTCGGAAAATTCTAAGCGAAGACCCAGAGCCATTCCGGGGCCGACTGGTCGCGCCATCGGCGAAGGACGCCGTCACCCTGCTCAAGACTGTCACCGAAATCATCGCGCAGTTCCAGGCGATGGTCGAGGACAACAATATGTGGGAGTTGCTGTGGAGCGGAAGCGTCCCCCGGCACGAACGTGCGAGTCAGCTGATGTTCTTCGCGGTCGCCAACGTTATGTGCGCCGTCAACAATGTCGACATTTCGCCTGAAACAAACTCCGGCGGTGGCCCGGTAGATTTTAAGTTTTCGACTGGGTATCGCGGGCGTGTGCTTGTCGAGATGAAACTTTCCACTGGATCAGTGGTGCATGGCTACAAAACCCAGCTCGAGATTTACAAAAAGGCGTCCGACACTCGCGACGCGATTTTCGTAATTATGGATGTGGGCAAGATGGGCCGCAAATTGCGGACTATCGAGAATTTGAAGCATGATGCTGAAGCACGCGGTGAACGCGCTTCTGAGATCGTTGTGGTCGATGCGCGCCGCCAGAATTCTGCGAGCAAGCGATAAGCGAAAAGCTCCGGCTCAGGGCAACAGGAGAGTGTTCAGTGACGGGTCGATTTTCGCCCTTCGTCATCAAGGCGCTGGTGGACGCCATCACGGGCGGTGCGGGAAATGACGCGACCCCGCCGGTGGGCATCTACCGCTCTGGCCCGAAGATCGAGGAGTTCTTCCTGGACTGCGGCTTCGACATGCGGATCGGGGCGGTTTCACGCACTCCCGCGACCCTTACGGCACTCCGGCATATGGCCGCGCGGCCGGATGGAGACGAACTCATTAAGCGCGCCATCCTGAAGGTTTGCGATCCCCGCGAATACCTGAGGGAGCCGGACAAGGCCGCGGCGGTCCGCGACCACCTGAACCTCGCCCTGGAGGCCGACGGCCTCGCGGTGACGGTCGTGGGCGGTAAGGCCCACCTGACCGACCGACAGGGCAGTGGCGTGATCGTCGAGCCCTTCATCAGCAAGGTCGCGATCCTGGACTTCGACACGGTCCAGGTCGAGGTGGCGCGGGCCATCCAGAACGCGACGGAGTGTCCCCCGTCAGCACCAATGG
>NZ_JADMNM010000022.1 GCF_016461955.1 Qipengyuania sp. YIM B01966 | reverse complement strand
GCCATTGGTGCTGACGGGGGACACTATTCCCGTTGCGCTGAGCGCCAAATTGGCAACGCCGAGATTTTCCAGCGTCTGCATGCCACTTGCCAGCGCGTCGACCTTGCTCTCGACCCTTTTAACTCCGCGGCGGATAATCTCATTCTGGACATTCCCGCCGAGCGAGCTTGCCAACTGTGTGCCAGCGACCGCAGCTCCGGCGATCGGGTTGCCTGTCGTCATGCTCGTTTTGGCGAATGTACTGCCAGCTCCCGACAAAGACTGAAGCAAAGCTCCGGCGGCTCCGGTTTCCTGAAGATATGAATGTATCTTGCCCTTGAGCGGGCCAGCAGCATGGCGGACGACGGAACCTACGATCCTGAGCTTCCCGGCCTTGATCCCCGTTGCTGCATCGAGTGATGCGACGAACATTCCTCCGATGTCGCTCATAGGGCCATGCTCCGCGCCTCGTTGCCTACGCTTTCCACCACTGCGATAAGTTGTCCCATCAATGGGGGTGGATCGCCTGCTGGAGCCATCCACGCCGTCTCGATCCGTGCCTGCGCGGAACGGCGGAGACGATCATGGAGACCCGCGCCGCTCTGCAATTTCTGACTCGCGGCTTCACTTGCCTCCCCGACCACTGAAAGCGCCCAGCTGCCCCATTCCTTCGCACTCTTCACGAGATCCTGGTTGGAGATAGTTTCCATCATTGTGGCTAGTCTGCCGGTGGAGGTTGTAACGGATCCCTTAGGTGCATCCACTTTGGGTTCACCTTGGACCTCGGGTTCAAGCGATGGCATTTGGAGCACGCTCAGGCTTTCCAGCAGCGCATCTGCGAGCGCGTTGTATCCGGGGTTGATCGTACGCAACTGTTCAGCAGCGCCCCCGAACAGCTTCTCAAGCTCGCTGACGATTATTTCGCGCATTACAACGTCGACCCTGTCGCGAGTAAAACTGGCAGGATCCCAGAGCGTCTCAACAATCCCGGCCTCCGCAAGGCGCTCTTCCACCCCGCGCTTGGCTTCCAATCCAGCACGATTGACGATGCCCCAGATTGCCATGATTAAGTCGTCGCGCCACGCCAGGGTAGCCTGGCGTCTTTCCAGCAAATCGAGATCCATCAATTCCCCCTTCTCAAGTGCTAGATTGCGGAAATGTTTGCTGAACACCAATCAAAATTCGCTGGACGGCTGTCGGTGCGACCATTTCTGACGTAGGAGCACTGGATGGGAGCACGGAAGGGATGCCGTGTGATGATAAATGTCGTTAGCTTTTGCTTACTGGCTGTGCTCCTAGTGCTCACTGTTGGGCTCTTGGCCGCATTGCTGGAACTCATCGTAAGAGCGGTGCTGACGGTTGGGGTGGCTTTTACCTTCGCTCTCGCTATCGGGATATTTAGCTCATCCGAGCTGGATAGCGGTGTTGGAAATGGCACCGTCGCCTTTGTGCTCGCTCTAATCCCGACTTTCTACTTCATCAGCCGGATGCGCGCCGCGCAGTCCGCACGGAAGGTAAGGCAAGGCGGGAATGACCTATCAAGTTGCAAAGATTTCCAGGCAGTCGCCAAGAGGGATTCCACGTTAAAGAGACGCAAAGGACGCAAAGTATCCTTTGCAGACAAGGCGCTTAGCAAAGCGTGGGATGAAGCGATGCGTCTCGCCCCATGCGCACAACTGGATGCTGCGCGCGAGGCCTGCGCTCAATTCATGTGCGCCAGCGCGAGCGCCAAGGTGCTTGATGTGGAGGTAATCGATTATACCGTCTTCATTCGTCGTCAGGTTCCCGGGGTGGTGCGCGAAACGATCGAATTGGTCGCGCTCTTGGAACCACCTGAGCGCGAGCGTGCGATTTCGAATTTGATCGGTGATCTTATCGCCGTTGGTAAAGGCGCTCGCCTTCAACTTGATAGGCTGGCTAAACCACTGCGGGATCAACTTGCAGCGCGCAGGTTGCGCATGGGTGGCGCAACGGGACAATTACAAGACATACTACGGCCAGAAGGCTGAATTCGGTCAGACTGCTCTGAGTCATCTTGTGCAATTTTGCGACAAAAATGGTCATATAATGTGTGGATCGATGTCGAACTGACTTGCTCCTACCGATCAGGCAGTTAGCAATGTTCCGTGATGACCAAGCGCCTCAGTAATCTCGATCGCACATTGAAGCTTGTGCACGCGCTTACGCAGAGCATCGAAGGTTTGACTCTCGACGAAATGGCGTCCTTGCTTGAGGTCAACCGGCGAACAGTCGAACGCTTGCGAAACGTCATTCTGATTCATTTCGATCTCGAAGAAACAATCGACGGCCGGATCAAGCGATTTCGGATTAAGGACAGCCCGGGACGTGCCTATGCAAGGCCGAGTTCTTCTGAGGTTGCTGCACTTCAGTCCGTGGTCGATGCTGGACGCCGCGAAGGTACGGTCAACAGCGAAGCGCTTGAGAAGTTGCTCTCCAAGATCAAGATTGCCTTCGATAGCGCGGAAAGGCGTCGGCTGGACAACGACCTCGATCTGCTCACCCGCCTGTTCCCCGTCAGCACCAATGGCACAGATTTGAGGTTGTGATTTAAGGAGGATTTGGGTCTCGTCGTAGTGACGAAGGAACGAAGATGAGACCCAAATCCTCCAATGCAAAATCGCGCACCAAGGCCTCTGCGGAAGCGGTGGTGAAGGACATCCGCCGGGCCACCCGGCGGCACNGGAGGATTTGGGTCTCGTCGTAGTGACGAAGGAACGAAGATGAGACCCAAATCCTCCAATGCAAAATCGCGCACCAAGGCCTCTGCGGAAGCGGTGGTGAAGGACATCCGCCGGGCCACCCGGCGGCACTTCTCGGCCGAGGACAAGATCCGCATTGTGCTCGATGGACTGCGCGGCGATGACAGCATTGCCGAGCTGTGCCGCAAGGAAGGCATCGCCCAGAGCCTCTATTACACCTGGTCGAAGGAGTTCATGGAAGCGGGCAAGCGGCGCTTGGCCGGCGATACTGCCCGTGCCGCGACCACAGATGAGGTGAAGGATCTGCGCCGGGAGACCGGCGCGCTGAAGGAGTGCGTCGCCGACCTGACGCTCGAGAACCGTCTGCTCAAAAAAAGCATTCTCGCGGATGGGGGCGACGACGAATGAGGTATCCTGCATCCGAGAAGCTGGAGATCATCAGCATCGTCGAGCAGTCGCACCTGTCCGCCAAGCGCACGCTGGACCAGCTCGGCATCGCCCGCCGGACGTTCTATCGCTGGTATGACCGCTACCTCCAAGGCGGGCCGGAAGCGCTGGAGGATCGGCCATCGGCACCGAGCCGGGTGTGGAACCGCATCGGCGAGGACATCCAGGACCAGATCGTCGAGATGGCGCTGGATCACAGTGAGCTGTCCCCGCGCGAGCTAGGGGACTGTCAGGATTTCCGTGTGTGGGCGGGCATAATGGGCAACAAGGAGACCCACTATGTCACGACGCAAAGAACCCGTTATTCCCAATGCGCTTCTCGACCAGCTTTTGGCCGGAGGCGCTGCCAGTGCCGCATTTGAACAAGGTGGCTTGCTGGATTCGCTGAAGAAGGCGCTCACGGAGCGCGCGTTAAACGCGGAGATGGATCACCATCTTGCGACAGGCGAAGGCGCCGGCAACACGCGCAACGGCTATGGCCGGAAGACCGTAATGACCGAGGCCGGCAAGCTGGAGATTGATGTCCCGCGCGACCGCCAGTCCAGCTTCGACCCGCAGTTGATAGCCAAGTATCAGCGCCGCTTTCCGGGCTTCGATGAGAAGATTGTTTCGATGTATGCGCGGGGCATGAGCACCCGGGAGATTACCGGGCATCTGCAGGATCTGTACGGCATCGATGTGTCGCCCGATCTCATCAGCACGGTGACGGACGCGGTGCTCGATGAAGTCGCCGTCTGGCAGCAACGCCCGCTCGATGCGATCTATCCGCTGGTCTTTTTCGATGCGATCCGGGTAAAAATCCGAGACGAAGGCATGGTCCGCAATAAAGCGATCCATATCGCCCTTGGCGTTCGCGCCGATGGTGCCAAGGAGGTGCTCGGACTGTGGCTTGAGCAAAACGAGGGTGCCAAGTTCTGGTTGCGGGTCATGAACGAACTGCGCAACCGTGGCACAGAGGATATCCTGCTCGCTGTCGTCGATGGCCTCAAAGGCTTTCCAGATGCGATCACAGCCGTGTTTCCCGAGGCCGTCGTTCAAACATGCATCGTCCATTTACTCCGCAATTCCATGGACTTCGTATCCTGGAAGGACCGCAAAGGCCTGGCAACGGCGCTCAAGGAGATTTACCGCGCGCCCAGCGCTGATGCTGCACAGGTGGCACTCACCGAATTCGAGGCCGGTCCCTGGGGCCAGCGTTACCCGGCTATTGGCCAGAGCTGGCGTCGCGCCTGGGCTGAGGTCATTCCGTTCTTTGCCTTTCCCGACGACGTCCGCAGGATCATCTACACCACGAACGCGATCGAGGCGTTGAACTCGAAGCTGCGCAGGGCTGTCAGGACAAGAGGACATTTCCCCAGCGACGACGCAGCAACCAAGCTGCTCTATCTGATCTTGAACAGGTCGGAAAAAGAGTGGAAGATGCCGCCTCGTGAATGGACGATGGCAAAGGCACAATTTGCAGTCATCTTCGGCGAACGCTTCATCAGAGCCATGGCCGCCTGATGATCAACCGCCCGCCCACACACGGAAATCCTGACAGTCCCGCGAGCTAGCCGTGCGCTTCACTGACGAGAAGCGCTACTTCGTGTCCGAAGCCACGGTTTACCGCCTGCTCAAGGCCCACGATCTGATCACCAGCCCGGCCTATGTCGTGATCAAGGCCGCCGATCAGTTCCACACCAAGACCACCCGGCCGAACGAGATGTGGCAGACCGACTTTACCTACTTCAAGATCATCGGTTGGGGCTGGATGTATCTGTCGACCGTGCTCGACGACTTCTCGCGCTACATCATCGCCTGGAAGCTTTGCACCAATATGCGGGCCGAGGACGTGACCGACACGCTGGACCTCGCTCTTGCGGCTTCCGGCTGCGACAGCGCCACGG
>NZ_JADMNM010000021.1 GCF_016461955.1 Qipengyuania sp. YIM B01966 | reverse complement strand
GCGCCAAATGTTCTGACGACGGACACATCAGACATCCGCCGCCAACTGGTGAGCCGCATGCGCGGCTTCCGCCATTGGCAGTGGCAACTGAATGAGATCTACTTCCGTCTGAATGGCGAGATGGTCTCCCGGTGGAGAGCAGTCGATCATGAAAGCGAGGTGCTCGAAAGCTACGTCACTAGGACGAGAGACAAGGCAGCAGCGCTTCGGTTCATGAAGTAGGCGCTGAAGCGCCATGGCTCGCCCGAGACGATCACCTCCGACGGCCTACGCTCCTATAGAGCAGCGATGATCGAGCTTGGCTGCGGTTCAGGCAGATGGAGGCGCTTCAGTCCACGCCTCCTTCCAAAACCGCTTCTCCAAGAACGCCACCTCATCAATCGCCAGACTTACAAGGCCCGCCGCTCAACTGTCTCGGCTGAATGGCAGAGCCTCATGGCGTGACGTCAGGCGGGGGAACAGAGGGCTCTGCGATACGGAAACGAGTTTAGCTTGAACTAACAGCATCCCCTCGGAGCTTCGTAGCGTACGGCAACAGCAGCATCTTGAATCTACTTTTGTCCCGGCTGCTCGCATCCATTTTTCCGACATTTCGGGTGGTCGCCTCAATAAGAACTTAACCCTTCTTGCCTACATCTCATGCCTAAGGAGAAGGCTATGCGATGGTACTTCGCAATTGTTCCTGCTGCGATATTTGCTAGTGGCGCCAATGCTGATGTGGGGAGTTCTGCTAGCGCTCGGATCACCCTCGTCGTGCCGGAGGTCTGCCAGATTGAGGCTGCCTCCATTGTGATGCACGGTGCTCGGGGTTCCGCGACCGGAACCGTATTCGAGATGTGCAACAGCGGCCGCGGCTTCCGCGTTATCGCTTCTCACCGTCCACTCGATGAAGGTGAGCAAGTCGAGATCAACTACGGCGGTCAAAGCCGTCAGCTGGCCAGCTCCGGCATCAGCGATATCGCTCAACGCAGCGGACCCGTTGTAGGTCATGTGCCTGTTTCGATCCGCGCCACCCAGCTCTCTCAGAGCATCGCAGTCACCCTGGGGTTTGCGATTATCTGACTCAGAGCGCGCTGACTGACACCGTGATCCGGTCCGAATAGCGGCCCGCTGGAGCTACGATGGCAGGAACCACGATACGCATGGGCCTTCTGTCGCCCGTTGCCGGCGTCCGCTCCGGATAGCTGACCTCCGGCGAGCCCTTGAGGTCCACCAGGGCCCCGTCGAAAAACAAGCGGTAGGGAATGCGATCGTTGCTTTGCTCATGAAGCAGGTCGCCCTGATTCGAGGATGAGAAGCGCACGGTGTACGGCGCCGTACTGAAGATGCGCGCGCCGAAGCGTTCCGAACGGGTATCGTGGGTGCTCGACAGGTTTCCGAGGTCTATGCGGGCTGGCCCGTACGCTCCCCCTCCGATCACCGCGCCAACGAAGCGTAGTGAGACGGCAGGTGGGATGATTATGGTGATCGTGAGGTTCGAACGATCGACGATCTCACCTTCATCGTCAACGAGCAGGAGTTGAAGCTGCTCGACATACGTCCCTGAGCGGAGCCCCCATTCGGTATCCACCCGCACGCGAAGCGGAACGGCTCGTCCTTGGGGCCCGGGCGGTACGTTCGCGATTGTGACGTCACTGTCGGGTGTTCCGCCCGCCGTGGGCTCGGGAAGGATTTCGATGCGGCTGTTCCCGGGAGCTAGCAGATCGTATGGAGGAAACGCCGGGTCGGTCGGCACTCCCAGCCTGCTCACACGGATCGTTGCGGAGCAAGGACCACCGGCTGCCGGGCCGCCCATCCCTGGTGAATTTCCAGGGCCGCCGGCCGGAGAGGACGCGTCCCGTACCCTGACCTGAAAGCTTTCGGTCGCCTTCGCGCCGGGCTCAATCTGCACGCCGTCTATGGTGACGGCTTGATCGCCGCCGACGAAGGCCGGCCGGCAATCGGCAGCCAAGGCTGCTCCCGGAATGACCAGGAGCGACATCGAGGTGAAGAAGGTCGAGTAGCGCATGGTGCTTCCTATTGTGCCATGTTCGGGAGATTGATCGTCCCTACCCTGAGCAGGCCCGAGTTCTCCGCGGGAACCTTGATACTGAACGTTCGCTCGCTTCCCTGTAGCCGCACGGTGTAAGTTCGGCCGGGCGCCAGCCCGATGATGCCGAACCGGCCTGCTGAATTCGTGAAGAATGGCGTCGGCTCGAACCCCTCGTCATCACTCGAGGTCATAATCCCCGAGATCAGCGCGGCCGGCGCCCCATCGATGTGGAGAAACCCGACTGCGCTGACGAAGCGATCGGTCCCGACCGTTAGATCGTAGCCGCCTCGATACGGCGGTTCGACGCGCACCACACCGGACCCGATGTCATAGCCCGCCTCAACCGTCTCTGTGTCGTACTGAACGTCCTGAGCGGTATACGAGGTAAGACGGTTGACCACCGCGGCACCCAAAGCGCCGCTGGCTGCTTCATACTCGCCGTCGCGCAGACTACGGCCTGCGACTACATCGGTGCCGCCAAGCGTCCGGTGGGGCCGCGCGAGCAGGAAAGAATCCTGGATGGGCCGACCGATGCCGAATGCGCCATCCGCGAAAGCGAACGATGTTCCGATCTGCAACCTTGCCAGTTGGTCATCCACGATCCCGCTCAAGCCGTTACCCGAGGTCCCTAGTGATGCTCGTGCTTCGAACCGGTTGCCGATGTAGTCCACAATTCCATCCGCGGAAGCGCTTCCCTGGGATCTTTGGAAATTCAGAGCATACCCAAGCGAGCCGACATCGTTCTCGGTACCGCGCGAAATCGACGCCCGTGCTAAATCGCGACGGCTCTCGTAAGCCGCATCGGCACGGTGCCTGCCGCCGAGGAGAACGGTTATCCCTGCACGAACGCCGAAATTCGATTTGAAGAACGGGCCCGTGCCGTATTCCACGCCCAGCGATGCACGGATGTTGTCTCTCAGCCGATGATTGGCGTCGACGAACAAAGTGCTCTGGTCGGGAGCACCGGAGCGGCTGAAGTAATTGGCACCCGCTACTAGCGTCGTCCGCAACGAAAGAGACTGGCTGTAGGTGGCATTCACGGAGAGTCGCTCAAGCCGGAAACCAGCGATGTCGCCCACGGTGCGGAAGTTCGCGCTCTGATAATCGAAAGTGGCCGAAAATCGCTTCTGTGTGGGGACGCTGCCGAAGTTGACGCGATACCCACCACGGACCGCGAAACCGGTGCCGTCCCCGGTACTTACGGCCGCTTGCAGGTCAAAGCTGCCTGGCACGACCTGAGGGACGACCTGGGTCTCAAACCCAAGGACCTGAATATCTTCGGAGAGCTGCACGCCGCCTCCAACAATCAGGATATCGCTCAGTGCCTTGCGATAGTTAAGCAGGGCCGCCGGGTCGCCGGAGTACTCCGGCTGCAAGCCGGCGTCGTTCGCGACGAAGCCAATCGCCGCGCTATATTCCTCTTCACCCGCCTCGAGATCGATCGGATCGAAGAAGTAATCGAACCGCGTTACCTGCTCGCGGCCGGAGGCGTCGCGGACGACCAGCTGCACGTCGTTCGAACCGATCTGGATCGGCAGGTCGTCCAGACTGTATGTCCCGGGTTGCAGGTCCAGCGTCTGATAAGGCGCGCCGTTGACGATCACTTCGACCGTCGATGGAGATGCGATGAAGATTTGCCGCCCGCCCAAGGTTATCGTCGGCGCGAAAGGGTCGAAGATGCGGCGGCTCTTCTCGACGGCGACCCCTCCGATGAAAGGAGACCGCAGCACGCCGGTGTCCTGCAGGCGCAGGTCGCCCGCGCTCCACCGCCGATAGCTGTCCGGCTCGTCATACACCGCGCGCGCGGCGCGGCGATAGAAACGGTAATCCTCGTTGAAATCCTGAGTGAAGCCTCCATCGACTTCCAGCACCACGTTGCGATACCTCGCCGCCCCGAACAGGAATACGTCTGGCGATACCCAGCCTTCGCGGTTCCCATAGAGTAGGTTCACGCTGGAGTTGAGATAGGCACTGAAATCGGCGGGCTGGATCGACGGCAGCAGTCGATCCGAACTCTCGCTCCGGCCTCTTAACGGCTCGATGGGCCGCAAGGTCGGGTCGATCGACTCGATGGTGAGCTGCAGCAAAGCTTCGTCGAAGGAGACTACGAAGCCGCCGGCTTCCAACTGCGCTTCGGTAATGAAAGGATTGCCCGCTATCACCTGGTCCAGCCGCGCCGCACCGGCGTCGTTCAACAGGCGGATGAGTTCGGTGCGCAGGGACTGGCTTTCGACCGCAGCCGATCCGCTACTTTCCACCTGAACGATGACATCGCCCAGAACCTGATCGCTCCAGACCAGCGGCACCGACATGGTGATCGACTGTCCGCGCTGCGGAGCCGCTAACGAAGGCTCTGCTGATGCCGGCTGGTCCGACGCGCGGGCGATCGCCGGCGTCCACGAGATCGACGCTGCAAGCGCAAGCGTGCTGCACTTGGCAGCAAAAACGAATTTTGCCCCCCCCTTTCTCAAGATCAGGGCTCCATGCTTACCTTGATCGTTCCGGCGGTGATCGGCTTTTCAGTGGGGATGAAGAACACCCGCGTGCGAGCGGGCGCGACTACGCCGACGCCGATCTGCTTGGATACTTCCTGCGCCGATAGCCGCATGTCCACCGGGGTGCCGTCGGTAGCGGTGCCGCTGATCTGCCAGGGAACCGTTCCGGCGGTGAAATAGCGCGTGCCGCGGTTCGCCATGCGTACTTCGATGCCGTTCACGTCGTTACGGATCGCAGGCTGGATGGATTCGAAAGCGGGAGCCGCTTCCGCACCGTCCGGGATCACATTCACCAGGACATTGAAGTTCACGACCACCTGAACCTGGTTTTCGGCCCCCGAAAATTCGACCGGTATCTGGCGGATCTGCATGTAGTACATTTCGGAGGCCGCCATTTCCGGCTCGCCGACGTACTGCACGCGAAAGACTTGTTGCGACTGGGGAGCGACGATCTTCTGCGCAGGGAAGACGAGGAACTGATCGTCGGCGGGGATCAGCTCGAGCTCACCGGCTTCGCTGATGACGCCGCGGAACATCTGGGCTTCGACCGGGAATTCGGCTTGCGAAGGATTCGACAGCTCGATCCGGGCCACCGAGGTTCGGCCAGTTGGGCCAACTTCGACGATCATCGGCGAAACGCGCGCCGCCTGGGCGGTGACCGACGTCAACGCGAAGGCGAGTATCCCGCACAACGCTAGCAATTTTCTGAACATCTGCTTCCCCCGGCTTCCGCCGCTCTGCCCGCCCGCCAATTGGCCCTGTCTGGCCGCAACTTCTCAAGTCACTATTAACAAGAATGGGGGGAACCGAAGTCCCCCCCATTTCCGTTCGTTTGCAACGAGGCGACTTATACCGGGCCGAGGCTCAGGACAGTCACGTCGGTGTAGGTGCCGGCAACCGGACGCTTCGCGGTGTCGTCACGGTCGATCCGGACTTCGAGCGCGGCGTTGTCGTGGAACGCGCCAGCAGCATTCACGCGGTCACCAGCTTCCAGCAGAGTGCGGAAATCGAGAACGGGGAAGCTGTTATCGGTCGCGGTGAGCTTCACGCGGTAGTGGATCTTGTTCGTGAAGTCGGCCGCGTCGTTAGCAGCGACATTCGCGCCAGCAGCGTTCAGCAACCCGCCGTTCTGCGACGAAGTACCGATCGCGGCGGTGTAGTTGCAGCTCACGTAGATGTTCTGAGTCTGCGCCTGCGAACCGTTGCGGAGCAGCAGGGCATTGGCGCCCGCGCCTTCATTGATGTTCACGGTCGAGAAGGTGACAGCGGTGGGCGCAGCCAGGCTGCACTCTTGCTGGACGGTGCCCGAGACATTCAGGGCCTGCGAGTCGGTCGGGCCAGCAACGGCCGCCGTCGAAATGAAAGCGGTCGAAGTGATCGCAGCAACAAGAAGCTTCTTCATAGTCATTCTCCAGTTTGTCCCGGCGCTTGCCGGCTCCACTTCACAAGACCGGCGCCTCCCTCACGGTTGGCACCGCCCCCAAATTCACGCTGCGATTTGGGCGCAGCGCATCGACAGGTTTCGCGCCGGGATTGGACACGAGCCTGCACCGAGGCGAGAAGCCTCGATCCGTCCGATCTCCACCGCGAGCGGCGAGATCACATTTTGTTTTGGGGCACGGGTGTCGGCCCGCTGATAACCCCCCCAGTTCTCAGAGCGGCAACCCATCGCCTTCTGAGCTTCCGGGCCGACACCGAGCGAATGGGCCCGTCCGCCGAAAGTTAGGAGCTTGTTAATTGAAAATTTACCGATTCGCTAGCTCGAAAACATCGATAAACCGATTGATCCCGGTAGAAACAGAGTCTGTTTCAAACTGAGACAGGCCGATGCACTTAAGTGAAAATTGAAGAGGCCTTACAGTATGTGCAGTGCCTGCACCGCGAAGCCCACGCCCATCTCTGAATGAACCTGCTTCCGCGGCGCATGGTGAGCGCGGCGAGAGCGTAAGCACGTGCCATTCACTTTTTGACAGGCACAGCGCCCAAGCTGCGCTTAGAGAGGGTTCGCGAATGAATTACCTGTTTCGGCCTCAAAGCGGGCGGACGAAACTGTTACTGCGAATGCCTGCACTTAATCGTTTGCTGAACGGCAGCTTAGCCCAGCCGAGCGACCATAAGCTGCCAGTCCGCTACCGTTTAGAGTTTCGGACGCCGCGAG
>NZ_JADMNM010000020.1 GCF_016461955.1 Qipengyuania sp. YIM B01966 | reverse complement strand
GCCATTGGTGCTGACGGGGGACAGCTCCAAGATTCTGGAAGCATTCTATCCAGAGGATAATGACAGAAAATGATGACGCCCCTTGCTCCCGTATGCATGGCAATCAGAGCCAAGTCCAAATCTTAGCCTGCCCTTGAAGGACATTGACCGAAGATCCGTTTGCGTGGCTTCTCTGTCGCGAAACCGATAGTACCTACCGGCCCACTTTCGGTCCATCTACCCGAAGGCCGGGCGCTAAGCGCCCGGTTCCTTTTTCTCGTCGTCAAGCGGGGTGCGCAGGACGATCCGGCCATTGATCGGCACCACTTCCAGCTGAAGCGATATTCCCTTTCGGTCGCGATGGAACCAAGCGGCTCCGATCCGAGTCCAGAAGCCTTTGTCGCCCTTGTTGGTGACATGCCAGGCAAGGAAGTCCGGCGGATTGGTCTCCTGCGCGGGTGCGGTATTGCTGCGTGCCATGATGATTTCCTTTCGTGTCTGGTGGCTCGTTGCACCAAACAGAAAGGCCGCACGGCCAAGGGCAGGATTCATGTCCAACACGGGTGACCCCAGCGGAGGCAGGGGGAACCGGCGCGGGCAGGACATTGAAAGCTGACCGAGTGCGGCCAGTCAGGGTGCTCAAGAACGAAACCGCCAGATCGAAAGGCATGTAAACACATGGCAAGCCGTCACACTTGCGCCCTGGATCACTCTCGCCCAAACCTTCGCCATGGAAATCGAGGGCAGTTCACGGAAACGCTGGAGTGAAGAGGAAACGGTGCTCGCGCTGTATCTCTATTTCCAGCTGCCGTTCGGAAAGCTGCACTCGGGCAATCCAGAAATCCAGGAGCTTGCCGCTGCGCTCGGGCGCACGAATAGCTCGGTCGCGATGAAGCTGTGCAACTTCGCCAGCCTCGATCCCAAGATCACCGATAGCGGGCGCAAAGGCCTGGACGGCGCATCCAAGCTGGATCGCGCAACTTACTCCCAGTTCGGCCAAGATTGGACCGGTCTCGTCTCGCGGGCGGAAAGCTTGTGGATTGCCCAGGTCAGCCAGTTCAAGCCACCACCTCCGCCGTCGCGCCTGAATGAGAAGCGCAGCGAATTCCGGTTCGAGCCCTATCAGGGCGAATCCACCACACAGGCGCTCGTCAATCAGCGCGTCGGCCAGGACTTCTTCCGCCGTGCGGTGCTCGCCAACTACGAAGAGACCTGTTGCATCACCGGCATCGCCGATCCGCGCCTACTAACTGCAAGTCACATCAAGCCGTGGGGCAAGGACAGCGAGAACCGGCACAACCCCGCCAATGGCCTACTGCTTTCAGCGACACTCGACCGCGCCTTCGATCGGGGTCTCGTCACGGTCGATCGCCAACGGCGCATTCGCGTCTCGCGGCAATTGCGCGAAAGCCAGAGCCGCGAGACGCGCGACTATTTCCAGCAATTCGAGAACGCGAGCTTGCGATCAGCAATCCGGTTCGATCCTGAACCTGCTTTCCTCGATTGGCACAACGAACATTGCTTCGTCGATCAACGCGCCGCCTGACGTGTCAGGCGGCGCGCGGACTGCCTCCCCTCAATATTCGCTGGCTAGCATGATCGTCAGCAACCGCCGGGTAACCGCAGGATTGGCCGGGTCCTCGCTGCCGAACTGCAAATCGCGGTCGTAAGCATCGATCTTCCAGAACACGGTTTCGGCAGGCCCCGCCGGTCGCGTGGTCATCCAGCGACCTTCGTCATCCTGATAGATCGCCCCAAAATCGCGCTCGCCATACGGGTCGTTGTCCGGCGTGAAGGCGTTGAAGTTTTCGACCAGCTCGCGCACCCGCGACTGATCCTCTTCGGACAAGGCACGGAATCCCTCGGTCGCCACGGCAACACAGGCAAGGCCCATCGCCTGCCGCGCCCGGTCGTTTTGCCGGGCAATCCGCTCGCTGCGCGAAAGGGTGTCAGCGCTCATTTCACCGCCCTCTCACCAAGTTCGCACAAGTGGACCAACTCGCCGAAATCTTCGCGCTCGCCCAATGCCTCGGCCAAGCGCTGCACTGTTCCGAACGGCAAGCCATTCTCGTTGGCCAGCATCCGCAACCAGTCCTCGCGGCACTCGGCTCCGCAAGCGCGATAGTTCAAGATTGGGTCACCCATATTCTGTCCTCCTTCGGCTGAAAGCCGCATCCGACACGCGGCATGCGGCCTGCCTTCCGGCGAGGATGGGAGGGGGAGGGAAAACCGGATTCGATGCCCTGGCGCGGGCCAGCGGGCGAAGCCCGCCACACGGGGGTGTCTACTTCCGGTTTCGGGAACGAGAGGGCAAAGCCTTTGGTGTTCCCGCCAAGGGATCGCCCTGCGATCCACTCAAGATCGGCACCCTTCCAACGGCGCGAAGCCGCCGGAGGCCATGCGCGCGCGATCAGTGCGCCAGCGGGCCTCCGGCAATGAGAGAGGCAAGAGTGCCTGCGGGTTAGCTCAGGAATGCCGCGCCCTCAGGAGCATGACCGCAGGGCATGCGGGACAGAGCGCGTCCATCAGGAATTCCCGCTCCGCTTCGAATTGCTCCTGATCGTCACCCGGATGGGCCGAGACTACGGGCTCGGTCCGCGCAAGCGGATAGAGCAGGTTGCCCGACAGGGCAGCTCATATCGGAGTGCAGCTATACCCCTCCTTGACGGTTTTGGGGGAAGTCACATTCAACAATGATGCCTACAAGAAGACTGCAGTTGCCTTCACGCACTTTCGAAGGCACCAAGTAACAGTAAGAACTTAATTTGGTTGGCAGAGATGTCTGGCGCTTGCCGGTTTCA
This sequence comes from Qipengyuania sp. YIM B01966, assembly GCF_016461955.1. GTDB lineage: Bacteria > Pseudomonadota > Alphaproteobacteria > Sphingomonadales > Sphingomonadaceae > QFOP01. The sequence goes on along the minus strand of NZ_JADMNM010000020.1, from coordinate 4,677 downwards.
AATGCCTAATGGAGGCACCGTGCCAGGCACATTTTACGATCAACCAATCCTGAATTCGCCATACGCGGCCCCGTCCTTTCATCACCCTCTCGATGATCACGGGCAACCGATCGAGCAGCCTGCGGTTTCCGGCCGACGGCCATCGCGGTTTATCGTCCCCGTTCCGAAGTCTCGAAAGAGTGCAAGTTCCGCTCAAGCGTCGTTGGAGCTCGAAACCTATACCGAGTACGGCTTGGTCAACGAGATCAGAGGCTATGTCGATGCGTGGAGAAAGCTCCCAAACCCAGCGGACTGGGGCGTTGAACCGGCAACACAGCGCCTGCTGGACTATTGGAGAAACCACAATTTTTCAGCCATCCGCCCCTTTTTCTGCCAAGTCGAAGCTGTTGAGACGATCATCTGGCTGACAGAGGTCGCTCCCAAGAGAGCGGCGACCAAGGGCCTTCTCGATCAGCTGGTCAAAGCTAACGAGGAAGCAAATCCGGACCTTTTCCGGCTTGCCATGAAGATGGCCACTGGCAGCGGAAAGACGACCGTTATGGCCATGCTCATCGCATGGCAGACTGTGAACGCAGTCAGGAAACCAACTTCCAAAAACTTCAGCCGGGCCTTCCTCATCGTGGCGCCTGGCATCACGATCCGAGACCGATTGCGGGTGTTGCTGCCGTCCGATCCGCAGAACTACTACGAAACCCGCGAGCTAATCCCGCCGGAACTTGTCGGCGAGGTACGCAAAGCCGAGATCGTGATAACCAACTATCACGCGTTTAAGCATCGCGAGACGCTCCAGATTCCGAAGGTCGCAAAGGGTCTCTTGCAGGGCAATGATCCCGAACCAATCCGCACGCTCGAAAGCAATGCTGCAATGCTGGAACGTGCTTGCGGCGACTTGCTCAGCTTCCGGCACGTGAATGTCATCAATGATGAGGCGCACCATTGCTATCGACACAAGGTCGGGGGCGAAGAGGAGAAGCTGACCGGGGACGAAAAGAAGGAAGCAGACGAGAACGAAGAAGCGGCGCGATTGTGGATCAATGGAATTGAAGCTCTCAAGCGCAAGGTCGGGGTCCGTGCAGTTTATGATCTTTCCGCTACTCCATTCTTCCTGAGGGGATCGGGTTACCCGGAGGGTTTTCTGTTTCCCTGGGTCGTTTCGGACTTCAGTCTGATGGATGCGATCGAATGCGGGATCGTAAAACTGCCTCGCGTGCCGGTCGCGGACAATGTCCCGCAGACAGACAGCCTCATTTACCGCGACCTGTGGAAGCATGTTGGCAAGGACTTGCCCAAGAGTGCGAGTGCAGCTGGGAAGCTAAGCCCGCTGGATTTGTCGCGCCAAGCTCCAGAACTCATTACCGCGCTCTACGCGCTCTATAGCCACTACGAGCAGACATACGATCTGTGGGATCGTGAAGGGATTGATGTTCCTCCAGTCTTCATCGTCGTTTGCCAGAATACCGCAATCTCAAGACTGGTGTTCGAGTGGATAGCTGGTTTTGAGCGCGATGCCGAAGATGAGAGCGGAGAGCGCCTCGCGGCGCACCATGGTCACTTGGAACTCTTCCGGAATTATGACGAGCACGGCGGACGCTTAGCCCGTCCACGCACACTGCTGATCGACTCCCGTCAGATCGAAGCGGGAGATGCGCTGGACAAGGGCTTTCGCGATGCAGCCGAGGCCGAGATTGACCTATTCAAGCGTGAGCTTGCTCAGCGCGAAGGGGCAGGCAACCCGGATGACGTAAGCGATTCCGATCTCTTGCGCGAAGTGATGAACACCGTGGGAAGGAAGGGAAGGCTCGGCGAACAAATCCGATGCGTGGTTTCTGTTTCGATGCTCACGGAAGGATGGGACACTAACACCGTAACACATATCCTCGGTGTTCGCGCATTTGGCACTCAGCTGCTTTGCGAGCAGGTTGTCGGTCGTGGCTTGCGCAGGCAGTCCTATGAACTGAACGAACACGGGCTGTTCGATGTCGAATACGCCGATGTCATGGGCATTCCGTTCGACTTCACCGGCAAGCCGCAAACGGCAACGCCGGTTAAGCCGAAGCCCGTCACGCGTGTTCATGCGATGCGCGAGCGAAGTGAGCTTGAGATCGAGTATCCGCGTGTCAGCGGCTACCGGAAGGATTTGCCCAACGAAAAGCTAGTTGCGGAGTTCAACGAAGACAGTCGGCTCACGATCACGCCTGCCGATATCGGACCAACCAAGGTCTTCATGGAAGGCATTGTCGGTGAAGGCGTTGTCATCACGCCAACGGTGCTAGAATCCCTCCGCCCCTCGGAGATTAGTTTCAATCTGGCAAAGCACCTTCTGTACAATGTCTTCCGCGACGAAGACGGAATTCCCAAGCAGCACCTGTTCCCTCAGATTCAACGGATCGCGCGGCGGTGGATTGATGCTGGCTATTTGGTCCCCCAGGGCGTTCCGATCGGAGCAATCCTCTACCAGCACTTGCTCGCGCGAGCCTCGGAGAAGATCGACGCTGCTTGCAACCGAGGGGCGGGCGACGATGTGAAGATTAAGGCCGTCCTCGACAGCTACAACCCGAAGGGCTCGACCCGCTTCGTCAATTTCATCACTTCCAAACCGTGTCAGGCGACTGCAGCCCGCCCGCCGAGAAGCCATATCAGTCATGTCGTGCTGGACAGCGATTGGGAGGGTGAGCTGGCGAATGTGCTCGAAAGCCATCCGAAGGTTCTGGCCTTTGCGAAGAACCAGGGTTTGGGCTTTGAAGTGCCCTATCTGTGTGGCGGTGTTGCGCGGAGGTATGTGCCTGACTTCCTCGTAAGGTTGGAGGCAGAGAGCGGCGAACCGATTAATCTCGTGCTCGAAGTGAAGGGTTACCGGGGTGAGGATGCCGTCGCGAAGAAGGAGACGATGGAAACGCTGTGGGTTCCTGGCGTCAACCAACTCGGCGGTTTCGGGCGCTGGCACTTTGCCGAATTCTGCAATTGGGCCTCGATGGAGGAAGACTTCGCCAAGCTGGTGGAGCAGGTTCTCGCTCAGGCTCCGACGGCTGGCGCGGGAGGAGCGATATGATGTGTGAAATTAATTGCATAGTAGGACATAATGTCCTATCTCAAACTCACATCCGCCCCATGAGAGTAGGTTCGCTCGACTATCCAGAGTGTTACCGAAATCTTGGGGCTTCTTTTTTGTCTCGCGGAGGCGCTCGATGAGCCGCGAGATTGCAATCCTCATCGATGGCGGTTTTCTCTCGAAACGCCTTCCTAAGCTGATTTCCGAACCGGACAAGCTCACGCCTTTCAAGACCGTTGGCTTGATCCGTTGGATGTGCAGGCGGCACATCAAGGCGCTCTGCGGCAACGATAAAAACTGGCATCAGCACGTCTACCGCATCTTTTACTATGATGCGCTTCCATTTGAAGGCCAGGCCCAACACCCGCTTTCACAAAAGCACTTGAACTTTGCCAAGAGTGACAAAGCGGCATTTCAAAATGAGCTCCTTGAGCGTCTGCGGAAAGAGCGAAATGTCGCCTTGCGTCTTGGCCATGTATCCAAGCTTGGTGGCTGGGCGGTCTCAGGGGATAGAACCAAGAAACTCCTCCGGGCAAAGCCAATATTTGATGCGTTATCAGCATTGGAGCCTGCGGAAGATGGAAGCTTGATGATCCCAGCGGAGCTTGCTGGCCAAATTAAGGCGAACGAAAAGCATTGGACCGAACTGGAAGACTGGATGGTCCATCTCGACCTTCGGCAGAAGGGTGTCGATATGCGTATCGGCCTAGATATCGCATCGCTTACCTTGAAGAAGCTCGCGAAGACAATTGTGTTGGTTGCGGGGGATTCTGACTTTGTGCCTGCGGCAAAACTCGCCCGGCGGGAGGGTCTGCAATTCATTCTCGACCCACTTTGGCAGAGCGTAAGCCCAGACCTGTTTGAGCACATCGATGGTTTGAAGTCCGGACTGAAGAAGCCTGGTGAGGCCAACAATGCAGAAGGCGAGGCGATCGCCGAAGAAAATGAAGACGGAGAAGCTGGATGAGGAAGCTTCTCTGGATCAAGGTCGGGTGGTCGGAATATTATCGCGGTGAACCGGTCGATGGGAATTTTGGCTGGCTGATCGAACATCGAAACGAGCGCAGCAAGAAGACTGGCCATGAGGCCTTCAACTTCATGCCCGGACCCGATGGGCGCTATTATGTCTACGTTCCCCCACAAAGCGGAACGTCTGCCCCCAGTCATCCGACTGACAACAAGGGTTGGACGGTCGTGTGTCTGGCCAAGAACCCCAAGCACCCCGGCGTGCATATTGTGGGCTGGTATGAGAATGCGACGCTCTTGGGCGAGTGGCTCGATCCGCCGAAGGATCGCAAGACAAGGACCACCCGTGATGGGCGACCAGGCTACGATTGGTCCTATTGTATCGAAAGTGACTCGGCGTGGTTCATCCCCCCCGAACAGCGCACAATTCCGTTCTCGCATGTGTCCGTCCGGCAAGGGAAATACTCGTTTCTCGCCGGACCTGACCTGAAACGCCGCGACGCAAAATCCGAGGCGAACAAGCGAGAGGTTCTCAAGATTCTCGATCGCCAGATTGCGAAACTGAAACCAATTGCGGTCCACAATCCGGACGCCGACAGCCTTCCTGATCCATCCCTCAACGAGGCCGATCCACTGCGCGGCTGTCCGTCGTCAGAACATTT